>CAZGTH010000005.1:0-199579 GCA_964528455.1 uncultured Planctomycetales bacterium | reverse complement strand
CGCAAGCCCTGTCGAGAAAGAAAGTTATGTCACCTTGCTGGAAACGGCACTAGGGGCCGACTCCGGTATTGGGTTGTATTCCTTCGCTTGTTGACCGGATGCGCTGCGGTACTCTGGGGAATAGGAGTTTTCTCGACGTTTGCGATTTGGGTTCCGTTGGGAGATCGGGTGCACATCGTGTTTAGCAAGGCTGGTCAAGTTGGATACAATCAAGTCTCACCCATCGGTATAGACTGGGTCCATGTGAGGTTTAGGGGACGAGAGCCTATGACATGGGGAATCGTTAGAACCTTGGAAATGGGACCGGTCTTTCATGGCACGAGGAGTACGTAACCGGAGGGTGGGGTTTTGCATCCCGGCCTGGTTTGCAATGCCGTTGTTTCTGTTTTCTTGCTTGGTTCCGCTCAGGCGCAGAACGTGTGCCGGTTGTTGTGTTTGCGGCTATTGTCTTCGGGGGGGGGCGGGGCGGTGCCCTGAGTGCGGACGGTCTCGCCAGCAAGTTGTTCACTCATGTGCCATGAGTTCAACACGCTAATGTACCCGCCTCATTAGAACTCACGCGATCGAGGGTGGGGTGGGGCTTTTGCGGTTTTGGAGAGTAGTTGATCAGCGGGGGCGGTCCAATGGGCGCGTGGCGTGTTTTCGTCGCGGCGTAAAGCATGTGTCCTGCGGCGTCGCGCAGCCGTTGACGCCTACAACGGGGCCGATCCGAACGTCACTACCAGCCCGTTTACCGCCCGGGATCGGGACTTCGCGTTCGACCTGGCGAACAACCGTGACACGTCGGCCCAGGGCGGCGGGAGCAACACGACGTACGCGACGAACAACCTGAACCAGTACACGCACATCAACCCGCCCAGCGGGCCGAACGAGCCGCAGACCTATGACGCGGACCGCAATCTGACTGATAACAGCACGTGGACCTTCACCTACGACGCCGAAAACCGGGTTACCGTAATCGAGCCGGCGGCGGCGCCGGGTGCGCGCGACGCGAACGACGTGAAGCTGGAGTTCAAGTACGACCACCTCAACCGGCGAGTCGAGAAGAAGGTCGGGTGGCATGCTTTCGCCGCAGGATGATGCATGTTTGGCGCCTCGACAGTGACGCCGCGTTCCACGATCGTGCGCCAAGACCCCAGCTGCCGAAAACGGCGGTGGCGCACGCAAGCCGGGCGTTGGGGCGGCGCTACCCAATCACACCCATCGGGCTTAGCATCCGTTTATGGCGCTGACGAGAAGCACAATCGGATTCGGCCCGCATGGCCCGCGTGTCCCTTCCGGGCGGCCGGGGTGGTCAGCGCGGACGCGTGGGTGGGGGCCCGCGCGCGGGGGGATTGTCGCGTGGTTGACGTTCGCGCTGCTGCCGATCGGCCCGCTGGGGTGTGACACGCAGCCGTCCGGCCCGTCGCCCGCACAGAAAGAAATGCGGATCGAGCCGCCGGAGTTGCTGCCGCAGGCGATTTTCGCGCCGGGGCTGGAGCGGGATTACCCGCCGGTGTGCGCGTTTCTGCGGGAGTTTCTCGACGCCTGTCTGGCGGGAGACTATGTCGCCTATCGCCGCATGGTCAGTCGCTACGAGTCGCCGGAGTCGCGCGAGCGGTTTCGGGCGATTTTTCACGCGCTCGACAGCGTGCGGGTCGAGTCGATCGATACGCCGATTCCGGACAAGCCGGACACGTTTGTCGTGGTGTGTCACATCGCGATGAAGGAAGGCAGCCAGATTTCGCTGCGGCGTGGCGCGGAGCGCCGGGTCGCGATCCTCGTGTTTCCCGAAGAACAGGCCGCGGACGCGTCGGGCGCCGCCACCGAGACCCGTAAGGAATTCCGCCTCGCGCCGGCCCCGCCGAAGTTTCAGCCCCGATCCCCTGAAGACGCGCCGGTCGCGGACGAGCCGGACGCGAACGACCTGACGCCGGAATACTCGTGGACCGACGGCATCGATGGCTGATCGCCGCGTGCGCGGCCCTTGTGCCGACGCATGTGGCGCGCGGCGACGATCTGCCGGCAGGGTTGCGCGCTCAACTCGCTGAAGTCCGCGATTTCGAATTCGCATACGGCAATGATGGGTTTTTCGCGTTGCTGCGGCATGTCGCGGGTTGCGCGTCGCTGGCGGCGGATGCGCCGGACGTGGATGACTGGACGGCGCTGCTTGAACGGCCGGCGGATTTTCGCGGGCAGATCGTGCGGGTGGAAGGCGTCGTGCGGCGGAATGGCGCGTGGCGCCCGCTGCGCGAGGACCTGCGCGAGCTTGGCCCGCTCACGGAGCTGCAACTCACGCGAGCGGACGCGCCGCTGATCTGCAAAGTGATTCTGACGGAGTCGGGGGCGGATCTGCCGATCGGCGCGACGGTGCGCGTGAGCGCGGTTTTCTTGATGATCCAGAGCTACTATGGCGAGCGGAGTGGCGAGACGCGCCACGCGGCGGTGTTGGTCGGACAGGCGCCGCATGTGGTTTCGATCCCGGGGTCGGCGGGGCGGCCGGCGCGCGAGGGCGGAAAGGGCGCCTGGCTGATCGGGGCGATCGCCGGCGGGGCGGCGCTGGCGGTGGTCCTGATCTGGCGCGGCTCACGGGCCGGGCCGGGGCCGGCCGGAGCGGGGGATGTCTCAGAAATTCCTTCCCATTTGGATGCTGATAATGGCAAGGGGTGATTTTGAGGGTGGCAGGCAGGATGCCTGCCCCAGCCAGAGCAGTGGGAGCAGGGATGCCCGGCTCAGGCCTAGACCGGCAAGATGCCGGTGCTACCCAGTGGCATTGGCAGGCAGGATGCCTGCCCCACCCAGACCCGCGGGGGGTATAGGGCAGGATGCCTGCCCCAGCCGCGCGCCCCAAGGTCCGAAAAAAAGGCGCTGGGGCGGAAATCTCCCCGGCGACCCGCTTGCTGATTGCCTCAGGGGCGTCTATGATTCCCGGTCTGGCCAATTTTTGGACGGATAGGCGAAGCAAGGGTAAGCAATGGCGGTTCGGATTCGACTCAAGCGGATGGGACGCACGCACCAGGCCTACTTCCGGCTCGGCGCCATGGACGCGCGTAGTCAGCGCGACGGGCGGATGCTGGAAGAACTCGGCACGTACGATCCGACGAATAAAGAAGAGGCGCAGCAGGTTCGCTTGAACGAAGAGCGGATCAAGCACTGGCTGGGGAACGGCGCGGTTCCGAGTGACACCGTCCGTAACCTGTTAAAGAAACACGGGATCACCGCGTAACTCCGTGAGTATGAATCGGGTAATGCCCAATCAACGACGATGCGCATCGACGTCCTTACATTATTTCCCGAGGTGGTTGAGCCGTACATAGCGGCCAGCATCCTTGGTCGTGCGCAGGCGGCCGGCGTCGTTTCGATTCACACGCATCAACTCCGCGACTATTCGACCGACCCCCACAACAAAGTAGACGATCGACCCTTCGGCGGCGGCCCGGGCATGATTCTGTCATGCCAACCGGTCATTGACGCCGTCGAGGCGATCGAAGCGCTGGATGAACGAACGGCCCTGCGGATCCTGCTGACCCCGCAGGGTCGTTCGTTTACCCAGTGTGAAGCGAAGAACCTCGCCACGCGCGAGCGCCTGCTGCTGATCTGCGGGCATTACGAAGGCTACGACGAACGCATCGTCGATGTGCTGCGACCGGTCGAACTCTCGATGGGCGACTTTGTGCTCACCGGCGGCGAGATTCCGGCCCTGGCGATTATCGACGCCGTGACGCGGCTATTGCCCGGCGCGCTGGGCAACGCCGATGCGGCGGGGGATGAGTCGTTCGAAGCCGGCGCGCTGGAGCATCCGCACTACACGCGGCCGCGCGAGTTTCGCGGGCATGTCGTGCCCGACGTGCTGATTTCGGGTGATCATGGCAAGGTGGCGGCGTGGCGGGCCGCCGAAGGGAAGCGACGCACGGCTGTGCGACGCCCCGATCTGTTGGACCCTTCCGCCTTTGCAGCCCACCCAGCCACGCCCGACCGCTTCCATAACCAGAACATCGAATCCATCGGAATTCAGAGATAGAAAGGCAGGCGCGCTATGCGGCATCCTCTTTTTGACATTGTGGTACAGAAGTACAAACGCGCCCAACGACTTGAGTTCAACATCGGCGAAACGGTTGTCGTGACGTTGCGTATCTCCGAAGGCGCGAAGGAGCGTCTTCAGGATTATCGCGGTGAAGTCATCGCCCGCAGCGGCGCCGGCCTGGACGCGATGTTCACCGTCCGCCGTCTGGTTGGCGAGGAAGGCGTCGAGCGCATCTTCCCCGTGCATTCGCCGAAGATCGCGGCCATCAAGAGCGTCCGCACCGGCAAGGTGCGGCGCGCCAAGCTCTACTACCTGCGCGATCGCGTCGGCAAGGCGCGCAAGCTGAAGGAGCGTCGTCTGACGGCCGATCAGCGCAAGGCGAAGGCCGATCGGGCGCGTCAGCGGATCGAGGCCGAAGAAGAAGTCGCTTCTCGGGCGGCCGAGCGGCGCAATCCGAAGGCCGCGAAGGGCGCGGAGCTGGCGGCGACGTAGGCCCGTTCTCGCCGCGTAATCAGGGATTTCATCGGGCCGCGCGAAGCCGCGCGGCCCTTTTTCTTTGTGCGGGAACGACCGCGCAGCCGCCGAGCGCGGGGCGACGTGGGTTCAACAACGAGATGTTCGCGCGATAGACTGCGTGGCGGGTTTTGAATGGGCCGCGGCGGCCTTCGCGCGGCTTTTGTCAGATTGGGTGACGAAGCGAGTTTCGGAGGAATCGCGTGACTGATAAAACGGCCATGCAGTCGGCCCGCCCCATGTCCGGCGTGGCGCTGGTGCTCGGCGCGTTGGCGCTGATCGTCGCCACCGGCGCGATGGCGGTGCTTGTGTTCGAATCATTGACCGGCCTGGGCGCGTTCGGCTGTGGCGGTGAGAACAGCCCGTGTGCGCTGGCGGCCCGCGACGCGTGGGGCACATTGCCCGTGCTCGGGTACCCGGTGTCCTTCGTCGGGTTCGCGTTCTTCCTCGGGATGCTGATCGCGTGGCTGATGTCGCCGATGGGTGTTTCGATGGCGCTGGTGTGGTTCGCGCGGCTGGCCGCGGTGGTGTCGCTGGCGTTCCTCGGACGGATTCTCTTCGTCAGTCTTCCGTGCATGTATTGCCTGGTGGCGCATGTCGCCAACCTCGTGTTCTGGGCGGTGATCGAGTGGACCGCGGCGCGACAGCGGCGCCTTGGCGGCGGAACGCCGCGCGTGGCGCCGGTGGCGGCGCTGATCGGCGTGGCCGCGCTGTCAACGCTTGCGCTGGCCCCGATCTACAACTATCAGCGCGCGGCCGTGCAGGAGCGCGACGCGAATCGCGCCGCCGCCGATGTCGATCGCATTCTCGCGAACAACGACGACGATAGCGGATCGACTTCCATCGAAGCGCTGAGCGACCCGGGTGAGCCGGTTAGTGCCAAGGGCGATGCGCCGGCGCCGGCGACCGACACTGCTCCGCCGACCGTGGCGCCGCCAGCCGCGACGGACGGCGCCGCCGATAGCGCGGCCGCCGCCACGACGGATGACGCGAATGGCGCGGGCGACGCCATTGCGGCGGATTCGCCGCCGGATGCGGCGACGCCGGACGATACGACGACTGACGCCGTTGCCAGCGCCGAGCCATTCACGGGCCGCTATCGGCTCGGACCCGATCCGGCCCGGGTGCGGGTTGTGATGTTCATGGACTATCAATGCAAGGACTGCAAGCGCGTCGAAGGCGAAGCGATGAAGCTGGCCGAGGAGCGCGACGATGTTTCCCTATCTGTGAAACACTTCCCGATGTCGACGGATTGCAACCCGAACACGACGCAGAACACGCACCCGAACGCGTGCTGGGCGGCGCGCCTGGCGGAGGCGATCGGCGAACTGTATGGCAACGACGCGTTCTGGGACGCGCATCGCTGGCTGTTCGCGCGCGGTGGCAGCTTCACGGCGCAGGAGCTCGGCGCGGGTCTGCGCGAGCTCGGGTATGAGGGCCAGCGCGGCGCGCGGATCATTCGTCTGATGCAGAATCCGCGGATGGAGGAGCTCGTCAAGCAGGACATCGACGAGGGGGTCGCGTATGGGTTGTATTACACGCCGATGGTGTTCATCAACGGCGTGGAGTTTCGGCCGGGTGTGGCCGATGGCGCGATGACGAAGGCGATTGAGCGGATTCTGGCTTCGGATGTGCCGGCGCGCAGCGCCGCCGAGGACCGTCCGCCGGCGGCGATGGCCAAGTTCCTGTCGGACTATCGCGGCATGGGCAAGCGGCGTCTGCCGGAAAAGGACACAAACTTGGCGCTGGGGCCGGACGATGCGCGGGTCGAGGTCATGGTGTGGGGCGACTTTTTTGAAAAGGGCACGCGCGAATCGGCGGCGCTGATTCGCGAGGCGCTGGAGACCTTTCCCGACACGCGGTTTGTGTTCCGCTATTACCCGTTGAACATCGACTGCAATCCGGCGTTCGCGCGGATGGCGGACAAGACGCGCGATCGCTTTGAAGACTCCTGCACGGCGACGCGGATCGTCGAAGCGGCGGGGCAGGTCGGCGGGGCGGAGGCGTACTGGAAAATGCACGCGTGGGTCTGCGACAACATCGAGCAATTGACGCTCAGCGACGCGAAAGCCGCTGCGGCGGAATTCGGCATCGACGCCGCTCCGTTTGAGGCCGCCGTGAACTCGCCGGCGGTGCAGGCGGTCATCGACGCGGATTGCGAGGCGGCCGGCAAGATCGGCATCAAGTCGATCCCGACCATCTTCATCGGCGGCCGGCAGGTGCCGCGCTGGAAGATCGAGGGCCAGAACGCGCTGAAGGAGATGGTGCGCGCGGCGCATGAGGACTAGCCCGCGTTTCAGCCGTAGTGGCGCATTCGTCCGAAGCGACGCCGGACCAACCCGGACAAGTGTAAGGCGAGACAATAGCGCCGATTTCCCGCCTGCGCGCCGCGCCAGCGGCCCGGCGCCCGGGGCTGTACAATCCGGCCCGGGACCGAAAGGGCGAATCTATGGATGCTGCGACTTATCAACTGGTTACGCGCCGTCTGCGGCAGGTGGGGCGCGTCATGGTCGCGACGCATCAGCGCCCGGACGGCGATGCGCTCGGGTCGGCCGCCGGGCTGATCGCCGGGCTGCGCAAGCTTGGGGCCGAGGCGGAGTTGGCGCTGTTCGAGGCGCCGCCGGCCCGCTACGCGTCTTTGCTGGATGGCTGCCAGTGGCGGCTGTGGCCGGAGAATCTGGAGCGCGGCGTGTTCGGGGCGCTCGTGATTGTCGATACAGGCGCGCGGGCGCAGCTGGAGCCGATGGCCGCCCGCCTGGATGAGATGCCGCCGACGATCGTGATCGACCACCACGCGACCCCGCCGGACGTCGGGTTGCGCGAATCAGACCTGCGGGTGATCGACCCGCACGCGAGCGCGTCGTGCCTGATGATCACGGAATGGCTGGAGACCAGCGCCATCCCGCTCGATCCGCAATCCGCGACGGCGCTGTTCACGGGACTTGCGACGGATACCGGCTGGTTTCGATTTCCGAGCGTGGACGCCCGCACGCTGCGGGCCGCGACGCGATTGGTCGAAGCCGGCGTACGACCGAGCGAAATTCACGAGCGCCTGTATCAGCAGGAGCCGATCGAGCGCTTGCGGCTGGTGGCGCGGATGTTGAACCGGCTGGAGCTGCGCGCGAACGGGCGGCTGGCGGTGATGACGCTGCGGCAGGAGGACTTCGAGCGCACCGGCGCGACCGGCGGCATGACCGAAGACCTGGTGAACGAAGCGGGCAAGCTGGCCGGGGTTGAGGCGACGGTGCTGCTGACGGAAAACGAGGATGGCGTGGTGCGCGTCAATCTTCGCAGCCGGGGTGATCTCAATGTGGCGGCGCTGGCGGCGCAGTTCGGCGGCGGCGGGCATGTCCGCGCCGCGGGGGCGCGCGTCAGTGGCGATTTTGACAGCGTGGCGGCGCGGGTGGTGGAGATCGCGGTCGCCGCGCTGGGTTAGCGTGTTTCGTTTCACTTTCTGTTTGCCGTCGATGCCTGAATGCGCTTCGGTCATCCCGACGACCGGGGGACGGCGGCGTTCCATTCGCCACATTCGTCAAGCCGACTTCAGATAAAGTCCGCAATCACCGAATCCGCGACGAGTTGGCCGGCGCGCGTCAGTCGCACGGCATTGTCATCTACGTTGAGCAATCCCAGCGATTCATGTCGCGTGATCGCTTCGCCGAACAGCGCTGTGGGGTCGGCCGCGTAGCGCTGCGCGAACCGCGCGCGGCCGACGCCTTCTCTCATGCGGAGTTCGAGCATCATCGTCTCGCGCGCCCGGGCGGCGTCGTCGAGTCGCTCTTCGCTGATTCGCGTGGGCAGGCCGGCCCGCGCCGCGCGGACATAGGCCGCGGTGTCGGGCACGTTTTTGTAGCGCACACCCGAAATGAATCCGGCCGCGGACGGGCCGATGCCGAGGTACGGCTCATTGCGCCAGTAGCGCAGGTTGTGGCGGCATTCGCGACCGGGTCGCGCGAAATTGCTGATCTCGTACTGTTCGAAGCCGTGGGCCGCGAGCGTGTCGATGGTCGCCTCGTACATTTCCGCTTCGAGGTCGGAATCGGCGCGGGTCACTTCGCCGCGCGCGAGTTGATCGAACAGCGGCGTGCCGCTTTCGAACGTCAGGCCGTAGCACGACAGATGGTCCGGGCCCAGGGCCAGCGCCGCGTGAAGGTTCTTCAACCACGAGGCGAGCGATTGTCCCGGTACCGCGAAGATCAAATCCAGATTGATCGAAGTCAGCCCGGCGGCGCGGCAGTTCGCGACGGTCTGCGCGACTTGTGGCGGCTGGTGAATTCGCTCCAGCACGCGCAACTCGGACGTGTCGAACGACTGCGCGCCGATCGAGACGCGATTGACGCCGCCCGCGGCCAACGTCTCCGCGATTTCGAGCGTCACGGTGGCGGGGTTGGCTTCGCTGGTGAACTCGAGCGTGGCGTGCGGATCGGCCAGTTCGCGCAGCCGCCGCAGCAGGCGGGAAAGCTCCGCCGCTGGCAGGGTCGTGGGCGTGCCGCCGCCGATGAAAATGGTATCGGCCGCGATCGGCAGGCGCCCGGCATAGGCGTCGATCTCCGCCAGCAACGCGTCTACCAGTGGTGTGACGGCCTTCTTGTCATACACCTCGGAATAGAAGTCACAGTAGCCACAAATGGTGTGGCAGAAGGGGACGTGCGTGTAAATGGAGCGTATCGTTTCGGTCATTGTCTTTCCCGGCCGCTTTGCTAGCATAGCGGCCAGCATCCCCCGTGGCGCAGCGTTCGACGCCGCCCGCGGGCGCGATCCCGCGAACCATGGTAAACCGGCCGCCTCCCACCCTGGCGGCCGACCGGCGAGAGGTTGCTGCATGGAAGTCGTGCTGGTGATGTTCAAGGACAAAAAACGGCGGGATTTCCCGGTTAAGAGCAAGATCGCCACGATCGGGCGGCGGCAGGATTGCGAGCTGCGCATTCCCACGCACGATGTCTCGCGCCAGCATTGCCGGCTCGATCTGACCGGCGACAAGCCGGTTCTCAAGGACCTGGGCAGCTCGAACGGGACGTACGTCAACGGGCAGCAGATTTCCGAAAAGCAGTTGAATCCCGGAGACGTGCTGACGATCGGTCCGGTCGCGTTTCTGATTCAGATCGATGGCCGTCCGGCGAATGTCAACCCGGAGGACCTGGCCCCGCTGGACGATACCGGCTTGGGTATTCCGGGCGGTGGCGGCGCCGGCGATGACGACGAAATCGATCTCGACGAGCTTGAGTTTGATGAAGAAGAATTCGACATCTCGATGCTCGATGATGACGACGACACGCGCAAGTAAACCGGACTAGAGAGGTATGCGGATGGCGCGGCCCCGATTTCGACTGCGCTATCTGTTGCTGGTTCCGACCCTGACGATCGCCACTTGCCTGGCCGGCGTGTGGTTCGGCGCGACCTGTCGCCCGCCGTGGTATCAACCCCGCGCGATTGACTACAACTTTCTGCCGGAAGACAAGCGCGAGATCGCGCGGCTCAGCGAGTCGATCGGACAGGCGCTGCACGCCGGCGAATCCGTTGAAATTGAGATCGACGAGGCGCAGCTCAATCGCTGGATCACAGCCCGCGATGAGCTTTTTCCGGGACAGCGCGTCGAACTCGGGATGGCGTCCGATCCGTGGGTTGACTTCACCGAGGACGGCTATGTGCGCCTGGCGGTGACGGTGCGCCAGCCGGTGATCACGTCGATCGTCTCGCTCGCGACGCGTCCGGTCCCGCGCGATGACAAGCTCTTGCTGCCGATTACCGGCGCGCGGATGGGGGCGATTCCGGCGCCGCCGGCGCTGCTGGAACGCCTGAAGCCGACGTTGGAATCGTCGAGCGACGGGGCGACGATGTCGGAGCGCGGCGTGCTGACGTTGCTGAACGATTTCACCTGGCCGAACGGCAAGGTGCGCTGCCGCGTGGCGTCAGTTGAGATTGACGATCAGAAGATGAAGCTGCGCCTGGAGCCTTTTTAGGGCCCGGATGCTCATGCCACCCGCATCCCTTCGCCGTCCCGTTTTTTCTTGACGCCCAATCCTCGCCTTTGGCGAATTAACCCCGAGGCCTCGCGCGACGCGGGCCGTGGGGCCCGTACCGGCGGACATCGACATGCGGCGGAACATTATCAATGTCACCTTGGCGGCTTGTTGCACGCTGACAACTTTGGCGCAGACCGAGTTTAGCTATCAGGGTCGGCTGGAGGACGCCGGGCGAGCGGCGAATGGCGAGTTTGACCTGCGGTTTCGCCTGTATGGCGCGCCGTCCGGCGGGGCGCAGATCGGCGGGACCATCTCGGTCAACGATTGGCCGATCACCGACGGCCTGATTACGACGTCGCTCGACTTTGGCGTCAGCCCGTTCAGCGGCGCGCCGCGCTGGCTGCAAATCGAAATCAGACCCGGCAATTCCGCCGGCGCATACACGCCGCTCAGTCCGCGGCAGGCGCTCACCGCCGTCCCGTACGCCATGTACGCCTTTGGCGGACCCGGCGGCGCCAGCCAATGGGCGGCCAACGGCCTCAACATGTACAGCACTAACGCCGGCAGTGTCGGAATCGGAACGACGAGCCCGGACGCCCAGTTGGATGTCGCGGGCGCCGTGCTGAGCTCGGGGCCGGCCGGCGGTCTGCTGATCGCCCGGAATCCGAACAACCCGGTGGCCAGCTTCAGCCTGGGCTGGCTCAACGATGTCGCCCGCCTGCGCATCGGCGGAGACGGCGCCGGCGCCAGCGGTGGGCTCGACATTCAACGCACCGGTGATAACTCGCTGATGCGCATCCTGCACAATGGCAATGTGGGCATCGGCACGACGGCCCCGAACGCCAGAGCGCACATCGTCGGCGACGGCGTCGGAACCGTCATGAGACTGACGAACGGCGGCGGCGCCAACACGGCGCTAATCGTCAGCGACGTCGGCGGATCCGGAAGGGCCGCGTCATTCTATGGCGTCACTTCAAACCGACTGGTGCAGATTCAGAATGACGGCAGCGGTCCGGCGCTCACGGCCTTCGGCGATGTCGGCATCGGCGTGTCAACCCCCAACGCCCGGCTGAGCATTTCGAAAAGCGAGAGCGACAATCGCCCTGCGGTGAGTGCCACCAACGCCGGCACGGGCGCCGCGGGTGTGTTCGCGAACACAAACGCATCCAACAATTCGCCCACCGTTTATTGCGGCGCAAGCGGCGGTGGCCCGGCCCTATTCGCCGACCACGGTTCGTCAGGCACCGGCGTACATGGCGCCGGCGATATTGGCGTCTACGGCCTTTCCACGGCGGACGCAGGGAGCGGCGTTTTCGGCCTGGCCAGCGGCCGCAACTCCGCCGGCGTGCTTGGACAGAACACCGGCGTCGGCGGCTGGAGCGCGAAGTTCCTCGGGTCGGCTGTCGTTGACGGAAACTTCTTCGTCACCAACGGCACGAAGTACTTCATGATCGACAACCCGCTGAATCCGTCGGAGGAGAATCTGTTTCACTCTTGTGTCGAGAGTGACGAGATGAAGAATATCTACGACGGCGTCGTCGAACTCGACGCGGACGGCGCGGCGGAAGTCGTTTTGCCGGAGTGGTTCGACCTCGTCAACGGCGACTTTCGCTATCAGCTCACGTGCGTCGGCGGATACGCGCCGGTCTACATCGCGGCCGAAATCAAAGACAACCGTTTTCGCATCGCCGGCGGCAAATCGGGGTTGAAAGTGTCGTGGATGGTTACGGGCGTACGCATCGATCCGGCGGCGCTCGCGGCGGATTTCCATGTGATCCGGCAAAAGCCGACCGAAGACCGGGGAACTTATCTGTTTCCGGCCGGATATGGGCAAGCGGTAGCTGCAGAGTCCGGGCTGATCGCGAACCCGATGGCCGGCGCGCCGCGGGACTAGGAGCGCTACAACCTACTCATGATGAAGCCCAATGTGTTCTGAGATGATTCACCATTGATTGAGCCGACCACAGACACCGATCCGGCGATTGAGCCATCACTTTGAATCGTACCTCGAAGGGTCGCAAGACCGGCTACTTGGATTGCTCGCCCCGAAGGGGCGAAGGGGAGTAGCCACGGGTGAAGCGCGGTCGGCGCAGGCCGGCCGACGCGTAACCCGTGGTTTTCAGTCGTTGTCGCGATTCGCCCTGAAGGGGCAAGGAGCCGTCTGGCGAGTCGCCTCTCGCTCTTCGCCCGCGCGGCGTTCCGCTGCCCCCTCGGGGCAGATGTCTTGCGCTTACCTGTCCACGGGTTGCGCCACAGTCGGCTGACGCCGACCTCGCTACACCCGTGGCTACGATCCTGCGCCCCTTCGGGGCGATCTTCGCGTGGTATCGGGCGCAGCGCGCACACTGCGGTTAACTGCAGTCCCGGTCCGCCACATTCACCGCAAGGCGATCCGGTGCGCACCCTGTTTGCCTCACACTCGTCACGCCCGCAGTGCCGCCGCCACCTTCCGCAACGCCCGCGCGACCTGCCGCACATACGCCTCCGACACTTTCGTAAACGCCGGCAGCGTCAGAATCTTCTCCGCCGTCGCTTCGGTGACCGGCAATGACGGCATCGGCGGCGCGCGTTCCTCGGCGTGTCGTAAGCCCTCGACGGTCTGCGGTCCGCCGATGCGCATGAACGCGTACTGGTGCAACAGTTTCAGGCGGTCCGGCTCGACTGGGGCTCCCTCAGCCTTCGCGGCGGCGACGAACCGCTCGCGTCCGCCGTATCGCGCTGGATCCGTGAGCAGCAGTTTGAACTCGTAGAACCCGCCGCGCTCCGCCCCGGGAAGCGTTCGCGTCGGCTGAATTCCTTCACAGTCGTGCAGCTCCGCGCAGAGGATCTCCCAATTCCGCCGCCGCAGCGCATTGAGCTGGTTCAACCGATTCAGACTCTCCAGCGCGAGCAGAATTCCGAACAGATGCGGGCGATACTTCGGCCCGATGTTCATCAGCCCCGTATCAAATGTCGCGGCTTTCTGCGCCGAGCCGACGCGCACTGGCATCGCGTATGCCAGCATCGCGTCGAAAAGACGGGGGTCGTCGCACACCGCCACACCGCCCTCGCCGGCGCTGACGGCTTTCCCGCCTTGCAGGCTGAAGCAGCCGATGTCGCCCCAGGCGCCGATCGCTTTGCCGGCGAATGTCGCGCCATGCGCGTGTGACGCGTCTTCGATCACTTTCAGGTTGTGCCGCTGCGCGATGGCGGCGATCGCCGTCATGTCGGCGGGATTGCCCCATAAGCTGACCGCCATGATCGCCTTCGTCCGCGGCGTCACGCGTTTCGCGGCGTCCGCCGGGTCGAGCGTCAGGGTGGTCGGGTCGATTTCGCAATACACCGGCGTGCCGCCGCAGCAGAGAATCGCGGAGGCCGACGCGTGCCACGTATAGGCCGGCACGAGCACCTCGTCGCCGGGGCCGACGCCGATCGCGAACAGCGCCGTATGCAAGGTCGCTGTGCCGCAACTCATCGTCAGGCCATACTCGCGCCCGGTCAGCTGCGCGAAGCGCTTTTCGAACAGCTCGACGCGGCCTTTACCGGTGGCGGATGTGGCCTGACCGCGCAGCAGGTAGTAGGCGATCCCCCAGCCATCGCGCAAGCGCGTGTGCTTCCAGCGCTCTTTTCCGGACGCGGTGACGGTTTTGGCGCCGCCGTTGATCGCGAGCGTGGGCGCAGCGGCCGTGTTCGCGGCGCGCGTCGCGTTAGCCGACGTTGGCGGGATGTTGGTTGCGCTCGTACGTGTCACGACTCACGCCTTCATAGGTGGCCGCGTCCGGGCTCAGCGGCAGTTCCACGGTCTGGCCGCTGATCGCCGCGAGATAGATCGCCTGGCACAGTTCGACGGCGGCCCGGGCCTCGGTCGCCGTACAGGGATTGTCGGCTTCCCCGCGCGCGCACGCCAGCGCGGCCCGCAGAAAATGCGTATGGCCGGGATCATGTGGCGAGGGCGGCATCGGTTTTTTCCGGCGGCGTTTCAGGGCTCGGCGAATCTCGATCGCGCGACCGCGCCACCCGCGGGCCGGTAGTGGAAACTGTCGCCCCAGCCGCGAACCGAGTGAGGCTTGCGCCGCGCCCGACGCCATCATCAGATTCCACGGCTGCCCGGCGCCGCCGTGCTCGCCGAGAATGTCGAGGCGCTCAATGAACGGCCCGCGCCGGGCGGAAGCGCAGAACGAGCCGAGCGCGCCGCTTGCGAACCAGAAATTGGCGACGAGATGATCTTCCGATTCAATCGGGTGGGCCATGGTCCGCATGAACGCCTGCACGCGCTCAACCGGGCCCATCAGCCACAGCAACAGGTCGAGCTGGTGAATCGCCTTTGTCATCAGCACGCCGCCGCCGGCAAGCGCCCAATCACCCCAGACGCCTTGCGCAACCAGCGCGGCGGGGGGCGGGTCATAGCGGAGTGCCTGGGCCATCAGCGGCTTGCCGATCTGGTCGTTCTCGATCAGCCAGCGCATCCGCAGAAACGTCGGGGTGACGCGGTTCTGGTGCAATGTGATCAGCTGTTTATCGCTGCGCTCGGCAGCGGCGACGATGTCGTCACAATCGCGGACGCTGATCGCCAGCGGCTTTTCACAGATCACGTGCTTGCCAGCTTCGAGCGCGGCGACGCACATGTCGCGGTGGAAGCGCGGCGGCGCGCAGACGTCGACGATGTCCACATCATCGCGCGCGATCAATTGGCGGTAGTCAGTCGTGTGAAAGGGAATCCGATGGGCGGCCGCCGCGCGCGCAACGCGATCCGCGTCGACATCGGCGATGGCCGTGACCGGCGCCCCGATATCCTGATAGGCCCGCGCATGATGCGGCAGAATCGTGCCGGCGCCGATGATCCCGATTCGCGAATTCACGCCTCGCTCACCGCCGCGCGCACCCGCAGCGCCATCTTCAACAACTGCTCTAACTCGTCCAATGGCCACACTGTCGCCGCGTCGCTTTTCGCCTGGGCCGGGTTGTCATGCGTTTCGAGAAACAGACCATCAACGCCGGCCGCGATGGCCGCTCGCGTCAAAAGCGGGATGTGTTCGCGGGCGCCGCCGGTGACGCGGCCGCCGCCGGGGTGCTGCACGGAGTGCGTCGCGTCGAAGATGACCGGGGCATACTGCCGCATGGTCGCCAGACCGGTCATGTCGTTCACCAGTCGTTCATAGCCGAAGAAGGTGCCGCGGTCGGTGAGCAGCACGTGGTCGCTGCCGCTTTCGCGCACTTTCTCGGCCGCAAGCGCCATTTTCTCCGCCGCGAGGAACTGCCCCTTCTTGATATTCACGCACTTGCCGGTTCGGCCGGCGGCGACGAGGAGATCGGTCTGTCGACAGAGAAACGCGGGAATCTGCAGCACATCCAGCGTCTCGGCGGCCGGGGCGGCTTGCGCCGGCTCGTGAATGTCGGACAGCACCGGCAGCCCGAGGGCATCGCGGACATCGGCGAGCACGCGCAGGCCCGCCTCGAGTCCCGGGCCGCGAAAGCTCGCCAGGCTCGAACGGTTGGCCTTGTCGAAGCTGGCCTTGAAGACCAGCGGGACTTCAAGCCGCCGGGCGATGGCGGCGATGCGCTCCGCGAGGGCCAAGGTGTGGTCGCGCGATTCAATCACGCAAGGCCCGGCGATCAGCAGCATGGGCTGACCGGGACCGACGGCATGCGGGCCGATCTGAACGGCGGTTTTCTGGCTCATCGGGGCATCTTATCCGTTCCGGAAGGCGGCGCTAATTCTGGCCGGCGGGACGGATCGATCGCCGAATGGCCTGAGGCCGTGATGCGACGTCGGAAACGGTGAACGCCTACCGCGCCTCTTCCAGCGGGCTCCAAATCAGGTCCGGCTTGTTGTAGCCCCACGTGCTGGGACGGACGGCGTCTTCGCGCTCGCGCGTGTTGGCGTAGGCAAAATCCGTCGGGCGGGCCGAACTGTCGGCGAACAGCAGGTTCGCGCCTTTGCGGTGTCGGTAGGCCATTTCCGACCACTTGGCGTGGACGCGTTGCAGGTTGTTGCCGCCGACGTGGTTATAGCCGGCGAACTCATCCTTGCTGGAGCGCAGGTCCATCAACAGCACCGTCGCGGAAGGGTTGCGGATCCAGTCGAAGCGCGCTTTTTCTTCGCCGTCCGGCCAGAAGTCGCGCGTGCCGTTTTCGAGCTTCGAGTTGATCACGTAGTTGAAGTAGAAGTAGCGCTGCGGCGTCGCGCCGGCGATCAGATACGGCGCCGTGGTCGGGAAGTCATCCCCACTGGGCATGCTGGCCGAGGGGCAGATGAAGATGCTGGAGTCGCCGGGCAGCGGCACGTCCTGCGGATTGCCGCGCGCATCGGCCGCGTCCATGATCTGTTCGTAAGTGTCCTCGCCGAGATAGCGGGGAATCGCGTTCGGATAGAAGTAGGGGATACGGTAGGTCGGTTGCGCGGGGTAGCCGGCCACTTCCGACAGAATTTCGCTGCTCGGGCCGTCCCACGGAATGTCGCCGTTATTTTCGTCGCCGAACATAACGACGCCCAGACCCCACTGACGAACATTCGACAGGCATTGCGCATCTCGAGCGCGCTCGCGGGCGGCGCCCAGCGACGGCAGCAGGATGGCCATCAACAGCGCGATGATGGCGACCACGACCAGCAGTTCGATCAACGTGAACCCGAAGCGCTCGTTTGCTCTCATGGGGCTGCCTCTAGGATTGTCCGGGAAGTGCTGCCGAGATTGGGCATCCGCGCCCATAATCTACCGTCGTTGTCATTGCGTCAACCGGAGCGAAGAGAGTACGGCGCGCGCCGAACGTGGCGCGCGCCGCACAATCGAAAACGATTACGGACAAGCGAGACCGAAGACAGCGAGCACGCCGGCCAGGTCAGCGAGGTCGACCATGCCATTGTCATCAATGTCCGCGTCTGCGTTGTAGCCGGGATCGCCGCTGCTTGTGCCGAAGGCCGCGAGCAACCCCGCGAGATCCGCCAAGTCAATCATGCCATTGCCGTCGACATCGCCGGGGCACGCGGCCTCGACAGTAAAGGTGAAGCCGCCGGCGCCGAGCGTAACGCTCGCCGCGGCGACAGGTGACGGCGTCGGCGCGGCGTTGACGGCCGTGAAGACGTTGGCGATGACGTTTTCCAGCGCGAACGTGTAGTCGCCTGCGTCGCTCGGAGCGGCGAACGACCCGGTGGCGATCGTGACAGCGCCACTCTGACCGATGCCGCCGATGACATTCGCGTTTTCGGCGACGCCGGAGCCGCCCGGCAGGGCGACGCCGAAACTGTTCTGGCCGCCGCCGAGTTGGCTGAGGTTCTGAGCGCCCGGCGCGCCGCGCCGCGAGCCGCGATAGCCCGTGCCATTGCCGGCTTCCGCCGGATTGCTGACGCCGGCGGGGCGGCTGAAGTTCGTCATGCCCGCCGGAACCGCGTCGGCATACGGAAGGTCGAGCGTGCCGGGATTCCCCACGTCTTGCGTCAGGTCGGCGACGAGCAGTGCCAGGCCGGCGTTATCGCCGGTGGACACGTCGGCGGTGATCGTCCAGTCGATCGTCGCGCCAGGGCTGACGGTCATGCCGTTTTGAGACGAGTGGAGAGAGACAGTGACGGTCTGCGCCGTCGCGCCCGCGGCGCTGATCGCGACCGCCGCGATGGCAGTGAAACGATTGATACGATTCATGCGAATATTCCTCCGCGGATGCCGCGTTTAGAGTCCGAAACAGGCCTGCAGACGAGCGAAGTCGGTCACATCGTTGTCGCCGTCACCGTCAAAGCTGCCCTGGCTCCAGGGAATCGTGGTCGAGTTCTCCGGACCGGTCATGTTGCTCAACTGGGTCTGGGCGTCGTCAAAGTCGACGTCCTTGTCGAAGTCGGTGTCGCCATCCTTTACCAGCCGAACCCAGGCCCGCAGACCGGAGAAGTCCTGCACGCCGTCGAGGGTGACTTCGGCCGTGCTGATGTTGAACATGTTCGGCCGCCCGAAGCTTGAAAAGTCGATGTCTTCGTAGCCCGAGCTGTCCAGACCGTTGGCGGGGTCGAAGTTCAACGAGATGATTTCCTGGTTGTTGACGCCGCCGCCGCCGGTGCCGGCGCCCCACTCAAACTCCGTCTCGCCGATCGGCCCCTGAACGAGGTCGGTTGTGGTGTCGGGGAAACGCGTATTCGGATCAGCGCCCGGGTTGCCCGGACCAAAGATGAAGTGCCGCCAGTCGTCGTTGTCGATCTTGATATTGGAGCCGGCGAGAAAGTACTGCGTGTCGAGATTCGCGTTCTGCGTGATCGCCTCATCCACGCGGAAGTGCATATGCCAGTCGCCGGGGTGGAAGTAGTTGTTCGGGTCGGTCGTCGCCGGGGTCGCGACGCCGATCGGGTCGAAGCTGGTATTCGTGCTCATGTCGAAGTCGAAGCCGGTGTCATGCGTGACCGGCGTGCCCTCGGTGATCGCGGGATAGCGATCACGAATCTCGTCCGCGATGATGTCCTCGCTGATCGTGATGATCGTTCCGGCGCGGAGATTGGACCAGATCGGATCGTTGGATAGGCGCACGTAGCCGAACTCGCCCGGTTCGCCGAGTGTGCCGTCCTGGTCGTCGTCGTTCTCCCAGTACAGCCAGTAGCCGCGCAGATCGGCGCAGTCTTCCGTGACGACCAGCTCCAGCCAATCGCCGCCGTTGCCCTGAATGCGGCCGAAACCGGTCGTGCCCACCCAGCCGTTGGGCAGCATCGTCTGCACGCCGGGCTGACCGGCGTCGACATCGGGGAAGGGATTGCCCGGCGTCGTCGGATCGACCGGGCTGTTGTTGTTGCCGGAGTGCGGCAGGATGCCGTAGTCGAATCCCTCATACGGCTTGGACGGGCCGCCGATCTCGATGTACTCACCATTGACGCCGATGGCGGTGGCCTCGTTGAGCACAAGCTGGGCGTTGGCGAAGGTCGGCGCAAGCAGCGCTGCGATAATGACGGCGAAACGAGTCAAGTGTGCACTCCTGTGAAGGTTCGTTCGTTTATGGATTCCGCCGACGCTCCCTTTAGCGGGAGCGTCGGCGGAGTGGTTACTGACGCATTACGCTCGACGGCGCATTAGCGGCGACGGATGAACATCGCGCCGAAGGCCAGCAGCAGCACGGCGGCCGGCTCGGGAATCACGCCCGGCGAGCCGATCGCGAACACGCCGGCGTCGCTCGCCTGCGTGGCCGACGTGAAGGCGCCATACACGCCGTCCTGCGCCAGTTCATCGTTCCAGCTCATCGTGACCGGGTTGTAGACGTACGAGGCGGGATCAGCGGCGAGGTGCGACTGCGACGCGATGACGCCCGCTCCGACGATGTTGTTGTCGTAGATATTGACCTGATCGCCGCCACCGCCGAGGCCGCCGCCACCGGTGACGGTTCCGATCTGCACGCCAACCAGATTGGCCGCGCCCCACACGTCAGTGAACGCCTGGACCGCGTTCGCTTCGTTTGTCCAACCGTCTTCCCAGCTCGTCAGAAAGATCACGGACTCGCCCGGGGCGATGGACGTGATGCCGATCAGGGGATCGTTCGAGGTGGGGTCGTTCGAGTTGTCGTCGTAGTACCAGCCGGTCGGATTGACGGCGGCCGGCCCGGTGTTCGTCAGTTCGAACCAGTCCGACATCAGTTCGGCGCCGGCGATGCCGCCGGGCCAGATTTCCGAGATGATGACGTCACCCATCGCGGAAGCGCTGAAAGCCAGCGCAGCAACCAGACAAAGAGCCTTCTTCATTTCCCAACCCTCCTGTGATCGTGATCGCGGGCCCTACCCGGGCTACGCGAGAAGTCGGCGAATGGAGGGAAGCTCGGGCTGGTGAGCGGCCAGCCGTCACGGATTTTCTTCCACTTCGCAATCGCCGCGCGAACGGCGGGAAAGTAGCGACGATGAACGCGCTGCGCCAACCAAGAACAGCTTGGAAGTGGCAAAGTTAACGGTGATTTAAGATCGTCTTAGCAGGATCATCACAAAGCGTAAGGGAAGCGCCGGCGACGCGGCCGAATCAACGAGACGCGAGCGCGTCATACGCCGGGGTTTCTCGATAGATCTTGGCGCTTGCGCGACGTGGAGTCGTACCGAACATCTGGAAAGCGCAGGAAAAAATGCGGCGGCCCGACGTGACTCGCCTCCAAGTCACGCCGAAGCCGCCGGGCTCCCCAAATCAGAACTGTGGCGCTCGCCCCCATGCGTCACAGTCTGAAAAGCCACAGGCCTTGAATCCGTTTTCCGACAGCCTCGCAACTGCGGTCGATCGGGCCTGTTTCTCGCAACCACGGTCCGAGGTCTTTCGACCTCGCTCTTCTCCCGAGCGACCGTCCGCCTCAGAACGGCCGCCTATCTGCCCAGGCGCTTCTGGAACGCCTGGTACGCCTCACACTGGGTCGGGTCGCCGCAGCACAGCGCCCGGATCTCCTCGAAAAACACCTCCTGCGGCTGGTCGATGTCCTTCCGCAAGTGGCACTTCAACACGATCCGCGGCTTCGTCGTGCCGCCGCCGGTCATCAGCGAACGCAGGTAGACCTGGTTCTTGCCGGCCGGGCACACCATTTCCTGATTCAGCTTCCGCTCGAGCACCGACAGGTTGGCGCCCAGCTCCTCATCCGTGAGCGGAGGACCGAACGCTTCCTTGACCGTGCTCGGCGCCGAGGCGCCTGGCGAGCGGGTCTTTGCCTTCTTTTTGTTTTTGCCACCGAACAACGCTGCCCACATCGGCGTCAGCTCCCTTTGCAATCAACGAGCCTTCTCGGTGAAGGTCTCGGGTGTGATCCTTCCCGTGTCTGTTCGCGAGTAATCCTCGACTCGACGCAATCGCGTCAGCCGGATGGTATCGCGTTGGTAGTAATCGCCCATGCGACGGCCGGATTCCGGACGCCAGGATGCGCGGAGTTACTGCCGAACCATGCTCTCGCAGGGAAATAGGTTGGCGGTCTGCGGATCGGGGTGTATCAGAGGCGCAAGCAGCGGCGAAAATCGCGCTTCAGGCGACCGGATCCCCGGCAGATGCCAAGTTTGCAGGCTTAGTTGTCGGTGTTCGCGGGGGCGGGCTTCGTATGACGAACGATTATGATCAGAGTTCGTTACCGAAAAGCGATTAGTGCGGAATAGATATATAACTCCGCCGCCTTGAACTGACCTCAGTCTAACGCGTCCAAAGTGTCCTCGGCAAGCCACAATGTCAGGAAATTTTCAACTATTCCTGTCCCAGCCCGGTCGATTGATAGTTTTCGGCTATCGCCACCATCATCATCGGTCCCAGGATTCGTATCGTCGGCGCGCTTAGTTGGCGTAGCCCGCCGGGTGGGCGCTGTGCCAGCGCCACGCGGATTCGATCGTCTCCCGCACGTCCATATATCGCGCCGTCCAGCCGAACCGTTCCCGGATCCGCGAAGCGTCCGCGTACAGCGACGGCGGGTCGCCGGGGCGGCGCGCTTCCTCGATGGCCGGAATGGCGTGGCCGGTCACGGCCCGGCAGGCGTCGATAATCTCGCGAACCGAGTTTCCCCGCCCGGTACCCACGTTGTACGCCTCGAAGACGCCCGGCCGCGCGCCTTCGATCGCCTTCACGTGGGCGGCGGCCAGGTCATCGACGTGGATGTAGTCGCGGACGCAGGTGCCATCCGGCGTGGGATAATCGGTCCCGAAGATCCGGATGTTCTCGCGCTGCCCGAGCGCGACCTGCAGCACGAGTGGAATCAGGTGAAGTTCGGGATGGTGGTCCTCGCCAATCGAGCCGTCCGCAGCCGCGCCGGCGGCGTTGAAATACCGCAATGCGACCGCCGCCAGACCCCAGGCGCCGGCCGAGTCGCGCAGCATGCCTTCGACGGCGAGCTTGGTGGCGCCGTACGGGTTGATCGGGCCCTTCGGCAGATCCTCGGTGATCGGCAGGGTGTCCGGCTCGCCATACACGGCACACGTGCTGCTGAACACGATGCGCTTGAGATTCGCGGCCTGCATCGCCTCCAGCAGGTGCAACGTGTTGACCACATTGTTGCGGTAGTACATCAGCGGCTTTTCGACCGACTCACCCACGTTCAGGAACGCGGCGAAGTGAATCACGCCGTCAAACCGCCCGTGCCGCAGCGCTTCGCCAACCGCGCGACCGTCGGACAAATCCCCTTTGATGAACGCCGCGGCCGGGTCCACCGCGTCGCGATGGCCGGCTGTCAACGAATCAAACACCGTGACTTCGTGGCCGGCGGTGATCAAGGCCTTGACGGTGTGGCTGCCGACGTACCCCGCGCCGCCGGTAACGAATATCCGCATCGTGGGCTCCTCTATTGCGGCGCCGCGTCAGTCTCGCCGCCGCGGATCACCGTCACCGGCGCGATGGATTCCAACTGCGGAAGAATCTGAGCCGCCGGGCCGCACACGACAATGACCATTTTCGTCGGGTCGAGCGTCTTCTGCGCCAGCTTGACGCAGTCCTCGGCGGTTGTGGCGGCGACACCGTCCAGCAGACGCTGGTAGTAGTTCGCGGGCAATCCCTCCGACTCAATCAGCCACAGGTCGCTCGCGACCGCCTGGGGCGTTTCGCGCTCGCCGGGGAAGCTGCCAAGCGTGTACGACTTGGTGTCGTCGAGTTCCTTCGCGCTCGGCGGCTCCTGCCGCAGGCGCTCGATCTCGGCGAAAATCGCCTGCACCGTCTCTCCGGCGGTTTCATTCTTGGTGAAGGTGCTGACGGTGAAGCGGCCATCGCGTTTCTGGGCGGCGTATCCGCCGCGGGCGCCGTAGGTCAGTCCCTTCTGCACACGAATCGTGTCGTTCAGGCGGCTGTTGAAGGCCCCGCCAAAGTATCCGCTGACGACGCGACTGGTGAAGTAGCCGTCATCCTTGCGGGACAGGCTGCGCTGCCCGACGCGAATCTGGGACTGCACGCCCGGATGATCGACCAGGAAAATGCGGGTCGGCTGGGCCGCGGGGGCCTCGACCAGTTCGACGCGCGGCGCCGGGTAGTCCTTCAACCACGGCCCGAAGTGGCGCTTCGCGAGTTCGACGGCGGTATCGACATCAATGTCGCCGGCGAAGATCAGCGCGCCCATGTCCGGACGCGCGTAGATCTCCCACCATTCCTTGATGTCGTCGATCGTGAGCGCTTCCAGATCGGCGATCTCGCCGGAGGCGCTGCGGGCGTACGGGTGATCGCCATACATCTGGCGGCGCAGCTCGCGATCCGCCAGATAGTCCGGCGAGTTGGCCTGGATCGCCATGCCGGTCAGGGCCTGGGTCCGCAGCTTGTCGAACTCTTCGGCAGAGAAGGTCGGCTCGCGCACGCAGAGCGACATGAGCTTCATGCCGCGGTCCAGATGCTCGGTCAGGCACGTCAGAGAAACGGAGCTGGTATCCATGCCGGCGTTGCCGTTGAGCGTGATCGCGTAGGTTTCGAGTTCTTCCGCGAGCTGGCCTTCGGAGTAGTCGCCGGCGCCGCGCGTCAGCATGTTGAGCGCCATTTCCGCCGCGCCGGGCTTGGATTCGCACCAGGCGCCGCCGCGCAGGCCAAGCTGCACGGTGACGAACGGCACTTCATGGTTTTCAACGACGATGATCTTGAGGTCGTTCATCAGCCGACGTTCTTCAAACGTCGGCGTCGGATCGACCGGCTGCATGTTGGCGACCGGCGCCGCGCTCGGGAACGTCTCCGGGCGCGTCAAACCGGGACGGCCGGGCGGCGGGGGGGTTGTTTCGGGTTCAGCGGTGATCGGGGCGGATTCCTCGTCGTCCTTGTTCAGGCCGGCCATGCTGGCGAGGCTGCCCATCAGGTTGCGCTCGACGCGCCCCACGTACATTTTCTGCGGATCGAGGTACTTTTTCGCGACGCGCTGCAAGTCGGCCGGCGTGACCGCCCGAATCTGCTCAATCTTGCGATTGGCGGCTTCCGGATCGCCCTCGAGCACGGTCGCGCGCCCGATGGCCGAGGCTTTGCTCTCCACCGTGAGATTCTGCGTCACGAGCCCGCGCAGCATCTGATTGCGGGCTTTCTCCAGTTCGCGCTCGCTGACAGGTTCGTTGCGGACGCGTTCCACATGCTCCTCGAGCTTCGCGAGCACCGTGTCCATGTCGCCGCCGCCCATCGGGTTCATGATCGCGGCCATACCGAACAGGCCATCCTCCTGAAGCGTGAACCCGGAGCCCATCGCCATCGCCGCCATCTGGTTTTCGGCGACGAGGTCGCGATAGACGCGGCTGCTCTCGCCGCCGCCGAGGATCGTGCCCAGCAGTTGCAGCGGAACCTCATCCGGATGGCCCATCGGCACCGTGCGGAACAGCAGCCCGCAAATCGGCGTGGGCGCGTTGTCTTCTTTGAACGTCAGTTCCTGGCGGCCGCTGGGGGGCGCGTCCATTTCCGTGGTGCGGTCCGGGGCGCCGTAGCGCGGGATCCAGCCAAACATCTGTTCCGCGAGTGTTTGCGCCACATCGTGATCGACAGCGCCGGCGATCACCAGCGTGGCGTTGTTTGGCACATAGTGCTTCATCCAGAACGTGCGCAGCTCGGCGGCCGACGCGGCCCGCAGGTGCCCAATGTTGCCGATCGGGGCCCAGCGGTAGGGGTGCTTGTCGTGCAACGCCGCGAGGACTTTCTCCAGCAGGCGCCCATACGGGCGATTCAGCCCCATGCGGCGCTCTTCCTCGACGACCTTGCGCTCGGTATCGAACGCCTCTTGGTCGATTTTCAGGAAGGCCATCCGCTCGGCTTCGAGCCACAGGGCCAGCGGAAGCTGATTCGCCGGCAGCGTCTCGTGATAGACCGTCTGGTCGAATGACGTGTACGCGTTACAGCTGCCGCCGGTCGCGCGGATCATGTCGAAGTGGTCGGTCGGGCCGAGGCGATCCGTGCCGCGGAACATCATGTGCTCGAACATGTGGGCGAAGCCCTGCCGCTCGGGGTCCTCGTCGCGTGAGCCGACGTGGTACCACAACTGCACGTTGACGATCGGGCAGGAGAAGTCCTCCAGCGTGACGACCCGCAAGCCGTTATCCAGGGTCGTTTCCTGATAATCAAACAGTCGTTCGGCGGCTGACGCCGAAGCGAGCAGTAGCCCGGTGGCCGCTACGGCCATGATCCGATGCGCAAATCTCATCATCTGAATAGAACTCCATGGCAGGAATTTTGATACGTCGCCCGGCGGGCATTGTAACGCGGGGCCCATTTGTTGTAGACGGCGCCGGCGTCGAATCGCCGTCAGAATCCGGAAACTGCGGCGTGTCGCCGGGCGCCCCCAACTCGGACTTGCAAAGTGGGTTACAATTGGTGGTTGAGGAGCCGGTCGAGGGGTAAGCGGTCTCTTGGCCGGGGCTTTGTTGAGCAATCTGAATCCGCACGAGGTGGGCGCCGCAATGAAAATCGCGCTGGTGAACCCGATTACGCGCCGTTCGCAGGGCTACCACACGGTCGGCAGCTACATTCCGCAGCTCGGGCTGCAAGTGCTGGCCAAGCTGACGCCGCCGCCGCATCAGGTGGAGATCATTGACGAGTGCTTCGGGCTGACACAGACCGAGCAACTGCTGCTGACACGCGGGTACGACCTGGTCGGCATCACGGCATATACCAGCGGCGCGACCCGGGCCTACGAACTGGCCGACATCTGCCGCCGCAATGGCATTCTGACGATCATGGGCGGGCCGCACGCTTCGGCCTGTCCGGACGAGGGCGCGGCGCATTTCGACGCGGTCGCCGTGGGCGAGTGTGACGGCATCTGGCCGAAGATCATCGAAGACGCCGCCGCCGGCCGGATGGCCAAGCGCTACCAGGGCGAGCTGTCTGACCTGGAAGAGACGGGTTTCGGTACGGCGGACCAGATTCTATCGCCGATCAACGGGCGCTATGACGTGTCGGCGCTCCAGACCTCGCGCGGCTGCCCGGTGGGGTGCGAGTATTGCTCGGTCACGCGCTTCAACGGCGCGCCGATTCGCCGCCGCCGGATTGACGAGATTGTCGACGAATGGAATCGCACACCGAAGAAGTTCATTTTTGTGGTGGACGACAATTTCTTCGGCGTGGGCGAAAAGCACGCGATCTGGGCGAAGGAGTTGTTGCGCGAAATCATCAAGCGCGGCAAGAAGCGCTTGTGGTTCAGCCAGACGACGCTGAACATGGGCGAGGACGAGGAGGGCCTGCGGCTCGCGTATCAGGCCGGTTGTCGCGGCATGCTGGTCGGCTTCGAGAGCTTCAACGAGGCCACACTCAAACAGTACGCCAAGGGCATCAACCGCAAGAATCTCGATCGATACCAGGAACTGGTCGACGGATTTCATCGCGCCGGCATCGCGGTGTTCGGCGGTTTCATCATTGGCTCCGACGAAGACACGCCACAGGCGGTCGCCGAGACCGCGCGGACGGCGGTTGAGCTGGGCATCGACATTATCCAGGTGACCAATCTGACGCCGCTGCCGGGCACGAAGATGTTCGATCGATACCAGGCGTCGAAGCGTCTGCTGGCGACGAACTATCCGCTGGATTGGGAGCGATACACGTTTACGGAAACGGTGTATCACCCGGCCAAGATGACCGCCCGTGAACTGGACGAGGCGATTTACGAATTGCGTTACGCCGCGGCGCGCGAGCCGTGGGTGCTGAAGCGCGCTTTCCGCACGCTGGTGCGGACCCGCTCGCTGACAACGGCGCTGTTTGTGCTGGGCATGAACCGCGGTTGGAAGCGGATGGCCCGCGTGCAGGCGCCGCGCGACGCGGAGATTTTCGGGTTTACCCCGCCGGCATCAGCTCGAATGCGGATGGTGCTGAATTCATTCCGCATGCACCTGCGTTCGCGGTTTACGCCGCCGGTGGTAGCGCCGGCTCCTGTAACCGAAGCGCCGAGCGGGCCGATCGCGCTGGATGTGCTGAACTCCGGCGGGCAGTGATCAGGAGATCCGGGCTTGCGCGCCCGTGGGCGTTCGTCCGCCCGCTGGGCGGGGGGATGTTGGATGCGCGACATCCGGGGGCTGAAGCCCCCGGCAAGCATCGTTGGCCCTTCGGGCCAGCCCGGATTGCGGGTACCCGCCGCATTGCGCGCGGTTTCGCTCCTCGGGAATCTCTCAAAGCGTTCAGGCGCGACGGACTCGCCGACTGCACCCGCCCGGATTCCGCGCGATCTCGCTCTTTGGATAGCCTCCGGGCCGACCTTTGGCGCGCGATCTGCTTGGCTTCTGGCACGCCCGGAGGGCGGACGGAACTTGCCGGGGGCTTTAGCCCCCGGAACCCGGGCCTGATCCCGCGGCCCGGAGGGCCGACGAGCCGCCGGCGCCCGTGGGCGTTCGTCCGCCCGCTGGGCGGGGGGATGTTGGATGCGCGACATCCGGGGGCTGAAGCCCCCGGCAACCATCGTTGGCCCTTCGGGCCAGCCCGGATTGCGCGATGTCTCGATCTCACACCTATTTCATTGTCATTTCGGAAGAAAAAAAGCGCCGGCGGATCGCAGGGAGCGCCGGCGCTTGAATCCTCATAATCTGCGCCCCGCGACGCGTCGCAGCGTTACGCCAGACCGCGCTTTCGCAGCACGCGGCGCTGCACGCCGATGCCCAGCATCGTGACGAGCGTCATCGTCATCGAAACCGGTCCGCAGGCGCCGCAGCCGAGCGGGGTCGCTTCATTCACCACGCCCACCGATAGCGCCGCCGCCGTCGCGAGTTCGGTCGCGTTCGCGCCGAACAGTTTGCCGCCGATCGAAAACGCCCCGGCGGCGGTCGTCGTGAAGCGAGCTTCGACAACCAGCGTTTCGCCGACGGCGATGTCGCCGAGCGTAACTTCCACTTCATCACCCTGAATCATCGCCTGCAGCTCGGCCGCCTGCGTGGTCGAGCTCACCTCCGTCGCCGCGACGAAGTCCAGCCCGGTCGGCACGTCCAGCACGAGCGCCACATCCTCAGCGGCCGCGTCACCGCTGTTGACGATCGTCACCTGCACGACAATCTCATCGCCGATCACCAGCGCATCGCTCGACGTCACGACCAGCGCGAGCGACAGGTCCGGCGCGGCGGTGTCGGGATCATTCGGATCGCCGGGGTCGCCGTCGCTTGTGACCTGCAACGAGCGCGTGCCCTGGCTGCTCAGGAAGTTGGTGTCGCCGTCGTAACTCGCGATCAGCGTGTGCGTGCCGACTTCGAGTTCATCGGTTGTGAGTGTCGCGACGCCGTTCGTGTTGAGCGCGCCTTCCCCCAGCAGGGTGGAACCGTCGCGGAATGTGACTTTGCCGCTCGGATCGCCCGAGCCCGGCGCGACAACGGCGACGGTCGCCGTGATCGTGACCGATTCGCCCTTGTTGGGCGTCAGATCGGACGCCGTCAACGTGACCTTCGTGCTGGCCTTGGAGATCGTAATGCTCGCCGCAGCTGAGTCGTCGGCTTCGTACCGCGTGTCGCCGGGGTAGCTGGCGGTGACGCTCTTCGCGCCAACCGACATGAATCGCACTGAACACTCGCCGTCGGTAGCGTCGCCGACGCACACATCCGTGCCGTCTCCGACGGTGACATCGCCGGTCGGGGCGGCGCCGTCGCCGGCGACGGTGAACTCGACCTTGATCGCTTCGCCGACAACGCCGGTGGTGGAGATGTCGTCGATCGTGACCGTCGAGGGGCCGCACTTGTCGTCCCAGTTCATGGCGTCGGTCTTGATGTCGGCGTTGGCGATATTGACGCCGTCACACAACGCGCTGACGCCGTTGTCGCTGACATAGGTCGCCTTGTCGATCTCGGCGAAGCCAAGCGTAAGATTGGCGCTGCCACCGTTGACGTCGATCGTGACATTGCCGGCCGAGGTCAGCACGACCGGCGTGCCGGCGGCCTGTCCGTCCAGATCCAGCAGCGCGCCGGCGGCGATTTCGACGCGCGCTCCGTTGAGGAACAGCAAGGCGCCGTCGGGCTGCTCATTGATCAGTTGGCCGGCGCCGTCCAGGAAAACGTCGTTCAGGCGGAACTGGTTGGCGCTGTTCAGGCGATACTTGCCGGCGCCGGTGATGTGCGTCTCGCCTTCGAGCGCGATCTGATCGTCGCCCGTCTGCGTGAGCGTTTCAGTCGTCGCGGATGTCAGATTCAGTGTGCCGCCGTCCATCAGGTGGAATGGCTTGGTTCCGCCGGCGGTGCTGATGGAACCGGACGTGTTCAGCGTCGCGCCGTTCGCGATGGTCAACTTATCGGCGACATCGTTGAGCGTGACATTGTCGTTGACGCCGCTCGTGCCCATCGTGATTTCGCCGTCGCCGATCGTGAGCGTTACGCCCGCCGCGCCGAACGAGAATCCGCCGCTGAAGGCGATATGTCCGGTACCGGTGTAGTTGAACGTGTCCCCGGCGCCCGGCGCGACGGCGCTGACAATCGTCAGATCACCGGGTCCGGTGATGGTCAGCGTGTCGCCGCCGCCCACGTGGCCGGTATCAAACGCCGTAAACGTCAGGTCCGCGCCGGTTGCGATCGTGAGCATCGGCGGCGGCGTGCCGAGATCGACATTCGCGATCGTTCCCGTGCCGCTGAACGTGAGCGGGTTGGTGCTAGTGACGGTCTGTGTCCAGTTTACGCCGGAGACGTTCAGCGTCGGGTCGCCGGCGCCAATGTTCAGCGTGGTAATGTTGATGTCCGCGCCGATGACGAGCGTGTCATTGTCGCCGATGTCGATCTGCGAGATCGTGCCGACGCCGGTCAGCGTGAGCAGGTCATCGGTAGGGGCGATGGTCGCGGTCAGTTGTCGCCCGCTGGCGACATCGATGGCGGCATTCGCGGTCTGCGTGAGCGTCGTCACTGTGGTGGAGATATCGACATCCAGCGCGCCGCCCGATGTGTCAAGATTGACTTCGGAGATCGTCGCCGGGCCGGTCCCGGTGACGTTCAGAATGTTGTCGCCGACGGCGATGCCGTTCGTGACCGTCAGCGTGTTGGCGCTCAGATCGATCTCGAGGTTGCCCTGGCCCATGGACATTGTGACCGTGTCGATTGTCGCGCCGCCGTCGGAGCCGACTTCGATCGTCGACGCGTCGGCGTCAACAACGACCGTGCCGTCCACGATGACCGGGTCAGTGTCATCGCCGCTGGTCACCAGCGTTCCGGCGTCGAGCGTGAGATCGGCGGTGAACGTGACAGTTTCCGACATCGTGCCGTCGTCGCGTCCGTTGATGGTCAGCGTTTTGGTCGCCGGCAGCGTGACGGCGTCGGTGATGGTCAGCGTCGAGCCTTCGGCGCCGGCGTTGTCAAAGTCCAGCGTCACGCCCTGTGTGGGCGTCAGTGTCTCGATGGTGGCGTCGCCGTTGACGCTGATGACCGCGTTTGTCGCCGATGTGGTTACGCCGGAGAGAATCGCGACACCCTCGACCGCGAGCGCGCCGCTCGATCCGAGCGTCAGCCCGCCGGCGAAGTCGATCGACTCGACGTTCATACCGGCGTCGCCCGAGGCGTCGATGGAGATTCCGGCCAGCGCCAGCGCGGCGGTCACGATCGCCTGAACGTCGTCGGCGAGTGTGAAGTTCATCACGAAGCCGTTGCCGGTCGTGGAGATGCTGGGAATGGTCGTGTCGTCTTGGAGGTCGAACGTCATCTGCGTGCCGATCGATGACGAGACGACGATGTTGGGCGTAACGTTTGACGGCGCGCCGGCGTCGACGACGCGGATGATCTTCGCGTCCGCGGAGACGAACAGGTTGTTCGCGGCGACGGCGTCGGAGAACGTATCGCCGGCGCCCGACGTGATCGTCAACGTGCGGGCCGTCGTGAACGACGAGAAATCGAAGCCGGCGGCGGCGTTTGTGCCGGTGACGGTGATCTGTCCGCCGGCGTTCAGCGTCATTTCGATGTCCGCATTCGAGAAAAACACGCGGAAGGCGGTCGCGCCGAAGTCGATTGTGCCTGTGAAAGTGTCGTTAACTACAATGCCGGTGCAGTTGCCGATCGAGGCGTCCACGGTCACGGTGGCGGTGGAGTCGAAGATGATCCGTCCGGAGCCACTGCCGGCCGCGAGTGTGGCGTTGACGGTGGCGGCGTCGTGAGGTCCGGCCCCCACGCTGGTGAGAAAGTCGTTGGCGACGGCGGCGCTGGGCAGCGCCAGGATGGCAATCAGACTGGCGCACAATGAACGGCGCATGACGTCTCCTTGGTTCAGGTGAGGGCCTTTTCAGGGCCTATCGGGCGCGCGGGCCGCCTGACTCGACGGATCGTGTCGGAAGCCGCTCCCAGATCAGGGAACGCGCAAGAGTTGCCGGGTGCGCTTGGCGCCGCGGGGGTACGATGCGGGCTCCGGATGGGCCCGGATCTAAAGGAGATACGCTGATGAATCGCTGTCGCGCAATGGGGTTATGGTTCGCGGGCGCTTTCGCGCTGCTGGTGGTCGCGGGTTGCGCGACAACGCCACGATCGATCGGGAAGGCGAAGCCGCGCGTCGTCGACGCGGGCTGCGCGATGTGCGTGTTTCATGTGAAGGGCGAAGACGAATGCCGCCTGGCCGTGGAGGTGGATGGACGACCCTATCTCGTGGTGGGTACGGATATCGACGACTATGGCGACGCCCACTCCGCGGATGGGATGTGCACGGTGATGCGCCGCGCGCGGGTTTCGGGCGAGATCAAGAACGAGCGCTTTGTCGCGCACCACTTTGCGCTGGAGCCGCTGGAGTAAACGCCACTCGCGGAACGCCGTCGCGTCTCGGGCCGCGCCCCAACGGGCCGGCTAGGGCGGTAGGGGCGCGCAAACTTATTGCGTACGGTTTGCGGCTGACTGGGCCCGCCCTCCCGCATTGCGTACAATCCCGCCATGATCCACCTGACGCGCGAGGTGCGCTTCTCAGTCGACCGTGACTGGGCCGGGCACATTGAATTCTCCCGGCCGATCACGAACTCGTGGGGCGGCTGGCCCAGCGCGGTCGGCGTTGTGCCGTATCTGCGGCTGCGGGCCACGCTCGCCGGGCGGCCTGACCCGGTCACGGGCTATCTGTGCAACATCAAGCTGATCGATGAGTTGTTGCGCGCCCACGCGATTCCGGCGACGGCCGACGCCCTGCGCGCTGAGGGTTGGCGGATTTCGGCCGAGCGACTGCTGCGCCGCATCTGGGAAGCCGCGCAGCCGCAGGCGCCGGCGGGAGCGGCATGGGAATCGCTGGAGCTGCTGACCACGCCGTTCCTGCGATACGCGATCGAAAGTGAGGCGCCCGACATGACGTTGTTAACGCAGCAGTTCGAGTTCTCCGCGGCGCATCGACTGCACTGCCCGACAATGAGCGACGCCGAGAATCGCGCGACCTTTGGCAAGTGCAATAACCCGCGCGGCCATGGGCACAATTACCTGCTTGAGGTGACGGTGCGCGGCCGGCTGGACGAGCGCGGGACGGTGCTGCCGCTGCCGGAGTTTGAGCGCGTTGTGCAGTCGCGCGTGATCGACGCGCTCGACCACAAGCATCTCAACGAGGATACGACCCTGTTTCGCGATACGAATCCAAGCGTCGAGAACATCGCCCGCGTCATCTGGGGGATGCTGGCGCCGCACACCAAGCCCGCGGCGCTGCACGCGATCCGCGTGTGGGAAACGCCAAAGACCTGGGCGGAGTACCGCGGCGAATGAGCGATTCCAGTCGCGCGGAAGGGGCGCCCGTTGCGCCGGCCCCGGCCCCGGGCGCGCCCGCGCCCGGCGGCCTGCGCGAAGTCGCCGCCGTTTTCCTGAAGCTCGGTTTTTTCGCTTTCGGCGGGCCGGCGGCCCACATCGCCATGATGGAAGAGGAAGTCGTCCGTCGGCGCAGGTGGCTCACCACGGAGGAGTTCCTCGACCTGCTGGGGGCGACCAACCTGATTCCCGGGCCGAACTCCACCGAAATGGCGATTCACCTGGGGCTGCGCCGCGCGGGTTGGCGCGGGCTGCTCATCGCGGGCGCGTGTTTTATCCTGCCGGCGGTCGGGATCGTGCTTGCCATCGCGTGGGCGTACGTGCGATACGGATCGCTCCCGACATTTGACGCGGTGCTCTATGGCGTCAAGCCGGTGGTGATGGCGGTGATCGCCGTCGCGTTTGTGCGGCTCGGGATGAAGGCGGTGCGCTCAAGTCTGCTGGCGATCTGCGCGGTCGTGGCGGCGGCGGCGTCCGTGCTCGGATCGCATGAGTTGCTCGTGCTGTTCGGCGCGGCGTTGTTTGTTTTGGCGGCGCGTGCGCTGTTCTGGCGAGCGCCGCCCGATGGCGCGATGCGCTGTATCGCGGCGCCGTTGGCGCCGATCGCCTTGCTGGCCCAGTCGGCCGCGCCGGCGCTCGCCGGCGGCAAGCTGCTGACCTTGTTTGGCGTGTTCGCCAAAGTCGGGGCGATCCTGTTCGGCAGCGGCTATGTGCTGCTGGCCTACCTGCGAGCCGACCTCGTCGAGCGCCTGGGCTGGCTGACGGAGTCGCAACTCGTGGACGCGATCGTAGTCGGCCAGGTCACGCCCGGTCCGGTTTTCACAACCGCAACGTTCATTGGCTATGTCGTGGCGGGGGCGCCGGGCGCGATCGTCGCCACGATCGGTATCTTCCTGCCCGCGTTCTTCTTTGTCGCGATCAGCGGTCCGCTGGTGCCGAAGCTGCGGGAGTCGCGGATTGCCGGGGCCTGCCTCGACGGGCTGAATGTCGCCTCTTTGGCGCTGCTGGCGGTGGTGGCCTGGCGGTTGGGAGGGACGGCGTTTGTTGACCTCGCGACGATCGCCGTCGGGGTTACCAGTCTGGCGCTGCTGCTGGCGCTGCGGATTAATCCGGCCTGGCTGGTCCTGGGCGGCGCGATCTTCGGCTGGCTGGCGCACGGCTGAGCTTCGCGTGAATTATCAGCGGAATTTGGCTTTCGCCGATTTGCGCGTGTATACTTGTTCAATGTCGCCCCGCCGACGTGGTTCGCCACCCGGCTGTGGGCGACCCCTAAGAGAGCCAACCACCTTGCGCGGCAGGCGTTCGAGATTCCCCCTTCGGTACCAGCGACTATTCGCCCTGTTGGCGATTGTGCCTCTGTTCGGGCTTTCGGCCCGCGCGCCGACGTTTGAAGACGCGTCGCCGGCGCGTCTGAGCGGTCATGCGCTGCCCGCCTGTCCGATCGAAACAGCGATTGCGGATGCGCTTCCCGCCACCGAACCTGACTTGGGTCAATCGCCGCCGCCGGTGGCGTGGACCGAAGCCTCTCCGCGCCTGCCGACGATCGGCGACGCGCTGTCGGTGGCTGCTGGTCGCCTGGCCATCGCGAATGGCCACGCCCGCCCGATGCTCTGCCGCTGGCAGGTCTGATTCCGTCGTCGTTCTGACGACGCGTTTTCCCAAACACGGAAAAACAGTGTGCGCTGCGCGTGTGGTGCGCTGCGCCCGGAATCAATCTGACCTGAAAGCCGCTGCGCCGTCCTGCGCATCCATGTGATGTCGCCGCGCTGCGGTTCGGAGCATTCGTTCGATGAACACCAAGACACACGATGACGCCAGCACGTTGGCGCTGGTCAAGCAGTTATTGCATGAGAGCAAGCCGCGCGAGGCGATCGCGCTGATTCACCGGCACTCGAGTGGTTCGCTCGCGTGTCGCAATGCCCTAGGCGTGGCGCTGATGCGCGCCGGCGAGTACGCCAAGGCCGTCGAGGTCTTTCGCGGCATTTGCGTGAACGAAAGCGGTGTCTGCATCAACCATGATTTGCCGACCTTCTGTCGCACGAATTTCGCGACGGCGCTGTTGCTGACGCGTCGGCTGGACGGCTGCGTTTCGCTGCTCAAGGCGATCAATCGCGAAGATGACGCGGGCGTGCGCCGCTTGCGCGACGCGATTGCGCGTTGGCGGAATTCGCTGGGATGGGTGAAGCGCATCGCGTTCGACTGGTATGGCGCCGATCCGGATTCGCCCGTGCCGCTCGATTTTGATCCGGGGGAGGTAGGGGACGCGTCCGGAGGCGCGCTGCGTCCCGCCGCGTGATCCCGTAGGGGAGATCACGCGCCGCCGGGCCAGGGGAATCTGGTCCGGCGTTATTTTTTGCGCGCCGCGAAAGCGGCGTGTCACCCGTCGCTACTGCCCGGCGCCCCTTCGGGGCGCTTAGCCTCGACGCGTTCGGACAGACTAGGGCGTGTTCCGCGGCGGAAACAGGAAGCGCAGCACATCTGCGATGCGCGCTGACCAGGCGGCCTCGTTGTGCTCGCCGCCTTCGACCTCGACGTAATGAAAGTCGCGCCCGGGCGCATAGCCCATCGCGATCAGCTTCTGGCGCAGCGTGCGGCAGCTTTCGAGCGCGTCGCTCGGGCCACTTTGGCCGCCCAGCGCGCCTTCACGCGAGCCCATGTCGAACCAGATCCGTAGCGGCAGGGTCGGCTTATTCGCACGGGCGTAGTCAATGATCCACTCGTCATGCCAGCGCAGCGATGGCGACAACGCGGCGCAGCGCGAGAACACCTCCGGCCGCCGGAAACTCGCGTACAGCGAGATCAATCCGCCCATCGAAGAACCCGCGATCGCGGTGTCGTCGCGCGCCGGTTTCGTGCGATATGTCTTGTCGATCAGCGGCTTCACGGTTTCGATGATGAAGTCCAGATAGGCGTCGCCTTTTCCGCCGGCGCCGTAATGCGCGTCGCGCACCGGGGCGTACTCATCCATTCGCGCCGGCGTGTTGTAAATCGCGACGATAATGACCGGTTCGATCTCGTTCGCCGCGATCAGCCGTTCGGCGGTTTCATCCACGTTCCACTCGATGCCGAGAAAAGAGGTCCGGGCGTCGAACAGGTTCCCGCCGTCGTGCATATACAACACCGGGTAACGCCGCTCGGTTTCGGTGTCGTAGCCGGGCGGCAGGTAAACCAGAATGTCGCGCGTGTTCTCAAGCTGGGGCGAATGCACGGCGCTGTGCAGGCGGATGTCGCCGGTGCGCGTGCTGGGGATGGTCGGGTGTTTGGCGCTATTGAAAGCGGTTGCCCGGGCTTTTGTTCGCGGAACATCCGCCCAGCGCTCGACGCTATGGAGAATCACGAGTTCGTCTACGCCGGCGGGAATCGCGACGCGCCGGTTGGGGATATCGCCGCCGTCACTGTCGAGTTCGACGGAGCTCCACGCCCCCGCGCGCGTGAACTTGTATTCGAGCACGGTTGTGTTGATCGCCCATGCGCCGGCGTATAGATCCGGCGCGACTTGCTCAAGCGAGCGCCCGTTCGGCTTCCAGCCGTCCACCGCCATCGCCAGGAAAATCCGCGGCGGGGGGGCTTCGATCGCCGGGGTGGCGACGACAAACCGAACCATGACCGATTTTGATTCCACGGCGGGCGCCTCCGTCGGGCCGTTCGTCGCCTGCGCGGCCAGGCACATCCAAAATATCGCGACCGACATACGCGTCCACCTCCAGCGCGTCAGGCGTCGGTCGTTTCCGGGGTAGCTCCGGCGGACGTGACGCGCCCGACCGCCTGTTGCGCGATACGACCGACGATGAGCACGACGATGACAATCGTCGCGATACCAACGACGACCAGCCAGCGCGGCTGATCCGGGTCGCTGAGGTCGCTGAGACGCGAGCCGACCCACACGGCCGCCGCGGTCCGAGGGGCCATGCCGATCAATGTGCCCAGCGCGTAGGTCACGAACGGCACGCGGGCCGCCGCGAGCACGAGATTGGTAATGGCGAAAGGCGAGTTGGGCGGGACCCGAAGCAGTGTGACGATCCCCAGCAGGCGCAACCAGCCACGCCGCGCCAAGGCGTCATAGACCGCTCGCCAGCGCTTGTCCTGCTCAATGACGCGCAGGCCGCGATCGCCACCGACCACGCGGGCGACGAGGTAGCCGATCATCGCGGCGCCCAGGAATCCGGCCAGCGCCGCCGGCGTGCCGACTGGCCAGAATCCGAATACGAACCCCCCGATGACGGCCTGTAGATAGGTCGGCAGCAGCGCCAAACCGGCGGTTACGGCGAAGCCGGCGATATAGATCGTGACGCCGATCGAGCCCTGGGCCCTGAGCCACTCGCCGACGGCGGAGGCGTTGTAAACCAGGAGAAAGGTCCCGATCAGCGGCAGGGTGATCGAAGCGATCGCAAGCGGGCCGAGGCCGCCGAGTTGTCTGAACCGCTCGGCGAGGGCCGGTGGCATTGTGGACGTTGACTGGTCATCGGACATGGCCGCATCGTAGCGGGACCAGGCGCGAAAAGCGCGGCGCCCGCTAGCGTTTGCGGCGTGTCACGGGCATGATGCGCGACTGATCGCGGCGGCGTGAGCGTCCGCGCTGGGGAACGGATGCGCTTCGACTTCAAGATTCTGCCGCAACCTGACAATACAACCTGCGGCCCGACCTGCCTGCACGCCGTGTATCACCACTTCGGCGAGCGGATGCCGCTGCCGCAGGTGATACAGGAAGCGTATTCGTTCGAAGGCGGCGGCACGCTGGCTGTTTTCATGGGGATCCACGCGCTGCGGCGCGGATACGCCGCGAGAATTCACACGTATAACCTGGCGGTGTTCGATCCGTCCTGGTTCGCGGACGGCGTGGACCTGACGGCGAAACTCCGCGAGCAGCAGGCGGCCAAGAAAGACGAGCGCCTGCAGCGCGCGACGCTGGGCTATCTTGAATTTCTCCAGCTCGGCGGCGAAGTGCGTTTTGAGGAGTTGACCACCGGGCTGATCCGGCGCTATCTGAAACGCGAACGGCCGATCCTGACCGGTCTGAGCGCGACGTATTTGTACAACAGCCGGCGAGAGCGCGACCATGATTTGGAGTACGATGACATCCATGGCGTGCCGCAGGGGCACTTTGTGGTGTTGTGCGGATATGACGCGGAAAAGCGCGAAGTGATCGTTGCCGATCCGCAGCATCCGAATCCGCGAGCGACATCTTCGCTTTACTCGTTGCCGATTACACGCGTGATCAACTCGATCCTGCTGGGCGTCTTGACGTATGACGCCAACCTGCTGATCCTCGAACCGCCCGAGCCCCGCAAGGAGCAATCGCCAAGTGCGTAATCTCGTCATCGCCGAGAATCCGAAAAACTGGTCGCTGGAGCTGCGCGACGCGACGATGATCTCGGCCCGGCAGTATCTGACGGACCCGGCCTATTTTGACGCGCACGGGCTGCGGGTGTTCAACCTGTGCCGGTCCTATCGGTACCAGTCGGTCGGCTATTACGTTTCGCTGCTGGCGATGGCGCGCGGCCACCGGGCGCTGCCGAGCATCGAGACGATTCAGGACCTGAAGTCCCCGACGTTGACGCGCATCGTCGCCGGTGATCTCGAAGACCTGTTTCAGAAGAGCCTGCGACATGTGGAGGCCGATCACTATACGCTGAGCGTCTACTTCGGCCGCAACCTCGCAAAGCGCTACAACGAACTGAGCGGACGACTGTTTCGGTTGTTTCAGGCTCCGATGTTGCGGGCGGAGTTTGTGCGGGCGGAGGGCGAGTGGAGTCTGCGCTCGATCGGCCCAATGGCGCGCAAGGACATCAACGAGACGCACAAGGACTTTCTGGCCGAGGCCGCCAGCCAGTATTTTTCGGAGAAGCCGCGGGCCGCGCCCGCCCGCCGCTCCGCCCAGTATGAGCTCGCGATATTGCACCGCCCGGATGAGCCGAATTCACCGTCGAACGCCAGCGCGCTGAAGCGTTTCCAGACCGTCGCGCGACAGCTGTCGATGAACCCGCAACTGATCGAGGCCGAGGACTTCTCGCGCCTGGCGGAATTCGACGCGCTGCTGATTCGGGCCACGACCGCGGTCAATCACTATACCTATCGCTTCGCGCGGCGCGCGGCGGCTGAGGGATTGGCCGTGATCGACGATCCGGCGTCGATTGTGCGCTGCACCAACAAGGTTTACATGGCCGAGCTGCTTGAGCGGCACGAAGTGCCCGCGCCGAAGACACTGATTGTCCATCGCGACAATCGGGATGAAGTCGCCGGCGAGATCGGGCTCCCGTGTATTCTGAAGACGCCGGACGGATCTTTCTCACTCGGCGTCAAGAAGGCGGAGGACGCGGCGGAGCTGGAGAAGCTGCTCGACGAGATGTTCGAGAAGTCGGACCTGCTGATCGCGCAGGAGTTCATGCCGACTGAGTTTGATTGGCGGGTGGGCGTGCTGGAGGGGCGGCCGCTGTTTGTGTGCAAGTACTACATGGCCGAGAAGCACTGGCAGATCGCCAGGAACGATGGCAACGATGTCGATTATGGCCGCGTGGAGCCGGTGATTGTCGATGCCGCCCCGAAGAAAGTTGTCCGGACGGCTGTCAAAGCGGCGCGCCTGATTGGTGACGGACTCTATGGCGTGGATCTGAAGGAAGTCTACGGTCAGCCGAAAGTCGTCGAGGTCAATGACAATCCGAACATTGACAAGGGGTTTGAGGACGCGATCCTTGGCGATGTGCTGTATGAACGCATCCTGCGCTGGCTGATGGAGCGCGTCGATCGGCGTCGGCAGCGCGGAGGCCGCATTTGAACGCGCTCGGGTTGTTCGCCGGTTTCGGCGTCGAACTGGAATACATGATCGTGGCGGCGGACTCGCTCGATGTCCTGCCGATCGCGGACAAGTTGATGTATGGCGTCAGCGGGCGCTATGAGGATGTCGAACGCGGCGACCTGGCGTGGTCGAACGAACTCGTCGCGCATGTGATCGAGCTGAAGACCAACGGGCCGGCGGCGCGGCTTGACGGTCTCGGCCCCGCCTTTCAGCGCGAAGTCGCGTTTGTGAACGAACGCCTAGCGGAGTTCGGCGCGCGGCTCATGCCCACGGCCATGCATCCGTGGATGAACCCGCTGACCGAAACGCGCATCTGGCCGCATGAATACAACGAAGTCTACGAGGCGTTTCACCGCATTTTCGACTGCCGCGGGCACGGCTGGTCGAACCTGCAGAGCACGCACCTGAATCTGCCCTTCGCCAATGATGAGGAGTTCTCGAAACTCCACGCCGCGATTCGCCTGGTGTTACCGCTACTGCCGGCGCTGGCGGCATCTTCCCCGATTGTCGACGGGCGGATGGCGGCGTTTCGCGATGTGCGGCTGGAGTTCTACCGCCATAACTCGGATCGTGTGCCGCTCGTGACGGGCGCGGTGATACCGGAACGGGTCTATTCCGAGGCCGCGTATCGGGGTGAACTGCTGGAGCCGCTGTATCGCGCGATTGCGCCGCTGGATACGGCGAATGTGCTGCATGAGGAGTTCTCGAACGCCCGCGGCGCGATCGCCCGCTTTGGTCGCGGCGCGATCGAGATTCGCGTGCTGGATATTCAGGAGCGACCGGTCGCGGATATTGCGATCCTGCGGTTGATTGTGGCGGTCATCCGGGCGCTGACCGAGGAACGTTGGGGGCCGGCGGCCGCGCAGCGCGAATGGGACGAACGCCGGCTGGAAAAAACCCTGATTAGCGTGATTCGCGACGCGGGCGCCGCCATGATCGACGACGCCGCTTTCCTGCGGATGTTCGGCATTGCGGAGGACCGCGCTTCAGCGGGGGAGGTCTGGCGGCGTCTCTACGCTGAGCTGGCGCCGGCGCTGACGCCGGACGAAGCGGCAGCGCTCGCGATTGTGCTGGAGCAGGGATCGCTTGCGGAGCGGATCGCGCAGGCGGTCGGGCCGGCGCCGAGTCCGGATCGGCTGCGGCGCGTGTATGCGCGGCTATGCGACTGCCTGGCGCAGGATGTCGCGTTTTCCGCGGACGCCGTGTGATTCGCGGCCATGTCGCGCCCGGCGCTGATGCTGACATGCGAACATGGCGGGAATCGCGTCCCGTCGCGGTATCGCGGCTTGTTTGCGCCGCATCGGCGATTGCTGGAGTCGCATCGCGGCTGGGACCCGGGCGCGTTGCGCTGGGCGCGGGAGGCCGCCGCCGCGCTGCGGGCGCCGTTGATGACACATCAGATCACGCGGCTGTTGATTGAGTTGAATCGCTCGCCGCATCACCGCGCGTTGTTCTCGTCCATTTCGCGCTCGTTGCCGCATGACGAGCGGCGGCATCTGATCGATACGATCTACAGGCCGTGGCGTGACGCGGTGGAAAGGCGCCTGCGCGCCGCCATTCGGCGCAGCGGCGGCGTGATCCACATCTCGGCGCACTCGTTTACGCCTGCGCTCGACGGCGTTGCGCGCACCGCCGATGTCGGCCTGCTCTACGACCCGCGGCGGCCGGCCGAGCGCCGGTTCTGCCAGTGCTGGCGGGATGCGCTCAGGCGACGCTGCCCCGATCTGCGGGTGCGGCGGAATTACCCCTATCGCGGGGCGGCGGATGGTTTCACAACCTATCTGCGGAAAGCGCTGGGCGAGCGATACATCGGCATTGAACTGGAAATCAATCAGCGCTATCCGGCGGGTCCGCCGCGCGAATGGGCGGCCGTGCGCCGCGGCCTGATTGCGTCTTTGCGCGAATGCGCGCGATGAGTGGGTCGAGGATCACACACGCCCGCTCCTGTACCGCCCGTTCGGCTGTCGCCCGTTCGGCTGCCGAGAGGGCTATCGCCGACCGCGCGGCGCCTGGGTTTCGCCCGGCGTACGCTTGCGCGCGTCCGCGGTCGGCAGGTGAATCACGAATTCCGCGCCGCCGTCCGGCGGGCTGACGAGTTCGACTTCGCCGCCGAGCTCGGTGACTGTTTTCTTGACGACGGCCAGCCCGAGACCGGTGCCGCCGTGGCCCTTGGTGGAGTGGAACGGCTGCCAGATACGCTCGCGCTCGGCGACGGGCACGCCCGGGCCATTGTCGGCGACAGAAATCCGCACAATCCGCTCGATCACATCAAACTTCGTGCGGAGATTGATCACGCCCTCGTTGTTGCGGCCGACAGCGTCGAGCGCGTTGGTCACGAGATTCAGCAGCGCCTGATGCAGGCCATCATGATCGACCGGGATCGGCGGCACATGCTCATCCAAGTCCGCCAGCAGCACGACGCCGGCATCGTCCGCCTGGCGCTGCGTCAGCTTGACCACATCCTCCACAATGCGGTTGACCTGTAACATTTCGAAGTGCGGCTCGCGGACTTTGCTGAAGGCGAGCATGTTGAGCATCAGGGCGAAACAGCGATCCATATTGCGATCGACAATCCCCCAGCCGCGGCGAACCTGTTCGATGTCGCTCTTATCGAGCGCCCGCGCAACGAGGTCCGAACCGGCCCGCATGCCCTGCAGAATATTCTTGATGGAGTGCGAGAGATGCGCCGCCGTCTCGCCGGCGGCGGCGAGACGTTCGCGCTCGACGAGCGACTTCAGCAGGCGCGCGTTTTCGATCGCCATTCCCGCCTGATGTCCGATCGCCGTCAGCAGGCGGAGTTCCGGCTCGTTGTAGGTATGCTGGGGTACCGGGCAGTCAAGGTGAATCACGCCAAACGCCTGCTCGCGGGCGACAATCGGGACACAAATCACCGAGCGCATGCCGAGATTCTGCACGCTCTTGCCGGCCTGAAAGCGCTCGTCGGTCTCGACATTCGAGCACAGCACGCCTTCGACTTTCTCGAGCACTTCGTTGATGATTGTGCGTGACGCGAAAATGGTGGTCTTCGACGCTTCGGCGCGGGCCTTGCGGCTCGCGAAGCGCACCACTTCCGGAATCAACTCGCCGGTTTCTTCGTCCCGCAGGATGATCATGCCGCGCTGCGCGTCGATTTCTTCGAAGATGATGTCCAGCACGCGCGCGAGCAATTGTTCAATGCCGAGCGGCCCGCCGATGATCAGGCTCAACTCGCGCATGATTTTCCACGCCTTCACGGCCAGCGCCGTGTCGGGCGCGGCCATGATGACGCTGTCGTCGTTGGACACGCGTGAGACGATGGCCGAGTCGAGACGATCCGATCCGGCGTCCAGCGATACCAGGTCGGTCGGAATTCCTGTGCCCGAAACCTGCTCGATCGTCTCGTCGCCGGCGTACACCAGCAGCGTGCTGCCGACGCGAATCTGGTCGCCGTGCTTCATGCGCACCGGCTTGCTGACCTTGACGCCGTTGACCCACGTGCCGTTGGCGCTGCCGAGGTCCTCCAGCATCCACGCGCCATCGACCTCGCGCATTTCGGCGTGTCGTCGACTGACGGTCTGATCGGAGAGCGGAATCTGCTCGCTGCCGCGCCCGATGGGCGCCACCGGGTCAGACGTCTTCAGCGTCCGGCCCTTATCTGGTCCCTGTAGCACATACAGCGTTGGCATTGCGGCAACTCTTATCGAAACGCCCGGATGCGAGCGTGGGGGTCATCGTGACGATCGGCTCGCGCGTCCGCGCGGCGCCACCGCCGATCTTGATTGTATCCGGACTTCTCCCAGACGCCGCCGCGTCCATTTTACCCGCGGGTGGTCAGACGGCGCCGGATCAGGAATTCAGGAGCGCCTCGAAGTCCGTTTCGGTCAGGGTTTTGACACCCAACGCCTGCGCTTTGTCGAGTTTACTGCCGGCATCCGCCCCGACGATGAGATAATCCGTTTTCTTGCTCACGCTGGAGGCGACTTTCCCCCCATGCCGCTTGATGAGTCCCTCGATCTCCGCCCGCTTGTACTTCTCCAGGGCGCCGGTCACTACGACCGTCTTTCCGGTGAATGGGCCGCTGGCCGGGCGCTCGGCGCGCGGTTGCGTCAGATTGACGCCAACGGAGCGCAGGGCCGTGATCACGTCCAGCCCCGCCGGACTGTCGAGCCAGTTCCGTAGCGATGCCGCCGCCTCGGGGCCAATGCCGTCGATTTCCTGAATCTGTTCGGATGTCGCATTCAGGATTGCGTCAATGTCTCCGAAATGTTCCGCGATCAACTCCGCGTTCGACGCGCCGATGTGCCGGATCGCCAGGCTGGCAAGCACGCGCGAAAGCGGGCGCTGCTTGCTGCGCTCAATGCCCTCGAGCAGGTTGTCGACACTTTTCTCCCCGAGGCGCTCCAGTCGCAGCAGGTCATCGCGCCGATCGGCGAGGCGATACAGGTCCGCGTAGTTCGCGACGAGTTTTTGATCAAGCAGCGTTTCGACCATCTTTTCGCCGGCGCCCTCGACGTCCATCTGGTCACGGCCGCAGAAGTAGATCAGTCGTTCGCGCTGCTGTGCCGGACAGGCCGGGTTGACGCAGCGAATGTAGACGCCTTCCGGGTCGCGCTCGACCGCCGCGCCGCATTCGGGGCATGTTTCCGGCCGCGCGATCGGCTGGGCGTCCGCCGGCCGGGCGTCCCGATCCACCGCCACGACCTGCGGGATAATTTCGCCGGCTTTCTCGATGGTCACGAGGTCGCCGATCCGAACATCCAGACGATCGACCTGGTCAAAATTGTGGAGACTGGCGTGTCGCACCGTCGTTCCCGCCAGCAGCACCGGCTCGAACCGCGCGCGCGGCGTGATCTGCCCGGTCTTGCCGACCTGGTAATCCACCCCGATCAGTCGCGTCTGCGCCTGCGCCGCTGCATATTTGTACGCGATGCACCAGCGCGGAGCGCGGCTCGTCGCGCCGAGCTGATCGCGCTGGGCGAAGGCGTTGACCTTGATCACCAGGCCATCTGTTTCGTAAGGCAGCGTGGCCCGCAGCTCCCCGAATGAAGTGACGAGCGCCAACACGGCGTCGATGTCCGCGCAGCGGGTCTGCGGCGCGCTGACCGGCACGCCCCAATCGCGCAGGCGGTCTGACAACTCCACGTGCGTTTTCACCGTCGGCGTCGGCGAAATCACGCCGAAGCCGTGCGCGGCGAACTGCAGCCCGCGCTCCGCGACCACTCTCGGATCGAGCTGCTTCAGCGTACCGGTCGTCGCATTGCGCGGATTCGCGAAACGGGCCTGTCCGGCGGCCTCGCGGAGTTCGTTGACCGCGTGAAACGCGGCCCACGGCCAGAAGATCTCGCCACGGGCCTCAAGAACGTCGGGATAGTCATCGCCGCGCAACGTCAGCGGCACGCTGCGGATGGCGCGCACGTTGGCGGTAATCTCATCGCCCACGCGCCCATCGCCGCGCGTCGCCGCCAGCGTCAATCGTCCCTGCTCATAGCGAATGGCGACGGCGACACCATCGATCTTCGGGTCGACCACGTAATCAAACGGTTGCTCTTCGAGCAATTTTCGCACGCGGCGATCGAAATCGCGCAGTTCCGTTTCGGAATAGGTATTGTCAACCGACATCATCGGCATGGCATGCTGCACATGCGCGAACCCTTCGAGCGGTTCGCCGCCGACGCGCTGCGTCGGGGAGTCCGGTGTGATCAGCTCGGGGTGGGCTTCCTCAAGATCCCGCAGGCGCCGCAGGAGCTTGTCGTATTCCTGGTCGGAGATAGACGCGTCGGCCAGCACGTAGTATCGATAATCATGCTGGCGGATCTGCTCGCGCAGGCTGGCGGCTTCTTCAGCGGGGCCCATGACCTAAGGACGATCGCTCGCCTGAGACACGCCCGGCGCGGTTCGCGTCGAAAGCTCGATCTTCGCGTCGCGGAGGCGGACGCCGATTTCTCCACCGTGCCCGGGTTTCGCGTTGATGGTCACGCCGCCCGCCAGATAGGCGTAAAAGCCCTCGCTCGGTCCCAGTGTCACGCTGAAGTCCTGCTTGTGAGCGCCTTCAGCGCGCATCGGCCCGGCGTCGTTGTCATGCGTCAGCAGCGGGGCGGCGAAGATCAGCCGGCCACGGTTGTCGCGGGCGTAGAGCGTCAGGTTGAGACTTGCGACCGGCGCGTCTGCATTCGGCTTGAAGTCCGCCTCGTACTGGAAAGACACATTCGCCGCTACGTCGAGCTGCCGGGCTGTGTCATTCGTAAACGCGTGGCCGAGCTGGATCGTGGCCGAAGCGGTTCCGCCGGCGGTCACATTCGCGGTTGCGGACGCGGTTCCGTCCTGTGTCGCGGAGGCGTCGGCGGTCGCGATGCTGTCGAGCGTCGCCTCTTTTTCGGCGCGAAACGAGATGATGTTGAAACGTTCGTCGCCCGGGACGCGCAACGTACGTCCGTCGGCCGGCAGCGCCAGCCCCTTGGGACGCAGCGTCAGATCCGCGCCGGGCGATCCACCGCCGCAGCCGGCGGAAAGCGTCCAGACGAAGGTGAAAGCGACGAGCTGCGCGCGGCGCGATGGGTTTGCGATCATGAGCGACTCTCCCAGTCAGACTCGGCGGATTTGACCCGACTCGCGCCGTCTCGGCAAGCGCGTCAGCCGGACCATTCATATAGGCCGAAGCTGAACGCCCAGGCCGCCTGAATCAACATGAACACCGTCAGCAGGGCGGCGCGGGCGCCCCAACGCCAGTGAAGCATCCACGCGGCCAGTGCGACGAACGTCGGCACACTGATCGCCAGATAGCGCCCGATCGGTTGCACGCCGAAATTGGCGGCGCCGGAAGCGGCATAAGAAAACGCGAAAACGAACGGGGCCAGCCAGAGCAGGGGCCGAAAATCGCGCGGCGTGTGGCGCATCGCGATCAGCGAGCCGATCACCACGAACAGATTAAGCCACATGTTCCACGCGAGCGGCTGCACGAAAGCCACCAGGCCCTCGGGGGCGTTGAGCAGACCGCGCGGCAGATGTTTCAACTGCTCCCACACGCGGGCCAGCGTGAGATACTCGAACCAGTCGCCGCGAGCGTGGTCATCCACCCAGCCTTTGAAGTTCTCCGTGTAGACGAACGGTGAGCCGAATTTCAAGGTCAGGAAGCCCATGTAGGCAAACAGGCCGATGCCGCCCACGGCGCCGAGCGCGAGCGCGACGATGGCGCGCTTCCTGGTTGAGCCCGCCTCACGCACGAAATAGCACAGTGCCAGCAGGGCGGCGACGACGCTGGCGGTCGGGCGCGTGGCGGTGCAGAGCGCGCAGGCGACGGCGCCCAGCGCGTAGCGGCGCGTCTCGATCGCGATCAGTGTCAGTGTCGTGAACAGCAGCGTCGTGCTTTCGGCGTAGCCGAAGCTGTAGAAACACGCGCTCGGCCAGCAGGCGACAATCGCGGCGGTAAACAGCGCAATATCGTAGCCGATGCGCGCCCGCAGCCACGCGAACACCAGCCAGACGCTGATCAGGGTGTTCAGATGCGCGACGAGCACCATCGCGCCCGGCACGCTCATCCATTGGGCGAATCCGCGGGAGATCAGCGGGTATAGCGGGAAAAACGCGATATTGTGGCGAAACTTCTCGTCCGACCGCACGTCCGCGCCCGGCGGCGGCGGGACGTATGAATAGCCGCTTTCGACGATTGATCGGTAGTGATTGCCGTCCCACAGCAGCAGCGGGCGAAAGTGCGCGAGGCCTTTCGTCATGCGTTCGGTGACGCGCTCGCGCAACTCGGCGTTCTCAGGGCGCTCCAGTCGCGCGCGGATGACGTCATATGGCGGTTCGAGTTGTTCATCGATCCGGGCCCACAGCACGCTGCCGGTGTAGGCGCCGGTCCACACGACGAAGCGCGTCCCGAGCAGGATCAACGTCACGATCAACAGGCCGCGCCAGACAGAGCCGTCGCCGCCGCGCCAGCCCGGCTCAAACAACAGTTGTGGTTCGCGTACTTCGCGCGTGTCGGCCCCGTTCGCGCTCATCGCATCGCCGCCAACAGCCCGAAATGGCCGCAACCGGCGCCCTCGCGCCGATAGGAGAAAAACACGTCATTCTCGCACATCGTGCACACGCCGGCGGCTTCGATATGTCCCGCCGGCACGCCGACCTCGACCAATTGCGCGATATTCGCGGCCCATAGATCGAAGTACATCCGTCCATCGCGCTGCGGAAAGAACCGATCCGGGTCATGCAGATCCGCGGCCGCGGCGCGGACATCTTCGCCCACTTCGTAGCAGCACGGCCCGGCCGAAGGCCCGATGCCGACGCGCATGCGGCCCGGTTCACCGCCGAGTGTTTGCAGCGTTTTCACCAGGTGTTGCGCGATTTGCCCCGTCGTGCAGCGCCAACTGGCGTGGGCCAGGCCCAGCGCCGGCGCATCCGGATCGAACGCCAGGATCAACGGGCAATCCGCCGAGAATGTCATCAGCGGCGTGTCCCGCTGCGCCGTCGCGATCAGGTCAATGCCCTCGCGCGGCCCGGCGGGTTCCGCGGGTCCCACGACGCATGCGCGGGTCTGATGCACCTGCACACAATGGCACAGTCGCTCCGGATCGAGGTCAAAGTCGCGCAGGAAGACCGCCCGCCGGTCGGCGCGCTCCGCCTGCCGATCATCGCGGCGCGCGGACACATCCGCCGGACGCGTCGAGATTCCGTGAATCAGTTGTGCTGATCCGGCGCCGTCGGGCGTCATCAACGATGGGAATTGCGCGTAGCGGCGCGATTCGCGCTCAACAAAGCGCAGCGGCATCAGTCGGTTATTCCTTGGACGCCGGAACGATCGTCTGAAACACCTTCTTGCTGTCGTAGACAAACTTGCCCCAGCGTCCGCTGTAGGGAGGCTGGTGTTTCTCGGGCATGCGACCGCCGTCCACGAACAGCCGATTGGCGTTCGCTTCGCGCCAGGCGGCCCAGGCGTGATAGCGGCAGTCGAACGACTGCCCGGTCAGCATGGCGAGTGAATAATCCGCTTCGTACGCGACCGCGAAAACGTCATCGCGGGTCGCCTCGATCAGCGCGTCCACGACCTCGGGCTCGGGGAAACGGCGCAACCCCTTCGCCGCCGGCACGCGGACTTCGGGCTCTTCATCCTGGAGCGACGCGATCAGCGTGGCGCGGACGAGTTCGCGCTGCTCCGGCAAGATGGCGCCCCGATCCGCCGCCTCACTGAGCACGGCGGCGGCGTCGGCGCGTACGAGGGGGCCGGGCGGCCACACTTCGGACGCGACGTACGAAGGAGCGTTGAGAATTTTCAGGGCGACATCCACACCCTCGGGACGGCCCGATGCGCCAAGCCCGCGAATCGCGACACACCGCGCGTGCGTGTCGGTCTCCAGCAGCGCGACGGTGGACATGCCCTTGATCGCCCAGTCTTTGCCGGATTGGTCGCTCTCGGCGACTTCCGCGATCGCGTCGCGACGGATGTCAGGGTCCGCGTCAGAAACCGCCACCAGCAGGTATTGCTGCGGGCTGCGCTCCGGCTGCACAAGGTCCTGCATCGCGGCGTTCAGGTCGATCTTGCCGAAGTTTTCACACCCGGCAAGAACAAGTAATGAGAGGACGGCGAGCGCGGCGACGCGCCGGGAATCAGCGGGCCGATGGCGCGATACGGGTGGGGACGGCGTTCGGCTCCAGATCAACAAGCTCAACGCTCTCCAGATTTTGGCCGAGAAAGCGCGATCCGACCGCTCGAAATCGCGCAGGGTTGTCAGAAACGAACACCCGCATGCTAGCCGGGGTGTGAGCGCCGGACAAGCAGCCGCGATCGGCCAGCAGGCCCCGCACCGAACCCGCCGCCTCGCGTCCGCTGTCGATGATCGCCACGTTCGGGCCGAGGACGGTCGCGATCGCGTCGCGCAGCAGGGGGTAGTGGGTGCAGCCGAGAATGACGGCGCGCGGGGCATGCGCTCGAAGCGGGGCAAGATAGGTCTGTGCGGTCAACGCGACGATCGGGTCATCCGCGGCGCGACCCTCCTCCGCCAGCGGCACGAACAGCGGGCATGCCGCGGCTTCGATCCGCTCATGCGGGGCCAGCGCGTGGATTGCGCGGACATACGCGCCGCTGGCGATCGTCGCTTCGGTCCCGAGCACACCGATCGGGCCGTCGCCATTGGCCGCGACGGCCGCCGCCGCGCCCGGCTCGACCATCCCGACCACCGGGATGTCGGTCACCTCGCGGACGGCGTGCATGGCGACGGCGCTGACAGTGTTGCATGCGGCGACAAACAGCTTGGGGTCGAAGGTCAGCAGAAACTCTGCCGCCTCGCGCGCGAACTGCGCGACGATCCGCGGGGACTTCGTGCCGTAGGGCACGCGGGCGGCATCGCCGAAGTACACGATCGGTTCCGCCGGCAACGCGCGGCGCAACTCGCGCACGACAGACAATCCGCCGATACCGGAGTCAAAGACGGCGATCGGTTGCTGATTCACGCAAAACTCCGAGCGCCGGGGCGCATGCTTCTCATTGGCCGAATCATACAGTTTTTGGCACGCGGCGGAGGCGATCGATCCGCGGCGCGGCGGGGCGCGGCCGCGCTGCGTTTCGGGCGGATGACGTCACTCCACCGGCTCCAGGGCGAAACAATCAACGATCATCGTGCGGCTGGCGGTCAGCACGATTTCCTGCTCACCCGCGCCCGGCGACCACGGGCCCACTTCGTAGAGCCCGTTCGGCGTGCCGCGGACGTACGTGACCACGCCGATCGGCATGCCGTCGCCGTCCGTCACGGCCAGCGTGTCGAAGCCGCGCCGCGGATGCGCGCGAACCCGCAGCCGCAGATTCCCCGCCGGTGCGCTCAGCCGAAATCGCGTCGGCTGGTTTTCCTTGAGCGCCACGGCTGACTCGCCGGAATAGAGCGTTTCGCGCTGGGGCGTGACGGTTGCGGCTTCGCCGGCGACCAGCGCGGTTTCCGCCTCGACCGAGAAGGGAATCCGCAAACCCGGCGGCGTGACCGCCTCCCGGTCAATTGACTGGAATTTCGCGGTGGAATCCGGCGTCGCGTACCAGTACGCGACGCTGCTGTAGCTCACGTCCTTGCGCTGATCCTCCTGCCAGTTCTCGATCGCGAAGGCCAGTGCGCGGCGAAACGGCACATCATCCGCGATGTGCCATCGATAGATTGACTGTTTGCCGAAGGGATTGACCAGCGGCGCGCCGCTGAACGCTTCGCTGTGACGATGCAGCGGGGGCGTGTCGTTGACATAGTCCGCGGTCCCGGTGCCGTAAATCGAGGGAAACGAATCATCGTCGACCCAGACCTTGTGATCCCCCCGACCCCACCAGTCCGGTCGCGGGCAATCGACGCTGAGCGTGCAGCCGACGAGCCGGCCGGCGCCGAGCGCGGTCAGCAGGGGGTAATCGAAGGAACCGCAGGGGTCCTCGCTGTTGAAGCGGGCGTGGAATCGCAGCCGTCCGGCCGGCGCGCCTTCGCGATCAAATCGCACATACGTCAACAGGCCGATGGACTCGCGGCCTTCGTTCAGGTTCTCGATCTCAACGCGTGCGCCGTTCGCGAACGGCATCGGAAAGAAACAGTACATGAAGCGGTCTTCGCCGGGCTTGCGATCCGGCAACGGCATCCGCAGGTCATAGTCCGTGCCGATCGGAATGCCGCGCGTCTCGCGCAGGTCAAATCCGGAGCCGAAGAAATCCACCAGCGGCGCCTCCACCTGCGGCTCGGCGCGCCCATCAAAGAAAACGCGAATCACGCACTTGCGCAGGGCGAACACCTGCCGCGGATTGCGACGATCGGTCAGTCCGACGAACAATCCGCGAATTGTTCCGGCGCCCTTGATTTCCTCGACAAGTTTCGCGCCCGCGGCGAGTTCCTGCTTATTGCTGTATGCGACGGTCTTGCGCGCGCCGAACAGCGCTTCCTGGCTGAGCCCGAGTTGCATCGCCTGCGTGACGTCCTTCAACGCCTTGCGCGCGTCGTCGTCCAGCTTGCCATCGAATGAGATCACCCGCTCCCCGTCTGCGACGCGACGGCAATCGATCTGATATCGACCCGAGAAGCCGCGACAGACGATCGCCAGCGACTTCGCGTAGCCGATTGGCAGCAGATTCACCCAGCCGCCGGCTTCGGCCGTGCGATAGGTCAGCGGCTGACCGAACGGCGCGACCCCGCCCTCGAAGAACAGCGGCATCGCCGAGGACACGACCTTGCGCCCGTCGATCCAGATTTCGAACTCGCCGGCCGGCGCATCCACCCAGATTCGCGCGACGTAGCCCGGACCGTCCGCCTCGGCCATTACGGCCCAGTCGCCGTTGAAGTCACTGCGAACAAACTGGCCGGCGTCGTCATCGGCGTCCCAGTTGACGTAGCGACCGGCTTCCACCGCGCGCGACGCGCGATCAAAGCTGGAGAACAGGATGGCGCGCTCGCCGAGGCCCGGCGGGTCCGCCAGACGATCGAGATCGATCATCCGTCGCAGAAGATTCGCCTGTGTCAATGGCTCGGCGGCGATCGACGCGCCGCTGGTCAGGGTGAGCAGCATCCAGGAAAGCGCGATTCGCATGGCGGGCGTCCTTGCATGCCGGCGCAGTACGCCGGCGCCGCGATCAGACGTTGAACTTGATCGTCATGATGTCGCCGTCCTGCACGACATAGTGCTTCGGCTCCTGGCGCACCATGTTCTGGGCTTTGGCGTCGCGCATCGAGCCGGTCTTTTTCAGATCGTCAAACGCGACGGTCTCAGCGCGGATAAAACCGCGCGCCAGATCGGAGTGAATCTTGCCGGCCGCCTCGACCGCCGTAAACCCGCGCGGAATCGGCCAGGCGCGGACTTCCTGTTCACCGGCGGTCAGGAAGCTGATCATGCCGAGCGCGTCAAACGAGGCCCGCACGATGCGATCGCGCGCCAGCGAATCGATGCCCCATTCCTCCATGAACGCCGGTCGATCCGCCTCTTCGACGCCCATGATCTCGGCTTCGATCGACACGCACACCGCGATCGTCTCGCGCGCCAACGGGTCCTTCAGCGGCGGTTCCTTCGAAGCCGCGCTTTCATTGACATTGACGGCGACGACCGACTCCTTCTGGGTCAGAAATCCGAAGCTGCGGACGGTCTTCTGGTCCTCGGCCGACTGAATGATGTCGCTCAGCGGCTGGCCCTCTTCGAGCGCGGCGCGGCACTTGTGCAGCAGGTCCAGCTCCGCCTTCTGTTTGTCGCGATCCTTGGTCGGCTTTTTGATCGCCGCCTCCAGTCGCTCAATTCGATTCTCGCAGATGACGAAATCCGCCACCTGCATTTCTTCGCGGATCAGCCGCAGATCCGCCGCCGCGTCGACCCGGCCGCGGAACGCCGGCGCCGCCGCGTTTTCGAATCCGCGGACCACGATCAGCAGCGCATCCGCCTGGCGGAGACTCGGCAGGTGCTTGGTCAGTCCGGCGTTTTCGGCGTCGCCGGCGCCCGGCAGGTCGACGAATTCCATCGTCGCTTCGGTCCGCTTGCGGGGCTTGAAGACCTCCTCCAGGAAGTCGAGCCGCGCATCCGGCGCCTTGACCGATGCCAGCCGCTCTTCGGCGGCGTGGGCGGCGTCGAGCGGCGCGCCCGTAATCGCCGTAAACAGTGTGCTCTTGCCCGAAAACGGCATTCCGACGATCACAACCCGCATCCAGCCACTCCGACCGATAGCTATGAAGCACAGCCGCTCCGGCTGTGTTGGAACGCGACCACCCTCGGCCGCGCCGCTTTCGCGCGTCCGCCCATATACTACTCGGACGCTTGGCACGCCGATAGATTGGTAAGCGGACGTAGCCTCCTGACGCGTCACGACTGATAACCGACAAGACGAGGATCCGCGCATGCGCCGTCTGCTGTTCTCCCTGCCGCTGCTGATGACCTTGCCCGCCTGCGGGGTCAACAACAACCTGCTGCCGGCGGCGGAGCCCGAATATCTCCAGCGCGTGAATGGGATTCGAGACGGTTCGCTGCCCCCGGACCAGAAGCGGCAGGAGTTGATCGATCTCGGCATTGACGACCCGGTCGTGCTGAACGGCATTCTGCGCAGCGAGCGCCTGGCGAACCAGTTCGCGGGCACGCGCGAGTCGGCCTTTGAAAAAGTGGTCGAGGAGCGTTTCACGGCGATGACGCCGGATGAGATCCAGCACTACGGCGATTCGGCCGCCGAGGCGGGAACGGCGTTTACCGGGACAATCAACGATCCTCAGGCTCAGGCGATGGCCGACTTTTTCCGAAGCAACTCCATCGATTCGCCGGATGCGCTCCAGGCGTTCCTGGACGATCCGGCGAAGGAAGTTCCCGCCGCGATCACGGTGACGGATTTGCGCACGCTATTCGTCGACGTGGACCCGCAGGATGTGCGGCCGGCGGTGTTCTGATGGGAGCGCTTCTGCATGATCCGCACGCGAATCGTCGTCGGCCTCGGCCTGCTGGCCGTGGCCCAGATTGCCGGTTGTCCGACCATTGACGCCCGCACGGGCAACCAGGGCGGCGGCAGCCTGATTTCGGCCGGCGCAAAGATTGCCGGTGGCGAACTCTCCTCGCTGACACCCGACGAAATTCAAATCATCGCCGACACCGTGGGCAACCTTAACCCCGACTTCAAGCAGGAAGTCAGCGACGAGCAGGCCGAGGCGTCGGTGGCGTTCCTGAAAGCCAACGGGCTCAACACGATCGAAGACCTTCAAAGCCTCGCGGAAAAGGCGGAACAGGACCCGGATGCGGTCACGATTCCCGACAGCGTGCTGTCGCTGATCGAGGCGGAAGGGCTGTAAGCTGGTCGCAGCTTGAACGGCGTGGCGCTGCGCCCGGGTCCAACCCCGGGGGCGCGCCGCGGCGTGTTGCGCGCATCCGAATTCGCGTGAATCGCATGGCGGGCGCTCGCGGGCGGGGTTACCCCACGCGCCGCGGGAGTCGTTAGGCGTGCGGTTTCCGTGTGCCGCTACCGTCTCGGGAGCGGTGTCGCTTTTTCAGGGCAATCTGCCATCCGGTAACCGCGCGGCAAGTCGCCGCGACGGATCTGGTCGTAATGCGTTACCCGCCCTGATCGTTCAGCCAAGCCAGCGCGATCCGCCTGACGTCCTTTGCCCGATACCAAGCCCGACCGGTTTCTGGCATTGTCCCGAGTGTACGCCCCGAAATCTCCTCCAGCGTTCTAATCAAATGTGGAGCCGATGGGCCGTGCCCCGCATGATATCGTCCAGCCGTGGGGACATCGGCCAACGACTGTTTCAGGGCCACACGCAACGCGTCGAGAATCTGGATGCGCTCTTCAGCCGTCCATTTCTTCCCGGCAACCACACGGTACAACGCCATTGGGTTCGATTGCCGCGATCGAATGAACTCGCACGTCTCCTGAAGGGCCTTTTTCCCGGTGCGATTGGCGATTAAGAGCATCGTCCACGTGCTCAACTCCGCGTTTTGCGATTGCCTCCATCGCTCGATTCGGTCTGCGTTCATCGAATCGGCAAGGGGAACGATCGCTGCGACAACCCGGGCTTCCGTTGTCCTGACAGCCTCGATGTTCCTTTCCTTCGCGACAGATGCCAACCGATCCCCCAGCACACACGCCTTCTCAACAACGGCGTCCCCGAGATGACTGCGCAGCTCTAAGTGGGTCGCTTGCAGCTCCAATGGACCGGACGATTCGACGCGAAGCCCCTCAATGCACGGTCTCAATATGCCTTTGCTTATGTCCGAGTTCGTCGCAAGCAGCGTATCCATTACGATCTGTTGTCGCCGCGGATCAAGCTCCTTCCACGCGTTTACGAGCGGATCACACGAAATCACGATGTCATGGAACAAAGCCAAACACAAGAACGATTGAATAGCCACGCTCGGATTCGCATCGCGCGTACCGTCGATGAGGTCGGGGACGCAATAACGCTCAACGTGAGCCGAGTCGAACGCCTCCCCAATCGTCGCAAACAACCCATCGACCGGCGCGGGGACGCCCCGACCAACGACACAAGCCTGTTGCGCTCTGAGCGCCTGGGTCGCAGCCAGCTTCTCGGCGGGTCCCGCGTCAGCCGACGACACAACGCCAACGAGCGCGTCTCGGATCGCAGGGTGAGGCCAGATTTCGGCTGTTCCCATCGCGTCTCGCGAATGATGCGTCCTGATTGACTCTGCGACGCGTCTGGCCTGCAGATCGACATGGTCCGTTTGGCAAACGAACAGGACAACCAGCAGCGTCAACGCCATGGGATCCTCCTTTGGGGGCGATTTGCGCCACTTGAGGATAATCTCCCCACCGGTCACATGCGCCCAAAATCTGCGCTGCCGCGCACTTTGCGCCACCTTCCCGAGCCGAGGGGCACGCCCCGGCCGGCGTCCGCCGATACATCTACCAGATAGCGCGCGTCGCAGACCCGCGCACCAAACAAATGCCAGCGGCGCACCGCCCATGACCGACGCCCTCGACCGAAAAATCCTCTCCATCGACGCCATGGGGCGGCAGCGGCAAAAGCTGCGCGACGCCGGGCAGTCGGTCGTGCAGTGTCACGGTTGTTTCGACATCGTACACCCCGGCCACATTCGCTATCTGCGCTTCGCGCGGCAGCTCGGTGACGCGCTGATCGTGTCGCTCACCGGGGATTCCCAGATGGCCAAGGGCCCGGATCGCCCGTATATCCCGCAGGAATTGCGCGCGGAGAATCTCGCCGCGCTCGCGTTCGTCGACTTTGTTGTGATTGACAACGCCCCGACCGCGTGCGAGTTGCTCACCCACCTGCAGCCCGACGTGTACGTCAAGGGCCGCGAGTACGCCAACGCCGGCGACCCGCGCTTTGAGCGGGAGCGCGCGATTGTCGAGGCGTACGGCGGGCGGGTCGTGTTTCACAGCGGCGACATTGTCTTCAGCTCGTCGCGTCTGATCCGTTCGATGGAAGGCGACGCCGGTCTGGAAGAGTGTCGCCTGCGCAGCCTGCTGACACAGGCGGGCGTGACGCGCGGCGGTCTGGAAGCGGCGCTCGATCGCGGGACGCGGCTGCGGGCGGTCGTGGTCGGCGACGTCCTGCGCGAGCAGACCGTGATCTGTGACGCGACGGCGGCTTCGCCTGACGCGCCGGCGCTGCTGCTGCAACAACTGGAGACCAACACACAGTGGGCGGGCGCCGCCAGCGTGGCGCAGCAGCTTGCGGCGCTCGGGGCGCATACGCGCCTGATGACGGTCGCGAACGCGGCGGACGCCGACGCGATTTCCGTCGCGGCGCCGGGGGTGGAGGTCCGCGCGATCCACGACACGGGCGAGGCGCGCGGCCGCACGCTGTTCGTCGCCGATGACACGCGCCTGTTTGAACTGAACCACGGCGCGCCGCGCGCGATCGACTCCCGCATCCAACAGCAGCTTTCCTCAAAACTTGAATCCATGTTGAGGGACTGCGACCTGCTCGTCTGGGCGGACTTTGGCGGTGGACTGCTGTCGCGCCATCTGATCGAGCGGACCGGGCGCGCTCGGCGCGCCGGCCCGTTTGTCGCCGCCTGTGCCCAGGGGCCGCGCAGCGATCTGGTCGCAATGACGGGTGTGGATCTGCTCTTCGCTTCGGAACGCCGCTTGCGCGAGTCCGTGCATGACATGACGTCCAGCCTGCCGGCGGCGTGCTGGAATCTGCTGAGCCAGACTCGGGCGGCGGCGGCGTTGGTCGGGCTGCACAAACGTGGACTGATCAATTTCCATGGCGCCACACGCGACGCCAGCGGCGAAGCGCTCAGCGCTGCGCCACGCCTGCAGAGCGCTTACATCCCGAATCTTTGCGAGGGGCCGATTGACCTGCTCGGCGCCGATGAGGCCGCGATGTGCGTCGCCGGCGTCGCGCTGGCCACAGGCGCTGACCATACGTCCGCGACGTATCTCGCGGCCGCGGCACATGGCCTGGTGGCCCGCCGGGCCGGGCGCGGCGTGGTCGCGCTTACGGACCTTCAACGCTGGCTGGCGGCGCGCCCCGAACTGCGGCCGGATAGCCGGTTTCTGCCGGATTCCGCCACATGCGGCGATATCGCGCGCCTGGCGCCACCCCTTGCCGGGAGCCGCGCATGAGTGTTCGCCGCCAAGACATTTCGCTTTACATACCGGCCCGGGACACGGCCCGCACGATCGCGGCCGCGATTGAGAGCGTGCGGCGGCAGACGGTCGCGCCGGCGCGGTTCTTCGTGCTGCTCGATACGCGGTCCGGCGATGAAACCGTCGACATCGTCCGCGCAAGCGGCGTCGAAATCGTCGAGCAGAACACCGGCCGCCTCGGACATGGCCGCAACCTCGCGATTGAGGCGTGTCGCACGCCGTGGCTGGCGTCGTGTGACGCGGATGTGACGTTGGAGCGGGAGTGGCTGGAGGCCCTGCTCAGGGCGGCCAATCAGCCGGCGCGCGGCGGGGCGCGGTTGGCGGCCGTCGGCGGCGGGACGCGTGAAGCGTTGCACACGCGCGCCGACGCGTGGCGCGCGGTGAACATGCCGCACAACTGGGGGCCGGCCGGGTTCGACAACCCGTTCATGCTGGTCAGCGAGATGATGGCGCGGGTGGATGCGCTCCGGGCGATCGGCGGGTATCTGCCGGACCTGCGATACGGCGAAGACTCGGACATGTGCCAGCGGTTGCGACACGCGGATTTCACGCTGCGATACACCCCGAAGGCGGTGGCGTGGCACGATCGGCGCGACACGCCGGGAAGTGTGCTCGATCTGCGCTGGGCGTATTCGTATCACCGGCAACGGCCGCGTTTTGAGAGCGTGCCGGGGCTGTGTGACAAACTGGCGATTAACCGCTCGTACGTGATTCAGAGTCTGTCGCAAACGCTGCATAGCGAGCAGGCGGACACGGTCGCGCTGAGCGTCGCGATCTGGTTTCATCATGCGCTGCGCGACCTGCGGGAGGCGCTGCGGCGCTGGCCGCTGCTGGATGCCGAGTTTCGCGCAGTCGCGGAAATGCGGTTGTGGGCGACATTATGCGACGCGGCGCCGGCGTGTTTGTGCGCGGCGCTGCGCCGCTTTGCGGGCTGGATTGGCGTGGATGACGCGGCGCGCCCGGCTGGTGATGACGCGTTCGCCCTGGGCGACGAGCGCGAAGCGGCGGGCGCTTCGCTGCTGTCGCGCTACGATGCGGACGCGCGCCGCGCCACGGCGCAGCTTTTCCGCGAGATTCCGGAGGATACGCTGGCCGCGGTAATGCGTTCAGCGATCGCGATTGATCGCGGCGAGCGCGTGCCCGGATCGCTGGGCCCGCGCCCGATCGGTACGCGTCGTGCGCCGGTTGTGTTTCGCACGGATCGCCCGACACGCTGCGCATGGGATTGGCAGACGATCGAGTCCATCCTTTGCGCGGACGCGGCGCGTTACGGCGCGGACACCGTGACTGTCATGGGGCCGGTGGCGCCGAGCGAAACGCCGGCCGGCGCGCAATCATCCCGCCCTGCGGAGGCGCCGAATGGAACTGTGCTGGCGCCGCACCTGGAACTCGCCGGCGATCCGCTTGCCGCGCTGGATGTTGTGCTGGCGCAGGCGGAGCAGGTGGCCGTCGGATACCTCGCCCCGGCCCGCTTTGATCCGGCGGCGTTGTTCCTGACGCCGCGCGATATCGCCGCGCGCTGCGCGGAAGCGGGATTCGAGATTCTGGACTTCTATGCCGAAGCGGGATTAACGCGCGTGATCGCGCGGCGTGGGCGCGTTCCAACCGATTCGCAGGTTGAACGCGCCGTCAGTTCGCCGGTCGCGCGCGGGCGCTGATTCGCTCGATCGCCGCCGCGAGCATCTGACGCGTTTCGTCGCTAAGCTCGCTCATGTTGACGTTTTCGCGCAACTGCCAGAGCGCGAGCCCCGGTCGGACGCCCTCGAAGGCGCGAAATGCGCCGATAGGCTTGGTCTTCGATCCGCCCGCCAAGAAACAGGCACACCTCGCGCGTTACTTCGTCCGTCGCGTCCGCGAGCACCGCTTGAAAACAATCGAGGCAGACCGCGAGCAGGCGGCGGTCTTCCGTCCGGCGGGCGATTTCGAGCACTTCGCGGACGCGGCCGACCCCGCCCGGCCCGAGCCGCGCAATCGCGATAATCTCGCGTTTCTGATCCATCGGGCGACCTTGGAGCGGATTCCGCTCACCGTGCCGGCGCGTGACGTCCCGTCGTGGGCGCCTGTGTTCGGCTATCATATGGTTGCGGAGCGGGCCGGGCGGCCGCCGGTGGTTTCCATCGGAGGAAAGTCCGGACTGGATCGGGCACGGTGGTGGCTAACGGCCACCGGGGGTGACCCCAGGGAAAGTGCCACAGAAAACAACCGCCGATGGCGGCACGGGGACGCGGGCGCGTCCAACGGACAAGACGCGGCGCGTCCGCGTCCCCGTGTTCGCACAGGCAAGGGTGAAAAGGTGCGGTAAGAGCGCACCGCGTGGCCGGTGACGGTCGCGGTCAAGGCAAACCCCACCGCCAGCAAGCCCAAATAAGTGGCGAGAGCCGGCCCGGCTCGATATCAGCCACGGGTAGGGCGCTTGAGCCCGTCGGCAACGGCGGGCCTAGATGAATGGTCGCCACCCGACGCAAGGACGTCGGGAGACAGAATCCGGCTTACAAGCCCGCTCCGCACTTTCTTTACATCAACGCGCGTTACGGTCCCGTCCGCGGGTCGAACAGCCGCACATGTTCCTGGCGGCAGAAACGGTCCGTCATTCCGGCGATGTAATCGGTCGCCACGCGGGCCGCGCCTTGGGTCTCGACGCGCTCCGCGTAGCGCGCGGGCATCAGGCGCGGGTTCCGCACATATTCGTCAAACACTTCCTGTATCAGGCGCTTCGCCTTGTGGTCCATCCGCGCCAGCGGGGCGGATCGATAGACCCGCTCCAGCAAGAACGCGCCAAACGCGTCAACCAGCGCCGCCACGCGCTCCGAAAACGAGATGACCGGGAACGAGACACGGCGCGCGGCGTGCAGCGCCCGCGCGTCCCCGGCCCTCGCGCGGCGCCGTGACTCCGCGACGATGTCGTCAATCAGCGCATTCCGCACGCGATCCACCGCAGTGCGCAACATCGCGCGCCAGTTGGAGTCTTCACGATGATCGCTCCACGCGTCCGTCTCGCGCCACAGCGCCAACTCGTTCAGCGCGGACGGCTCGATCAGTCCCTGATACAGACCATCCTGTACATCGTGCAGGCTGTACGCGATCTGGTCCGCCAGCGCCGCGGCCTGACCCTCGAGCGGCGGCGGGCGACCATCCTGCAACGGATGTGCGCCGGGTTTGTCATAGCGCGTGGCGTGTTTCGCCAGGCATTCGCGTGTCACGCGCGTCAGGTTCAGGCCGCGAAACTGCGGGAACGGGTGTTCGAGGTACTCGACGACGCGCAACGATTGGGCATTGTGCTCAAAACCGCCAAATTCGCGCATCCGCTCATTCAGCGCCGCCTCGCCGGCGTGACCGAACGGCGGATGACCCAGATCGTGCCCGAGCGCGGCGACCTCCGCCAGCTCGACGCACAGGCCGAGTCGCTGCGCGATGCGCCGCGCCAGATTCGCGACCTCCAGCGTGTGCGCCAGGCGCGTGCGGACATTGTCGCCCTCGCCGGCGCCGAACGCCTGTGTTTTGAATTGAAGCCGCCGAAACGCGGAGGAATGGATGATCCGTTCGCGATCGAGATCGAGCGCGGATTCGGCCAGCGGGCGTGTGGCTTCGCCGGCGTCATCGATCAGCGCCGGTGTGAACAAACGCCGCGGCGGGTCGCGCGGTTCGGGGTGCTCCCGCGAGAGATCCAACCCGGCGGCGTCAGAATCGCCGGCGGGCGTCGGGGACCGCAAATCAGGTTCTTCGGGCATGAGTCGGAGTATCATCTTCCCCGCTCCATCTGACCAGCGCGGCGGCAACGCGGCGCCACGGCACATCCATCAGTGTGCCCGCAGGGACGCGGCCTGTCAAGAGAAAGTTATAGAAATGTTAGGTATCGGCGGTTCGGGCGAGGGGCGGCGCCGCTGTCGGCTCGGGGCCGGCGGGAACCACGGGAGCGACCGCGGCGGCGGAGGTGGGCGCCGGGGCGAGTGGCGTGGATCGGCGGCCGAATACTCGGCCATCAACACACAGCAGCCCCAGCGTGATGACGCCCATGCCGGCAAGTTGATGGGCGCCCAGTTTTTCGCCGAGCAGTCCCCAGCCGAGCAGGATCGCGCTGACCGGAATCAGGAACGTGACGAGCATGATATTCGTTGCGCCGACGCGCGCGAGGAGATAAAAGTAGATGATGTACGCCAATGCCGTGCTGAACACCGCCAGCGCCAGCAGTGATCCGACGGTCGGAAGCGAGACATGCGTCAGCGTCCATGGCCGCTCGATCAGCAGCGCCGGAACGGAGGCCAGGACAGCGCCGCAAATGACCTGCCCGGTGGCGACGACCAAGGATGGATACGTCTTCAGACGGCGACCGACCACGCTCGCCAGCGCGTAGCACAGCGCCGCCCCGAGGATTGCGGTTTGCGCCAGGGTTTCGGCGCCAATGTCGGCCAAGGCCGATGGACCGACGACCAGCGCAACGCCGGCCATGCCGACCAGCACGCCGGCGACGCGATTGACGCTCATCCGCTCGTCACGGGTGGCGAGGTGGGCGACGATGACGCCGAAGAGGGGGGTCGTGGCGTTGAGGATCGCGGCCAGTCCGCCTTCGATGTGTGTCTGCCCCCACGCGATCAGGTTGTGCGGGATCAGAATGTTGAGCACGCCCATGAGGGCGAAGAGCATCCACAGGCGCGGATCGCGCGGCATGCGCAGCCCGCGCAGTTTGACTACGGTAAGCAGGAGCACGCCCGCAATCGTCGCGCGGATGAAGACGAGCGACAGCGACCCCATGTCGCGAAGAATGAGCTCGACGAAGTAGAACGACCCGCCCCAGATGAGCGCGAGGAATATGAGCAGCAACCAGTGGGCGAGCGACATCGGGCGTTTTCTCACAGTTTCGGGGCGAAGAACGCGCGCCGGCCGGGAAGCGCCGTCGGCGTTGGAATGTCGATTGTACGACGGACGGGGCGGGGCGGTTCGGGGCTGGGATCATTGACACTGAATCTGGGACGTATGCCAAGTTCTCCGCGCAGCTGTGCGGGGCGTCTTCTAAATAGCTTGACGAGCCGCGATCCACTTAGGGCCTCATTGCCCGACCAGCAGCGCCGCGAACCGTTGTAACACCAGCCAACCCCAGTGGTTCGCGTCGAGCAGGATAATCGCGAGCCAGGCGCACCAGTGGATCGTCAGGATGCGCCCGGCGGCGCCCAGCGCGGCGGCCAGCGGACCGCGCGGCGTTGGGGTTCGCTCCGCGATCCAAGCCCATAGCGTCATCGACAGGCCCGCGACCACGCCCCAGGCGACGAATCGCCATTGCAGGCCGTGAATCGCGCCCGCGTAGGCGAACACGATGAACATACTCACGCGCGGAAACCGCCGACGCGGCGACTCGCGGTAGACGTAATCGCGCAGCCACGCGAATGTCGTGATGTTCCAGCGTTTCCACACCTCGCGCGGCGTCCGGGAGAGCAGCACCCAGTCGTAGTTTTCATGGCCGACAACGCCGAAGCAACGCGATACGCCCAGCGAGACGCTCGCGAATGCGCTTTCGATGAATACGAGCAGCAGCAATGGCGTATGCAGGGCGAGCAGAAAGCGCCAGCCGGTGAGTTTCTCCGGCGTTTCGAGCAGAATGCGGAACGCTTCGCCGAGCTCGGCGCCGATAACGTGTTGCGCGATTGCGGTGACGCACACCCCCCCGACGACCAGTGTCGCCAGGCCGAACGCGACGCGGCCGAAGCCAGCGGCGAGATCGCGCGGCTTCCAATTCGCCCGGGCCGCGCGCAGTTTCGGGACAAAGTCATCGGCGCGCTCGATCGGCCCGTGACGAAACTGCGGAAAGAAGAGCATGTACGCGAGATAGTCGCCCCAGTTCAGCCGCTGGCACACGCCGCGGCGACGGTCGAAGTAGTAGCTGATGAGCCGGAAGAACGTCAGGCCGACGCCGCTGAAGAAGACGAACACGCCGACGCGATCGACTTCGCGGACATCCTTGATGATGGACCAGGCGCGTGGAGCGGGCCCGGCCAGCACCGCCAGATATGCGATGTGAATCGCGATCAACCCGATTGCGAATCTCGGCGACCAGGCGGTCGGGGCGGTTCTGCGCGGGCGCTCGCCGGCGAGCGGCGCGGCGCACGCTTCGGTAAGCAGCTTCCCGAGCGCGATCGCGGCGACCAGCGCGATGGCGATCGCGGGCCCGGCGATCAGCGGCAGTGTGGCGATGCTCGCGCAGGTAAGAAACAGCGCGGAATGCCGGTGTCGCACGATTGGCCAGAGGGGCAGCCAGATCAGAAACAACAGCGCCGGCAGCGCGGTCGGTCGCAGGTGGGCGAAGTGGTCCATTGGCGACTTGGTACGCGAGGGCGGGCATGTTCACAAGTGGCGGCGCGCTGGAAGGCGGACGCCCTCGCTCACGCGCTTTCGAACCCCGGACCTCACCAGCCGCCGACGCCCTGTTTCGGATCCCACAGCCGTCGCCACTCGACGATGTCGTTGATCTCCTCGCTGCGTCGGCTGTCGACATGGCCGTCGACCCAGCCGGTGGAGCCACGCCCGTCGGCGTACAGCGCGGTGGCGCCGTTATATCGGCAGGGCACGGTCGGGGCCTCCGATCGCGCGCCGTGGCGCGGGGCAACGCCCGCGCCGCGGTTGGCCATCGCGCGCCAGCCGAGATAGTGCCCGGCGCCTTCGATGCCGGGAAACTGCGACAAGCTGCGCACCACGGAATCGCCCACCAGCAGGCACTCGGCGGCGTTGCGCACGTCGCCGAGCGGGCGCCAGAATGTCGGCGGCACGGTCAGCGTCGATCGCGCCGGGTTGTCCCAGTTTCCGCGGAATTGATTCCAGCCGAGAAAGTAACGATTATACCCGTAGCCGAACGTGCGCCAGTCGTAATCCCACTCCCATGCGATGTCGTTGGTGACGCGCGGGCCGTCGAGATCAGGGCAACGTCCAAGGGCAAACGCGCGACCGCGTTGGCGGTCGAGCCCGGCGTCGGGCTCGACGCCGCCGAGCCAGTACTGCTCGACCAGTTGGAACCAGGTGGGGGCGTAGATGTCGTTCCCGTTGGGGCCGTAGTCGCTGGCCGGAAAGATGTCACGGTTCTCGTCAAGGTAAAACTGGAATCCGCGGGCGTACTCGCGCAATTGCGTGCGGCACTTCAGTTCCCGCGCCTGGGCCCGCGCCTGGCGCAGGCTCGGCAGCAGCATCGCGATCAACATCGCGATAATCGCGACGACAACCAATAACTCGATGAGCGTGAAGGCGCTGGACCGAATGGTGCGCCGCGGGCCAGATGGCAGCACGGGCCAACTCCTCTCTGCCGACCCCATGGCGGATCGAACGAACCCGTCCATTAGCGCCGGAGCCGGTGGCTTGTGTCAACACCATTTTGGCGGCGGGCGTGTTGGCCGTCCGCGTGCGGGGCGCGTTTCGATCGGACCTACGCCCCAAACATGCAATTCAGCACGACATCGCGCACGGATTCGCAAGGAAGCGTGTCCGCCGCCGGCCCGATGTCGGCGGGCGCGATGTCGGCGGGCGCGATCAATAAGGGGCGATTTCCCGGTGGCGTATCCACGCGTCCGTGAGCGCCACGCACGAGCGACGGATCAAGCGGGATCACATCCATCAACGTCCGCAGGCCGAGTTTGCGCTTCAACAGCCGCCAGCCGATCGCGAGCTTCGGGTGGCGGAAGCGCGGGTCGATGAACAGCTCGGCCGGGTCGTAGCCGGGCTTGCGGTGAATCTCGACGGTGCGGGCGAAATCGGGCGCGCGGGCGTCGTCCTCCCAATAGGGATAACAGAACCAGGCGCCGGCTTCGGCAATCGCCACCAGCTCGCCCGCGCGAGCGTGATCGATGCCGGCATCTCGCTGCGCGGCCCGATCCAGCACGCGCTCCACACCCGGCTCGCGCGCCAGCCGCGCGGCGACCTGTGCGATCAAATGCGGGTTTCGCACATAGATATGCGCCACCTGGTGATCAACGACCGCGATGGCGTCCGATGCGCCGGCGTCGAGCAACTCGCCGCCTTGTTCTTCGCGCACGCGCAGCCAGCCTTCGCGGCGCAGGGCGCGATTCAGCGCCACCGGGCGCGAGACGGCTTCGATCGCGTATTCGCTGACAATCAGTGGGGTCACGTCATGCGCTGCGCAGTCGTCGAGCAAGCGGCCGACAAGCGCGTCCACGGCCGCGACTTCGGCCGGAATGCGGGCGTCGTCGGGCCCGAACTTCTGCAACGCGTAATCCAGATGCGGCAGGTAGATCAGCGAAAGGGTCGGATCGAAGCGCTCGCGCGCGAGCAGCGCCGCATCGGTGATCCAGCGACTGGACGCGATCGCGGCGCCCGGGCCCCAGAACTGGAACAGCGGAAATCGGCCGAGGCGCTGCTGCAACTCGTCGCGCCAGCTCGCGGGTTGCGTGTAGATGTCGGGAATCTTGCGGCCGTCGGCCTTGTAAATCGGGCGCGGCGTCACCGCCACGTCCACGCTGGAGTACATGTTAAACCACCAGAACAGATTGGCGCAGGTGACGCCGGGGTCGCGGCGTCGCGCGGTTTCCCAAACCTTTTCACCCGCGACCAGCGCGTGCGACTGCTTCCAGAACTGGATCTCGTTCTGCTCGCGGTTGAACCAGCCGTTGCCGACAATACCGTGCGCCCGTGGCGGCGAACCGGTCAGCATGCTGGCCTGCACGCCGCAGGTAACGGCGGGGAGCGTGGGCCGCAGCGTGATGACGCGACCGGCATTGGCGAATGCGCGCATGCGGGGGCCGTGTGCGAGCAGGCGCTCGTCGAGACCGACGACCAGAATGACGGCGGCGCGTTGGGTCATGGCGATTGTTGGGTAAGATATGAGATAACGCCGCCGACGTGGGAACCTCGCGGAGCGCAGGGTTGTCGAAAGTCATGAATGAGCCGCGCATCCTTGACCTGCGGGACTTTGTTTCTCGCCCTGCGTGGGTGCTTTCGCAGGCGGTGGCCTATCTCATCGCCCTGGGTCTGCTCGGATGGTTTGCGCATGCGCGGATTACGACGCCGCCGGCCGCGCAGTCTGGCGGCGCGGTTTCGCCGGCAGACACGGCGCGCGGCGATGTCGCGCCGGTACCGGCGGAGGCGGCCGCGCTCTCCCAAGCGCTGATCGCGATCCCGATTCCGGCGACGGCCGATTTCCTTAACATGAACCTGCTGTTCGCGCTACATGGCGAATGGGACGAGGACACGGCGCCGGCTGATGCCCGCGCGATGGATGCGCCCGCGACAGCGGCCGCGTTTGATGATCTGATACTGCGGATCGAGCGCGCCGCCGAAGCCGGTGTCTTGGATCGGATCTGCGATTCCTATGGGGATCCGTGGTCGGCCGGCGCCAGCGGCGGGTGGGACATTCGACAGTACACGTACGTTCACCGCTCGCTCGTGATTCGTGCTCGAAACCATGTCATGCGGAACGACCTGGACGCGGCACTGACTGACCTTTTTGCCGCCGAGCGCCTCGACCGAGGCGTCGGCTCATTTCTGGAGTCGCAGTCCACGTTTTCGGGCGCTTATCTGCCGCTGCCGGTGTGGGAGCTGTCGCGACTTGCCGTTGCCGGGCGCTTGTCCGCCGATCAGGCGCGGCGCGCGATCGCTGTGCTGGCCGAGGAAGACGGACTCAGCCTGACGAGCGCCTGGCGCGGCCTGAGCGACGAGAGCGCCGTGGACGCGCTGCTCGACAGGCACTTCACCCGCGACGCCAGCGACGACGGCTGGTTGGTGGTTTCAACGCTGCAGAGCCGCTGGTCGCACAGCGCCGGGGTGCGGTCGCCGGTTTGGAATCTGATGGCGCCCCTGTTTCATGGTCGCGCGGATGCGCGCGAGCGCATGCTGAGCGTTACGACGGCGCTGCGACGGGCGGAGCAGTCGCCACGGGCGGAGGTCATATCGTCAGTGCCACGGCTCAACTTCCTCTCGGGCCCCGTGGGATCGAGTGACATCGCGATGAAGTCCGCTTCGATCGATAAGGTATTCCGCGTCGTCGCCGCCCGCCGCGAGGCGGTGATCATGCTTGCGCTCGCGGCCTACCACGCGGAGCGCGGCGCCTATCCCGAATCGCTTGACGCGCTCGCGCCGGCGTACCTGGACCGGACGCCGCTCGATCTCGAGTCTGGCGGCCCTTATGACTATGTCTTGAGCGGCGACGGTTATTGGCTGGGTTCGTCCGCCGGGCGTCCGAAATGGCCGGAGTACACGCCGTATGAGTGGTACTGGGGCGCTGTCACGCCACTTGTCGGAACATACACCGCGAATGGCGCGATCACGCCGCCATCGGGCGAGGCGCAAAGGCCATGACGCTTGATTCCGCTGCGCATGACTTGAGCGAACCGGGTCAAGATCGTGATGCGGTCGAGGTGATCGGCGACACGTGGCCTGCGCCGCCCGAGGCGGAAGCGGCCTACGCGTGGCGGATTCCCTGGCCGCTGGCGCCGCTGGCGATTCCCTTTGCGATCGTTTTTCCGCGCCGTTGGGGACCGAGTCTGGCGGTGTCGAGCTGGCTTGCGGCATTTTTTGTGCACGTAATCAGCATTGTGTGGACGTTCGGTTCGATGTTCGCCTTTGGCTACGAGCATCAGTTCATGTCGAATTATGAGGCGATGTGGACCTTCAATCTGATGGACGAACTGCGCAAGCCGTTCGCGGGCTTCGGTCTGGGCATGTATGAGCAACTGACCTCGCCGGGCGACTGGGCCGCGGCGATCGCATTTGGCGGATTTCTGGAAGTCCTGTTCTGGCTCGGGCCGCTCGGGTTGTTGCCGCTCTTCACGGTAGGCGAGTCGCGCCGCAAGCTATATCTGCGGTGTGTCAAGCTGACGTATTGGAGCACGATGTGTGCGATTCCGTTCGGTTGGGTTTTGCCACGATCGATCGCGCTGGTCGAGCGCTCCACGATGGGCTTCTCGGATTTTTTGCCGGCCCTGCTGTTGCTACCCTGGCTGATCTGGTGGTTCAGCGTGCTGGTGCGATTGGGGGGGCGGGTCGCGATTCCACCCAAGTTGGAGCCGCGTCCGCCACAATGCGATCGTTGTGGTTACCGATTGACCGGAACGCGTTATGACGGTCGTTGCGCGGAGTGCGGGCTTGAGGTGGCCCGATCGGTTCCCGAGGCGCGGCGCCCATCGCCGTTCGCGGAGCGCGCGGGGCTCTACCTCAGCACACTGATCGCCAGTTGGCGGGCCCGGACGTTTGGCCGCGCGATCGCGATCTACGTCAATCATCGCGCCGCACGAAATTTCGCTTTTCTGACTCTGCTGCTGGTCGGGCTGATCGTTGGCTTGTTCGGCAGTCCGTTTTTCATCGCCGATGAGTACCAAGCGTCGCGATGGGGTGGGGACTGGGCGGGCTACCCGGTCCTCCTGGGACGGCTTGCGGCGGCGTTGATTGCGATTGTGCTTGGCGGCTGCTGGCTGCTGCTGGTGGGGGCGGTCGCGTGCTGGTTCGGCTTTGCCACGGCGCAGCGACGCGTGGCGGCCGTGTGCTATGGGGCAGGCTGGCTCGTCATCTGCGCCATCCTGTGGGCGGCCGGCGACTGGTTCGCGTTTTTCGTGGACGCCGGCAATCTGGGCCGGGGCGTTCTGACATTGCCGCTCGTCCGAGCGCGGATTTCGGTGGCGGCCATTCTGATTCTGGTCGGGATGGTTCCGTTCCTGGCGTCTCTGTTGTTATCGCCGTTGCATGTCCGCCGCCTATTGTGCGAAACACGCTACGCCAATACGTGAGCGCGCGCTACTGCGCGGGCTGATCCGGCAGTGGAAACGTGATCGCCACGGTCGACGGGAAGGGTGGATACGCGAGCACGAAGCGCAGGCCGCGGAAGTCGCGCAAGTCCCAGTCGCAGTCCCTGCACAACTGGTTCACGACTTCGTGATAGCGCGGCGCATGGGTTGTCGCCATCACCGGAGGGGCGCCGATGGACTGCAATTGCTCCGTAAACGGCAGACGATAGCGATCCTGCCGATAGAGAGAGTCACTTGAGAGTACGCCAAAGACGTTGACCTCAGCCTGTTCCGCGTAGGGCAGATCACGATGGACAAGCATGTCGAATACGAGCGTTTCCACCGGCGCCGAAATCTGCGCCGCAAATTCGCCGTGATCGTCTTCCGGTGTGCGGTATCGCGAGCCGAGGCCGCGCGTTCGCCAGCAGGAGTAGTAGGTGAAGGCGCCCTCGTTGCCGATCGGCCCCTCGGCGAGTTCGTAGATCCGCGCGTTCTCGGTCTGCTCGATGCGAATCTCCGGCAGTCGCGATGAACAAAACTCACGCATAAGGCTCGGGTGCTCTTCCAGCGGCGGCGTCGCGGCGTCGCTGTAGGCCCGCTCGCGAAACAGCACCCAGCGGGCATCTGTGCGCAGGCGGCGAAAATCCAGCCAGCCGGCGACAAGTGACGCGTCGATCAGTTGGGGGTTCTCACGATTGGGCGCCACCATCGTGAGGTTCATCCGGGCCCGAGCCTGCACCCCCCAGATTCCGCTTGTGCCGCGAAAGGCGAGTTTGCGGCTGGTGTCGAAGCGGTCCGTGTCGCGCATGCCGTCCAGGACGAGCTCAAGCGTCGCGCGGTCACCGACGTGCTCCTCAATCACGCGGCGAAACGACTCGGTCGCCTCGCGCAGGCGCGCCAGGCCGTCGTTCGAGGCCCCCGCGCGCTTGAAAGCGCCCAGCAGAATCTTGACGCCGCCGTCGCCCGGAAGCAGCGTCGCGGCTGACCAGCAATCGGGGGCGTGGACGATTTTTGAGAGCTTCCAGCCAAGGTTTTTGTCGACGCCGAGCCGGCGCGAGATCTCGGTCGCCGAGCCGTCACCGATCTCCACGGCGCCCAATGACTCGGCCAAAACGCCGCGCAGGGCCTGGAAACGGCGATCCAACTCGTTCTCAAAGGACTTTCGGTCTGGCATTTGGGCTCGCATCATATCGAGTTACTGCGGAGAGTGTACCCCAAAAATTTCTCTGGGGAAAGACTTGAAAACACACGCCGGGTTCCGTATTGTTGCGAGCACTGACGTTTGGGCCCAGCGGGGGCGCGTCTGCGGGATGCACGGCTAATGCACGCGGGCGACGAACAAACAGGAGAGGAGTTGGACATGCGAGCAGTGAGTCGGTTTCGGGTCGGCATGATCGGCGCGGCGGCTGTCGGCCTAGCCGGCGGCGCCTACGCGGGCAGCATCATTCAAAACAGCGGCAATGTGGTCGCGTATGTCGGTATGGAAGTACCGGGTATGCCGGGGCTCTTCTTCGGCGGCAGCGGCGCCTTCGACTCGCCGGTACTCGCCGAAGACGGCTCGGTGCTGTTTCGCGGCCGCTTGGTCGGCGTCGGCGTTACTTCCGGGAATGAGCGTGGGCTGTTCCGCGGAACGAATCAGTCGAATGTCTCCGCAGCGATCCGCGGCGGCGACGCGGCTCCGGGCGTTCCGGGCTTTACGCTCAACTCGGCCTCGGGCTTGTCGGGGCTTGGCTCCGGCTATCGCCTCAGCCCGACCGGGGAGATGCTCTGGGGCAGCAGTCTCAATACCGGCGTCAGCAGCAATGACAGCGTGATGTACACCGGCACGCCGGGCGGCGGGTTCTCGATCCTGGCGCGCGAAGGCGATGCCGCCCCGGGAACCGCCGGCGCGACGCTCAGTTCAAGCTTCAACTCGCCGAGCCAGGCGAACACCGGGTTGACCCGTTTTGGTCGCGTGCTTTTCAAGAGCAGCCTGAGCGGCGGCGACGTGGTCGGCACGACCAACAACGAGGCCTGGTACACCGGCACGACCGGCGCGACCAGCATCATGGTGCGCAAGGGTGACAATGTGCTCGGCACGGGCGAGACCGCAGCGAGCCTCGGCTTCCTGGGCCAGATCAATAACAGTGGCCAAGTGCTTTTCGACCTGACGTTGGGTGGCACGGCGACGACCGCCAATGATCGCTCACTGTGGATTCATACGCCGGGTTCGGGCAACAGCCTGGTCCTGCGCGAAGGCGACGCCGCGCCGGGCACGGCTGGCGCGTCATTCGGCAACGCCGCCAACAGCTGGGTTCCGGGCACGAGCTCCAACCAGTTCACGCGCAGCGGCAAACTGATGATGGCCACAGATCTGACAGGCGGCGATGTAGTGGCCGGCGTGAACGACCGCGCGATCTATGAGCTGACCGCCAGCTCGAAGACGCTCGTTTCGCGGCGCGGGGATGTCGCCCCGGGCGCCGGCGGCCTGCTGATCGCCAACTACAACAACAGTTCTGTCAGTCTGAACGATTCGGGCAAGGCCGGGTTTCAGGTTTCGCTCGACAGCGGTGACACGAGCAATGACTCCGCGATCCTGACCGGAACTGCCGGCGGCCTGGCGCTGGTGGCGCGCGAGGGCGAAGTGGCCCCGGGTACCGGCGGCGCGGCGGTCTTCGGCAGCATGTTCGGCACGAGCATGTCGATGAACGACAAGGGTCAGATCCTGTTTACGAATACGCTCAATGGCGTCGCCGGTGTGATTGCCCCGACGACACGATCCGCGCTGTACTTCTATGACCCGAACGACGCCACAACCTATCAGGTGGCGCGCGCCGGTCAGACGCTGGAGCTTGCCCCGGGCGACGTGCGCGTCATGTCGAGCTTTGGCACTGCGTCCTCCAACAATACCGACGGCGCCGACCTGGGCTTTGGTCATGACGGCACTGTCGCGGTTCGCGTGAACTTTGTTGGCAACACTTCAGCGATCGTTACGTTTGTGGTGCCTGAGCCGGCGACTGCGGCCTTGTTCGCCGCGGCCGGATTGCTGTTTGTTCGTCGGCGCCGTTAGCGCGCCGGCTGTCGAAAAATGGGTCGCGTCGGAAGCCGTGCGCGTGGCGCGGGCCGCGCGACCCTCTTTCTAACCGCCGCACTCCGCATGCTTCGGGGCGGCAAGACTGAAGGAGTGGTCTGATGCATCGATTTGTCCTCGGAGCGGCGGGCTTGCTGGCGCTCTCTTCGACGGCGTTCGCGACGCCCTCGATCCTCTACATTTCCGGCGGCACGCCGAACAACATGAGCGACGACGGAGCCGTGATTGTCGGCGGCGCGTCGGAAGTCTTCCGCTACACGGTCGGCGGCACGTTTGACCTGCTCCCCGGCGCGAGCAATCAGGGCGCCGTCTACTGCAACGCTGACGGCTCGATCCTTGCTTCGACCTTGCGCAACACCGCCGGCGTCGGCGGGCTGCCGACGGATCGCACGATTGTGGGGCGCTACGAAGACCCGAACGGCTGGGAGAATCTCGGGATTGTGCCGATGGGTTCAAACTGCGATTTCTCGATTTCGAATCCGTACAACATCTCTGACAACGGCCAGTTCATCGTCGGCCTGCACTGGATCAACGGCTGCACGGCCCGCGCGTTTTCGTATGACCACGGCACAGGCGTGATGGCCAACCTCGGCTCGATCACCGGCCTGAGCACACGGGCGAACGACGTCTCCGACGACGGCACAGTGATCTGCGGTTTCGAACACAACCTCTTCACGGGCGTCCGCCGCCCGGCGGTGTGGGAAAACGGCGTGGAGACGATCCTGCCGACAACCGGCTCGGCCATCAGCGAGGCCGGCGAGGCGTACATCATCAACGGGGCCGGCACGCTGATCTATGGTACTTCGGCCGCGTTCAGCGACCACCTGGTCAAGTGGGAGCGCGTCAGTCCCGGCGTCTGGACGCAAGTGGATTGCGGCGCGCAGCCGGCGGTCCCGGCCTGGGTGCCGCCGGGCCGACCGCTGAACGGTCACGTTCCGGCCGCGATGAGCGATGACGGCAACACCGTGGTCGGGCTGACAATGTATGGCGGTGGCACGCTGCTGGTCCGCGGCGCCTTCATGTACACGCCGAGCACGGGCGTCGTCGATCTGACGGACTTCATGCTGTCGTCCGGCGCGGCCGGCGTCAGCGATATCGGCACCTTCGAAATCGCCGTGGATGTCTCGGCGGACGGTCGCAAGATTCTCGGCTGGGGACTGTTTACGCCGGATTGGCTGATCGACCTCGACGGAACCACCCCGTGCGTCCCGCCATTCCTGACGAGCGTTCCGAACGACGACATCGCCGATCCGAACGGTAGTCTTCTGTTCAATACTTCGGTCATCGGCTCCAGCGACATGTCGTTTCAGTGGTACCGCGACGGTGTGCCGCTGACGGATGTGACGTTCGATCCGAATGATCCCAATACGTTCACGACGGTTCTCGGCGCCACCACGGGTCGTATCTTCATCAACAACGTGCAATGCGAAGACAACGGCGTCTATCACTGCGAGATGACCAATGCCTGTGGCACGGTCTCGACGCCGCCGGTGCTCGGTACGGTCGGCCCGTTGTGTCCGGGCGATATCAACGGCGATCGCGTGGTTGACCTCAGCGATCTGGCCGGCCTGCTCGCGAACTTCGGCATGTCGGGGCGTACAACACCGCGAGGAGACTTGACCGGCGACGGCAATGTCGACCTTTCAGACCTTGCGGGAATGCTCGCCGAGTTCGGGAATTCGTGTATCTGTTTTCCGTAGCCTCCATCTCCATTGGCGTTCTCAGGGGGAGCCAGGCGCGAAACGCGTCTGGCTCTTTTTCTTTCAGCGGAAGGGTTGCGCGGCGGGGCGGTCCGGCAGGGAGCAGTCACACTGCCGAACTCGCCACACGCCGCGCAAACAGCGGCCCCCCAAGCCGGCGGCGAACGCCGACCTTCGGGCGACGGGAGTTTTGCTGCGCCCGGTCGCGGACGGGCGTCAGGCGTCGGGATTGTTGGCCACGCCTCTGAACACCAGTTTGCGACGGGCTCAATAAAGCGTCAGGTCCCGGGCGCGTCTCGCGGGTCCAGCGCCTGACGGGCCAATCGGGTCTCATCGTCAGCGCCGGTCGGGTCTCCCTCGCGGCGCGATTGCGCGGCGCGACGCAGGCGGGCCTCGGCCAGTCCGCGACGCGCTTCCACATCGTTCGGGTCGTCCGCGAGCGCCTGCTGAAAGTCGCGCAGCGCGACAATCGCGTCGCCGCGCGACAGCGCGCGCTTGGCGGTCTCCACGCGTCCGGCGGACTCCGGTTCGCTCGCCGCCGACTGATCCGTCCGTTCCGACCGGCCGATCGCGTCGGTCGGTCGCTCATCGTCACGCGGCGGCAATGTGGGCGGGCCCGGATCGGCCTGCCTCGGAGGTGGCAGTGAGACGCGGTCAACCGCGGCCTGCGTGGTGCGGGCGGCTTCGCGCGTTTTGCCCAGGCGCCGCTGTGTTTCGGCCAGCATGCGCTGCAACGTGGTGGCGCCGGGCGCGACGTCCACCAGGTCGCGCAATCGTTGTTCGATCCGTTCCAGCTGTGCGCGATCCGTCGTTCGCAGCGCCGCCTCGAAGTCCGCCAGCGCGTCACCAATCGACCCGTCGCCGGACGCGGACGGCTTCGGGTTTTCGCGCGCGTCATCGGCCTCGCCGTGTGGTCGACCGAAGACGTCATGCGGCGTTGTCACCGAATGGACGCGATCTGTTGTGGGCGGCCCTGTCGCGCCGACCGGATGCGAAGCGGCGTTGTCAGCTTCCGCGACACGGGCGTCAGCGTTGTCGCGGCGGAACAGATCAACGGTGCGCGCCGCTGTTGTGAGTGTTGATGCGATTTCCATGGCCGACCCCCTTGGAAACTGAGGTAGCCGTGTCCCAAATGGGAGTCTTCATTTGCATGTGCGCGGCGGCGCGGAAATCGCGCAACAATTGTCGCGATTGTGGCCGGTTTCGCCGCTGCGACGTTCTTATCGGCGCCGGGCCGCGTCAGGCGGCAGCGAGCGCCGCAGGTTGCGTCCGGAGCGACTGCACGCGCGCCTCAAGCGCCAATACGCCGACGCTGAACGCGAGCAGCAGCGCGCCGGTTGTCTGGTGCGCCGTGGTCACAGCCACGTGCCAGGCGTGCGGCTGGCCGGGTTTTTCGAGCAGCACCGCGACCAGGGCCCCGAGTCCGAGCGCGAGCTGCGCGCCGGTCAGGCCGATGAGCCAGCGGCCGGCGGTCCCGAGCATGGTGGTGATCGGCGATTGCCGCGGCGCGGTGGACGCGCGGAGCCCATTGAACAACAGCGCCGCCAGCAGCAGCACGGCGACCGTCAGATGCAGGTGCAACGCCCAGGCGACCTGATAGTGGCGATACATGGCGCCGATGACCAGCTGTGCGACCAGCATCGCCAGCGCCAGTCCGCTGAGCGTGATATTCGTCGGAACCGCGTCGGCGCCGGCCGAGTAAGCTGGCGCTTCGCGCCAGGCGCGGGAGACGATGATCGACAGTAACACCAGCACGCCGAGGAAGAGTTGCGCGAGAACGCCGTGTACTACGGCGAGGCTGAGTTGTGGGTCCATCTCAGCCGGGTCGTCACTGAGCGTGAACTTTCCGGTGACGCGCAATGCGCCCAGCAGGCCCTGGCCGATCACCAGCAGCACCGCGATCACGGAAAGGGCGCGCACTTCCGCCCATCGCATGCGGAGCGACAGATAGATCGCGAGCGTAACGGTCGTCAGACCAACCAACGAACCCAGCAGGCGATGGGTGTGTTCAAAGTAGATGCCGCCGGTCATGCGCGCGAGCGGATACAGAAACATGTTGCGGCCGAATGTGTTCGGCCAGTCGGGCACATCCAGCCCGGCCTGGGCGCCGGTCACGACACCGCCGACCGCGATCAGCAGGACGGTCGCCGCGACGGCGACGCGCGCGAACCAGGCCGGCCAGTCCACATCGCCGCTCCGCCGGGTCAGGCCGGCGGCGTCGAGCGGCGTGGCGCACTCCGAGCAGGCGTTAGCGAGTGTCGTTTGCGCGGCGCCGCAAGCGCCGCAGCGTGGCAAACCGGACTCGCGCGGCTTGGAGAACCCGCGCCCGAGCGCGGCGCCGAGGCCCGCCAGCGTCATCATCAGCCCGATCGACGCCGGGGCCCACCAGGCCGCCCCCGCGATCAAGCCGCTGGCGTCTTCGCGCGAAATCAGGCTGCCGACCAATAGCAGATTCAGCAAGCCCGCGACCAGCCCGACCCATACGCCGACCGTCCAACCACGCCGCGACCAGCGGCCCGCGATGGCGCCGCCCGCGACCGCGATGGCGATCAGCAGCCCGAACAGCACGAAGTTCGCGACCGGGCTTCCCGGCATGCGACACAAATAGCCGACCGTCCACATCGCCACGGTCGTGCCGAATCCGACTGTAAGGATGTCGCCGATTCCATTCCGCGGTTGACCGCTGATCGCGTCGTTCATTTCTGTCCGCTTCCTCCGAGGGGCTGGGCGCCGGCTGCGCGCCGGCTCAGCATTCCGTATGATACGCCACAACCGAGCGGTTGACGCCACCAATGGATGGGCCATGTCTGCGACCTTATTGATTCGAAACGGGCGAGTGATCGATCCGAGCCGGGAGCTGGACGAAGTCGCGGATCTCGCGATCGCCGACGGGAAGATCGTCGCCGTCGGACGCGGCGCCCCGCGCGACGCCGACGAGGTGATCGACGCGGGCGGGCGGATTGTCGCCCCGGGCCTGATCGACATGCACGTCCACCTGCGTGAGCCGGGTTTCGAGCACAAAGAAACGATTGAAAGCGGGACCGCGGCGGCGGCGGCGGGCGGGTTCACGGCGGTGGCCTGCATGCCGAACACATCGCCGACGCTCGATAACGACTCCGAGATTGAATACGTGCTGCGCCAGGCGGGACGCGTGGCGCGGACGCGGGTGTACCCGATCGGCGCGATGACCAAGGGGCGCCAGGGGCGCGAACTCGCGGAAATGGGGCTGATGTCCCGCGCCGGGGCGGTCGCCTTCAGTGACGACGGCGACGGGGTGCAGGACGCGGGTGTCTGCATGAGCGCCATGCGCTACGCGTCGATGCTGGATCGGCTCGTCATTCAACACTGCGAGGACAAGTCGCTGTCCGGCGGCGTGATGAACGCCGGCCCGGTCGCGACGCGGCTCGGGCTGCCGGGCATCACGGCGCTGTCTGAGGAAGTCATGATCGCCCGCGATCTGCTGTTGGCTGCGGATGGGGGGGCGCGCTATCACGTCGCGCACATCTCGACCGCCGGCGCGGTGGAACTTGTGCGGCGGGGCAAGGCCGACGGCGTATGTGTGACGACCGAAGTCTGTCCGCACCATCTGTTGCTGACCGACGCGGCGTGCGCCGGGTACGACCCGAACTACAAGATGCATCCGCCGTTGCGCGGAGAGAAGGATCGGAACGCGTGTCTGCAAGGTGTCGCCGACGGCGTGATCGATTGCCTGGTGACGGATCACGCGCCGCACGGCGCGCAGGAGAAGGAACTCGGATTTCAGGAAGCGCCGATGGGGATCGTTGGTCTGGAAACCGCGCTGGGCCTGTTCATCAAGGCGCTGATCGAACCCGGGCTGATTGACTGGCCGCGCCTGATCGCGGCGATGTCGACGCGGCCGGCGGAACTGCTGCGCGTCACGGGCGGGACGCTGCGGGTCGGCGAGCCCGCGGATGTGACGATCATTGATCCGGAACATGAATGGACCGTGGACCCGGCGCGATTTCTTTCGCGCAGTCGCAACACGCCGTTCGGCGGATGGAAACTGCGCGGCGCCGCCACTGCGACGATCGTGGCGGGGCGGGTGGTGATGCGCGATGGGGCGTTGATCGCGATGGCGATCTGACGGCGTTATCCGTGCGGATGAAACCGCTTGTGCATTTCGAGCAATCGCTTGGTCTGCACGTGCGTGTAGATCGCCGTTGTCGACAGGTCCGCGTGACCCAGCAATTCCTGCACAACGCGCAGGTTCGCGCCGTTTTCGAGCAGGTGGGTGGCGAAGCTGTGGCGCAGCGTGTGCGGGCTGGCCTTGCCGGGAATGCCGTGGCGAATCGCCTCGCGCCGCACAATCCGCCAGATCAGCGTCCGGCTCACGGCCTGCCCGCGCCGCGTCAGGAACAGCGGCGCCCCGGCCGCGACGCGCGGCGTGAACGGCAGCGGCACATGCCCGAGCCGCATGCCCGCGGCGAGCAGCGGCGGGCGCTCATGTTCAACATATGCTTCAATCGCGTCGATCGCGCTGCGGCCAATCGGGGCGGTGCGCTCCTTGCGGCCTTTTCCGAAGCAGCGCAGCCGGGCCTTGTCGAGATTGACGTCGCTCATGCGCAGTCCGCATAGTTCGCTGACGCGCAGCCCGCAGGCATAGAGCACTTCGAGCACGGCGCGATCGCGCAGCGGCGTGTCGGACGCGTCCGCGGGCGATTCCACGATTTTCGCGACGCGATCCAGATTGAGCGTGCGCGGCAACGAACGCCCGCGGCGCGGCAATTCGAACAGGCACGACCAGTCCTCGCGCGCCCGCCGCGTTTCAAACATCCACCGCAGAAACATGCGGACGGCGACGACATGCCGCGCGCGCGTGGCGTCGGCATAGCCGCGATCGGCAAGCGCCGCGGCGAAGGCCTGCGCGTGCTCAAACTTCAACGCGTCAACCGTCGCGACGCCGGCCCCGGCGAGAAACCCGCCGAACTTGCGCAAGTCGCGGCGATAGGCGGCGATCGTGTTCTCGGACGCCGAGAGTTCGGCTTTCTGATATATCTCGAAATCGCGCAGCCACTCGTTGAATTGCGGCGTGGCGGGCGGCGGCCGGCCGGGAGCGCCGCGCGGGCGCTTGGGGCGGCGATCAACGGGCACGCGCGGCGGCGGCGCTGTTTTCTTGCGAGCGGTTTTTCTCACGTCCTGCTTCCGTTCAGGCGTTGAGCGACTATTCGCGGAGCCATTTCGCCGGCGCGTAGCGACCGGCATGCGCCCCGGCGTTCAGGGCGTCCAGCAAGTGTCGGCAGGTCCGCCGACCGATGCGCTCGGCCCACTCCGTTGGGCCGTGCGGATAGTTTACCCCAAGTGTCATGGCGGTATCGATGTCGGCTGCGCTGGCGACATCTTCATCCAGTGCGAGTCCGGCCTCGTTGATGATCGCCGCGAGTATGCGGGCCAGAATGTACTGTTCGGTGATCGATCCGCCGACGGCGCCGGCGCCATCCGCGAAGAGGCGCACCGCCTCGTAGGTCGATTCCGACAGATCAAAGCTCTTTCGATCCAGCGGTAGCGCGGGCACCGGCGGCTCCGCGTCATAGCGGTAGGCGCCGCGACCGCTCTTGCGGCCGAATTGCTGGTTGTCGAAGAGCTGCCGCTGCAGCGGATGCGGTTCGAGTCGGGGGGGGCGGCCCAGTTGCTCCCACACACTGACGGATACGGTGTAATTCACGTCGATGCCGATGAGGTCCATCAACTCGAACGGACCCATGCGGAATCCGCCCATGGTCCGCATGACCTGATCGATTTCATCGACGCCGGCGACGCCCTCGCCCAGCAGGCGCATCGCTTCGAGGTAGTAGCCGCGCGCGACGCGATTGACGATGAACCCCGGCGTGTCGCGCACGCGGACGACCGTTTTTCCCCAGGCGGTCGCGATCTCCGCGGCGCGTGCGGCGCGGCGCGGGTCGGTCTGGTCGGTGCGAATGATCTCGACCAGCTTCATCAGCGGGACGGGGTTGAAAAAGTGCATGCCGACCATGCGCTCCGGCGCGCTGACGCCGGCGCCGATTTCCGCCACGCTGAGCGAGGACGTATTGGTGGCGAGCGTCGCGTCCGGCGCGGCGCGGGCGGCGATTTCCCGGATCGCCCGCACTTTCGCGTCGAGATTCTCAAAGATCGCTTCAATGACCAGTTCAGCGCCGGTCACGGTGTCGGGCCGCATGCCGTTCAGCAGGCGGGCGGCGGTCGCGTCGCGCGCTTCGGGCGTCAGGCGGTCTTTCTCGACCAGTCGATCCAGGCGTTTCCGGATGCCGGCGATCGCCGCTTCCACGCTGGCCTCATCCACATCGCGCAGCGCCACCTCCCACCCGCCCTGAGCGGCGGTTTGCGCGATGCCCGCCCCCATCGTGCCCGCGCCCAGTACCGCCACCTTCGGCATCCGCGATTCCTCGCTCCGAAAACTGCGACGGCGCGCCGCGCGGAAGGTCCGCGCAGCGCCTCGTCGCTCAGGTGGCGAAGTATCGCCCGCATTGCGCGGCGCGGCAAACCGAGCGCCCAGCAGATGCGACGTCGGGCTTGGCAGGCGCTGGCAGGCAGGATGCCTGCCCCACCCGGCGTGCAGGATGCTGCCCCACCCGGCGCGCAGGCGGGATGCCTGCCCACCCAACGCGCAGGCGGGATGTCTGCCCCACCCGGCGCCGGAGTCGCCGTCAGAGCGCGACGTTTAGCGCCGATTGGGCCCGATCAGTCCTGTTTGCCGCAGTTCTTCATCCACTCTTCGCCGGCGGCGGCCATTTCTTCCGGCGTCATGTCCTTGATGTGCGTGGCGATCGACCATTCATGGCCGAAGGGATCTTTCACCTTGCCGAAGCGATCACCCCAGAATGTATCCATGGCGGGAAACACGACCTCGGCGCCGGCGTCGATCGCCCGCTGCATCGCTTTGTCGCAGTCCTTGACGTACATGTGCACCGTCGACGTACAGCCGCCGAGCGCCGCCGGGCTGCGCTTGGGCTGACCCCACTGCGGGCCCATGTCGTCGCACAGCATCACGCGATTGCCGCCGATCGAGACTTCGGCGTGCATCAGCGCGCCGCCGGGGCCGTCCATCCGGCACACTTCCTCGGCGCCAAACGCCTTCTTGTAAAAGTCAATCGCCTTTGCGGCGCCATCGACAACGAGGTGCGGGGTGATTGCGGTGAAGCCATCGGGGATCGGTTTTGCAGCGGCCATTCTGTTTCTCCATTGCTGTTCTGGTAAACGCCCGGATACCAAACAAAGTACGAACAAGATAGCGTCGGTCGCGCCAGATCGCAACCCGTTCTTCCGAACCGGGCGAATTTTAGGAACCCGGCTCCCGCTCGCCGGTCTAATACGAAGTAGGGGCGTCTCGTCGGTCGCGAAACGCCCCCGCGACGACCTGTTCGTTCGGTGGGCCGGGGCCCATCACGACCAGCAAAGGAGAATCCGATGCGAAACGTCTTCCTGGCGATCTTTGCGGGTCTGGTGGCGATGCCGGCGGCTTTCGGCCAGGGGCGCCTGATCATTGAACCGATGCCGCCGGATCGGCGGTCGAACGTCGAGACCAAGTACCTCCGCATCAACGCCGAGATCACCGACGGCGTGGCGGTCACCTCCATCAGTCAGAGTTTCTATAACCCGCATCGCTGGCCGATCGAGGGCAAGTATGTCTTCCCGTTGCCGGATGGCGTCGCGGTCGGGGACTTCAAGATGACGGCCGGTGGCAAAACGCTGCACGGCGAAGTGCTCGACAAAGACCAGGCGCGGCGGACGTATGAGGAAATCGTCCGGCGTACGCGCGATCCCGGCTTGCTCGAATACCTCGGCAAACGGCTCTACCAGACGAGCGTTTTTCCGATCCCCGCCAATGACACCGTCAATGTCGAAATGCGCTATTCGCAGACGCTGACCGAGCAGGGCGGTCTGGGTCAGTTCCTGCATCCGCTGCGCCAGCCCGGCACGCCAGCGCCGATCGGCGAGTTGACGATCAATGTGAAAATCAAGAGCAGCCTGCCGCTGACGAGCGTGTTCTGCCCGTCGCACCCGGCGGCGGTTTCGCGCACCAGTGATCGCGAAGCGACGATCAGCTATGAGCAGACCAATGTCCGGCCGGATCGCGACTTCGCCGCGTATTACCAGCGCGCAGATTCACAGTTCGGCCTGTCGCTGCTGGCGCGGCGCGACGCGGGCGAAGAGGGCTACTTCCTGCTGCGGCTTTCGCCGCGGGTCGAGATTGAGGAAGAGCGCGTCGCGGCGAAGGATATTGTGTTTGTCGTCGATGTCAGCGGCAGTATGGCGGGCGACAAGATCGCCCAGACGCGGCGGGCGCTGGAGTTCTGCGTGAACAGCCTGCGGCCTCAGGACCGCTTCAACATTCTCGCGTTTTCTACCGAAGTGCGCCCGTTCCGCGAGAAACTCGTCGAAGCGACGCCGGAAGTGCAGAAGTCGGCGTCGGAATTCACGCGCGAATTGCAGGCGCTCGGCGGCACGAATATCCATCAGGCGCTACAGACGGCGCTGGAGAACGACCCGCGCGACGGGCAGCGGCCGTACCTGGTCGTGTTCATGACCGATGGCGAGCCGACGGTGGATGTCACCGATCCGGAGCAGATCGTCAAAGCGGTAAAGGACAAAAACGCCGGCGAGGCGCGGTTTCATGTGCTGGGGGTAGGGACGGAACTGAACCCGCGTTTGCTCGACAAGCTGGCCGAGGCGACGCGCGGCACAGGCGACTACTGCACCGAGACCGAAGAGCTTGAGCTGAAGATGAGCGCGTTTGTGCGGCGTCTGGCGGATCCGTTGCTGACGGATCTGTCGGTGGAGGTTGCCGGGATCAAGACGTTTGACGTGTATCCGAAGGCGCTGCCGGACCTGTTCCGCGGCAACGACATCATCGTGCTCGGACGTTACGACGGCGAGGGTAAGCACACCGTGCGTTTGCGCGGCAAATCGGCGCAGGGGACGAGCGAACTGACGTACGACGCGGAGTTTCCGAAGCTCGATCGCGGCGCCGATTTTCTGCCGCGGCTGTGGGCGAACCGCAAGGTCGCGTATCTGCTCGATCAGTTGCGCCTGCATGGCGAGAACAAGGAAGTGGTCGACGAGATTGTGCGCCTCGCGAAACGGCACGGAATTGTGACGCCGTATACGTCGGCGCTGATTATCGAGGAGGAGCCGCAGTGGGCAGGTCGAATCCCGGGAGGCGAGCTAGCGCCGGCATTTTCGCGCCGTCGTGTGCCGGGAAGCGCCGGGGCTAGGGGAGGCGGGGGGGGCGGACTCTTCCAGGATGATGAGGGACACGGCGCCGTCGCGGCGTCGAAGTCGATTCGCGCGTCGCAGCAGGCCGGTCAGCTGCGAGACGATCATGAGGCTGACATGCCGGCTTGGGATGGAAACGACGCCGCCGGCGGCGCGCGGGTTGTCCCGATTCGCCATGTCGAAGGCAAGACCTTCATCTACGACGGCAAGCGATACGTCGATTCGGCCTGGGACGAAAAGGCGGAGCCGCGGAAGGTGGCGGCGTTCAGCGACGCGTACTTCGCGTTGCTCAAGCAGCACCCGGAACTGGCCCCGTACCTGACGCTGGGCGAATCGGTCCTGGTGGCGTTTGATGGCAAGGTGATCGAGATCACGCCGCCGCCGGCTGAGTAACGGCTTCGTCGCGCATCAGGTCTCCTGCGCGGCGGCTGGCGCCGACTCCGAGCCCGCGCGACCACGCGTGCTGGCCCGCGCGACGGCGCGTGCTGGCCCGCGCGACGGCGTACTGGCCCCCGCGTTGGCGTGCCGGCCCCCGCGTTGGCGTGCCGGCCCGCGCGTTGGCGCGTCAGGCTTCCCGGCCCGGAGGGCCGACGCGGATTGCCGGGGGCTTTCAGCCCCCGGAAGTCGGGCGGATTCCGGGTTCCGCCCGGAGGGCGGACGAGCCGGCGACAGCGCAGATTCGTCGGTCCTCCGGGCCGGAGATTGCGGCCTCGTATCCGGGGGCTGAAGCCCCCCGGCAAGCTCCGTCGGCCCTCCGGGCCGTCAGCCGATCACGCGGTCGCAGGCTTCCCCAATCACATGCTCTTCTATCGCTTCGACGATCAACTGATCGAAATCCTGCACCTGTATCACGGGAAGCAGGACATCGAATCGCGCCTGGCCGATGAGGCCGACGGAGACAATTGATCTGACTACGTGCGGCGTCGCAAGAAAAAAGACAGCGGACGACGCTTCATGCGCCGTCCGCCGCCGAGTCCCTGAGGAGGAGGGGTAAGGGGTCTGGTTGTTACGCGGCGACTGCGGTGCGCGTCATGTCCGTCAGCTCGATGTTCTCGCCATCTTCACTGACCGAGACAAACGCGGACTGGACGATGCGATTCTCGCCATCGGCCTGTCGCCAGGCGTTTACGCGGAAGAAGTGCGTATCGCCGTTCGACCACAGATGCCGCACATCGACGCGGTGAGCCGCACAGTCGAAGTGTTCAAGGACGTATAGCGCCAAACGGGCACTGATCGTCATCGGCTCAACGCGGGTTTGCGTCTCGTTGCTTGTGGTGGTCATCAGCGACATCATCATTCTCCTTCCGATGCGACCCGGTCAGGTCGCGGGGTTCCTTTCACTGTGCGGCACACTCATTCGGTCGATTCCCTTGTTTTCGCGTCTTCGGTCCCACTGCTTGTATCTTCCAGACGTACGAGCCGGCGTTTTGGTTCAAACAACTTCTGTTTTTCCAAGCGTTTTTTTCGGCCACCCGTCTCGGATTCCGGCGGATTTTCTTTCTGCCGTCGGCCGCGGGAGTTCTAAACGTCCGGAACTCCGGTTTATTCCAATTCCGCTTTAGTGCGGATGCTCCACGCCGGCGAAGGCCCGTTCCAATACGCGGCGCGCGGCGTTGATCCAGTCGCGCGGCTTTCCGCCCTCGGCTCGGCTGAATTCCAATGCGAGTGTCCACAACAAACCGTCTCGTGGAATCGCCGCGGCATGCGACGTCGACTTCGCGGTTCGCCGGGCCTGATTGACTCGATGTTCCGGTTTCATGTCGTTCACTCCCTTTCCCGAAGGTCGCAACCGGCCTGATCGCGGCCCCTGATCAGCAGAGGCGGGGCAGGCGTTTTCGATACGCCCATCTCATGCGTGTAGTTCGCTCCGACCTCGCGAGATCTTTCGCGGAAGTTGAGATTCGGGATTCGGGGAATAGACGGAGCGCATGAAAAAACCGCGTTCCTGACCATCTGGGCGGCGTTTTTCACGCCATCTCCAAATCGTTCGCGCGGGTGATTAGAAAATGCGCTCAGATATCGAATTAGCCCGGATCGATAGCCGGAAACTCTGTGGAAAAAAGCGGGACCACCGCCGCGGCGGCGCGGTTCGGTCGTTCGCCGCTCGGCGCGCTAGGTCGAATGCGCGGCCCGGCGGGGGCCGGCGCGCATGCGGGCAAGGGCCCCGATCGCCATCCAGGTCGCCAGGCAGTTGCCGACAGAGAGCGTGATCACAAACGCGTTGGACAGGCGGGTCTTGGTGATGATCACCGCCATCACGCCGGCGAAAACGATCGTGGTCGACAACGCGAACGATGCCCAGGTCGCCCACACGACACGCTGCAAGATCAGGATCGAGAGGCCGATGAACAGCATCGCGAACAGAAACAGCATGCTGTTGACCATCAGCATCTGCGAGTCGAACTCGCCGCCGAGGGCATACGCGTTAACGAACGCCGGCGCCACGCCCCACACGAGCAGGCCAAGGCCCATGAACAGGCTCGTGATGTGGGCGAACAGGATCGCCGGATCTTTCTTTCGCAAATCCATACGCGTCATTGCCGGTGTCCTCGCTGAAACCAGTCCGGGGGCGGCGACCCCGTATCCGGGATCGGCGCGAGGTGGGCGGGGCTTTGGCATGGGGTTGGGAGGGACCGGTCGGGCGCGGTCGGGGCAGTTGTTATTGGACGCGCCGCGGGGATTCGACTCACCAATTGAATAGCGGGCGTGTCTGACGCGTCAAAGATGAGGCGTCCGGACGGGATGGAACCGCAAAGGGCGCTTGGGTTGGCATTTACCCGCGAGCGGTCAAGGAGATAACCATGAAGCATCTTCTGGCGAGCATGATTCTGGGATCGGGGTTGCTGATGGGAACCGGCTGCGATTTCGATGACCTGGAAGAGGTCAACATCGACCTCGGCGGACTGGGTTCGCTGGTGCGGTTTGTCACGCCGTCATATGGCTATGACGAAGTCGTGATCATCGAAGAGCCGTACTACTACGACGACTACTACTACGACGATTACTACTACGAGGAAGTTTACTACCCGTTCTAGCGAGCGGCGTAGCGGGGCACAGCCCGGGGGCGGCTGTGCTCCATCGGTTAATCTGGCCGCGTTTACGCGCGGCGAATGTGATTTCGCGAATCTGCGCCGCTCAGCGTTTCGGATTCGCCGCCGTTCCAGCTGTAAGTCCGCCGTCGATGACGAATTCGGCGCCGGTCACATAGCGGGATTCGTCGCCGGCCAGGTAGACGGCCAGCGCGGCGACATCTTCGGGCGCGCCCATGCGGCGCAGCGGGACATCCGCGACGAAGTCAGCGATGGCGGCGGCCCGATCGGGCTGGCTGTCGAGCAGTTGATCCCACATCGGCGTGAGGATCGCGCCGGGATGAATCGAATTGCAGCGGATGCCGTATCCCCGTTCGGCGCAGTACAGCGCGACGGATTTGGTGTGGTTGCGGACCGCCGCCTTGCTTGAGGCGTACGCCGCGGCCCCGCCCACGCCCACCAATCCGTTGCGCGACGACAGGTTGATGATGCTGCCGCCGGCGGCCGGGGGTTTCATCACGCCGATGGCGTGCTTGCAGCCGAGAAAGACGCCGTCGAGATTGACGGCGTGCACGGCGCGCCAGCCATCGAGTGCGGCGTGCTCAACGTCCTGCGGGCCGAGGTCCTCATCGAAGCCGGTGACACCGGCGTTGTTTACGAGGATATCGAGTGTTCCGGCGCCGCGGATTTCGGCGACGACGCGCGCCCAGTCGGGTTCGCAACGGACATCCATGCGCCGGTAGCTGGCGGCAGCGCCGATCGACTGCGCGACATCCGCGCCCTCCGCGTCGCGGATGTCAGTCAGCCAGACGCGCGCGCCCTCGCGCGCGAAAGCGCGGGCGATGGCGGCGCCGATGCCGCGCGCCGCGCCCGAGATCAGGGCGGTTTTTCCGGTCAGTCGCGCCAAACAGCAACTCCTTGGTTCCGGAACTCGGCGTAACACGAAGAAAACAATGAGCCGGCGACTGACCTCGTCGCCGGCTCCATTGTAGTTCGACTTGTCGGACCTGTCGGCCGCGCTACTGCTGGTTTTCGGCTTCGTAGCGCTTCAGGGTGCGCTCGAGATCCTTCTTCATGACCTCGTCCTTGCACAACTCGACCGCCTTCTTCTGATAGGTGATCGCGTCGGTCTTCTTACCGGTTTCCCACAGCGCGCGGGCGTAGGTGTCGATGATCGCGGCGTCTTCCTTCGCGCCTTCGTACGCCTTGGTCCCGGCCAGCAGGGCCAGTTCCATATCGCGGTGCTTGACGCTCTCGCCGGTCATGATTTCCCACGACAGGTGGTTCATGATCTGCGGCATGTCGCCGTAGTCCTTGACCAGTGTGCGGCCCAGGGCGGCGGCTTCCTTGTTTTCGCCTTCAGAGGAAACCATCCCGAAGTACTGCATCACCTTCGGGAAAGCCTGCTCCATTTTCTCCTGCTGGGCCTTCCGCTTGGCGGCTTCCGCCTTCGCGGCCTTGACGTCCCACTCGCCCTTTACGATCTTGGCGAGGGGCTCATCCATTTCCATCGGGTGGCCTTCCCACACGACCAGACCGGCCTTGTCCACGACGAACGCGTGCGGGATGCCCTGCGCGCCGTACGCGCCCATCCAGTTGGCTTTCGTCTGTTTCTTCTCCGTGTCGACCGCGACGATGTAGCCCATCTTGTCGCCCTGCTTGTCGACGAAAGGCTTCACCGTGTCGACCGGCTCATCGCTGATACCAATGAACACCACGTTCTTGTCTTTGTATTGCTTCTGGAGATCGGTGAGGTGGGGAATGCTGGCGCGGCACGGCGGGCACCAAGTCGCCCAGAATTCGACGACGTAGATGTTTGTGCCTTTGCCCTTCGCGAGGTCGACCGCATCGCCCTTGACCCAGGAGCCGATCTCCAGCTTCGGAGCCGGATCACCGAGCTCGCCCGCCGCCCACGTCGCTGAGACCATCGCAACCGCCGCGGCGATCGCCGCACATCGGAACAAACGCATGCTGTACTCCCGTTGGTGTCTTTCAAATTTCCGGGGCCACGGCCGGGTCCGCCGGCGCTGTCCCGACTTCAATTATACCCGTTATTGTCGCCCGATATTTCATCCAGGCGTAAGGTTTCTACGCGTCTAGACGCCGTTCGGGCGCGGGTCCGGGCCGGAAATCGGCGCCCGGTTCGGCTGGGCGGGCTTCGGCGCGGCGCGGCGCCCCGCCCGTTTGTCGTCGTACATGGCGGTATCCGCGGCCGCGATCAGGCGCTCGGCATCCCATCCGGCGACCCACACGGCGGAGCCGATGCTGGCGCCGACCGTCAGCGGAAGCCCGTCATGGATGGGGGGATCTTCCTCGAGGCGCTCCAGAATTCGCTCCGCCAGGCGCTCGGCGCCGTCCCGGTCGGTGGCCGGCAGAATGATCAGAAACTCGTCCCCGCCGATCCGGGAAGCGACATCGGAGCGACGCATCAGGCCCTGGATCAGCCGGCTGACATGGCGGAGCACGGCGTCGCCGGTCGCGTGGCCGAATGTGTCATTCAGCGGCTTGAGGCCGTCCAGATCGAGTGACAGGACCGCGAGCGGCAGGCCCGAGCGCTCGGCGCGCCCGATCTCGGACCGCAGGGCCTCGTCCGCCCAGCGGCGATTCCGCAATCCGGTCAGTGGATCGATGCGGGCCTCTACGCGTGTCCGCTCCAGCAGGCGGGCCTGGCCCAGGAGCCCGGACAGTACCGGCGCGATCGCGTTGATCGGGCCCTCGTCCACGTTTTGGGGTTCGAACAGCCGCAACACGCCGATCAGGCGGGCTTCCCGGCGGAGTTCAATGTCGTGGTATCCGCTGGCGTTGGGGTCGGGGGCGTCGATCGAGAGCGGCGCCAACGTCCCATCCGCACTGGCGGCGAGCGTCAGCCGATCGCTTTTTTCGCCGGCACAGTAAAGGGCGGCGCCGCCGCACTGCAGCAGGCTGGGGGCGTCACGCACAATCGCCTCGACCAAGGCGGGCAGGTCGAGTGGTAGCAGCGTAGAGAGCCAACCCAAGAGCGCCGTGGACCCCGCCGTGCTGGAGGGACCCGCCGGGGCCGGCGTGGTTCTGCCGGTCGGCTCGCGCCGCGCTGGTGGAGTTTTTGCCCGCATGCCGGAGTAGGCCCTTTCGTGATATGCCATCGACCCTACAGGACTTACGGCTGAAGTGGGCGCTCGTTCGGCCGAATCCTCGAAATTAGCTGCCGGAACAGGCCCTCGATGGGCTCAATGGGCTGCCGCCCCGGCTGGTGGAACGTGCGGCCGCTTGGGCAACGCGTCGAAAAGGCGGATCGCCGGGCCCCAGCGAGCCGCCGTGGGCTGCCGATAGGAGAGGCGGGCCGGGGTATTCCGGTAGTGGCGGGAGCATTCTCGAGTGGGACTCAAGCACGACCTGCTGGCGCTGTTGCGGGAGCGGTGGCAATTGCCGGCCGCGATCGCGGCGATCGTGTTGACTTCGTTCGCGGTGACGCGGCTGCGCCCGCCGGAACGCGTCGTCGATTTTCCGGTGGTGCAGGCGAAGCTCGAGTCGTTGCTGGAGGGTGGCGAGTACGTCGCCGCCGCGGACGCGGTCACCAATCTGCTGGCCATGAAGCCGGAATTGCCGCTGGAGCAGCAGGCGTTCCTGCATGACTTCATCTGCGAAGTGATCTATCGGCAGGAGTTGCTGGCGGAGCGGCCGAGCAACCGCAACGCGGGCGTACTGGTTCAGCACAGCGAGGCGTTGGCGGCCACGCGGCAGGGCCCGACCAACGCGCGCGCGGCGCTGCGGCTGGCGACCGCCCAGGAATGGCTCGGCGAATTGGAGGCGGCCGAGGACAGCTACCGGGTCGTTCTGGATCGAAACCCGGATTCGGACGCTCGCCGCTCGGCGTTGCAGGCGTTGGTGCGAATGCTCGATGGGCGCGAAGAAGCGGAGATCGAGCGACGCGGCTATCTGCGGGCGCTGCTGACCGAAGACAGCGTAGATGACGCCTACGTCTGGTGGGCGCTGCAACACGCGATTCAAGAGGCGCTGGATCGCGGCGCGCCGGACGAAGCCGCGCGCACACTCGAGGAGTATGGCGCGCGTTTCAAGCAGGATCACCTGCGCGGTTACTACGACTATCTGCAAGCGCTGACTTTGATCGAAAGCGGACGTTATCTCGAAGCCGAGCCGCTGTTGGCGGCAAACGAGCAGTGGCTGGCCAACGGCGCCGGCGGTGATGACGCGATGGACGCGGCGGGATATCTGCCGGCCATGAATGAGTGGCTGGGGGCGCGGGTCGAGTTGCTCGACGGCCGTCCGCAGGTGGCCTGGCAGCGTTTTTCTGAAACGCTGGGACTGGCGGCGCGGGGTCGGCTGCTCGGCTGGTGTGCGATCGGACAGGCCGAGGCGCTGGCCGCGCTGCAACGCGACACGACGGCGCGCTTCACGTTGCGCGGCGCGCTGGCGCGGCTGGATGCGGATCCGGCGCTGCATCAGGTTTTCAGCACGCGCATGCGACGGCTTTGTGAGCACCTGTACGAACAACGGCTGGAGTCGCGCGCGCTGGATGAGGCGATTGAGTACCTGAGATTGGGGCTGGAACTGACCCGAAGTTCCGAGTCGGCGGTCCGGCTGGATCTGCTGGAAAAACTCGGCGAGACCAATGCGCTGGCGGCTGCGGCGGAGTTCGATCTGTCGCGGGCGCGCGTGTCGCATCGGGCCGCGGGGGAAGCGTTTGAGGCCGCGGCGCCGCTCGCGTATGCCGAAGATACGCGTCTGGGAGCGTTGTTGTGGAGCGCGGCGGAGGAGTATGACGCCGCCGGCCGGCTTGAGGACGTGCGCCGGATTCTCAACAAGTACATTGAGGAGCGTTCGCTCGATTCGCGCATCCCGCTTGCGATGCTGCGACTGGGAGACGCGTACGCGGCCGACGCCTATTTCGAAGAAGCGATCAAGTGGTACGAGAAGTTGGGTGAGGAATATGGCCGCCTGGATGAGTCGATTATCGCGCGCTACCAGCTGGCGCAGGCGCTGCTGAGCCTGGGCGGCGAGGAGAACGAAGCGCACGCCAGCCGCGAACTCGATCAACTCCTGCACGCGGCGGCGGTTGACCCGTCGGCCCCGATTTATCGCGACGGCATGTTCCTGCTGGCCGACATACACGAACAAGCCGGACGATACGCCGAAGCCATCGGCCTGCTGGAAGAGTTCCTGCGGCTGTACCCGGATGATCCCGAGGCCGGGGCGGCCCTGTTCAAGCTGGCGGACAGCTATCGCCGGAGCGCCTATGCCCTGCGGCGGGCTCCGGACCCGCCGAGCGCCGAGCGCCGGTCGGCGGTCGAGAGCCGCTTCCGGAAGGCGGCGGAATTGTTCAACCGCTGGCTGGAGCGGGCCGAGTCCGCGGCGACTCCGCCGGCCAGCAAGCTGTATCAGCAGATGGCGATCCTGAACCGCGCGGACTGCTACTACGAATTGAATACGCCGGCGTCGCTCGAAGAGGCCTTGGCGATTTATCGTCAGGCGGCGGCCCAATATCAGGGCGAGCCGGCGGCGTTATCCGCGCAAGTCCAGATCGCGAACGTGTTTCTGCGCCTGGGGCGGGTGACGGAGGCGGCGCGGGCGGTGGAGCGGGCACGCGCACTATTGAGCAGTATTCCGGATCAGGCCTTTGCGCAAAGCCCGGAAACCGCCGATCGCTCTTATTGGGACCGCTATCTGGCGACAGTGGCGTCGTCTCATTTGTTCAAGGATGTGTTTGCAGCGCCCTGATCGCGGCATGGAGGCCGATTTCATGGAGCAGGCGGCGCCCAAGTGGCTGAATCCGCAGCGTCTGATCGATCTGCTGGTCGAACAGCGAGACTTGTACACGCGGCTCCGCGCGCTGAGCGAGCGGCAGCGCGGACTGATCTCGTCCGACAGCCCCGAACAGCTGCTCAACATCCTGCGCGAGCGGCAGACGCTGATTACGTCGCTGGCGGCGATCAACGAAAAACTCTCCCCGTTTCGGCAGGAGTGGGACGGCTTGTTTGCCGAACTGCCCGAAGCGACGCGGACTCAGGTCACCGAACTGCTGGATGAAATCAACGGCCTCCTCGGCGCGATTCTCACGGCGGACAAGGAAGACAGCGCCCTGCTCGGCGCTCGGCGCCAGACGGTCGGCGCGGCGCTGCGATCGGTGAGCGATACACGCGTCGCGAACGCGGCCTACGCCCGCAATGCCGGCGGCGGTCGATCCGCCCCGGCGGGCGAGTAAGGACGCCGCCCGCCATGGCCACTGTTCCTGCACAATCCACGCCGACGGAAGATCTGCTGGGCGGGATACTTCGCGAGTACACCGAAGTGGCCGCGCGCCTGCAGCGCACGCATGAGACGCTGCAGGACGAGGTGACACGCCTGCGCGACGAACTCGCGTCGAAAGACCGGGAACTGGAGCGGAAGCGACGCCTGGCGGCGCTGGGTGAACTCGCGGCCGGTGTCGCCCACGAGGTGCGCAACCCGCTCGGCGCGATTCAGCTCTATAGCGGACTGCTCAAACGCGCCTGTCGCGAGGCGCCCGCCGCGATTGAACTCATCGAAAAAATTGAAGCGGGTGTGCACGCGATCGACGGCGTCGTGAAGGACACGCTGGCGCTGACGCCCAGCGGCGGTCGTTTCGCGACGACCTCACTGCGCGACGTGCTGGCCGCGGCGGCGGACGTGTGCCGGGCCGGATTTGAGCAGCGAGGCGTGACACTCCGGCTGGAGTGCGATCTTGAGGACGCGCAGGTCTACGCGGATGTGGCCGGATTGCAGCGGGTGCTGGTGAATCTGATCAGCAACGCGGCGGAGGCGTCCGCGGCCGGCCGCGAGGTTGTGGCCCGGCTGGACCGCCTCGATTCTTCGATTCGCATTCAAATTATCGATAACGGCTGCGGAATTCCGGTCGAAGTGCTCGATCAGATATTTGACCCGTTCTTTACGACGCGCCCGAACGGGACCGGTTTGGGGCTGACCATCGCCCATCGGCTGATCGAGGCGCATCAGGGCTCACTCACCGCCGCGAATCGCCCCGAGGGCGGCGCGGTGTTCACGATTGTCTTGCCAAGTAACGGCGCGAAGGGCAGGGACGCCAAGCCGCCGCAATCGCGGACCAGCGCCGCGTAGAAGGAGAAGAGATGGCCTCGGTATGTGTGGTTGACGATCAGGCAATGCTGCGCGACTCGATTCAGTCCACGCTGATCGGCGAAGAGCACAAGGTATTCGTGTTCGACGACGCCCAGGAAGCGCTGACCGAGATTCGCCAGCGCCCATTTGACGTGGTACTGACCGACCTGCGCATGCCCGGCATGGACGGTGTCGGTCTGCTGCGGGAAATGCGGCGCCTGGGGATTGATACGCCCGTGATCCTGATGACGGCGCACGCGTCGGTCGACACGGCCGTCGAAGCGATGAAGCTCGGCGCGTTCGACTATGTGCAGAAGCCCTTCAACGCGGAAGAGATTTCGATTCTGATCGAGCGGGCGGTGCGCGAGCGCCAACTGATGCGCGACAATGAAGTCATGCGTCGCACGATCGAAGACATCGACGCCGAGCGCAAGCTCATCGGCTCATCGGCGGCGATGTCGGCGGTGGTCGAGAAGATCGAGCGCATCGCCCAGAGCACGGCGACTGTGCTGATTCACGGCGAAAGCGGCGTCGGCAAGGAACTGATCGCCCGCGCGATTCACCAGGCCTCGCCGCGGCGCGACCAGCCGATGTTGTGCGTCAACTGCGCGGCTTTGTCGCCGACGCTGCTGGAAAGCGAACTGTTCGGACATGAGAAGGGCGCCTTCACCGGCGCGGACCGCGTCCGTAAGGGCCGCTTCGAGCTCGCCGATGGCGGAACGCTGCTGCTGGATGAAGTGTCCGAGATGGATCTGGGTTTGCAGGCGAAACTGCTGCGCGTGTTGCAGGAACGCGAGTTTGAGCGCGTTGGCAGCTCGGTGACGCGCCGTGTGGATGTCCGCGTGATCGCGACGACCAACCGCGACCTGCGCGACTGGTCGGCGAAGGCCAAGTTCCGCGAGGACTTGTACTACCGCTTGAGCGTGTTGCCGATCGAGGCGCCGCCGCTGCGTGAACGTCGCGAAGATGTCCCGCAGCTGCTTGAGCATTTCCTGAATCGCATCGCCGCGCGGGAAGCCCGTGAGCGGCCGCGTCTGGCGGCGGAGACGCTGTCGCTGCTGACCGACTACGCCTGGCCGGGCAATGTGCGCGAAGTGCAGAATCTGTGCGAGCGGATCTCGGTGCTGGAGCCGGGCAAGGAAGTCGCGCCGGAAACGATTCGTCCGCTGCTGACCGGGCCGATCAAGACCGCTTCGGCCGCGCTCGAGAGCGTGGCGTATCGCGATGGCCAGATTCTGGCGGACGCCGAGCGCGATTTGATTATGCGGACGTTGGAGCGATTCCGCGGCCACCGCGAAAAAACCGCGCGTGCGCTCGGCATCGGATTGCGCACGCTCGGGCTGAAGCTGAAGCGCTGGCGCGATGACGGCGACCTGGACGACAGCGAATTGCAGCGTATCAGTCGCCGCTGAGGCGATCGGCACACGGCGCGGGACCACCGAACAGGCCACTGGCACGCGTCTTGCACTTGCGAAGGTCGGGACGCGTGCCGCGTTTTACTGAGATGAGGCGTTCGAATGTGGATTGACGGCATCCTGAACTCACGCGTGACGCACGCGGTGGAGCTGAGCGCCCGGTTTGCGGAAGAGCGCCAAGGCGTGCTGGCGGAGAACATCGCCAACATCGATACGCCGGACTACCAGTCGCGGCGGCTCGACGAGGCGAAGTTTCAGGGCGCCCTGCGGCGAGCGTTCTCCGACGCGGAGAAGAGCGACGAGCGACAATTGCGACTCCGCACGGATGAAGTGCGCGTCGACGCCGGCGGCGCGATGTCGGTTACGCCCGCGACGGAACCTCCGCCCAACGTATTGTTTCACGACGGGACGAACGCCCGGCTGGAAGACCTGATGACGGATGCGCAACGCAACTGGCTGGGCTACAGCCTGACCACCACATTGTTGAAAGGCCGCTGGAACGGGCTGCTATCGGCGATTCGAGGTAGAACGCAATGATCCGAGCGTTGGACATTTCAGGGTCGGCGTTGACGGCGCAGCGCGTGCGCATGGACGTGATCGCCGGCAACATCGCGAACGCGTTCGCCACCCAGCAGGAAGACGGCACGATCGAGCCCTATCGGCGGCGCGTGACGCTGTTCAGCCCGCAGGCGGACAGCGGCGGGCCGGGCGTGCGGGTGCACGACGTGATCGAGGATCCGTCCGATTTTCGACTGCGATACGACCCCGGCCATCCGCATGCGATGCAGGATGGGCCGGAGGAGGGCTATGTGCGCTACCCGAACGTCAATATCACGATGGAGTATGTGGACGCGATGGAAGCGGGCCGGGCGTATGAAGCGAACATCGCGATGATGAACCTGAGCCGGGCGATGGCGCAGCGCGGCATCGAGCTGATGGCCTAATTGACGACAAACCGGCGCGAAGCCGCGCCGTTCGAGCAAAAACTGCGATGAGCGATCCGATTTCAATCCAGATTGGGCAGGTGGGCGTCGGCAAGCGCATCGCCGGCGCGGCGCCGGGCAAGTCCGACGGCGATGACTTCGCGACAATCGTGCGCGACCAGCTCAAACGCGTCAGCGACATGCAGAACGAGGCCGATGAGAATGTGCGTAAGCTCGTGACCGGCGAATCGCAGAACATGACCGACGTGTTTGTGGCCGCCCGCAAGGCGGAAGTCGCGTTCAGTCTGCTGATGGAGATTCGCAACAAGCTCCTCGACTCATATCAGGAGCTGCAGAACATGCGCATCTAACGCGGTCCGGGCGAACATCTGACGTGCGCGACGCCGCAATCGGCGCCGCGACGCCCGGCGCGGAGCGCCGTGGGCGGCGGAGAGCGAGCCACGGATGGCGGGATTTCAGGAAACATGGCAAACCGCGGTTCGCCGCGTCAACGAGTTGTCCGTGTCACAGCGGACAGCCGTTTTTCTGGGCGCTGCGCTGGTCGGCGGATCGGTGATGTGGCTCGCCCAGTGGGCCGCGACGCCGGAACGGCAGCCGTTGCTGCTCCAGCCGCTCAGCGCCGAAGAGACGACGGCGATCCAGGCCGGGCTCGACTCTCTCAACCAACCCTACACGCTGGTCAACGGGCAGATCATGGTGCCCGAATCCACCAACCGTTCCGGACTGATCGCCCAACTGCAGCAGATGGAGCGGATGCCCGGCGATGTCAGCATGGGTTTCGCGGAACTCGTGAAAGACGCCAACCCGTGGATTTCGGAACATGACAACCTGCGGCGGTGGAATGTCGCCCTGCAGGGCGAGCTGAACCGCATTCTGCGCGAGTTTCGCGGCGTCAAGTCCGCCAATGTCGTCCTGCCCGTGATCGAACGGACGTCGGGCATGTCGCGCGCCTGGGCGGAACCCTCCGGCAGCGTCACGATCACGATGAAGGACGGGTCATCAGTGCCGCGCGACCTGGCCCAGGCCGCGGCCCGCATGGTCGCTGGGGCCGTCAAGGGGTTGTCGATCCGCAATGTGCAGGTGCTGGACGGGAATGGGCGGGTCGCGCTGGACTGGGAGGAAGAAGAGTCCGGCGGGGCGAGTTCGATGTTTCGTCTGCAGAAAGCCAAAGAGCGCGAAATCACGTCCAAGATCGTCAATCAACTCAGCTTTGATCCGATGGTGCGCGTGACGACCTATGTGGAGCTTGAGCACAGCGCATCGCAAGTCTCGACGCATACGCCGATCGAGGGCGTAGAGAGCGAAGTGGAGCGCACCGAAGAAGAGACGACGCGCGCCGCGCCCGCCGGTCAGCCCGGTGTCGAGCCGAACACCGGCGTTGGCGTGACGGCGAATCCGACCGGCGACATGACACGCCGCGAGACGAATCGGCGGGCGCTGGTCACGGGCGCCGAAGAGCGCCGCCAGGACACGCCGCGCGGGGCGGTGCGGGCCATCGCGGCGTCGATCAACGTGTCGCACAGTTTCCTCGCCAGCATTTTCAAGCGGAACAACCCGGAGGCGGAAGCCCCGACCGAAGCCCAGGTCAACGAAGTATTCGCCGCCCAGAAGCCCAAGATCATCAACCAGGTGCGAACGCTGGTCGTGCCGAGTGAGGAACAGCAGATCAGCGTTGACTGGTATTACGACTCGATCGAGTTGGGCCCGGCGCCGGCGGAGGCGGGCGCGGTCGAGGTGTCGATGGACATCGCCAAGCGCTTTGGCCCGGCCTCGGCGCTGGTCGCGCTGGCGTTGCTGTCGCTGGGTCTGGTGTCGCGGATGGCGCGGACCAGCGCAGTCGGCGAGGCGTTCGGCCTCGAAGTCGGTCTGTCGAAAGAAGAGATCGAGGCGGCCCGCGCCGCGAATCAGCGGGTGAACCGCGCGAAGGAGAACAACGACATCGAGCCGCCGGGCGCCGACCCGTTGCCGATGCCGGTCGCCGCCGCGTTCGCGGCCGAAGGCATGCTTGAGGCGACCGAGATCGACGACGCGCTGGTCCAGGTAAACAACATGATCGATCAGATGACCAAGATGGTCGCTGACGACCCGGAAGCGATTGCGACGGTTCTCGAAAAGTGGATTGACAGCTAACAGGCGAGCGAGCCATGGCGCGGCAAAAAGAAGTCACGACCAGCACCGACATGAGCGGAGAGCGCCGCGCGGCGATTCTATTGCTCGCGCTGCCGCAGGACGCCGCGGCGGCGATGCTGCGACACCTGTCGCGCGACATGGTGGAAACGCTGTCGCGCGAAATCGCCAACATCGACCGCGTCGGGCCGCGCCTGCGCACCGAGGTCGTCACCGAGTTTTACAACATGGTGCTCGCCCGACAGTATCTGGACATGGGCGGTCTGCCGCTGGCGCGAACCCTGCTCAAGCGCACGCTCGCCCCCGACGACGCCAAACGCCTGATCGAAGCCCTCGAAAAGACCGTCAACGAGCAGCCGTTCGCGTTTCTGCAGAAGACGGAAACCGAAACACTGCTGACGTTCCTGGCCGGCGAGCATCCACAGACGATCGCGTTGGTCCTGGCGCACCTGCCGGCGTCGTCGGCCAGCGAGATCCTCAACGGTTTGGCGCTGGATCGACAGCTCGAGGTCGTGACGCGGATGGCGAGCATGGACCAGACCAGCCCGGAAGTGATTCACGAAGTCGAGCGCGGTCTCGAAAAGCGGATGTCCGGTCTGGCCAGCGACCGCTTTGAGCGGGTGGGCGGCGTGAGCACTGTTGCGGAGATGTTGAATCTGTCCGGGCGCGCGACGGAGCGCTCCATCATGGACGGCCTGACCGAATCCAATCCGGAGCTTGCCGAGGACATTCGCCGCCTGATGTTCGTGTTCGAAGATGTGATGAAGGTCGATGATCGTGGCATCCAGGCTGTGCTCAAGGAAGTCGAGAACGAGGAACTGGCGCTGGCCCTCAAGACCGCGACCGATGAACTGCGGCAGAAGATTTTCGGCAACATGTCGGAACGAGCGGCCCAGCTCATCGGCGAAGAAATGGAGTTCATGGGACCGGTGCGCGTCAGCGATGTCGAAGCCGCCCAGCAGAAGATCGTGGACATTGTGCGGCGCCTCGAAGACGCGGGCGAGATCATCATCGCCGGTCGCGGCGGCGAAAAGGACATGATCGTCTAGCGGAGCGCATCGCGCACGCGGAAATGGAGCGTCAGTTTGCCGGGAGTCATTCGCCAGAAAGGGTTTCGCGCCACAGACGCGTTCTCGTTGCGCGACTTCGCGCGCGAAGCGGGTGAGGTGCTGGCCGCCGCCCGTCGCGACGCGGATGACATCCTCGCGCAGGCGAAGGAAACCGCCGCGCGCGAAGCGGAAGCGGCCCGCGCCGCGGCGCACGCCGAGGGCTTGGCGGCCGGCCAGGCGCAGGGGCGGAAGGAGGCCCGCGAGCAGGCCGCCAAACAGGCGCTCGAAGAATCGCGGGCCGGCATCAAGAGCCTGGTCGAAACGATTACCGCCATCGCGACGCGGTTTGATGACGCCAAACGTCGATTGTTGGCGGAGGCGGAGCACGGCGTGATCGAGTTGGCGGTGCGCATCGCCGATCGCGTCTGTCGCCTGCGGGTCGCGGCGGACTCAGATGTCGCGGTGGCCCAGGCCCGCGAGCTGCTGGAACTTGCGCGCGGCCGGCACGATGCGCTGATTCGCATCGCGCCCGCCGACGAAGAAGCGGTGCGTCGGGTGACGGCCGATCTCGCGGCGCATATCGATGAACTGGGACATGTAGCGCTCGTGGTCGATGAACAACTGTCCGCGGGCGACTGCATGCTGACCTCGCGCGAAGGGGAGATCGACCTGCGACTACAGACCGCGATCGATCGAGTCGCGACGGCCCTGCTCGGAGCGCCGCTGACGCCCGCAACCGAGTCGTCGGATGGCTAACGCCACGCTGTTTGATCGTGTCGCGGCCCGCGTGGACAGCCTGATCCCGCCGCGGATCGTCGGTCGCGTTTCGGCGGTGACCGGAACCAGTATTTATGCCGTCGGCCTGCCGGCTCCGGTGGGAGCGCGATGCGAAGCGTACACGGATTGCGGCCGGGTTGTGGAAGCCGAGGTCGTCGGTCTGAAGGGCGGCCAGGCCGTGCTCAGCGTATTCAATGATGCGACCGGCCTTTCACCGGGCGACGCGATCGCGCTGGTCTCGGCAAGCGCCGAGGCGCCGGTGGGATTCGACCTGCTGGGTCGCGTGATCGACGGCCAGGGACGGGCGCTCGACAACGGACCGCAGCCGCTCGTCAACTACACGTACCCGCTGCAGCGCGATCCGCCGCCACCGCTGGAGCGCCGCGCGATCGACGCGCCGCTGGGCCTCGGCGTGCGCGCGATTGACGGCCTGCTGACGGCGGGTCTCGGCCAGCGCCTGGGCGTGTTTGCGGGCACGGGCGTGGGCAAGAGTGTGCTGATGGGCATGCTGTGCCGCAATACGCAGGCGGATGTGAATGTCGTGGCGCTGATCGGCGAGCGCGGGCGCGAAGTCGGCGACTTCATCGAAACGCAGTTGGGGACTGAGGGCCTGAAGCGCAGTGTCGTTATCGCCTGTACCTCGGACCAAGCCCCCGCGCTGCGCGTCAGGGCCTGTTTTCTGGCGACCGCGATCGCGGAGTTCTTTCGCGATCAGGGCCTCGATGTGTTGTTGATGATGGATTCATTGACGCGCATGGCGATGGCCCAGCGTCAGATCGGCTTGGCGGCCGGCGAGCCGCCGACGCTGCGCGGCTATCCGCCGAGCGCGTTTGCGCTGTTGCCGAGACTGCTGGAGCGCGCCGGTCGCACGCGGAATGGATCGATCACCGGAATCTACACGGTGCTGGTCGAAGGCGACGACATCGATGAGCCGCTGTCGGACACGGTGCGTGGCATTCTCGATGGCCATATCTGGCTGGCGCGGCGCCTGGCGAACCGCGGCCACTATCCGGCGATCGATGTGCTCGCGAGCATCAGCCGCGTGGCGCAGGACGTGACGTCGCCGGCCCATCGCGAAGCCGCTCAGGAGGTGCGCGGCGTGCTGGCGACATGGGCGGAGATCGAGGACCTCGTCAGCGTGGGCGCGTATGTGCCGGGGGCGAATGAGGACTACGACGTGGCGGTCCAGACGCGCGAAGTCGTGAACGCGTTTCTGCGACAGTCGCGAGATGACAAACGGGCGTTCGGCGACACCACGAAAGACATCGAACAGCTCGCGGAGTTGATCCGCCGGACGCGCTCCTCGGCGCGCCCGCGCCATCCGGGAGCGAACAAGTGAGCCTGACGGACAGGGGACGCTAAGCGGTGGCGCGCAAGTTCCATTTTCGGTTGCAGACGGTGCTGCGGGTGCGTGCGCTGCGCGAGCGTGAGGCCCTGCGCCGCATGGCGGAGAAACAGGGCGAGCTGCTGCGGCTCGACCAGCTCGACGCGGCGACGCGCGAGGAGATCGGCGGGGCGCAGGTCGCGCTGCGCGATGCGCAGGAACAGGCTGCGCTCAGCCCGATCGAGATGACGCGTTCCCGCGCATGGATTGCGCATTTGCGACGGACGATGCTGGAGCGCGACACGCGCCGCCGCGAACTGCAGGGGCAGTTGGAGCGTCTGCGGCAGGACTGGCGCCGGGCGCGCACGCAGAAACTCGTGATTGAGAAGCTGCGCGAGCGACGCCAGGCGGAATATGCGCGAGATGCGCGGCGTCGCGAGGATGCGCACTACGAAGAAGTGGCGCGCGGATTGCTGCTCCGAGCGAGCGCCGCCGCCGAGAGCGAAGGAGAGTAGCCGGTCGTGATGGAGAAGCTGCGGCAACTGTTTGGGATTTTCGCGATCTCGACGATGCTCGCGAGCGGCGGGTTTGTCGGTTGGTTGTTCTATTCCGGCAAGCTGAATGCCGCGCGGGTCGAGACGATCGCGGCGGTGCTGCGCGGCGAGCATGACGCGGCCGAGACGGATGTGGTCGAGCCGGAGGAGGCCGCGCCGGAGCCCGCGGAGGCGGCGCGGGCGATGTCAGCCGAGGAGTTGCGGCAAATGCGGCTGCGACAGCGCGAAATGCGGGCCCGGGCGGACCGCGAGCTTCGCAATGTCGAAGCCCAGCGCGAGTTGCTGGAGTCAGCGCGGGCCGATTTATTGTCGGCGGAAGAGCGCTTCGCGGACAGCAAGGCGTCGTGGCTGGAAACGCAGCAGAAGCTGGCGCAGGAGTCTGAGGACGCGGGTTTTCAGCAGCAGGTCAGCACGTTGGAGCGACTCTCGGCGAAGCAGGGCAAGAGCTTCATCGAAGCCCAGTGGCCGCAGAATCAGGGCGAAATGCTGCGCCTGCTGGCGGCGCTCAAGCCGTCGAAACGGGCGGAGATACTCGCGCAGTTCAAAGACCCATCGGAGATCGCGACGTTGAATCAGATTCTCGAAGCGATTGGCCGACAGGACCTCGACGAGACGTTGTCGGCGCCAGGGACGGCGTCGGCGCGACGACCGTAGCGGGCGGACGTCGTGTGATTTCGGCTGGGCGCGGCGTTCGCGGAGCGGCGGCGCGACCATGCAGAGGCTGTTCCCATCATGCAAGCGCAATCGCTGCTGCGCTCGATCGCGCCCGTCCCGCGCGCTGACCGCTCAACCACCTATCCGGCCGGCGCCCGCGCGGATGCGCCCCATGACAATGACGGCGATCGGGACGACGATCAGCGCCACGATCTTGAACTGATCGCGGCCGAAAATCAGCGCGTCGATCGCGTCCTGTCCGGCCTCGGCTCGCAAAGTGGGGCCGACGACGCAATCGCGGCTGATCGAGAGATGGCGGCGGGGAGCCACGCGGCGCGGAGTGAAGCGTCGCAAGAGGCGGCGGCCGGGCGCAGCGAGCGGCGGGCGTCGTTTCAGGAGGCGCTGCGCGAGGCGCAGCGACCGGCGCCGACTAAGGCTGACCAAGCCACCGCGCCTGCGAAGGACGCAAAGCCCGCGGGGCAGCAACCGCCAGCGCCGGCCAAGTCCCCGGCCGAGGGGCCGCCAACAGCGCCGAAAAGCGCCAACGCCGACGCCGGCAAGCCAGGGAATGCGATCCAGCCGGTCGCGCCCGGCGCGGCCTCCAAACCGCCGCCGACGCCGGTTCCACCGACCGCGACACCACAAGCGCAAACCAGCGCTGGCGCCGCGCTTTCAACGACTGGCGTCGCGGCACAGGCCGCCGGGGCGGCGAGCGGTGGCCCGCGCCCGGGCGCGGGTGCTACGGGTGTGCAATCCGCACAGCCGACGCGTGGATCGGGCGCCACGCCGGCCGCGTCGAACGCGCCGGGCGTAAACGCCCGCAGTGCGCCAGCGGGCGCCAAGGCTGCGGCGCCGGCCGACAAGCCCGCGCAGGAGCGGCCGGAGGTCGAGCGGATCGTGCGCATGGTCCGCCAGTCGATCCGTGAGGGAAACGTCCGGTCAATGATGCGGATTGAGTCGCGCGAACTGGGCGCCATTCGCGTTCAAATGGATTTGCGCGATGACGTGCTGCGGTTGCGGGTCGATACGCAGAGCGAATCGGCACGCCGCTTGCTAAGCGATGATCTGGATGGCCTGCGGCGCGGGTTGGAGGCGGCGGGACTGCGCCTGGAGCGCTTTGAAGCGGTCGGGCCGCCGCCTGAGCAGTCGGCGGACCGTGGCGCGGATCGCGATGGCGCAGGGCAGTCGCCCGGACGTCGGGACGAGGCCCGGGGCGAAGCGGGCGCGTTTGCGGAGGAAGCCCGGGAACGGCTGGCCGCGGACGACAGCGATCGACGGGCCCCGGAGCGCGAGCGCTTGTCTGCCGTCGGGCGCCGCCGCGGGCGCGCGTCGCACGTGGAGGCGGCAAGCGAGGTCTCGCCGGGCGCGATGAGAGATGAGCATACGCAGTCGTCGGAGACGCTGCTGAACATATTGGCGTGACGCGAACGGAGTCGTATTCACGCCGGCGTTACTTGAGCGCAGAGGACCGATCATGCAAGTGGCAGAACTGGGAGGCAGCGGCGGCGTCGCGTCGCAACGCGGCCTGTCGGCGATGAAGTCGGAGGACTTTTTTCGCATCCTTGTGACCGAACTGCAACAGCAGGATCCGTTCGAGCCGACAAAGACCGCCGACATGATCGGCCAGGTCTCGCAGATTCGCACGATCGAGCAGTCGACGGCGCTCAACGACACGCTCAGCGAACTGACGCGGAATCAGCGCGTCGGCGGCTCGTCCGATCTGATCGGCAAGTACATCGTCGCCAGCACGCAGTCGGAAGGCGGCGAGCCCAACATTGTCGACGGCGTCGTCACGGGTGTCAGCTTCGGGCCGGATGGCGCGGCGTCGCTTGAGCTGGATAACGGACTGCGGGTTCCGATGTCCGGCGTGACTAATGTCATGACGGTGGAGGAGGCCGAAGCGCGACTGGCGGCGGCCGGGCAGAACCTGACGCCGGAGGCGAACGCGGAAGGCGACAAGGCCGAGGCGACCGCGCGGCGGCGCGAGCCGGCGAACTGGCTGGAGCGTTTGTTCTTCATCGCTTAGGCGAAGGAGCTTCGGATGGGACTGACTTCCGCGTTGTATACCGGTCTGAGCGGCATCAATGTCAATCAGACGCGGATCAATACGATTGGTAACAACATCGCCAACGTGAACACGACCGCTTTCAAGGCGTCGCGCACGTTGTTTCAGACGCAGTTCTTTCGCACGATCAATATGGGCACGCGGCCCAACGAGATCACGGGCGGCGTGAATCCGATGCAGGTCGGGCTGGGCGCGGTCGTCGGCACGACGCAGCGCGACCACACGTCCGGCTCGATCGAAACCACCGGCATTGGCAGCGATCTGGCGATCGAAGGCGACGGGTTCTTCGTGCTGCGGACGCCGGGCGGGCGACAGGTGTACTCGCGCGACGGGTCATTTTCGCTCGATTCGAACAACCGCCTCGTCAGCATCGACGGCAACGCGGTGATGGGCTTCGGCGTGGATGACAACTTCACGCTGCAGCCGAATGTCTTGTCGGAGATTGGGATTCCGCTGGGCACACTGTCGATCGCCCAAGCCACCCAGAATGTGGGGATGGATGGCGATCTGAGCGCCGCGGGCACGATCGCGACACAGGGCGCCGTGGCCGCGTCGCAGGCGTTGATCACTTCCGGGGGCGGGGCCGCCACGGGGTCGACCGCGCTGACCAGTCTGCAATCCGCCGCCAATCCGGGCGTTACGTTGTTCGCGAGCGGCGACACGATCCGGGTGGACGGGGTCACCAAGGGTGGTCGATCGTTGCCGCCGGCGACGTTCACGGTGGGAACGGACGGGAGCACACTCGACGATTTTGCCGCGTGGTTGCAGGACACGCTGGGCGTGCAGACGGACTCTACATTGCCCGGCGCGCCGGGTGTGACCATCTCGGGCGGGCAGATTTTCGTCTCAAGCAACGCCGGAGAAGCCAATGCGATCGAGTTCTCCGGCAACGACTTTCTAAGCTCAAGCGCGACGGCGCCGCAGCCGTTCCTGTTCAACCAGACGCAGGCGGCGACCGGCTCCGGGCTGTCCACGTCGTTCACGGTGTATGACTCGCTCGGATCGCCGCTGATCGTGCAGGCGAGTTTCGCGCTGGAATCCACGCCGAACACCGGGCCCGTGTGGCGCTATTACCTGGAAAGCGCCGACCAGACCGGCGGGATGCGGTCGCTCGGTTCGGGAACCGTGACGTTCGACTCGTTCGGCAATTTCGTCTCCAGCGAAGGCAATCAGTTCTCGCTGGATGTCAGCAACACCGGCGCGGCCACGCCGTTGACATTCTCGCTCGATTTTGCGGATGTCAACGGTCTGAGCACCCAGGAATCCAGCGTGATCGCCGCGACGCAGGACGGCTTCCCGCCGGGCACGCTGACCGGTTTCGGGGTCGGTGCGAACGGCGTGATCACCGGCGCGTTCAGCAATGGCATGACGCAGACGCTCGGGCAGGTGGCGGTCGCGATGTTCGCGAATCCGCAGGGGCTGGTGGCGTCGAACGACAACCTGTATGAGCTCGGTCCGAACTCGGGCGAGCCGCGGATTGTTGAGCCCGAGCAGTTTGGCGCGGGGGCGGTGCTGTCCGGCGCGCTGGAATTGTCAAATGTGGACCTTTCGCGCGAATTCATCGGGTTGATCACGTCCAGCACCGGTTTTCAGGCGTCCAGTCGCGTGATCAGCACATCATCTGACCTGCTCGACCAGTTGCTGCTGATCGCGCGGTAGCGGAGGAAAATCATGATTCGCGTCACGCGTCTCAGTGGCCGGCCGATGGTGATCAACGCCGAGCAGATCAAGACAATTGAGGCCACGCCTGACACGCTGATTACGCTGCTGAACAGCGACCAGGTGGTGGTGCTGGAAGATATGGAGACGGTCGTCCGCCGCGCGGTGGAGTACGCTCGCTCCATTCGGACCTTCGCCGCCCGCGCCACGGCCTGAGAAAATCCCGCCATTTCGCCCGCGGCGCGGCGCTTGTGTCGCCGCGGGCTTTTCGAATCTAATATCATGGCGCCTGGACGCCGCAGCGGCCGGAGGGGCCAAAGCGGGCTGGGCGGTCGTACCCGGCGAAAGAAGCCGAAGTGGGGATCGAGTTGATGCGGGATCCGCTTCGTTCGCGCGAATGTTCCCGGCGGGGCCCAGGGGCGCCGTCAGAAGGGCGTGTATGTTTTCGGGCATCGTTGAACAGGTCGGAGTCGTGGCCGACGCCAGTCCGCTGGCGGGTGGCGTCGGCACGCGCCTGCGGATCGACGCCCCGAGCTGTTTCGACAGCCTGCCGCGCGGCGCGAGCGTCGCGATCAACGGCGCCTGTCTGACGCTGGTCGCGGCGGATGTGGCCGGCGGCTCCTTTGATGTCATTCCCGAAACACTCGCCAATACGAACCTGGGCGACTTGCGGCGCGGGGCGCGCGTGAATCTCGAGCGCGCGATGCGCATCGGCGACCGCGTCGACGGCCACTTTGTGCAGGGGCATGTCGACGGCGTCGGCGTCGTCGAGCGCGTGGACCGCGACGGGGGCGAATACAAATTATGGGTGCGCGGGCCCGCAGCGATGGCCCCGCTGTTGATCCGCAAAGGCTCGATCACGATCGACGGTGTGAGCCTGACGCTGGTTGACGCATACCGTGACCGCTTTTCCGTCGCGCTGATTCCGACGACGATCAATCACACCACGCTGGGCGATCGCGCCGTTGGCGATCCCGTGAATCTCGAGAGCGATGTGCTGGCGCGGCTGATCGTCGCCCGCGTGGACGCGCTGCTCGAAGGCCGTTTGGCGGAGATCGCGCCCGAGCGGGGTAGATCATGAGCGCCGCGCGATTCAAACCGCTGGTCGGCATCACGCTCGGCGATCCGGCGGGCATCGGCCCGGAAGTGATCGTCAAGGCGCTCTCTGATCCGGAGTTGCGCTCGCTGGCGCGATACGTCATCTTCGGCATGCACGACATCATGGAGCTCGCCGCGGACCAGGCGGAGATTAACCCGTACTGGTGGCGCGATCCGTATCTCGGGACGGTGCGTGTCGGCAGCGGCGTCCTGCTGGCGGATTTTGACGAGCACCCGAGCCCGCGCGTCAACGGCGTGCGCGAAGTAGACGAGCTCTGCGGCCGCGCGTCGTATCAGTTCGTCGCGTCGGCGATGGAGCATCTGTATCGCGGGGAGATTGACGCGCTGGTCACCGGGCCGATCTGCAAGGCCGCCTGGCAGCTCGCCAAGCGGCGCTACAAGGGGCACACCGATCTGCTGGCGCAGCGCTGGAACACGCCGCGCGTGAACATGATGTTCGCCGCTGATTCGCTGCGCGTCGCGCTCGCGAGCGACCATGTGCCACTGTTTGATTTGCGGAATCGGTTTACGATCGGGCTTGTGCATCAGCCGATTGACCTGTTGAACGAAGCGCTGCGCGACTGGTTCGGTGTCGAGCGCCCGCATATCGGCGTGCTCGGCCTGAACCCGCACGCGGGCGAGGGCGGCCTGCTCGGCGATGAGGAAAAGCGGATTATTGAGCCGGCGCTGGTGATGGCCCGCAACGCCGGCATCCAGGTCACGGGGCCGCTGCCACCGGACACCGCATTCGCGCCCGCCTCGCTCGCGCAGTTCGACGGGATTGTCGCGATGTACCACGACCAGGGCCTGATACCCGTCAAACTGCTGGCGTTTCATCACGCCGTGAACATTACGCTCGGTTTGCCGGTGATCCGCACCAGTCCCGATCATGGCGTGGCGTTTGACATCGCGGGAAGAAACAAGGCCCACCCCGGCAGCATGTCGGCCGCGATCCGCATGGCGGTGGAACTGGCGCATACGAAGAACCGCAACCGGCAGGGCGGTCGCGGCGTTTCGCCGGCGCGATAAGCGCCAGGGAGCGGCACAATCGCGCAGGTCATCACGCAATTCGCCATCACCGTGCGCGACTACGACGCGGCGATCGACTTCTACGTCAACAAGCTCGGTTTCACGCTCGTTGAAGACACGGACCTTGGCGGGGGAAAGCGCTGGGTGCGCGTGCGTCCCGCCGGCGCGGAAGGCGCCGGCGTGTTGCTGGCGCGGGCCGTGACGCCTGCGCAGGTCGCGAGCGTCGGCGCCCAGACCGGCGGTCGCGTGTTCGTGTTCCTTGAGACCGACGACTTCTGGCGAGATTATGAAGCGATGCGAACGCGCGGCGTGGAGTTTCCTCGTCCGCCGCGCGAGGAGCCGTTCGGCACCGTGGCGGTCTTCGCCGACCTTTACGGAAATCTTTGGGATTTGATCCAGCGAAACGATGGACCGCCGACGCCTGACGCCTTGGCGTCCAGATGAGCCGCCTTGGTCGAAACACGCTTGTCTGGGTGGCGCGGTTGGGCCTGCTGGTCGGACTACTCCTCGCGTTGACGTGGGTCGGGTCGATCGCCTCGCATGTCAAGGGTGAAGTGTTTGGTTTCAAGGCCAGATGGTTGGCGGGGGTTGCCTATATCAGCCCTGAACGAACGCGCCCGGATCTGTTCGGCGCCCGTACCTCGGCCATCGTGGATTTGTTCGTTCGGCCACGCGATGCGATCTACCCGGTCGGTGACGCCGGCCTCTATTGGTGGCCGCCTCCAACGCCGACAGGCCGCGTTTACGGCGACATACCGGTCGCGGGCTGGGCGCTGGCCCTGGCGTTCCTCGTTCCCTCAATACTGGTCTGGGTCTACGCGCGGGGTCGGACCCCTTTTGTCGTTCCCATGCTTTGGATTGCGCTCGTGGCGCTGACAGGCGCCTGGTTGGGGTCATCGGTCGGTACCATAGCGCTGCAGATCGGATCAACGAACGCCAAGCTCAGCGGCGGCACGTTCACGTTTGGCTTTGACCCGTCGCAGGTCGCCACTACCGGCGGATGGTTGAGCCTGCGAGTGACGCCACTCGCTGCGCGCCAAATGAGCTTCTGGACATGGGATTGGCGCAACAATCTGATCGGAGATGAGATAGACGTCCCCGGCTGGGTCGGAATCTTGCCGCTCCTGATCCTGCTGATTGTGATTGCCCGGATTCGCAGGCTTAAGCGCAACCGAAAGCTCAACCTCTGCCCTCGTTGTGGCTACGACCTGACGGGGAATATCTCCGGGATCTGCCCGGAATGCGGTAACGCGGTGAAAAAATCGCCGGTCCGCGCTCGGCAGCCTGGCGCCGACGCGGCGTCCGCCGACTAAAGCTCTACCTCCAGCCGCCACCGCACGCCTTCGCGCGCCGCGCGCACCAGCACGTCCCGCCACGTTTCCAGTTCCTTCGTCAGATCACCCGCGCCGGGGGTCTTGGGGTGCGCTTGCAGGTAATCGAGCAGCGCCCGGACCGTCGCCAGGCCGTCCGCCGCCGGGAACCAGCGGTCGGTCGTGATTTCGGTCTCGCTCAGTTCGCCCCCGGCGTCCTCGACGAGCCCGGCGACATCGTCGGTGCTCATGCCAAAGAACTCCATCAGGCCCTTTACGCCGCACTCCGCCGCGACCTGCGCCATCTCGCGCTCATAGCGCGACAACGTGTGACCATTGACGTGATGGTCGAACTTCGGAATCTCGCGTTCGAGCGCGATATACAAATGCGGCATGGGTCGCTCCGCGTGGCTTACCAGGAAAACGCAAGCCCGGTGTACACCTGATGGTCGTTCTGCGACGGGTTCTTGTCAGAAAAGATATAGCCATTCGAGACATGCCGCAGGCGATAGCCGGTCAGCCAACTGAAGCCCTCGCCCAGCCGGACCTCCATTCCCACGCCGGCGTCCTGCGTAAAGTTCGTGTGCGAACCCGCTTCGGGAACGCTGGCCGAACTCTGCATCATGCCACCCAGCAGTTCCGCGTACAGACCGACAGGCGTGTTCACGATCTCAAAGTCCGCGAAGTGGTACCGCAGCGCGACTTGCAACTCCGCGGCGGCCGCGTCGCCGTCCGATTGGTTGTAATTGCGGTAGGGGGTAATCGCACCGCCCACCGAGAAACGATCGGTGAGAAAATAGTTGTAACCGACGGCCACTCCGGCGTTGTCGGCGCGCCCGTCGCCGTCGGGCCAGATCGCCTGACCTTTGATCGGGTGGTCGTACGAACCCAGGAGCGTGACCTGGTGTTCACCACGCCGGTGGATGCCCGACCCGCAGCCGGCGCATGTCAGCGGGATGGCGACGATGAGCAGGAAAATGGTGGTTTCGCGTCGCATTGGCGGAAGATTGGCGCCGATTGGCGATTCAGGCAAGTCATCCGCCCGCGCGGGGCCGCATTCCCCGGCGATTGCCCGGCTGGCCGCGACGCAGGCGGCGGGTATGATAGTGCTGTCGAAAATGGAAGTTCGACAGGAAAACCCAATGCGAAGCGAATACGTCCACGCCCGGATTGATCTTGAACATGTGCGCCGCAACGCTGAGATCATTCGTCAAAAGACCGATAAGTCACTGATTGCCGTCATCAAGGCTGACGCCTACGGGCTCGGCGCGAAGCGCGTCGCCGATGTGCTGGTCGGCGTCGCGGATGAGCTGGCGTACTTTACGCCCGCCGAGGCGGCGCGCGTTGGCAAGCCCGGCCTCGTGCTCGGGCCACCCCGCGCGGATCCCGAGGAGTTTCGCGAGTTGCGATTGCGGCCGACGATCGCCACGGTCGAGGACGCCGAGCGTTTCCGCGGCTTCGAGGTGACCCTCAACCTCGATACCGGGATGCAGCGGTTTGGCTGCGACGGTGAAACGCTGGCGCGCCTGCGCAAGATTTGCCGCTATGTGGATGTCTGTTCGCACACCGCGACAGTCGAAGGCGCCGAGCGCCTGCGCGCCATCGCCGGCGATGCGGGCGTCCCGCTGCATGCGGCGTCTTCGAGTCTGCTGAACGAGCCGCGCGCCTGGCTCGACGCGGTCCGTCCTGGGGTCGCGCTCTATCGCGGCGCGGCGCGCGTTTCGACGCCGCTGGTGGTGGCGCGCGAAACCAGCGGGCCGATCGGGTATACGGGCTTTTCCGCGCCGCGCGTGGGTGTGATTCTGGCGGGATACAGCCATGGCCTGCGCCCGGCGCCGGTCGTCATCAACGGCCGCCGCCAGAAACTGCTCGAAATCGGCATGAACACGAGCTTTGTCAGCATTGCGCCGGATGATCGCGTCGGCGCCGATGTCGTGCTGCTCGGCGCCGGGCTGAGTGAAGCGGAACTGTCCGCTGCGCTCGGCGTGCGCGAGCATGAAGTGCTGTGTCGCTATTGCGGTATGAGTCGGCGGGGCTACGCGCGAACCAAGACGCGGCTTAGCCCGGTGACTGCCGATACCACTCCAGCGCCCGTTTCAGTCCCTCGTCAAACATGATCTTTGGCTGATAGCCGATCAGCTCGGTCGCGAGCGAGAAATCGGCGAGCGTGTGCCGCGCGTCTCCGGCGCGTGGCGGCTCGAATACCGGCTCCAGCCGCGTGCCGAGCAGCTCGTTGATGCGGCCGATGATGTCCAGCAGCGAAATCCGCTCTCCACAGGCGATGTTGACCGCCTGCCCCTTGAGTCCGGGCGTTGCGCCGGCTTTCAGATTCGCCTGCACGACATTGTCGATATAGCAGAAATCGCGCGACTGATGTCCGTCGCCGAAGATGATCGGGCGCTCGCCTGCGAGCATGCGCGACGCGAACGCCGGAATCGCCGCCGCGTAGTCGCTCTTCGGATCTTGGCGCGGGCCGAACACGTTGAAGTAACGCAGCGAGATCGTGGACATGTCGTAGCATGCCGAAAAGCTCGCGCAATAGTGCTCGCCGGCCAGCTTGCTGACTGCGTAGGGGCTGAGCGGCTGTGTCAGTTGCGATTCGCGCTTCGGCAATTCCTGCGACGCCCCATAGGCGCTGCTGCTGGCGGAGTAAACGAAGTTCTGCGCGCCGGCGTCGCGCGCGGCCATCAGCATGTTCAGTGTGCCCGTGACGTTGACTTCGTTGGAAGGGCGCGGCGCCTTTACGGAGCGCGGCACGCTGGCGCGGGCCGCCAGATGATAGATCACCGTCGCGTCCTGGCAGGCGCGGTTGGCGGTGGCTTCGTCGCAGATGTCGCCTTCGACCAACTCGATCCGGTCGGCGATGTCCTCAAGATTTGCGCGATGTCCGGTGGAGAAATTGTCCAGCACGCGCACGCGATGACCCTCCGCGAGCAGCGCCCGAACCACATGATTTCCGATGAAACCCGCTCCGCCGGTGACCAGCCTGACGCTCATGCCTTCGCCTTGCTCAGGGAAAAAAATCGTTCGGCGTTCGCCGTCGTGGCGGCGGCGAACGCATCCAGTGACATCTTACGCGCCTCCGCCAGCTTTCGCGCGGTTTCCACCACAAAACGCGGCTCGTTCGGAAACAGCTTGCGATGCGGCTCCGGCGTCAGGTAGGGGGCGTCCGTTTCGACCATGATGCGGTCCAGTGGCGCGTAGGTCGCCCCCTCCAGCACACCGGCCCCGTTCTTGAAAGTCACCACGCCGGTAAAGGACAGCCAGTGATGATCGTCGAGCACGCGCCGCGCCAGCTTACGATCACCTGAAAAGCAGTGAAACACGACACGGCCCGCCAACTCCGGATAATCGCGCAGGATCGCGCACACGGCGTCCTCCGCGTTTCGGGCGTGGATGATCACCGGGCGCGAAACCGCCTGGGCCAATTCGAGTTGCATTCGGAATACGCGCTCCTGCGTATCCTTTGGCGCGAAATCGTAATGAAAGTCGAGCCCGCACTCGCCCACCGCGACCAGCCGGCTGATATCAAACGGCAGTGACCAATGTCCCTGATGGAGGTCGGTCAACAACTGGAGTTGCTCGTCGTCGACCTTCGCGGCCTGATGCGGATGGATGCCGGCGGCCATTGAAACCTGCGGGAATTCATCAAGGATTTCGACGGCGCGCCGCGCGTCGGCGACGTCCGTGGCGATTGTGATCAGTCGGTCAACGCCCGCTTCGGCCGCGCGGTTCAGCACGTCGCCGATGTCAGTGGCGAGCTCGTCGTATGAAAGGTGGCAATGCGTGTCAATCAGCATCAGGCCCGGTTACTCGACGTTCTGCGCCTGTTCCTTGATCCGGTCGATGGCGCCTTTCATCTCGATGATCCGCCGCGCGATGTCCCGATCACCCGACTTTGATCCGATGGTGTTCGCTTCGCGCAACATTTCCTGGGCAATGAAGTCAAGCTTGCGGCCGGCCGACTCCGATTCCATCGACTCAAGGAACTGCTCGATATGCCCGCGCAGGCGGCTGAGTTCTTCGTTGATATCACTGCGTTCGGCGTAGATGGAAACCTCGCGCAGGATGTCGTCCTGCGCCAGCGTCACGTTCGAATCGCGTAGCAGGTCCTGGATCCGCGCCAGCAGGCGATCACGAAACTCGCTGACGACGAAGGGCGCCCGCGCTTCAATCCCGTCGAGATTATTCAGTACCGAATCGCATTGGGTCCGCAGGTCGCGGGCCAGGCTGGCCCCTTCTTTTTCGCGCATCGCGATCAGGTTGTCGATCGCCGCGCTGGTCAGCGCCGACAAGCGCTTTTCGGCCAGCTCCCGCTCCGCCGCCGTCAACGCGTGTGGCTCGCAAACGCCCGGCATCTGCAGGATCCGGGCCAGATCGATGGTTGAATCGCCATCCACCAGCGGCTTGAGTCGTTCCATGTAATGCGTCACCGCCGCGACGTTCACGTCCTGCGCCGCCGAAGCGCTCATGTCACGGTGATAGACCTTGACGTTGATCGTGCCGCGCGTCAGGCGCTCGCGAAGCAGCGTTTCCAACTGCGATTCGAGGAACGCGAATTCTTCCGGCAGGCGGATCTGCGCCTTGAAATAGCGGCTGTTGACGCTGCGCAGTTCGATCTGATAGGCGTGGCCGCTTTCCTGGGACTGCGCCTCGCCAAACCCGGTCATCGATCGCAGCATAGGGGGTACGCCTCCCCGACCCGACTACGGACGGTTGGGTTCAGTCGGAACGGGCGCGGCGCCGCGGCCATTCGGGTCGCCCGCCGCGGGAGTGTCCGCCGACGGCACATCGGCCGGCTCCGGCTCCATGACCGGCACGTCCTCGGCGGTCCCGGGATCAGCCGGCGTCGCGTCGACCGGCGTCTCGGTCGCGGGAATCGACTCGGGGATCGCTGGAATCTCAGCCGGCGTAATGCCCGTGTCGGTCGAAATCGGCACGGCGGCCGGCTGGGTCAGTTGGTTGATGTTCCGCAGCGTGGTGCCGCTCGGGCGGAACTGATAGTTGAACAGCACCGCCGTCAGCAGGAACACGCTTGCAAGAATGACGGTGACCCACGTCAGCACATCGCCGGTCTTCGCGCCGAAGGCCGTGTTGCCACCCGCGCCGCCGAACGCGCCGGCCAGGCCGACGCCACGGCCGCGCTGCAACAGGATGACGCCCATCAACAGCAGCGCCAAGAAACCGAAGAACATGGCGGCGATGATGTCCACCCATGTCTGGCCGAGTGTCAGACTCATTCCAATCGCCATCCGCTCTTGCTCTCCCGTCGGCCCCGCTGGGGCGACGTCTGAAAATCCGGGTCCACCTGCGCGACCCATCCCTCGGGCCGCGCGAGAAACTTCGGAATATAACGGCCTTACACCGCCGCCGCCACCGCCGCTTTGATGATGGGCACGAACATATCCGCTTTCAGACTCGCCCCGCCAATCAGACCGCCGTCCACGTCCGGCTGGGCGAAGATTTCCCCTGCGTTGTCCGGCTTGACGCTGCCGCCGTAGAGAATCCGGACCTTATCCGCGGCATCGCCACCCGCGACGCGCTCCAGCTCGGCCCGCAGGTGCGCGTGGGCCTCCTGGGCCTGGGTCGGCGTGGCGTTGCGACCGGTGCCGATCGCCCAAACCGGCTCATAGGCGATCACGAGATCCCGGGGGGCGGCGACTTTCAGCCCGACCAGCGCCGCGGTGAGCTGATAGGTCAGCACGTCCAGCGTCCGGCCCTCGTCCCGCTCCGCCAGCGTCTCCCCGACACACAGAATCGGCGTCAGTTCCGCCCGGCGGGCGGCGTGCAGCTTCAGATTGACCATTCGATCGTCCTCAAGATGGCCGATCGTGTAGCGCCGTTCGCTGTGCCCGACGATGACGAAGTCCGCGCCAGTCTCCGCGATCATTTCCGCTGAGATTTCGCCGGTGTACGCGCCGTTCTTTGTGTAGTAGAGGTCCTGGGCGCCGAGGTGGATCTCGCATCCATCCAGGGCCTTGGCGGCCGGGAACAAATATGGGGCCGGCGGGCAAACAATCACTTCGACCGGCTCAGCGGTCGCGTACTCTGCCCGGATCGACGCGATCAGATCGCGACCGGCGGCCAGGTCGAGGTTCATTTTCCAGTTTCCGGCGACAATCGGGCGACGCATTGCGGGTATCTCCAGCATTTTCGGACCGTGTTTTGGCGGTCTTGCGCATGATTTAGCGGGTATTGGACCAATTTGCCACCCGCCGCAGCGTTCCGGCGTGAATTCCCTCCTCGGCGCTGGCTGATAACCGCGCATTCGTCCGATTTGATGCGTATTGATCGGGTGTGACACTGATTTCGGGTATCGGACGTCCGGAATCGCCGTAAGCGCGCACGGAAAAAAGTCTGGCTTTCGACGGCGATGGGCGTAGAATTCCCCGACATTGGGCGGGTAGTACGGCGCGGTCCACAATCTTCATCAGGCGGAACGGTCCCCGGCGCAATGCCGATCGTTCGGACGCGGCGCGAAACTATCCAGTGGAGCATCAGGATGCTGTCAGCCGCTTTTTGGGCCCGCGGTATTTGCGCCGCCACGCTTGCGATGCATGTTTCGACGGCGACGCCGCTCGACAACGCTTCAGACCGCGCCGGCCGTCAGCCGCTCGTCGCGGCGATGGGCGAAACGGATCAGACGCCGTCACTGGACTTCGGCGTCGACGATCGCGACACCCTGACGCGCGTCTACCGCATTACGGCGTACTGTGATCGCGGCACGACCGCCGCCGGCGTTCCCTCGGGCGTCGGCCAGTGCGCGGCGCCGGCCGAGATTCCCTTCGGCGCCGAGATTTACATTCCGGAACTGGATCGCACCTTCATCGTGACGGATCGCACCGCGCAGCGTTTCCGGCACAACACCGTCGACTTGTTCATGCCCTCGGAAGACCAGTGCCTGGAGTTCGGCCGGAAGTACCTGGAATGCGAAATCCGTCTGCCGGAAAAGCCGTTCCGCTATGCCTCACCGCGCTTGATGCGCCATATCGAATCCGTGCTGTAGGAATCAAGCACATCGGCGCGGTTGTAGACGCGCCGAAACGAGCGTAGCCTGTTGATCGCCGTCGTCACACGCGGCTTTTTCAGGGAGGTCGCTCATGAACATCCCTCCATTCTGGGCGCGCGGGACATACACCGGGCGACTGGCCAACGGGCGCGAGCACACGACACACGCCTGGGGCTGGTCTTCCGAAAGCGAAGCCGCGGCGCGCGTCCAGGCGCAGGATCGCGCGAAGCGCGTGCTCGACGCGCTGTCACGAGAGGAAACCCCCGATCACTACGACTACGGCGTCACGCCGCTGCGCGAGGAAATCGTCGAGCGTGTGCAGGTCGGGACGGATGTCGCCGGCGTGATTACGCGAAATCGATATGGCGCGCTGGTGCTGAACACGCCGGATGTCGCCTTCGTCGATATCGACGCGCCGCAATATGTGCGGTCGGGCTTCATCGCCACGCTGAAGGCGTTGTTTTCCAACAAGGCGCACGCCGCCCAGTTGGAAGCGGCCCGCGCGGCGGCGGCCAAGCGGATCGAGCAGTGGATCGACACGAATCGCAGTCGCGCCGGGCGTTGGTATGAGACCGCCGCCGGCTGGCGATTGCTGCTGACCGACAAGCGCTACGACCCGAAATCCGATGGCGCCCGGCGACTGCTCGAGGAACTCGGCAGCGACATCGCCTACCGCCGGATGACCGACCGCCAGGCGTGTTTCCGCGCCCGCCTGACGCCCAAGCCGTGGCGCTGCGGTCTGCCGCCGCCGCCGACGGTGTTTCCGTGGTCATCGCCGGATGACGAGCCGAAAGCCCGGGCGTGGGAACGCGAGTACGACAAAGCAGCGCGCGGCTACACGACCTGCCGCCTGCTGAAGCGCTTTGGCGCCGACGCGAATGACGCGGCGATCAAGGCGATCGCGGCCGTGCATGACAAAGTGGCCTGCGGCACGGGCACGCTGGCGTAGGTGAGGGCGGCGCTCACTCGGCCGGGCGCCGATCGAAACGGCAGACGAAGTCATGTCGCGGCGCGTCCGCATTCCGGGCAAACGCCGCTCGTGTTGCCGGTCAGGTGTTATAGGCGCACTTCGAGCAGCGCGGGGTGTTTTCGTCATCCTGTGCGGCAAGCAGCCAGCGACATAGCGCAGCGCCGACCAGCACGCCGATCACGCCGGCGCCGATTTCGGTGAAGGGCTCGATGATCGCGGCGGCGCCGGCGCAGGCGACGGTGGCGAGCCAGATGATCAGGAGCGCGCTGCGCCGATTGCGCCGTTCGATCGCGCGCTGAACGACGGCGGCCAGCGCGATTGTGATGACCGCGAACAGGGCCGCGGCGGGGATCCAAAAGCGCGGATCGGCGTAGAGCCCCGGATCGGGTGAGTTGTGACGCGCCACCAGCGCGACGCAACTGAGGAGGATCGCCAGTGTCAGCGCGGACGCATGCGCGATCGAGCGCGCGAACCGCGGTCGCCCTGATCGGTCGCCGCGTGAGAGGAAGAGCATGGCAATCGGCGTCAGCAACGCAAACGGGAGGGGGAGTATCACCTCCCCCCACGCCCGTACCCTAGCATTGATGGTCGTGGCGCCATATGCAACGGTCGGTAGGAACGATCGGAGCGAGTTCGGCGCGCCCGTGTTGGGGTCGAGCGAAACGATGCGCGAATAACGCAATGCGTAATCTGCGAATGCGTAGGGGTCGCGCGCCGTGAGGTAACAGCACGCCTCATAAGCGGAAACGCGGACCTCCGAAAGTCCCATTGAATCGTGATACCCGCGCGCCGCGCCGAAGATCCATAGCGCGAGCGCGCCCGCGGCCGTCAGCAAGTACGCCGCGCGGATCAGCGGAATCATGAGTAGTTTCCGAATCGCATGTCGTTTCGCGGATTCTAACTCCCTGCGGCGCGGTTCCGCGCGAACGCCGGCCGTGCGCCGAGCCCCCGCTACAGAAAGTGCCCGCAAGTCGTGCCGAACGCCGACAACAGTCCCGCCAGGTCGGCAAGATCAACGCAGTCGTTGGCATCCACATCCGCCGCCGGATTGAAGCCGGGGTCGCCGTCGCAGGTCCCGAACGCGGCCAGCAGACCGGCCAGGTCGCTGAGGTCGACGTCGCCGTCCAGGTCGAGGTCGCCCGGAGGCGGTTCGGCCGTGTTTTCCAGCAGAATCACAACGTCCGCGATCTCATCAAACAGGACGACATCCAGATCGCCGTCGTTGTCGAGATCGGCGAGCGCCGAGCAGGACGGGTTGGCCGGCGCCGGGATGTCTTCCACAAACTGGAACACGCCGCCGCCGATGTTCTCGTATACGCGCCAGGCGCCGCCGCCGAACGACGACAGAATCCAGTCGAGATCGCCGTCGCCGTCGAGGTCGCCGACATCGCTGGATGGCGTATGTCCCGGGGCCGCGTATGTCACCGGCGCCGCCAGTCCGCCCGCGCCGTCGCCGAACAGGATCGCGCCGTTGGCGTTGAAGCTGTTTCCGCTGACGATGTCGAGAAATCCGTCGCCGTTCATGTCGGCCGCGTTGATTACCCAGCATTCGCCTCCGATGTCCTGTGGCGTCAGCGGGGTGAACGTGCCGTCACCGTTGCCACGACAGACGACCGCGTCCTCGCTCGATTGGCAACCAACGATGACGTCGAGGATGCCGTCCTGCGTCATGTCGGCGGCGATCAGGCCATACTCGCCGCCGCAACCGCCGTCGAACGATCCGCCGGCACTGAACACGCCGTTGCCGTCATTGATGAACAGCGAGATGTTGCTGCCGGACGAGTTTCCGGTGAGCACATCCGCGTCGCCATCGCCGTCGGCGTCGGCGATCGCCACTCCGTGTGGGCGCGCGCCGGTGGCCAGAAACTGGGCGGGGGCGAATGTGCCGTCGCCATTGCCGAGGGCAAAGCAAACGTTGCTGGTGTTGGAGCTGGCGACCGCGAAGTCGGCAAGGCCGTCGCGGTTGAAATCGCCGGATTCGTTCGGGCTGACTTCGTCCAGCAGCGCCAGCGGCGGCGAGAGCATCGGCTGCATCAGGCCCGTGCCGTCGTTGGCGTTCAGGAACATCCGCATATCCGCGCTGACTTCGTTGATCGTGGCGATATCGACCGCGCCGTCGCCGTTGAAGTCGGTCGTAATGCCGCCGTAGATCCGCGTCTGCACATTGGCGACGCGGTTGGAGAACGAATCAATCTGGTTCAGGTTGAACGCCGCGCAGCGGACGCGCGTGACGAACTGCCATGAGTAGCCGGCGCTGCGAAGCGGGGCGGTGTCGGCCCCGCGCACCGAATTCGCCAGGAACACCGTGACGACTTCGCCGGCCTGAAAGCGGCGGTTCGGACGCAGCGTCACGGTCTGGTCGGCGTTGGAAAACTCGATCGACCCGACCGCGGTTCCGCTGATTCGTCCGAAGGCCCAGAACGTCCGACTGGTGAATGTCGCCCGATCCACGGGGCGGTCGAACGTGATGGAAACCGGGGCGACCCAGTCGACATTAGCGCCATTCAGGCCGGGGGACGTGGACACGACCGCCAGCTCCACGCCGGCCGACGCGGCGATCGGGGCCGAGATCAGCGCGATCAGGGCGATACGTCGGAAAGCAGGGCGGAACAGCATGGCTCTTCTCCTCGCAACATCCCGGCGCGACGGGCGCCGGCTCCTCGTGATCCATCGTAACCTGCTTGCCAGCCGCATCGGACGGAATTGACGGAAACGGCGTCATTTTGGGTTGGTCAAAAGGGGTTCTTGACCAGGGAGCCGGACGCCTTCGCGTTTCGGGCCGGGGTATCCACAACCGCCGCTCACGCCTATACTTCGCTGTCTGCGACGGTCCCGGAGCGCGGTTTGCCGGGCCTTCTCAGTTTTTAGCGAATTCGCCCCGCGACCAAGGCCGGCGCGCCGCTGGATGTGCGCCCCGTCCGGTCGCTGATGAGTCATTGCCTTGACCGTTTTGACGCGACCCGCCGCCGCTGCCGGCTTCGCCGACGATCACGCCGCGCCCGCGCAGACGATTGCGGGTCTGCGGGCGATCGGCGTTTGGCGTGGCGGGCTGACGCGCGCGACCTGGCCGGACGCGCTCCGCCGCGTCACGCGACCGATCTTCGCGATTCAACCGCCGGGCGCGGGCGACGTATTGCCGGCGATCGGCGGCGGCGCGACGTTGGCGCCGCCGCAGGCTGACGCGGCCGGTCGCGCGGCGGATTGCGACGCGGACGAGGTCCCGTTGGTCGCCTGGGCGCCGGCTGTCACGCCTGCGGGCCTCGGCGATGCGGCGTTTCGACAGAAACATGGTGTGCGGCTGGCCTATGTCGCCGGCGCGATGGCGAATGGCATCGCGTCTGTCGAGCTGGTGGAGGCGATGAGCCGGGCCGGCATGCTCGGCTTCTTCGGCGCTGCGGGATTGGAGCCGGCGGAAGTCGAGGCCGCGATCGGTCGTCTGCAGCGCTCGCTCGACACGCCGTTCGGCGTCAATCTGATCCACAGTCCGAACGAGCCGCGGCTCGAGGCGGCGATTGTCGATCTGTATCTGAAGCACAAGGTCCGGCTGGTGAGCGCTTCGGCGTACCTTGGCCTGACGCTGCCGCTGCTGCGGTATCGATTCAGCGAGATTCATCGTGACGCGAATGGGCGCGTGATCGCTCCGAATCATGTCGTCGCGAAAGTGTCGCGTGTGGAAGTGGCGCGGAAGTTCTTCAGTCCGCCGCCGCCGGAAATGCTGGCGGAACTCGTGCGGGATGGCGCGCTGACGAGCGCGCAGGCGGAGATGGCCGCGTCGCTGCCGGTTGCGGAGGACCTGACCGCCGAAGCGGATTCGGGTGGGCATACGGATAATCGCCCGCTGGTGGCGCTGCTGCCGACGATGCTGGCGCTGCGCGATGAATTGCAGGCGGCGTACGGCTACGAGAATGCGCTGCGGGTCGGGGCGGCGGGCGGCATGGCGACGCCCGCTTCGGTCGCGGCGGCGTTCTCGATGGGCGCGGCGTATGTGCTGACCGGCACGATCAACCAGGCGTGCGTCGAGGCGGGAACATCTGACGCGGTGCGGCGGATGTTGTGCGAGGCGCAGCAGGCGGACGTCGCGATGGCGCCGGCGGCCGACATGTTCGAAATGGGCGTTCAGGTGCAGGTGCTGCGGCGTGGCACGATGTTCGCGCAGCGCGCGAAGCGACTGTACGAATTGTATCGGGCTTATGAGAGTCTTGAGGCGATTCCGGCGCGCGAGCGCGGCGCCGTCGAGCGCGATATGTTGCGCTGTTCGTTTGACGAGGCGTGGCGCTCTACACAGGGCTTCTTCGCAACCCGCGATCCGGCGCAGATCGAGCGCGCCGAGCGCGACCCGCGGCATCGCATGGCGCTCGTGTTCAGGTCCTATCTGGGGCAGTCATCGAACTGGGCCAATCGCGGTGATGATTCGCGGAAAATCGACTATCAGGTGTGGTGCGGTCCGGCGATGGGGGCGTTCAACGAGTGGGCCCGCGGTTCATGTCTGGAGCCGGCGCCGAATCGCAATGTGGTCGCGCTCGCGAAGAACCTGATGTTCGGCGCGGCGACGCTGACGCGGGCAAGTATCTTGACCGCTCAGGGGATTGTGTTGCCGCCGGATGCGCGGCGCTTTTCACCAATGGCGACCGAGGAAATTGACGCGTTGACGGATGACGCTGATCAGGGGCAGGGATGACAGACCGCGGAAACAACCCGGCGCAAACGCCAATCGCGATCGTGGGGATGTCGTGTTTGTTCCCGAATGCGCCGGGGTTGAAGCAATATTGGCGGCTGCTGCGCCGCACGGAAGACGCGATTCGCGAGGTGCCGGCCACACACTGGTCGCTCGACGACTACTACGACGCCGATCGCACGCGGGCGGATCACACCTATTGCCGGCGCGGCGGTTTTCTGGAGCCGGTGAAGTTTGACCCGGTGTCGTTCGGCATCCCGCCGACAGTGCTGGAAGCGACGGATACGGCGCAACTGTTGAGCCTGATGGTGGCGCGGGATGCGCTGGATGACGCGGGGTACGGCGCTGATCGGGAGTTCGATCGCGAGCGGGCCGGCGTGATTCTGGGCGTGACCGGCACGCAGGAACTCGTGATTCCGCTCGGGGCGCGGCTTGGACATCCGCATTGGCGCCGCGCGATGATCGACGCCGGCGTGGCGCCGGAGGCGGCGAACGAGGCCGTGCGGCGGATGAGCGAAACGTACGTCGAGTGGCAGGAAAACTCGTTTCCGGGTTTGCTGGGGAACGTGGTCGCGGGGCGCGTGGCCAATCGCTTGAATCTGCGCGGCGCGAATTGCGTGGTCGACGCGGCATGCGCGAGCTCACTCAGCGCGCTGCATCTGGCCGCGCTGGAACTGCACGCCGGTCGGGCCGACATGGTGCTCAGCGGCGGCGTCGACGCGCTGAATGACATTTTCATGTTCATGTGCTTCAGCCGCACGCAGGCGCTTTCCGCGGCGGGCGATGCGCGGCCGTTTGACGCGAGCGCCGATGGCACGGTCATCGGTGAAGGCGTCGGCATGCTGGTGCTGAAGCGGCTTTCCGATGCGCAGCGCGATGGTGACCGCATTCACGCGATTCTGCGCGGCGTCGGCGCGGCCAGCGATGGACGCTCCCAGAGTATTTACGCGCCGCTGGCGAGCGGCCAGGCGCTGGCATTGCGCGACGCGTACCGCGTCAGCGATGTTGATCCGGCGACAATTGAGCTGGTCGAGGCGCATGGCACCGGCACGAAAGTCGGCGACGCGGTCGAGTTTGAGGGGCTGCGGTCGGTCTATGGCGATGTGCGCGACGAGCGGCAGTGGTGCGCAGTCGGTTCGGTGAAGGCGCAGATCGGCCATACGAAAGCCGCGGCCGGCGCGGCGAGTCTGATCAAGGCGGTGCTGGCGCTGCGCAACCGCGTGATTCCCGCGACCGCGAAGGTCGACCAGCCGCACCCGAAACTCGAACTTGAGAACAGCCCGTTCTACCTGCCGCAGAAGTCGCGCCCCTGGTTCGTGGATGGGCATCCACGCCGGGCGGGGGTCAGTTCGTTCGGCTTTGGAGGCAGCAATTTCCACGCCGTGCTGGAAGAGGCCCCGGTCGAAGATCGTCTACCCGCGTGGGATGGCTCGGTTGAATTGATCGCGCTGTCGGCGCCGGATGAGGCCCGTTTGCGCGCCGCCCTCGAGGCATGGCGCGGTTTCGCGCAGGCCGACCACGATTCCGATGCGCTCGCCCGCCGGGCGCACGCCTCCCGTATTGAGTTCGCGCGCCGGGACGCATTGAGACTCGTGATGGTCGCGCCGCGCGAGGCGGACTTGGCGGAGATCGTCGCCAACGCGATCACCGCGCTGGACACCCACGGCGTGGCGTCCGCCTGGCAGACTGCACACGCCTTTTTCGGCGGCGCCGAGCAGCCCGGGGAGGTCGCGTTCCTGTTTCCCGGGCAGGGTAGCCAGTACGTCGAGATGGGGCGCGACCTGCTATGCGTTTTCCCGGAGGCGCACGACGCCGTCGCTGCCGCCGCGCGCACTTGCGCGGTCGATGGCCAGGCGGCGCTGACGCATCACGTGTTCCCAACACCGACATTCGACGGCGACACGCGCCGCGAACAGGAAAAGGCGCTGACGCGGACCGAAGTCGCACAGCCCGCGATCGGCGCCGTGAGTCTGGCGATGCTGAAAACGCTGGCGCGTTTCGGCGTTCGCCCCGACATGGTCGCGGGACACAGCTTCGGCGAGTTGACGGCGTTGCACGCGGCGGGCGTGGTGGATGAGGAAACATTGACGAAGCTGGCCGCCGAGCGCGGCGCCGCCATGGCCGACGCTGACAATGGCGCCGGCGCCATGCTCGCGGTGCATGCGCCGATCGAGGATGTGGACGCGGCCCTGGCGGAGCCGGATGCGCCGTCGGACATCACGCTCGCCAATCGAAACAGTCCCACCCAGGCGATCCTCTCGGGCCCGCGCGCGGCGATCGAGAAGGCCGCCGCGTGGCTGGAGCGGGCCCGCGGCTGGCGGTCGTCCGTGCTGAAGGTTTCGGCGGCTTTTCATACGGCGATGCTGGAACCGGCCCAACGCCGGTTTCGCGCGGCGCTGGACGCGGTGCGTGTCGATGCGCCGAAGATCCCCGTCTTCTCAAATGTGACCGGCGGCATGTATCCGCTCGACCCGCACGCGATTCGCGACCTGCTCGCCCGGCAGCTCACGCGGCCGGTGCACTTCATGGATGAGGTTCGCCGCCTGTATGACGCCGGCGTGCGGACTTTCGTCGAAGTCGGACCGCGGAATGTCCTGACGAACTTCGTGACGCAGACGCTCGCCGACCTCCCGCATCGGGCGATCGCGTTGGACGGCTCCGGCGGTGCGCGCTGCGGCGTGGTCGATCTGGCCCGCGTGCTGGCGGTGCTGGTCGTCGTCGGACATGCGGTCGACTTGCACGCGTGGGAGGGGCCGCCGCCGCCCGAACTCAACTACAAAATGGCGGTCGAGTTGGTGGGTTCCAACTATCGATCACCCCGGAAGGTGGACGCGGCCGTGGCGCCGCGCCGAACGATGCCGGCTCCGGCCGCACCGGACGCGAGAACGATGAAACAAGACCAATACTCGGCGGGCAACGGAACGCGACCCTTTGTCAACGGCAGCGCCGAGGCGCTGCACGCGCCGGCGCCGCCGCCGCGCGCGCCGGCCGCGTCGAGCGCTGCGCCGTCGTCGGGCGAATCCGGCCTGACAGAGTCCGGGGCGATTGAGCAGGGATTGCGCGCCATCATGGCGCTGCAGCAGCAGACGGCGACTGCGCACCAGACGTTCCTGACCGGGCAGGCCCGGCTCGCCGAGACGATGCGCGCCCTGCTTGGTTTGCCTGATCAATCCATCGAGTTCGCGCGGGCGCCCGAAGCGCCACGGATGCCGCAAACGCCGGCGGCTGCGCCTCCATCCGGATCGGCCGGTCAGGCCGCCGCGCCTGAAGTCCTGCGCGCGCCCCGGACCGAATCGGCGCCGGTTTCGCGCGAGCTTGCGCCGCTGACGGCTGTGCCGATCGCACCGGCCTCAAGCGATACCGCCTCGGCCGCATCGCGTCCGCCGGTTTCCGAAGTGCCTGCCGCCGCCCCGAATCCTGTCGTAGCCGCCGCCCCATCCGCCGACTTCCTGCTCGAAGTCGTCGCCGAACTCACCGGCTATCCGCTCGAAGCGATCAATCTGGACATGGACCTCGAGGCCGATCTCGGCATCGATTCGATCAAGCGCCTGGAGATTCTCTCCGCCGCCCAGCGCCGCGCGCCGGGACTGCGCCAGGTGGATTCCGCCGAACTTGGCGCGTTGCGCACCCTGCGCGACATTGCCGCTCGTCTGCGCGACGTGGCGCCGACGCAGCCGCCCAACGCCGCCAACCGGGACCATACGCCGCCCTCGGATGCGGCTCGCCCGCCGACCGTGGCGCCGGCGCTGGCTGAAACCCTGCTGGAGGTTGTCGCGGACCTCACCGGCTATCCGACCGCCGCAATTACGCTCGAAATGGACCTCGAAGCCGATCTGGGAATCGACTCCATCAAGCGGCTTGAGATTCTCTCCGCGATGCAAAAGCGCGAGCCGAGATTGACCGCCGTAGACTCGGATCGACTGGGGGCCTTGCGCACGTTGCGCGACATCCTGCGCGAGATCGGCGCGACTGGCGCTACGGATCCGCAAGAGTTGAAGTCGCCCACGCCGCGATGTTGCGACGCGTCAGCGGCCGCTGGCGACGCGTCGAACGGAACCGAGCGCGTGCTGATTGAAGTCGTGGCGGAACTCACGGGTTATCCGGTCGACGCGATCCGGCCTGAGATGGACCTCGAAGCCGACCTCGGGATTGACTCCATCAAACGCCTTGAGATTCTCTCCGCCACGCAGCGCCGCCTGCCGGCGCTGGCGACTGTCGATGCGCAGGCGCTCGGATCGTTGCGCACGCTCGACGACATTGTGCGTCACATGGGGGCGTCGAACATTCCGCCTGCCCGCGCGGCCGCGCCGACCAACGGCACTTGTGTTGCTCCGGTCGCGACCGCGACCACGCCGGTCCAGCGCCGCGCGCCGCGCCTGGCGCCATTGACCGCCGCCTCCGAAGTTGCGCTGTCCGGAAAGTGGTTGGTGATTGGCGACCCGGATGAGCTGCGCAACGCGGTCGCAACGGCGCTGCGCGATCGGGGTTGCGAAGCGCAAATGGCGGAGTTTGGCGAACAATGCGCGCCGGATGATGGTCTGGCGGGCGCAGTTCTGATCGCGCCCGCGGGCGATTCTTCCGCGACGGCGGCGCAGCGGGCGTCACAAGCCGCTTTTCAGTGGGCAGGTCGGCTTGGGCCGGGGTTCGTGGATAGCGCCGGCGCGATCTTCGCCTGCGTCTCAAGACTCGGCGGCGGGTTCGGGCTTGACGGGGAGATGGGCGACCTGACCGGCGCGGGTTGGCCGGCGCTGGCAAAGACCGCCGCACGCGAGTGGGCCGCGCGATCGCGCGCGATCGATATCGCGTTTCCCACGACTGCGCGGAATGGAAAGAAAGCGGCTTCGATCGCCGCGCTCGCCGAACGAATCGTCAGCGCCATCGCCGTAGAGTCATCGGCGGATGAGATTGCGCTGAAGCCGGATGGGACGGCCTGCTCGGTCGAGCTTGTCGACTGCGAAGCGCCGGACGCCCGCATGGCGTTCGGGGCCGACGACGTGGTGATTGTCAGCGGAGGCGGTCGGGGTGTGACGGCCGATTCGGCGGTCGCGCTCGCACAGGCGGCACTGTGCAAATTCGTCCTGTTGGGCCGCAGCGTCCTGTCGGAATCAGAACCCGACTGGCTGGCGGACCTGCAAAACGAGGCCGAGGTCAAACGCGCCCTGTTTGATCGCATGTCGAACGGCGCGCCGGCCAAGCCCGCTGATGTGCAGCGCCGTTTTCGGGCTGTAATGGCGGAGCGTGAAATTCGTCACACAATCGGGCGGCTGCGGGCGGCGGGCGGCGATGCGATCTACCTGGCGGTGGATACGCGCGACCCATCGGCCGTGGCGGAGGCGATGGCCACAGCCCGGGCGCGGTTCGGGCCGATCACGGCGATCGTCCACGGGGCGGGCGTCATCGAAGACGCTCACATCGTGGACAAGTTAGCGGCGTCATTCGAGCGCGTATTTTCCACCAAGGCGCTCGGCGCGGCGGCGTTGCTGGCCGCGACGCGCGACGATCCACTGCGCGCGATCGTGTTCTTTTCGTCGGTCAGCGCACGTTTCGGGAACGCCGGGCAGGTCGACTACGCGATGGCGAATGAGTTTCTGAACAAACTCGCGTGGCGCGAGCGGGCCCGCCGTGGCGGCGCTCGCGTCGTCTCCATCAACTGGGGCCCGTGGGATGGGGGCATGGTCGACGCGACGCTGCGCGCCCATTTCAAGCGACAGGGGGTCGATCTGATTCCCCTCGCCAGCGGAGCCGCCGCGTTTGTCGCGGAACTCGGCGCCGGTTGTGACGGCGCGGATGTGGAAGTCGTGATCGGAGCGGGATTTCCGCACACGCCCCGACATGACGCGCCATCCGCCGGCGGAAACGGCGCCGCGCGCAAGGCCGTCAATGGCGCCGCAACCGCGCCCCCGGCGGATTTGCCGCTGGTCTTCACGCGAAGCGTCTCGTTCGAATCTGACCCGTATCTCGCGGATCACCGCATCAACGGCGCAGCCATGATGCCGGTCGCGATGAGCGTCGAGTGGCTTGCGCACGCGGCGCTGTTGCATGGCGCCGGGTTGCGGCTGCATGGCCTCGAACGTCTCCGCGTCCATCGCGGCCTGGACGTATCCGCCGCGAATGATGTGCGGATCTATGCTGGTCGACTGGAACGGGATGGTCAGGCGTTCCGATGCCCGCTTGAATTGCGCGACGCGGACGATCATCTCTGTGTCTCGGCGGTCGCGGATTTGCGCGACGCGTTGCCCGCGGCGCCGCTACCGGCGACGCCGATGCGCGGCGGAGCCTATCCACATGATGTCGCGCAGGCGTATCGCGACATCCTGTTTCACGGCCGGCGCTTTCAGGCGATCACCGCGATCCGGGCGTTTGGCGATGAAGGGATCGCCGCGGAACTGCGCCCCGCGCCCGCGCCGGCGGATTGGCTCAGCCCAGCGCCGCGCGCGGCCTGGATCACGGGCCCGCTGGCGCTGGACGCGGCGCTGCAACTCGGGCTGCTCTGGTCGCACGAGCGACAGGGCGCCATCGGATTGCCGACCGGCATCGCGGCGTATCGCCAGTTTGCGCCGGCGATCCCCGCGCGGGATGTCTCGGTTGAGATGCGCGTGGTGGAGCATGATGACATTCGTTTGCTTGCCGATGTGGACATTCTCGACGCGGATGGCTCGATCGTCGCGCGCCTCGAGGGCGTGTCGTGGATCGTGAATCGAAGCGGACGCGCCGTCGTCGCGCGCCAGACGACCTCGGCCTAGCGGGGCGTCGAACCGGTGACCGACCGCGAGCCAATTGCGATTGTCAGCCTGGGCGGCGTCTTTCCCGGCGCGGCCAATCCCGCTGCGCTGTGGCGGAATATCGTGGCGGGCGTAGGCGCCTGCGGCGCGACACCCGCCGAGCGCTGGATTGCGGAACCGACCGCAATCCATCAAGGCGCCGCGACGCCGGATCACGTCTATTCAACGCGCGCCTGCCTGTGCGATCCGATTTCGCTTGACGCCAGCGCGTTCGGGCTTGACCCGCGCCTGCTGGACGCGCTTGATCCGGTGTTCCATCTCGCGTTGGAGGCGGGCCGACAGGCGTGGCTGGGCGCCAATACGTCAAACATTAACAAACTGCGGTGCGGGGTCGCCTTGGCGGCGATAGCGCTGCCCACCGATGGCGCTTCGCGCCTGACGCGGCTTGATCGCCGGGCCGCCTTTGAACGCGACCTGTTTGGAGCGGGTCTGACCGAGGACGCGCCGACCCGATTCGACTGGCTCAACGCGTATCCGGTCGGCGGTCCGGCGGCGCTGCTGGCCGCGGCTTTGGGCTTGGGCGGCGGCGCGTTTACGCTTGACGCGGCCTGCGCTTCCAGCCTGTACGCGGTTCATCTCGCGGCGACGGCGCTGCAGGCTGGCGAAGTGGACGCGATGCTGGCGGGCGGCGTTTCGCGTCCGGAATGCCTCTACACGCAGATGGGTTTTGGTCTGTTGCGGGCCCTGTCGCGCAGCGGCGTCTGTCGCCCTTTCGATGAACGCGCGGATGGTCTGATTGTCGGCGAGGGCGCGGGCGTCGTGCTGATGAAGCGCCTGTCGGACGCGGAGCGCGATGGGGACGAGATACTGGCGGTGTTGCGCGGCGCAGGCCTGTCCAACGACATTGCCGGCAGCCTGCTCGCGGCCGACGAAGAGGGGCAGTTGCGCGCGATGCGGGCCGCGTATGTCCAGGCCGGCTGGCGACCGACGGACGTCGATCTGATCGAGTGTCACGGCACGGGCACGCCACAAGGCGACGCGACCGAATTGCGGAGCCTGAATGCGCTTTTTGCGGATTGCCCGGATGATGGTCGCACGCGCACGATCGGATCGATCAAGTCGATGATCGGGCACTTGCTTACCGCCGCCGGCGCCGCGGGGCTGATCAAGGCGATTATGGCGATGCGGGCGGAGACGTTACCACCTTCGTTGCACGCCGATCAGCCGGCGGAGGCGTTGCGCGGATCGGTGCGCTTCGCCGTCCTGTCTGAGCCGAAGCCGTGGCCGCGAATCGCGGGCCAACCACTTCGCGCCGCGGTCAGCGCCTTCGGCTTCGGGGGTATTAACGCGCACCTCTTGTTGGAGGAGCATCGACCCCGTCCGGCGTCGGCGAAGTCGCCGGCGCGCCCGCGCAAGGTCGACACGGCGCCGCTGGCGGTGGTGGGCATGGAGGTGTTTACGGCCGAGTGGCCGGATCGCGCGGCGCTGCAAGGCTCGCTGCGGGCGCTACGGGCGGACCGCGTCCGGTCGGATACGCCAATGCGCGAAGTGTCGATTCCGACCGTGTTTCGTGTGCCCCCGAACGAGCTGTCAGAGATTCTGCCGCAGCAGTCGCTGATGCTGCGCGTCGCCGCCGGCGCGCTGCGCGACGCGGGCATGTGGCGCGGCGGCGAACGCGCGACGCCACAGCCGCGGGTCGGCGTATTCGTGGGGATCGCGCTTGATCTGAATACGACCAACTATCATTTTCGTTGGGCATTGCCGGAGCTGGCGCGACAGTGGGCGGCCCGCGCCGGGATCGAACTGACCGAGGCCGAACTGGCCGACTGGATCGCCGAGTTGAAGAACGCGTCGGGCCCAGCGCTGGACGCGACGCGCGTACTCGGGTCGCTCGGCAGTGTTGTCGCCAGTCGCGTGGCGCGCGAGTTCGGGTTCGGCGGACCCGCTTTCGCCGTCTCCAGCGGGGCGGCGTCCGGCCTGCGAGCGCTGGCATTGGCGGTGGGGGCGCTGCGGCGGGGTGAGATCGACGCGGCGCTGGTGGGCGCGGTGGACATCGCCGCTGACCCGCGCGCGGAGCGCGCCGCGCTGGCGCTGCGCGCATTGGCCGGGGCGGAGTTTTACGGTGACGTGGCGGCCGGCGCGCCATCAACGGGCGCATCGCCCCGCACAGCGACGGGGGCCGTTGCGCTCGTGTTGCGAAGAGCGGCCGATGTTCAGCCCGGCGCCGGGTACGCAGACCTTCACGCCATCAACGCGGCGTCCGCGACCGGGCTCACGCGGACGGCGCGCGCGGCGGCGGAGCGACGGGCGCTCGACGCCGTCATGCCGCCTGAGGAGTCCGCAGGGCGCGTGCTGCTCGATCGGGCGACGCCGGACGACTCGCAGGAGCGCGCGGCCGGATGCGCCGGCGAGTACGGCGCCGCGACGGGGCTGCTGGCCGCCGCACGGATGATCGCCGCGATCCACGCGCGGGTGATACCGGGTGGTCTCACCGTAGCTGACGAAGTGACGCCGCAATACTGGTTGCGGGATCGCGCGGACGGTCCGCGGCGCGGCGTCGTGGTCGCCGGAGACGCGTTCGGCGAAACCGTGGCGGCCGCGTTCTGTGAAGCGGCGGCACCCAAATCGCGCGGCGTTCCGAGCGACGGGCGCGCGGGCGCGCCGACGGTGATCCCGTTTGTCGGCGAGGACGCGGCGGCGCTGCGGAATGAAATCAGCGCCTTTGAGCGGGATATCAGCGATGAGCGCTGGCGGGCCGGCGTTTCCCGGGCGCAACAACGGGCCGCGGTTCGCGCCGGGCAACCGCTTGCAGTGACCCTGATCGCGCATGACGCGTCGTCAGCGCGCCGCGCGGCGCGGTTGGCCCATGAGCGACTAACGCAGCGCCCGGACGAACCGCTGCGCGCCGCGGAAGCGCGCTACACGCCGCGTCCGCTCGGGCCGAGCGCCGGGGTCGCGTTCGTTTATCCCGGCTCTGGCGCCCATCGTCCCGGAATGGGCGCGGCGGTGTCGGTGGTCTGGCCGGAGGTTCTGGATCAACTTGGCGGGGAATGCGGCCGGCTCCGCGAACAACTCGCGCCTGACCTATGCTGGCGGATGCCGCCGGCGGGCGCAGATTCAAACCAGACGGGCGCGCATGACGCCATGGCCGCGGAGCCGGCGCGGTTGATTCAGGCGCAGGTGGCCCACGGCGTGCTATTGACGCGGATTCTCGCGGTTTGCGGGCTTCGCCCCGACGCCGCGATCGGCTACAGCCTTGGCGAGACGACGGCCCTGTTCGCCCTGGGCGCATGGCCGGACCGCGACGAGATGACTGCGCGGCTGATGCGCTCGTCGCTCTTTCGGAGTGATCTCGTCGCCGGTTGTGACGCGGCCCGCCGGCATTGGGGCGCGGCGAACGCGGATCCGATCAATTGGCGCGTGGTCGTGGTGAAGCGTGCCGCTGAAGCGGTGCGCGAGGTTGTGGCTCGATTTGAGCGCGTGTACCTGCTGATTCGCAACACGCCGACCGAGTGTGTCATCGGCGGCGACGCGGCGCAGGTCGGCGATGCGCTGAGCGCGTTGAACTGCCAGGCGATCCCTGTCAGCGGGGCGTCATCTGTGCATTGTTCGGTCGTAACGGAGGTGGAATCGGCCTATCGCGCGCTGCACGATCTGGAGACCGTCACGCCGCCCGGGGTGCACTTCTACAGCGCCGCCGCAGGGGCCGCATATGACGTCACCCGCGCCGCCGCGGCCGATTCCATTACCCGCCAGGCGCTGCAGGGCTTTGACTTTCCGAAAGTCATCGAAGCCGCCCATGCGGATGGCGCACAGATCTTCATCGAGGTCGGTCCGCGCGCGGGATGTGCGCGGATGATCCGCGAGATCCTGGGATCGCGCGCGACGGTGCTGGCCATCGATGAAACCGGCGACGAAGTGGCCGGGATAGCGAGCGTGATCGCCACGCTGATCGCAGAGCGGCGGCTCCCGATCGAGTCGGCGCGGCTCGGGGCGAATGAAGCGGAAACAGGCGCTCCGGAGTCCGCGCTTCAGACTGGCTCGAGTGTGCGGGTATCGCTTGGTAGTTCCCCTGGGCGCGCCGCATGGCCGGTTCAGAAGCGACCCGCGGCGACGAAACAGAACGACAGCCAAGACCATGTCCACATGCAGGCTATGACGATGATTGAGCCGCGCGAAGCGCCAGCCGAACCCGTATCGGCGTTGACTCGGCGGAGCGATACGACGCTTCGTCTACGTCAGGACGCGCTGACGCCGGAGGCGCTGGTCGCGCTTTCAGCGTCCACGGCGGCGGCGCACCAGACATTCCTGGTGGAGTCCGATCGAAACATGGCCGCGCTGGCGGCGCTGGTCGCGCGAAAGGCGGCCCGCAGGCCGGTTTCCCGGACGTCTGCGCCGTTTGGCGAGCAGGCGGACGCGCCCACGGCGCCTGGCGCGCCGGCGCCGCTCGCCTTTACGCGCGAGCAGTGCATGCGCTTCGCCGTGGGCGAACTCGGCTCACTGTTTGACGCGCGCTTCGCGGTCGTCGACTCGTTCGCGAAGCGCGTGCGATTACCGGATGAGCCGTTGATGCTCGTGGATCGCATCCTCAGCATCGAAGGCGGGCCGGGCTCCATGTCTTCCGGATCGATCGTGACCGAGCATGATGTCCTGCCGCCCGGCGGCTGGTACCTCGATCACGACCGCGCGCCCGTGTGCGTCACGGTCGAGGCTGGACAGGCCGATCTGTTTCTCTGCTCATGGCTGGGGATCGATCTCGAAGTTCGCGGCGAGCGCGCCTATCGTTTGCTGGACGCGACGATTCGTTTTCATCGCGGCCTTCCCCGTCCCGGCGAAGTGATTCGCTATGACATCGCCATTGACCGCTTCGTGCGCCAGGGGCCCGCATGGCTGTTCTTCTTCCGCTTTGAGGGGACGATCAACGGTCAGCCGCTGCTGACGATGACGAATGGCTGCGCGGGATTCTTCACGGAGCGGGAAATCGAAGAGTCGCGGGGAATCCCGCGTTTGCGCGATCCGGGGCACGAAGACTCGAACACCGTCAGTCACGACGCGTCTGGGCTGGACGCCCAATCCGCCGCATTCACGCCGCTTGCCCGAGAAACGTATTCCGAGTCGCAGCTTGATGCGCTCCGCCGCGGCGCCTTGGCCGCGTGTTTCGGGCACGCCTTCGCGGATCTGCCGCTGCGCGATCCGCCGCGAATACCGGACGGCAAGATGCGGCTCGTCCATCGAATTGTGGATCTCGATCCGCAAGGCGGACGGCTGAAACGCGGCGCAATTCGCGCCGAGGCGGACGTGCGACCGGACGACTGGTATCTCACCTGCCACTTCGTCGACGACATGGTGATGCCCGGCACGCTCATGTACGAATGCTGCGCGCACACATTGCGCGTTTTGCTGTTGCGCATGGGTTGGCTGGCGGAGCGCGACGCGTTCGCGTATGAGCCGCGCCTGGATACGCCGTGCCAATTGAAGTGCCGCGGACCGGTGACGGCCGCGACGCGCGTTGTGACCTACGAGGTCGAGCTGAAAGAGATCGGTTTCGAGCCCGAGCCGTATGTCATCGCCGATGCGCTGATGTTCGCGGACGGCAAGCCGATCGTGCGGTTTACAGATATGTCGATGCGCCTGACCGGCGTGACCCGCGCAGACATCGAACGCGTGTGGGCCGGCCGAGTGAGCGGGGTTGCGCCGGCCGCGCCCGTTGACGTCCGACCGATCGGAGATGTCCCCGCACCGACGCGACCGCAGCCGCCGATATTCGATCGCCAGTCGATTCTCGAGTTCGCGACCGGCGACCCATCGCAGGCGTTTGGCCCGCAGTACGCTGTCTTTGATCAAGAGCGACGCATTGCGCGGCTGCCAGGTCCGCCGTATATGTTCCTCGATCGGATCACGCGGACACAGGCGGAGTCTTGGCGCCTCGCCGCCGGCGGCTGGATCGAGGCGCAATACGATGTCCCGCCAGACGCGTGGTACTTTGCGGCGAATCATCAGCCGACGATGCCCTTTGGCGTGTTGCTGGAGGTTGCGCTGCAACCCTGCGGCTGGCTGGCGGCGTATCTTGGCTCCGCGTTGCGTAGTCCGGTGGATACGCGTTTCCGAAATCTCGGCGGCGCGGCGACGATGTTGCGCGTGGTCACGCCCGAATCCCGCCTGCTGACCACGCGCGTGCGCATCACGGACGTCTCGGAAGCCGCGGGAATGCTGATTGAGAAGTTCGACATGCAGGTGTGGGACCCGTCCGGCCTGATCTACGACGGCGACACCTATTTCGGCTTTTTTACCGACGGCGCGCTTGCCACGCAGGTCGGCATCCGCGACGCGGCGCAGCGCGCGTTTCAGCCTGCGGCCTCGTCGGCGGCTCCCGTTGTGCTCTCTGACACCAGGCCGCTCACGCCGGATGCCGCCGCGGGGGCCGACGTGCGGTTCGCCGCTGCGCAGATGCCGGCCCGCGCTTTGCGCATGATTGACCGGATCGAGATCGACCTGCCGGACGGCGGGCCGCATGGGCTGGGTTTTCTGCGCGGGACAAAGCGGGTCGACGCGCGCGAGTGGTTCTTCGCGGCGCATTTCCATCAGGACCCGGTCTGCCCCGGATCGCTGGGCTTGGAATCGTTTCTGCAACTATTGCGATACGACCTGCTGCGCCGCTTCCCCGAGCTTGCGACGACGCACATGTTTGAGCCGATCATGCTGAACGCCCGACACGAGTGGGTCTATCGTGGGCAGATACTGCCGACGGCGCAGCGCGTCGAGGTGGACGCGTCGATCATCGAGCGCCCGGATGGCGATTGTCCGACTGTGATTGCGGATGGCTTCCTGCGCGTTGACGGCCTGACAATTTACGAGATGAAGCGCTTCGGGTTGCGCCTCGCGCCGCGGAGGAACGCCTGATGCGCTATCAACGCGTGGCCATCGCCGGCATCGGATATGAGTTGCCGCCAAACGTCGTCGAGTCCGCGGCGCTGGATGATCGCCTGGCGCCGCTCTATGCCGCGCTCGGTCTCGGCCCGCGCCAGATTGAGCCGCTGACCGGCGTGCGCGAACGTCGATTCTGGAATCCGGGCCAGTCGATGGCGGAAGCGTCTGCCCGCGCGGCGAAGGCCCTGCTGTCGCGGCTGGCATTTGACCCCTCCCGCATCGGCGCAGTGGTCTACGCCGGCGTCTGCCGCGATCAGATCGAGCCCGCCACGGCCTGCGCCGTCGCCGACGCGCTCGGCGTGGCGCCGCGCGCTCTCGTTTACGACGTGTCCAACGCCTGCCTCGGCGCCATGAACGCGACACTGCAAGTGGCCAACGCGATCGAACTCGGCCAGATTCAAGCCGGCCTGATCGTGTGCGCCGAAACGGCGCGGCAGATTGTCGACCTGACGATCGACCGCATGCTCGCCGAGCGCGACATGGAGACGTTCAAGTCATCACTCGCGACCATGACGGGCGGTTCGGGCGCCGTCGCGATGCTGCTTGTCCATGACGATCTGGCGCGAGACGGCGCCGCCCGGCTGCGCGGCGGCGTCGCGCGGCAGGACACCCGTCACCATCGCCTTTGCCGCTGGGGGCCGGATACCGGACACCCCGCGTCCGCGCCGATGGTCATGGAAACACACGCCGTCGCCGTGCTGGAGAATGGCGTGCGACTCGGCGCGGAGACCTGGCGCGATTTGACCGACGAAATGGGGTGGTCGCGGCCGGATCGCGTCGTGTGTCATCAGGTGGGCGCGGCCAATCGCGACGCCGTTCTGAAAACGCTCCGTATCGATCCGGCGACGGATTACTCGACATTCCCGTTCCTGGGCAACATCGGCACCGTCTCGCTTCCGATTACCGCCGCGATCGCCGCCGAGCGCGGATTCATCGAGCCCGGCCACTCGGTCGCGTTTCTCGGCATCGGCAGCGGGCTGAATTGCGTCATGCTCGGCGTGGATTGGGGGCGCGTATGAGCGACGCCCGCCACCTCGCCGGCATCGAGCGCAAACTGGGCGACCTTTACCCGTTTGAGCGGCGCCGCGCGGACATCAACGGCCATGAGATGGGATACATCGACGAAGGCGCCGGTCCGCCGATCGTCTGTGTACACGGCAATCCGACCTGGTCGTTTTATTTCCGACGTATCGCGCTGGCCTTTCGTGAGAACTACCGCGTAATCGCGCCGGATCACATCGGCTGTGGTTTTTCTGACAAGCCGGCGGACAGCGCGTATCCCTATACACTGGAACGCCGCGTTGACGATCTGACCACGCTGCTCGATCGGCTCGATATTCACGACGCGACGTTTGTGCTGCACGACTGGGGCGGAATGATCGGCATGGCCGCGGCGCTGCGCAACCCGCAGCGCGTCTCGCGATTTGTCATTCTCAACACAGCCGCGTTTCGACTGCCGAACGGCAAGCCGCTGGATTGGCGGCTGAAGCTGTTGCGCAATCTGCCCGGCTTCGGCCCGCTGGCGATCCGCGGTTTCAACGCGTTCGCCGGGCTGGCGACGCGGATGGCCTGCAAGCGACCGCTTTCGGCGGACACGCGCGCGGCGTACGTCGCGCCTTATGATTCCTGGCGGAATCGAATCGCGACGCTGCGTTTTGTTCAGGACATTCCGCTGCGCCCCGGCGACCCCGCCTGGGACTGCGCCAGCGCCGTGGACGAGGGAATGCGCGCCCTGGCTGATCGGCCGGCGCTGATCTGCTGGGGACGGCAGGATTTCGTATTCGATGACGCCTTTCTGGCCGAGTGGCGGCGCCGCTGGCCTCATGCGGAGTCGCACGTGTTCGAGGACGCGGGGCACTATGTGCTCGAAGACGCCCACGAACGCATCATCCCGCTGATGGAGCGTTTTCTGCGCGATGCGCCACTTGCCGCGCGTCGCGCGGGCGCCAGGATCGAAACGCGCGAGCCCGCCGGCGCGCCGCCAACACGACTTACTCCCACCGAGCGAACGCGATGACCCCGACCATGCGATCAACTCCACCCGGCGCGTCTGTGGCTCATGAGCGCGTGAACATCGCGGCCCGCCTCGCCGCCAGCGCGGCCCGGTATCCCGACAAGGCGGCCGTGATTCTCGCGGCGCGCGGGCGTCAGCCGGCGCAGACGACGACCTTCGCCGCGCTGGATCGCGACGCGACCGCGTACGCCCGTGGGCTGCGGCGGATCGGCGTGGCGCGCGGGATGCGCGTGATCCTGATGGTCCGCCCCGGACCGGAGTTTTTCGCGCTGACGTTCGCGCTGTTTCGCCTTGGCGCCGTGCCCGTGCTGGTGGATCCCGGCATGGGGCGAAAGAACCTGGCGCAGTGTTTGGGGAGCGTGCGGGCCGGCGCCTTCATCGGCATCCCGCTGGCGCATGTTTTTCGGCTGCTGCACCCGTCCGCGTTTCGGGACGTTCGGACCAATGTCACCGTGGGTCGGCGGTTCTGCTGGGGCGGCGCGACGCTGGATGAGATCCGCGACGGGAGTGACGCCCCGTTCGCGGCGGCCGATACGCTGGCGAGCGATACCGCCGCGATTCTCTTCACCAGCGGCAGCACCGGTCCGGCCAAGGGTGTGATTTACGAACATGCCATGTTCGACGCGCAGGTCGACTACTTGGCGAGCCACTATCAATACACGCCGAGCGAAACTGATCTGGCGACGTTTCCGCTGTTCGCGCTGTTCGACGCCGCCCTGGGAATGACGGCCGTGATTCCCGATATGGACGCGTCGCGTCCGGGTCGCGCCGATCCACGTCGCATCATCGACGCGATCCGCGCCCATCAGTGCACACACATGTTCGGCTCGCCGGCGTTGCTGACAAATCTGGCCCGGCACTGCGCGCAGACCGGCGAACGCCTCGACGGCTTGCGGCGCATGATCACCTGCGGCGCGCCGGCGCCCGCCCGATTGCTAAGGTCGCTCACCGAGGCTGCGCCGAACGCGTCGATTCATACGCCATACGGCGCGACGGAATGCCTTCCGATTACGGACATCGCCGCCGATGAAATCCTGCGCGAGACTGCGGAGAAAACCGCGCTTGGCGGCGGGGTATGCGTCGGAAAGCCACTGCCGGGTATGCGGGTCCGCGTAATTGAAATCGGCGATGAGCCGATCGCGCACGAAAGCGACATGGCGCTCGCGGCTCCGGAAGCAGTTGGGGAACTCGTCGTCTCCGGGCCGACCACCACGCGCGCGTATTTCGAGCAGAGCGCGGCGACGCGCGCCGCCAAGATCGCCGCCGACGGCGGGGGCGTGTGGCATCGCATGGGGGATGTCGGCTGGATTGACGCTGATGGGCGCGTCTGGTTCTGCGGACGGAAAGCCCATCGCGTGCGGACAGCCGATGGCGTGATGTTCAGTGTGCCATGTGAGCAGGTGTTTCTGTCACATTCGCAGGTATCTCGCGCCGCGCTGGTCGGGGTCGGCGCCGCCGGGGCCCAGCGCCCGGTGTTATGCGTCGAGCTCGCGGACGGCCAGCCGGTCGATCGCGTCGCGCTCACGCGCGAGTTGTTGGAGATTGCCGCCCGTCACGCGCACACCCGCGCGATTCGCGATGTGCTGTTCCATCCGCGCTTTCCGGTCGATGTGCGGCACAACGCCAAGATCCGGCGCGAGGACCTGGCCGTCTGGGCGGCGGGTCGATTGCGCCGATGAGCGCGGTCGGCGCAAGCGTCCCGACCGGAAAGGGGCGCGCGCTCGTGACGGGTGGCGGTGGGTTCCTGGGCGCGGCGATCACCCATATGTTGCGGGACGAGGGTTGGCGCGTGCGGATCATCGCGCGTGGCGACTATCCGGCGTTGCGCGAAATCGGCGTTGAAACGATGCGCGGCGATCTCGCGGAGCCGGGCGTCGCCGAAGCGGCCAGCGCCGGCGCGGATGTGGTGTTTCACGTCGCCGCCAAGGCCGGCGTGTGGGGCAAGCGATCGGACTATCAGCGCGCGAACGTCGACGCGACCCGCCGGGTGATCGAAGGTTGTCGCGCGCAGGGTGTAACGCGGTTGGTTTTCACCAGCTCGCCGAGCGTCGTGTTCGACGGAGCCGCGATCGAAAACGGCGATGAGTCGCTGCCATACGCCACGCACGAGCACACGCACTACAGCGCCAGCAAAGCGGAGGCCGAGCGATTGGCGCTGGCCGCGAGTGACGCGAACCTGCGCGTGGTTGCGCTGCGTCCGCATCTGATCTGGGGTCCGCGGGATCCGCACATCGTGCCGCGGCTGATCGCCCGCGCCCGATCCGGTCGCCTGCGCCGCGTTGGATCGGGCGAGAATATCGTTGACACGACCTATATCGACAACGCCGCGGCGGCGCATCTCCACGCCGCCGCCGCGATGGAGGCGAATCCCGGCGTAGCGGGCCGACCGTTCTTCATTACAAACGGCGAGCCGATGCCGCTTTGGCGACTGATTGATCGCATCCTCGCCTGTGCCAAGCTGCCGCCGGTTCGAAAATCGATCTCGCTGCAGAAAGCCGCACGGATCGGCGGGATTTTGGAAGGCGTGTATCGGCTGTTGCGTCTGCCGGGCGAGCCGCCGATGACGCGCTTTGTGGCGCACGAACTCGCGACGGCGCACTATTTTGATATCAGCGCCGCGCGACGCGAACTGGGCTACCAGCCGCGCGTCTCGATCGACGAGGGACTGGTGCGACTGGAGGAATGGCTGACGGGTCAGCCGGCCTTGTCGTAAAATGCGCGAATGCCGTTCACGACCTGCGCCTGTTGGGCTTCGCTGAGTTCCGGATACATAGGCAGCGCCAGCACTTCTTCCGCCGCGCGTTCACTGTGCGGCAGGTCGCCGCGCTTGCCGCCCAGATACGCGAAGCACTCCTGCATATGCAGCGGGATCGGGTAGTAAACGCCGCTGCCGATCTTCCGCTCCGCCAGAAACGCCACCAGCTCATCGCGCCGCGGCGCGCGAATCACATACTGGTGATAGACATGCTGGCCGATGCGCTCTTCCGGCGCACGCACAACCTCCGGCGCCAGGCCGGCGTCGGTCAGCAGATTGGTATAGCGGTGCGCGACCGCCCGGCGCTGCGCCGTCCACGCGTCAATATGGCGCAGCTTGACGCTGAGGATAAACGCCTGCAGCGCGTCAATCCGAAAGTTGCCGCCGATGAAGCGATGGTGGTACTTCTTCGTCTCGCCATGCAGCCGCAGGCTGCGGGCCTTTGCGTGCGATTCCTCGGTGCGACACAGCAGGGCGCCCGCGTCGCCGATGGCGCCCAGGTTCTTCGTTGGATAGAAACTCAAGCAGCCGAAGTCGCCCAGCGCCCCGGCCTTTGGACCGCCCGGCGTGAGCGTCGCGCCGACCGCCTGGGCCGCATCCTCGATGATCGGCAGCTCGTGCTTCGCGGCGATCTCTTGAATCTTCCGCATGTCCGCCAGTTGGCCGTACAGATGCACCGGCATCAGCGCCCGCGTCTTCGGCGTAATGCGGCGCTCCATGTCGGCGACGTCGAGGTTGTAAGTCGCGGGGTCAATGTCGCAGAAGACGGGCTTCGCACCGACCCGCGCGATCGTGCCGGCCGTGCCGAAAAACGTGAACGCCGGACAGATCACCTCGGCGCCGGGGCCGATGTCGAGCGCCATCAGCGCGAGCAACAGCGCATCGGTGCCGCTCGAGACTCCCAGCGCGTGCGGCCCGCCGCAGTATGCCGCGAGCGCCGTCTCAAACGCCTCAACGCGCGGCCCAAGGATGTAATACCCGGAGTCGCAAATCTCGGTGATGCCCGCGAGGATCTCATCCCGCAGCGGCATGAAGTTCGCGGACAGGTTCAGCGGCGGAACGGGCGTGTGCGGCGTCGTCTGCGTGTCAGGCATTTGGGTCTTGCTCAACAAGGGGTCACGATGGTCGATCGGGCGATCCGGTTTCCCGAATCTTACAGGAACAGCTTGATGGCCGTCTCTTCGATTGTCTCGGGCTTGCCCCGCAGCACATCCAACGTGTCTTTGCGGTAGCGCGGCTGTCGCTCCTCAAATCGCTCGATGTCATCGTCGAGTCGGTCGGAGAGAAGCTTCACATTCGAGGGCAGATCCGCGTCGCGATCGCGTTCGATGTCCTCTCGGGCGAGATTGAGCGTGTACGCCATTTGCGGCTCGCGCCGTGTCTCTTCTTTTTTGGCGATGTCGACCGTGTCCTGCAGCCGGGCGGTGCGGAGCGCAATCGCCCGGTCGGCGGCCGGGTTGGGATTCGCACATCCGCCCAGCACCAGCGTCCATCCGGTCAGAAGCGGCATTAGCCGGGCGCCCCGCCGATGGAGGCGGGTCGCGGTGGCTCGAATTGGAGTGGCTCGGCCCATGCTGTCTTATAACCCAAGCCCGGTTCCTCGTCGCGGGCAGGCCAGTTCGAACCGCACGCTTATCCGCGCCCCGGGCGGGCCGGAATCCCGCATCCGGGGGCGGCTGATGGGATCGGTTTCGCAATTGGAATCCGGGCGTTTTCGCCCCGTTTTTCGATTGCATCGATAATGCCGATCCACTACGATCGGAACCGGTTTCGAAGCACATCGCGGCACAGATCAAGACAGACGGACGACCCTGGCCCTTCCCCGCAGTAGGGCCACCGTACCACGCGGTGGGCGGGCGCTGAGGCCACGGGTCGCTGAGAAGAGCGCGAGGACCAGCAGGGGCGGCAACGGACGCGAAACCGCCCGGCGCTAGCAGCGATCCAGGATTCTTCTGGCCGTTACGGCGGTCGCCCCCCGCCGGGAGAGGATCGCTGCCCTCGCCTCTTCTCCTATTTTTTTTCGGCCGCCGTGGTCTTTCAGCAGTTTCGCGACGGCGTCTCGCAACCCCCGCCCATCGTCCACGACCACACACGCCTCCCGCGATCGCAGCAGGGCGACCGGCTCGGCGAAGTTCTCCGTGTGTGGGCCAATGATCATCGCTTTGGCAAGGCCCGCCACCTCCATGACATCCGAACCGCCTTCCGGGATCAGGCTGCGGCCGACAAAAACGACCGTCGCCAAAGCGTAGAACTTCCGCAGCTCGCCCATGGTGTCACCCAGGAACACCGGACGCGGCGCGTCAACCCCGGACGGTACCAGCGGGGGTTTGGCCTTATCGCGGCGAAGGCAGGCGTAACCCCGCGCCGTGATCAGCAAGGCGACTTCGTCAAAACGCTCCGGTCGGCGGGGAATGATCGCCAGTTGAAGCTCAGGAAACTGCGGCAGGAGTCCGGCATACACGTCGAGGATGATCGCCTCTTCGCCGGGGCCCGTGCTGCCGCATACCCACAGCGGCGCCAGCGGGTCGATCGTCATTTCGCGACCAAGTTCGGTCTGGCCCTCGATCCAATCCGCCGTTTCAGCCGCGTCGTATTTGATGGAACCGACGATTTCGATACGGTCGCCGGGGACGCCGAGCTGGCGGAACCGGTTGGCGTAGGTCTCATCCTGCGCCCCGACCCAGTCAATTCGCTGAAACATCCAGCGCCCGAGGCTGCGCAAAACCGGAAGCCGAAAACGGCGCATCGTCTTGTGGTCGGTAACGCGCCCGTTGGCGATCATCACCGGCACGCCGGCTCGGCGGGCGATTTCGAGACAGTTGGGCCAGACCTCGAGTTCCATCAGGACGATGACGGTTGGCCGGAGTCGGTTGAGGACGCGGCGGATCACCCATGAGAAATCAAGCGGAAACCGAAACACAATCTCGTTCGGGTAGAGTTTGCGGGCTTGTGTCAGGCCGGTGGCGGTGGTGGCGCTGATCGCGATGACGGTGTCCGGCGAGCGTTTCCGCAGCTCGCGCACCAGCGTTCGCGTGGCGTTGACCTCGCCCAGCGAGACCGCGTGAATCCAGATGCAGCGGGCGGAAACGGGGCGCACCGGCACGCCGCCCAGACGCTCGGAAATGGATAGGCTGCCCGGGCCGCGGCGCAGGCGGCGGTAGAGCAATATTGGGGCCGCCAGACAAACGGCGATCGCGTAGATGATGTCAAGGAGTATGGGCATGCGTGTTCGGATCAGCCGGCGGTGCGCCCGGTGTGGCGCGAAAAACGCGAAAATGTCTTAGACTGACGCCCGCTCGAGGCATTGCTTACCCGTATCGAGCATGAAGGGACCAAAATGATGACCAAGATTTCCATTATGCGAGCCGGGATCGGCATGATAGCGGCGGGACTGATGTCCGCCACGCTGTGGGCACAAAGCGGCGAAGCGGCCGGCGGAGACGTGTCGACCGCGTCGGACGTGGAGGGCAAGCCGGCGGCGGTCGCGCTCGATCCGGAAGTGGATCGGATCCTGACGCGCCTGGAGCGGAGGCGCGTCCGCGATTTGCGCGTCAAGCAGATGACATGGTCTCTGCAATATCAGGACGCCAATGACATTGTCGTGAAACGGGGCGAGTTGGCGTATCTGGATGAGGATCGCGGCGGGGAAGAGGCCGCGAAATTTCTGGTCAAATTCGTCGAGAAGACGCAGAGCAAGCGGCGGCAGGAGATCGACGAGCGGTATGCGTTTGACGGCTACTGGTACGTCGAGGCGATCGGGGCGACGAAGACGATCTCTCGCCATGAAGTGCGGCGCAAGGGTGACAAATCGAACCCGTACAAGGTCGGCGAGGGGATTTTCCCGCTGCCATTCGGACAGCGCAAGGAAGATATTCTGGCGGAATTTGATGTGACGCGTCGGCAGGGGGACGACAAGCACGACCGGTTGCTGTTGAAGCCCAAGCCGGGGACGCGCTCGGCCGAGTTTTACAAGTCGCTGGAATTCTGGGTGGCGCGCGACGCCAAGCTGGAGGGCCTGCCGACGCGGGTGCGTGCGGAAAAACTGGACGGAACCGGCCGGGTGAATTCGACGATTGATGTGACCTTCGAGGACATCGAGCTTGGACCGGGGTTGTCGCCGTCGCTGTTCCGCGTGGAAACGCCGCTCGGATGGACGGAGGAGCCGCCGGTCCGCCTGCCGGATCCGCAGCCGAGCGCGACGGTGGAAATCAAGGGCGGGACGACGCCATAGGGCTAGTCATCCGGCACTGAACGCGTTTTTGAAAGGCGACGAATGCTGAAACTGAATTTGAACATCGACCATGTGGCGACGTTGCGACAGGCGAGACGGGCGGATGAGCCGGACCCGGTGTGGGCCGCTACGCAGGCGGAATTGGCCGGCGCGGACGGCATTACGTTTCATCTGCGGGAGGATCGTCGGCACATCAACGATCGCGACGCGGAGGTGCTCAAGCAGGTGGTCGCGACGAAGCTGAACATGGAGATGTCCACCGACGCGGGCATCGTGAAAATCGCGATGCGCCTGAAGCCGGATCAGGTCACGCTGGTACCGGAGCGGCGGCAGGAACTGACCACCGAAGGGGGGTTGGATGTCCCGCGCAGCGCGAAGCGTCTCAAGCCGCTGGTGAAGCGACTGAAAGGCGCGGGTATCGCCACCAGCGCGTTTATCGAGCCGGCCGAAAAGCAGATTCAGGCGGCGGCCGAATGCGGCTTCGACGCGGTCGAGTTGTGGACCGGCGGCTATGCGCACGCCAAGACGCCGCGCTCGCGCTCCAAGGCGTTGGATGCGCTGGTCGAAGGCGTGGACCGGGCGCATGATTTCGGCCTGGATGTGCATGCCGGGCACGGCCTGACGTATCGCAATGTCGCGCCGGTCGCTTGGATTCCCGGCATTACTGATTTCAACATCGGCCACAGCATCATCGCGCGGTCGGTGCTGGTCGGGATTCGCGAAGCGGTTCAGGAGATGCGGCGCCTCCTCGAAACGGCCAGTCATCATCATGTCGCGATCGTGGAGGCGGACGACCTGCTGCCGAGCCGGTAGCGGGGCCCGTGGTTGTGGGGGCGCCGCCGCGATGATCGATGTCCCGCTGGTCGCCGCCAAGGCGAGGAGCGTCCTGCTTCATGACCACATCCGAGAAAACGATTGCGCCTTGGCGCGAGCGCCTGCACGAGATCATCTTTGAGGCGGACACGCCCGTCGGTCGCTGGTTCGATGTGCTGCTGCTGTGGAGCATCGTGGGCAGCGTCGTCGTGGTCGTCATCGAAAGCGATGTCAATCTGCGCAATCGGTGGGGTCCGGCGCTGTTCGCGCTCGAGTGGGCGTTTACGGTGCTGTTCACGATCGAGTACGGGCTGCGACTGATCTCGGTCCGGCGTCCGCTGCGGTACGCGGGCAGCTTCTTCGGCATCGTCGATCTGCTGGCGATCCTGCCGACATACCTCAGCCTGTTCTTCGTTGGCGCGCAGTCACTGGTCGTGATTCGCGCGATCCGCCTGCTTCGCATTTTTCGCGTGCTCAAACTCGCGCAGTTCGTATCGGAGGCGCGCGTCTTGCGGGCGGCGATGTACGCCAGTCGCCACAAGATTATTGTGTTTCTATGGACGGTGCTGACGGTGATCGTCATCGTCGGGGCGATGATGTACCTGATCGAAGGACCGGAGCACGGTTTTTCCAACATCGCGGTCAGCATGTACTGGGCGGTTGTCACCATGACGACCGTCGGCTACGGCGACCTGACGCCCGATACGCCGCTCGGACGGTTTCTGGCCAGTATGTTGATGATCGCCGGCTATGGGATCATCGCGGTGCCGACGGGTATCGTCAGCGTCGAGATTGCGGAAGCGAAGCGCAAGTCGATGCAGACGCGGGCGTGCCCGGCATGCAGCGTGGCCGGGCATGATGATAACGCGCGGCACTGCAAGTACTGCGGCAGTGCGTTGTAGGCGATGCGCGCGCCATCCGGATTGATCGGGTCTGGCAATGACCAGTAGAATAAGCGCCGCCTCGGGTGGGTGGACGAGTCAATAAAGAAATGGGGGATCGATGACTGTGCGAGTGCTTGGAATCGCGGCGTTTGTGATTGTGCTCATGTCGGGCTGCGTTTCGGTCAAGGCGCCGGAGCGGATTACCGTCGGTTCCAGCGGAAGCCGGCCGGTCGACACGTCGCGCGTGCCGCCGACGCGCGACCACGCGCAAGCCCGTGAGCGCCTGGCGGAGGCGTATGCGCGGATCGACTATCTGGAGGATGAGCTGGACGACTGCGAATCCGACAAGCGCGAAATGGAGCGCGACGACGACTAGGTTCCGTTTGACGGATCGTGATTCTGCGAAAGCGGATCGGGTCGCCGGGCGGATCGAGAGAGCGGGCCGCGCCCGCCGTAGCGCGCAGGCGATCACGCCCAGAGCGCGACAATGAACCCGGCGCGGAGCGCGACCATAATCACGCCCCTTCGGGGCGAGCCAAGCGCGTCGTGGCGAGCCAAGCGTGAACCGTGATCCATCAAACAGAACCAAGGCGGGACGCGTCACTCTCGCACGCCCGGGCGCGACAGGTCCGAGGCGGACCAGCCGCCGGTAGGGTGGGCCCTGCCCACCACGCACGACGCGCCCACCACGTGCGCGGCCGAGCCATGGAGCGGCCGGCGGCGCCTGTCCGGCTGAAGTTGATCGAAACTCCGGCGGAATGATCGAAAAGGCGGGATGGGGCCGATGCCCACCCCGCCTTTTTGATGTTGTTGACCGAGCGATCAGCAGCCGCAGATTGTTCCGAACAGTCCAAGGATGCCGGACAGATCGGCGAGGTCAATTGTGCCGCTGTTGTTGAGATCGGCCCGCGGATTGAACGCGGCGTCGCCGGTCATGGAGCCGAACGCGGCGAGCAGCCCGGCCAGGTCGGCCAGATCGATTGAGCGGTTGTCATCGAGATCGCCCGGGCAGGGAATGTCCTGCGCGACGCTCCAGAACCCGCCGACGAGCACATAGCCTGCGCCGGTCGTCGTGAACGCGTCGGCCTGGCCGACCGTAAACTGCAATTCCCAGGGGCCTCCGGAGACGGCCTGCGTCTCGGCGGCGGCGTCGATCGAAAAAAACGTGAGTTCAAACGTTGAGGCGGTGGCGGTGAAGCTCGCCGCGAGCCCGCAAACGACCGCGGCCCAGCGACAAACATGTTTGCTTGAGGATCTCATCGGGTATAGCCCTTACTTGATTCGCATGATCCAGATAACGGACATGTTGACGGGACGGGTCTCCGGGTCACCGCCGCTGGTGATGGTGTGCGAGTGCGCGTCGGCCGTCGTCGGGAACGTCGTGGGGCCGCAACCGCCGTTGGCCTGACCGGCGCGCTCGGCGCGATCGTTTGAGCAAGGCCCGCTGTTGCCGCCGACCAGCACGCCGTGCGAGTGAACATTGGTCGAGGTCGAAAACGCCGTCGAGCGCGGCAGCCGCGTGCGATCATCCTGAAGCGTTCCGGAAGTGGCGGCGCCGCGCAAGAATCGCGTCTCGCCATTCAGGTTGGGGATCGTGGCGCCGTTGATGGGGCTCGTGAGGTCGTTGACGACGCCACCATTACACGGCGTCCAGCCATCCGGAAGGTCCAGCGGGGTTCCCGCTCCAAGGACATCGCGATGCCAGGCCACGATCGCTCCGATCGGCGGCGAAATCACCCGCGCGCCCGCGGCCCACGGCTCGCCGTCTGACGTGACCAGCACATCGGCGGCCCCATCGGTGCTCTCAAAACGCGCGACCGCCTTATCGACTGCGAATGCCGTCGTGCCGATTTCGGGATTGAACGGCGTTTCCACAAACAGTGTGTCGGCGTCCACGACCTCGGTCACGACGCGTCGCTGCCCGAGCGCGACGATTGTGTCGCCCACTTTCAGGTCCGTCAGGAAATTCACGCCCGTGCCGCCGCTGATTTCCGGCGTGCCGGCGATCTGCGAGATGTCGCCGGTTCCGGGGCAGGGCGGGCCGGCGAGCACTTCCAGTTTCGCCTGCGGGTTGGGCTGGTTGACGCCGAGGTTGCCCTCGTCGTTGGTCGTCGCCACGGCCTGCCCGCTGGCGGGCGCGTTGAGCTGTTCGGCGGTGGCGGACGCCGTGGCGAAGCGAACGCGATCAAGCGGCGTGCCGTCGACCGTTACTTCCAACCAGCGCTGGGCGCCGTCAAAGGCTTTCGGCGAAATCGGCCCCCAGTTGGCGTTGAACACGCCATTCGTGACCGGGACGCCGGCCACTTCCTGCGCGTCGAGGCCGACCACATCGTCGATCGAACCATCGCCGTTCAGATCCACGAGCGCCCCCCCGACTGACGCGTCGAACAGTCGAAACTGCAAGGTGACAGCGCCATTGACGAAAGCGCCGTTGTTCTTGAGAACTCCCTGGAAACTCAGTGTGCCGGCGGTCTGCGCGGTCGCTGCGGCCGCAAACGTCAGAATCGCAAGCGCTGCCAGTCGTCTCATCTCGGATCCTCTCAGATTTCGGTTGCCGGGTGGCTCCACAGGCCTTCCCAATCGAAAAGCCGACAGCGGGGCGCAGAACTGCGCAGAGACCGGAGAAAAAGTGCCGTCGGGGACAACGCGGACCGCGGTTGTTGCTGTGATTTCGACCGCGGGAGCGGTCAGTCGGGCTGCCCGAGGTGCACAATCGCGTCGCCGTCGTGAATCACCGGGTTTTCCGTGCGGCCGATGACCAGGCCGCTGAACGGCGCAACGACCGGCGTGGCCTGTTCGCCGAAGGGGTCGGCGATCGTGCCGAGTTCCTGACCGGCCTTGACGGATTCGCCTTCCTCCACCCGCAGGCGAAGCAATCCGCCGCCGCGGGCCCGAACCCACGTGCTGGACTGAATCACGACCGGGCGCCGGCGTGGGCGGTCGACCGGCAGATTCACCATCCGCAGGGACTTGAGCACGCCGAGCACGCCGTTGACCCCTACCTCGATCGCGGAATTATTGAACCGCTGCGGCTCGCCGGCCTCATAGACGATCATCGGCACGCCGCGCCGGGTGGCGGCGTCGCGCAGCGAGCCGTTGCGCACGATCGATTGAACGATCACGGGCGCGTTGAACGCGCGGGCGAGGCGGTTGGTCTCCGGGTCGCGCAGATTGCCGCGGACCTGCGGATAATTCGTCTTTTCCAGCGACGCGGTGTGCAGGTCGATGCCGTGCGTGCAGCGGGCGACGATCTGCGTCATGAATTGATGCGCAACGCGCGCCGCGAGCGAGCCGCGGGCCGAGCCGGGAAACGAGCGGTTGAGATCGCGCCGATCGGGCAAGTAGCGCGTTTGTTGGATGAAGCTGATGACGTTGACAATCGGCGCCGCGATCAGCGTGCCGCGGGCCAACCGGTCGCCGACCCGGTCCAGCACGATGCGGATGATCTCCATGCCGTTGAGTTCGTCGCCGTGAATCGCCGCGTTGACCCATACGCGCGGGCCCGGCTTCTTTGAGTGAATCACGATCAGCGGCATGTGCAGCGGCGTGTGCGTCGGCAGCCGCCCGACCAGCAGGTCGAGGCGGACACGCTGCCCCGGCTCGACGACCGCGCCGTCAAATTCCAGCGCTTCGCTGCCCGCGTCTTCGTTCGACCGCTTTGCCCGTTTCGCCATCATTCTTCCTCGGGGGCCGCTCGTCGCTCGCTGGCGCGGCGCCGCTTGACGGGTGGTGGCTGCTCGCTCAGAAACGAGCGCCCCACATCGACCAGGAAGCGTTTTCGGATCGCCCGGCGACCGAGCAGCATGCGAAACCCCATCAGGTCGCGCCGCGTGAGCGTCAACTCGATCTCCCAGCGCTGCCCATGCAGCTCCACTTCGGTCATCACGACCGGGCGCCACTCCGACCGACCGCCGGAATTGCGCACTTGGCGCTGGTCGACGAGTGGGGCGGTGACCTCCACTTCCTGCCGCCAGCTGCGCTGCAACGGGTGCGCGACAAACCGCACATAGTCGCGCCCGCCGCGCCGAATAATCCGCACATTCCAGGCGTGCAGGGAGGAGGTGCGCGCCCCGGTATCGATCTTGGCCTTGATCGCGTGAATCCCCAGCGCGGGCAGCGCGACCCACTCGCGCCAGCCGATCACGGGTTTTGCGGGTTTCGCCTTCTTGGCCATCGTTGGGTCAGGCTATGCGTAGATCGCGGGCAATTTGACCGTACGCGGCGCGTCGCCGTCAAACACCGACATTTCGCCGCCTTCACGCATGACGGCGCCGCCGTACATGCCGTCCTTGCGCAGTGCGTAAAACTTCAGTTGATAGTCGGGCTCGCCGCGGTCGTTGCGCAGACGCGACTCCGTGCGCCGCGCGACGCGATTGAGCACCTCATGCACGGCTTCGTCCGGCGTGCGACCCTGGCGCATCAGTTCAACGACAAGAAAACACGAGCAGTTGATCAGATTCGCTTCGCCACGGCCGGTCGAGCCGCAGCCGCCGACCTCGTTATCCACATACAGGCCGGCGCCGATGATTGGCGAATCGCCCACGCGTCCGGGGATTTTGTACGACCGCCCGGACGTGCTGGTCGTGCCGCCCAGGTCGCCGGCGTCGTTCATCGCGATCAGATTCACCGTGCCCCAAGTGAAATCCGGGGCGTCGCCACCGCCTTTGGACTCGCGGGGCAGCGACAGCCGATTGTCGTTCGGCGAAAGCTCCGTTTTCCACTTCAGCCACTCTTTTCGCGACGCGTCGGTCAGCAGGTTCTCCGGCTGAAAGCCTTGCTCAATCGCGAAGCGGCGCGCGCCTTCACCCACAATCAGCACATGGTCGGTGAGGTCCATCACGCGCAGGGCGACCGCCGCGGGGTTGCGAATATCGCGCAGCGCGCCGACGCCGCCGCACTTGTGCGAGGGGCCATCCATGACGCACGCGTCCAGCTCCACGACGCCGTCTTCGTTGGGTAGGCCGCCCAGGCCGACGGAACTGTCGTCGGGATTATCCTCCGTCAGGGCGACACCGGCGACCGCGGCCTCAACGGGTCGCACGCCTTTGCGCATTTGCTCGACGGCCACCTTTACGCCGGGGAGGGCGTTCCAACTGCCGATGGCGATGAAGCGCTTCGGAGCGGCGTCCCGGCCTTCTTGCGCTAATGCGCGTCGCACTTGCGTTCCGATCAATGCTGACCCTGCGCCCAGCGCGCCGACGCCGACGGCCGACTTCAGGAAATCTCGTCGTTTCATGTTCAAAGCCGCACTCCCTTGCAAGCCTCATGCAGACGCCGCATGATAGCGTCGCCGGCCAGTGGCTACGAACGCCAGGCGTCGGCGTCGGCGCGGTCGCCGCATCCGGCATGGAGGAGCACGCCTTGGGACGTCACGACGAATTGATCCAGCAGGCGCAAGCACTTGGCCGGGCGATCGCCGGGCACCAGACCGCGCGGGAGTTCCGCGAAGCGCAACTCGCGGTACGGGATAGCGCCGAGTCTCAGGCCTTGCTATCCAGTTACACGCGTCAGGCCGAGCATATTCGCGCCTTGGAGGCCGACCGCAAGCCGATCGAGGTCGCGGATAAGCGCAAGCTCGCCGAGGCCGAAGAGCGCATGGCGAGCGACAAGGCCCTGAAGCGCATGGCGCGGGCGCAGGCTGACTATCTCGACCTGATGAATACGATCTACTCCGCGATTCAGGAAGCCCTGATCCCGGAGCCGCCCAAGTCGACGTGAGTCTGGCCGCCGACGCCATTCCGATTCCAGCCGAAGACGACGCGCGACTCTCTGGCGTGGGTCGGGCGCTGCTGGTCGCCCTCTGCGGCTGGGCGCTGTTTGTGAACACCTGGCACTATTCAGCCCCGGTGAAGCTGCAGCCGGTCGAGGCGTGGGTCACGCAAACGGCCCGCGAGATGCGCGCCGATATCGTCAAGATGTGGAATGACCGCGCCGCCGCAGGCTGGTCATGGCGGCCGATCGTGATCCCGTCCTTCGGCGGCGAGCCCCGGTTGCAGAAATCGCCGGGCGCTTACTACGCGGTGATGCTGACATCCTGGATCCGTGGCGGTCCGGTCGACGAGACCGCCGGGCGCATCCCGAACGCGATTTTCGGGGTAATGATCACGCTGGTGGTGTTCTGGCTGACGCTGCGGATCGCGGGTGAGCGGGCGGCGATTTTCGCGGGATTCGCGAGCGCATCCAGCGGCATGATTCTGCACTGGTCGCATACCGCTTCGAGCGACCTGGGCGTCGCGGCCTGGATGACGCTGTCGCTTGCGAGTCTGTGGATCGGCTCCGAGTCGGCGGTCGGGGCGAAGCGGGTCTGGCTGTGGATGCTGGGCTACTTCGCGGCGGGCATGGCGATGCTCTACAAAATGCCGCTACCGCTGGTGTGCGTGGGGGCGCCCGCCGTCGCGTATGTGCTGCTGCGCAACCGGTGGGGAATTTTCGCGAGCTGGTGGCATGTCGTCGGTTTGGGCATTTTTCTGCTGCCGTGGCTGCCGTGGTTGCTGGCGACGCTGCGGCTGGAGGCGCTTGCCCCGCTGAAGTGGCGCGTTGAATACTGGGATCGCCTTACCGGCGCGCTGCCGACGGTCGCGGCCCAGCGCGAGCACGCGATTTTCTACTTGATGCCGATCGGCGCGGCGTTGCTGCTGTGCGCGCCATTCTCGCTCAGCGTGCCTGGCGCGATCGCCCGCGGCTTGCGGCGCGCGTTCAATCGGGAAATCAGCGCCCGGCAGCGCAACGGCGTCGCGTTCGTGCTGATCTGGTTCTTCAGCCTGCTGGCGTTTTTCTCGATCGCGACCGGCAAGGAAACGCGCTACTTCCTGCCGATGCTGCCGCCGCTGTTCGTCCTGCTCGGCCTGGAGTTGGCCCACTTTTTTGATCCGCGCCGCGCGGGAGCCGCCGCCCCGCGCACGATCGCGGTGATCGTGGTCGCGCTGGCGGTTCCGACAGTGCTGACGCTGCTCGGCCTGCGCTGGTGGAAAGTGCGCGGTCCCTATCAGCCGTTCGAGCTCAACGACGCGCTGCCGGCCTTCGTCGGCATGGTGGCGCTGTTTACGATTGGCGCCGTAACGTCGGCGGGTTTGTTTCGCGCGCGGCGTGAGCACGCGTCTTTCGCGGCGCTGGTCGCTACGATGTGGGTAACCTACGCGTTCGCCTGGTCGTTCGTGCTGCCGTTTCCGCTGGCGCAGGCCCCATACGTTGATTTTGCGCAGCAGATCAGCGCCCTGTCTTCGGATCACCAGTCACGGCTGCGGCAGGTCGCGCAACAGGATCCGCGGCACTTGTGGTATTCCGGCGTCAGCTTTCCGCGTCTGATTGACCAGCTCGAGTTTCTCGAAGAGCAGGAGGGGCTGCGCGATCCGACCTATGAGCGGCGCCGCATGGGTGAAGAGATGGTTCGGTCGCTGGAATCGACGGAGCTGAGTCTGCTCGTGATTGAGCCGCTCGACTATGTGGAGTTCATGGCCTTTGCGCCGCTGGAGCTGGCGCGACTGGGGCGCGCACTGCCTCCGGTACACATCTGGAATCTGGCGCGATATGGCGACCCGCGGCAGCAATACATGATCATTGGCAATCAGCCCGCGCCGTGGGCCGCGCCCGAGCTGCCGGAGCCGCTGCGCCGCGCGCTGGAAAAGGCCCGCGGACGAGCGCGCCAGGCGCTCGCGGAGTCGGATCGTTCCGCCGCGACATCAACGGACTCCCCCGAAACACCCGCGGCGGCGGAGCCGAAATGAACAGCGCGCCGCGGGCACTGCGGGAACTTTGGCGCGAAGCCCGCGCTGAGGCCCCGAACGCGCGGATCGCGTTGCGGCATCTTGCGGAATACGCCGCTTTTCGGGCCTGGTCTACGCTGATGAACTGCTTTCCGATCGGCCTGAATCTGCGGTCAGCGCGGCTGATGGGGCGCTGCTGGCCGCTGCTTGCCCCGCGCCACCTGACGCGGGCGGTCGACCATTTGCGCCCGTCGTTTCCGGGCGCGAGCGATCAGCGTCTGGAGCAGATTGCGCGCGAGTCGCTGCAGCACTTCGCGCAGGTCTATCTGGTCGAGTTCGTCATGACGCCGCGGCTCGTGTCGGAGTGGACGTGGTCGCGCTATCTTGATCTTGACCATGTCGGCGCGGCGCTCCGCGTGCTGATGGATCCCTCGCGCGGCAAGATCCTCGTGACGCCGCACTTCGGGAATTTCGAATTGATGGGCTATGCGATGGCCCGCGTCGGCGTGCCGATCACCGCCGTGATGCGGCCGCTGGATAACCCGCTGCTGAACGAGTTGCTGGTGATGTCGCGCGCGGCGGGCGGGTTGTCGCTGGTCTACAAGAAGGGCGCCGTGTCACAGGTCGGCGATACGCTGGCCGCGGGCGGGGCGTTGTGTTTCATTGCCGACCAGGACGCCGGCCGAAAGGGCGTGTTCGTTGACTTCTTCAACCGCCCGGCGTCGTGGTATCGCTCCATCGCGCTGCTGGCGATGCGGCATAAGGCGCCGATCATCGTCGGCCATTGCCCGCGCGTCTCGGCGGGGAAGTTCCGCTATCGCGCGGTCGTCGAGCGGATTATCGAGCCGGATGAGTGGGCGGATGAGCGCGATCCGGTGCGCTGGATCACGGCCCAATACGCGGCGTGCTTCGAGCGCGCCATCGCGGCGTATCCGGCGCAGTACCTGTGGATGCATCGGCGCTGGAAGTCGCAACCCAAGCCGCCGCGCGAGCCGGCGGCCGCCGAGTAGGCGCGACCAGGCGCCCCCTTGCAATCCGGAAGCGCTACTTCGCGGGCGCTTCGGCGTCGAGCACCGAGCCGATCGCGGACCGCACGAAACGCATCTTCACGTTGTTCGTTTCGTCCACTTTGACGATGACCTCGTTCTCGCGCACGTCGACGACCGTGCCGATGATGCCGCCGACGGTCTGGACGCGATCGTTGCGTTTGAGCCCGGCTCGCATCTGTTCGACCTTGCTCTGCTGCTTGCGCTGGCCACGAATCAGGAACCAGTAAAGCACGAGGATCGCCGCGAAGAATGGCAGCATCTGCAGCCATCCGCTTCCGCCGGCGCCTGTGCCGGAGCCGGGGGCGGGCGTCGGGGGGCCGCCGCCGCCGCCGGGCTGGGACGTTTGCGCCAATAACCACATTACGCTGTCGAGCATTGATCAACCTCATCTCGGCGCCACGTGGCGGCGATCTCAGTCCGGAGCGCTTCAAACTGCCCGGACTCAATCGCCTCCCGCATACGCCGCGTCAGTTCCTGATAGAAGCGCGTATTATGCAACGATACCAGCGTCGCTCCAAGCGACTCGCCGGCGCTCAGCAGATGCCGCAAGTATCCGCGTGAAAATGTCCGACAGCAAGCGCAATCGCAGGTCGCGTCGAGCGGTTCCAGGCTGTCGCGATGAACCGCGTTCCGCAACCGCACCGTTCCCCGCGCCGTGAAGGCGTACCCTTTCCGCCCGTTTCGCGTGGGCAGCACGCAGTCAAACTGATCCACACCGGCTGCGACCGCGTTGACCAGATCCAGCGGCGTGCCGACGCCCATCAGATACCGGGGCTGGCCAGCGGGCAGATCATCCGCGAAGGCGTCCAGCAGTGTCCACATGTCAGCGGGGGCCTCGCCCACCGACAATCCGCCCAGCGCGTAGCCGTCAAAGCCGATATCGACGAGCCGTTCCAGGCAGCGGCGCCGCTCCGCCACGTCCAGGCCGCCTTGCACAATTCCGTACAGCGCCTGATCGCGGCGCTGGTGGGCGGCTTTGCTGCGCCGCGCCCAGGCGATTGTCCGATCGACGGCGGCCGCGAGCGCGCCCGGCGCGCACGGCAACGGCGGGCACTCATCAAAGGCCATGATGATGTCCGCCCCGAGCAGGTTCTGCGTTTCGATCGAGCGTTCCGGCGTCAGGCGGATCAGTTCGCCGTCAATGTGCGAGCGAAACTCGACGCCGTCATCATCCACGCGCCGCAGGTCCGCGAGCGAAAACACTTGGAATCCGCCGCTATCGGTCAGGACCGGCGCGTTCCAGCCCATCATGCGCTGCAGGCCGCCCAGGGCCGCGACTGTCTCGGCGCCCGGGCGAAGCAGCAGGTGATAGGTGTTGGCGAGGACGACCTGAACGCCGCAGTCGCGCAGCTGATCCGGCGTGAGGCACTTCACCGTCGCGCGCGTGCCAACCGGCATGAACGCCGGCGTGTCGATCGGCCCATGCGGCGTGTGGATCACGCCGCGCCGCGCGCGGCCGCACGTCTTGAGCACATTGAATCGCAACGCGCGATCGTCGGGCATCAAGGCCTAGTGCCTGGGTGACAGCTGCAGGCCGTACTCGGACAGGCGCGACTTGATTTCGTTCAGCGACGTCTGCCCGAAATTACGGGCGGCCAGCAGTTCCGCTTCGCTGTAGGCCACGAGATCGCTCAGCGTGACGATGTTCAGGCGCTGCAGGCAGCGCCGCGAACGCACGGAGAGTTCCAGTTCCGACACCGGGCGAGACAAAGAGGCGTCGTCGCCCTGGGACATGGCCGGCGCCGGCGCGGCGGCCGGCGCGCCGGGAACGCCCGGGACGGTCGGCTGGCGCGAGATCGCGTCGGCATAGGCCGCGACATCGATGTCGTTCGGGTCCATGCCCAGTTCCAGTCCACGCCGATCCAGCATGGCCTTGATCTCGGTAAGCGACGTATCGCCGAAATTCTTGTAAGAAAGCAGTTCCGGCTCGGTCAGCTTCAGCAAATCGCCGAGCGTGACGACCCGCATCTTCTTCAGGCAGTTGCGGGCGCGAACCGACAGCTCAAAGTCAGAAACCGGCGTTTCCAGCAGCCGCCGGCGCTTCTCCGCCCGGCGGGCGGCGACGTCGTCGATCATCATTTCCTGGCTGCTCTGCACGTCTTTCAGGAACAGCCGCGCACGCGGATGACTGGGGAAACTCGTGAGCACGCGATGCAGGGCGGCGGCGGCGGCGTCAAACTTGGCGTTATCTTCATAGATCACCGCCAGGTTGATCAGCGCGTTCACACTGGAGCGCGGCTTGCGGCTCAGCCGCTCGTACATTTCGATCGCGGTTTCTTCGTCGCCGAGACTGTCGTACATCCACGCGGCGCGGAACATCGCCCGCTCATGATCCGGGTTCAGCTCAGTCGCGCGCGAATAGGCTGTCGCGGCCGCCTCACGATCGTCCTGTGATTCGGCCAGCAGCCCGCGGGCGAAATGCCAGTCGGCGCTCGACGCGCCGTCCTTCGTGTGTGACTCGACCAGTTTCTTCAGGCGATCCACGTCACCGGCGCGATACGCGGCATACGCGATCCGCATGTCAGCGACGAGGGGCTCGGCCCCGCTGGATTCGTACTCGGCGATCGCGTCCTTCGGACGACCGAGCGCCAGGTGGCAATCACCGCTGAGCAATGCCCGTTCCGGGCTCTTCGGCGCCTTTTGCAATGTCTCGAGGGCGACGGCAAATTCGCCCAGCAGAAAGCGCGCCGCACCGGTCGTCAGCGGCGATTTGCCGCCCGCCGCCTGCTCGTTGGTCAACTCGGTAAATCGGACGCGATCCTTCGAAGTCGCAAATGCGGTATCGGCCACGGCGGAGAGCGTTTTGGCGGACACGTCGCCGGACGAGAAAAAGCCGGCGAGATCAACGGTGGTTTCAGCCATTCGTCTGCAGACTCCTGTGGTGTTCGTCGCGCTCGGGGCGGTGGGCAGGGCGTTTACCCCGCCTGCGGCCCGCAAGTTGCTATAAACCTGCTATGATACCGAGGTATTCGCTGTCGGCAACTCGCCCCGCGCCCGGCGACTGGGTGGGGGGGCGCCGCCATCGAAGCCAGAGGCGGAAACTCGACAGTCCACGCGCGCCGCTGGCGCCCATTTTGGCCGGTTTCGGATCGGAGAAGGCGTTGAACCCTGAAGATAGCCCATTCCTGAAGTTGCTGGACCAGCGCGTCGTTTTCTTCGACGGCGCCATGGGGACCAGCCTGCACGCGGCGGACCTGCCGCTGAGCGATTACCGCGACCTTGAGAATTGCAGCGAGGTCCTCAACCTGAGCCGACCGGATGTGATCGAGCAGATCCACCGCACGTTCCTCGAAGTCGGTTGCGATGTCGTCGAAACCAATACCTTTGGCGGCACGCGTATCGTGCTGTCTGAATTTGACCTGCAGGACCAGGCCTACGAGATCAACGTCGCCGCGGCCCGGATCGCGCGCCGCGCGTGCGACGCCGTCCAGACGCCGGATCGGCCGCGGTTTGTGGCGGGCTCGATGGGGCCGGGCACCAAGCTGATTTCGCTGCGCCAGATTGACTATGACACGATGCTGCGCAGCTACGAAGAGCAGGCCCGCGGACTGCTGGACGGGGGCGTGGATCTGCTGCTGATCGAAACCTGCCAGGACATTCTGCAGGCCAAGACGGTGGTGCAGGCGGTGCGCGAAGCGTTTGATCGCGTCGGTCGGCGTGTGCCGCTGATGGTTAGCGTCACGATGGAAACCACCGGCACGATGCTGGTCGGCGCCGATGTCGCCGGCGCGCTGGTCACGCTGGAGGCGTTCCCCGAGATCGACGTGATCGGTCTGAATTGCGCCACCGGGCCACAGGAAATGAGCGAGCACATCCGCTATCTCGCGCGGACCTGCCCGCGGAAACTCTCGGTGATGCCGAACGCCGGCCTGCCGCAGATCCGGGACGGCCAGACACATTTCCCGCTGACCCCGGATGAGCTGGCCCGCTGGCTGCGCGAGTTTGTGGAGGTGGACGGCGTCAACATCGTGGGCGGTTGCTGCGGCACGACGCCGGCGCACCTCAAAGCGGTGATCGAAGCGATCGGCGATCGCGCGCCGACGCCGCGCAACCCGGAGTTCGAACCGGCCAGCAGCAGCCTGTATCAGGCGCAGCCGCACCGGCAGGAAAACAGCTTTCTGATCGTCGGCGAGCGCTGCAATACGAACGGTTCCAAGAAGTTCCGCGAGATGATGCTGGCCGGCGACACCGAAGGCTGCGTCACGCTCGGGATCGAGCAGGTGCGCGAAGAGGGCGCTCACGTCCTCGATGTATGCGTCGACTACGTCGGCCGCGACGGCGCGCCCGACATGCACACGCTGATCGACCGCATGGCGCGCGAAGTGACCGTGCCGCTGATGCTGGACAGCACGCAGATCGATGTGCTCGAAGCCGGGTTGAAGCTGGCGCCCGGCAAGTGTCTGATCAACTCGGTCAACCTGGAGGACGGCGAGGAGAAACTGGCGCGCATCGCGGCGCTGGCGCGGCGCTACGGCGCCGGGCTGGTGGCGCTCACGATCGACGAAGACCCGCAGGAGGCGATGGGCAAGACCGCCGCGCGGAAGCTGGAGATCGCGACGCGCCTGCACGACCTGCTGACGAAGAAACACGGCATTCCCGAAGCCGACATCTTCTTCGATTGCCTGACCTTCCCGATCACGACCGGCGCGGAATCCGACCGCCGGCTCGGTCTGGAAACGCTCGACGGCATCGAAGCGATCATGACGCGTTTCCCGCGTTGCCAGTCGATTCTCGGCGTCAGCAATATCAGCTTCGGGCTTTTACCGCCGGCCCGCGTCGTGTTGAACTCCGCTTTTCTGGATGAGGCCCGCAAACGCGGCCTCACGGCGGCGATCGTGCACCCCGGCAAGATCGTGCCGCGCAACAAGGTCAGCGACGAGCGCTGGAACGCGGCCCAGGATCTGATCTACAGCCGCCGCGAGCAGGGCGACCCGCTGGAGCATTTCATCGGCCTGTTCGACGCCGGCGAAAAGATCGGCGAGCGCGAGAAGATCGACGACCTGCCGATCGAGCAGCGGCTTGAACGGCGGATTGTCGATGGCGCTCGTCAGGGGCTTGAGGCCGATCTCGACGAGGCGATGACCAAGTATCCGCCGCTGGAGATCATCAACACATTCCTGCTGAACGGCATGAAGGTCGTCGGCGAGTTGTTCGGCTCCGGCCAGATGCAGTTGCCATTCGTGCTGAAGAGCGCCGAGACGATGAAGGCCGCCGTCGCGCATCTGGAACCGAGCATGGACAAGGTCGAAGGCTCGACCAAGGGCTCAATCGTGCTGGCGACCGTGCGCGGTGATGTGCACGACATCGGCAAGAACCTGGTGGACATCATCCTGAGCAACAACGGCTTCACGGTTCACAACCTCGGCATCAAGCAGCCGATCGCGAACGTGATCGAGGCGTTTCACACGCACAAGGCGGACGCCATCGGTCTCAGCGGGCTATTGGTCAAGAGCACGCTCGTAATGCGCGATGATCTCGGTGTGTTGAACGAGAACCGGATGAGCCCGCCGGTGATTCTGGGCGGAGCGGCGCTGACGCGCTCGTATGTCGAAGACGACCTGCGCACGCAATATGAAGGCCCGCTGTATTACGCGAAGGACGCGTTCGACGGATTGCGCCTGATGCGGGAGATTACCGACCCCGCCGCGCGCGAGGCCAACCGTGTCCCGCCGCGCGTGCCCGTCAAGGACAAAGCCGCGCCCGCCGCGGTCGAGGACGCTGAGCGTGTCGGCCAGGTCGCGGCCCGCAGCGCCGATCAGCTCGCCGAAGAGGCGGAGCAGCGCTTCGGGTTGAGAGACCCCTCCGACGAAACGCCCGCGAAGCAGTCTGCGCCGGCGATCGCCGCGAGTTCGGCCGCCACGCTGGCCCGGTCGTCGCTGCCGCATGAACACGCGGTTCCACAGCCGCCGTTCTGGGGCAGCCGCGTGCTGGAACGGATCGATCTGAAAGCCGCGCTGGCGTATGTGAATGAGACGATGCTGTTTCAGGTCCAGTGGGGATTTCGGCGGAAGAGTCGCTCGCCGGAGGAGTGGCAGCGTTATCTCGGCACGGAAGTGCGTCCGATTTATCGCGATCTCGTGCGGCGCTGCATCGAGGAGTCGATCCTTGAATGTCGTGGTGTATATGGCTACTGGCCGTGCAACAGCGACGGGGACGATCTGATCCTCTATGAGCCGCCCAAGGACGGCGCCGGCGCGAATGAGCACGGTCCGGAGATGATGCGCTTCACGTTCCCGCGCCAGCGGAAGGAGCCGTTCCGCTGCCTGTCAGATTTCTGGCGACCGCGCAATGGGGCCGACGCCCCGAGCGCGGATGTCGTCGCGTTTCACATTGTGACGGCCGGGCGCCGCGTCAGCGAAGTGGCTCGCGATTGGTTCGCGAAGAACGACTATCAGCAATACCTGTTCCTGCACGGGCTGGGCGTGGAAACCGCCGAGGCGCTGGCGGAGTACATCCACAAGCAGGTGCGCATCGAACTTGGCGTCGCCGATCACGACGCGCGCGAGTTACAGCGTCTCTTCAAGCAGGGTTATCAGGGCAGCCGCTTCAGCTTCGGCTATCCGGCCTGCCCGCGGCTTGAAGATCAGACGAAAATCATGGAACTCCTGCGGCCGGAGCGGATCGATGTCGAGTTGAGCGAGGAATATCAGCTCGAGCCGGAGCAATCGACCAGCGCGATCATCACGACGCATCCGAACGCCCGGTATTTCAACGTGCGGTAGGGGACAGTCGCGTCGCGAGCCGTTCTGGGCGCCCGCTGCGCGGGGGTGTCGAAGTAGGGCGCCTACCGTACGCGAACCCGGCAGTCCTTATCGTCCAGCGCCGGGCCACCCGGCGTATGCACGCTTGCAAAGACCCGCAGGTCGTCCAGCCGGCGAACACGCTCGCGCGGAATGTCCACTTCCACGCGGCCGTGAAAATCAAACTCGTCCACATCCTTGACGATCGGGTCCTGCAGCGGCACGACCACCTCGATCACGCGGCCGTCCTGGTCGCGCACCGGCTCGTCGTCATCCATCAGCCGCAGCTTCAGATCAAACGGCGTCCCGATCGGCGCGTCTTCGATCTCGATCTCGTACTGAATACGCAGTTCGAGCTTCGGTCCCTGACGCACACACTCCGCCCTCAACTTGTCGAGGTCGACGTCCGGCGTGTTGTCGAGCGTCAGCGCGGGCCGCGCTTCCGGCTCCGCCGCGTTGCTGGGCGCCACCGGGGCCGACAGGGCCGCGGCCGTGATGATCGCGAGGAACAATCCGCTCTCGCGCAAAGCTTGCCATAGTCGCTTCATCTGCATTCTCCTTATTCGATCGCGCGTTCTCGGCGCGACCGAGCGCCGTCGCGTTCCGCTCGCCGCTCAGCGCGGGTTGGGCGGCGCCAAGATCGACAGATAGGCCTGCCACGGACCGACCGCGCCCGCGTGTTGAAACGCCATGCCCTTGCAGACCTGAGCAATGTGGTTCAGATCGTGCACAGGCCATGTCGCCAGTAGCTGCGCCAGCGTCACGCGGCCCAACGCGGGGTGAACGCCGGTGCGCCGCAACGAGTCCGGCGTGATCCCAAGTTCGTCAAGCGCCTCCAGCCCGGCGGCCCGCTCCGCGCTGAAGATGTCCAGCAACTCGGCCAGTGACTTGTCGCGGCACAACCCGAGGCGCCCGTCACGGTCGAATGGCGCAAACGCCGCGGATTCACCCTTGGACAGAATCCACTTCGCGCGCGGCAACCAGTCGGTCCGCTCGCCCCAGATCAAGTGGCCAATCACCTGGTGCGGCGTCCACGTCCCCGGCCCATAATCGTGCGCGGTCCAGTCCTCCGGCAGATCGGCCAATAGCGTGCGCAGCGTATCCGGCGTTCGACGCAAAATCGCGACCGTCTTATCGAGATCGAATTCCATGGCCTCTTCCGGAGTTCCAGACACGCGCCGCGCGTCCGGGTTAGCCGCCACTCGCCCGCAGCAGCGCCGCCACCCGCCGCGGATCCACCGCATTGGTCGACACGCCATCCACTTTCACACTGGTGCCGACAATCGCCGCATCCGCCACATCGACAAACTGCCGCACATTCTCGGCCGTGACGCCGCTGCCAATCACCACCAGCGGTCGCGGCGTCGGCTGCGCGCTTCCGGCCGAACCGGCGCCCTCACCCAGTGTCAGACCACCCGCGCGGCGCGCCAGTTCGTCGACCGCCTGGCGGATCATGCGGACTTCGGCCAGATCGGTCGCGGCGCCGGTCGCCGCGCCGGAGGCGATGACGGCGTCGGCGCCGCCACGCTTGATCATATCCACGACATCGTCGGCGAGCGGGCGCGGCGGACCGAGCGGCGCGGAATGCTTGACATTCACATCCGCGAAAATGCGAACATGGCCCGCGCCGATGATGGCCCTCTCCCGCAGCAATTCATGCGCGACGCCGCTGATGATCCCCTGATCCGTGAGCCGCGCTCCGCACAGCACGTTCACACGCACGAAATCCGCGCCGGCGGCGTGCGCGGCCCCGATCGCGCTGACCGCGTCGTTCCGTAGAATCTGCACGCCGAGCGGCAGGGGGCTGAGGGCGCGAATCTCCGTCGCGACGGCGGTGACGTGCGCCACGACATGCGCGGGCACGCGCCCGGGATAGAACGGGGCGTCGCCGAAATTCTCGATCATCAGCCCGTGGACGCCGCCCTCGATCAGGGCCTTGGTGTCGCTCGCCGCCCGTCGCCGGGCCGCGGCCCAGTCATGCCGGTAGCCGGGGGCCCCCGGCAGCGGCGGCAGATGAATCATGCCGATGACCACGAAGCGCGTGTCGCGCCAGGCCGTGAATGCGTTTGTCTCCATGGCGGCAGGCTAACGCGCCGCCGGACGGCCGACCAGAATGCGTCGCCGCCTCGATCGGGCGGCCCGCGACCCGCGCTGATCCCGGTCACGCAGCGGTAAACGCCGCAGAATCGCGCATTCCCGGCCACCCCCTTGGCGGACCGCATAGGCCGTGCTAGACTCCTGTGAGTCGCCCGCGGGCAGCTTCCGCCGGGCGGCGACAGACCGACATTCAACGCTGTTTTCAGCGGTGATGGGTCGCGGATGCGACCCATTTTCTTTTGGCCCATTGCCCCGCTTCTGGAGCGCGACGATGAACGCTGACCTGCTTCGCATTGTGGACAGCATCTGCCGGGACAAGAACATCGAGCGTGAGGTCTTCATGCAGGACCTTGAGACCGCGATGATCAGCGCCGTGCGCAAGCACTACGAGACCGAGGAAGCCACGGTCGTGATTGACCCGCTGACCGGCTCGATTGAGGCGACGGTCGAGGGCCGCGCGCTGTCGATTCAGGAACTCGGCCGCATCGCCGCGCAAACCGCCAAGCAGGTCATCATCCAGCGCACCCGCGAACGCGAACGGGCGGGTTTGTTTGAAGAATACACCGAGCGCCGCGGCACGGTCGTGTCCGGCGTCGTGCAGCGAATTGAACGCGGCAATCTGATCGTCAACATCGGCCGCACCGACGCCTTCCTGCCGCGCAGCGAGCAGATTCCGGGCGAAACGCATCAGATCGGCGACCGCATCCGGGCGTTGATTTACGAAGTGCGCGAATTGCCGAACCAGGTCAAGATCGTGCTGTCGCGCGGCCAGGAAGAGTTCATCCAACGCCTGTTCGAGGTCGAAGTTCCCGAAGTCGCCGAGCGCGTGATCGAGATTCGCGCAATGGCGCGCGAGCCCGGGTATCGCACGAAAGTCGCGGTCAGCAGTATTGACTCCAAGGTCGACGCCGTCGGGGCCTGCGTCGGCGTGCGCGGCAGCCGCATCAAGAACATCGTCGATGAATTGAACAACGAGAAGATCGACATCGTCCGCTGGAACGAATCCAGCCAGATTCTGATTCAGAACGCCCTGAAACCGGCCGAAGTCGATGAGATTTCACTCTGCCTGGAACTCGGCAAGGCGACCGTCGTCGTCAAGGAAGATCAGCTTTCGCTGGCGATCGGCAAACGCGGGCAAAACGTCCGCCTCGCGGCCCGGCTCACCGGCTGGGACATCAACATCACCACGCCGGAACAGCACACCAAGGCGCTGGAGATCATCGCCGATTGCCTGCGATCGGTCGAAGGTGTGGACGAGCTATTGATCGACAAGGTGATCGCGCTGGGCGCCGCGTCGGTGCAGGACATCGACGACATCGGCCCCGAGCCGATCATTGAGGCCCTCGAAATCAGCGCGGATCTCGCCGAGCGCATCTGCGAAGCCGCCGGCGAGGAGACGATTCGCCTGCTGGAAGAGAAGGAAGAATCGGACAAGCTCGCGGCGATCGAACGCGCGAAGCCCAAGCCGCCGCCGTCCGCCTTTGTCGCGGAGGAGGGAGGCGAGGAAGCCAGCGACAGCGCCGCCGCGAGTGAAGAACCGGGCGCGACGGCCGAGGCGCCCACGGATTCGGCGGCTGAAGCGCCTGCGGATTCGGCGGCTGAGGCGGACGCGCCGGATGCGAGCGCGGATGATGCGGCCCCGGTCGCCGATGAAGCGCCGAAGGACGAGACGGCGCCCACGCCGTCCGCATTCGTGCCGGACGACGTGGAAGAAACAAAGACTTCGACGGATGCGAATTAGACCGCGCCCGTCGGCCTGATGACGCCGCTTGTCGACAAGCAGACCCTGGAGATGGCCGGCCTGGCGCTGTATGTGCCGGGCCTGCTGCTTTTGATCTGGCAGGCGCCCAAGGCGCTTCGGGCGCTGCGCGGCGTCGCGTTCCGTGATGGCCCGGAACTCATCTTCCTTCCGCTGATCGCCGGCGGGTTTCTGGTGCTGTCACAATTCATCGCGCTGGCGCCGGTCGATATGGAGCAGGTGCGCGACCTCGGCAGCCGCAGTTGGCTGATCGTGTCCGTGTTTGACGGCGCCGTGAAACTACTGCTGTGCGTGCTGATTGTCGTGATTCTGAAAGCGCGGCCGTTGCGCTGGGTGTCGGCGACCGGCGCGGACGCGGGGCTGATCCAACCCCCCGGCCCGAACGAAGACCCCGATGCGCAGCCGAAGCGACTTTCGATCGGCGCCGCGCTGCTCGTCGGATTGATCGGCGCGCTGATCGCGTATCCCGTCTGTGACGCTGTGCTGTACGCGTCGCAGTGGATCTACAACGTCGTTATGCAGAGAACGCCGCCGATTCATGATGTGCTGGAAGCGATCCGACAAGGACGACTCTCATACGAGAAGTTCGCGCTGATGGCGGTTCTGGCGGTCGGCGTCGCCGCTGTGGCGGAAGAGCTGTTCTTTCGCGGCCTGCTGCAGGATGCGCTGTGCGTGATCGTGAAGCGCCCCTGGCCGGCGATTGTGCTGACCGCGATGGCTTTCGGCGCGGTCCACGGTCAGCCGCAGGATGTTCCACCGCTGATTGTGCTGGGCGTTCTGCTCGGCGTGATTCGAGTCCGCTATCACTCGATCCTCGCGTGTATCACCGCCCATGCGCTGTTCAACGGGCGAACGATGCTCTTCGTGTTCCTCAACCCGCTCGTGCTTGAAGCGCCGCCGCCGCCCGATCCGACGGGCGCTGCGCCGCCGCTAGCCTGCGTTGTCGACGGCGTTCGGCTCGGGCGGTCCGGACACATCCGGGCGGCCGTATCGGGGCCAGATGAATGTGCGTTGCAGGAAGTCGGTGACGAAATAGCGATAGGCGGGCTCGAGGTGATACGGTCCGTTGGCGTGCCCGATTCCCGGGAAGCTGACCAGCTCCGGCGCGCCGCCGGCCCTTTCGTAAAGCAGCATGGTCTGCTCGGGGGTCGTAATCACGTCCAGCTCATTCAGGAACATCAGTGACGGTGCCTTGAGCTGACCAATGATGTCTTCGGTAATCAGCTCGGCGGGTAGCAGCGCTTCGAACTCGCCCGGTCGCCCCCCGGTGAAGAATGCGAAACGGCGAATCTCTTCTCCGAGCGCGACGGGCGAATCGAGAATCACCGTCGCGATACTGTCGGGGCGCTCCACCGCGACCGAGACCGCCGGAATCGCCCCGAGCGACACGCCCGCCAGCACGACCTGTGGTTCTCCGGTGTTCTGTAGCGTCCAGTCCAGCACATTGATGAGATCGCTATGCAGGGTCTTCAGCGAAGGCTTGCCGCCGCTGCCGCCGAACCCCCGATAGTCGTACATCACCACCGAGAAGCCGGTGTTGTAGAGCAGTCGGCCAACCAGCAGATAGCAGGGCAACTCGCCCACAGCGCCGTTGGAGAGAATGATCGTGCCGTAGTTGATATCCGACTGCAGATGCCACAGCTTCAACGCTGTGCCATCGTCGGCGGTGATGAACACTTCGTCGTAAGGGATGCCGACCTGGGCCGGGTTTTCGACGATCGGAAAATCCTCGACCTGGAAGATGACGGCCAGTTCTGCGCACGTGATCTTCGGGTCGAGCACGAGATCGCTGACGATCTCGAGCGCGCTGTCCGAATCCGGCAGCATCAGAAACGGGACGCAACTGGCCACGCCCATCAGGGGCAGGCCGATCGCGAGCAGGCAAAGCCGAGCCCGGCCAGGGCCCCGCCTCGGCCAGTTTTTGCACATTGGATCAAGCAGTCGCATGCGTTCCCCGAGAAACCGGGTCATCTCAAGACGCTGTATTCTATCCGGGCCCCCAAGGGTCCCGACAGGAATTCCCGCCCTTAGCATCGGCCGCTGAAATCCCGGATTCCAGTTGAATATTGGCCGCCGACGTACGAATTCATCACGTGACCGCGACAGATTGCGACGGTCGGCGGTCCTGATAACTCAAAACGGACGTTGCTGGAAGGAGCGTTTGTCATGAACTCGGGACCTTCGGTGGTGGTGCGGAAGGGGGGCTTCTTTTCGGCGCTCGTAACCGGTTTCTTCGGTTTTCTCATCACCTTGGTGGTCTCGGCGACCGTCTTGGGCGTGGCGGCGATGTGGGTGTTTGACAGCCGCGTGACGCAGGTGGTCGGATTCGCCGAGACGGCGGTCCGCGGGCTGGCCGGCTGGCGGGAAACCTTCCCACCGGCGGTGGTGGACGCCTTGGATGACCGGCCCGCCAACGACTACTGGTCGCAGGTCGACATCGACTTCGATTTCATTCAGGACGAGCGCCGACCCCGGATGGCGGTCATCATCAAGAACACGGGGGGCGAGACGATCTCATTGCTGACGCTGCAGGTTCTGTTGCGCGACGAAAGCGGGGACCCGGTCCACGACTTCATGCTGCCGGTCGCGATGCCGCTGCCGCTGAATGACGATGTGCCCGGCCCGATTCTGCCGGGCAGCACTCGTACGCTGGTGATCCCGGTCTACCGCGCCGCGGCGCTGAAAGCCGAGGCCGAGCCGTCCATTCTGCGCGTGCAGAAGAAGTTGCACCCGGAAGCGAGCATCGCCGCGCCGGAAGCGGCTGCGCTTACAGCGCCGGTCGAGGCTGATGAGGCGGCGGTGGCGTCGCGCGATTAGCGGCGGCGCGCCAACCTCGGCGAACAGTGCGGGTTGGCTGTTTGAGGTCAATCAGGCTTCGTTTCGCCGGGAAAGAGCGCCCCCAGAAGCCTGTCGATCCGGCTGCGCCAGCCCGGCCATCCGGCGCCATCATTGAATGGGCCGCCGGTCACGTCGTGACCGCGCGCACGCAGCATGCGATCGTAGTCGCGCGTGATCGCCCCCATGTCCCACGCCTCATGCGGATTGCGCAGGTCGTAGCGGCTCCACTCGATGAAGACTTTCAGCTTTGGGTCGCCGGACGCCATGACGAGCGGATCGATGTGTTCGCGCAGAAAATCGAGGATAAACGCCGACTGCACGCCGAGCTTGCCAAACAGTTCGGGGCGAGTGACGGCGGCGCCAATCGCCACGGCCGAGGCGGACCCGGTACCAACGCAGGCCCGGCTTTCGCGCTCGACCTGCGTGCGATACTGTCGATCAATCAATGGCGTGATGGTCGTCGCCAGCAGGTCCGCGGCGGTGGTGGCGAACGCGCCCGGCGGGAGATCGACGAACACCGCAATCACGGGTTGAACGCGCTTGCGGGCGATCAGGTTGTCGAGCGCGACATCCCAGTGTCCCGCCTCCAGCGCCAGCTTGCCGCCGATCACGTACACCACTGGGTAACGGTTGGTCCCGCCGGCATAGCCTGCCGGCAGGTACGCCTTCAGCGTGACACCCTCCGGCCCGCCACTCACATCCTCAATCGCGCCGCGCTGCGCGGCATCCGCGAGGGGTGTCAGGAAATCCGGCGCGCGATACGCCGGCATGCGGAGCTCCGACATTTCGTACGGCGCCGGCGGGCGCTGCGAGCCGACCTCCATCTCGCGACCATAGATCATGCTGGTAACGCGCTGCGGATTCCGCGGATCCGGCATGTCCTGGTAGTCGCGCAGAAAGATATAGCTGATGCGGGCGTCGGGCTCGACTTCGGTCGTCAGGTAGAAGAGGTCGGAGCCGGCGACGCGCGTCATGCGCGCCTCCTGCCGCGCGCCGAACAGGTCGCTCCCGACCGCCAGATCGGTCCCGGTTCCGCGATAGACGAAGTGGACGACGCGCTCATTCTCCACGATCGGAAAACGCGACTGCGCGGCGAGGAACTGATCGATCTCCCGCGATTTATCCTCGGAACGCTCAAGACGTTGGAGAAACTCCGCGAATGACGATCCCGGCGCGCCATCCGCGCTCGAGTGCGCGTCCGGCGTTGCCGTCGGGTGATCGACCAGATCGATGCGCGCAAGTTCTCCTAACCCGCGAACAAAAATGCTGCCATACGCGAACGAAGGGGGACACCAGATCAAATCGTCAAACACGGCGATTTGGGCCAGTTCGTTGTAGCCGTCCGGCGACGCCTCGGCGACGTGGATCCCGCCGTCCTTGGTCGCCAGGATCAGCAGCGGGCCCGCCAACGTCGTAAACCCGTCGCCCGGCGGCCGTGACCGCCACTTCGCTTCGCCGGTCGCCACATCGACGCATGTGAGGAAGCGACTGCTGTATGCGTAAATATGTCCGTCGCGATAGACCGGAATGTTGTAGCTGTTGCGGATCGAGTCGGTTTCCCACAGGGTTTCCGGCTCGATCTCACCGCCCCTTCCGCGTGTCAGCCGTACGAGTTTCGACCGGTCATCGTGATGCGCCAGAAAAAACCGGTTGTCATCAATCTGCACCGGCGTCAGGCTCGCGGCGCCGCGACCGCCGGCCCCCTCGTGCGCGAATGACCAGCACAACTTGCCATCGGCGTCGACCGCCAGCACGTTCGCGCCGCCGGCGGAGAGCGCCACGTTCCGCCCTTCGAAGCGACCGGGCACACCGGACTGATACTGAATGGAATCCGCGCCGGCGGTCCAGCGCCGTTCACCGGTTCTTGGGTCAAATCCCGCGACAGCGCCGGCCTCTTCCCCGACCTGAATCACCAGCGTGCCGTCAATCATCATCGGCGAAGTGCAGAAGCCGTAGTGCGGTTTGGGTACGCCATCCTCCACCAGTTGGCGCGACCAGATCAGCGATCCGTCGGCGAGTTTCAGCGCGAAGAAGCGTCCGCGCGGGCTAAGGCCGTACACACAGCCATCGTGCAGCAACGGGGTCGAGATCGGCCCGTCGTGTGACCCGTCGTGGCCCTTGTAAGTCTCGTCGATGTCAAAACGCCAGACGCGGCTCCCGTTTTCGATATCGAATGCGGAGATCACGTCCCGCGCGCCGTCGGCATACATCGTCACCGCCCGCCGCCCGTCCAGCGAGACGCCGGAATAGCCGCTGCCGATGGGCACTTTCCACGCGATGCGAAGGCCGAGCTTGCGCGGACCGGGCAGGCTTGCGGAAGGGGGTTGCGCGACGCCGAGCCCGTCCCGTCCGCGGAACCCGGACCAGGCCTGCGGATCACCTTCGTGGGGCGCGCCCGCGAACGCCGGCGGCAGCCCGCCGACGCTCAGCACCAGCAGCGCGGCGCACCTGATTCCCCGGACCCATGCGCTTGTCGCGCGGCATCGCTGCACCTTCATCGCTTCCTCCAGGCGGCGTCTTGGTTTGATGGCTCGCTGCTATGGACGAATGGCCCCGCCCCGCCACGACAGATTATCTTGCCAATGATGGGCGACGCGAGCCGATTGGCCGATTCTTCGCGCGCAAGTAGGATCGGCGGCGATCCGGATCAAGTCGGGGTTTGTCCAGGCGGAGCTTGGCGCCGCGCCGCGGTCCTTCGGAGGTTTGATGCTCGCCTCGCTTTCGCATGAGACAATGCTGACCGGCCTGTTGCTGACGGCGCTGCTGCTCGCGGCGCTGGCCGGCGGAATCATCGCCCACGCGGTCCGTGTGCCGCGTGTCATCGGCTACCTGCTGGGCGGGGCCATCACCCATGCGCTCGTTCTGTGGCTGCTGGCGGACACGGCGGATGCCATGGACGCCGGAGAGCAGGCCCGAAACTGGTTGGGTACGCTGAAGGCCGCCGAGCAGCCGTTGAAAATCGTCAAGTCCCTCGCGCTCGGCCTGATTCTCTTTTCCATCGGCGGCGTGTTTGACGCTCGCTGGATGCGCGGGGCGTGGCGGGTGCTGTGGCGGCTGGCGTTGTCCGACGCGACGATCACCTCGGTCCTCGTCACCGGCACGGTGTTGTGTGCGGCCCTGTTCCTGATCGACCTGCCGGCTGGGGCGCCGATCGTGCCGCTGGCCCTGCTGCTGGGGATCGCGGCGGTCGCCACCGCGCCGGCGGCGACACTGGTGACGCTGCGCGAGTATGACGCCAAGGGCCCGGTCACCGACACGTTGCTGGGCGTCGTCGGCGCAAACAACGTCATCTGCATTGTGCTGTTCGATATCGCGTTCCTGATTCTGGCGGCGACGGGCGCCTTGGGGACCACCGATGTCGGCTGGGAGCGCGCCCTGATCGGCATGGGGCTCACCACCGTTGGTAGCGTCGTCGTGGGCGTGACGCTCGCCCTGACGCTGAGCGTCGCCCATTCACGGCTTCAGGCGGCTGAAGCGCTGCTGCTCGCCGTCGCCGGCCTGATCGGGTTATGGGCCGCCCGCGGTCTTCTGCTGGATGAGCTCGGCGTCTCGTTCAACTTCCTGCTCGCGGCGCTCGTCGCGGGCGCGGTATTCGCGAACATCGCCGTCGATCCGGAGCGGTTTGAAAGCACGATCGCCCTCGTCGGAAAACCGCTGTTTCTCGCGTTCTTTGCGCTCGCCGGCTACCAGATGCGCTTTGACGAGTTAGGAAAGCTCGGCGCGATCGGCGCCGCGTACATTGGCGCGCGCGCGGTCGGAAAGTGGCTGGCCGCGCGGATCGGGCGCAGGTGGGCCGGGCCGTCCGCGGAATTGCGGCCTGATCTGGGTCTGGGCCTGATGTGCCAGGCCGCGGTTGTCATCGGCCTGGCGGACTTTGTGCAGACCCATTGGGGAGACGCCTGGGCGAAGCAGACGTTTGTCACGACCGCGCTCGGCTCCGTCATCGTCTTCGAGCTCTGCGGGCCGATCCTGATTCGGCGGCTCGTGGTGTTGGCGGGCGAGGTCAAGGTGGTCACGCTGTTGCGCGGGGGTGGGAAGAGCGGGCTGGCGGCTGACATCGGGCGTTCGATCGAGTCGCTGCTGCGGACTCTGGGGGCGCGGCGCAGGTCGACGGCGGCCGAGCCGCTGCGCGTCCGCCACATCATGCGCAGCAACATCAAATCGCTGCGTGGCGACGCGTCTTTTGACGAGGTGCTGCGGTTTGTCGAGCAGTCGCGCTTCAGTCAGTTTCCGGTCGTGGACGACGAAGACCGGCTGATCGGCGTGATTCACTTCAGCGATATTCGCGAGATCATCTACGATACCACGCTGGCTCGACTGGTGACGGCCGCCGACCTGTGCAACACGTCGCGCGCGGTCGCGCCGATCGACCTTCCCCTTGACGAGGCCCTGAGCGAGTTTCAACGCGCTGATGGCAATGCGATGACCGTCGTCGATGATGTCGAGAGTCGCCGTGTGCTGGGGATTGTTGAACAGCGCGACTTGCTGCGGGCCCTGCGACGTTAGTCGCCTACGGCGTTTCGGCGCGGGGGAGGCGGGGGCCGCGCGGTTTGGCGATGTCCGCCGGTCCCATCGGGCGCAAAAAAAGGCGGAACCCGCCGAAGCGAGTTCCGCCCGTAAATCAAACGTTACGACAGACTAGCGAACGGCCGGACGCGTGCCCTTGATGCTCGGGGCGTTGCTGCCGTCACGAAGTTCGCCACCCGGGATCGTCGAACCGCCGTCGCTGTTGCGAATGCGGATCTTGCCCTGGCTGCCGTTGTTGCTGCGACCGTCGGCGACCAACTGGCCGGTCAGCTCGCTGATGGCGTAGGCCATCGCGCCGGTGTCAAACGAAATCAGCTTCGTCTGGACGCCGATGAGCGGCTGGTCGTCGACATCGATATCGTCGCTGCGATTCGGATCGCAGAGCTGATAATTGTCGAACGTCTCGATGCGGGCCTTCACGCGGTCAGCGTTGACGATGGCCGCATTGAAGACGGTCGGATTGATCGTCGTGATGAAGACCGAATCCCAGCACTCGAGGCAGTAATCCTGCTGCCACGTCAGCGGGGTCTCGTCCTGCTTGTGGACCGTGAAGAACACGAACGTCGTCTCCGGCGTGCCGGTGTTCGTGATGTCGAGGTCCAGCAACAGCAGCGTCAGTTCCTGCTGCACCGAAGCGGTCACGCCACCGCCACTGAGGGCGTTGCTGCCGTCGGTGAACAGGTCGGCGAGCAGCTGGCCCGGGGCCAGGTCGTACTCACAGCCGTCCATCGTCAGCTCGGACTCGGGATCGCGGCTCGGGGCTTCGTTGCGGCACCACGACCAGGCGTCGTACTCAGCGCCGCTGCCGGCGCCGTAGTTGACGACCGTGGCCTTGGCGGCCAGACGGTTGTACTGCTGCGGGATGTCGAACGTGTTCACGTCCGTGGCCAGGATGATGACGGCGCCGCGAAGCGTGACGTCATTGACCGGACCGCCCTGGAGGAAGTCCGTGAAACGACGCGGACGCATGCCGCTGACGGTCGTCTCAGTCGGATTGGCCAGCGACCAGTAGTACGGCTCTTCCGGCGTGAGACGGAGGCCCATGTCGATGACTTCCCAGGTATCGCCGTTCAGGTAATAAACCTTCACGCCGATCGAGCTGCTGCCGTCATTCGACAGCGTGACGAAGGTGTCCTGCGTCAGGTTGCCCGCGGCGTCCCACCGAAGTTCGACCTTCGGAAGGATCAGCAACGAGCCCTTCTTGCCGGGCGTGGCGCGGTTGTCATCCGCGTCGTCTCCGGCGCAAACGTCGGCTACGGCCGGGGCTGCCAGCACGCAGAGGCCCAACGCCATCGCGGTAATAAGCTTTTTCATAGGTTTCTGCCCTACCTTGTTGAAAACGATCGGTTGATCGTTGTTTCTTGTTTCCCATCCGGAGCGACTCGCTCCGGTCGCCGATGCGGCTCAGAAAACCCGGGAAGGGCGGGGGCGGGTATCCGCCCCCGGTTTGGATCCCAGTTTTTCAGAACCTCAGTCGCACGGGCTTTTCTGTGCCCGGCGGATCTTCACTGCTTCGAGGACCGAGAAGAACGCCGGACGCGGTTAAGCGCCCATCTAGTGTTCTTAGCGGTCCCTGCGACCACCCTTGCGGCCACCCTGGCCCGGAGCGGTCGGATTCAGGTCACCCTCGTTGCCACCATTCTCGAGCTCGCCGCCCGGAATGATCGGACCACCGTCGCCATCGGCGACCTTGATGCGGGCCGACTCGTACGAGTCGCTGCCAGCGCCCTGGCCGACGAGCGGCGAGGCGGCGGCGCCAATGGCCTGACCGGCGAAGTCCAGTTCCTTGATGGTGATGCCGATGAGCGGCGACTTCTTGACGTTGATATCGCCAGGATGATCATCTTCGTCGTCGTGCGGATCGTTCGGGTCGCAGACGTACGGCTGGTCGAACGTCTCGATGCGGGCCTTGACGCGGTTCGCGTTCACCAAGTTGACATCGAACACGTCCGGACGGATGTCGCGCAGGAACTGACCCTTCCAGCACGTGATGCACTCGTTCTGCTGGCTCCACGTCAGGGGAACTTCATCCTGACGGTGGACCGTGAAGAACGCGAGCGTCGTGACCGGAATGCCGGTGTTCGTGAGGTCCATGTCCAGGACCAGGAGGTTCAGACGGGTGTTGACCGCCGTCACGACGCCGCCACCGCTCAGGGCGGTGCTGCCGTCGGCGAACGCGTCAACCAGGACCTGCGCCGGAGCGCCGTCGTACATGCTGCCGTCCATCTCAAGCCGGGTCGTCGGCTCGCTCGTCAGCGGCTGGCCGTTCGAACCACGCTGCGACTGGAACGCGTAAGCGTTGTACTCGTAGGCCGAACCGTCGGCGTAGTTGACCGCCGTCGCCTTGGCCGACAGGTTGTTGTAGCGAATCGCGGTGTTCTGCTTGTCCGCGTCGCTGCTCAGGGCGTACATGATGACCGCGCCGGCGCGGACATTGAAGTCGCCGCCGGCCGGATCCGGAACGGCCGCGCCAACGTCGCGGAACGAACGCGGAAGCTGACCGAACGCGCTGGCGTCGGACGGCTGGTTGAGCGACCAGTAATACGGCTCGTCCGGCGTCATCGTGATGACGAAGTCGACCGCGTTCCAATCCGGGGCGATGCCGTTCAGGTAGTAGACCTTCACTCGCACCGGCGAGGCGAAGTCGTTCGAAAGCGTCACGAACGTATCCTGAATCAAATCGCCGCTCACGTTGTCGTAACGCAGCTCGACCGAGGGAAGAATGACAAGACTGCCTTTCTTGCCCGTGTTCGTGCGATCATCATCGGCGGTCGACGCGAAGGTCGGCGCCGCGATAGCGCACACACCCAACAGAATGGATGCTTTGCAGAGGTTCTTAAGCATTGATACCTACCCTCCAAACAGGGAATCATTTGATCGCGCCCCCGACACGGGGGACGGCCCTACCACAGTGAAAAAACACAATAGGATCAGACTGCAACGAGCACAAGTCAGGCGCTCCATGGAGCCTGGCTTGCCCACGAACACTACATATGCCCTCCTTTCCCGCTGCCGTCGATGCCCGAATGAGTATCGCTGAAGCCGCCCGATGATCATCCGGCGACGTCACTAATGCCCTACGTCCCCACCCAATCGACCGTGAGCCCTCACGCCGTTTTGTCGAGACCGACCATCATACATCAGGGCGACTTCGACTCCACCGGGCCAGGAATCGGCCGGTGGTCCACCGCGAGAACCCGCGTCAGACACGTTAGGGATAACAGATTTGAGCAGCCGTTGCAAGCCTTATTGGTTCCGCTAATGCGAGCGGGGCAGCCGACTTAATGCAATTCGGGCCGGCTGTCCCATAAAAACTTGCGCACTCGCCGGTACCCGCTTCGCGCGGCCCTCCGGGACGATTCGGGAGCGATTTCGATTTTTTTCGGCCTTCAGCCGCCAGCGGCGCAAATTGGGCTTGCAACGAAACTTGGGGCCCGCTAATAATTGGGGAACGGAGGGGAGGGCCACGGCCATTCGATCCAGTTCAAGCCCGAGCGGGCATCTTGCGATAGATAGTGAAGCCGCCCCGGCTGGCCCAATTGCCCAGTTTGACTTTGCATGCGCACAAAACTCTTCCCATCCTTCGCGTGGGGGAACAGGCTGGGGCATGGGCGCTCCGGTCGTCACACGGGGAAGAGGCATCATGATTAGAATCGCGCAACGTGTATCTCATATCGGGCGCCACGCGCTCATCTGTGCGCCATTCGTCGGACTTTGTATGTGTCCGCCCGCGGCGCTGGCCGATTGTCCCGGCGACCTGACCGGCGACAATATCGTCGATCTCGAAGACGTTTCGGTGTTCTTCAGCGGCCCGTTCGGCGCCACCCAGGGCCAGGGCGACTATCGGCCGGAAGCCGACTTCAACAGCGACAATCAAATCGACATTTCGGATGTCTCGGGCCTGCTCGGATATTTCGCGATCGTTTGTGAACCGACGGAGCCGGATGATCCGCCGGCCGACGATGTGCTGAGCGCTGATTTTCGCGTGATGGCGGCGCGTTTCAATTCGGCGCGTCCGAATGAGCCGGAGTGGGTCGAAGTCGGCACGGCGCAGAATCCGGTGGAAAGTGGTTTGCGCGTCCGATTCGAAGCGCCGATCGGCGCGGGGTACTACTACTGGTTCCTCAACGGTTCGATCACGCGTACGCAGCAGTCATTCTCGCGCCGCTTCTTTGGTCCGCTGACGGCGGAAATGGCGCTGGACGTGTACAGCGCCGACGGCCTGCAGTCCGACAGCGACGCGAAGATGGTGCATATCGCGCCGGGCATGCAGTTCCTGTCGCGTTCGACGCCACCTCAGGCGGGTTTTGTGCCGAAGGACCACGCGGTGCGCGGCGCCGACCTGTGGATCTTGTCCAACGCGGGTCACATCGGCCACCTGAATATCAGTAACCCGAGCGCGCTGGGCACGCTTCGTCAGTTGACCAGCTCGGCGCTCAGCTACTCGTTCGACATCGCCGTGGACGACGATTTCGTCTATGTGGCGAAGGGGCCGCAAGGCGTCGCGATCTACCGCGCGAATCCGAATGACTTCGCGCTGGTCGCGACGATTCCGGCTTCGACGTTCGGCAACGCGTTTGTCACCGCCGTCGCGACGGCGCGCGGTCATCTTTACGCCGGCACGAACGTGCCGGGCGTGATTCGCGCCTTCGATATGACGAGCGGATCCCCGGTGTATCGTTCTTCGCTGACGACGGGTGGGAACCTGGCCGGCATGCGGCGCATCTCGGACGCGTTGCTGCTATGCCACGACGGCCTCACGGCGCGGCTCGTGTCGCTCGCCAGCGCCGGCGCGCCGACGATATCTGACTCGCGCACGCCCGGCGTTCCGCTTCAGGCTCCGGTGCTTTGCAACGAGGGCATCGTCGCGATCCCCGGCTCCACTTCAACGGCCGTGATGGCGGTCGATATGTCGGCCGGGTTGTTTCGTGACAACTGGGAAATCGCGCCGGTCGGCCAGGAATTCGCGCTCGGCCAGGATCGTTACTACGCGCGCACCTATCGCACGATCGCCAAGTTTGATTTGAGCGATCCGCTAAGCGTCTACGAGATGGAATCGCTGGAACCCCAGATCCATGACGTGTATCTGATGTTCTTGCACGACCCCGACGGCCCGGAAGGTCCGACGCCCCTGACGCTGTTCGCGGGCGCTACCAGCCTGGGATTCGAGGCGTATCGACCGTAGGCATCAATCCGGCTCCGATGATTCGCAATCAGCGGGCGAAAACTTTAGTTTTCGCCCGCCTTTTTTTTGGCGCGTCCCCGGCCGTCCGGTAAGATGTCGGAAACGGCGGTTGGCGCTCCGCTTATGCGTTCACCCAGACTGCGCGATGGCCAGCGTAGGGCCGATAACGCGGAAACCGGCGCGTCCCATAAGCCTAAATCCTTGTTAGACGTTGGTTTAGGGCTTGACACGGAGCCGCAAAAAGTTTCTTTTATAGGACAGCGGGCCGATGTGCTCCGCCACGGGTGAGGTAGGGCCCACTCGTTCAGTTCAGAACCGGTTTCGACCGCGCAGCTTTGTCCCGTTGCGATCGATCCAATTGGAGGGTTTCCAGTGAAGACTTTGGGCTTGTCCGCCAAGCGGTTGCTCGCGGTGGTCGCCTTGCTTGGGTGCGCATCCGTTGCCATGGCGCAAACCATCACGGCCGACGGTCTGCTCGTCGACGAAATCGAGGGCGCGCTTGATCTCAACGGCGACGGTTTCCCCGACTTTCTCGATCAAAACAACAACGGCACGATCGAGCCGGATGAATTGCGGATCATTCTGTCCAAGCTCGTGGTCGACGGTGTGCTCGACGGCACATTCCCCACCGGCGTAGACGGTTTCCGCGACGCCGGCTTGCGTTCGCCGAACATTCCGGATTGTTCCGCCGCGATTCAGTGCCTCGACACGGCGAATCCGCCGCCGTCGGTGCGCAGCGGTTTGAACACCGGTAAGTTGACCGTTTTCTACCTGCCCGACTCCGACGGTTTCATCGATCCCGCAGATCCGAACATGACGGACGACAGCGTGATTTATGTCGGCATGGATATCTTCAATGGTCCGGCCGGCACAGTGATTGGCGTCGACCCGGCCTCGCCCGGCGCGATGGAAGGCGTCAACTTCTGGCGGCTCGATATCGTTGACTCCGACGGCGACGGCATGTTCTGTGATGAGGGCGTGCTCGGGTCCAATCCAATCGGCTTGCCGTTTGACGTTGATGCGGACGGTCTGCCGGCGGTGACGGGTCGCTGGAGCGGTTTGCCTTGTCCGTTCAACGCGGGGTTGGGGCAGGTCCAGCCCGCGGACAACGACGCCGAGTTCTACCGGATGGACATGGATGTCTGCGGCGGTCCGACGCCGTTCTTCGGTCGCCTCCGTTTGGATTCGATCAAGCAATCAGGTGATATTGACTTCACGCCGAATTTTCCGAGTGTCACGACCGTCCCGGGTTTCTTCCGCAGCTGGCCGAATCCGACCGACACGCCCAACGTCAGTGACCTGATCGGCCTGGGCGCGCGCGACGTCGAATTTGTGATCCGCCACCCGGACACGCTTGTTCAGCGGCATCCGATGTTTTCGGGCTTCCCCTACGAAATCAACCGTTTGCGTATCGCCGAGGGTCGCATCGACACGGGCAGCGACGCGGACGGCGACAACGCCGCCGAAGACGTCATCATCGTGCCCTTCGATCTGGAAGTCCCCGATATCGAAGTGACGAAGCAGGTTCGCTGCGTTTCCGATGACCCGAACAGCGGTATCGATCCGTCGATTTTCTTCAACAGCGTCTCGGCCCTGCCGGGTTCGACGGTTCAGTTCCGGATCGTCGTGAACAATCGCGGCAACGTGCCCCTGGCGGTCGTGTTGGACGACACGCTGTCGGGCCTCGGAACCTTCATCGATCCGATTCCCGGCTCGCTGCAGGTGACGCTGACGCGCCCGAGCGACGGCCTGATGAACATTCCGATCAACGCGGGAAATGCCTTTTCGCAGACGCCGCCGCTGAACCCGCTGTTCTTCGACGGCCCGGCGCCGGGTGAGCAAGGATTCCTGGCCAGTCTCGATGGCACGGAAATCTGTCTCGGTGTTTTGAATGGCGTCGATGTCTGTGGCAAGATGGATCCGGTCCTTGGCGACACGGTCGTCATTCTCTTTGACGCCTTGATCCGCGGCGACGCCCCGGCCTGTCCGCCGGAGCCGAACGACGTGCGCAACGCCGTCACCGCCATCGGCGATCCGGCGGTCATCCGCGACGCCAACGGCGTGATTACGGACCCGTGTCCGGATCCGACGCGCGACGATAACCGCATCATCGCGATCGACACCGCCGGCCTCGACGACACGCTGCGCGAGCTCTATCCGGAAATGACCGGCGGTTCGACGCTCGGCATTCCCCGTGGCCAGGGCGACGACAACGTCGTGTACGTCAATGTCCTGTGTCGCGAAGTGGAATTCGTGAAGGAAGTCGGCGGATTGCCGACGGCCCCGAACGATTTCCGCAACGATGATCGCGGCGATATGCCGTTGAACATCCCCAACATCTTCCCGGTGGATGTCACATACCGGTACACCGCCACCAACACCGGCGAAACCGCCGAAGCCTTTACGATCGCCGACCAGAACCTGTGCGCCGATGTCGCCGCGACCGCGGGTGTGGATTTCGTCGCGGGGCTCTGCCCGCTGTGTCCGACCGGCAGCGTCGCGGGCGTGCTCGCGCCAGCCGGCGAGGTGGGTGACACGTTCACGACGCAGTGTGTGGTTCGCTTCTCGAACTCCGTCGCGCTGCGCAATTTCCTGAACCTCGATAACAATCGCTCGCCTTGCACTTCGGATCCCGCCGATGGCGACGCGGCCGACTGCTACAAGAACTGCTCGGCGTTTACTTCGAACGCCGAACCGTCGCCGGACATCTGTCCGATTGGCGATCTGCCGATCAACATTCCGTCCGAGGCCACGATCTGCAACTTTGTCTGCATGATCGACGTGACCAAGACGGTTGTCTGCCTCGATAACTGCACGAATCGCATTCCGGTCGGCACGCCGACCTCGGATACGCTCAACGTTCTTCCGGGTTCGTGCGTCCGCTTCCAGGTCAATGTGCTGAATACCGGCGACATGCCGGTGTGCCGCCTGCGGATTACGGACACGATGCTGGAGTCCGGTTGCCTGAGCATCGTGCCGGGCACAACGCAATTCCGGATCGGCGCGACGCCCTGCGCGGTGCCGCCGATGTTCAACACGAACGGCACGCCGTTCGTGTTCAATCCGACGACATGCGGCGTCGGCCTCCAGCCGGGGGCGACGCTGATCATCACGTTCATCGCGCAGGTCGCGACGGACGCGGATCCGAACTGCTTGTTGAGCAATTCGGTGTTCGTCGAGGGCGCGGCGCCGGTCGATTGTGCGGCCAACAGCCAGAACCCGACGTTCACCTGTTTTGATGATGACGAAGTGGATCTCGACCTGAAGGTGTGCGACATCGAGTGCACCAAGGAATACTCGCGCTTCCGTTGGGATCGCAACGCCAACTGCGTGCTCGACGCCGGCGAGGCCTTCGAGCCCTTCACCGATCCGAACGTCCTGCGCGATGTCGTGTTCCCGGTCGAAGTCGAGCTGGAAGTCACCGCGACCAATACCGGCGAGTGCGCGCTCAGCGTGACCGCGTCGGATGCGGCGCTGCTGGCGGATATCGCGCCGGCGAATGACGGTCTGACGATCGTGTCCTGCCAGCTCGGCGGGGCGGCGCGGCAGATTCTGCCGGGCGCGAGCAGCACCTGGACCTGCGTGATCCGCATCGATACCGCCGCCGCCGCGCGTGTGCTGGCGGGCCGCGATACCGATGGCGATCCGACCAAGTACACCAACGAAGCCACCGTGGTCGGCGTGCCGATTTCGACGACCGGATTCCCGTTGTGCGTGCCGAACCCGCTGCCGGGTGATCTCAATGTCATGAGCACCTGCATGGCGATGTTCCGCGTCCCGCCGCCGTGTCAGATCACGGTGGACAAGGGCGTGCGCTGCCTAGGTGACACGGGACCGTTCGCGGACAGCGAAGAGGCGATTCCGGGCGCCACGCTGGAGTTCCAGTTCAGCGTCACCAACACCGGAACGGTCAACATTCCGCGGGTGTGTCTCGACGACCTGCTCGGCTGCCCGTGGTTCGTCCCCGGCAGTGTGACCGCGCAGATTCGCCAGGTGGATACGACGCTGGTGAACGTCACCGCGAGCTTTGCGGCCTTCGCGCCGGATGGCGTGGCGCGCTGCTTCAAGTTCGCCAGTCGGCCGGCCGCGCCATGGATCGCGCCGGGCGAGACGCTGCTGATCACCTTCCGCGCCACGGTCCCGACCGACGTGCTGCCGGCCAACCGGCTGTGCGTCAACACGGTCGAGGTCGAGGCGTTCAGCGAAGCCTGTGATCCGGGCCAGGTCGGCGTGGCGATCACGCCGTGCTCGGTCGGAAATGCGGACGCGCGGATCAACGTGCTGTTCCCGGCGATCACCTGCCTCAAGCAGGTGGCGGCCGACTTCAACAACGACGGCACGCCGGATACCCCGTTCAGCGATACGTTGAATCTGCCGGGCGCGACGACGTTCCCGGTCTCGCTGGTCTACAAGTACACCGTGAATAACACAGGTGAAACACCGCTGACGAATGTGCAGTTCTGCTGCGACGGCTTTGTGCAGCAGGTGCTGAACGCCGGCGCCGGGATCACCTTTGGCCCGTGTGCCCTGTGCAACGGCGGCTGTAACGGCGTCAACGACGACTGCGCGATGCTGCCTGACCTTGCGGTCGGCGGCATGGCGATGGCCCAGTGCACGATCAACATCCCGAGCGAAGCTGCCTTCCAGGCGCTGGCAAACGCCGATGGCGACCAGAACGAAGGTTGCTTCGACATCGACGGCCGCGCGCAAGCGATGGTCGACTCGAGCACGATCTGCGTGACCAACGCCGATACGAACGTGCGTTCGGCTGTGCCGTGTTCTGTGCAAGTGTGCTTCGTCCGTTGCATGCTCGAAGTCACCAAGGAAGTTCGCTGCTTGTCGAACTGCACATCGCGCGTGCCGGCCGGCCCGTTTGAGCCGGACCTGCTTCGCACGGTTCCGGGCGCGGCGGTGCAGTATCGCGTCACGATCAACAACGTCGGCATGGTCAACGTGTGTGCCCTGCGGATTCGCGACCTGATCGACGCGGGGCTGGATTGCGACCCGACGTCCTTCGTGTTCCAGGTCATGCGGAACGGCACAGACCCGATCTGCACGATCCCCGGCCTCGCGCTGGATGACACGCCGTTGGATGTGCTCATCAGCAGTGTGTGCCCGGGTGTGACGGCGCTGACGCCGGGCGATTCGCTCGTGATTACGTGGGTGTGCTGCGTGCCGACTGACGCCACGCCGCAGACCATCAACAACCGCGTAATCGTCGAGTGCGCTTCCGAGTGCGATCCGACGCCGGACTTCTGCTGTGAAGTCACGGACGATGTCGATGTCGAGATCCTCGAAGTCGGCTTGGTCTGCACGAAGGAGTACACCGAGTTCCGTTCCGACCAGAACGCGGATTGCGTGTTGGATGAGGCGTTTGAGCCGTTCACCGGCATCAACGAACTCGTCGACGAGACGTTCCCGATCGAACTGAAGCTCGAGATTTGTGCGGAGAACACGGGCGACGTGCCGCTGTCGGTGACGGTCAACGACCCGAACCTGCTGGCGGATATCGCCGCTACGCCGGGCGTGAGCGTGCTGGCCGGTTGTCAGTTGGGCACGACCCGTACCGTCGCCGCCGGCGCCACCGAGTGCTGGACGTGCACGATCCGCATTGATACCGCCGCCGCCGCGCGGGCCCTGGCCTTGCGTGATGGCGACGGCGTAAGCGACGTATACAAGAATGTCGCCACGGCCACCGGCGTCGCGATCTCTGATCCGGCGAACGGGCTGTGTGCGCCGAATCCGCCGCCGGCCGACGCGATCGTCCGAACGATGTGCGAGGCGGAGTTCCGCGTGCCGCCGCCGTGTGTGATTTCGGTCGATAAGGGTGTGCGTTGCGTGGATGATCCGGCGAGCACGTTCCTCGATTCGATCGAGGCGCTGCCGGGAGCCCGTCTGACGTTCGAGATTCGCATCACGAACGACGGCACGGTCAACATTCCTCGCGTCTGCATCTCGGATCGCCTGACCTGCTCGTCGTGGTTCATCGCCGGCAGTGTGGCGGCGGATATCGACGGCGACGACGTCACCGCCAACTTCGGCCTGTTCGTCCCGTCCACGACGGGTACCGAGCGCTGCTTCACGTTTGCCGCCCGTCCGGCGGCGCCGTGGATCGCGCCGGGCGAGACGCTGACGGTCTTGTTCGACGTGCGCGTGCCGGTCGGGTTTGACGGCACGGGTTCGACGGTGGATTGCCGTAACACGGTCAACGTGAAGGGCTTTACCGAGGGCTGTGCCCCGGGTCAGGTCAGCGTCACGCTTGTGCCGTGCAACGCCGGTCCGGCGGAGGTCACGATTGATGTCCGCACGCCGAGCATCATGTGCGACAAGCTGGTCGCGGTCGATCTTGGCAACAACGGTGTGCTCGACACGCCGGCGCGGCGCATGCTCGACCTGCAGAATCCGCAGTTCCCGATGCGTCTGGTTTACACCTACGACGTCGTGAACGACGGTGAGGTCCCGCTGACGAACGTGTGTCTGACCGACAACACGCTCGCCAACGCGGCGGCCGCCAGTCCGGATGTTTCGATCATCGCCGCGCAGTGCGATCTCGATATGGGCGCCGGTTGTGCCGGGGCGGGCAACCGCGCCGCGCTGATCGGCGGTCTGGCGCCGGGACAGACGGTGACGCTGACGTGTGCGTTGCTCGTCAACTCGGTCGCTGGATTCGAGGCGATCGCGAACCTGCCGGGTGACCAGGTGTGCTTCGAGAACCGCGCGACGGTTCGTGGCACGCCGGACGCCGGCCAGATCTGCGCGTTGCCGCCAATCTTGGATGTGACTTCGACCTGTGTGGCCGAGGTGTGCATCGAAGCGGCGGAGTGCCCGCCGATCACGGCCGCGCTGTTCACGATCTGGAACCAGAACGAGGTTCCGTACACGCCGCCGCTTGAGTACTGCCTGAACGCGTGGGATTGCTTCCGCGTGCTGGACGCGTCGTTCCTGTTCGGGGCGGACGTGCTCAACACCGCCAAGGCCAAGGCCCGTATTGACGGTCGTGACCTTGACAGTTGCTCACCGGATTCGATCGACGCGCCGTTGCTCGGCGTCATGAAGCAGGTCATCACCTTCGTCAACGGTCCGGCCGCCGGTCAGATCGCGATGGGTGGCGACACGCTGATCGGTATGGGTCAGGAGTTCGGCTACTTCGAGTACGACCTGCCCATTCCGGGTCAGGGATTAACCGGTGGCGCGGGCGCCGATGCGGTCCGTGCGGATCCGGAGTCGATCGGCGCGGGCATCCAGGACAGCACGACCCGGCCGTACATCGTGCTGGAAGGGGAAGAGGGCAACGTCGGCGTCGGCACGCCGCAGGAGCCGTCGGTTCGTCCGCAAACCGGGACGACCGGCCAGAAGGGTAGCTTGCTTGTGCTGCCCAAGATCGAGGTCAAGTGGGACGCGGGCAACAACCTGATTCAGGATACGTTTGTCACGCTGACCAACGACTACCCGGCCCCGGTCTATGTGAAGATCTTCCTGGTCAACGGGGACCCGCGACTGTGCAACGCCGTCGACGTGGTGATTCGTCTGACGCCGGATCAGCCGTCCTACTGGTCGTCCGCGACTGGTGAGCCGGGCCCGGGTCTGCCGGCGACTCGCCTGCGTCGCTTCAGTGATCTCGGACCGGGTGAGCCGGATAACGATCCGGAGAATCCGGGTGGTCGCAAGGTTGAGGGTTATCTCGTCGCGTTCGCGGTTGATGCGGTCAGCGGCGAAGAAATCAACTGGAACCACCTGAACGCCGTCGCGACCCTGGTCAACTACAGCCAGGCCGAGGCGTGGGAGTATCCGGCGTGGTCGTTCCGTGCGATCTACGGTCAAACCGGCGGTCGCCTGAACCCGCTGCACCCGGGTCGCCTGATGCTGGACGGTCAGGAATACGCCTGGGCGCCGGACATCCTGCTGATGAACTTCTTCCCGACCGGAGAGTTCGCGGATGCGATCGGCAACGTGGTGTTCATGGATACCGAACTGACGCTGCTGGCCGCCAAGCGGAACCTGTCGAGCCTGGGTACCGATGGTCTGCCGGGCGGCGGTGTCGGCGGCGGGGACCTGTCCACGGACGACGATTCGTCGGACGGGGATCGTCCGACGCGTCGGCAGCGTTCCGACCATGAGGCTGAAGATGGAGAAGAACCGACCGGGAACCCGTAGAGGGAGACCGAACGAGTAGATCAAGTAGGGTCAGCGAATCTTGATTGCTGAGCTGGCGGCGGACACCTGTCCGTCGCCGGGCCCTACCGCGATCACTGGCCGTGTCCGGGGCGCTTCGGCGTCACGGCGCGGCCAGCTTTGTTATCGGACAAAGAAGGAGGGGCGATGCCGAACGCCCGATATCCGTTGGAAGTGGGGCGACCGAAACCGTTTCCGGGGAAAAAATTGCGATAAATCCATGCAGGGAAACGAAATACGTTCCTCAGCCGCTTGACAAACGGCTGAAAATACGACCTACTATCCATCAGACAGTCTGTCTAACCCTCCATCGGGCCGGGTAGCCCTACACCCGGCCCAACTTTTTTAACCAGGCGCTCTGCTCACTAAGCCGCCAAGTCTGCCGATCAGCGCTCATTAGCTTCGGGCGATTCTTATCGGTCCTTGGAATCGCGCGCTTCAAGGAGCGGGCGCCGCGCGAGCCAGGCGATCTGGTCGTTGGGCGTGAAATTGTCGTCGCTCAACCACTCGAATGCTGGGAGATAACCTGACGCGCCGGCTACGCGCTTCACGCGCTCAATCACCGCGTCGCACTTCTCACACAACCTGCGCAAACGATGTGGATCCGCCGCCGAACCGCCGGCGTGCGCCAGGGCTTCGAGTGTCGGTGAAAGGCTCTCCAGCGCGGCGCGCGCTTTCGTCAGATGATCAATAGCCGTGTTCATGTTGGCCTGCGCATAAGCGCAAGCCGCCAACTCAATCTGCCGCGTAAATGTGACCGCCGCGCGATGCAGCTGAATCGGAAATACGAGACCGGGGTCGTCGCCGGCGAGCGGGGCGGCTTCATCACACAGTCGCAGAATCGCATCACCGACGGGGCCGCACGCCTGTCCGCGCCATTCGCGCCACAGCGCGAACGGGTCGAGTTTCATGACAAGACGGTCGCGCAGCTGGCGCCAGGTTCCCTCGGCGAGAAAGGGCGCTATCGCGGGAATCTGTTCGCCCAGAATCGTCGCGTAGCGCGCATAGTCGGCGCCGCCGGCCGCGACGGTCGCCTCGGCCCAGTCGGCGCCGTTCAGGCGTCGTCCCGCCGCCAGGATGATCGGAATAATCGAGTGATACTGCGTGAAATAGGTCAACTCCCAGCTCGTGACCAGCACACCCAGCGCGCCGATTTCGCGAGCGGCTTTGAAGTGCGCGTCCACGTTGTGGCGTGTTTGGTTGAGAAACAGCCAGCCGGCGTCGAATGAATGAATCGCCGGGCAGCACACGACATCAAACCCGGCCGCCTTGAGCCGCGCGGATGTTTCGCGGGGGTCGCGCTCATATTGCCAGTCGAACAGCACGGTTTGCCGCGGAATGCGCTCCAGAATCGCGGGGTGTCGCAGCGCCATGTCGGCCCACAGGCACGGCCGACGGCCATTCGCGAGCACATGGCCGCAAAGCGCCGCGAAATGGTCGCCATACAGCGTTTCGGGAGGATGGGGCGCGCATCGCGGACACTGCCCGAGCTGTTCGGTCTCATCTCCGCCGAGGTGAAGCCACTCATCGTCAAAGGCGGCCAGCGCGTCATCGATCAGGCCGATCGCAAACGCCCGGGCGGCGGGATTGGTGGGGCACAGTTGCTGCGAGAATTGGCGCGGCCCTTCGGCCAGCCCCTGTCCGCCCTCGGCCCGCAGGAAACCCTCGACGTGCCCCAGGGTGTTCAGGAAAGGAATCACGCGGACGCCGCGTTCGCGACCATGCCGAGAAAGCGACCGGGCGATATCGGGCGTGACGGCGCCCGGCGCGGCCGCCCACGGGGCGCTGGCATACGCGAACCGGTGCTCCAGGTAGAGTCCGAGCGCGTTATACCCGGCCGCGCACGAGCGGGTCACGAGGTCATGCAGCCAATCGCTCGACGGCGATTGTTCGCGGGCGATGTCGACGCTCCAGCCAATAAATTCCATGCCCGGCATCTTACCCAGCCGGCCGGGGCCCGGCCCCGGGGCGGCGTCGGTTTGTTCGGCGACAACTTGCGTCTTATCATGGCCTTATGTCACTGCCCCAGATTGCGATTGTCGGTCGCCCGAATGTCGGGAAAAGCTCGTTGCTGAACAGTCTGGCCCGGAGCCGGATCAGCATTGTCGATCCGCGCGCGGGCATTACCCGCGACCGCGTCAGCGTGCTGATTGAGGACGAGGGGCGGTTCCTGGAAATGATCGACACCGGCGGCATCGGCATTGTCGATGACGACCAGCTTGAGTCGCACGTGGAATCGCAGATTGACATCGCGATCCATCGCGCCGATCTGATCCTGTTTGTGACGGACGTCACGGCGGGCGTGGCGGCGCTGGATCAGGTGATCGCCGAACGCCTGCGCAAACTCGACAAGCCCACGATCCTGGTGGCCAACAAAGTCGACGAAGAAGTCCACGCGCCGCTGGCCGCCGAGTTTGAGCGGCTTGGCTTCGGGTCGCCTTCGCGCGTCTCGGCGGCGCATGGCCACGGCCGCCGCGACCTGATGGAGCGCGTGTTCCGCGTGCTGGGGCAGGAGGCGGGGTCCGAGGCGCCCGGTATGCCCGTCATGAAGCTGGCGATTGTCGGCAAGCGCAACGCCGGCAAGAGCACGCTGGTGAACGTGCTCGCCGGCGAGCAGCGGATGATCGTCAGCGAGATTCCCGGGACGACGCGCGACGCCGTCGATGTGCGGTTTGAAAAAGACGGGCGGGCGTTCATCGCGATCGACACGGCCGGCGTGCGCAAAAAGAAATCGATGGGGGATATCGACTTTTACTCGTACACGCGGGCGCTCAAGTCGGTTCAGCGGGCTGACGTTGTCATGCACCTGATCGACGCGACTGTGCCGCTCAGCGATGTGGACGTGCGGCTGGCGCGAGCGGCGTTGGACGAGGTCAAGCCGTACATGATTGTGATCAATAAGTGGGACCTGGCGCTGGACCGGGCGTCATCGGACGATTTCGGAAAGTACATCAGCGAAGTGATGCCGCTGTACGAGTACGCGCCGATCACGTTTACGACGGCCCAGACCGGCAAGAACGTCGATGCCGCAGTGGATGTCGCCCTCAGTCTGCACAAACAGGCGCATACGCGCGTCACGACCGGCCAACTGAATGCCGCGCTGCGCACCGTGCTGGACGCGCGCACGCCGTCGGCCAAGCGCGGCGTGCGCCCGGTGCGGATTTATTACGCCACGCAGGCGTCCGTCGCGCCGCCCACGTTTGTGTTCTCCTGCAACGACCCCGCGCTGGTGACGGAAAGCTATCGGCGGTTCATGGAGAACCGTTTGCGCGAGATTCTGCCTTTTCGTGAAGTGCCGCTGCGGCTGCTGTTTCGGTCGCACCGCCGGGAATCATCGGATCGCCGGTCAGCCTGAGGGAGTCGCGCATGAGCGCCATCGAGTTTCACTGCGAACATTGCGGAAAGCACATTCGGGCCCCGCACGACGCCGGCGGCACGCATGGCAAGTGTCCCGCGTGCCATCAGTCGGTGTACATCCCGCTGGCGGACGACGAGTTGGAGCCGATGGGCTTGGCGCCGGTGGATGATTCGGAAGAGCGACGCGTGACGGAGCTGATTGACGAAGAGCGAAAACTGACGCATGAACTGCTGCAAGAGCGTGAACTGAAGCGCGGCGGCGCGGCAAGCGAGGCCGCCTCCAAACCCACGCCGCGGCAGGCGGCGCCGGCGCCGGCGATGACCGACCATGACCTCGAACACCTCGCGGGCGAGTACGTCGCCATGATGGCCAGCGGCCGCCTGGCGGAAGCGGAGAAACTCGCCGCGACGATCCGCCGCCAGGGCGCGCGGGCCAAGCCGATCGTGGAGCACCTGATGGCGGATGAGCTGCCGCCGGTGGGGGCGGAGAACGTGCCGCGGCCGGTGATTCTGGGTTTCCTGAAGCAGTTGCTGGGGTAAGGCGTGGTGGGCCAGGCGGAACAATGCAAAGCGGCGGAATGCTGACTGATTGGAAGCGTCTCCGCGCGGCGGACGAATTTCCCTGCCCGCATTGTCAAAACAATCTGAAGGCGCACATTCGGCAACGCAAAATCTTCTGCCCGGAATGTGGCGCGGAGACGACGCGCCGGGCCGTGTTGGAAGCGACGCGTGGGCGTTGGGGCTGGCCGGATCGACTTCGGTCTCTCACCTTGCTCGGCGGCGTGTTTCCGGTCGTGATCATTATCGCCACTGACCAGGGTCACGGCGCCGAAGTGCCGATGATCGGCGCGGCGATCTACCTCGTGCTGACGCTCATAGCTTGGAATGAGATCCGCATCGCGCAGATGGAGTGGGAAGTCGCGAGAATCGGGACCTTCGCGTTCCTGCTGTTCCCCCTGGCGATCGCGTTTGTTCGTCTGCCCATTTGGTTCTCCATATTGATTTGGATTGAGTGGGTTGTGTTGTGCGTGCGGATCACCTTCCGGCCGCGCTGAACCCGCCATCCCGTTCCGAACCAAGCCACGCGGTCAGAGGCGCGGCGCCGCCTCCGCGTAACCTGCGATGAGCGCACAGATCGTGTTGTATCCGATAAAACAAATCGCGACCCCGATCTCGCGTGACACGGACTCGGACATGAATGAACCCGCCGGCGGGGTGGCATTGAAGTTCAGCGTCACGCAGTGGGCAGCGGCGAATATAAGCCCGATCGCGACCACCGAACCCACAAGTCCGGCGGCGCCTGCGCGGATCAACGGTTGGCGCCGCCCCTTCGCCGCGAGGATTCCCGCAAACCACGGCGCCACGATCGCAGCCAATCCGAGCGATGGCGTCTGCGTGATGAAGCCCGCCGGGATGGGCAGCGCGATGAGGGATGCGCAAAACAAGAGCGCACCGGGGTCGTCGCGCCACGACCGGCCCTCCTGATCGTCGGACATGCGCTCCTATACGGCGGGTGGCCTGATTCGGTTCGAGCGGGGGCGTCCTGGCCTGTTTTGGCAATGTCTAATAACAACCGCATTGCGCCCTTCCTTGCGCGAATCCGCGCACAAACCGCCATGAAAATCCGCGCCGATTTGCACGCCGTCCGGGCGTTTTGAAGAGTTCCGGTGTCGCATGAGCGGCAGAAAAAGAGGGCAGCCGAGTGGCGTCGGGCAACCGCGTCGCGGCGCCGGACTTTTCGGAAGGGATAGTCCCGGGATTTTGGGTTGAGGCCCGGGACGGGTGGTCAGCGCTCGGATGGTGAAGTCCGAGGCTATTAGAAAGGGACTGGAATGAAGGCTTTTGCGCGCAAGGTTCACAGTTTTCTGGTCAACGATGATGGCCCGACCGCGACCGAGTACGCGGTCATGCTCGCCCTGATTATCGTCGTCGCCATTACGGCGATTACGACTCTCGGCGAAAGCGTCAACACCACGTTCGAGAGCGTCAACACTGACGCGTTCGGCTAAACCAGGCTGATTGACGGTGGAATCATGGGCGGTGGCGACGCTGCGGCGCTCGCCGCCGCCCTTCTTTGCTCTAGTCCGCGGCCGATCGGGCCGATGCCAGCGTAGGCGCGCCGCGACGGAGGGCGCGGGGGATGGACCGATAAGCGGCGGGAGCAGGCGATGAACTGGGGTTACTGGGAAACGACACTTGCGATCCTGATTCCGGCGACGCTGTACGCGTCGTGGATCGACTACGCCGAGCGGCGCGTTCCGAACTGGTTGAACGCGGCGCTCGCCGCTGTCGGCTTGCTGGCACAGGGATTGTATTTCGGCATGGACGGGGTCACCAGCGGGCTGATGGGCCTGGGGGTCGGCTTCGCCGTGCTGATTGTCCCGTGGCTGATGCACGGGATGGGGGCCGGTGACGTCAAGCTGATGATGGCGATCGGTTGCTGGCTGGGACCGTGGCTGACGCTGTGCAGCTTCGCGGTCGGCGCGGTGCTGGGCGGCGTCACGGCGGTGGTGATGATCATGAGCACGGGTCGCGCAGCGCATGCGCTGGCGAACATGCAGACGATCATGACCAAGCTGCGTCGGTTTGACACGGCGTTCGGGGAATACGGCGGAGCGCGGACGTTCGGCTCAACGAGTCAGTTGCTCCCGTACGGCGTGCCGCTGACCGGGGGGACGATTTTTGTACTGCTGACTCAGTACATCGGAGGCTGGTGGTCATGAGAATCCGGGGAAAGAAGCAGAAGCGCGGGACGGTCACAGTTGAATTGGCAGTGGTTTCACCGCTGATGTTCGCGATGTTGTTCGGAATCATCGAGTTTGGATACGCGTTCACCGTGCGTCACACAATGGTGAACGCCGCGCGTGAGGGAGCCCGCGTCGGGGCGCTGCAGGGCGCGGAAGAGAGCGACGTGCGGGACAAGGTGTCGTTCCTGCTCGGCTCGATGGATCTGAACTCGAAGGTGAGCGTGTCGATTGACTGGGGTGACGAGGATGACCCGATGTGCGCGGTGCGGTTGACCGTGCCACAAGAGGACATCTCCCTGGTCGGCGACTTTTTCGGATTTGGCTTTGGTGAGCTCGAGGCGTTCGCGGCGATGCGACGCGAAGGGCTCTAAAGACCCGACGAGGCGGCTGCGATGAACCCGATCGAGGGGCATGCGACGCGCGCGGGCGACTCGTTCGAGCGGGTCGCCGCTCCGCGCGCGGAAAGGGAAAACAGGATGAGAATCATGAGCCAGTACAACGCACGGATGGTCAGGGCCGCGATTAACGGCAAAGCGCTGATTCCGCTGATCGCGGGACTCGGCATTGCCGGCGTGGCCGGCAAACTCGGCTTTGACTATGTCCAGAAGGCCAAGGCGAGCGTCAAGACGGAAACGGTCACGCTGTGGGCCGTGGCCGAGCCGGTGGAGCGCAACAGCATGCTCGACGAGGCGATGCTGCGCCCGATCGAGTACCCGGTGAAGCTGGCGCCGCGCGAAGCGCTGCGCAAGAAAGAGGACATCATCGGGCGCGTGCCGGAGTACACGATCCCGGCGGGCATCCCGCTGATGGATTCGATGCTGCTGCCGAAGGGCGAGCACGCCGGCCTGTATGTGCCGCCGGGTCTGCGGGCGGTGGGCGTGTCGGTCGACGAGAGCGCCGCGGTCAGCAACCTGCTGCAGCCGGGCTCATATGTCGATGTGGTCGGCTTCTTCGATCAGCGCGTCGGTCGTGAGAACGTCACGGTTTCGCGCACGATTGTGGAGAATGTCGAGGTCGGGGCCGTCGGTCGGCGCCTTTCGCCGGAGGGCGAAAAGACCGAGCCGGACGCCAAGGGCAAGGCCACGAAGGAAAAGCCGGCCCGTTCGGTGACGCTGTTCGTCAAGCCGGACCAGGTCAAGATCATTCACTTGGCCGAGCAGCGTGGCAAGATCAAGCTCGCGTTGCGCAACAGCGAAGACGGGATGGCCGGTCGCGCTGATTCGCCGATGGACTTCGCGTCGCTGCTGTCGGGCAAGCCGGGCGGCGCCAACGAGCCGGGCATGCTGGAAAACCTGATGAACACCTTCATCTCGAAGGCCGACCCGATCGACCCGGCCGACACGCTTCCGGGGATCGAGGAAGCCGCGCCGCCGCCGGTTCCGCTGAATGTGCCGCCGGCGCCGGTGTGGGTGATGCGCGTATTCAACGGCCCGGAAGAGACGCTGCTGTCGTGGGACAACATGAAGTCGTTCCAGCCGAAGGTGATCGGCGCTCAGGGTCCGAACATTTTTGAGGACGAACAAAAGCAGGATGCCCCTCCGGCCGATGACACCGTGGCGCCTTCCGACGGCGGGTTGTTTGAAGAACCGCCGGCATCGAAGGACGACCCGGAAGAAGGCCTTGGCTAAGACGACAGGGCGAGTGGTACACGGAAGACCGGGATTCGGGCCCAAGGAGCTCAGTGAGATGAGGCCAGCAACTGGAATGGGATGGGGACGGCTCGGGTTGGCGCTGCTGCTCAGCGCGCCCCTCGCTTCCCTGACGTCGGCGCAGACCAACACCGGCACGCGCGACGCGGATGGTATTCAGATCTCGGTGCGCGACGTCACGACCCAGGGTCAGCTCGTTCGCGTGCCCGTCAATAAGTCGGTGCTCGTCGATTTCAGCCGCCCCGTCGCCGAAGCGCGCCTCGCGAAGCCGGACATCGCGGATGTGACGGCGACTTCACCACGACAATTGATCATCACCGGGCGGACGTTCGGCACGACCCAGCTGATCGTGTGGTTCTCCGAGACCGAGCAGCGCGTCTTTGACGTGGCGGTCGATCTCGAAATGGAGCGGCTGCTGGCGAGTATTCGCACCAGTGTGCCGCGGGCTCGGGTCCAGGCGCATGCGCTGCTCGACGCCGTCGTGCTCACGGGCGATGTGCCGAGCGCGGATGACGCGGAGCGCATTCTGCAGATCGCCGGCGTATTCTCGCCGAACGTCATCAACCATATGCGCGTCGCCGGCGCCCAGCAGGTGATGCTGCGCTGCACGGTGGCGGAAGTCAGCCGCAGCGCGACGCGCCAGCTCGGGTTCAACGGCTTTGTGGCGGGCGATACGAGCAATCCGTTCGCGATTCAGAATCTCTCGAACATCAATCCGTCGAACATCGGCGCGCCGGAAGGCGCTCTGGCGACCAGCCGCATTCCGTTTGTGGTCGGCCAGGGTGGCATCCCGGTCGGGCAGAACTCGACGCTGAGCATCGGTTTCCCGCGCGTGCAGATGCAGGTGTTCATTCAGGCGTTGAAGGAAAACGGCCTGTTGCGCGTGCTGGCCGAGCCGAACCTGGTCGCGATCAACGGACAGGAGGCGTCGTTCCTGGCCGGTGGCGAAGTGCCGATTCCGATCACGACCGATGAGCGGATCAAGATCGAGTACAAGGAATTCGGCGTTCGGCTGAACTTCACGCCGATCGTGCTCAATGAGAACACGCTGCGCCTGAAGGTCGCGCCGGAGCTGAGCGAGCCGGACTTCACGAACTCCGTCACGTTCGGCGGCATTTCGATTCCGGGCTTCGCGACCCGTCGTATTTCGACGGTCGTGGAAATCGGCCCCGGCCAGACGTTCGCGCTGGGTGGCTTGCTGAACGAGCGCGTGCGGGCGGTTGTCCGCAAGATTCCGGGTCTGGGCGATATTCCGGTTCTCGGACCGCTCTTCAGCTCGGTGGAGTACCAGTCGGATGAAACCGAACTCGTGGTTTTGTGCACGCCTGAGCTCGTAGAGCCGATTGCGGCCGGGGAAGTCACTTTTATTCCTGGCGCGGATCACAAACACCCGAATGATATTGAACTCTTCCTTTTGGGAGAGATGGGCGAATTCACGGGTGACGCGGTACGTCCGGGAATCAACCAGACGACCTCCGCCAAGGCCACCGACGAATACGGCCCGACGGACGCGTTCAAGCTGCGAGGCCCGGTCGGACCGGTGGGCTTCGAAGAGGAATAGCCGGATCACCGCGGGCGTAGCTGGCCGCGGACATTCAAAGAGTGGAGTCGCGCGAGGCGTCGGTACCCCCCGACGCCTCGCGTTTTGTTTCAGAGGGGCTGGTAACAAGCGGCGCGCCGGGCATATGGCTCGGACGCGGGCCCGCATGTGGGCGAATCGGAGGATGGGAATGAGGCCAGATCGCAAGATTCGTCGCGCTCCGGCGCGACGCGGCGTGGCGGTCGTCTATGTGGCGATCTCCATGACAGTCGTGTTTGGAATGGCAGCGCTGGCCATCGACATCGGCGCCATGTACTCCGCACAGGCGGAACTGCAGCGGGCGGCGGACTCCGCTGCGCTGGCCGCCGCGTCGGAACTGGTCGAGGTCGCGACGATCGAAGGCGCGGATCGCGTCTTTGACATGGCCGACGCCTATGCGCGGCAGAACTCGGTGCACGGGCGCATCCCGGGGCTGGCCACGGCGGATGTGGAATTCGGCCTGGCCGAGCGGGATGGTGAGCGGTTCCGGTTTGAACCCTCGACCGGGGCGGTAGACTCGGTGCGCGTCACGGTCAAACGGGCCCAGGGCTCTGAGGCCGGCCCGATCAACATGATGTTCGCCACGCTGTTCGGATACCACACGCGCGATCTCGAGGCCAAGGCGGCCGCGATGCTCGTGCCGCGCGACATGTCGGTCATCATTGACCTGTCGAACTCCATGTGCTGGGACAGCCAGTTGCGCTTCTGGGCCCGTGATGACGGCGGGTACACCAACCTGCGCGACATCTGGGCCGCACTCGACGGTCCGCCGCCAAGCCGTCCGTACATTCCGGGTTCGGAGCTGGAAACGGAGTATGCCGGCGATACGGGGCCGACGTTTGGTGAGATGACGCAGTGGGGCGCGCCGCTGGTGGGCGGATACAGCGCCAGTAGTGACCCCGGCCTGTGGGAAATTCGCAAGGGCAGCAATACGGTCAACGCGACGATCTCGGCCCGGCTGGCCGCGCGCGGCTACAGCAGCGACGAAATCTCGCAGATCATGAGCCGCAACTATGACAGCAGCTCGAGCATCTATGAAAACCGCGTGGCGGTGATGCTCGGCCTGGCCGAGTGGCGCAGCGGTCGTCCCGGCGGACGCGCGTCAGGTGGCGATGGCGATGCGCGCGTCGAAGACAATGAGCTGACGTGGATCGCGACGCCGTGGTTCGAGCAGAACTGGACGTGGCGCGAGTTCATTGAGTACGTGTACAACTCCAGCAACATCCGCAACAACGTGCCGGAGTTCCGTTACCAGTATGGGCTCAAGACGTTTACCGACTTCCTGCTGGATGACAAGCCGGAAGCGTTCTCGACGTTCGGGCTGTACGACACGCCGGAGCAGCCGCTCCGCGCGGTGAAGGACGCCGTGCAGGTCATGGTCGACACGATCCAGGCGCAGGACAACCTGGACAAGATATCGCTGCAGATCTTCGCCACGACGGCCCGTAACGAGGTCACGCTGACCGATTCGCTCGACGACGTGCCGGAGGTTCTCTACAAGCGCCAGTCGGGTCATTATGACCGCTCGACGAACATCGGCGGTGGCTTGTCGACGGCGATTGCGCACCTGCGCTCACCCGCCGCCCGCGAGAACGCCAAGAAGGTCATCGTGCTGATGTCCGATGGCGTGGCCAACATCGATGAGAACGGCAACGCAGTCGGCGACGGTTCAGAGGCCGCCCGCTCATACGCGCTGGCGATGGCGGAGCAGGCCGCCGAGTACGGTTACACGATCTATACCGTCAGCGTCGGCTACAGCGTCGATCGCGAGTTGATGCAGGAAATCGCGGCGCTCGGCAAGGGCCAGGAGTTCTACGCCGTCGGTAATCCGGAAGAGTACACCGAGCAGCTCCAGGACATTTTCCGCCGCCTGGGTGGAAAGCGTCCGGTCGCGCTGATCGAATAAACACCGCACGACGGTGCGCAAAAAAACAGCGGGAAGCCTCGACCCTCTCGGGTCCGGCTTCCCCGCTTGTTTTTATCAGTCGCGACCAGTGGAAAACGGCGGGGTGGACTGTTGCACTGACCGCCCGGATTGGTCGATGCAACAGAGGAACGGAGTCGCCTGGCGCGGGGTGAATTTTGCGCTGGGCGGACGCTACGCCGGACGGGTCGGCGGCGCGTTGGACTGGGATCGGGCATTCGGCTTTGAGCGAGGCCGGAAGGGCGTCGTCTTGAGCAAGACCATTCGCGTCATCATCGTCAACACGGACGAGGAAGTCTCGGCCGATCTGCGCGCCGCATTGCTGTCGATTGACGGCGTGAAGATCGTGGCCGAGGTCGATGAGCCTGCGCTACTGGCGCAGGCCCTGAATCAGTTTCCGGCCGAAGCGCTGCTCGTGCACATGGACCCGACGCCGACGGCGATGATGGATGTCGTCGCGCCGCTGGTTGAGGCCAACAAGGATCGCATCGCCGCCATCGGCATGACCGAGGATCGCGACGCGGAACTCGTGATGCGGGCGATGCGGGCCGGGATGCGCGAACTGCTCTGGAAGCCGTTTCCTCCGGAACAACTGGGCGAGATTCTAAGTCGGATCAGCGCAGATACCGCCAATGGCGGTCGACGTCTGGGGCGGTTAATCACTGTGGTTGGCGCCGCCGGGGGGACAGGCGCCACCACGCTTTCCGCCAATCTGGCTGTCGAGCTCGCGCTGGTGGAGGAGTGGTACGGCGGGATCTCCTCGCAGCGTAAGCCGCGCGTCGCCATCGTGGACATGGACTTCCGCTTCGGTCAGGTGGCGATGCAACTCGACGCCCAGCCGACGTACACAATCGCCGAACTATGCGACACGGTCGAGCAGATTGATCCGGCGATGCTGGATCGCGCGATGTGTAAACACGAGACCGGCGCGCACATTCTGGCGCGGCCGAACGACTTTGCCGAAGGCGAGGCGATCACGGCCGGCCAGAGCGCCAGCGTCGTCGCCACGCTGCAGGAACACTATGACTTCGTTGTCGCGGACTTCCCGGCCCGCTTCGACGCTACGGCCAACGCTGTTTTCGATATGGCCGACATCTACCTGCTGAACATGCAACTGCTCGTCCCGGCCGTGCGCAACACGGACCGGATGCTGCATGAACTGGGCCGCGCCGGATACTCGCTGGACCGCGTCCGGCTGGTCTGCAATCGCCTTGGGCGCGACACGGGATACCTCGAGAAGGGCGACGTCGAGTCGACGTTGAAGCGCAAGATCGACTTCACGCTGCCGGATGATTGGAAGACGAGCAGTACGGCCGTGAACATGGGCCAGCCGCTGGCGACCCATGCGCCGAAGTCGCGCCTGCGGCTGGCGTTTCGCGATCTGGCGATCTCGTTGGCCGGCGCCGCGGAAGATGACGGGGCGCCGGCGCCCGCGCCGCCGCCGCGCGAAGAAGACCGCAAGCGATTGTTCTCGCTGTTCGGAACGAAGAAGTGACCGGAGGAGAGTGAGCGATGGGACTTTTCACCAAGAAACAAGCGACGCCAGAGGCCGCGCCGGCGCCGGCTCCGACGCCGAAGCCGGCCGCCAAGGCGCCGCCGCCCGCCGCCGCCGCCGGCGGA
>CAZGTH010000004.1:76828-222248 GCA_964528455.1 uncultured Planctomycetales bacterium | reverse complement strand
CACACGTGCCCACGACGCCCTCAATAAGTCACGGAATCAATGAGACGCTACACTATGGCAGCCGGTCAATTTTGACGTGATTAGGACCTAGAGAGTGACCAACGAGCACCCTCGATGCGGTCGATGCGGCTACGATCTGTTCGGAGTGCGCAGCGACTACTGCCCTGAGTGCGGAGCGCCGGTTGCCCCACGAACTTGCCAAAAGTGCCGTGGGCAAGGTCAGCGCCCCCTCTTCCCTCCAGTGTGGGTGTGCGCCCTTGGCGTACTGGCAAGTCTACTTGTTGTTGTCGTCGACGAGGAACTTTCTGCTCGTGCGCTTCGCTTTGTTGTTCCTCTAGCGATGTTCTCTGTGATCGGTGTATTCGTGCGGTTGTTTCAGCTCGATTTACTTCAGTGTTCCACCTGTCGTGGTACTGGTGTTCTTAATGTTGCCGATGATTAGGCATGGTGTTTTATTGAGGAGGGCTCGTCGGTCCAGTCGCGATGCCGTCGCGTTGGTTCAAGACGGGCTTGGCCGATTGACCCGTACTCGATGTCCTGCCGCCCACACGTCCTTTGACTTGGCAAACCTGGAGCCGGCGCCGGCCCCGGCAAGCGGAAAATCGGCTCCCCCAGATGGTCTCCCCCAATTTTCCGCTGGCCTGGGTGCGCTGCGCTCCGGCTATCGCGGCTCCTTGGTTCGTGCCGTCAAGGCCGCGATGGGCGCGGCCGGAACAACGAGCAAGGAGATTCACTCATGACGACCACCAACACCCAATCGACCAGCGCCAAGACCCCGAGTCACGTCGCCTACCAGGTCCGCGACCGCGAAGGCTTTTCCCCCACCCTTCCGCTGCGCTTCAGGATGGGGCACTAAACGGACCCGCAGCGGCTCGGCCTGGATGCGCGCCGACGGCAAGGGCCTCAACATCCAGCTCGAAGTGGGAGTTTCCGGGGCGCGGCTGTCCACGGGTTTTGCCGCGGCCGGCTGCGCCGCCCGGGCTCCACCCGTGGCTATGTTCCGTCGCCCCTTCGGGGCGGGGCGTCGTCCCGGGCAGGGGCGTCGTCCCGGGGCAGGGGCGTCGTCCCGGGGCAGGGGCGTCGTACCCGTGGCGGGGGCGTCGTACCCGTGGCGGGGCGTGGTCCCCGGGCGGGCGTGGTCCGCGGGCGGGCGTGGTCCCCGGGCCCTATGTGAATCACTTGACTATCACTGGGTTCCAGCCACGGAACTCAACTAGCCGTCCGCACGAGCGGGTGTGGTACCCTTCCGCTCCGCCGTTAGGCCGTTACTTCGCACAACTCCCATTTCAGCGCCCCCTCCAGCTTCGGCTCGCGAAACTGGAAGCCGCTTTGCTGGATCTTTTCGGGCAGCACGCGGGCGCCTTCGAGGACCAGTTGGGCGCGGTCGCCCATCAGCGTCTTGATCGCGATCGCCGGGGCCGGCGTGAATGTCGGGCGCCGCAGTACGCGGCCGAGTGTTTCGGTGAATTCGCGATTGGTCGCCGGGTGCGGCGCCGTCGCGTTGATCGGGCCGTGCAGGTCGTGGTGGTTGATCGCGTGGTGAATCACGCCGATCAGATCGTCGATACCAATCCAGCTCATGACCTGTTCGCCACTGCCGGCGACGCCGCCGACGAATGAACGGAACACCGGCAGCAGCGCCGCCAGCGCCCCGCCTTGCGGGCTGAGCACGATACCGATGCGGACATTCACGACGCGGGCGCCGGCTTCGTCGGCGGGGCGGGTCGCGCCTTCCCACTGCACACACACATCCGGCAGGAAACCCTCGCCCGCCGAGGCGGATTCGTCGAGCGCTTCGTCGCCGCGCGATCCGTAGTAGCCAATCGCCGATGCGCAGATCAACGCCGGGCGCGGCGCGGGCATCCGGGCGATCGTCTCGGCGATCAGGCGCGTGCTTTCGACGCGGCTGTCGCGAATCAGCCGCTTGCGCTCGTCGGTCCACGCCTTGTCGGCGATCCCCGCGCCGCCCAGGTGCACCACCGCGTCAACGCCGCGAAGCGTCTCAACCTCCAATTCGCCGGCGCTGGGCTTCCAGGCCAACTCGGTCGCATCGCGCGGCTCGCGGCGCACGAGTTGCCTGACCGTGTGGCCCGCCGTTGTCAGAAACGGAATCAGGGCGCCGCCGACCAGGCCCGATCCGCCGGCGACGACAATTGTCTTCGGCGTATCGCCGCGTTGTCGCACCGTGTCGCGCCGTACGCGTTCGTGTCGCCAGTTGAACGTTTTCTGCAGATCCGCTTCGACGCCGCCGGGCTTCCAACTCAGCAGCCGGCCGGGTCGATAGCGGATGCGATCGATCATCTCGCAGGTGGTGGCGGACAGTGGCGAGAATTCGTGCGTGTGCTCCCATTCGGCGAACGGGCCTTTGCGCATGCGGTCGGTGAATGTGCGGCCCGGCTCCCATTCGCCGTGCTCGGCAAGGACCTCAAAGCGCAGCAGGCCGCGCTTGATCTCGAGGCGCACAAAATCGCCGGGCCTGATCGTCCCCTTGTGTTCAAGGATGCGCACATCGTCGATGGGCGGAATCAGGCGTTGCAAGGCGCCGGGGCGGGCGTGCCAGTCAAACAGGTCCTCGGCGGCCAACGGCATCACGGTACGCTTTTCAAACGTTCGGACGGACATGAGGGCAAGCTTTCGTGTTGTTCTCGCGCAGGCCCCGAATATCGCGTATCTCGGGGCGAATCCATCCGGTATCGTAAGGCCTGACGACGACTTCGGGCGATGGAGAACCGAGATGACAGATTTGTCAGCGTTTCGAATGCTCAGCGCAATGTCGTTTATCGTGACCTTCGCCACGGCGAGCGCCGCCGATCGGTCCGCGGCCGACTACATCCCGCGCGATCCGGTGGCGGTGGTTTCCGTTCAGCAGGGGGCCGGGGCGCTGGATGCGCTGCGCGGCTGGCTGGACGTCAGCGGCGTATCGGACTCAAGCCTGGCGCGTTACATCGTGGAAACGCCGCAATTCATGCAGGGGCAGATCGTCGCGAACGGCTTCGCGGCTTCGGCCGGAATGGACCTGTGGCAGGCGGTCGGCGCGGCGCTGGGGCGCGAGACCACGCTGGCCGTGTTTCATGCGCCGGGAGAAGAGCCCGAGGCGATTGTCGTGTCGATCGCGGCCGAGCCGGCGGCGGTGGCGCGGCTGCTGGAACTGGCGCACGGGCTGAGCGGACTTTCGCGGCAGGGCGCGCCCGATCCGCAGCGTTCGATGAAGATCGGCGATCAGGTCGTGTTCAACGCGCGGCCGAAGGTGTGGCATTGCTTTACGGGCACGGCGCTGATCGCGACGAACAGCGAGCGTCTGATGCGGGCCGCGCTCGGCGCGGACGCCAAACTCGCGACGGATGCGGCGTTTGTCGAACTGCGGAAGGTCGCGCCGGCCGATGCGATTGTGGTCGGGCATGCGGACTTGATGCGCTTAAGGCAAGTACCCGGCGTGAAGGCCGCGCTGGAGAAGAAGCCGCGCGAGCCACTGCCGGGCATGTTGTTCGGCGGCTGGCAACAGCATCTGCGCACGGCGGATACGGTGATCGTGTGGGCGCAGGCGACCGCGACCGGACTGAAAGTGGAAGCGAAGACGCGCGGCGGGGCGGCGTTGCCGGAGACGCATACGGGCTACGCCCCGGCGGACACGATTCAATACGCCTGGCAGGCGCAGGACCTGCCGCGATACCTATCGGAAATACGCATCGAGCGCGACTGGCGGCAGTTGTTCAACGAGCGCGAGGCGCTGCTGAGCCTGCCGGCGGTGGGCGACCTGGTGCAGTTCGCGACCAATATTTCGGGCGTGCTGGGCGGGATGGACTTTGTCGAGGATGTGCTCGGCAACGTGCGCGCGCCGACGCGCTTCCTGATGGCCCGTTGTGACGCGTCGGATTCGTCGATAAAGCCGTCGCCGGTGCTGCCGGGCTTCGCGCTCATCATGCCGCTGCGGCGCGATCTCGATGATCTGTTTGAGCGCAAGCTATTCGCGGCGGCGCAGTCAGCGGTGAACATCGTCAACATCACGGGCGGACAGCAGGGGCAGCCGTCTTTTCTGAGCGAAGTCGATCGCTATCGCGGATATCGCGTGCTGGTCAGCGAGTACGTGGATCCGCCGAAGAACATGGAGATGGAAAGCGGCGCTTCCGGCGATGCGCTGATCACGGAGCGACCGCGGGGCTCGCTGCGTTACAACTTCATGCCGTGTGTCGCGATCGCGGAAAAGCAGTTTGTCGTGACGACATCGCCTCAACTGCTGCGCGACATTGTTGACGCGATCTCGGCGCGGAAGTTCATGATTGAGAAGACGACACAGGCGACGGTCGACGCGATCGAAGTGGACTTCGCGACGTTGGCCGACCTGTTGCGCGACAATCGGGACGAACTGGTGATCAACCGCATGCTCCAATACGCGCGCGGCCGCGCTGATGCCGAGCGCGAGGTGGACGCCTTTGTCGAGTTCCTGCGGCTCGGGCGGCGGGCGCGGGTCGCGTTCGAGACAAGATCGGATGGCTTGTGCGCCGTCGCCGAAATCGCGTTCCAGCGCGGGGCCGGCAAATGAGCGCGCCGCTGGCTCCATTTCAGCCGAGCGCGGCGCGACCTTGGAACGCCGAAATGGCCGCGTCACTGCTGCGCCGCACAGGATTCTGCCCCAGTGAGCGGGAGATTCGCGAAGCGGTTGAGGCGGGTTTTTCGGAGACGCTGGAAGCGCTGTTTACGCGGCGCGATTGTCGGGCCCATGACGAACTGGATGAGTTGGGCGCGGCGTTGGCGCTGCGCGAGGACATCGCGGCCCTGCGCGGCTGGTGGCTGCGGCGGATGGCGCTCACGAAGCGCCCGTTGGCGGCCCGCCTGGCCGTGTTCTGGCACAACCACTTCGCGACCAGCCATGTCAAGGTGCGCAGCGCGCCGATGATGCTGCAGCAGTTGCGCACGATCGAGCGGCACGCGTTCGGTCTGTTCGAGGAAATGCTGATCGCGATGTCGCGCGATCCGGCCATGATCGTCTGGCTTGATAATGTCGACAACGTGAAGGGCCGACCGAATGAGAATTATGCCCGCGAAGTCTTTGAGTTGTTCTCGCTGGGGCTGGGGGCGTATTCCGAAAATGACATTCGGGAGGCGGCGCGGGCCTTTACCGGCTGGTCGCAGCGGAACGGGCGATATCGCTTCGTAACAGCCGAGCACGACTTCGGACCGAAAGAGGTGCTGGGGGCGCGCGGCGTGTTCGATGGCGATGACATCGTGCGCCTGGCCATCGCGCAGCCGGCGTGCGGGCGCTTCCTCGCGACGAAACTGCTGCGCGAATTTGTTTGTCCGGACCCGAGTGAAACGCTCGTAGAAGCCGTCGCGGGGCGATTGCGAGAAACCAAGTTTGATATGCAGGCGACGTTGCGCACGCTGTTCGCCAGCGAAGCGTTCTTTGACCCGGAGTTGGCCGCCGCGCGGATCAAGTCGCCGGTGGAATTCGTGATGGGCGTGACCCGCTCGCTGGAGATCGACGCGCCGGCGAACGCGCTGGCGGACGCGACATCGGAAATGGGCCAGCGGTTGTTTGAGCCGCCGTCGGTAAAGGGCTGGGATGGTCATCGGCGCTGGTTGAACTCCGCGACAATGCTGGTGCGATTGAATGGCGTTTCGCAGGCGCTGCGTTCGGATCGATTCAGCGCGACACGGTTGCGCGGCCAGTACGAGCTGGCGTCGGCGGCGGCGGTGGACGCCTATTGCGAGCGCGTCACGGCGAATCAGCGCGCCGTGGGCGAGGCGCCGGCGGATCTGGATCAGCGCCTGCGCGACGGGCTGCGCGTTCGAATGAGCGCGCCGGAATATCAGTTCGCCTGATGTTAGAGCGGCCGCTCGGGGCCGTGCGGCGAAGGAGAAAAACATGCGGATCACGCGTCGAGAATTCATGTCCCGCTCGGTCGGCGGCGCGACCCTGCTCGCGTCGGGCGCGACGTTGCCCGGTTTTCTGTCGCGCACCGCGCTGGCCGCGACGCCGGATCGCGACGGGCGGATTCTGGTTGTTATCCAACTGACGGGCGGCAACGACGGGCTGAATACGGTCGTGCCGTATGCCGACGATCTGTACCATCGCGCACGGCCGACGCTGCGCGTCCGGCAGGAGCTTGCGCTTCCGCTTGAGGCGGACATGGGCCTGCACCCGGAGATGCGCGGCTTCAAGCGGCTTTTCGACGATGGATTGCTTTCGGTCATCAACAACGTTGGTTACCCGAACCCGAACCGGTCGCACTTCCAGTCGATGGACATCTGGCACACCGCCAGCATGCGCCCCGAAACGGCCCGCGACGGTTGGCTCGGTCGCGTGGTGGACGCGAAGACAACGGCCGGCGCGCCGCCCTACGCCCTGCACATTGACGATGCGGCGCTGCCGCTGGCGTTGCGCACGCAGGAATCGCCGACGCCGTCAATCCGTGGCATCGAGGCGTTCCACCTGGCGGATGAGAGCGCGGCCGTCGAGCGAGCCATCGCCGCCGAGCGCCAGGGCGCATCGGATGATCTGCTGTTCGTGCAGCGACTGGCGATCGAGAGCTGTCAAACCGCGCGCCGGATCGAGCAGGTCGCGACCGGGGCGGATGTTTCCGCCGTTAACTATCCGGATTACCGCCTCGCGGCCCGCCTGCGGCAGGTGGCGCAGCTGATCGGCGCCGGCTTTGGGCCGCGTGTGTATTACACGTCGCTCGACGGGTTTGATACGCACGCGCAGCAGGGGCTTTCACACGGGGCGCTGTTGCGGCAACTTTCAGAGTCGGTCGCGGCGTTTGTCGAGGACCTGCGGGCGCGCGGGCAGATGGACCGCGTGGCGATCATGACCTTCAGCGAGTTTGGACGCCGGTTAAATGAGAACGCCGGGCAGGGCACCGATCACGGCGCCGCTGCGCCGATGTTCCTGATTTCGTCCGACGCCCGCGCCGGCGTACACGGCGGGGCGCCGGATTTGCGTGATCTGCTCGATAACGACCTGAAACACCGGGTTGATTTTCGATCGGTGTACGCGGGCGTGCTGGATCAATGGCTGCGCGTGGATCCGCGCGCGGTGCTGGGCGAGTTCTCGCCGTTGCGCGGACTGTGGCGCGGGTAGGCTATCCGTCGCGCGGGCGCATCACATAGCCCAACCCGCAGACGCCCGCCGCGATCAGCACGATCAGCCCCACGAGCAGCGCGACGCGTACGGCGATGTTGTAGAGGTAAGCCTTCGGACCCCGCGGCGATCCGATCCAGTCGCCGATCTCGCGGAACATCCGCTCGGCTTCGGGGTCTTTGCGGTTCGGCGACACCGCGTATGTCGCGTATACGCTGCCGCCCTGCCCATACCGCGCCACCACGCCGCCACCGACAGCGACATAGCCGATCGCGGCGCCGCCCGTCGCGAATCCGCCCGCTGCGCCGCCGCCGAGCGCCAGCAGTCCGACCGCCCATCCGCCCAGCGCGACCAGACCGACCGACATGCCGCCCAAGCCGACGACGCCGAGCGCCATGCCGCCGAACGCGATTACGCCGCGCGCGAATCCCCCCAGCGCGAACACGCCGGTCGCGATATCGCCGATCGCGATGATTCCGCGGGCGTGGCCGCGCTTCTCGGCGCCGGACGGCCCCATCGCAATCGAGACAAGCGGCGCGCCGAACACCCGCGTCTGCGAAGTGAAGCGTTTGCCGATGATGACCGTGTCGCGCTGCAGCACTTCGACCAGCGGCTTGCCGCACTCGGGGCACTTTGACGAGTCAACCAACCCCGTCAGCGTGTAGCCGCAGTTACCACAGTAGGGGCCCTTGGTCATGGCGCACTCTTCAAGTATCGATCAAACCAGTCGAGCCAGCGCGTGTTCAGGTCGAGCTGGTGGGCCCGCTCGCGCACGCCGTGGCCCGCCCGCGGATACATCACCAGCTGAACCGGCACGCCCCGGTGCAGCAGCGCCTGCCGCATCTCAAACGCCTGTCCCGGCGGCACGCGATCATCCGCCGCCCCGTGCAGGATCAGCGTCGGCGTCTGCGCGTTGGCGATCTTCGACAGGGGCGAGCGATCCCAGACGATCTCGTAATTGTCATGCGGCCACAGGTTCCAGTGCACGAGCGACATTTCATGTGGGATGTCGCTCATGCCCGTGAATGAGACCCAGTTGGAAATCCCCGCGCCCATGATCGCCGCCCGGAAGCGCGCCGAATGTTTCGTCGCCGCCCACGCCGACAGATAGCCACCGTAGGACCAGCCGCCGATCCCGACCCGCTCGGGGTCAACCATGCCGCGCTGCGCGAGCAGATCGATGCCGCCGAGGATGTCATCAAACTCCCGTCCGCCCAGATCGTTCTGGTCGCCCTTGCTGAAGCGCACGCCGCGCCCGCCACTGCCGCGGTAGTTCGGCTGCAGAACGGCGAAGCCGCGCGCGGCGAGCATCTGCGCCCGATCGTTCCAGTCCAGCAGGCTGACCCCTTCGGGCCCGCCGTGCGGATAGACGACGAGCGGGTAGCGCTGACCGGTCTGATAGCCGAGCGGATACGTCAGCACGCCGCCGATCGGCCAATCATCTGCGCCCTTCCACGCGATCGCCTCGCGCTCGGCGATCTCCAGCCCATCCAGCAGCGCCTCGTTATGCGTGGTGAGCGGCGTAAACGCCTCACCGGCCTTCGCGCTGAACAGCGCGCTGGGCTGCGCCGGCGTCGAGCCGCTCGCCACAACCCGCTGACCATCCGCGCCGAGCGCGAACTGCGCGATCGCGAGCCCCTTGCGCGTCAGCGGCTTGGCTTCTCCGCTGTCGGCTTCAACGCGCTCCAGCATCGTTTCCTCACCCGCATGCCACAGCACGGCCAGTTCGTCCGCGTCGATCCACTGCAGGTCCACCGCCGACGCTTCGCGCTCGCCGCTGATGTTCCGCGGCTCGCCACCTGGCAGTTCAACGACGAACAGCGTCTGCGGCAGCGGGTCGGCGATGTCGACAGCGCCGAGATACGCCAGCCGCTTTCCATCCGGCGACACGGCCATCGCCCCCAGCTTGCCGGCGGTTTCGCAGATCGGCTCGGCGGTGTTGTCTGCAAGCGATACGCGATACAGCCGCGTGTACATCATCTCCTGGTCAACGCCGGGCGCTTCCGATGCGCGAATCACGAATCCGCCTGAATCCGGCGTCCAGACGAAGTCCCACACGACCAACGGCGAATCCAGCGCGAGTCGCGTATCGCCATCCGAAACGCGCGTCAGCCACAGTTTCGAGCCGCGCTCTGATTCGCCCACGACGGTCCAGTCGCGGCCTTCGTCCCGGTCTTTCTGCTCGTCCTCGCTCAACGGCGCCTTCGCGGTGAACGCGAGCCATTGCCCGTCCGGCGACCAGCGGTATGCGCCGACGCCTTCCTCGTGCTTGGTGAGTCCGCGGGCCTCGCCGCCGTCCAGCGAAAGCGAAAACACCTGCTTCTTCGCGTGGTGTCCGTCGCGCTGGTCGAGAAAGCTGATGCTGCGCCCATCCGGCGAGAATCTCGGCGCCGATGGATTGCTTTGCGGCGGTGTGAAGCGCCGTGGCGATCGAGGGGGATCAATGCCGACCACCCAGATTTCGCGATAATCGTCGCCGGGGTCGTCCGCCGCTTCACGCGGCACGCTGAGCAGGTACACCGCCGTCGCGCCGTCCGGCGCCAGGTCGACCGCCGAAACGCCGGTCAGTTGAATCGCCAGTTCCGGTGTCAGCCCGCCGCCCAGCGCGGAGCCCACCATCACCAGGCACGTCATACTGAGTCGCCATACCATCCGTCGCATTCGCTTCTGCTCCTTGTCTCTGGTCATCCCCCGCGCCGCAGGCGCCACGACCGCGGGTTCGTCAATGGTTACGCGTCCGGTCATGAATCGGAATCAATCCGCAAGCCGTCATACGCCAGTTCCATCCCCGACGGTAGCGCCGCGTTCGTCGCGGCGTGGCCGAGTTCGTGCGCGATATGGGTGAAGTACGTGCGCGCCGCGCCGATCTCGGCGGCGACGGCGACCGCCTGTTCAAGGTTATAGTGCGTGGGATGCGGGCGAATACGCAGCGCGTCGAGCACGAGCGCATCCAGGTTACGCAGCAGCGCCCGCGATTCAACCGGGATGTGATTGCAATCCGGCAGATACGCGACCGCGCCGACGCGAAACCCGACCACGGGCAACGGGCCGTGCAGCAGTCGAATCGGGATCACCTCGCGGTCGGCGAACTCGAACGGCCCGTCGATCACGCGCGGATCGAGGTGCGGCTTGGCGCTGGGGTACTCCGGATCATCGACAAACGCGTATTCGAACATCCGCCGCAGACGCTCCATTGTCGTCGCCTCGGCATACAGTGGAAAGGCGGACTTCAGCAGCCAATTGAACCGACGCAGGTCGTCCAGTCCGGCGACGTGGTCGGCGTGGTGGTGCGTGTACGCGATGGCGTGTGCGACGCGAATGTCACAGGACAGACATTGCAGCCGCAGCTCCGGCGAGCTGTCGATCAGCATCGTCTGGCCGTTGACGGTAAACGCCGCGCTGCATCGCGAGCGCGCGTCATGCGGATCTTCGGAAGAACACACCGCGCAGTCACAGCCGATCATCGGCACGCCGTGCGAGGTTCCGGACCCGAGAATCGTGAGTCGTACGGACATGGTCAGCGGGCCGCTCCGTCGCCAAGGCGGGCCGGCTGTTCGATCGTGCGCTCATTCGTGACATTGCCCGTATTGCGCGTCGTTGCCGGCTCAAACAGGATGACCTCGACCTCCTCGGCTGCGACGGGCCGGTGCTCAACGCCGCGCGGCACGATCAGAAACTCGCCGGCGTTGACTTCAACGCGCCGATCGCGGAATTCCATCGTGAACCGGCCGCGATGCACGAGAAACATCTCGTCCTCATCATCGTGCTTGTGCCAGATAAACTCGCCCTGAAACTTCGCCAGCCGAATCTGCTGGCCATTCAGTTCGCCAGCCACGCGCGGCGACCAGTGCGCGTGAAAAGTCGCGAAGGCGTCGCTAAGATTGACTTTCATATTGGGCAGTATAGGCGGGCGGCGACGCGCCTGCCCAGCGGCGCGGGAGCCTGATCTGCTATCGCCAACACGCGCGGGTATGCTGTTTGGAATCCTGATCGGCGCGCTGGAAGGCGTCGCCGTCGGATTGCTGTCGCCATCGCCGCTGGGCGAGGCGATTTGGGTCTTCGCGACCAAGGGGCTGATTGGCGGCGTCCTGATTGGGCGCTTTGCGGATCTCCGCCGCGGAGCAGCGCGGGCAATCATGCTCGGACTGGCGTTGGGTATGTTTCTTTCGCTCCTGGTCGCCTTGGGCGCCGGCCGGGACTACTGGATCATGTCATTCGGCGCGCCGCAGGGCGCGCTTGTCGGTCAGCTGACGTGGCGCTTCGGCGCGCCGCGCAGCAAAGCCAACGAAATCCTCGGTCTGTAAACCCTTAGCAAAGGAGTCTCGCCCATGTCGCACCCGATCATTCACTTCGAAATCGGCGCCAAGGATCTGGAAAAGCTCAAGAAGTTCTACGGATCGCTCTTTGAATGGAAGTACGAGGCGTATGGTCCCGCGGCGATGATCGCGCCGCAGGGCGACGGCATCGGCGGGCATATCAACGCTCTCGGCCACGAGCCGCACAACTATGTCACGGTGTATGTGCAGGTCGATGATATTGAAGCCAAGGTCGCTGAGGCCGAAAAGCTCGGCGGTCGCTGCGTCGTGCCGAAGATGGACGTCCCCGGCATGGGCGCGTTCGCGTGGATTCAGGACCCCGAGGGGAACTGCATCGGCATCTGGAAGCACCTGCAGAAGTAGGCGCGCCGCGTGAAGGACGATCCTGGGCCGGCGCGCGCGTGCGTCGGATGCGGCGCGCTCGTGCCGGATATTGACGGCCCGACACACGCGTACATCGGCGCCTCGCCGGGGTGCTGGAAGATCTACGGCGATGTGCTGGCGCGCGACTACGGGACGCTGCGCTACCCGGCGTGGCATCGACTGACGGTCGACGCCTACGCCGCGCAGCATCCCGGCGTCCCGTCGCGCCGCTCGATCCAGTCCGTTTGCATGCACCTGATCGCGCTGCGACTGCTGCTGGTTCGCGGACTTGAACCGGCGTTCGTGACGACGGTCCTGCGCGCCGCCATCCGGATCGCGCCCGGATTTCGCTGGCTGGACCCGCCCTCGTTCGCGGACGCCCCGACGATCCTTGCCGTCGCGGCCGTGGATGATGTCGCCGATCTTGAGCGCGCCATTCATGACTGGGCGCAGGGTGTTTGGGACGCGTGGGCGCCCCAGCATGCGACGATCGAGGCGTGGGCATCCGAGTTGGTCTGAGGGTGATCATCAAAACCCGGGTCGCGGGACTCCGCGCCCGTACCCGGCTGATCGCTACCCGCCTCCCGGCGTTACAATCACGCCAATCATCGCCGCGGAAAGGGGCCTTTTCTTTGCCGGACGCCATCGCCGTTGTTTCGCTCGTTCTCTCTGTCGCCACGCTGGTGATCGCCGTCGGCGCGGTCATTATCCTGCGGCGCGGCTTCGCGCGCATCAGCGGGCTTGATTCCGCGTCGGGCCGTGCTGAATCAGAGGCGGTGCGCGCCGCCGCCGCCGATATCATCGAGCGCATGACGCGCTCCCAGGGTGAATTGCGCGAAGAGATTGCCGACCGTCTCACGCGCCGCCTCGGCGACGTCAGTGGCGCCATCGGCGAATCGCTGCGTGTCGGACGTGAAGAACAAAGCCGGCGTCTGGCCGAGGCCACGCAACGGCTTGACACGCGGCTGGAGGCGTTTTCCGAGGGGCAGGGGCGCGGACTGGGCGAGTCGCGGCGGGAGCTGACCGAGTCGCTCCGCAAAGTCGCCGAATCGCTCGATAATCGCCTGACGCAGCTCGACACGCGCACGCGCGAGTCACTCGAGGCGATGCGGACCCAAGTCGACCAGAAGCTCACCGCGATTCAGGAAAACGTGCAGCGCAAGCTGGACGAGAACATCAAGTCCGGACTGGCGCATTTTGAGAAAGTGCAGGAGCATTTGCGCGTCGCCGGCGAGCAACTCGGCGAGGTCAAGACGCTCGGCGATTCCGTCACCAGTCTGAGCGCGATCCTGAAACTGCCACACTTACGGGGCAAATTCGGCGAGGCCAGCCTGGAGCGGCTGCTGGCCGATTTTCTACCGTCGCACATGTACGAAGTGCAGACCAGCGCGAGTGGCGACAGCTCGCGCCCGGACGCGATCGTGCGGTTTCCTGATCGGGTGCTGCCGATCGACAGCAAGTTCCCGAGCGAACGCCTACTACCGCTGTTCGCCGCTGAGGACGGCGAGGCCCTGCGCCTTGCCCGGATCGAACTGGGGAAAGTAATCCGCGTGCGCGGGCGGGACGTGTCGAAATACGTCAAGGTCGAGGAGGGCACGACCAACCTGGCGCTGATGTATCTGCCCTCCGAGACGCTGTGGTACGAGGTCGTGCGCGACACGGCGCTTTACGAACACCTCGTGGGCATCAAAGTGTTCCCCGTCTCGCCGAATACGCTGATGCTGGCGCTGCACACGATCCAGCAGACGCACACGTGGTATCAGATCGCCCGCGGATTCGAGGACACGCGGCGTGAACTGGAACTGGCGCAGCAGCATTTCGCGTGGTTCCAGCAGCGCTACCACGACATCGGCGCGAGCCTCGACAAGGCCCAGGAAGCGTTTCAGACCGCCACGCGGCATTTGTCGAACTACGAAACGAAGATCCGCCGTTTGACTGATGAGCGGGTGATCGCCGAAGCGCAGCCCGATGAGCGGAGCCTCTTTTCGCCGCCGGCGCGCCCGGCAGAAGGCGCTATGCCCGAAAAATCAGCTTCAACATCGCCCAAGCCACCTTCGCAGCCTTGAGCTTGTTCGACCCGACGCCCTTGGACAGGCCGACGCGCTTGCGAAAGACGACCGGAATCTCGATCACGCGCATCCGCAGCTTCAGCGCCTCGATGAACATGTGCGGCGAAAAGTGGTTGCCGGTGACGCGGAGCCGCGGCGCCAGCGCGTGCCAGGCTTCAACGCGCATCGCCCGATATGTGCAGCCCATGTCGGTCAATCGCGTGCCCCAGAAGCGCGTCTGCGCGAGCTTTGCGACAATCTGGTTGCAGGGGTTGATCAGCCAGTCCATCTGCGTCTCGATCTCGCGCAACTCCTGCGTCGCGCGCGTGCCGAGCACCATGTCCGTGTTTTCCAGATAGGCCAGCAGCTTCTTCACATCCGCCGCGCGAAACGTCATGTCGCCTTCGCATAGCACGACGACATCGGCGCCAGCGGCGGCTTCCTGTAAAGCGCGCGTGCAGCAGGCGCCGTAACCCGGCTCGGTCTCGACCACCACCGCGTCGGCGCCGGCCGCGTGCGCCGCGGCCGCGGTGGCGTCGCGCGAATTGTTGTCGACCACGACGACGCGATGCACTTCCGGGCAGGTCTTGAATTCCTGCACGGCCGGTCCGATCGCCTCCTCATCATTCCACGCGGTGAGGCCGACATGCACACGCGGCGCCATCAGCGGGCGGAATGTGTAGTCGCGCGGCGGGGACCCGAAGCGTTGGACGACGAACAACTGAAACACGGTCAGGAAGAAGTCGATGACGAGCAACCACGTGAAGAAGCGATACAGGCTGACAAACCAGTTATGAAACGCGAGACTGGTAAACGCCCAGAAAAGCGTCAGCACAAAGCAGATCGCCAGCAGCGCGAGCAGGGCGCTGACCAGCCACAGATTGACGCGGCCGATCCAGTTCGCGCGGGCGCATTCGCGAAACGCGTCCGAGGATCGCGCGGCCGCGCCCGATGATTTCGGCGTTTCGGCGGTCGGGGCCTGCGGGCTGGAATCGTGACCGCTCATTTGTCCTCCGCCCCACCCAGATAGCCGTTCGCGCGCAGCTGGCGAATCAACTCCGGCGGCAGATCTCCGCCGGCGTTGGCGGCGCCGGGGTGCGCCATGCGCAGCGCTTCGAGTCTGCGCATCATGGCCGCGAACACGCCGTCCGCTTCCCTGGCAAGCCGTTCGTCCGAGCGAAGCGCGTTTTTGGTTTCCCCCGGATCGCTCGTCAGGTGAAACAACGCGTTGTCTCCGTGCGGCAGCGTGATGACGCGTTTCCAACGGTTGGTGCGCACCGCCCATGTGGTCGTGTCCGGCGCGCCTTGCGCGTCGAGCCTACCCGAGTGCAGCACCATCACGGTCGCGCGGGCGTCGTCCAGCGATTCGACATTGTCGGTCTCCCACAGCCAGCGGAGCGACCTGCCGAACACGCTTGGCATCGCCGGTTGACGCGTAAGCTCAAGCACCGTCGGCGCGATGTCCATCAGCGTGACCTGCTGGGCGACACTGCGCCTGGCGGGGATCACGCCCGGTCCCCACATGACGAGCGGCACGCGCGTTTCTTCGTCAAAGAGCGAGTAGTGGTGCCCCAGCCGGCCATGTTCGAGGAACTGTTCGCCGTGATCGGCCGTGATCACCACCAGCGTATTGTCGAGCGCCGCGTGCGCCGCCAGCGCATCGAGCAGTTTCTGAATATGCGCATCCGTCCAGGCGATCTCGCCGTCGTAAAGGTCACGCAGACGTTGCACATCACGCGCCGTGTATCGCCGGCTCGGCGTGGGCGTGCGCCAGAACTCGGTGAAGTCCGCGGTCCCGTCGTAGGCTTCGCCAAATCGCGTGTCGAAGGGCGCCGGCGGAATGTACTCGTAGTGGGGGTCCCACATGTGGATAAACAGAAAAAACGGCCGGTCCGCGTCGCGCTCATCGAGCCAGGCGTTGACGCGTTCCACGATCCGCGGACTCGTGATGTCGGCGTGCGCCACCTGATGCGCCGCTACGATGCCGTCCTTGCTGGGCAAATGGGGCTTCTCGGACGCGTCGGCGGACCCGATGTCGAAGTCGCTATAGGAAGCTTCGCTGCCGCAGTTCGTGTACGTATCGAATCCCTGCGCCACGCCGAAGACGGGGTGCAGGAACGGTCCGCTGTAGAAACCCGCGGTCTGGTAACCGTTGGCTGTCATGTGTTCCGCCAGGGTCAGGCGCTCGGGCGCCAGCATGCGCGTGTAATGGTCGCAGCCGTGAATCGTGTTCGGCAAGGCCGTGAACAGCGCGGCATGCGAGGGCAATGTCCACGACGTCGTGCTGACCGCATTTCGAAACGCGACTCCCTCCGCCGCCAGACGGTCGATCGTCGGGCTGGTTTCCCGCTCATAGCCGGCGTGGCGAACATGATCGGCCCGCAGGCTGTCGAGCGTGATGATCATCACGTTGGGGCGCGCGACGATGCCCGGCGCTTTCGGCGCTTCGGCCGCTATCGCGGTGGCCCGCTCCCACTGCTCGGCCGCCGGGCCGAGGACGCGCCGGTCGGCCTCCGGCAGCGAGATGTCCGTTTTCGGGAGGCGGGTGGGCGCGCGTTCGCAGGCGCAGAGGATGAGGCCGCTCCCCACGACGGCGAGCGCGAACATCCGCGCGACGCGCGGGAGCGGATGCGCGGGTGAAAACGGGTTGGCGCGGCGGCGCATGCGGGCGGTCCTTTCGCTCGAAGCGAGTATACTTTCATCGGTCGGTACGCGGCAAACAACGATCAGCGAACCACTTAGCGATTCTCGGCCATGCGGGACCGTTGGGCCCGCACCGTCAGGCGGACGATAGGCATAACTGCGATGGCTGTCTCAAATCGATTCCCGGCTCGAGCGGCGGAGCGCGCGGCGATCAGCGTCCCTGCGGGTCTGGCGCGCGCTCGCCGCGGATGCTACGCGATCCTGCTGACAGCACTCGCGGCGCTGCCGCAACTGGCGTGCCAGCGCGAGCCCGCGCGACCTGCTCCGGATCAGGCGTTTCTGGCGGCGTTTGTCGAGCGGCAGAAATTGCGCTCCGAATCCCGGTCGCGGCAGGCCCCGCCGATCAACGCCAATCTGTTGCTGATCAGCGTGGACACCACGCGGGCCGATCATCTCGGCTGCTATGGCGCCACGCACGGCGCTTCACCCACGATTGACAACCTCGCCGCCGAGTCGCAGTTGTTCGAAAACGCGTACACGGTGATGCCGACGACGCTGCCATCTCACTCGGCGATGTTCACCTCGCTTTACCCGGCACAACTCGGCGTAATCCATAACCACGACCTGCTACCCGACGCGGCGCTGACCCTCGCGGAGCGCCTGCGGGGAGCCGGATTCTCGACGGCGGCCTTTGTCAGCGCGCTCCCGCTGCGGGCTGATTCCGGCGTCAACCAGGGTTTTGACACATACGAGACGCCGGACGGCCCGGAGGCGCCGGGCGAGCTTGCGGTGAGTCGGGCCGAACGGTGGCTTGCGGCGCGTGATGGCGAGCGTTTCTTCGCTTTCGTGCATTTGTTTGATCCGCACACGTGGTACGCCGCGCCGGAGGCCGATCGCGCGCTGTTCGACGTGCGCAGCGAATCGCTTCCGCCCGAGCGCGAGTGGGTGAAGAACCGAGGCTGGTTTACGCCGGATCGGATTGACGAAACGCGGCGCGCCTATCAGGCGGAGATTCACTACGCCGATGCGCTGGTCGCGCGACTATTGGCCGCGCTGCGGTCAAGCGGGGCGGCGGACACGACAATTGTCGTGCTGCTGAGCGATCACGGCGAAACGCTGGACGAGGCGCTTGGCGAGTACGACTACGCTTTTGATCACGGAGAGTTTCTCTATCGGCGCGAGTTGCGGATTCCGCTGATCGTGCGACTGCCGCAGGCCTTTGCGCTGCCGCCGGGGCGACACGCGGAGCCGGTGTCGACGTTGGACCTGATGCCGACGCTGCTGGAGTTACTCGGCCTTCCGGCGCGACCGCCGTTGAATGGTCAATCGTTGCTGGGACTGATGCAGGGCGGGCTATATGTGCCGGAGCGGATCGTGGCGCAGCGGCGCACCTTCCGCGAATCCGACAACGCGCCGCTCTCCGGCGCGGCCTACGCGGTGATCGACGCGAACTGGCACTGGATCTGCGCGGACGATCGTCCGGACGCGTTGTTCGCGATCTCCGACGAGGCGCAAGCGGAAAACGTCATTGCCACGCAACGGTCCGTGGCGACGGATTTCGAAACCCATCTCCGGCGTTGGCGCAGTGTGTTTGGTTATCCGATGTGGCAACGCGGAACGAACCGCGTGGATCCGGCGCTGCGCACAGGACTGGAGTCGCTTGGCTACCTCGGTGGCGAAGACTAAGCGCGGAGTTGCGAACGCCTATCCGGCGCATTACTCGAAGCAATACACGTTTGCTTTGCCGCCACGCATTGTGAAGACCTATGGATGGGGGTAATCTGCATCCGGTTCTCATCCTGAATACCGGGGTTCACCCATGTCACGCATTGCCGTGATCGGCTCCCGGGGGCAGCTTGGCGCTGATTTGACCAGCACGTTGGGCGCCGGGCTGATACATCTCGATCGTCCCGACTTCGACGTCCAGAACGCCGACACTGTGGCTGCGCGAATCAGTTCACTGCGCCCCGACGTCATCATTAACTGCGCCGCGATGACGAACGTCGATCTTTGCGAGGACGAGCCCGGGTTGGCCTATCGGATTAACGCCGCCGGGGCCAACCACGTCGCGCGCGCCGCCGCGGATGTCGGCGCCTATCTGATCCAGATCAGTACCGACTACGTTTTTGGCGGCGATACCAGCCGGGTCGATCCGTACACGGAGAGCGACACGCCGCTGCCGATCAATGCGTATGGCCAGTCCAAGTTTGCCGGCGAGCGGTTCGTGGGCGCCACCTGTCAGCGGTACTGTGTCGTGCGCACCGCTGGTCTGTTCGGATACGCCGGCGCGCGCGGGAAGGGCGGCAATTTTGTCGAGACGATTCTGGCGCGCGCGACGGCGGGCGAGTCGCTGCGGGTTGTCGACGACCAGCGCACGTCGCCCACGAGCACGCGCGCTCTGGCGACCCTGTTTCCGGCCCTGATCGCAAAACAACCGACCGGCGTCCTGCATCTGGCCGCGAGCGATAGCGCCAGTTGGCATGAGTTTGCCCAGGAGATCGTCAAGCAGGCCGGCCTTGACGTCCTCGTTGCGCCGATTTCATCGAGCGAGTCGCCGCGCCGCGCGAAACGTCCGCACATGTCGGCCCTGCGCAGCGAACGACTGGCGGAGATCGGGCTGCCCGGATTGCCGCGCTGGCGCGAGATGCTGGCCGACTATCTCGCCAACGCCAGAACACGCCATCAGGCGTGATTTTCGACGGGCCCGGTGGATTCCCGCGCCGGCGTGTGCTACTTTCGATGGGTCAAGCTTGGTTGCCGACCATCGAGGCCATTCATGCCCATCACACGAATTGCGGTTGCCATTGTGCTGTCCATCGGCGCTCTTCGCGGGGCGGCGGCTGGAACCGGCACGTTCATAGACCGGACGGACCCCGATGATCTGCGCGTGGTCAGCTTCAACGTGCTCAGTGACAGCCTGTTTCCCGAGAACGGCCAGTTGCTATCGAGTCGCTTCGCGCGGATCGCTGTTGCGCTGGATGCGGACATTCTTTGCCTGCAGGAAGTGTATGCCGACGACGCGGCCGCCTCGCGCACCGTGGACCTGCTGAACGCGATCGCGCCGCTGCCGGCCGGCGCCCGCTGGTATGGATACAAGGGCCGTGACAGTGTCACACTCAGCCGTTTTCCGCTGCTGCTGTCCGCGCCGCGCGTCATCCCCGCGGGCGAGCGCGACCTGTGCGGTGTACTCGTCGACTTGCCGGATAACCGTTTCCGCTGCGATCTGTATCTCCTGAATAATCACTTTGCGTGCTGCGGTAACGAGCCCGCTCGGCAGCGTCAGGCCGACGCGATCGTCAACTGGCTGCGCGACGCGCGGACGCCCGGCGGCGCGATCACGCTGCCGCGCGGGACCGGGCTGGTCGTGCTCGGCGATCTGAACATTGTCGGCAGTGGAGCGCCGCTCGCGACGTTGCTCACCGGAGATATCGCCAATGAAGCGACCTTCGGGCCCGACGCGCCGCCCGATTGGAGTGGCGGCCCGCTGGCCGACCCGGTTCCGCGTCATAACGGTTCCGGCCGAAACGCGTGGACCTGGCGGGACGACACCAGCGCCTTCGATCCCGGGCGGTTGGACTATGTCCTGTACTCGAACAGTGTGCTGGAGGTCGCTCACTCGTTCGTGCTGAACACGACGACGATGAGCGACGACGACCTGAGCGCCACCGGGTTGCAGGCCCTTGATGTCGTTGTGGATCTTGTTGGCGCGGCGTTTGACCACTTGCCGGTCGTGGTCGATTTTCGCCCGCGGCAAACCGGATGCGCCTCGGATATCGATGGCGATGGCGTTGTCGGATTGGCGGATCTCGCGGCGCTGCTGGCGGTCTTTGGCGATGCGCCGCCGCCCGTCGTTCGGCTAAGTGAGATTCGTACGCGGAACGTCGACAGCCAGACCGACGCCTTGGTGGAGATTCAAGGGCCGGCGGGGGCATCTCTGAGCGGCGTCTCGCTGATTACGCTGGCGGCGGGCCGCGTGTCGAATGTCGTGCCTCTGGCCGGGCGGGCGATCGGGCCGGAGGGGCGGTTCGTCATCGGCCATCCGGAGCTGCCGGCCAGCGCGCGCGACGTGGCCTGGGCCATGAACTACGGCTTGGACGAGAGCGTCACGCACACGCTGGTGGCGGATTTTGGCGGGTCTGCCAATCAACAGCTGGACCTGACTGGCGACGGCGTTCTCGACGCGACGCCCTGGACGTTCGTGCTGGACGCGGTGGCGCAGCGCGGCGTCGGGGCGGGCGCCGGCCATGTGTACGCGAACGCGGTCGAGCCGTTCGTCGGCGCGCAGGTCGCCCACATTTTTCGCTGCGACATTACCACTGACTGGCTGCCGGGCGGTTATCACCCCAATAGCGGCGCCGACACGCCGAGAGCCGCGAATCTGGCATGCCCCGGGGCGCGGAATGCGGACCTGACCCGCGACGGCGCGATCAACCTCGCGGATCTGGCACAGATGTTGGCCGATTTCGGGCAGAGTTGCCCGTAGGCTCAGGCGGGCGCCAAAGCGCCCAGCGGCGTCGGGCGACCTTTGTCATCGACGGCAACGTACACGAGCGTCGCCTGCGTAACGGTCACGACCTCGCGCGGGTTCTGAAAGCGCTCCGCCTGGACAACCACGTCGATCGTCATCGAGGTGCGCCCGGCCCGTACCAGCGCGGTATGGAAGCTCAACACATCGCCGACGAATACCGGCTCTTTGAACTCGACGCCGTTCATCGCCACCGTCACAAATTTGTGGACGGTGTGCTTGCGGGCTTCGATGGCGCCGGCCTGGTCGATGTAGCTCAGCAGCACGCCGCCGAAGATTGTGCCGTGGGCGTTGGTGTCGCGCGGCATCATCATGACGCGGATGGCGGGGCATTGGCTGAGAATGGCGGGATCAGGTTGGGTCATACGGGGTTCGCTTCGCCTTATCTGTCCTGTTTGCTGACGCGGGATTCTAGCACATGCGCGGGATGCTGCCCCGGCGCCAGCCGAAACGGGGCGGTGTTTGACGCGTCGGCGCGGGCCGGTATCGTCACGGCCTGACATGGCGAACGTCATCCTGATTTCCGCTGCCGCCTACGCCGCGATTGGCCTTGCCATCGGCGCGGCGTTCGCCTTTCGCGGCGTCGGCCGGGTAGACGCGACCGCGCACGATGCGCCGTGGGGATTTCGGCTGTTGATCTGGCCGGGGTCGGCGGCGTTGTGGCCATATGTCGCGCTGCGCTGGGCGCGGGCCAAGGCGCGACCATGACGCGGGCGCAGCGGCGATGGCATCTGGCGATCTGGCTGGCGCTCGGGCCGCTGATCATCGCGATACTCGTCGCCGCTTGGCGGGCCGGGCCGCCGGGAGGCGGCGTGTGAGCGTCGGCTATGTGGCGGTGCAATGGAATCGGCACAAGCGCGTGTATGACGCGTGCGCCATCGGCGCGATCCTGTTGTACATCGGCGTTTTCTTCACCGTTGGGAAGCTGTTGTTTTCGCCGCCGCATGCGATCAGCGATGAGATTCTCGCGCTGCGCGCGTTCGGTACCTGCGCCTATCTGCTGCTGCATGTGATCTTGTGCATCGGACCGCTGGCGCGCCTGAATCCGCGCTTCTTGCCGCTGCTCTACAATCGCCGCCACCTCGGCGTCGCGACGTTCGCTGTTGGCGCCGCGCATGGGGCGCTGGCCCTGGGTTACTACCATGGGTTCGGCGTCGTGAGCCCCTTCACGTCGCTGTTGACCAGTAACACGAATTTCGGCTCGTTGGCGGCCTTTCCGTTTCAGATTCTCGGGGCGCTGGCACTGCTGATTCTGTTCCTGATGGCGGCGACGAGCCATGATTTCTGGCTGAAGCTGTTCGGCGCGCGGGCGTGGAAGCGCCTGCATATGCTGGTGTATGTCGCCTACGCGTTGCTCGTGGCGCATGTCGCGCTCGGCATCCTGCAGGCGCAGCGACAGATGTGGCTGGCCGGATTGGTCGGTGTGGGCGTCGTGATCGTCGCGACGTTACACATTGTCGCCGCATGGAGAGAAACGCGACGTGACGCCGGCGCGGATGCCCCGAGCGATGGAGATCGCTGGGTGGATGTCGCCGATGTAACCGCGCTCCGCGAAAACCGCGGACATGTCGTCGTCGTGAACGGCCACGAGCGGATCGCGCTGTTTCGCGTGAACGGGCGCATATCGGCGACGACGAACGTTTGCGCGCACCAGGGCGGCCCGCTCGGCGAGGGCCGCGTGATTGACGGCTGTGTGACCTGTCCGTGGCACGGGTGGCAGTATCGCGCGCACGATGGGCAATCGCCGCCGCCGTTCGCGGAGAAGATCGCGACGTTTCGCGTGCGCATCGTGGGGAGCCGGGTGCAGGTCGATCCCAACCCGCTGCCGCCGGGGACTGCGGTCACGCCGGCGGAAGTCGAAGGGACCGCGCATGAATGAGACGCCGAAGCTGCAAGCGCCAGGCGCCGCGCGCAACGAGTTCTATGTCGGTTATCTGCCGCTGCCCGCGGGTCTGCGGAGATTCCTGTGGCGGATTACGCCTTCGTTGCTGATCGTCGCCGCGGGATTGGCATGGATGCTGGCACAGGCGCAGCGCGATCCCGGGGCCGCCGTGTGGAACGACGCGGAGGCCCGCGCCTTCGTGGGCCGCGTGGAGACCGCGCCGTATCCGCTGATACGCGTGCCCAACGAGGACGGGTTTGAGACGTATCTGCTGGTCGAAGTCGGCAAGTTCGGCGGCGGCCAGCGGGTGGCGCCGGTCGCCGGCCAGATCGCGCGACTGAGCGGATGGGTGCTGGAGCGCGACGGACGCCGCATGATCGAGCTGGAACCGGGCGACACGATTCATGCGGACGCGTCGCTGTCGAGCGCGGATGTCGCGCGGCTGGCGCCGCCGACGCCGCGTGAAGTCGGCGAGGCGACGCTGCGGGGCGAGATCGTGGATTCGAAGTGCTATCTGGGGGCGATGAAGCCGGGGAGCGGCAAGACGCACAAGGAGTGCGCGACGTTGTGCATCGCGGGCGGGATTCCGCCGACGTTCGTGACGCGCGACGCGGCGGGTCAGCGGACATACTACTTGATGACGAGCGCCGCCGGCGGCGCGCTCGAGGATTGGGCGCTGCCGTTTGTGGCGGATGCGGTTGAGGCGCGCGGGACGGTGGAGCGCTGGGGGGATATGCTGGTGCTCAAGGTGATGGAGATTCGGCGGTATTAGCGGCAGGCTGGGAGCTTGCCGTGATTTCGTCGCAGCAATTCCAGCGCCCTGGAGCAGGGATGTCACGGTTTCGAAAGCGACATACGCACGTCGGCGCGGCGCCGGGGACGATGGTCATCACGGCGTCGGATGTTCCACCGCGCGTGACGTTCATGTCTTACGGGCCGGAGGGCAAGTGCGACGAGGGTGAAGTAAAGGACGGCGTCACGCTGCGCGGGCTGCTCAAGCCCGATCGGGTGTTGTGGGTCGATATGCAGGGACTCGGCGACGAGCGCATGTTGCGCGAGATGGGTGAGATGTTCGGCATTCACTCGCTGGCGCTGTCGGATATCGTCAATGTGCCGCAGCGCCCGAAGGCGGATCGATACGACGAACAAACGCTGATCGTAACCCGCATGATTCGCATGCCCGCCCCGACCGAACTCGATGTCGAGCAGGTCAGCGTGGTGGTCGGGCAGAACTATGTGCTGACGTTTCAGGAGCGGCATGGCGACGTCTTCGACCCCGTGCGGGCGCGGCTGCGGCGCGGCGGCGGGCCCATTCGCCGGTTCGGGGCGGATTACCTTGCCTATGCGCTGATCGACACGATCGTCGACGCTTACTATCCGGTACTGGAGCAGATCGGCGACTTGCTGGAGGACCTCGAAGAAGAGGTGATTCAGCGCCCGCGGCCGGCGAGCCTGCGGCAGACGTATGAGTTGCGGCGGGAGCTGTTAACGCTGCGGCGATCCATCTGGCCGCAGCGGGAAGCGGTCTATTCCCTGACGCGGGATGAGGAAAGCGGATTCAGCGAGGGTGTGCGAATATATCTGCGGGATACGCTCGATCATTGTTCGCAGGTAATGGACGCGACCGAGAGTCATCGCGAACTCGTCGCCGGCCTGATGGAGCTGTATCTGACGACGATCAGCAACCGGCAGAACGAAGTGATGAAGGTGCTGACGATCATGGCGTCGATCTTTGTGCCGCTGACCTTCATGGCCGGGATATACGGCATGAACTTCGAAGCGATGCCGGAACTTCATTATCGCTGGGGTTATCCGGTGTTGTTGACGCTGATGGTGGTTGTCGCGCTGGGGATGCTGACGTATTTCTGGAAGCTGGGATGGCTGAAGCGGGATGAGATTTAGCGAAACGTCCGCGCGAGACGCCCCGATCACCCGTGCGAGTCGGCCGCTTATTCACTTAACGAAATCGCGGACGCGATCGCGAGTTCACGCGTGTGTGAGATCGAAACCACCCAGCGGCGCACGCCCTGCTTCGCGGCGATCTCGGCCGTCAGATGGGACAGTGTTGTCACAGGCTTGCCGAATTCATCCGCCAGCGTTTCGATGTCGGTCCAGGCGATGCCGCCGCGCCAGCCGGTGCCGATGGCTTTTAGCACTGCTTCCTTGAGCGCGAAGCGCCCACTCAGGCGGACGGCGGAGTCGCGGGCTTCCAGGCAGTAGGCCTGCTCCGCAGGCGTGTAAACGCGGTTCAGGAAAATCTCGCCGTGCTCGCGCCACATACGTTCGATGCGGGCGCATTCGACGATATCCACACCATGGCCGATGACGCTCATGATCCGGCGGCGCTCAGGCCGGTCCCCCGGTAACGACAGGGGCCGGCTCGCCCTCGACGCTGCGGAGCAATAACTCGACGACGTCGCTTTGCGTGATGTCGGCGTGTCCCTGATCGGCGAGGCCGTCGGACAGCATGGTCTTGCAGAAGGGGCAGGCCGAGGCGATCGCGCGCGGCTTGCCGTTGGATGGCAGCACGCGCAACAGTTGCCGCGTGCGGGCGTGATTGACCTTGCCGGCGCCCGCCGGCGCGGTTGCGTCGCGCACCGGCTCATCTTCCTTCCACATCTGCGCGCCGCCCGCGCCGCAGCACATGCCGCGATCGCGGCTCTCGGGCGCCTCGACCAGTTCGACGCCGGGAATCGCCTTGAGAATCTCGCGCGGCGGATCGTAGATACCGTTGTAACGGCCGATGTAGCAGGAGTCGTGATACGCGACACGCGTCTCGACGCGGTTGGCCGGCTTGAGCTTGCCGGCGCGAATCAGCTCGTGCAGGAATGTCGTGTGGTGGATGACCTCGAAGTTCCCGCCGAACTCCGGATATTCGTTGGCGAGCGTGTTGAAACAGTGCGGGCAGGTCGTGATGATTTTGCGCACGTCGTAATTCTTCAGCGTTTCGACGTTCTGTTGCGCGAACATCTGGAAAACATATTCATTGCCGGATCGGCGGGCCGGGTCGCCGTTGCAGGTTTCCTCGGGGCCGAGAATCGCAAAGTCGACGCCGGCCTTCTGCAGCAGCTTCGCCATGGCGACGGCGATCTTCCGCGAACGATCATCGAACGACGGCGCGCAGCCGACCCAGAACAAGTATTCCGCGTCGGGCTTTTCGCTGCGCAGCGGCACGTTCAGCCCGGCGGCCCAGTCGGCCCGTTGCTCATTGGCGAAACTGTACGGATTGCCGACGGTTTCCAGCCCGCGAAACGCGTTCTGCAACTGCTCGGGAAACTCGCCCTGTTCCATCACCATGTGGCGCCGCAGGTCGACGATCTTGTCGACGTAGGTGATGAACACCGGGCATTCCTGCTCACACGCGCCGCAGGTCGTGCACGCCCAGATCACCTCCGGGTCCACGACCTTGCCGATGAGTTGAAAACGCTCATCCTCCTTGAGCGGCGTCAGCCCGCCGGCGGACGAGTCGTCATTGTCGTCCGGCTTCGCGGCCGCGTCGCCACCGGCGCTGACCAGTCGCTCCTCGTTCGCCAGCATGTGGTCGCGCAGGTCGATCGTGAGCTGCTTCGGCGACAGCAGTTTGCCGGTGTTGGTCGCCGGGCAATTGTCGGAACAGCGACCGCACTCGGTGCAGGTATAGAAGTCGAGCACGTCCTTCCACGAGAAATCCGCGGCCGTGCGCACGCCGAGCGTCTCTTCGCGCTCCAGCCGGCCCTCGATGTCCGGAACCGGCCGCAGGCGACCGATGCCGTTGAGGTTCGAGAACAGGACGTTCGGCAGCACGGTAATGACGTGAAAGTGCTTGCCGAATGGCAGGAAGTTCAAGAATGTGAGCACGATGATCGTGTGCGCCCAGAATCCGATCAGCGTCAGCGGCTTGACGACCGCGTCGGGCGCCGCTTGAAGGACCAGCGCCAACATCGAGGCTAGTGGCGTCTTCGCATGAAACACGCCGGCTCCGTCCGTCGCGGCGAGCACATAGCCGCCGGCTTCATAGACCATGTCGGCGGAGATCAGACCGAGGATCATGCACAGGATGAACACACCCTCGCCGGATAGCGTCATGCGGCGCGGTTTGGTGACCAGTCGCGTGTACAGGAAGTACAGCACGCCGGCGACCACGAAGCCGCCGATCAGGTCTTTCAGAAACAGGTACGCGACGCCGAGCGGCGCATGATCGTCAAAAATCCAGAATCCAAAGCCGCCGAGCGGCCCGGTAAAGCCGCGCGTGGCGAGGATGATCGTGCGCAGGCCGAGGACCATGAAACCGATGAAAATGAACGCGTGCGCGACGCCGGCGGCGCGATAGCGGAACATGCGGGCCTGGCCGAACATGTAAACCAGCACAGCTTTGACGCGCTCTCCGAAGCGGTCAAAGCGATCGGCGGGCGTTTTGGCGGCGAGCATGAGTTTCAGACGGCGCGCGGCGGTGCGGGCGAAAAAGCCCAGACCGGCGACCAGCAGCGCCGCCATCAGGATCGGATTCAGCAACGGCCGACCTCCTGCAGAGTGAACGGGTTTGAATAGACGCGTTCGGCGCGGCGATTGTAGCGGAAGGGGGATTGGCGGCCAGCGCGCGAGATTGGCGCCGTAGCGCGGACTTGAACAGACGGTACACGGGGAAGCTGGGCGGAGCCCAGCCTACGTTCTCTACACTTGCTGATGCTCGCTTCGCGTGGGTGGGGCAGGCATCTTGCCTGCCTGGAGTGAGTCGGTCACCCCAATCAGGCTGAGGCCGGCGGTTCCGGCTCGTCGGCTTTCGCGGCGGTCACCAGGCACACATCCTGAATCGATCGCCCCAGCATCCGCGACAGCGGCGCCTCGCTGGCGAAGTCCGGCGCGCCAGCGGCGGTCGCGACGTACAGCCGGTCGCGGCGCTCGCTCAGCGCGACCACGCAGTCGTCGCTGGCCCAGACGCGGCGCACCGGCGTCGGCGTATCGAACAGCCGCGTGACGACGTTTTCCTGCGGATAGATCGCCTGCACGCCGCTGATGTTCGCGGGAGTGATGATTTCGACCAGGTCGGTCCAGCGCCGCAAAGCGATGGCTTCCATCGCGCCGTGAATCTGCCCGACGCGCGACCAGGTTTCGGGGTACGCCAGTTCGGCCTTGCGCAGCGCGCCGTCCGCTGTGCTGGCATAGAGCGTTTCGCCGTCGAGGGCCAGGCAGAAGATCACATTATCCGCCGAACAGAGCGTTTCGGCGTCATTCGCGTCGGACGCAACGGACATCACGCAATCATCCGCCGCGAACAGCACGCGACCATCTTCGGCGAGCGCCAGCGCGCGCACTGAGCGCGGGGCGCCATGCGCCGGGATCAGCAGCGGCTCGCGCTGATCGCCCGCGAGCGTCCAGCGCCAACAGCCGAGCTGCGAGTGCGTCGCGTACAGAAAATCGCCCGCGATCAGAGCGTCGTTGAAGCCGGTGCGCGGCGTGTCAGCGCACTCGGCTTCGTACTTTCGCATGACTTCGGCGGTTTCGACGTCGATGACCCACACGCCGCGGGCCGCGCCGAGCAGGACCCAGGCGCGGTTCGCGTCGTAGCGCACCGAGCGCAGCGGGCCGAGGTCATCCGGCGCGCTGAACGTGCGCGTTACGCGCGTCGGCTGATTCGGGTCCAGCCAGCACAAGTCCGCGCCGGCGACGACCAGCAGCGCCGTGGCGATCTGCCGATTGGGCGTCACGCGCCACAGGTTTTCGAGCAGTTGGCCCCGTTCCGTGGGCGTCAACGAGGGCAGCAGACCGCGCCAGCCGCGCTCATCGCCGCCGGCCGCACCGCGCATTTGCTCCAACAATCCGCCCACGAGATCCAGCCGCTTCGTCGCGGCGGACAGCGCCGCCTGTTGCAGTAACTCACGGGCGGCGATGCGCTCGATCTCGCGGCGTCCGGCGTGTTGTTCGGCCTGTCGGCGCGTAAAGGCGCGACTGACCACGGTGACGCGCGTGACGCGATCCAGCGTCAGGCCGTACTCAAACAGAAAGCGCGCGAGCCCCTCGCGCAGGGCGGTTTCGATGTCCGGGCGCGGATCGCCAGCCGCGAGCGCCCCGCTCGGGCGCTCGTGACAGAATCGGCGCAGCGTTTCGGCGCCGCCGCCGGTCTGGAGGGCGTCGAACAAGTGCTGTTGCGTCAGTTCACCGGAGCCGGGGATTTGGCGGAGCAGCGCCGCGAGCTGATTGAGATCGGGCTCCCAGTGGGTGAGCAATTCCCCGTCGATCGCGAAATCGTCGCCATCCGCGGAGAGCAGGCCGCTGGCCGAAATCGGAATCGCCAGGCGACGCGAGCGCGCGAGCAGCAGCGTCGCGTCGCGGTCGGGTTGCGGATCTTCACCGGCGGGCACGAACCTGCGGCGGCCGTCGCGGGTCTCGACCAGCCCCTGCCACGCGTCGGGAATCAGCGTGGAACTGAGCAGGGCCCGCGGCCAATCACCGCCGGACACGCGAATCGCCAGCAGCGTCGGATTCTGAAGTTGTCGCAGGATGTCGTCGGGCATCCGGCCTCCGCCTCGCTAGCCGCCATTGGCCCACGCCTTATAGCGTTCGGCCTGCGCGGGACTGACGGACGGCGGCGTTTCGATGATCGCCGCAAGCGCGTCCGACATGGAGATGTTACGCGCTTCGGCGCCGGAAACCGATTCCAAAAATGGACGCGTTGCCGCACGGTGGGCGACGGCCTTGATATCGGCGCCGCTGTAGCCGATCGTTTCTTCGACCAGGCGGGCGAAATCAACATCATCCGCCAGCGGGCGCTTGCCGAGGTAAATCTCGAACAGCCGAAACCGCGCCGCGGGATCGGGCAGGGGGACGTGCGCTTTTTCGTCGAGACGGCCGGGTCGCATCATGGCCGCGTCGAGCGCCCAGGGCTCATTGGTCGCGCCGAGAAACAGCAGGGCGCGGTTCGCCTTGCGATCGAAGCCCTCGAGTTCCTGCAGGATCTGCGGCACGACGCGCTGCATGACGTTGGACTGGTTGTCGCGGCGCGCCGGGACGAGCGATTCGACCTCGTCCATGAAAATGACGGCCTTTTCCTCGGCTTTGGCGGCGTCGAACAGTTTCTTGATGTTCTGTTCGGCCTCGCCGACCCATTTGCTCATGATCTGCGCCGGACTGATGACGAACATGGTGGCTTCCAGTTCGCAGGCGACGGCTTTCGCGATCATTGTCTTGCCGGTGCCGGGCGGGCCGTACATCAGCAGGCCGCCGCCGACGTCGATGCCGTACCGGCTGGCGAGTTCGGGGTGATTGAAGGGGTAGATCATCTTCAAGAAGATCTCTTCCTTCACATCATCGAGTCCGGCGATGTCATCGAAACGGATGGTCGGCTTTTCGCGAACGATCCAGTCCGACGCGTCGGGCCCGTTGTCATCATCGCCGCCGACGCGATCGCGGGCTTTGACGCCGCCGCCGCTTTTCCCGGCCCGGTCGCAGCGTTTGGCGAGGTCGATCAGTTCCTTGGCGTAGGCTTCCTGGTGGGCCTGTTCCTCGGCGTTCGGATTGGCGGCGGCGATGTCGAGCATACACTCGGCGGCCTGGATCAGGTAAGGGCGCGCGGCGATCGGGTCGCCGTTGCGATAGGCGGCGAGTCCCTTGTCCTTCAGGCGTTGAAAGGTGGCGAATGTCGGCATGGTCACTCGGGCCGCGGGCGGCTACTTGCTTTCCTTCTGGGCTTCGCCTTTGAGATCGGCGAGTTCGGCCCGCAGCGCGGACATCTGGGCGCTGTCGCGCGCCTGTTCCACCTGCTCCTCCGCGGTGATCAGGCGGTCGATCTCTTCGTCGGTGATCGCCTCCTTGGCGGAGACGCTCAGGTCCTGCGCCGCGGCGTCTTCGATGGATTCGAGGAACATCTCCATCCGCTCTTCCATCGATTGCGATTGCGCGATGGCTTTTTCCCATTCGAGTTGCGTCTTGGTCAGATCGGCCTCGCCGTAAAGGCGGCTGACTTCGGAGGCCATCAGGTTCATCGCTTGGCCAAAGTCGGCCGCGGCTTCTGCCTGGCGCTTGATCAGCAGCGCGTTTTTCACGGCGAGATGCTGGCGCTCGAGCAGTTTCTTGATCGTGGCTGTTTTCTTCAGCGAGTTGCGGATGAACTGATAGGACGACTGATCGCCGATGGACTTGGCTTGTCGGGCGTTCTTGACGAATTCATCCTGGAATTTGTTCTGCTCCGCAATCGCTTTCTCGATCCGCCGGATGCCCTGGCGGATTTTCATATCGCGCTCGATGCGGCGTTCTTCCTTGGATTTGAACAGTCCCATCGCAGCCTCGTCTCGTGGGTGGGACCGGCGTCTCGCCGGTCGTCGTTGTTCCAATGACCGGCGGGACGCCGGTGCTACCCTGTCCCTGTTCATGTTCATGACCGGCGGGACGCCGGTGCTACCCCTGCCCCTGTTCATGTTCATTGCCGGCGGGACGCCGGTGCTACCCTGTGGCTAGGCGCCTTCCCGTTCGCGCTCGCGCACGCGGCGCTCGGCTTCGTCGACGGCGGTCGCGGTGTCCTTGATCAGTCCGGCGTCCATGTCGCTCCAGATGCGCATCAACTCCTGCGCCGCCGGGGAAACGCCCGCCGCGGCTTCGCTGTCGGCCGCGTGCCCGATCTTGAGAATCTCGTCCAGCCGCTCCGAATACATCTCGGCGGTGATCTGGTTGTTTTCGATCAGCCGCTCAATCGCCGCCAGGTCGGACTCGCCGATCGCGACCAGTCCCGGACCGGCGACCGCCTGTCGCGACATTTCACGCAACATGCGCAGCCGCGAAACCGTCAGCAATTCCTTGCTGCGGACATTCAGGTGGCGGCTGACCATCATCTGCTCGGTGTGCAGCAGGTCAAACTGCTGCGCGAATGTGCGCCGCATCTCCGGCGTCTTTTCCTTCGCGCCGCGTTCGATCACTGTCTGCTTGTCACTCGCAAGTTTCTCCACGCGGCGGAGCATGCGATTGCGGTCGTTCTCCAGGAGCATCTCCTGGGCGCGCAACTCCGATACGCTCATGGTTGAAAGCGTCTTGCGCTTGCTCGTCAGCCAGCTAAAGAAGTTCATCGCGCTCTAGCTCGCCTCCGGCCGCGCCCGCGAGCGATCATCCGAACGCGGCGGCGTTTCGCGCTGTCCGGCCGCTGAATCCCGGGCCCGCTCGATGACCTCTTCCGGCGAGGGTTCGGCGGCGCGGGCTTCCGCCTGCTTGGTCGCAGCCGGGGCGCCCTCCGCGATTTCGTCAAACTCCGCGAAAATCGCGGCTTCCTCATCCGCCATCCCAAGCGTTTCGCCGGACACCTCGATCGACCCGGCCAGCTCGGCATTCGCGGAAATCTCGGTCATGATCTGCTCGGCTTCGGCCGCTTCGCGCGTCAGTTCCTCGGAAGTCGGCAACTCCAGCCGGCGACCCTGCTCCTTCAGCGTCAGGTGGTGGATGTGCGTGCCGATCACGTCGATCTGGCGGGTCAGCAGCTGCGCCTGCGCCCGGTGGCGCTGCAACTCGCGCCGCAGCCGGATCAGGCGGCCCGCGACCTGCTTTTTCTCGGCGGTGGACTTGGCGGCCGCGCCCTGTTCCAGCGCTGAGCGCTCGTCCGCCTCGAGGCGGTCGATCTTCGTGTCATACTCGACGCGCTGCTGTTCGATCTGCACGCGCTGGGCGCTCAACTCGCGCACACGCTCCGCGACCGTCGGCTTGAAGCCCAGCAGTTTTCGAATTCGGCTCCACCAGGTCATTGAATCGCCTTCATCCGCCAGCGGCGAGCGCGCCAGGTGCGGTTCGCCATTGTGCGAGACTGTCATCAGACGCGGCCGGACGCGACACGCCTGCCGCACCAGCCGCTCGGTCTCGCCGCGCTCCAGCCCCAGCCGGCGCGACAGTTCGGTGACCGATACGCCGGTCGAGTCTACCTCGACACCGGCCTGATCCAGATGATACAGCAATCGGTTCAATCGCTCCGGCTGCGATTCCAGATCGAACAGTTTTTCCCACTTGGTCCCGCGCAGGCGCTGTGGTTTCGTAATGTCCCAGCCGCCGTCCGGCCGTCCGCCCACGAGCACGAGGCTCAAATGGTTGGTCGTCTCCACCAGATTGCGGGCTTCTTCGGTAAAGCCGGTCGGGCTGGCGAGGATCACGCCGGTAGGGCGGAGGCGCGAGGGGATCAGTTCATATTGCGCCAGGGCGTCGAGCACATCGGCGCGGCTCGCGGGACGCGCCGGCTCGCCGCGAATCATCGCTTCGATCGGCATGATCGTGCGGACGCGGACGCGCGAGACGGTCCTCGGAATCAAGCCGAGGATCTTGCGCTGGAAGTCCATCTCGAGGCTGCGCGTGCCGGCGACGCGGTCCATCGCGTTGCGGTCATAGACGCGCAGGCGCTCCAGTTCCGATCGCACCGCGTCCGGGCCTTCGCGCGTGGGGTCGAACCGCACCCGATCCGCCACGCCGCCGCGACCGGTCAGCGTGCGGGCCTTCGCCTGCATCTGGCTCAGGAACTGCTCTTCGAATCCGCGCAGCGTGTCGGCGTCAGCCATAGATGTCCGTCTTTTCCGCGCCGTCCCGTGTCGAGCGTCCGCAGCGCGCGCAGAATCGGGCGCCGCGGGGATTTCGCGCGCCGCACCCGAAATGTTTGCACGCGATTGTCCGCTGATCCGGAGGCATACCGGGCTCCAGCAACGAGAACACGCCTCGAAAACCTGACCAGATGATCTTCACACCCAGTGTCAGCAACACCAGGAAGAAACCGAAGAACCCGATCAGCGCGATAAAGCTGATAGCCATGAATCCCATGTCGGCGACCATCATGTCAACGCTCCGGTCAGGTGAGCGCCGCAGTAAATGCAAAACTTGTCACGCGGTCCCGGAAAAGCCTGGCACGACGGACAGCGCCGCGCCTGCGGCACAAGCTGATAACCGCATTTCGTACAGAACTGATCCTCGCGCGCGCAAATCCCCTGGCAACTCGGACAGCGCTTGCCACCCTGCTTCGTGAACTCCGGCGGCAACGGTGGTGGCGGCGGCGTCCGCCGCGCCATGCGCTGTGTCAGATCGTCGAGCGCTGCGCGGGCCGAGTCGTAACGGCGGTCATGGCGGGCATACAGCCGGCGAAAAATCTCGTCGAGCGCCGCCGGCGTGTCGGGGCGGAACGTGCTCGGCAACTCCGCGCCGACCGGGCGTTCACCGGTCAGCATCTCGAACAGCATGACGCCGATGGCGTACAAATCGCCGCGGGCGTCCCACGCGACTGCGCCATCGCGCAGCTCCGGCGCGAGGTAGGCGAGCGTGCCGACGAGCTTGTTGTCGCGCTCGAGCGACATGGACTGCGCGATGGACCGCAGCATATCGGTCTGACCCAGCCCGAGGCCGAAATCCACGACTTTCACGGCCGAGTCTTCCAGCTCATCGACGGGCTTGCCGTTGAGGTCGAGCAGCACGTTGCTGGGCTTCAGATCGCGATGCAGAATATTGGCCGCGTGGGCCGCCTCCATCGCGTTGAGCACGCCGCGCAGCACGCTGATCGCGACACCGGTCGGCAGGCCGGCGGGCGCAGCGGTCAGCGCCTGGCGCAACGACGGCCCATTGACCAGCTCCATCACCAGGTACGGAATCTCCGCGTAAGGATCGACGCCGATCACGCGGACGATGTTCGGGTGGCGCAGACCGTGGGCAAAGCCGCCTTCGCGCTGCAGGTAGCGCACATACTCCGGCGTTGTCGGCAGCTTGATGGCGACGCGTTCATCTTCCCACATGTGATGGCGCGCAGACCAGACCTCGCCGAACGAGCCGACGCCGATCGGCTGTTCGAGCACGAACTCGCTGACGCGTGTTCCGGGTTGGTAGGTTGCGGTCATCTTCTGTCGTCGCCCGCTTTCTGTTCGGTCCGGTGGAGCAGGCGTCCCGCCTGCCGCCGCTGGCAGGCGGGAAGCCTGCCGTACTTCTACATTGCTACAGACCGCTCGTATCCGCCAGATACGAGGTCACCAGATAATTGTATGTGCCGCACAGCGCCACCGCGCCGAGCGTCGCCAGCCAGGTCCACGCGCCGCTCGGCCAGACCGTCATCAGCATCAGGCCGAACAGGACGTTTCCCAGCGTCAGCGCCGCGATCAGGACCGCGCCGGCCCAATTTTCGCCGACCTCCTGCACACGCCGGATGTAGAACTTCGCCTGCCACGGCCACGCGGCGCTGACGCCGATAAACATGATCGTCCGCCAGATTCCGCTCCAAATCGCGGATTTGGTCTCGGCCGGCATCTGATAGATCGTGAAGCCGACAACCACCAGCAGGCCGAAAACGACCCACGAGATCACCTTTTCGCTGATCCGTCCGAAGATGCCGCCGCTGGCTTCCATATCGTGCAGTCTACCTCTCGTCGTCGCGTGCGGAATTACAAAAAAGGGCCAATCGCGGAGTGGCCCGGGCACGCGGATTTCGATGACTGTATTCGCGGGCCGCGCCGGATTGTTTGCGCCCCGCCCGGTTCATTCGCCGCCGTACTCGCAACGACTAGTGCAGGTCTCGTGCACCACGACCTCCGCCAGCAGGGGCAGCGCCGGCTTCAGTCGCCGCCAGATCCATGCCGCGATCATCTCCGCGGTGGGGTTCTCGAGCCCTTGGATGTCATTGAGGCAGTAGTGGTCCAGTTCGGCCCGCAGCGGCTCGCACGCGGCTTTTATCTGTCCATAGTCCACCAGATACCCGGCGGCCGGGTCGACCTCGCCGGCGACAACCACGTCGACCCGGAAGCTGTGGCCGTGCAGACGGCGACATTTGTGCCCCTCGGGAAACGTGGGCAGGAAATGCGCGGCTTCAAATGTAAATGTCTTCGACAGGCGGACACGCATGGGGAGGATTCTCGCGCCTCGGCGCGCGGGGGGCAAGCCCGGCGCGTCACGCCCTCGGCGTGTGCGCGTCGAGTTCCGCCAGCAATCCGGCGACGCGGAGCGCCGTCAGACGGGTCGATTCGCCTGTTTCCGCGTCATTCGGCGCTTGCGCGATATGGGTTACGGTCGGCGGATGATCGACGATCAGGCCGACCGGCTCGCTCGGATTGACGACCACGACGCACGTTTCACGGCTGTGTTCGGCTACCGGCAGGCCCAGCCGGGCGCGCAGGTCGATGACCGGGATCAATGCGCCCCGCAAATGGATGAGACCTTTCAGGTAGTGCGGTGTGTTGGGTAACGGTGTGATCGGCCCAAGCGCTGCCACCTCGCACACCTGCGCCATGGCCACGCCGAACATCGCGCCCGCCAACACGAAAGTGAAGTACTTTCCGGCGGCGGGCGGCGTCGCGCTCGCGGCGGAAGCGGGGCGCCACTCGGGGGCGACAACCGGTGGCGGCGGGGTCGCGGACGCCCGCGCCTGCGGGTCGACTATCAGTGCGACACGGCCGTCGCCGAGAATCGTGGCCCCACATACGTCGCGCAGGTGCGCGAAGCGGCGTCCGAGCGGCTTGATGACGACGGACTGAATCCCGATCAGCTCCTCGACGACGATGCCGCGTCGGCGGTCGCCGTCGCCGATGACCACAACGACATTGCGACATGGGTCAAGATGTCCGCAGTACCCGAACGCCTCGCCGATTTGCAGCAACGGAACCGGGGCGCCGCGCAGGTCGACATTGTCGCCCGCCGCGCCGGCCAGGACGTGACTTGGACGGATGGAGTGCGCCACGCAGCCCAGTGGGACCACAAGACGCTGACCGCCGGTTCGCACGAGCAACCCGTCGATAATCGCCAGCGTCAGCGGCAGGCGGATCCGAAACGTTGCGCCATGGCCCGGCTTGCTCTGGATTGTGAGCGCGCCGCGGAGCGATTCGATCTCGCGGCGAACAACGTCCAGGCCCACGCCGCGACCGGAAATGTCGCTGACGGTCTTCGCCGTCGAGAAACCGGGCGCCATGATCAGGTCGAACACTTGATCTTCAGTAAGCGCGGCGCCGGCGCGGATCAGCCCGCGTTCGGTCGCCTTCCGCAGGATCGCGTCGCGATCGAGTCCGCGCCCGTCGTCGCTGATTTCGATCAAAATGTGTTCGCGATCATGGATGGCGCTCAGGCGCAGGGCGCCGGCGCGCGGCTTGCCGAGCGCCGCGCGCTCCGTTGGCGTTTCGATGCCGTGGTCGATCGCGTTACGGATCAGATGGATCAGCGGATCGGCGAGCCGCTGGGCGAGCGACGCGTCGAGTTCGGTCTGGGCGCCGTCTACCTGTAGATCGATGTCCTTTCCGGACTTGTGCGCGACATCGCGGACGACGCGGCGCATGCGTTCGAACGACTGGCCGATCGGAATCATCCGCATCGCGATTGTGGCGTCTTGGATGTTGCGGACGACGCGGTTGAGACGCGCCCGATCGCGTGCCTGCGCGTCCGAGACTGGCCTTTCGCTTCCGAGTGGCGCGTGCGCGATCACCAGTTCGCTGACCGCGTCCATCAGCGCGTCGAGCTTGCGCGGGTCGACGCGGATGGTCGTATCGCGTCGCTCAGCATCGGGCGCCGGGCGCCCTGACGCGGGGATGCCGGACCGCGCCTTCAGGTCGATTGCTGGTGGTTCCGCCGCGTCGACTTCACAGCGCAGCCCGCGCAGACGGTCCAGCGTCGCGCGCATGTCGGGTTGCGGGATCGGACCGTCGGTCGGCGCGGCGACGTACTGCGCCAGCGGACCGATCTGGGCCTTGAGCAGATCCAGCGCGGCGAACATGCCCTCGACACCGGCCCGCGCGAGCGGCCGGCCGCGCCGCCGGGCGCGATCGAGGATTGTCTCCACTTCGTGCGCCAAGCGATGGATGTCGCGCAGATTCAGGAACCCCGCCACGCCCTTGATGGTATGAAATGGCCGAAACAGGTCGTTGATCGCGCCGAGGTCGTGGGGATGTTGCTCGATCTGCAGCAGGGTGCGCTCGATCACGTCGATGTGTTCGCCACATTCCTCAACAAAGCCGCGCAGGAATGGGTGATCGGTCGCCTCGACGAACAGCGGTTCCTGCTGGTAGGCCGGCTCGTCCGCCGCAGGGGCGTCGGGCTGAAACCGCGCGGTCGTCGCGGGTGTGTTCGACATGGCGCGCCTCTCGCGGCAACCTCAGGCAAACCGCCGCGCCGGCAGATCGGCGCGGACCCACAGGGGGCTTATCGAGCCGATAACTGCGCGAATGAAGTAAGGTCGGGGGTGCGGCGTCGAGCGGCCTAGCCCACCGACGAGCCCGGCGCGATCGCCCGCTCCGGCGTCAGCAGGATGACCTCGGTATGCTCGGCGTTGCTCGCCGCCAGCAGCATTCCCTGGCTCTCGATCCCGCGCATCTTTCGCGGCTCCAGATTGGCCACGATGATGATCTGCCGGCCGACCAGGGCCTCCGGCGCATAGTGGCCGCGCAGGCCGGCGACGATCTGGCGCCCGGCGCCGCCGTCATCCAGCGTCAGCACCAGCAGGCGGTCCGCGTCCGGGTGCGCCGCCGCGGCCCGAACCGTTGCGACGCGCAGGTCCAGCTTGGCGAAGTCATCGAAATTGATGCGTTCCGGCGTGTCACTCACGAAGCTTCTCCCACCACGATTTGTCATCGCCCGGCCGCTTCCCGGCCAGGACGTAGTTTCGCATGAATTCCAGGTACTCGGCTTCGACCGTGGCGAGGTCCTCCGAGATGAACGCGCGAAACAGTCCCTCGCCGGGACCGACCGACGCCCCGGCGGATACCGCGCCGGCCTGCGCCAGCACGTCCAGGTCCTGCGACCCGATCGCCGCGATCAGACGCTGATAGTCGGCCGCGTACTTGCCATCCTGCCCTTCGCTCAGGAACCGCTGCAACAGCCACACCTGCCCGTAATACGCGGCCACGGTCCGGCTCTTGCCGCCGACGACATGGCCGGCGCTGATGCGCAACAACTCGCGCAGCGGCGTCTGCTCGTTACGCTGCAGGGCTTCGGCGGTCTGGTTGCGGCGAGCGGGATTGTGCCACGGGTCGAACTCGCGCAGGCCGTCCATCGTCCAGCGCTGGCCCTCGCACTCGACGGCGAGCCCCTCATTCAGCCAGGCGGGCACGCGCTGCGCGACATTGTGCTCCAGGTATTGGTGCAGACCTTCGTGCGCGATGATCGGAAACGTGATCGCGTGCGTGACGTACTGCGCGACCGCGATGCGATCGAGCGAATAACCGCCATTGCGGATTTGCAGCAACAGGCGGGCCTGCTGCGGAAAGCGGCGCTGCGTGAAGCGCTCCCACTCGCGGCGCTGCGCGAAAATGTAGACGGACATCCGCTCGCTGTGGGGCGTGACGTTCGGCACCAGACGCTGATAGTACGCGTAGCAGGTTTCCATCGCCTGCGGCAGCAACGCGAGCAGGCGCGGCTCGTCGATCGTCGTGTAAATCTCGTAGTGATCGGTGGTGATCTTGACGCCGGCGCCGCGCTCATAGCGCCATTCTTCGGAAGCCGCGGCGACATCGTCGAGCGCCACGAAGCGGTCTTCGTCGCGCTGGGCGCATCCGGCGCCCAGCAGCAGCGCCACGCCCACAGCAGACGCCAGCCATCGCCACAGTGAATCGCGACCGCCCATCAGCGCAGATCCAGTTTGCCGGAGCCGCGCCGCACGACGCCGATGACCGTCGCCGTTTCGCCCGCCTTTTCCAGCGTCTTGATGACCGTCGCGGTCGAGCGCGGCCGCGTGATCAGCGTATAGCCGATGCCCATGTTGAACACGTTGAACAACTCCTCTTCCGGCACGCCGCAGCGCTCCAGCAGACCAAAGATCGGCGGCGGGGTCCACGCGCCGCGCCGGATCACGGCGTCACAGTTTTTCGGCAGCACGCGCGGCACATTGCCGGGCAGCCCGCCGCCGGTGATGTGGGCCATTCCGACCACCGGGTTCCGCTGCTTATATCGACGCAGCACGGCGCGAATCGACCGCACATAAATGCGCGTCGGGCGCAGCAGCACATCAATCAGCGGTTCGTTCAGCGGCCGGGGCGTTTCGTTCAGCCCGATGCCGGCTTCCGTCAGCAGGGCCTTGCGGGCCAGGGCATAGCCGTTGGAATGCAGCCCGCTGGAGGCCAGGCCGATGATGTCATCGCCCGGCTTGACGTTTTTCTGGGGGCGCAACAATCGCCCGCGCTCCGCCACGCCGACCGCGAAACCGGCCAGGTCAAAGTGGCCGCGGCGGTACAGGTCGGGCAGCTCGGCCGTTTCGCCGCCGAGCAGGGCGCAATCCGCTTCTTCACAGCCCGCGACCACGCCGCGCACGATGTCGGTGGCGATGCGCGGTGCGAGTTTGTTGACGGCGATGTAATCGAGAAACATCAGCGGCTCAGCGCCGAGCGTGATCATGTCATTGACGTTCATCGCCACGCAATCGACGCCGACGGTGTCGTAGCGCTTGGCCTGAATCGCGACGAGCAGTTTGCTGCCGACGCCGTCAGTGCAGGCGACGAGCACCGGGTCGCGATAGGCGCGGGCGAACAGCCGCTCGCCATAATCGAGCCGAAACGCGCCGGCGAACCCGCCGTGATCGGTTACGACGCGCGGCCCCCACGTGCGGCGGAGGAGCGGGCCGATCTGATCGACCATCTCATCGGCGGCGTCAATGTCCACGCCGGCGTCTTTGTAGGTGATGCGCTTGGCCAATGTTGGGGTTCCGCGGCGACGGAGCGCGAAAGACGGTTTCGCGGCAGTTCGCAGAGCGTGTATTACCCGAAAAAAGCAGGCGCCTCCAGCGGGCGGCGCACGGGGTTATGGGGTCGCTGGGGGGGTGGGGGCGCCCACGCGGTGCGCGTTCCGTGTCCGCGATGACGCGGTGTGATAGCAGGAATAAACCCCGCGTTCATTCGTGCCGAACAGCGATCATGAGTGACTGACCTCGTTTGGTCTAGGGTCGTGTTTGACGGATCGCAGCGGAAGATTGAATCTGCCGATCGAGCGAGCTGCGACCGCCGCCGCGCGCCGATACTGACGCCCCGAAGGGGCGCCGGAAAGTAGCCACGGGTGGAGCGAGGTCGGCGCAGGCCGACCGACGCGTAACCCGTGGTTTGCTCGTCGGATTGTGACTCGCCCCGAAGGGGCGAAGGAACCGGACAGAAGCGCCGACCCACCGCATACGCCGCGTCCCCCTGCCCCTTCGGGGCAGATGTTCCGCGCTTAGCATTCCACGGGTTGCGCCGCGGTCGGCTTGCGCCGACCTCGCTCCACCCGTGGCGATCACCCTGCGCCCCTTCGGGGCGAGCGAAGCATGGAACGTATCCGTCAAACAGGTGTAGTCCGCTGGACCTCAGGCTTCTCTAGGGTAATCCCTGCGACCCGCGACCCGTCTCCGAACAAGAACGAATGACCGCGCACCATGCGGCGGAAGCGAGTACCGCCCCGCCCGTTTGCGGGATTCGAGTACCATTTGCGCTCCGTATAGCGGATCTGCCGCGCGTCCGTCCGCCGCGGGTCGCAAGCCAAGGAGCCTGCGTGGAGTTCGTCTGCGCCGCATTGCTCTTCCTGCCGGCCACGATCATGGCGATTGTCGCGCTGCGCGCCGCGAATACGGCCGTGTCCCAGACCGACGCGATGCGCGAGCAGCTGCGCAACCTCACCGCGATCGTGCGGCAATTGCTCGCGCAGTCGGGGGCGACGGCGCCGCCACCCAACGAAGCGGAACCCCTTGACGAACTGATTGAGGTCGATGTCGCCGACGCGGAGGCTTCCGCTGCGGCTGACTCACGAGAGGACCCGCTTCGCGCGGAGCCCGGTCCGCCGCCCATGCCCGCCGCGCCGACGGCTGACGCCGATGCGCTGCGCGAAGTGTCGCCGGCCGGGGCGGCGGAAGACGACGGCTGGGACGACATGGATGACGGCGCCGAGGCCCCCGACGCGTTTGCGCCGGCCGACGAGCCCGCGCGCACCGCGGCCGTTTCGCTCGAAGAGCGCCTCGGGGCGCGCGGACTGGTCTGGATTGGCGCGTTTGCGCTGTTTCTCGCCGGCGCGTTTCTGGTGAAGTACACGTTCGACGCCGGGTTGATGACGCCGACGATGCGCGTCGGGCTCGGAGCGCTGCTGGGCGGCGGGCTGATCGGCGTTGGCGAATGGCTGCGGCGCAGCGCGGCGCGTGTCGCGCAGGGCTGTTGCGCGGCCGGCGTCGCGATTCTGTATGCGAGTTTCCTGGCGGCGTCTCGCCTGTATGACCTGATTCCGCCGAGCGTGTGTTTCATCGCGATGGCCGCGAACACGGCGCTCGCGATTTTCCTCTCGCTGCGCCACGGTCCGTTTGTCGCTCTGCTCGGTCTGGTCGGCGGGTATCTGACGCCGGCGCTGATCGGCAGCGACGAACGCCAGCCGGGTGTGCTGTTCAGCTATTTGTTCCTGCTGTTGTCGGGCATGCTGGTGATCGCGCGGCGCAAGGGCTGGTGGTGGCATGTCATTCTCGCGTATTTCGGCGCGCTGGCCTGGGCGGCTGCGTGGCTCACGATCATGCGCGACCTCGGCGGCAGCGCCTGGCTCGGCACGTTCCTGCTGCTGTCGGTAATCGCATTCGCGTGGGCGACGGGGAGCGTGGAGATTCGCCGCGCGCCGGGCATGATGCGCTACATCACGATCGCAGGCGTCGGATTGGGCGCGCTCGTGATGGCGGGTTATGTCAACGTCGCCGCATATTCCAACCTCGAATGGTGGTTCTTTGGTTTGCTCGCCGTCGGCAGTCTGGTGCTGGCCCGTCTTCAGCCGCGCAGCGAGCCGGTCGCGTGGGCGACGGCCGCGATCACCGGGGCGCTGCTGGCAAACTGGGGTATGCGGCATGCGCCGGCCGATGCGACGCGCTTCGCGTGGTATGTGTTTGTTTTTGGCGCTGTGTACGCCGCCGGCGGATACGCCGCGTTGTGGGGCGCCGTTCGGCCGTGGCGCTGGGCGACCTTGTCGGGCGCGGCGGGCATGGGCGGGCTGCTGATCGCGTATCACTCGCTGGGCGAACCGCCGTTGTTCTTCAGTTGGGGCGGCGTCGCGGCGTGCCTGGCGGCGGTTTACACGATCGCGTGTGTGCCGCCGTATCGCTTGCGCGGCGCGCGGCCTGCGCTGGAGAGCGCGCTGGAAGCGCTGGTGATCGCCGCGACGGCGTTCGCGGCGCTGGCGGTCCCGCTTGAGTTCCGGCGCGAGTGGTTGTCGGTCGCGTGGGCGCTGCACGCGTTGCTGCTCGCTTTTCTCGCCGGTTGGTTGCGATTGTCGGTGGCGCCGAAGCTCGCGGCGCTGCTGGCGGTGATCTGCACGGTGTGGTTGTGCCAGCCCGGCGTGTTGGATTTCCCGCTCGGCGCTCGACCGATCGTCAACTGGATTCTGTGGGGCTACGGCGTGCCGTGCGCGGCGCTGGCGGTCGCGGCCTGGCGGTTGCGCAACGAATCGGCGATTGTCGTCCGCACACTCGAATCGACGGCGGTATTGCTGGGCTTTGCGCTGGTCACGCTTGAGGTGCGGCACTTCTTTCAGGGACCGGACCTGGTTGGGTTGGCGCCCAACTTGCGCGAACTGGCGACGTACGCCGCGCTGTGGCCGCTTGGGGCGCTGCTCGTTTACCGGCTCGCCGACGCCAGCGCGCATGTCGCGCTCCGCGTGGCGGCAAACGCGTTGTTGGTGTTGAGCGCGGTGGCGGTTTTCGTGATCGTGGGCGCGTGGAGCCCGCTGATCCGCGCCGCCGATCTTGGCGCGACGCCGATACTCAACTGGCTCCTGTACGCCTATGGCGTGCCCGGCGTGGTGTTCGCGCTGATCGCGTGGCACAGCCGCGGCCCGGATGGCGCCTATTGGCGCAACGCGGCGACAATCCTGGCGGCGGCGCTGGGTTTCAAGCTGGTTTCGATGGAGGTCCGGCACGCGTTTCATCCGGAGAACGTGCGCGTGGCGGACTGCGGACTGGCTGAGGTCGCGACCTATGTGATCGTCTGGCTATGCGGCGCGATCGCGGTGCGCTGGGCCGCCGACCGCTGGGAGCGCGGCATCCTGCGAGGAACTTCGCGGGCGCTGGTCGTCGTGGCGCTCATCGCGGTTTTCCTGACGCTGACTGCGCGGAACCCGCTGTTGGAGAAAGAGTGGATCGGCGTCTGGCCGGTCTTCAATTGGCTGCTTTTCGCATATGGCGCGCCGGCGTTGCTGTTGGGGCTGCATACCCTGCAATTGCGGCGCGACGCGACGGATCAGAACTGGCGCCAGGCGCTCGGCCCGGTGGCGCTGGTCCTGGTGTTCGCGCTGGTGACGATGGAAACGCGGCGCTACTTCCATAACCCCATACTCGCCGGACCGGCGCCGACATCGGCCGAGTGGTATGCGTACTCGGCGGTGTGGATCGGCTTGGGGCTCGTGCTGCTGATCGCGGGGGTGCGCACCGGCGGTCTGACACTGCGCTGGGCGTCGCTGGTCGTGATGCTGGTGGCGATCGGCAAAGTGTTCCTGTTCGATACGGCGCAGTTGCGGGACCTGTATCGGGTCGCGTCGTTGCTCGGCCTGGGCGTGAGTCTGATGGCGCTGGCGTTTATCTATCAGAAGTATGTGTTTCGCCGCGAGACTCCGCGCGAACAGCGGTAGCGGGAGCCCACGCTCGCGAGCGATTTCGCCTCAGGCGCACAGTCTTTCGAGCGTGGGTAACAGCGCCGCGCCGGCGCGTGTGGGCGAATACGCGCTGCCGGGCGGGAAGCTCTCCACCACGGCGCGCCGCACGAGCGCGACTTCGCTCAGGTCCTTCAGCGTGAGCGCGACGGCGCGGTCGCTGGCTTCGAGCGCGCCCACGACATCGACAAACCGCCGGGCGCCGTCGCCGATCGCGAACAGGGCCGGCATCGACCACTTCTTAAAGCCGACATCGCACAGTTCGCGTTTTCGCAGCGCGTCGTGGAGGGTCATGCACTCCGGGGCCAGGCGTTCGCCGTACCGCGTGAGGAGATACTCCGGGCGCAGCGGGTGCCCATAGCCGCTGTTGCGGCGCACCATCCCGCGCTGGATCAGCTCGTCCAGCGTCTGGCGGACGACGGTCTGGCTGGCGGACAGGCGATACGCCAGCGTGACGAATTTGGCGCCGCTGTCGCGCTGCAGTTCGGCGAGGATCGGCACGGCCCAGCGACGATGGAACAGCGCCGCGAGGCGCTGCGCTGGCGATGGCATTCCTGAAAACCTCCACGAATCGCGTTGACACGCTTTTTATAGTTGCTAGCATTATAGCCAGTCGGCCGGCGGCGTCGAACCGCCGGCGCACATTTCCATCAGGAGCTCGCCAATGGCTTCAAAGCTGAACTACGATGGCGGATTGACGCTGTCGATGAACGTCAAGGACCGCAAGAAGGCGATCGCGTGGTATCAGGACGTGCTCGGGTTCAAGCTGCTGTATGACGTCGCCGAAATCGGCTGGTGCGAACTCGCCACCGAAGTGAAGGGCGTCAACGTCGGCCTGTCCGAGGTGGAAAAGCCGCGCGTCGGCGCGGGCGCCACGCCGACTTTCGGCGTCAAGGACCTGGACGCCGCTCGCAAGCAACTCGAAGCAAAGGATGTCCGCTTCGACGGCCCGACGCAGACGATTCCCGACATGGTCAAGCTGGCGACATTCTACGACCCGGACGGCAACACGCTGATGTTGTTCCAGAGCCTGGCGGAAGGCTAAGCGCCCGCGCGAAGCGGGAAACCGAAACCAACGCGCGGGCGAACCCTCGCCTGTTCGCCCAACGGGTGGCGTCGGCGCTCTGCCGGCGCCCCCGGCGTGTTTCGTTCCGATGTCGGCCCGAACCGGCATCGGCCGGCGGGTGGCTAGCGCGCCGCCGCTTCCATTTCCAGCAGCCGCTTTTTCCGCGCGACCCCGGACGGACCTGAGTACCCGCCCAAGCCGCCGTCGCTGCGCACAATTCGATGACACGGCACAATCAGCGGAAACGGATTGCGGGCCATCGCGGTACCGACCGCCCGCGCGGCGCCCGGGCGGCCGACGCGTTCGGCCAGGTCGCCGTATGACGCGGTCTTGCCGTAGCCGACTTGTCGGCAGGCGTGCCAGATGTCGCGTTGCAGGTCTGACCCGCTGTCCGGGTCGAGCGGGACGGTGAATGTCACGCGCTCGCCGTTCGCGAAGCGGCGCAGCTCGTCGGCGAGTTTCGGCAGCAATGTCGTGTCTTCGCGCGCGTTCTCGCGCGCCACATCTTTCCTTACGGCGGCGGCGGTCTCCGCCCAGATCAGTTTGCGCAAGCCGCGCGGGCTGGCGACGATCGCAATCATGCCGATCGGCGTATCGACCAGCCGGTATGCCAAGGCGCCTGGCCCCGCCGGATTTTTCTGGATCGCGCGGTTCGTTTTGGTGAAGTCGGTCGCAGTCCGCTGGCTCTGCGCGGATTTTCGGGTTGGGCGCTTCTCGATCGTCAGCGTCATGTGAATCCCTCCACGGTTGCGCCGCGGCCGCCGCGCCGCGTCGAGTGTGCGATATGATAACGGCATGTTTCTGCAAACGCCGCCACCGACCGAAACGCCCCCCGCGCCGCCCGTCGGCGACCCCGCGCCGGCGTTGCCGGCAGAGCCGCTGGACGAGGCCCAGCGCTGGCTGAACAGCCTGATTCCCGACGCCACGACGCAGTTTCTGATCGCGATCGGGGTGATCCTGGTGTTGGCGCTGCTGGTGCGGCGCTGGCTGAACGGCCGGCGTGAATCGGCGTATTTCCGGCGTCACGCGAACGAGGTGCGCGAGCGGCAGGCGCGGGTGGCCGAGGAGCGACAGGCCGCGGGCCGCCTGGCGACCCGGATTATCGCGACGAGTTCGACGTCCGAGATCGCCGGGTTTGAGATCAAGCGGCAGGTGGAGGCGCTGTTCACGGATGGGCACGCCAGCGGCGCCGACGCCGTCGCGGCGGTGAAGGCGATCGCGGCCCGCAAGGGGGCGAATGCGCTGATCAATCTGCGCAGCGAACGACACCCGTCGGGGAAGTATGTGGCGAACGGCGACGCGGTGATTGTGCAGCCGCGGGAGCTCGACGCGGCGGACTAGGCCACCTTTCGGACGTGCGATCGCACATTTCGGCGCTTTCATTTCCGGCGCCATTTACTCGGCGCGCGACTTGTCGGACCATCGGGTGTTCCGCAAAGGAGGATCCATGCCCCAACCGCGTCTGATCATCCCCGGCGGTACCGGCTTTCTCGGGCGCACCGTCGCGCAGTGGTTTGCTGCCCGGGGTTGGGATGTGGTGGCGCTCTCACGCGATGCGCGCGCCACGGCGCCCGGCGCCCGGGTCGTGCAATGGGACGCGCGGACGCTTGGCGATTGGGCCCGCGCGTGTGACGGCGCCGCCGCGGTTCTGAACCTCGCCGGCCGCTCGGTGAATTGCCGCTACACGCCGCGAAATCGACGCCTGATCATGGATTCGCGTGTGGATTCCACGCGCGTGGTCGGCGCCGCGATTGCCGCATGCGACAATCCGCCGCCCGTCTGGATGAACGCCAGCACCGCCACGATTTACAAGCACTCGCTCGATCAGCCGATGGATGAAGCGACCGGCGTGATCGCCGCGACGCGCGCGGCGAAGGACGCGTTTTCGATCAAAGTCGCTCAGGCGTGGGAACGGGCCTGCGAGGAAGCGGCGACGCCGGGCGTTCGCAAGCTGTTGCTGCGCACGTCGATGGTGTTCGGCCCGCTGCCCGGCGGCGTGTGGGATCCGCTGCGCCGCGTGACGCGTCTCGGACTGGGTGGGCGGATGGCGAGTGGGCGCCAGTATGTGTCGTGGATGCACGCCGATGATTTCTGCCGCGCCGTCGAGTGGCTGATCGAGCGGCAGGATCAGCGCGGCGTTTTCAACCTCACCGCGCCGCATCCGATTACGAACGCCGTGATGATGCGTACGTTGCGCGACGCGCTCGGGGCGTCGATCGGTCTGCCGGGACCGCGCTGGATGCTGGAGATCGGCGCGTGGTTGATGCGCACCGAGACGGAACTGCTGATCAAGAGTCGCCGGGTTGTGCCGGGGAGACTGCTGGAAGGCGCCTTCGAGTTCAAGTATCCGGAGTTTCGCGGCGCGATCGAGGCGATCCTGCGCTCCGCTACTCCGGATAAAACCGCACGCCGTTGATGTCGACAATCAGCACGGCGTCGAGGCCTTCACAATACGCCGTGTCGATGAATGTCGCGCCGTTGGGCAGGTATGTGCCCGACTCAAACCGCGCCTGCACGTACCCGGCCCGATCGCACAGGCGAATCGTGTTGAGGTGAATCGGCCACGTTTCGTTCAACGGCACGCCGACACGGCTCACAACGCCGACCACCATGCCCCGGGAAAAGTCCGGCTCCGGCCCGAGGCCCTTGCAGCTTCGGGTCAGGCGGCGCCACTCGGCCGGGGTGCGCACGCGCAACAGCCCGAGGCGCGGTCCGAGCGGGGAGATCAATTCGGCGACCGCCGAGTCATCAGAGATGATGGCGCGGCCGGCGCTGGCGGTCGTCGCCCGCTGCGCGAGTTCAAGGGAGCGCACGCTGACCGTCCGGGCCGCCGGCGGGGCGCTGCAGGCCGACAGAACCGCCGCCCCGAACGCCGCCGCGAACACGCTGGAACGCGTCGCGATTGAACGGCGTCCGCTCCGCTTGCAAACGGTTATCGGCACGCTTACTCTCCGCGATTCCGCTGGAAAACCAACCCAACACCCGGCGGGCGTATCGGCGAAATCCCCTCCATTCGGGAGTAGCGGTGATGATTGTCGGCGTGCCTACGGAAGTGAAGCAGGATGAGTACCGCGTCGCGGTCACGCCGGCCGGCGTGGAGCAGTTGACGCGCGCCGGGCATACGGTGCTGGTGGAGCAGAACGCCGGCGTCGGGTCCGGTATTGATGACGAGGAATATCGCAAGCTGGGCGCGAAGATCGTGCCGACGGCGAAGGAAGTATGGGACGGCGCGGAACTGATCTGCAAGGTCAAGGAGCCGATGCCGGCCGAGATCCCGCTGATCAAGAAGGACCAGGTGGTCTTTACGTATTTTCACTTCGCCGCCAGCCGCGAACTCACGCAGGGCGTGATTGATTCCGGCTGCGTCGCGATCGCGTATGAGACGATCGAAGACAAGGAAGGCCGCTTGCCGTTGCTGGCGCCGATGAGCGAAGTCGCCGGCAAGATGAGCATTCAGGAAGGCGCCAAGTACCTGGAGCGGCCGATGATGGGTCGCGGCATTCTGCTCGGCGGCATTCCGGGCGTGGAGCCGGCCGATGTGCTGATCATCGGCGGCGGGATCGTCGGCGCCGCGGCGGCGACGGTGGCCGCCGGTCTCGGGGCGCGGGTCACGATTCTCGATGTCGATCTGTATCGCATGCGTTACCTGGCCGAGGTCATGCCCGCGAATGTCACGACGGTGTACAGCACGCCGGAATCGGTGCGGCGACACCTGGTCGAGTCGGATCTGGTTGTCGGCGCGGTGCTGATTCCGGGCGCGCGTTGCCCGACGCTGATTCCGCGCAGCTATCTGAAGCTGATGAAGCCGGGCGCGGTGATCGTGGATGTCGGCGTGGACCAGGGCGGCTGCTGTGAGACGATTCGACCGACCACGCACACTGAGCCCACCTATATTATTGACGACATTGTGCATTACGGCGTCGCCAACATGCCCGGCGCCGTTGGTCGCACGAGCACTTTCGGCCTGACGAACGCCACGATTCCGTACCTGCTGCGGATCGCGCGGATGGGTTATCGCGCCGCCACCGCAGCCGACGCGGGTCTGGCGCTGGGGGTGAACATCGAGCGCGGCCACGTGACGTATCAGCCGGTCGCCGAGGCGTTTGAGCTGCCCTACAAGCGATACGAGCCCGCCGCCTGAGAAAATCTCGGGCCGTTGTCGGCGAATACCATCGGGCGTCGTCCGTTCCGTTAACCCGTTGGCGCGGGCGGGGACGAGCGCGCGGGGTACTGGAGATCATCGGACGATGAAGATTCGCTGGATAATCGTTGTCGGCGTCGTTTTGCTGCTGGTCGGCGCCTGGCAATTCATGGTCAATCAGACCTTTCCGAATCCGTTTGATCAGCCAAAGACGGCCGAGATCACGCGCGGCGATGTGCGCGTGCCGATCACCGCGGCGGGTTTGATCGAGCCGAAGCAGCGGATCGGCGTGAAGTCCGAAGCGTCGGGCGAAGTGATTGAGTTGAATGTCAAAGCCGGCGACTTTGTGCGCCAGGGCGACGTGCTGGCGCGGCTCGATCCCGAGGATGAAGAGCGCAATCGCGACCGGGCGGAGCAAGCTCTGAATCGGGCAAAGGCCCAGTTGGAGCAGTCGAAAGTCGCACTGGAGGACGCGAACAACAACATCGACATTGCGCAGGCGACGGTGGACGAACTCGCGGCGCAGCTCGAGTTTCAGGCGCAGGAGTTCAAGCATGCGGAGGATGAGCGCGCCCGCGGAATCCAATCAGAGCGCGGGCTCGTGCAGGCGCGCACCGGGCGCGATCGTGTCAAAGCCCAGCTTGACGGCGCGGTGGCGCGGGTAAAGGCCGCCCGACTGAGCGTAAAAACCGCCGAAGAGACGATCAAGATTCAGGAGGCCCTCGTTCTCGAGAGCGAAAAAACGCTCGAAGACGCCGAGGAGCGGGTGCGCGACACGACGATCGTCGCGCCGCTCGACGGCCTGGTGACCGATGTCCCGATCCAGATCGGCACGCTGGTACAGGCGGGCACCGGCATCGTTGGCGGCGGCACGATCATGCTCACGCTGGCGGACGTTTCGCAGCTCAAGGTGCTGGCGCGGGTGGACGAGGCCGATATCGGCCGCGTGCGCGACATCGCCCCGATCGAATCCCTGCCGCAGATGCCGGGCTATCAGGAAGCGGTGCGGAAAATACGGGAGAGCGAAAGCGCCGAGTTGGAGGGTCGCGTCGGCGGCGTGAAACTGACGGTCGACGCCTTTCCGGAGCACTCGTATGAGGGGATGATCGAGCGCGTCGAGCCGCAGGGAAAGTTGAACCCCGGCGCCGCGATCATTCAGTTCGATGTGCATGTCGAGGTCGTCGACGAGCGCCGCTATGAGCTTCCGCTCGGCACCCAGGCGCAGGTCGAGTTCACCGTGGAAAGCGCGCTCGACACCCTGCGCGTCCCGGCCGACGCTGTGAAATCATTTCAAGGGCAGCGTGGCATCTGGCTGAAGACGGAACCGCCCCAGGGGAGCAAGGACTATTACGGCAAGCGGTTTGTGCCCTGCCAGTTTGGCATCTCGGACGGCGCCAACACGGAGTTGATCCGGGCGATGGGGGATGAGACCGAATTGAAGCCGGGCGTCGTCGTGTATACGAAACTGCCCGCCGAAGAAGAAGACTAGGGTCACGCGTGTCGGCGCTCATCGAAGTTCGCAATCTGCACAAGCACTATCGCATGGGCGAAGAAGTGGTCCGCGCGCTGAACGGTGTAAGTGTCGACATTCAGGCCGGCGAGTTTGTCGCGATTACCGGCGCGTCCGGCAGCGGCAAGAGCACGCTGATGCACCTGATCGGCTGCCTCGATCGTCCGACCTCCGGAACTTACAAACTCGACGGGCGGGACGTCAGCCGCGTGTCGGACGGGACGCTCGCCGACATTCGAAACCAGCAGATCGGGTTTGTCTTTCAGACGTTCAATCTGATTAATCGCACCTCCGCGATCGAAAACGTCAGCGTGCCGATGTTCTACGCGCGCCAGTTCAACGGCCGTGAAGCCGCGTTGAAGGCGCTGGAACGCGTCGGCCTGACGCCACGCGCCACGCACAAGCCCAGCGAACTCTCCGGTGGCGAGCGCCAGCGCGTCGCGATCGCCCGCGCGCTGGTGAACGATCCGCTGCTGCTGCTCGCGGATGAGCCGACCGGCAACCTCGATTCGCGCACCGGCGAGCAGATCATGGCGCTGTTCCATGAGTTGAACCGCCAGGGCGTCACGATCGTGCTGGTGACACATGATCAGGATGTGGCGCTGCAGGCCCAACGCGTGATTCATATGCGTGACGGCAAAGTGGTCTATGACTGCCCGACCAGCGAACTGTTGAGAGAATCGCCGGCCAACGCGCATCCGGTGGCGACCCAGGCGTCGCCGACCGCGCGCCAGGTTAGCGCGACGCGTGACGCCGCGCCGCCGACCGCGCTTCCCGCCGCCGAAACGGCCGTTGAACCCGCCGCCGAATCTGCGGCCGCGCCGCTGCGGCGCGTGGGCGGCGCGACTGTGGCGCTATGGCTGGGCGGGCTGGCCTGGGTCTCGTTGGCCGGCTGGGTGTTCTCGGTGATTCAGATGTTCCAGGCCACGCCACCCGAATGGCGCGTGTCCGGGCCGCCGAAGGTCATGAAGCCCGAGGATGTGCCGCCGGCGCTGATGCAGTGGGGCGTCGTTTTCGTGGCGGCTTCCATGGCGCTGCTCGGTCTGGGGGTCGCCGCGATGGTGCTGGGCGCCTTGGCGCGGCGGAAAATCCGCAATGAGCTCGAGCCGCTGGCCGGGGCGGGCCGGGCCCGGGTCGGCTTCTGGCTGGGGCTTTCGGCGATGCTGGCGCCGCCGCTCGCCTGGCTCGGCACGACCGTCTGGACGGCGTTGCGCTGAACAATTGGCGGCCGGCCGGGAGTGGGGCTATACTCTCGCCCAATTCGGCCGCCCGGCGGGGGCGGCGGATTTCCCAATGATCGGACGTGAACAAACCAGGCTTTCGCGGAGCCCGGGCATCGGCCGCCCGGCGCCCTCTGTGGAACGCCCCCGTAATGGAGAATGGCCGCGATGCAGACGCAAGAGAAGAAGCAGGAGTTGATTCAGGGTCACCGTCGTCATGATGGCGACACCGGTTCCGCCGAAGTGCAGGTCGCGTTGCTCACGCACCGGATTCAGTTTCTCACCGAGCACCTGAAGACGCACAAGAAGGATCACTCATCGCGCCGCGGCCTGCTGAAGATGGTCGGCCGGCGTTCGTCGTTATTGAAATATCTCGCGGCCACGGATCGGCCGCGCTATCTCGGCACGATCAAGAAGCTCGGCCTCCGCAAGTAGCGCGGGGTTCGGGCGCTTCGTGTTCTCACAACCGCACATTGCCGGCCGCCGGTCCCACAGTGGGGAGGCGGATGAGTTGGTATTGGTCGGCGAGGCGCCGACGTTGAGAGGTCGATACACAGCATGACGGACTTCAAAATCACAAAACTGGAACGCGAAATCGGCACGCAAGTGCTGTCGATCGAAACCGGCAAACTTGCGAAACAGGCGCACGGCGCCGCGGTCGTGCGCTATGGCGACACGGTCGTGCTGGGCACCGCCGTGACGGGGCCGCCGCGTCCGGGCATCGACTTCTTCCCGCTGCAGGTCGACTATCGCGAGAAGATGACGGCCGCCGGTCGTTTCCCCGGCGGCTTCTTCAAGCGTGAAGGTCGCCCGTCGGACAAAGAGACGCTGACGATGCGGATGATCGATCGTCAGATTCGCCCGCTGTTTCCCGATGGTTTCTTCGACGAAGTCCAGCTTCAGAATTTCGTGCTCGCCAGCGACATGAAGACCGATCCGGACACGATCGCGATTGTCGCCTCGGCCGCCGCGCTCGCGATTTCGCCGCTGCCGTTCCAGGGACCGGTCGCCGGCGTGCGTATCGGCCGGATCGACGGCGATTTCATCATCAACCCGACTCGCGCGCAGCTTGAATACTCCGATCTCGACATGATCGTCGCCGGTCACATGAACGGCATCAACATGATCGAAGTCGGTTCGTTTGAACTGGCCGAGGATGTCGTGTTGTCGGCGATCCGTTTCGGTCACGAGTACGGCATCGTCCCGATCTGCGAAATGCTGGCCGCCCTGCGCGAGCAGGCCGGCAAGCCGTGCGAGTGGACGCCGCCCGCCAAGGACACCTCCTTCGAAGACACCGTGCAGAAGTTCGTCTGGAACGATTTCAAGAAGGCCAAGACGATCACCGGCAAGCAGGAACGGGGCGACGCGATTCGCGCGGTCAAAGAGCGCGCCTTCGAGAAGTTCATCCCGGCTGATCTGCCGGAGGACGAGGCGAAGCAGACCCGCGACAATGTCGCCCGCGTGCTGGACGGCGTTGAGAAGAAGTACATCCGCGAACGCATCCTGCGCGAGGGCGTGCGCTCCGACGGGCGCAAGGTCGAGCAACTGCGACCGTTGTATTCCGAAGTCGGCTTCCTGCCGCGCGTCCACGGCACATCGCTGTTCCAGCGCGGCGAAACCCAGGCGATGGTCTGCACGACGCTCGGCACACCGGCCGATGAGCAGATCATCGACGAGATGATCGAGGAATACAGCAAGAAGTTCATCCTGCATTACAACTTTCCGCCGTTCTCCGTCGGCGAAACGCGCCGCATCATGGGCCCCGGCCGCCGCGAAATCGGCCACGGCGCCCTCGCGGAACGCAGCCTGATCGCCGTGCTGCCCTCGCCCGAGGACTTCCCGTACACCATTCGCCTCGTCAGCGATATTCTCGAATCCAACGGCTCCAGCTCGATGGCCTCTGTCTGCGGCGGCACATTGGCGCTGATGGACGCGGGTGTGCCGATCACGGCGCCGGTCGCGGGCATCTCGGTCGGCATGATCGAGGACGGCGATGACTATGTGCTGCTGGCCGACATCCTCGGTGAGGAAGACCACTTCGGCGACATGGACTTCAAGGTGTCCGGCACGCGGAAGGGTATCACCGGCATTCAGCTCGACCTCAAGACCCACGGCCTGACGTTCGATCGCATCGAGGCGACGTTTGAACTGGCCAAGAAGTTGCGCTTCGAGATTCTCGATCACATGGCGACGACGATCGACAAGCCGCGGCCCGAGATCAGCAGCTTCGCCCCGCGTCTGATCACGCTTCGCATCAATCCGGAGAAGATCGGCAAGCTGATCGGCCCCGGCGGTCGCGGTATTCGCGGCATTCAGGAATCGACCGGCGCCCGCATTGATGTGGACGACGACGGCACCGTCTCGATCTCCTGCCAGGACGCTGAGGGCGCGGCCCGCGCCCGGCAGGCTGTTGAGCGGGTCTGCGAAGACATTCAGATCGGTCGCGTGTATCACGGCAAGGTCATCAGCATCAAGGACTTCGGCGCCTTCGTTGAGTTGAATGAGGGTCAGGACGGCCTGTGCCACATCAGTGAACTCGACGACCAGTACGTCAAGTCGGTGACGGATGTGGTCAACATCGGCGACATGGTCACCGTCAAGGTGATCGCCATCGACGATCAGGGCCGCGTCAAGCTCTCGCGGAAAGCGGTCATGAAAGAGCAGCAGACCGCCGCCGCCGCCGCGGAGTCAGACGACTAAGCCGTCGCGGTTCATCATCACACGGACACAAAGTGGGCCGTCGAGTTCCTGCGAACTCGGCGGCCCGTGCTTTGCAACCCCTGGAGAGAACAGTTCGTTACTCGCAGGCGCGCCCGAACTGGCCCAACATCATGGCCAGGTCGCCCAGATCGGTGCGCCCGTCGCAGTTCACGTCGCCGACCGGGTTTTCGCCGTAGTTGATCAGCAGGTCGCGAATGTCCTCGAGTCCGACAAACCCGTCGCCCGTAATGTCGCCCGGACACGGCTGCCCGCCGCTCCCGCCGAACTCGAACGCGCCCATGTCGATCGGCGGACCGAGGCATACGTCGTCGTCGACGCTCGGTTCATCAAAAAACCGCCCCTTGCCGCCGAGGTCCTGCGGCACCCACTCCAGCCGATTGTCGTCATCATCGACATCGCTGACGTCCAGCGGCGCGTCATCGGTCAGGCCGGCGTCCACACACGGCGAGTCCGGCGAAAGGCGGAAGTCATGCGCCGCCGGGTCGGCGAAGCGCGGATCGGCGGCGATGTTTCCGGCGCCCTCCCAACCGAACTGCACACACGAGTGGCGCACGGTCGTCACGCCCTGATTCGCCACGACGATTGAGGCGGTGGGGTGATCCCAGATGATCGAGTTGCGGACATTCAGCCGCGCGCCATCGTCGCAGCGCAGGCCATCCGATCCGTTACCGGCCACATTCTCACAGATCGACGCGTTGACGACCATCACGTGTGAAAACCCAGACGCCGCCACGCCGCCGCCGCGCAGCGCGCTGTTGCGATAGACGGCGCAATTGACCATTGTCGCGTCGGCGTTGTCATAGAAATACGCGCCGGCGCCGGTGTCTGCGGCGAGATTGTCGCGCAGCGTGCAATTGACCAGGCGCGGGCGACTGTCGCGCACCGCCGCCACGCCGCCGCCGTGGCGCGCCGCGTCATTGAACTCGAACACGCAGCGGTGAAAGGCCGGGGCGGTTTCGCGGGCCGCGTATGCCCCCGCGCCATTCAGGTCGCTGGTGTTGGCGACAAACGCGCAATCCGCAAAGCGCGGCGCGGCCGTCAGCGTCATGTATGCGCCGCCGCCAAATCGGGATGCGCGGTTCGCGCTGAACGCGCAACCGGAGAAGACCGGCCGCGCCGAGCCGCTGATCCACGCGCCGCCGCCCGTATCGGTCGCGACGTTCTCCGAAAACGCGCAATTGGTGATCCGGGCGTCGCCGTCGAGCGCGACCCCGCCCCCATCGGACGCGGTGTTGCGATCAAAGCGCAGCCCGCTCAGGCGCGGGGCGCCGTCGTCGACCATGAGGCCGCCGCCCGCGCTGCCGGCCGCGTTCTCTTCAAAGACACAGTCCTCGAAGATCGAAGCCTGGGGCGCGTCATCGATCCAGACGCCTGCGCCGGCTCCCACACTGGCGTTGCGCCAGAACACGCAGTTGCGGACGATCACGCGGGCGTCCGAAACCCACAGGCCGCCGCCGTTCCGCTGATGGCCCGAGCCGTTGGCGCGGCCGGCCATGATCTCGCATCCATCGAGCGTACCGTGCAGCGTGCTTTCCGCAGTGAGCACGTGGTATGCGTTGTCGGCGTAGAAACCGCCGGCGTCATCGCCGTTCAGATCGCCGCTCAGGATCGTGCGATTGGTCAGCGGGTCGCGTTCGTCGCGCGTCGTTTCCGTGCCGGCGAATCCGCCGAAGATCGAAACGTTCGTGCGCAGAACGAATGACGCGGCGCGACTGCCACCCGCGCCGGCGGGCTTATATACGCCCGCCGCGACCCAGATTTCATCATACGCGTGGGCGATGCTGATCGCGGTTTGGAGCGAGGGCAACGCGTCCGCCCATGAGGCGCCTTCCGCGTTCTGGTTCGACTGGCGGGCGTCGACGTAGATCACCTCCGCGCTGAGCGGCGGCGTGAGCGCGAGCAGGGCCGCGGCGACCCAAATGGTCCGCTGACGAATCATCGCAGCGTCTCCTTCCCAACCACCGACGCGGGCTTGCGGCCCGGGCCGACGGCGCCATCCCCCAATGCGGATTGTTCAAAACGCGCGGCGGATTCGCGCACAATTCGCTGGAAAAGGGCGGATCGGGGTAAGGGGCAGATAATCGGTCGAATGATGCGTAAAGGGCGCCGGCGTCACAAGGCTATGTGGCGAAGATAATGTCGATCTCGGTCGTCGCGTTCATCGGCAGTTCCGCCACGCCGACCGCCGCCCGCGCATGGCGACCGGGTTCGCCGAATACTTCCAGCAGCAACTCAGACGCGCCGTTGGCGACTTTGTGCTGGTCGGTGAACCCTTCCGCGGACGCGACAAACAGCGTCACTTTCAGCACGCGCTTGATCGCGTCCAACGCGCCGGCGGCTTCCGCGCCGACGGCGAGGGCGTTGATCGCGCACAGCCGCGCCGCCTGTTGCGCTTCTTCGAGCGAGCGTTCGGCGCCGGCCTTGCCTGTGTAGCGAACTTTGCCGTCTTCCAGCGGTATCTGTCCGCTGGTGAAGATCAGGCCGCCATGAGCGACGTACGGCACATACGCCGCCACCGGCTTGGGTGGCGTCGGCAGCGTGATCCCCAGTTTCCGCAATGACTCCGATGGCGTCATGATTCCACTTCCAGATCGGCCGGACGCGAGGTCTCACGCGGCGAGCGCATCGTCGGAATCTCGGCCGGCGCCTTGGTGATCGGCGCCGACGCCGACTCGACACCCGCCGGCGTCGCGGCGTCGTCCGCGTCCCAATCAGCTTCTTCCAGCATGAACAGGTAAATCTCGCCGAACACGACTTCCTGCTCGGCCCGCACGCGCTGCTCGCGAATCAGTTCAAGAATCGCCAGAAACGTACCGACGCGCTCGGCCCGATCCGCCAGGGGCGTGAACAAGGCGTCGAAGCGACAGGCGCCGCCGGCCTCCAGGCGGTGGAGCACGCGCTCCATATAGGCCGCGATCGGGGTGTCGTCCAAGCGGACATCGTGCGTGCGCGGCCGCGTGCCGATCGACTCCATCACCCGCTGAAACGCGGTCATCAGGTCCCAGACTTCGACCTCTTCCAACTCCACGCCGCGCAACTCATCCGGAAGATCAGCGGGGCGGCGCACGAAACGGCGCGATTGGGCCTCGGCGGCTTCGGACAAGCCGCGGGCGGCGTCCTTGAAGCGCTTGTATTCCAGCAATTGACGGACGAGCACGACGCGCGGGTCGTCGTCGTCATCCATCGCCTCAATCGGCGGCGTGGGCAGCAGCGCGCGCGACTTCAATTCGATCAGCGTCGATGCCAGCACCAGAAACTCGCCCGCGACGTTCGGGTCGAGCGACTCAATCAGGCGTACATGATCGAGGTATTGATCCGCGACGCGGGTAATGGATACGTCCTGAATGTCGAGCTCATCCCGGCGAATCAGGTACAGCAGCAGATCGAGCGGCCCGGTGAACACGTCAATGTCGACGCGATACCCATCCGACGGCGACACCGGCGCCGCTTCGCCCGGCGCAATCAGGTTTTGAGCTTCCGTTTCGGCCATACCGGGCTCGTCCTTGGCGCTTCCTTAGCGGGGGGCCGCCGTGAGCAGCCCGCACGCCTGTCGCACGTCCGCCATCACTTCAGCGGCCACGGCGCGGGCCTGCCGCGCCCCTTCGCGGAGTATATCCTCAACGTCATCCGGCCGGGCGGCCCAGTCGGCCCGAATCTCCCGTCGTGAGCCGAACTGCTCCTCATACAACTCCGCCAGGCGCTTTTTGGCGTCGCCGTAGCCCATCCCGCCGGCCTGATAGCGCTGCCGCCATTCGGCGACTTCCTCGGCCGGTGCCATCAGTTTCAGCAGGGCGAAGACATTGCAGGTGTCGGGATCTTTGGCGTCCTCGACCCCTTTCGAGTCCGTGACGATCGACATGATGCGTTTGCGCATCGGCTTCGCCTCGCCGAAAATGTCGATCGTGTTGCCGTAGCTCTTGCTCATTTTCTGGCCGTCGATGCCGGGCACGATCGGGGCCTCGCCCAGCATCGGCTCCGGGCGTTTGAGGGCCTCGGTCTTAAAGGTGTTATTGAAGTACCCGGCCATGTCCTGGGTCATTTCGATGTGCTGCACCTGATCCTTGCCGACCGGCACCGCGTCGCTGCGGTAGATCAGGATGTCGGCGGCCATCAGCAGGGGATAACTGTAGAGCCCCATCGAGGCCGGAATGTCACGGGCGATCTTGTCTTTGTAGGACGTCGCCCGGTCGAGCAGGCCCTTGCCGGTGACGGTCGCGAGAATCCAGGTCAGTTCCGTGACTTCCGGGACGTCGCTCTGGCGGAACAGCTTGACCCGCTGCGGGTCGAGCCCCATCGCCAGATAGTCGATCGCCACGTCGCTCGTCAGCCCCCGCAGGCGGTCGGCGTCCTGGATCGTGGTGAGGCTGTGGTAGTTGGCGATGAAATAGAAACAGTCATGCTGGGCCTGCAGGCGGATATGTTCGCGCATCGCGCCGAAGTAGTTGCCCAGGTGCAGCTTTCCCGAAGGCTGAATGCCCGACAAAATCCGCATCGCGACGCAAACTCCTGCAAGAAAGAGGACGCTCCCGGTGGGCACGGCCCCACCCTGGACGGGGCCGGCCCCGCATGAGCGCCCGGCCCAAGCGGCATGGTTACGCACGCCGTTCCCGCCCGGACCCCGGGAACGAAGGCAGCCGCCCGCATAAGATAACGAAGATGGCCGGAGCCGCGACCAAGCGCCGTGGCGCCCACGAGGAAAAGTCATGCCGCAGATCATGGTCGTCGACATGCTGGAAGGGTTTACCCGGATCGGCCCGCTGGCGAGCCCGCGCGTGGATGCGCTTGTCCCGGTTCAGGCCGCGTTCCTGCGGGCGCTGCCGCCCGACAGCCTGGTCGTGTTTGTCTGTGACGCGCATGAAACGAACGATGTCGAGTTTCAGCGGTTTCCGCCGCACTGTCTGCGCGGCGACAAGCAGGCGGAGATTCGCGCCGAGTTGCTCGAAGCAGCCAGGGCCGCCCATGCCCGCGTCGAAATCGTTGAAAAAACGACATTCAGCGGCTTCTTCCGCACGCGACTCGACGAGATCGTCGCCGCCGCGCCGAGCGACGAGTGGATCGTCATCGGCTGCGCGACGGATTGCTGCATCGAGGCGAATGTGGCGGAACTTGTGTATCGCGGCAAACGTGTCACGGTGATTCAGGAGCTGATCGACACGTGGCAGATGTCGCCGCTCGACGCTGAGGGCCGCCGCCTGTCGCGGGCGTATGTCCACGACGCCAACACGATCAACCGCGAGTGGTTTGAGCGCCGCCTGCCGGCGATCTGGGGAGCGCAGGTTGTCGCCCGCTGGAGCGATCTGGCGGCGCCGGCGGGTCGCCAAACGGCGCGCGGCGCGCCATAATCCGCCATGCCCCAGCTCCCGATCAGCGACGAGTATTTTAACCGTTCCGCCGCCGTAGTCGTGGATAGCGACTACCACCACAAGCGTGTGCGCTATTGCGTTTTTTGTCGCGAAGCGGGCGTGCTGTGCGGGGTAAATCGCGCTCTGATGTGGATTCGCCAGCAATGCCTCGGCCCGCTGACCGTCTATGCGAAGCGCGATGGCGAGCGGTTTGAGCCGTATGAAGCCGTCATGGTGATCGAGGGCATGTACGGCGAGTTGGTCAATCTCGAAACGACCTACCTCGGCATGCTGGCGTTCAGTCGCGCGGCGACGGAGATGGCCCGCATCACCGAAGCGGCCGGCGATCTGCCGGTCGTGGACATGGCGGCGCGGCACTATCCCTATGAGATCATCGAGCAGACCGCCTACGCCGCCGCGATCGGTGGAGCCCGCGGCACGAGCACGCTGGCGGGGCATCACTATGTCATGCGCTGGCTCGGCACGGAGAATACAGACGAGATCCGCGTCGGCGATGTCGTGCACGAATACAAGCTGTATGGCAGCATTCCGCACTGCCTGAACGCGGTGTATGAGGGCAGCAGCATCCTCGCCGCCGAAGCGTATGCGGAACGCTTCCCGCATATCCCGTTGACGGTGCTGATTGACTACGAGGGCCGCGAACTGGATGTGTGTCGCGAAGCCGCGGCGCGGTTTGGCGACAAACTCTTCGCCGTGCGCCTCGATACGCATGGCGGTCGCGTCCATCAGGGTGGACACGATCAACCCACGAAGGAATTGACCGATCGGGTGCTCGCCGCCGCCGCGGACCCCGAAGCCGCCCGCGCCGGCCTGGATCGTTACGGCTTTGGCCCGGGCGTGACGGTGGAGGCGGTGTACAACGTCCGGGCCGCGCTCGACGCCGCGGGGGCCCGGCACACCAAAATCCTGGTCACGAGCGGGTTTAACGCGCAAAAAGTGACCGCGTTCAAGTCCTGCGCCGCGCCGTTTGACGGCGTCGGCACCGGCAGCTGGGTCGGCTTTCTCGTGTTTACCAGCGACATTACGCATGTCTTCGAAGACGGCGCCTGGCAGCCACGCTGCAAGGCCGGCCGCGGCGACCAGATTAAGGTCGCCAACTTCTCCGCTCCGATCATACGCCAGTAGGCCGACCGGCCGACGACAAGCTCGTCGCGGCTGTCGGCAATCGTTGCGCGGCGACTGGGCCACGACGAGGCCGCCGCGAACCTGTCTGTCAGCCGAGGCGAGCGCCCCGGATCAACGCTGGCGAAGCGTCAAAACCAATGATTGGGAGAACAGCCGCATGAAGATGAATCGTATGTTTTGGGTGAGCGTGTCGCTCGGCCTGATGCTCACGACCGGCATGGGCGGTTGCCCGGGCCTGTTCGAAGGCCTGTTCGGGACGGGCACGCCGAACACGGATGGCAATGTCGATCTCAACGATGACGACATGACCAACGACGACAGCAACGTGGACGACAACACCAACGACGACGATAACACCCTCGGCCTGAGCTTCGTGCTGACGAAGATTCGTACGCACGTGCAGGGCCACATGGCGGTCGGCGATGACCTGATCGCCTTTGCCGCCGTCACCGACTCGGGCTCGCCGGACGGCGTGGCGTACATCATTCCGTCGGAAGGCGACACTGCGCAGCGCGACATCCCCGGCGGCGCCGACTTCGCGGAAAACAGCTTCGCCGTCTCCAAGAACGGCAAGATCTGGCTGGTCAACAACTTCGTTGTCACGATCTTTGACACCGTCAGCGAAACCAGCGCCGTCATCGACAACAACGACATTCGCCCGGTCAACATCCCGGTCGATCCCGAGGCGGCCGGCCATACGCAGGCCAGCGGCAACTACTTCGTGACGCGCAATGACGCCGGCGAGGTCGCGGACGGCGCGATCATCAAGGTCATCGACGTCAGCGACGCGACGCCGGACATCATCTCCTTCACCAAGAACCCGGGTGGCGTCACGTCCGGCTTCCAGGTGCCGATGGTCGGTATCGACGCCGAGTCGATGCGGGTCGTCGCTGTCGCGAATGACATTTTCTATGTCTACGACATGACCGATCCGGACGCCGATCCGGTCGCGTTCGACGTTTCGACGCTGGGCGGCATCGACAACGAAGTGCAGTTCAAGTTTGACGGCACGTTCATTCTGTATCACGACGACAACACCAAGGAAAACGCGATGTTGCTCGACATCACCGATGCGGGCAACAAGCCGGTCGAGCTCGACAACAGCCCGGCCAGCGGCCACACCGAGCTCGTTGACGGTCGCTTCGCGTTCTTCACCGAAGAGAGCCTCGGCAGCAGCCTGCAGTCGGCGATCGGCACGACGGCCGCCGCCCCGGCCTCGACGCTCGCGGCTGATGACAACCCGATCGACGGCTCGACGACCAACAACGGCTACTTCGGCTGGGGCCAGACGCTCGCGATCGAAATGAACGCGGCCGTGTGGTGGATGGCCGGCAATGACTCGGTCGGCTCGGGCGACTACCTGATGCGCAGCACGGGCGGCGCGTTCTCGACCATCGCCGATCCGGAAGGCGCCGACGAAAACGGCCTGCCGGCCAGCGACGTGAACGTCAGCGAGAATACGCTGAGCTTCAAGTACGGCGTGGATACCGAGACGTACGTCGGCTACTCGATCCTGAACTAGGGTGGAGCCGGAGCAGGCGCCGCGCCTGCTCGACATGACGCGATTGACTGAGCCGGCGGAGGCAACTCCGCCGGCTTTTGTTTCTTTCAAACAGATTGCGCCGCCCCGGGCCGGCCGATGCAACGCGCCCCGACTGTCGCTAAGATAAGCCCCATGCCAGCGCCAGAATTCAACGCGACCATCATCTCGCGCGAGAACCTGACCGATTATCTGATGATCTTTCGCACCCGCTTCGATGACGGACCCGGGCCGGAGTTCAAGCCCGGCCAGTTCGCCATGATCGGCCTGCCGCCGGACCCCAATCGCGTGGTGTTGGGCAAGGACGGCAAGCCCAAGAAGCGGCCCGCCCTCGTTCGCCGGGCGTATTCGATCGCGTCCGCCGGGAACAACCCGGACTACCTCGAGTTTTTCGTGATTCTCGTCGAAGAGGGCGAGTTGACGCCGAGCCTGTGGCGTCTGGGCGACGCTGGGCGGATGTGGATCGACAGGAAAATCCGCGGCGACTTTACGCTGGACGATGTGCCGCCGGGCAAAGATCTGCTGTTCATCGCCACCGGGACGGGGATCGCGCCGTTCCTATCGATGATCCGCACGTTCACCCCGGATCGCTGGCGACGCGTCGCGCTCGTTCACGGCGTCCGCGTTTCGGTCGATCTGGGCTACCGCGCGGAATTGGAGCGCTTCGCGGCTGCGCATCCCTGGTTCCGGTACATCCCGACCGTCACCCGGGAGCCCGAAGACTCCCCGTACGCCGGGCCGCGCGGGCGCGTGCCGCTGCTGCTCGCGCCGGATCGGTTCGAGTCGCTCGCCGGCTTCCCGCTGGATCCGAGCGACGCGCATGTCTTTTTATGCGGCAATCCCGCTATGATTACGGACGTCGAAGTGGATCTCATCAAGGGCGGCTTCACGCCGCATTCTCGCTCGCGGCCGGACGGGAACATCCATTACGAACGCTACTGGTAGCGACCCAATGCCATGTCTGAGCTGACCCGCACAACGACGCTGTTGCTGGAAGGGCTGCTCGACCCCAACAATCGCGAAGCGTGGCGCACGCTGCATGATCGCTGCCGACCCATGCTGATCGCCTACGGTCGTCGCTACGGCCTGCAGGACGCCGACGCCGAAGACGCGGCGCAGGAGGCCCTGGCCGATTTCGCGCGCGCCTATCAGGCCGGGCAGTACGATCGCGGCCGCGGCCCGTTGCGCCATTGGCTGGCCGGCTTCGCCGCCCGCCGCGTGGCGAAGGTCGGCGCTGCCCGCCGCGCCCCGGGTCTCGACCACCCCGACAAGACGCAGGCGCTCGCCGGGGCCGCGGATTCGGACTCCGGCTCGCTCGATCAGATCTGGGAAGAAGAGTGGGAGCGCCATGTGCTGCAACTGTGCCTGTCGCAGGTGCGCATGGAAACCGACCCGAAACATGTAGAGGCGTTTGAAATGTACGCGCTCGGCGGCTGTTCGGTGGCCGAAACCGCCCAGGCGGTCGGGGTCACCGAAAACGTCGTCTACATCGCGAAGACGCGCATTCTCAGCCGCCTGCGCGCCTTGCGCGAGGAACTGGAAGCCCGGTGGTGAATGACGCCTTCCCCGCCCCGCCCGGTTGCCTGAACCCCGGCGATATTGACCGCCTGGCGCGCGAAGCGACGGCGGCGGGTCTGGCGCCGGATACCGATGCGCATGTCAGCCGGTGCGACAGTTGCCGCGCGCTGCTGGCCGAGGCGATCCAAAACGAACGGGCGCTCGTGCGGCTCCGCGACTCCGCCGGCCCCGCGAAAGGACCGCTCGCCACGGGCGCGGTCACAATTCCCGGTTTTGAGATCATCCGCGTCGTGAATCGCGGCGGACAGGGTGTTGTTTATGAAGCTACGCAGACCTCGACCAGCCGCCGCGTCGCGGTCAAGGTCATGCGCGAAGGGCCGTTCGCGTCCGAGGCCGATCGCGTGCGCTTCGAACGCGAGGCCCGGCTGCTCGCGCGCCTGAAGCATCCCAACATCGTCACGATTCATGACACCGGCGTCGCGGCGGGCATGCACTTCGTCGTCATGGACTTCATCGACGGGCCGACGTTCGAGTCGCGGATCGACGCGCTGTCGCGCTGGCGCGCCGACCCGGCCGCCCGCCGCGATCCGCAGCCGCTGCGCGACGCGCTCGGCGTCTTCGCCACGATCTGCGAAGCCGTCAATGCCGCCCACCTGCGCGGTGTGATCCACCGCGATATAAAACCCAGCAACATTCGCCTCGACCAGGCCGGTGTCCCGCACGTGCTCGATTTCGGTCTCGCCAAGACCGCCGACGGCGACGACTCCGGCATCTCGCTGAGCGGCAGCTTTGTCGGTTCGCTGCCGTGGGCCGCCCCGGAGCAGGCGTCCGGCCGGGTGCACGCGGTTGACGTGCGCACCGATGTGTACGCGCTCGGCGTGGTGCTGTATCAGCTGCTGACGGGCGAGTTTCCCTACGCGGTGACCGGCGCGATGCGCGACGCGCTCAACAACATCATCAACGTCGAACCGCATCGGCCGAGCGCCGCTGCCGGCCGCGGCGCCCGCCTCGATGACGAACTCGACACGATTACGCTCCGCTGCCTCGCCAAGGATCCCGACCAACGCTATCAGACCGCCGGCGATCTCGCGTGCGACATCCGTCGTTATCTCGCCGGTGAGCCGATCGAGGCGAAACGCGATTCGCTGGCGTACCTGGTCCGCAAGCAGCTGCGCCGCTATCGCATCGTCGTCGGCACGGGCGTCGCGTTTCTGATCGTTGTGCTCGCCGGCCTGTTTGTGTCGATCTCGCAATGGCGCCAGGCGGTGGCGGCGCGCGACGTCGCGCAGAAACAAACCGCGCGCGCCCAGGCCGAGGCGGATAAGGCCGAAGCCGTCAATGATTTTCTCGGGCGGATGCTGGCCGCCGTGGAGCCGGGAAACGCGCTCGAGAATCGTGATATCACGATTCGCGAAGCGCTCGACCTCGCCGCTGACCAGCTCGAGGCGGGTCAGCTTTCCGGTCAGCCGGAAGTCGAAGCGGCTGTGCGCGACACACTCGGGACGGTCTACGGCGCACTGGGCCTGTTTGACGCGGGGCGCGGCCATCTGGATCGCGCTGTCGCGCTCGCGCGCGACTTCCCCGACCAGCCGCGCGAAGAACTGGCGGTCTTTCTGAACAGTCGCGGGACGCTGCTGCAGCATATGGGCCTGTCCGAGCCGTCCGAAGCGGATTTTCGCGAATCGCTGGCGTTGGCGGAGGAACTGGCGCTCGACCCGCGCTCGCTCGCGCTTTGCCACAACAACCTCGCGATGCTGCTTGCCCAAACCGGCCGATTGGACGAAGCGTACAACGAACTCAGCGCGGCCCACGCATTGCTGAAACGCCTCGGCGCGGAGGCCGTGATGGACGCGACCATGCTCCTTGGCAACATGGCCGTGCTGAACCTCGAGCGCGGCGACCCCGAAGCGGCGCTGCTCCAACTCGAAGAGAATGTGGCGACCTGGAGGGAGCTGCTCCCGCACAGCCATCCGACGCTGTTGGAGGCCCTCTCAAACCTGGCCTCCGCGCACCGGATTGTCGGAAACTACGATGAAGCGGAGCGGCGTTTTTCAGAGTGCATGGAAGTCGGCCTTGCGGTGTATGGCGATCGCCACCCGATCATCGCTGTCGACCTGAACAATCTCGGTCTGACGCGCAGCCAGGCCGGACGATTCTCTGACGCCGAAGCCGCGTTTCGTCAGGCCTGGGACATCCAACAGGAGGCCCTGCCGCCCGGCCACATTGATCGCAGCAAGACGCTCGGAAACCTGGCGGACGCCGTCGCCGAGCAAGGGCGCTTGGAGGAAGGCTTGGCGTATTACGCGCAGTGCGCGGCAGAGTCGAAGGACATCAACCCGTTGATGGAGGCCGGCTGCAACATCGGCCGCGCCGAAATCCTTGTGACGCTTGAGCGTTTTGAGGAGGCCGCGACGCTCGCCGAGCCCGCCGCCCGCGCGTTACAGACGATCCCCGGCGTCACCGACCGCCTCAAGGCGCGCTCGAATGCCGTCGCGGCCGCCGCCTTGCGCGCCGTTGGGCGGGATGAGGACGCCGCGGAGTTCGAGACGCCCTAGCTCGCCGGCGCCCCCGACATCGGGACGCGTTCGGCGTCGTCCGGCAGCAGGCTCGCGCTCGCATGCAACGCCATCATCGCCTCATAGGCGCCCTGCACGAGTAACTGATCCCCGGCGCGCAGTTCCACATCCGGCGGCGGAAACAGCTTGTGTTCACCGTTCGGCCGCTGAAACTCCACCACGCTGAAACCGAGGTCGTTCAGGATCGAGCCGACCGTACGACCGTGCAGCGGGCCGCTCTCGCGCACAACCCAGCGCTGCATGATGACGAGTTGATCATTCAACAGCACCGGGTGCAGGATGTCGTGTCCGAGCGCGGTAATCGCGAACAACGGCGCCGAAATCGCCGATTGCGACATGGCGATGTGAATGTTGAACCCGTCGCGAATCTTGTCCGCCATGTTCTGATCGAACATGCGCAGCACAACGCGAATATTCGGCGACAACCGCCGCGCGTCGAGCGCCATTTCCAGATTCGCCAGGTCGTCGTTCGTGCACAGCACGACGCTGCGGGCTTTCGCGACATTCCCCTCGATCATCAGCTCGTCGCGCCGCCCATCGCCGATCAGCACCGGCGACCCTTCGCGTCGCACTTCCTCGAGAAACTGCCCCTGCGGGTCGCGCTCAATCACGACCACCGGCATCCCGAGACGCCGCAACATCTGAAACGTGCGCAGCCCGAGTTTGCCGAGGCCCACCAGCACCACATGGTCCTTCATCGCGCTTGCCATCGCCACGCACCAGCTCCTCTCAAATCGCCGCCGGTCGCGCAGCACCAGCGCAAAGTCAATGATCCCCTCGATGATCACCGTCAGGCCAATGATCGGCAGCAGAAAGAACATCACCCGCAGTACGGTGTGCTGCGGAAACTCCTCCGGCGGTTCGCCGAAGATCAGACTCCAGGCGCAGTACACCGCCCGGAATATGTCGCCGTTCTTGTCCGGCTCGAAGATGCGAAACGCCAGGCCGCCGACCAGCAGCACGACCATCAGAATCGCCAGGCGAATCCGGAAATGCCGCCAGCAGACGCCCAGAAAGCACCATTCACGCCACCAGCGGCCGTAGTCGCGCCGCGCCGGCCCGCCGACATTCAAGTTGTCGATTCGTAGTGTTGGCATCCCGGCCCGCGATCGGCGGTTACAGTAGTGGGGGCAGTCTAGGCGTGTGGAATCGCCGACGCCATGCCCGGCGATCGCGATCAGGAAGGGGGCGGGTGTGACGAGTCGAATCAGGGGCGCGGTGGCGGCGTTTGCGGTCTGGCTGGTCGCGTTACCCGCAAACGCCGGCGAAGCCGAGATCCGCGAGCATATCCGCGCGTTCTTTGCGACGGAGGACCTCGTCGAGCGCGAGCGGCTCGCCGCGAAAATCGAGGCCGATCCGGCGTTTGATCGGTCCCGGATGCGCGCGTGGCTGCACGCGGCCGGGCTGATCAACGCCCGCGCGCCCGGCGCGAGTGAAATGCTGGTCAAGTTGCGGGACGGCGCCCAGCGTCGCGTGCAGTTTCGCCTTCCGGCCGCGTATACCGCCGATCGTCCGTGGCCGATGATCTACGCGTTGCACGGGCAGGGCGGACAGGCCGCCCAGATCATCAGCTATGTGGAAGGCCTGCTGGGCGACGATGTCGAGCAGTTCATCATCGCCGCGCCGGATCAGTACGACGAAGTGGTGATTCATCATACGCGCTGGCCGCCGACCGGCGAGCACCCCGCGCTGCTGAACGCGATTCGCCGCAATGTGCATGTGGATAGCGACCGCGTGTACTGCCTTGGATATTCGCGCGGCGGGCACACGAGTTGGACGCTCGCGGCCCTGCATCCCGATCAGTTCGCCGGCGTCACGCCTTTGGCGGGCACGTTCCTGCTGGAGCAGATCGACGGATTGTGGCATCGCTTTCTGCCGAATCTGGCGCATACGCGTGTGCTGTGCGTCTGGGGCGCGCAGGATGTGCGCGATGACGCCGGCCTGACCAGCGAGCAGGGCGGCATCGCCGGGCTGAATCGCAAGCTGCGCGACGCGTGCGCCGCCGGCGAGATTCCGGTGACGATGGTCGAGCTGCCCGACGCGGACCACTTCAATGTGGTCCCGCCGGCGGACAAACTGCGCGAGTTGCTCGCCGCACGGCGTGAACACGCGCCGGAATCGATCGAGCATAGTTTTCGCCATCCCTATCAGGCGCGGGCATACTGGCTTGAGGGACAGGGGTGGAGCGGGCGGATGTGGGATGACAAGCCGCTGACACTGAAGCTCGGCGACGGCGAGAGCGACCTGGTCCCGGAGCATCTGCGGGCGGCGACCATCCGGGCCTACTCCGCGAGTCTTGGCGAGTTGAACGGCGAGCGGAAGGGCAACGCGCTGCGCGTTTCCCGGCGCAACGTGCGGGATGTGACTGTCTGGTTTTTTGAGGGCATGATTGACTGGGATCAGCCGGTGGAGCTGAATGTCAGCGGTCGGGTCGCGTACGATGAGAAGCTCACGCCAAGCGTGCTGGTCTGTTTGTCGCAGGCGGCGCGCGACTACGACTTTGACCGCTTGTGCTGGGCGGGCCTGCGCTATGGTCGCGGGCGGGCGAAACCGGTCGACGCCTACACGATATTCGCCGATCCATTCGGCATCCGCTGAATAATCGCCCGACCGGCCCGTGGGGAGCGATCGGGCCGGCCGGGCGACTGCATCCAGAAAAACGGCGGCGCGGCGGGCGGGGCGCACAGGAGAATGGAGAACGCCCACCGCGCCGATGCCGCGTCGCCCCTCCGGTCGACGCAGCGGCGGGATCATCAGCGCGTTGCGCTAACGCATCATGCAGGCCGCGTGAAAAGCCCTTAACCGCGGCCGACGCCTGCTTTGGACTTTGACCCGATCGCGATGTAACCTATTCATCGCACACGCCTTGTCGGCGGCGTCATCGGCGACGCGCTGACCGCCCGACACGCCAGGGGTTCCGATTTCATGCGATTCTCAATTCCGCTCGCCGGCCTCGCGATCCTGTTTGCGTCGAACGTGATTGCCCAGGACCACCCGCGCCTGTTGATTCAGCCGGAGGACCTGCCGCGTCTCCGCGCCCAGTGCGGCATCGTGGAAGCTGACAATGCGACCGGCGCCGGTTTCGCGGCGGACGCGGAAGCCTATCGCGCGCTGCGCAGCTACTTCACGGCGCGGCTTTCGGTCAGCGACACGCTGGCGAGCGTGGGGGCGCTGCCCGGCGAATTGGCCGCCGCCGCGTTTCTGCATCTGATTCAACCCGAAGATCCGGCCGATCTCGGTCGCATTCGCCTCATCGATGGCGTGCTGCGCCAGCCGTTGTTGCTGGCCGACGATCCGCTGGAACATGTGATCGCCCTCGACTGGTGCTGGGACGCGCTTTCACCGGAAACCCGGCAGTTGTTTCTGGAGCAGATTCGCGAACGGGCGGCGTATCTCAGCGAAGCCGACAGTCCGGCGGAGCCGCCCGCGTTTCGGGCGCGGCTGTTGACGCTGGCCGCCGCGCTGGCGGTGACCGAAACCGATGTCGCCAACCCGTCATGGCTGGTGATGCGCCGCGAGGCGATCAACGCGGCGCGGAAGTACTTCGAGGCGGTCTTTCCCACGTATCTGGAAATGCGGGGACTGGCGCCGAGCAGTCCGAGCGCCGCGGCCGATGAAGAGCTGTGCATCGTCCTCGCCGTGGAGCTCGCCGAGCGGCTGGATCCGGAACTGGGTTGGAAGAAGTACGGGCCGCGGGTCGCGCGAATCCTGGAGCATTACCTGCTGGTCAGCGGCGACGACACGACCGTTTCGCGTCAGTTCCTGCGCGATGACGCCGGGGAGGCGCCGCTGACGCCCGCGCCCGATTGGCGGCGGATGTGGCCGCTGACCGCGCAGTTGCTGGCGGCGCGGACCAACGATCCGGCGGCGGCCACGATGGCGCTGCGGGGGCGGGTCGCGGCGCAGCGGGCGCGGACCGACGTTGGCCGCCTGTGGCAGTGGATCGCCCTGGCGCTGCCGACCGACGCGAAGACGCTGGACCTGGCGCGCATCCCGTCCGCCCGCAATCTTGAGAGCGCGATCATCTTCCGCGGAGCCGCGGAGTACGGCGCGCCGGTGATCTGGATCGACACGGCGCCGTTTCATGTGCGGCGTCGGCAGCATTTCGACGCGGGCAGCGTGCTGATGCGGGCGTTCGGGGCCGATTTACTGGTGAACGCCGGCGACAACATTCGCGACGAGGCCGTCGCCGACAAGCGCGGCGAGCAGCGGCTCGGCGATCGTGATCGCAGTTTCGTCTTTGAGCAGTTCTACAACTCGACCATCGCGCACAACTGTCTGCTGTTTCATGACCCCGCCCGCGCCTATCACTGGGAAGATCGCGTGTACGAGCCCATGGGGGGGCAGCGCCCGTTCGAAGGGCCATGTGTCGAGTTTCCGCGCACGCTGGATCAGCACGATCGTCGCGTCGCGCGCATCCTCGCGTTCGGCGCCGGGCCGGATGTCGGTTATGCCGCGGTAGATCTGAAGTCGGCGTATGACGATCGCACAGTCGAGTCGTATACGCGCGAGTACATTCACATTCTGGATCGCGGTCTGCTCATCATTGATCGCACGCTGGCCTCCAAGCCGCGCGTCGCGCCGGCCGTGGTGTTCAACATTCCCGGCCAGCCGACGATCGGCCTGGCGCACCTCGCGACCGCCGAACGGCTGGAAGGCGCGTCTGACGACGCCGGGGTCTGGGATGTCGGCGGTCAGCACTGGCTGCGCTGGACCCATGACGCCGGGGCGATGTGGCTGAAGCGGCTCGCGCCGGATGAGGGTCGCATGACGGTCGCGGGTGGACCGGGGCGCGAGATCGCGATCAAGTCGGGCGCTTTCGCCGGTCGCAGGTACATGGGCGGCGGGCCGGACACATTCGAGCGCCTCATCAGTCTGTCGCGGTTCGGGTCGCCGCGCAACGCGTGGTATCGCCTGGGCGAGCCGACCGTGCTTGGCGGCGAAGTCGGGCGGCAGCGCCATTGGGGGCGGATCGAAATCGAGGGTTCGGACCGTGTGCGTCGCAACGTCTTTGTCACGTTGCTGATCGCCGATCGGGCCGCGATCACGCGTGAGCCCGAGATCACATTTGACGCCGAAGGCGACCAGATGAGCATCGGCCTCGAACTCGACGGCCGCGCGGCGTTGATTCGCGTGCCGGCTGACTTGCGCATCGGTGGCGTGGTGAGTTTTGCCGCCCGGCCGACCGTGCCATTCCGCCTGCCGGAGCGCGTGACGGACAACGCCGTCTGGCCGCTGGCGCACTGAGCAATTGCGCCGCGCCGGTCGCGCGGGCTTGTCAACCAGCGTGGCATGTCGCAGAATCTCGCCGAACCCTCCGGGAACCAACATGCCGATCGTGCGATTGCTGCGGCCGCATCAGTGGGTCAAGAACCTGTTCGTGCTGGCGGCGCTGGTCTTCGGACGGCGCCTCGACGATCTCCACAGCGTGACGTTGGCGTTGCTCGGCTTCCTGGCGTTCTGTCTGGTCAGCAGCGCGGTGTATGTGCTGAACGATCTGCATGACCGCGAAGAGGACCGGCTCCATCCGCGCAAGCGGCATCGCCCGATCGCCTCGGGGCAGGTCACTCCGAATGCGGCCTGGGCGCTGCTGGCGGCGCTGGTGGTCATCGGAATCGGCGGGGCGTTCGCGCTGGGGCGCAACTTCGGGCTGGTCGTGTTCGGCTATCTCGTGCTGCAGTTGCTGTACACGTTCGTCTTCAAGCACGCCGTGATTCTGGATGTGATTACGATCGCGACCGGGTTTGTGATGCGCGCCATCGCGGGCGCCGTGCTGATCGCCGTGCCGATTTCACCCTGGCTGGTGGTCTGCACCTTCACCCTGTGCCTGTTCATGGGGTTCAGCAAGCGCCGTTGCGAGCTGAACGCCATCGCCGATGGCTCCGCGGGAAAGCACCGCCGCACGCTGGAGATTTACACGCCGGACTTGCTGAACCACATGACGACCCTGACGGCGGGGCTGGCGATTGTGACGTTCCTGCTGTACACGACGGACGCGCGCACCAAGGAAGTGTTTCGGGAAAGCGCTGAACTGCTGATCTACACGATTCCGATCGTGGTGTACGCGGTGTTTCGCTTCGCGGTGCTTGTTGAACACGGTGAGGTCGACGGGCCAACCGACGTCATTACCCGCGATCGCCCGTTTCAGGCGGCGATCGTGCTGTGGGTCGCGGCGGTGCTGACGATCATCTACTTCGGCGCCGAGATCCGCGCGATGTTTCAGGGCGGATGAGCGCTCCGGTTGCGCGATTCGCGGAGGTGGCCCGGTGCGCGTGAACAACCGACAGGCGGGAATCGATGGGGCGCTCGCCGGCGTTCTTTGCTGGCGCCTTGGCGCCCGGGACTCCGCGCATGGCGGGTAACGGCGGCCGCCACATCCTTTCCGCGACGATTCGCGCCGGATTTCCGGACTTTCTTGACCTGCCTTGGGGCCGGCCGCTCGAAAGCTGGCGGTCGCACACCAACCGCATCGAGGAGCTGCCGCGCGGCATCGGGCGTCATCCGGTGGTCTTTGTCAGCTACAGCGACCGCCTCTATGTACTGAAAGAGCTCCCACTGGGGTTGGCGGAGCGGGAGTTCACGGCGCTGACGCAGATGGAGGAGCGCCGTTTGCCGACCGTTCGTGGCGTCGGACACCTGACCGTGCGAACACCCGACGAAGATGTCAGCATTGTCGTCACCCGATATCTCGATCGCTCGCTGCCCTATCACGCGCTGTTCATGGGCGACACCATGATCCGTTATCGCGACTACCTGCTGGATGCGATGGCGGTGCTGCTCGTCGAACTCCATCTTGGCGGTGTGTTCTGGGGCGATTGTTCACTCAGTAACACGCTGTTTCGGCGCGACGCCGGGCGCTTGAGCGCGTATCTGGTCGACGCCGAAACCGCCGAAGTGCATTCCACGCTTACGCCGGGGCAGCGCAGCTATGACCTCGACCTGATGGAGGAAAACCTGACCGGCGGATTGCTGGATCTCGAAGCCGCCCAGGCGCTGCCGCCCAAGATGCAGGTGGAACGGGTCGGGAAGTATGTGCGCGAACGTTACGACACCCTGTGGAGCGAGGTCACGCGCGAGCAGGTGTTGCCGTTGAATGAGCCGAACCGGATTCAGGATCGGGTGCGTAAGCTGAACGATCTGGGCTTTTCCGTGGACCGCATCCAGCTCGTCACCTCTAACGCCGGGCAGCAGTTGCGCCTGCGCGCCAGTGTGACCGATCGCTCATTCCACCGCGACTTGCTGCATTCGTTGACCGGGTTGCTGGCCGAGGAGTTGCAGGCCCGCACGATGTTGAACGAAGTCGAGCACCTCAAAGCCACCTGGTCGCACGCCGAAAATCGCAGCCTGCCGCTTTCCGTCGTCGCCTATCGCTGGTTCGCAACCGTCTACACGCCGACCGTCGCCCGCCTGGAGCCGCTGCTGGCCCGCGGCGGAGACCCGGGCGAGATGTACTGCCAGGTGCTCGAAAACAAGTGGTACATGTCTGAAAACGCCAAACACGACGTCGGCCACGTCGCCGCAGCCGACGACTACCTGCATCGCTATGGGTTGCAGGCCGCGCTCATCGGGAGTGAAGCGCCGACGCCGGATATTGTGGCCCGCGTGTCCCGCTCGCGCCCGCGCTCCCGGCTATCTCGGTTTTGGCGGCGACTACGGCGCTGGTTCACGCGGCGCTGGCCCGGAGCGCGATAATTCCACGCGGCCGATTGCGCGGATTCCCTGGCGCGCCGTCGCGCGCTTCGGCCCGGCGCGGGTCGCCGCCAGCCCGAACCCCGCCAGCAGCAGGCCCAGCGGCAATCCGCACGGAAAGCCCGGCGCGGGCCCCGCGCTCAGGTCCGCCGCAAAGATGTGCTCCAACTCCCCGGTGTCCGTCGCGCTGCGCGCCGCCGGCAAGCCGAGTGACGTCGCCGTCGCCGCGCCCGACGTATCGATCTCAATCCGAACATAGCTGAATCGATCCGGCTCAAAATGCTGGTAGTTCGAAATCTGGCGGAGCCGTTCCAGCAGCAGGGGCTCAAGCGTATCGAACAACGCCTCGATATCCGCGCGCGGCGCGCCGAGCAGCCCCGCGCCGCCGCCGATGATCGCCTCGCGGAACGAGGTCGTGCCGATCGGCCCCGCCACGAGTTCCTGCACACGCACGCCGTTTCGCAGCCGATAATCGCCGCGCGGATAACGGAATGGGACGGTCACATCCGGGTTGTACGCGCTGGCGTGGATGTCCGTCGCCAGCACGATCACGTTCTCAATCCGGTCGCGATCGATCGCTTCGAGCAGGCGCCGCCGTTCGAACTCATACCCGTCCCAATGATCGAACGGCAACAACCCGAGGTAGGACATCGTCACACTATTAACCACGAAACGATAATCCGTGGCCGATGTCCGCAACCCGTCGATCAGCCAGTCAAACTGCCGCGCGCCCAGCATCGAGCGCGGCGAGTTCAGCAGATCGACGCAATCCGCGTCCGCCCCGAACGGTCCGAGCAACGCCCCATACGGGTCAAACCCCGAGCACGCCGCCGCCGGATCGCGATATTGCCGGCCGTCGAGCAGGAACAGCTCAAGCGTCGACCCGTATTGAAACCGGCGGTACGTCCGCGTCGCCTCGTCCGGGTTCACCCCGATCGGCATGTACTCAAAGAACGCCTGATAAGCCGCGGCCTGCTGGTCGGCGGGCAGGTCCGCGTCCAGTCCGCCGTAGTCGTTGTAGACCTCATGATCGTCCCAGCCCACATAGAACGCCGTGCTGGCGGCGAGTTCCTGCAGAAACGGGTCGGAGCGCATCTGGCGATACTTCGCGCGATAATCCGCCAGGGTCGTCGCGCGCCCCAGCCCGCCCGCCGGCACATCGCCGTAGATCGTGTCGCCAAACCATACGAAAAAGTCGAGGTCTTCCCGGGCGGCGTGGCCGAGCACGCCGAACGGCGCGAATCGGAAATCCGAATCGCCCGAATACGCGAAACGCACAGCGCGCCGGGCGGTTTCCGGCGGGGCCGTGCGAAAGCGGCCCACGCGGCTCTTACAATCCGGAATCGGACCGCGAAATCGGTAGAACAGGCTGGTTTCCGCCGGCAGATCGCCGACGAACAGGCGCACGGTCTGGTCGTTCGCCACGTCGGCGACGGCGCTGATTGAGACGAGAATCTCGTCAAAATCGGCGTCAGTCGCCACCTCGGCGATCACTGGCCCCGGCGCATCGGCCCGGGTCCACAGGACCACCGATCGGGCGGTCACATCGCCGGCGGAAACCCCCAGCGAAAAGCCGGCGGCGATCGCGCTGGCGGGGGCAAAGGACAGCAAGGTGGCAATGACGGGCGCGGCGCGATTTCGCATCGGTCGGGTTCCGGTCTGAGAAGAGGTTTACGTCCGTTCGTCACTGCCGCGCCGGGGTGAATCCACTCGGCCGATAAGCCGCGCCGCGCTGAATCGGACACATGGGCGGCAGTATACTGATATGGCGGCCTCAAGGGAGAGATTCCGGGACGTTGTTCGGGTTTTGATAGCACAAGTCAGCCGCGAGTTGGTGTTTTGTTAAGTCCCGTCGGTATTGGCGTTAGCGCATTTCGTTGACGCGCCCGCCGGCGGTGGATAATCTTGCCAACGGGGTGTCTCATCCTCGGGCGGGATCTGATCACAATCGCAGAGCGAGTCCAAGATTCCTTGGGAGAATTGAGCATGCAGGCCAATCGGATAATGAGTCGCTGGGCCCTCTGGTCCGCCGCGGCGTGTCTGGTCGCGACGACCTTTGCGCCGACCGCGGAAGCGCAGGAACGCAAATTCACGGTGATTATGGCCGTTCCGGTCAAGAATAATCCGCAGCTTCCGCTGCCGAATCTCGACCAGATCAGACGCCAATACTTCAACCGCGACGACTTGATCGGCAATCCCGCGTCACGTCGCCCGGATATCAACTCGTTTGCCGAATACTGGTACGAAATCTCCTACGGAAACGTCAGTGTCAGCGGCGATGTGATCGGCTACGCCGAGCTGCCGTGGCCGATCCTCCCGCCGGATGACCGCACCACCGGCGACAACCATGCTCAGCGTCGGCTGCTGTTCAACGACATGAACAACAACGACAATTTTGACTTCGGTGGCGGTGAGACTGTCCCGGCCGCCCAGAATCAGGCGATCCTGATCGACTACAACGGTGACAACCCCGGCACGGCGACGCCCGGGTTCCCGCCGTTTCTGGACATTCCGACACCGGGTTTGATCGACTTTGACGCCACGATGACGCCGGTCTGGACGCCGGGTGAGCGCTTCCTCGATCTGAACCAGAACGGTCGCTACGACCGTCTGCTCGAAAAAGATGTTGACGGCATCATGTCCGAGATGTGCATGCAGGACGGCGTGCTTGAGACGCCGGAATGGTGCGACGCGGAAGCGCCCTCCGCCGAAGGTGGCGATGGCGACAACAAGTGGGACTTCCCGGAGCCATTCGAAGACTTCCTGGTGATCTACGACCCCACCGGGGCCACGCCGATGGATCGCTGGATCAAGCTCGACCCAAGCCCGAACAACACGTTTGAAGGCGATCCGATGACGCCGGGTTCGCGCGCCTGGGCCGAAGCCTACATCCGCCGCAACTACCCGGGTGACGCCGATGGGCTGATCGCCCGCTGCGGCAATGGTGTGTACGACGGTCCGGACGAGTGGACCGAGTTCGCCATTCCCGACGAGGTGATGGTCAATCCGAAGCTGCAGATGGCGCCGGGCAACGACGCGTTTCAGGCCCTCGGCAGCAAGCGGACGCCTGCCCCGAATGATCCGAGCCTGTTGAACCTTCCGCCAAGCTACACCCGCTGGGATTACAACGCCTGGTGGCAAAGCTACTGGGTCGACAGCCATATTGCGGCACAGCTCGATCCCGGGACTCCGCCGGACGCGCCAGCTTGGCCGCCGATTCCGAGTCCCCCGCCGATTTTCGGTGGCAACATCCCGAACATGCGTCCGTTCAACATTGAGGACCCGGCCGTGGGCGGCCCGCGCGCGTTCAATCCGAACGTCGGCGGCACCAACGCCCGCGCCGGTATGCAGTGCATCAAGGACGAAGACCCGCGTCCGGAACGGCCGGACCCGCAGACCGATCCGGTCGAGTGCTACAACGATCAGCCGTTCCCGCTGCCGGCTCCGGCCAGTTTGGGCGATGGCACGCTGAATCCGGCCTTCCAGATGGCCAATAACGACCTGTCGAGTTATTTCAGCGATCCGACGGGCTTCACGACGATGAACGTCTATCCGGACAACTTCGACGCCGACGATGATGGCATGCCCGACGTATACGACGGTCCGGCCGAGTGGGACGACATGCCCTCGTCGATCTATCACGCCAAGAGCTTGTCTGGTCTGGGCGTGGGCGGCGACTTCGCGTTCGGCGAAGTGACCTCCACCCGCAACGCCTCCGTGCTGGGCGAAGACATCAGCACCGGCAGTCCGGCGGCCCCGCCGAATCCGGACGACGTCATTCCGCCGGCCGGTCCGGGCGCGTTCAATATCCATGGCGCCAACGGCTATGACGCCGGAAACGTGCTCACGCTCGAGTGGCTGACCTGGCGTAAGGATGAGCCGTCCGGTCCCGCGATGAAGCGCGACTTCAACCTCGACGGTCTGCTGGACCTCGGCGAAGTCCGCGCCCCGGGTACCGAGAATTACGCGATTGACCTCGACAACGGCACGCCGAACGACGGTGGGAGTGGTAGCGACCCGACGTTCAGTCGCCGCCGTATCACCGAAGATTCGGTCGAAGCGCTGGACTCCGCCACGGACTGGGATCCGCTCGTGTCCCCCGTTCGTCCGGAGATCAACGTGAAGGCCGAGGGTCTGGCCGCGATTTTCGGTCAGAACTTCATGTCCGAGATGGACGCCAACACAATCACAGGCATCTTCCCGCCGCTGCCGTTGGGCACGACGGATATCCGCGGTCTGACGTTTGATGTCGTCGGCGGCGTGATTTACGCCAGCGACGTGATGCACGGCGAATTGCTCCGCATCTTCCCGGGCGACCAGATGAATCCGCCGACCGTCACGGTTGTCGGCGCCATCGGTTTCTCCGAGGTCAACGGGCTCGCGTTTGATCCGATCCGCGGTCGACTGTACGGCTCGGATGTGGCCACCGGCCAGTTGATTCGCATCGACACGACGACCGGCGCCGGGACGGTGGTGGGGCCGATCGGCTTCGCCGGCGTTGAGGGCCTCGGCTTCGATCCGTTCGCCGACATTCTTTACGGCTCGGATGTCGTCACCGATCAGTTGCTCACGATCAATACGCAGACCGGCGTGGGCACGGCCGTGGGTGGGCTCACCTTCGGCGAGGTGCGGGCGATCGACTTCGACGTGGCAACCGGCCAGCTCAAGGGTGTCGACGCCTCGCAGGTCTCCGCCCTGAAGGGTGGCGAGTTCGGCACGCTGTTGACGATCAACACCGCGACGGGCCTCGCACTGGCGGATGTCTACAACCTGCTGTTCTCCACGATCCTGCTGCCGCCAGGCCTGTATGAGGATGGCCTTGCGGCCGGCGGTCGCGGACTGTTCCAGTTGCCGGCCCCGGGCATGGATTTGCCGATCACCGTCCAGGATGATCCGGGCGATCCGACGCCGCTTTCACCGATCTTCTTCTCCGACTTCACGACCGCCGTCGATCACGTTGGCGAGTTCGGCGAAGTGGAGGGGATCGATATCAACGGTTTCGCGAAGGAGTTGATGGCGCACGAGTTCCTGCACGTCTGGGAAGGCTACCCCGACCTGTACGACTACGACGTCTACATCAACGGCATTGAGAACCGGCCGGTCGGCGTGTGGGACATCATGTCCGGCGGCTTTGTGCACCCGTCGCCGTTCCTGAAGGAACTCGGCTGCGGCGCCCGCGTGCTCGGCACGCAGCACGAGCCGTGGCTGCAGACGACGGACCTGCGCAAGGCGATCAAGCCGCTGCAGGAAACCGAACTGACGATGACTGATTACGCGTTCGATCCGACCGGCGACTCGGTCTACTATTTCGACAATCCGAACAACGACGGCGAACGCTACTACTTCTGGCGTCTGACCCGCTTCGACCCGGTCGATCCGCTGATCAACTTCTCGCAGGCGCTGCCCGGTGACGGCCTCATGATCATGCACACCGACTTCGGCCAGAACTTCGGCGGATTCGATGGCAACTTCGAGTCGTTCCCGTTGCAGCAGCGCATCGCCTCTCACGCGGCGTATCAGATCGTGCAGGCCGACGGCCTGGGCCAGTTGGAGAACGGCGAGAACTTCGGCGACGCCGGCGATCCGTTCGGCGATGGCGCGCTCTTCAATTCCGAATCGGACCCCAGCTCGCGCTGGTACAGCACGGTGCGCAGCGGGATTGAGATCCGCAACATCGTCAATGAAGAGCAGCAATCGGTGGTCACGTTCTTCTGGCGTCCATTCGTGGTGCCGTCGCTCGTGTTCCGCCGTCCGCCGGCGACTGTGGTTGTCAACCAGGAGCTGGTGCTCGGGTATGAGGCGTTCGACCTGTTCGGCGGCACGCGGATTCAGTTCTACTTCGATCAGAATCCGTCGGGCTACATGGGCACGGCGACCGGGCCACAAGTGGTGAAGGGCACGCCGGGCGTTGTCAATCAAACGACGCGTATCCGCCTGGCGGAACTGCCGGCCGACGGCGTGTACTACTTCTACGCCAAGTTACTGCCGGGCATCGGTCGTGACGGCCTGATGGAGCCGGCGGCGTCTGACGCTTTCGACGATCTCGATAACCGTGGTCGTGGTCGCGTGACGGGAACCGGTCCGGCCGGTCGTCCAGCGGTCGATCTCGGCAAGTCCAAGCTTGAGGGCTGGACGCTGACATGCATCGATGACTTCACGCCCGGCGCCGAAGAGTGGCAGGTCGAAGGCTCGGTTTCGGGCATTCAGGTCGGCCGCGCTACGACGGGCGTTCCCTACACGACGGACGGTGGCGAAGTCACGTTCACGATGGTGTCGGATGCGATCGTCGGCACGAACGCGCAACTCGTCGCCGACGCCGGTGATTTCCTGCTGATTGATCCGAGCGCGGCCTTCGTCGCTTCGGACTTCAATATCGACGACATCGTGCGTGTGATCAGCGGCCCCGGCGCCAGGCCGGGCTTCTACACGATTCGCGCCGTGCTTTCGCCGACCACGCTCCGCCTCGAGCGGAACGCCGGTGATTCCGGCGGCCCGGGTGGCGTCAGCTACCGCGTCCACAGCTTCGTGGCCAATTCCGATGGTCGTGGCTTTGACTCGTTCACGTTCCTCACCACCGGCTTGACTGAGTACAGCCTGCCGGTGCTGATCGAACAGGGCAACGTCCAGCCGCTGATTCGTCCGGCGATTGTCGTTACCTATCCGGATGACCTGAGCAATCCGGGTCGCGAGGTGCCGCTGCGGGTGTTGTTCGACGCGACCGAAACGCTGGACGAATTCGGCCAGCGGAATCCGAACCTCGTCTTCACCTGGGACTTCGGCGATGGCTCCAGCATGCAGGGCGCGATTGTCGAGCACACCTACACCGAAGCCTTCCCGGCCGGTGTCGAGGTGGAGCTGACAGCGCGTAATCCGGCCACCAACCGCCAGAACACGGCCAAGGTGAACATCACTGTCAACGAGACGTTCATTGACGCCGACACCGACGGCGTCGGCGACGACATCGATAACTGCCCGGGTATTGCGAACGCTGACCAGGCCGATACTGACGGCGACGGCCTCGGCAACCCGTGCGACAACTGCCCGAACTCGGCGAATCCCGCGCAGGCGGATTTCGACGGCGACGGGATCGGTGACGTCTGTGATCCGGACGCCGATGGTGACGGTGTCGCCGATGCGGTGGACAACTGCCTCATGCTCGCCAACCCGAGTCAGGTTGACCTGGATGGCGACGGCAAGGGCGACGAGTGCGACTCGGACATCGACGGCGACGGTCGCACGAACGACGTCGACAACTGTCCGTTCATCGGCAACGCGAACCAGGCCGACATCGATGGCGACGGCATTGGTGACGCCTGCGACGATGACAATGACAACGACGGCGTTGATGACGCGATCGACAACTGCCTCGGCCTCTCGAACCCCGACCAGGGCGACTTCGACGGCGACGGCGTCGGTAACGTCTGCGACAACTGCCTCTTCAAGGCCAATCCGGATCAGACCGACAGCGATGGCGACGGTCTGGGCGACGCTTGCGAAGGCGACGATAGTGGCGGCGGCGACGGCGGTTCGGTCGACAACACCGATTCCGACGGCGACGGCGTCCCGGATCGCGCCGACAATTGCCGCAACACGCCGAATGCCAACCAGCGCGATACGGATCGCGACGGCGTCGGCGATGACTGCGACAATTGCCTCAGCAAGGAAAACGCCAACCAGAAGGATGACGATGGCGACGGGATCGGCGACGCTTGCGACAACTGTCCGAGCGACGCGAATGAGGGTCAGGGCGACCGCGACGGCGACGGTGTCGGCGACGCGTGCGACAACTGCCCGGATCTCGCGAACGCTGACCAGGTCGATCGTGACCAGAACGGTATCGGCGACCTCTGCGACGCGCCGGTCGATGGCGGCAATGAGCCCAACACGCCGGACTCGGGTCAGAACCCGCCGCCGACGACAACGGGCTGCTTCCTGTTCGGCTTCGCGGAAATGATGCTGCTGTTCGCCGGCATGTACGGCCTGCGCAGCCGCTCGATCCGTCGCACCTACCGCTAAGACGCGGTAACAACGAAGACTGATCAGCCCCCGCGGCGAGGATTCCTCCCGCGGGGGCTGTCTTTTTCGGGGCGGCGTCGGTGCTGGTTTGGTGCTGACTTCGCGTTTTCTGGCGGGAAATCCGACAAAACTTTGCCCGCGCCCGAAACCTGCGCTATATTTCAGGCTGAGGGCGGCAGGCGACCGAGAAAAAACGCGTTTGGACGCTGGGGCGGGCCCTTCCGTACGTCGGCCGGGCGACGGACTTCTCACCTCTGGTTGATTAATGGACGACTCGCTGAAGGACAGAATACTCGAGGCCACCGACATCATTGAGGTGGTCGGTGAACGTGTCGCGCTCAAGCAGAAAGGGCGCGAATTCGTGGGCCTATGCCCATTCCATCCGGATCACAATCCATCCATGTCGGTCAGCCCGACCAAGCAGATCTTTAAGTGCTGGTCCTGCGGCGTCGGCGGCGATGTGATCAAGTTCGTCCAGCTGCGCGACCAGATCGACTTTCCCGAAGCCCTGCGGCGCCTGGCCCGCCGGGCCGGAATCGAGGAGCAGCAGCGGGCCGTGGACCCGCGGACCGCCGCCCTGCGCCAGCGATTATTGGCCGTGATGCGCTGGGCGAAGCAGCACTTTGAATCTCGACTCTGGCAATCAGATAAGCAGGCCCGCGCGGCCCTGGAATACGCCAGCGGCCGGCGCGGCATGTCGCACGAGACCATCCGCCGCTTTGGCATTGGCTTGGCCCCGGACGCGTGGGATGATCTCTATTCCGCCGCGACCAAGGCCGGCCTCGAAGCGGACGTCCTGCAGCAGTGCGGCCTGATCGCCCAGAACGATCGAGGTGGCTACTACGATCGCTTTCGCAACCGGCTGATTTTCCCGATTCATGACGCCACAGGGCGGCCGATCGCCTTCGGTGGCCGCACGCTCGGGGATGACCCCGCCAAGTACCTCAATTCGCCCGAGACGGCGTTGTTCAGCAAGTCGCGCGTGCTGTACGGGCTGGACCTCGCCCGGGACGCCGCTTCCAGCGCGCGCGAGGTTGTGGTGGTCGAAGGTTATACGGACGTTGTCCTGCTTCATCAGGCCGGCGTCGCGCACGCCGTGGCGACGCTGGGGACGTCGCTGACGGACGCTCACGTCCGGATATTACGGCCCCTGGTGGACCGCGCCGTGATGTGCTTCGACTCGGATGAAGCTGGTTATCGGGCTGCGGATCGGGCGGTCGAGGTGTCATTAACGCGCGGTCTGGAGGTCCGGGTCGCGCTGCTCGCCGACGGGCAGGACCCAGCGGAGTTCGTTATCGGGGCGGGACTTACAGAATTTCAGGCAAAGTTGCATTCCGCTTTGCACGCGCTAGAATTCAAGTGGCGGGTGGTAGAAAAGTCGCTCTCGGACACAACGCCGGCGGCGCGGCGGCGAGCGATTGACCAGTTCATGACGTTCGTTGCGAAAGCGACGGGGTCAGGCGGAATTGACCCGCTGGAGCAAGGTATGCTCGTTGGGCGCCTCAGCGATCTGCTGAAAATGCCCGTCAACAGCATCTACGAAATGCTCGCGAAAGCGACCCGCCCGCGTGTCGGCCCCGGAAAGGCGGCTGACCCGGACGCGGAATCAGCCTATGACGCGTCCCTGCGGGGCGTGCCGCGCGCCGTGGTGGCGTGCGTGGAAGAGATTCTGGGCTATGTCCTGACCGACTCGGCGCATTACGAGTGGGCCGAGAACAGCCTGATGACCTGTGCCGGCTATTGTCCGGCCTGGGCGGAGTTGGATAGCGCGCTGCGGGCGCGTTTTGAAGAGAACGGCGCGTTCGACCGGGCGGAGATCATGGCCGCCTGCGACGATCCCGCCACACTGGAATTGATTGAACGCGCCACTCGTCGCGTCGCCGGGGCTGCGCTGTCTGCGGACGCGGGCCGCCGTCTGTGCGAGCGACTGGGGGCCGAGGCCGACCTCGAGGAAATGGGGCGGCTGCGGCAGAGTTTGGGAGTATCGAGCGGCGCGGATGACGCGCGGCGCGAGAACTTCAAGACGCTGCTGAACACCGCCCGGCGGCGCCAGGATGTGCTGTCGGCGGATAAGCGTTGGAACATGACGTAGGCCCGATCGCGATGCGATTGACGCCTACATTAACGAAGTCGCACGGGACGACACGGAGTATTGAATGGCCGCGGTAACGACCAAGCCGGTGGAATTCGATCCGATTGAGCAGGTGGTGGATGAGCTCATCGTGGTCGGCGAAAAGCGGGGCTATCTGACCTGGGAAGAGCTTAACGAAGCCCTTCCGGATGAGGCCATTTCGCCCGAGCGGATCGACAGCATCATCAACCGCATCGAGCAGAAGAAGATCTCGATGATCGATGAGATCGAGGCGGATCGGCTGCGCGAGGTGGAGCGCAAGCGGGCCGGGCTCGAAGGCGGCGAGAGCCTCGACGAGGTGACCGAGGCGGACCTGGCCGAAACAACGGCCCGCCGCATCGACGATCCGGTGCGGATGTATCTCACCCAGATGGGCGAGATTCCGCTGCTCACGCGTGAAGAGGAAATCTCACTCGCCAAGAAGATTGAACTGACGCGCATGGCGTATCGGCGCAAGGTCCTCGAAAACGACTTCTGCATGTCCCAGTCGGTCGACCTGATGCAGGCCGTGGCCGACGGCCGTTTGCCGTTCGACCGCACGATGAAAATCTCGACCGCCGAGAGCATGGGCAAGGTCGCGGTGATTTCGCGCTTGCCGGCGAACCTGGCGACGGTGCGCAAGCTGCTGGATCTCAACCTGGCGGACTGGAAGGTCATTCGTGACGCCAAGAGCGCCGCTGCGGCCCGCAAGACCGCGCAGGATCGCATGAATGCCCGTCGGCGGCGGGCGGTGACGCTGCTGGAGGAACTCCCGCTGCGCACCAGCCGCATCACGCCGCTGATGCGCAAGATCGAAGCGATGGTCAACAAGGTGGAAATGGTCGCCGCGGAGCTCAAGGAGCAGCGCGAGGATCTGCCGCCGGATGACGCGCTGGCGATGAAGGAAGAACTGAACGGCCTGATCGATCTGACGATGGAAAAGCCGGAAGATCTGCGCCATCGCGTGGTCGAGGCCCGCAAGGTCTTCGGCGAATACGAAGAAGCCAAACGCCGCCTCGCGGGTGGTAACCTGCGGCTGGTGGTGTCAATCGCGAAGAAATACCGTAACCGTGGGTTGAGCTTCCTGGACATCATCCAGGAGGGCAACACCGGCCTGATGCGCGCCGTCGACAAGTACGAGTATCGCCGCGGCTACAAGTTCAGCACTTACGCGACGTGGTGGATTCGCCAGGCGATCACCCGCGCGATCGCCGATCATGCCCGCACGATCCGCATCCCGGTGCACATGATCGAGACGATGAGCAAGCTGCGCAACATCAGCAAGCGCCTGCTGCAGAGCCTCGGCCGCGAGCCGACGATCGAAGAGATCGCCAACGAAGCGAAAATGCCGGTCGGCGAAGCGCGCCGCGTGATGAAGATCAGCCGTCATCCGATCTCGCTCGACCGCCCGGTCGGCGAGAGCGAGGACAGCTACTTCGGCGACTTCATCGAGGACGACAAGGCGGAGTCGCCGGTGATCAGCGCGACCGGCGAGATGCTGAAAGACCGCATCGAGGCCGTGCTGAAGACGCTGACCTACCGCGAGCGCGAGATCATCAAGCTGCGATACGGCATCGGCGATGGCTATACGTATACGCTGGAAGAAGTCGGCAAGATCTTCAAGGTGACGCGCGAGCGCGTGCGCCAGGTCGAGGCCAAGGCGATTCGCAAGTTGCAGCATCCGGTGCGAGCCCGCAAGCTTGAGGGCTTCCTCGATAAATCCAAGGCGGCGGAGAAGGCGTAGGTCGACCGACCGCCGGGCCGATGAGAAACGAAAACGCCGCGCGGGACTGGGTCGCCGCGCGGCGTTTTGTGTTTCCATGGAAAGGCGGGCGTGAGCCGTCGGGTAGAACTCGCTTGCACCTAAATGAAAAACGCCGCGAGCGTTATGTACTCGCGGCGTTCGTTTTGTCTGTTGAACTTGAGGCCGGCGACGCGCGTTGCAAAGACCAGCGCCGCCGCGCTACCCGTGGTGGGCACGGCCCACCCTACGGACCTTTCTTTGTTCAGTCTAAAGCCTGTCGCGGCTTACGGATCGACGAACGGCTCCTGAATGCCCGGCACGTTGACCAGCAGCTGCGGGATCGTCGGCGTCTCGTCGCGGCGGATGAAGATGTACTCGATCGCGCTCGAGCGAACGAACTGGTTCAGGGCGGCGTTGCCGGCGGTCACGCCCGGCGGCGCCAGGACCATTCCGCCCTGGAAGTTTTCGCCGCGGAACGTCGCGCCCGCGAAGCTGCCGCTGAAGCAGCCGCTGCCCTGAATCTCAGCCGGCACGCGGCGACCCGACCCCATGCCCAGCGCCTGCGAACCGGCGAGGCGATCAAACTCGTCAACGTAGTAGAACGCGTCCTGCTGGCAGTCGTTGACCGCGGTGACCAGCGTCTGCGTGCAGACGTCGCCCGGCTGCGGGCTGAGCAGCAGATTCGCCCCCTGGCCGGTGCCGGGGTTGTGGAACAAGATCACGTTGGGGACCGGGACGCTGGCGCCGCTGGGGCCGAAGAAGGCGTCAAAGGTCGGGCTGGAACCCTGCGCTGGCGGGATCGCCGAAGCGAGTACGCCACCAGGGCCCTGGAACTGACCACCGCGGTGGAAATAGACCAGGGCGGGTCCGACGACGCAGTAGGCCCCGATCGAGCGCGTGGCGCCCTCCGCGATCAGCTCATAGCCGAATTGGGTGTACAGTTGGACATCGTCGGCGCAGACGGCGCCGTTCTGGCCGTCACCGTTATCGATGAACGCTACGAGAATCAGGAAATAGTGAATGAAGTCGTCGGGATTGTTGTTTCGCAAAGAGAGCGAGATGAATTTCCGGGAGGCGGCTTCCTCACACGGGTCGACTGCGCCGGCCCCGCCGCCGAAGAATCCGCCGGTTCCGCCAAAGCTGTCACCGCCGCCGGCGGCATCGGAACCGACCGGAACGCCGATCGGAATGCCTAGGAGAGTCGAAATCCCGCCGCCGCCGCAACCCGCGGTCCAAAGTGCGGCGAACCCGAGCGCGAGCGGCGCGCAACATGCCGATCGCCACAATTTCGCAGATGTCATGAAAATCGCTCCGGATGAAATTCGCGCCCCGCGCAATCTTGGCGAGCGCGCCCGCGGCGCGGGCACAGCGCATGCTGACGCCCGAACGAACTATATCGACCCCCCAAGTTTCCGACAAGGCTGTGATTCGAGGCGAAATTGACGCAAATCCCGCTGAATATTGACATTATCGTCTTCGCCAAGGCGGCGATTCCGGGACGAGTCAAAACACGCCTGACGCCGGCGTTGTCGCCGGATCAGGCGGCGTGGGCCCATGCGGCGATGGTCGAGGCGGTCGTGGCGCGGGTGGCGAGATTGGCCGCAAAACGCTGGTTAGCCGCTACGCCGGATGATGCGCAGTTCGACGCGGCGGGTTTCTCCCGGATCGGGCAAGGAACGGGGGATCTCGGCGCTCGCCTTCGCCGGGTCACAGCGGCAGTCTGGAGCGCCGCCACCGACGCGGACCCGCCGCGCGGATTGATTGTGATCGGCACGGATTCGCCGGACCTGCCAATCGACCGGTTTGTGGCGGCCGCCGCGGCGGTTGGGGCGGGCCGGGCGGCGGCCGTTCCGGCGTTTGACGGCGGGTATTGCCTGATCGCGGCGCCGCGACCGGCCCCGGCGCTGTTCGCGGGGATCGAATGGGGGACGGCGCGGGTGATGGCGCAGACGCGGGCGGCGGCCATCGCGGCCGGTATCGCGTTGACGGAGCTCGCGCCGTGGCATGACGTGGACACGCTCGACGACCTGTGCGCATTGCGGCGGCGAATCGTGGACACCGAGGACGCTGCGCTGCGCCGATTGCGAGAACGCCTGGATTCCGCGAAACTGCCGCTGTCCGAGTGATGCCAGGAGTGGGCGATGTCCGACAATACCAAACCAATCGTGTTGATCGCCGATGACAATCCGCAGGTGCTCGAGCTCCTCGAAGCGTATCTTGAGCCGCTTGATCTGCTGGTCCGCACAGCGGCGGACGGGCATGACGCGATCGCGAGCATCGAGGCGGAAATGCCGGATCTGTTGCTGCTCGACATCATGATGCCGCGAAAGAGCGGTTATGAAGTCTGTCGACAGCTCAAGGATGATCCGCGTTATCGCGATTTGCCGGTCATCATGGTGACGGCGCTCAACGAGTCGGGCGATATGGAGCGCGCCCGCGAAACCGGCGCGGATGATTTTCTGAGCAAGCCGGTGAACAAGAACGAACTGCTGGAACGCGTGCAGAGCCTGTTGAAGGTGCGGCAGATTCGCGACCGACGCGATTAGTCGCGCGCGGCGCCGGGCGGGATTTCCTCCACGGAAATGGCGCCGGCGCCGAGTTCCGTTTTTCCCACGATCCGCGCGACACGCCGGCGATCCGCTTTCAAAACCCCTGGCTCGCACTTGATTACCTGCGGTCCGCGGATGCCCGCCAGCGCGTTGATTCTCAGCACATCGATCAGGTCCTCGACGGTCGCGAACCGCCCCTCGATCTCAAGCGTTCCATTGGCGCGCAGCTGAATCGCCGGAGCATTCCAGCGGGCCGGACGAAAGATCACCGTCACCGGCGTGTCGTCGGGCGGAATGCGCTCAGTCGCGGCGACGAGCCACAGGGCCGCGTCGCTGACGCTGTGTGGCGCCGACAGTGACAGCAGATTCTCGCGATGGCTCACCAGGCCCACGCCGAATCCATCCACTCCCGCGAGCAACACGCCGTTCGGCAGGCGCATCGAGCCGACAAAGACCCACGGGCGCGGCGGCGGCGGTCGATCAAACTCGATCTCGCGCAACCAGTCGTTGGCGCGCGCGCGGCGCTTTTCAGCGGGCGCGGCGCCATCGGGGCCGCTGGATGTCCACTCGACTTCGATATCGATGAGCGCTCCGCGCGGCGGGCGGTAGTCGCCAGTCGGCGTGATCGTATGCGGCGCGCCCGGTAGCAGGCCGATCAGCCCCAGCGCCATGTAGACCGCTTCGGCCTCGGCATTGAAGCGCAGAATGCTCTCATGCTCTTTACCGCTGAAGCAGGCGAAGAACTCGAGCGGCCCCTCGCGCAGCACGACCCGCGCGTCCACGTGTACCGCGGGCGCCTGCCAGTCGATGCGAACGCCGGGCTGAAACGGCTTGATGGTTTGGGCTGGCGCGGCTGGCGGCGGGAGGTTTTCCTGGGCGGGCGCGACCGGCGCCAGCAGGGGGGCGAGGGCGATGATCCGCGCAAAGAAAAGACGAGGCCCGCGGCAGCGCGAGCCTCGTCTGAAGAACGGCATGATCACGACGGCACGGCTAGAGGCCGGTCGCCAGCGTCGGGAAGGCCTCTTCCTCCTGCTCCTTCTGGATCAGGATCTTGGCCTTGAGCAGGATCAGCAGGGTCGATGTGTCCTTGACCTCGCTGGTGTTGGTGAAGGCGCGCTTCAGGACCGGGATCTTGCTCAGAATCGGCACGCCGGCTTCCTGCTCGACTTCGCCGACCTGCTTCAAACCGCCGAGCAGGACGGTGCCGCCATCCGGCACGGAAACAGTCGTGTTGATTCGACGAATTTCCTGGTCCGGCAGCAAGACGAAGATGCCCGGCGAGTTACCGCTGGCGCGCTGCACTTCGAAGCGCTCGAACGCGGGCTCCTGGGCGAGGCTGGTACGGACCGTCAGTGTGACGTACTTGCGATCGGCGCTGATGGTGCCTTCCACGTCGAGCACCGTACCGCTGGCGATCGCGGCGACGATCGGCTGCACGCCGACCGCGCCTTCCGCCACGTTGGCCGTCACGCTGGAAACGTACGAACGCGTGCGGTTGATGACGACGTTGGCCCGCTGGCCGTTGAACATCATCAGGCGCGGCGCCTGCACAATGGCCGAGCGGCGATTGGCCTGCGTAGCGCGGATCAGGAAGTCGATCTGGATATTGTCAATGTACGAGCCGGCGATGTTCAGCGCCGGTACGAAGCCGGGGCCCTGAGCGATCGAGCCCGGAATGCCGGTGTTGATCGAAGTCGGATCGACCAGATTCAGCGAACCCTGCTGGGCGCCGATCGGCGTCGCCTGGCCGAATGACCAGCCGGCCGACTGCTGCGGCACAAAGGCGGCCTGCGTGTACGGCTGAGCCGCGGCGCCAGGCGTAAACGGGATGCCAGCCGCCGGCGGAGCCGGGAAGACGCCGGCCCGCGAGAACGGGCGCGGCGTGAGAACGCGAGCGCCGGTGAAGGGGTCGAACAGCGGCGTGCCCTGGTTATTGAAAACCGGGTCAAAGCCGGCGTTCGACTGATTGAACACGAAGTCCAGGTCGACGCCGATTTCCTCAAGGAAGTTCTGATTGACGATCAGGAAGCGGCTCTCGACGGAGATTTGCAGGGCGCGGGTTTCGCGGAGCTGCGTAAGCAGGTCCACGATCTCGCGATGCGCATCCGAGGTGTTGTAGACGATCAGCTGGCCGTTGAGCTCGCGCAGCGCGCCTTCGCCACTGCCGTTCTCACGCCATGAATCGGGTTCCACGGTCTGGCGGATGATGTCCATGATCTCGTCGATCAGGCCCTGATTCTCGCCCTCGTCCTCGTCATCCTCCTGGTCATCCTGGAACAGGCCCTGTCCGCCGCCGCCACCACCGCCCTGACCCGCCTGCGCGGCCTGCTGGCCGGCCTGCTGCAAGTCGATGCGCGGAGCGTTGTCGAAGCGCGGGATGTTCACGAGCAGATCGCGAATGTCATACACCAGGATGTACTTGTTGCGGTCGAGGCGTTCCTTGGTGGCGATGCGGATCAGCCCCTCGCCGAGGTTGTAGCCAAGCGGGGTCTCGCCGCCGACCTGCGACAGCACTTCATTGAGGACGGTGCCGAAGCTGACGTCGCGTAACTGGATCGAGACCGGACGATCGCGATCAACGCCGGCCGTTTCGAGGTTTTCCCAGTCGATTGAAATGTTGACCTTGTTGACGTCCGACAGGAATTCCATGATCTGGTCGAACGGCTGATCAACGAAGTCGATGTCCGGCATGACTTCTTCGAGCTTGGCGTTCAGTTCGCCCTCAGCGTCCGGCCGCCCAAAGCCTTGCTCAATGCCGTCCCGGCGCTCGACAATCTCCAGCCAGTTACCGGGGTAGAGCACGTCGGCGCGCCACGGGATCAACGCGGAATCCCCCTCGTCCATTGTCGCGCGGTATTGCGAACCCTGCGTGCGATCCACATCGCGCTGCTCAGCGAACGAGGCGAAGTCCTCGTAAATGTCGCGCAGGTAGAGGGCCTTTTCGTTGCCCGGGTCGATGTACAGCACTTGCTTGATGGTTTCGGCGGCTTCGCGATAGCGGCGGTCCATGCGGAGGCGCTGCGCGGTGTTAAACAACTGCTCGACCTTCTCAGCCTTCTGCCGTTCGATCTCGGCCGAACGCTCCGCCAGACGGCGCTTGATTTCGTCCGCCTCTTCGCGCACCTGCACGACGGCGTAGTCCGCTTCGGCCTGCTTGACGTAGTCAATCAGGTCGTCGGCCTGCTGCCGCGCCACTTCATAGCGCGAGACCGGCGTCGCGTACGCGCGATTGGCTTCGATGATCTGGCGAGCGAGTTCGGCCAGACGGCGGGCTTCCGCGAAGTCGGCGGCGGCCACGGCGTCTTGCGTCTGCCGCGTGAGTTCCTGCAGTTTCGCCTCCGCCCGGCCCCACAGCAGATTGTCGGTGGCGCGCATTTCATCGAGCAGCGCGTTGCGCACCGGCGCCGGCTCAGTCGGCCCGGCGGGCATCATTTGCGGCGAGGTCGACGTCGACGTGGATGTCGCTGTCGGGCTGGCGGGTTGCATCGGCTGCATCGGGCCGGCGTCCTGCATCATCGGGCGCGGGCCGGGGCCCTGCGTCGTCTGGCGATTCACCGGCTTCGGCGCCGGCGAAGTCGTGGCCGGACGGGACGTCGCCGGCTGGCTTCGCGGGGCAGGGGCGGGCTCATTGATCGGCTGCATCTCGGAGACGCCCGGATCCGTGCGGCGCGGCGCGGGTTGAATCGCGCTCGCGAGCTGCTGGTTGTTTTCCAGGCGATCGATTTTTTCGCGCGCCATTTCACGCTGGCCGGGCGGGGCATAAATGTTGTCGATGACGGCCTGATAGAGCCGAACGGCGTCCGCACGGCGGCCCTCGTCAAACGCGAGCTGCGCATCGGAGAAATCCGCGCCGGCGCGCATGCTGCCGGTGATGGCTTTCGGCAGGGCTTCGGCCAGCACGTCGTACTCAGCTTGCTCATCGGGCGCGAGGTCGTCGCGGTCGATTTCGCTGAGGGCCTTCTGGGCGGCCACATAGTCCTGGCGCTCGTAGAGGCTTTGTGCGTTTTCCAGTTGGGGATTCGCGGCGAGCGCAGTCCATGCGCCCAGCAACGCGAAGACAATCGCGGCGCCGGTCAACCGTGCTGCGTTTCTCATGGATTCTCCTCGGTCTGCTTTTGGTTTGACTGTCGCCTGACGGCCGCGAGCATGTTGCAGGCGGGAGCAGGCGCCGTCAATACGGTGAGGCCGCCCTTACGCAGGAAAGTCTAAACGCGCTTGGAATGGTCTGCAAATGTTTTTATCAACATGTTGGACGGGAATTCGCCAATTCGGGCGGCCGGGCTCCCGGCTGGCGGAATTCCGTCAGTCTGCCGCCGCCGGCCATGGCGTCGCGATCGAGCAGCGCGGCTCGACGCTGACCGTGATTTCGCGGTTGTTCGCGTGGAGCCGGGGCGCGGGCAGGGCGCAAACGCCGGGCCGCACGGCGACCATCACGAACTCGTGGATGTGGTCGCCGGGCGAGAGGCGCGGGGATTCAAAGCGTTGATGTTGCCAGCCGAGTTCAGCGCTTTTTCCGATCGGGGTGGCGTCGTCGAAGGGCACGCTCCATGTCGCGCAGTTTGCGGGGAGTGTTTGGGTCCATTCCAGTTGTTCGTGCGGTTCGGTCGTCGTGAAGCGATCACGCACGAGGATGACATCGCCGAGACTGATGCGCGCGTCGGGCGGCAGCACTTCGGCGCGCCACACGCGCTGGGCCCGTTCGCTGGCAACCCGCGCCCCGCCGAGTTCAGCGGCGTCCACGAATTCCTCGCGCATCAGCCGCAGTTCGCGCTGCACTGACACGTCGGGGCGCTCCGTGGGCGCCGGCGGGTCGCTGATCGTGATTGTCGCGGTGGCGCGCGATACCGGAGATGAATCGCGGTCCTCAGCGGTCACCGTGATCGTCGCAGTTCCGGCGTTCACGGCTTCGGCTCGAAAGAGCAGGCGCGCATCGCCCGCGACGCTCGGCAGACTTTCCAGCGGTTGTCCGCGCAAATCCCCGGGCAGCTTGATGGCGCCCGCCGGCGTCCAGCGCCAGACCTCGCTGTCGAGAAAGACGCCGTTTGTTGTCACGCGCGTGCTCACGGGACCGTCCGCGCGCGGCAGGCGGGCGCTCACGATGAAGCGATCTCCTCGCTGTGCCGCAATCGGCGCGGTGAGGGGAAAATCCAGGACGTTTTCCAACTCGGGAAGACGGTGTGCGGTGAGTTCCCCCAGCTGCGATATGACAACGTACACGCGCCAGGCGCCCGGGAGTTCGGGGAGTTCAACCGTCTTCTCAGGTTCACCCTCGGACCAATGCGCAACCGTTGCCCACATCGTCTCGCCTGCGAAAAGCGCTTCGGCCACGTCATCAGAAAGGAGCGGCGGCGCGAGCAGCGGGCGCGACGCCTCCGCCGCGGGAACCGAGATTTCCCAGCCGGGTTCACCGGACCGCACGGGGGGTAGAGGGCCGGGCGCCCAACGGAGCGTGCCGCGCGCATCGGCGCTGACCATGCGGATCAGCGCGGTTCCGGACTTGTCGCCGCAACTAATCTTCACGCAACGATTCCCCTCGCGCTTCGCCAGCGTCACTTCGAGCGCGGCGGTGGGCGTGGCCGGCGGCCTGCGATCGACGAAGATCGGACGCGGGCCATTCGCTTCGAGCGCGATGGCGACCAGCTGATGTCGGTCTGCGCCGCCTTCTGTCGGCGCTTGGCACGTCAGTTGTGATACGATGTCCTCGGGCGTCACAACCTGCGCCCAGCAAGGCGCCGCGCCTCCGCTGATCAGGGCGAGCGGCCCGTCAAATCGACCATTGAGCGCAATCTGTGATTCGGGGGATGCGCTGGCGTCTGAACCAAAGCTGGAGGATGTCACATAAGCGCCCGGAGAGTCATTCACGATGAACGCGGCGCGGGCCTCGACCATTCGATCATCACTCAGGCGCGCCGTGAGTACGGCCTCATGCCGTCCGCTCTCTACGGGCGTCCATAGTGGCGTGAAACCGGCCATAGCATGTTCGCGCACCGGCATCCGCGCGCACTCCGCATCGGCTCGCATGACGCGCACCGTCATGTCTACCGGGCGAACGTCGGTCGGCGCGTGCCAGCCGACCTCGAAGCGAATCGGCAATCCGACCGTCGCGGGCGGCGTACGCTCAAACCAAACCGCAGCCGGCGGATCGATCCAGATGGCGTCGCTCACCACCCTCACGTTCCGTCTGGTCGCGTCCTGCAACGCGCCTTCCACCTGCACGGCATCGGCGTCGAGCGCCGCGGGCGCGATCTCCGCGTTCGATAGTCCGTGTCCGCCGGTGGCGAGTTCGAGACTGGCCGTCACGGTCAGATAGGGTGGCGACGCGCCGGTTGGATCAAACCGCAGGCCGCGCAAGCCGGAATGAAGTTCGGCGTCGACGAGCGGCTCGCCCGCGGGAAATCGCGCTTCGAGCTGGACCCGCGCGTCGGCGTCGGATGGGCGTTGTGCCGGTAGCGCGACAGACGCGTCGAACTGCGAAGGGTCGACAGCGGGGGTTCTCGTGATCGCGGGCGCGCCGATCGTCTCCAGTATCGCGCGATTGACAGCGGCGATGATCGAGAACGACTTATCAAAGTCGGCCGCGCGCAGCGGCAGTTCGGCCGAGAAAAAACCACCGCGCGCCTCCGCTTGCGCGACGTGCCGCGATACGTCGGCGGCATCGCGCCAGTCGACGCTGACCGGCCCGCTGTAGGGCGTCCCGTCAGGATTCAGCGCCAGTCCGACTACGCGGGCGGACGTGTCGTCGGGTTTGACAGTGACGGCGCTCAGCGCGCATTTCGGACGGGCCTGTTCGCGGCTGATGGCCCCCGTGAAAAGCGCCACATGATCGCCCGACTCGACCAGGCACACCCAGCGCTTGTCAGGACGCTGAAACTCCGCCGGCAGTTCGAAAACGACGGCGCCGTCTTCGAGTGTGCGGCGCGCGGCGGCGATTGCGGTTTGGGCCCAGAAGCGGGCATGGATCGGCTTGGCGCCGTCCGGGGCGTGCGCGACGATCGCCACGTTGTCGGCGCCGATGACGATCGCGGCGCGCAGTTCCGAGACGATGACCAGCGCCCGCGCCGTGATTGTCGTGGATTCCGACGTTCGCCCGGTGGCGATCAGAACATACGCGCCGGCGGGGGCCTGCGCGGTGATGGGCGCGTGGTCCGCGGCGCGCCACTCGGCGTGCGCGGGCGCGTCGATCTCGATGCGCGTTTGAAATACGAGCGCGCCGGTGATCGGGAGCGCGTCCACATCCATCCGCGGCGCGCGCGAGCGCGGCGAGCGCCCGGCCAGCCAATCACCGAGGCGGACTTCGCGCAGTTCGACCTCGACCTGCGTGAGATTGCGCGTCTTGACGTCCACGCCGAACGGCTGATCCGGTCGCGGAGATTGTGGCGCGACGAGTTCGAGTCGCGGGGCGGCCAACTCGCGCAGCGCCGCGCGGGCCTGTTCTGCGATTTCGGGAACGCCCGCGTCCGCCGCGCGGCGCAGGGCGGCGATCGCCTCGGGCGAACGTCCGCCGCGACCGAAGTAGCGGCCGAGTTCGAGATCCGCGCGGGCCGCCGCCGGGCCGCCGGCGAGCGCTTCGAGCGCCGCCCGGCCCTGGTCGCTGGTGGATGGATGATCGAGGCGGGCGGCGCCGGCGACGAAGTCGAGCCGGGCGATGGTCGCCGTCGGCGTCCCGGCGGCCTCGGCCTGGCGGCGCAGGGCGTCGATTCGCTCCAGTCGTAGCTGGTGGGCGGCTTCGGCGTTCGCCGGCGGCGCGACCTGGAATTGCGCCGGCAGAAACTCCCACTCGTTGAAGTCGCGCCATACCTCGGCCAACGCGACCCACGCCTCGATCGCGCGTGGCGAGCGTTCGGCGGCGAAGGCGCGGGCGGCGGCGTCGAGATATTCGACGGCGGTGGAGTACTCGTTCAGGAACTGCTGCGTGAGGCCGAAGGCGAACAGCACCTCCGGGCGCTGCAGCAGGTCCGGATGCGTTTTGAGTTGGTTCGCGAGCGCGGCGCGGGCCGTCATGCGATCCTTGCGATCGGCGGTGCGCAGCGTGACCATGGCTTCGATCGCGGCGCCGTCAGCGCGGGCTTCATCGCCGGCGCCGCGCAAGCCCGCCGCGAGTTGGCGCGCCAATTCCCAATTGCCCTGCGTATAGGCGATCAGCGCCGGGCGGCTGGGCTCGGACCAGTCGTTGAGTGCGGCGGCCGCGGGGGGCAGGCCGCCAAGCGAGAGCAGCAAGCAGGCGATCAGAAAGCGCATCGGCGCGAACCTCCGGTTACGGCGCCCCCTTGCCGACGTGCGTGGAGCGCGGCGGTGTCCGGAGATGGTAGCGAGTGGCGCGCGATCCGGCACAAGGGCCGCGCGCGTGTCCGCCCGCGCGGCGCGGATCTATTCGATCCCGGCGGTGTTGTTCGCGTCGGCGATCGCCTGCATCTCGCCGAGCGGGTTGTCGTCGGCGACGTGTATCTTCAGTGGCGCGCCGGGTACAAGCGGCTCCGACCCGGCGGGTTGCGGGAACACGGCGATTGCGCGGCGCAGGCGGTACTCCAGTTCCGCCTGACGCGCCTCGCGCGCCGCGGCTTGGAGCGGTGTTTCGTCCTCCGGCTTGAAGTTCGCGGTTAGGTACAGATCAATCGCCGCGTCAACTTCACTCGACGGATAGTGTTCGGTGCGAAACGGCTCGGGCCCGCCGTCGTAGAACGCGACACGAACCGCGTCGCTGTTGGGGTCGTCGCGGTGATAGCTCGTCTCAATCACGATGCGCATTGCGCCGACCTTTTTCTCGCTCCGCATTTCAAACACATCGACTCCCTGCTGCCACGCCTGCCGCAGCAGGATCGCGTCCAGCAGTTCCTCGCGCGTCACGTCGCGCTCGTTCGCGGCCAGATGTGACCATCCATGCTCATACGCTTGCTGGCGATCCGCGGTCAGGCGCTGCGGAATCGGTCGCGTGCCGAGCGATGCCTCACATCCGGTGAGAATGACCAGGGTCGCGGCGGTGAGCGTGAGTCGAACGATCATCGGAAATCCTCCGCGCGTGACAGTATCCGGCCCGCGCCGACAGGGCGCCGGGTGGGTCCGACATTTTACCGCCGTCCGGCGTTGCGATTGCGAAACGTGTCACATCGTCGAAGTGTGCCCGCTTGCCCGTGCAGCGTAACACACGCGGCGGCCGCCATCTCACTGAAGGCTTCGGCGAGTCTTCGGGCCTCGGCGTCGTCCATTGGCGTGATCCTGACGGGGCAAGTCCAGGGACAATCATCCGGACCGCGGGCGTGGCATGATGCGCTTGATCGTGCGATTCACATGCCTGCCTCGGCCCCGAGCGCCGCTGACCGGATCATCGCGACAGAGGCCGTTACACACGAAACGGAGAGGGAGGGATTCGAACCCCCGGATGGTTTCCCATCAGCGGTTTTCAAGACCGCCACCTTCGGCCACTCGGTCACCTCTCCCGCTAGCTGCCGGGCAAAATCAAGGTCCGCGCCCGTCCCGATGAACAGGCCGCCGATCAATTGACGATAGCCGCGCTGATGCGGGCCTTCAAGCGTCGATCATCGGACGGCCGCGCCGTCACCGGACAGTCGGCGCAACCGCCGGTACAATTCGCGACTTCCAGCGCGCCGGCAGCGGCGCGTGATCATGCAGACGGCGCGCCCCGAACTCACCCGTGGGACGGCGCGCCCGGCCCGGAGTCGTCATGAAGCGAAAACAGGACTTTCTGCTCGGACTCGTCGTGCTGCTGATGATCGCCGGCTTCCTGGGCACGCTGATGTTCATCTACCCGCGGTTTGGCGCAGCGACCAAGCCGATCGTCGTGCAGTTCGAACATCGCTCCGGCGTGACGCCGCTGAAACCCGGCAGCGTGGTGCTGCTGTCGGGCGCGATTCAGGTGGGGAGTGTCACGTCGGTGGAGACGATTGTCGCGCCGAGCCACGACCCCGCGCGGCAGGGGCGCGATGATCTGATTATCGAAGTAAAGGCCGAAGTGCGCCAGGATGTGCCGCTGTACGCCGACTGCCAGATCACGTCCGATCAGCCCGCCGTCGGCGGCGCCGGTTATCTCGTGATTCTCGACATCGGCGACCCGGCCGCGGGAGAGGTATCGACGGCGATCGCCGGTTTGCCGCCGCAGAGTCTGGCGGCGGCGATCGGCAACCTGTCGCGGCGCCTGCTGGGCCCGGGCGGGATGGTCGAGAATCTGGAGCAGTTGGTTGATCCTGAACTGGAAGGCTCATTGACGAACAAGCTTCAGGTGAGCCTGGGCGATGTGAATCTGATCACGAGCCGACTTGCCGCCGAGCTTGAGCCTGATCAGCAGCGGGCGCTGTTGGCGAAGCTGCATCTGGTCATGGATGACGTGAATGCCGCGACGACCGCGATTCGCACGCAACTCGACAGCGAGGAAGGCGCCAGCGCGGTGACGAAGGCGCACCTCATGCTCGACCAACTTCAGGTGGGGCTGGCGGACGCGGTCGCGATGATCACGGCGGCGCGGCCGCGCGTCGATTCCACACTGGCGCATGTGGACAATCTGAGTAAGCGGCTGGACGAAGAGATTTCGGCGCCGTTGGCGGCCGAGTTTCAGCGCGACGACCCCGAAGCGATGCTCGCCAAAGTGCATGAGGGCATCGAGAATCTGAACCGCTCGCTGGCGAACATCGCGGAAGCGTCGGACGCGGCCCGCTCGGTCGTGACGTTGAATCGCCCGGCGCTGCAGCGCACGATCGAGAACATCCGCGATACCAGCGATCAGCTTCGCGTCGGCGTGCAGGAAGTGGTGCTGCATCCGTGGCGCCTGTTCGCCCCGCCGCAAGGCGAGCAGCAGCGGATCGAGGCGTTTCAGGCGGCGCGGCAGTTCGCCGAGGCGGCGGCGCGGCTGGATGACGCGGCGGCGCGACTGGAAGCGGTCTCAGCGGTCGGCGGCGGCGATCGGGTGGTGATCGGGGCGGCGGAACTGGAAGAGATTCGCGCGGCGTTGCGGCTGGCGTTCTCGCGGTTTCAGTCGGCGGAAACATACCTGTGGGAGCAGATGCGCAAATGAGCGACACCGGCGCCGATTTTGATTTGTTGATTGTCGGCGCCGGATCAACGGGTTGCGCCGCGGCGATTTGTGCGGCGAAGCGCGGCGCCCGCGTGGCGCTGGCCGGGGCGCGGCGGGCGGCTGATCGCGTCAGCTGGGTCTCGCCGGACGGGGTCGCGCTGCTGACAGAGAAACTGGGTGTCACCGCCAAACAGCTTGGGGCGGTTCCGTTTTCCGGGTTGACGCTGCACGACTGGCGCGGCGCGAAACACGCGGCGGTTACTGACGACGCGCTGAGCGGATGGATCGCGCAGCGCAGCGACCTGGACGCCGGCTTGTTGGCCGCGGCCGCCAAGGCCGGGGCGAAGCGCTTCGACGCGGAGATCGCCCGGATGGTCGCGAGCGAGGAATCGATCGCCGCGACGTTGGCGGGAGATGAATGCGTGCGGGCGCGACTGGCGTTGATCGCGGATGGCGCGGACACGCCGCTGGCGCGGCAATGCGGCTTGATCGCGGCCGGGGCGTTGCCGGGCGCGCCGGCGTGTTTGTCGGTGTCCTTTGACGATGGGGGCAAGTCGGCGCGGATCGATGTGATTCTCGGCGGGCATCGCGAGGGCAAAATCGCGACGCTGACGCGGGCCGCCGGTCGCGCGACACTGACGCTGGTAACGCGCGACCGATCCACGCCGGCGGAGTCTCAATGGGCGGAAGTGGTGGAGGCGGCGCGGCGCGCCGAATTGTTCGCGGGCGACCCGGGTCCGCCGGCGCGCTGGGCGTGTCCGGCGGGGCTGGCGCTGGATCTGGAAACACACATCGGCAAGCGCAGCCTGCTGGTTGGCGATACGGGCGGTTTTGTCGCGGCGTTCAGCGGCGAGGGGCTTTACCCCGGCATGTGGTCCGGCGCGCGTGGGGCCGAGATTGCGCTCGACGCGCTGGCGGAGCCGGTGCCGCAGGACGCGATGCTCCGCTTTGGCGTGGAGTGGCGGGCGGCTCTGGCGGATTATCTGCGGATGCCGAACACGGATCTCTCGTTGCTGATGCCGCTGGTGTTCGGGAATGCGCAAATGACGGCGCGCGTGGCGCGCGCATTTCTATGCGGGCAGCCGTTCTAGCCGCGTGTGCGGCGATCGTTCCTACGCCACCGAGCGGCGCGGGCGCGGGCGGGTTGTTCCGGTGCGGCGGGCCGCTTCGCGGGCGATGTAGTCTTCGGTTGAAATCACTTCGCAGCCCTTGACGGTCAACTGGCGCAGCACCATCTCCGCTTCCTGGGCGTTGAAGTAGCCGCAGGCGTCGTGCACGAGACAGACTTTGCGCTCTCTCCGCAGCAGACCGAGAATCAGAATCCGCACGGAGTTTTCAAGCGAGACGCCGAATACGGCGCAGCGTCCGAAAGGCGCTTCCGTCAACATGCGGTCGAGCTTCGGATTGGTAAACGGATCGCGATGATCCTTGGTGAAGATCGCTTGTTGATATTGATCGAGAATATCGAGCGCCACGCATGGATGATTGTCGCAGTGCACCACGACATGATTCGGCATGACCGTCGGGCTGACCTTCTGGCGCACCGGCGCCCGGCGCGTTTCTTCGCAGAGGAACGTGTCGCCGATCTGATTCCGGCGCCGGGTATCGACGCACGAAACGATGGGCGCGTGGGCCCAGCGCGCGAAAGCCATCAGGCGACGAATATGCGGGTGAATGTGCTCCGCATTGACGCAGCGGTGCAGCGCATTGACGCCGAGATACTCTTCCTGTGTGCAGACGTCGATCAGCACATCAAATCTTGCGGCCTTGGACATTGCCCAGATCCTCTACGGCGGTCGGTAACGAAATCTAGACGCGCAGAGACGACCGGGGCAGAAACGAAATGAGTGTTGGAACCCCCTCCGAGAGGCGCCGCTTTGCTGCTTCTTCCCCGAATCGTCGCTCATTGTATGCACGCGTTTTTCCGCCGACAACCGTTGATTGGCGCGGGTTGCGCGAAGATCGCGTGAGAACGGCGCAAATCGACGTCTGGGCGGCGGGCGCGTAGAGATTATGGGGCGATAGGGGGTTGAAACCGCGCTCGAAATACGCGCTTAAGGGCGAAAGGCTTCGCCGCGCACGATGTCGGCGGCGAGCCCGACGCGGCCGGCCTCATCGCCGTCCCAGCGATGCGACTTGATCCGGTCGACAATCTGCGAAGCGACGCGCACGGCGCGGACGCCGTCATCGACGGTGACGGGCGGCTTGCTGTGCGTGCGGACACATTCGATGAACGTTTCCAGCTCGGCGCCGAGCGCGTCCTTGTTGTCGATCAGCAACGGCTCAACTTTGACGAGCTTGCCGAAATCGGCGCCGGCGAGCTGCGACAGATCATCGAGGCCGCGCTCTTGGGCGAAGCGGATCACGTCCGCATTTTTCTCCAGCGTGACGGCGATCCCCTGCTTATGGTGATAGTCCAGCGAAACGTACGCGCGTTCGCTGAAAATCCGCAGGCGTCGTTCCGTTTTCAGCGCCAGTCGTGACGCGGTGAGATTGGCGACGGCCCCGCCGGCGAATGTCACGCGGGCGCTGGCGACGTCTTCATGAGCCCCCAGCACGTTCACGCCGACCGCGTCGACGCGCGCGACTTCCTCCGGCACCAGGCTCAGCAGGACGTCGATATCGTGGATCATGATGTCGAATACGACACCCACATCCGCCGAGCGAAACGGAAACGGGCTGACGCGACTGGATTCGACGTATTTCGCGCGAATGCCGAGCCGATGCGCGGCGCGCACCGCCGGGTTGAATCGTTCGGTGTGTCCGACCGCCACGATCACGCCGTGTCGCTCCGCCAGCGCGGCGATTTCCTCGGCCTCCGCGGTTGAGCCGGCCAGCGGCTTTTCGATCAACACGCTCATGCCGCCCTCGATCAGCGGGCGGCTCACTTTCAGGTGATGTTCGGTCGGCGTCGCCACGCTGACCGCGGCGATATCGCCCATTTCCGGCGTGAGGGCCGCGCCCCATTTGGCGCCCACGGGCTCGGCCGCGGCGCGGGCGCGTTCCACATCCGCGTCGATCACCGCCATCAGCTTGACCTGCGGCATCTGGGAGTAGATTCGCACATGGTGCGCGCCCATCCGGCCCGCCCCGATCACCGCGACCGGTGTGGGGTCGCTCATGGTCGAATCTCCGTGACGCCGGCCGTGTAGAAGGCGTCTCGGTCGGCGTCCGTGTCGCTGCGGCGCGTTTCCAGCGTGCGTCCAAAAACCGCCTCGCTCGATTTGCGGCGGACGAATTCGACCAGCGTGCGCACGTGTTCATCGCGGTACAGGTCCGAGGTCTCGATTTCGGTAATGGCGGCCGTGATGCGGCCGACCGCCCCGACGTCGCGCCGCGGGAACAGCATCCGCGCCGCGCGCTTGAGCTGTCCGATCGACTGCTCGTCAAACTTCCAGCGGCGCAGGCCCTCGACATTCACGCCGCGCACTTCCTGCGTCCAGCCGACGGCTTTGACGTAGGGCGGCACGTCGTGGGTGATGCGGGTAATGCCGCCGATGAACGAATACTTGCCGATCGTCACGAAGTGGTGAATCGCGGCGGCGCCGCCGATATTCACGTGATCTTCGATCTTCACGTGTCCGGCAATCAGCGCGTTATTGGCGATGATGACCCGGCTGCCGATCTGCGCATCGTGCGCGACGTGCACGCCGACCATGAACAGGTTGTGATCGCCGATGCGCGTGACGCCGCCGCTGCTGTCGTCGACCTCGGTGCCGCGATGGGCGGTGACGTGTTCGCGAAAAATGTTCTGTTCGCCGGCCACCAGGCGGGTGGGGCCGCCCTTGAACTTGAGATCCTGCGGCGCGGCGCCGAGCACGCAGTTCGGGAAGAACGCGCAACCGCGGCCGAATTCGCTCGGCCCGAGCAGCGTGACCCGCGGATGCAGCACGCAGTCGTCATGCAGCACGACATCGGCGTCGACATGACAGAACGGGCCGATCGTGACGTTGGCGCCGATCCGGGCGCGCGGATCAACAAACGCGGATGGGTGAATCTGACTCATTGTGCGGAATCCCGACTGGGCTCGGCGTCGACCAGCATGAAGCGAATGTCCGCTTCCGCCACGATTTCGCCGTTTACCATCGAACGGCACGAGACCTCACCGAAACGCGACTTGACGCGCCGCGCGTTGGCCTCGAGCACAACCTGATCGCCGGGGGTGACGGCCCGCCGGAACTTGACCTTATCCAGACTCAGCAGCACGGCCACCTTGCCCGTGTGCTCCAGTTTCTGCGCCAGCAGCAACCCGCCGAGCTGAGCCATGGCTTCAATCAGCAGCACGCCGGGCATGATCGGCTGCAACGGATAATGGCCCTGAAAAAACGGCTCGTTGATCGTGACGTTCTTGATGCCGACCGCGCGGCGATCTCCGTCCATCTCCAGCACGCGATCAACCAGCAGCATCGGGTAGCGATGCGGCAGCACGCGCAACACGGTGCGGGCGTCCATCCGCGGCGGCCGCGCCAGTTGGCGCTCGAATGAATGCTGGCGATGTTGTTCGAGAATGCGGCGCGCGAGTTCATGATTCAGGTTGTGACCGGAACGGCGGGCGTAGACGCGGCCGGCGACGAACTTGCCGGTCAGCATCAGGTCTCCGATCAGGTCGAGGACTTTGTGACGCACGCATTCATCCGGAAAGCGAAACTGATTGTCGATCGGGCCTTCCGCGCCGATCACAAGAATGTCCGCGTACGTCAGATGCGGGCCGAACCCGGCGGCGCGCAGGGCAGACGCCTCGGCGTCGGTCACGAAGGTGCGGGCCGGCGCGATCTCGCGGACAAACGTGTCCGGGTCGACCGTGATCTGCAGCAGTTGCCGGCCCACCGGGCTTTCGGCCCCGTAGTCAAGCTCGTAGATGATTTCCAGTTTGTCACTGTCGTTCGGCCAGGCGACCAGTTCGGCCGTGCCCTCGGACACGTGCGCCGCTTCGCGCACCCGCATGATCTGGCGCTCCGCCGCCTGCTGGCGGAGACCGGCGGCCAGCAGGGCGTCGACGAATGGCTGCGAACTGCCATCACCGGCGGGGACTTCGTCGCTGTCGATCTCGACGTCGATATTGTCGATCGAAAGACCGCTGATCGCGGCCAGGCAGTGTTCGACGGTTTCCACCGCGACCGTGCCATTGCGCAGCGCCGTGCGGCGCATGCGCTTGGTCAGGTTCTCGACGGTCGCGGAAATGCGGATCGGAGACGCCTGGTCCGAGCGGACAAAGGTCACGCCGCTGTCTTCGGGCGCGGGTTTGAATCGGGCCTTTACCGGCTTGCCCGAAAACAGTCCGCGTCCGCTGACCTCGGTTTCTTCAGCGATCGTCTGTTGTCGACTCAAGCGATTCGACCCGCTTCCTGAGTGCCCGGAATTCCTCGAACAGTCGCGGCAACCGGTGCAAGGCCGCCTGCTGGCGACGCCACGCGCCGCTGTCCACCGCCGGAGTGCCGCCGACCACTGCGCGCGGCCCGATGCTCTGCATCACGCCCGCCTGCGACAGCGCCACCGCAAAATCGCCGATCGTGATGTGATCTGGCACGCCGACCTGCCCGGCGAGCGTCACGTATTTGCCGAGACGGGTCGAGCCGCCGATCGCGACGCCGCCGACGAGCAGGCAATGCTCGCCAATCTGGACATTGTGGCCGACTTGCACGAGGTTATCAATCTTGGCGCCGCGGCCGATCCGCGTTTCGCCGCTGCGGGCGCGGTCGATACACGAATTGGCGCCGATTTCGACGTCATCCTCGATCACCACGATCCCGATCTGGGGGACGTGGACATGACGATTGTCGCGCTGAATGAAGCCAAACCCATCGGCGCCGATTGTGGCGTTGGCGTTGATGATCACGTTGGCCCCGATCCGGCAGTATTCCCGAACCACCACGGACGGCCATAGCTCGCAATCCGCGCCGATTTCGACCGCTTCCCCCACATAGACGCCCGCGTGCAGTCGCGTGCGCGGCCCGATGCGGGCGCGCGGCCCGATCACCACATGCGGGCCGAGATGGGCGCTGGCGTCCACTTCCGCGTCCGGCGCCACGACCGCTGTCGGGTGAGCCCCGGCGGGAAGCGGCGTGGTCGGCGGGGCGAAGCACCGCAGCGCCTCGCACAGCGCCAAGTCCGGGTCGTCGGTCACGATATGGACCGTGTGGGCGGGTGGCGTCTGATCCGGCCGCGCCAGCACCGCGCCGGCTCGCGTCTCCGCCAGATGTTTGGCGTATTTCGCGCTGCCGAGCCAGGACAGGCACGCGTTGTCCGCCTCGTCCAGCGGCGCGACGCGCTTCAGGACGACGCCGGGATCGCCTCTCAGCGTCGCGCCGAGGCCCTCTGCCAGTTTCCCCGCCGTAATCACCTGGGCCTACTTGACCGTCGCGCGAATCATCTGCTCGCGCGGCTGAGCGCGATAGGTTTCGTTCAGGCGGTCAAGCACCTGCGATGAGATGTTGATCGTGTCGCGCGCAAAGACCACCTTGCGCGATCGGATCTGTTCGCGCACCAGCTGCGGATCAAAATTCGCCGGGCGGAACTCCTCGCGATACACGACGAGATCGAGTCCGTACTGCTCGGCGATCTGCTCGGTTGCGATCAGGATCTCCTGGTAGATCTTGGTGCTCCACACCGCCAGTTCACGGGTCAGTGTGGATTGGGTCAGTTCCATCCAGTTCTTGTTCTCGATCTGCATCTTCAGGAATTCTTCGTAGCGCTGGACGTAGAGCGCGTCGTTCGGCGACATGCGCGACAGCACGGCTTCGAACGCGTCGGCCTGTTGCTGGCGCCGCTCGGCCTCCTGCTTCATCTCATCCTGCTTGACGCGCAGTTCCTCGCTCAAGTCCTTCTGGCGCTGAAACTCGTTGAAGACCATGATGACGTCCAGGCACGCGACGCGCCCGGTCGGGTTTTGCAGCGTCGCCTGCGATACGCTCGTTCCGCTGAACCAGGCCACGCACATCGCCGCCGCCACCGCCGCTCCGGTCATCCATGCTTTCATGTCGCTCACTCCAATATGTGTGGAAAGTTCGTATTCGGGCCGCGTTCACACGCGAAGCGCGTTCGCCATCGGACGGGAACGCCGTCCGACCGCATTGTGGCCCCGATCGGCCCGGCGGCCAAGCGCCTGCGGCCACCGCGGGAACCGGCTCAGTCCAGCAGCGCCAGCAGCACCCGCTCCGGCAGGTTGCGCGGGGCGGATCCGTTGACCATGATCGCAAAGGCGAGGCTGCCGCCATCCGGCCGCTCCAGGTATCCGGCGAGCGCGCGAACCCCGCGAATGGTGCCGGTTTTCGCCCAAACCCGGTCCTTCAGGCGCTCGTCGTCGTAGCGTCGCCGGAGCGACCCTTCCTCGCCCGGCTCGGCGAGACTCTCGCGATACAGCGCGCCCCATGGCCGGCGCTGCGCCTGTTGGAGCAGTGTCACGATCTGCCGCGCCGTGACGCGATTATGGTGACTGAGGCCGGACCCGTCGCGGAACTCGGCGCCGTCGGTGTTTACGCCGATTCCGGCCAGCGTCTTGCGGAGTGTCGCCGCGCCGGAAGACCAGCTTCCGGGTTCGCCGGTGGGGGTCCCACCCGGGCCATATGCGCTCAGCGATTTCAGCAGCGCTTCGGCGAACATGTTCTGGCTGAACGTGTTACAGCGCCAGACAACATCTCGCAGCGGCGTCCGGACGCGCAGGACCTGATCAACGCCTTGCAGCGCATCGTGGCGCAGGTCGCGCCGCAGGACGCGCGGGCAGGCGAGGCCGCGGGTTTCCAGCGCGTGTCGCAGCGCGAAGCCGGTGAACAATGTCGGATCGCGGACGCAGGCGGGGCCGATGTCGTGATCGCTTCGGGCCGCGCCGCGCACGTCGAACACGTCACTTTCCATCAGGCGGCCGACGACGGTCGTATTTTCTTTTCCCGTCTGCAGCTTGGCGCGGAAGAACGTCTCCGGCAGCGGGGGGGTGGCCACGACCTGCGGCCGCCCGTTGACGAGCTTGATGCTGAAGTCGACACAGTTGTCGTTGAAATTGATGCCGCCGACCGGCGCCTGATACCAGCGATCGACCTGGTCCGGCGGCCAGTCGTCGTTGCGCCACTGATGGTCGAGAACATGATCGTCGAGCACGATCGCGCTCAGGCGATGGGCGCCGAGCTGCGTGCGGACGCGGGCGACCAGCTGGTCAAGCCACTGTGTGACGGTCCCGCCTTCCCGCTCCAGCAGGCGCGGATCGGCCAGGCCGGGATCGCCCCCGCCGATGACCCAGAGTTCGCGCGTCGCGCCCTCGGGCGTCTCGACCACCGGGCCGAGCAGGAAGTTGGTTTCAAACGCGAAATCAGGCCCGAAACGCTCCAATGCCGCGGCGGTCGTGAACAGTTTCAGCACGCTGGCGGGTTTGGCCGGCGCGTCGCCGTCGCGATCGACCCAGGTTTCGCCGCTGGCGATGTCGCGGACCACCACCGTCACCGTGGCTTGGCCCGCCGCCGTCAGCGCCCGGTCGACGCGCGCTCGAATCGCCGGCACGTCCGGCTGGGCGAGAACGGGCGTAAGTCCTGACAATACAACCAGCAATAGCGGGGCGAAACGCGGGGTTCTCATCCGATCAACGACTCCGATGTGTTCGTAGCAAGTGCATGAGCCGGCGCAGTTTATCGTGAAACGGCGCTTCGATCTCCATCGGCTCCTCGCGAATCGGGTGCTGGAATCTGATTTTCCAGGCGTGCAGCGCCTGGTGGCGGAGAAACACTTCTTCCGATCCGGTCCCGGCGATTTCCTTTTCGCTGGCGGCGCGTCCGCCGTACATGATGTCCCCCACGATCGGGTGGCCGACGTGCGACATATGGACGCGGAGCTGGTGCGTGCGGCCGGTCTTTGGCGAGAGCTTCATGAGTGTGAAGCCGTCGAATCGCTCGATCGCTTCCCACGCCGTGACGGCTTCCTTGCCGATGTCGATCTTGCCCTCGCGCACCATGACCTGGAATTTTTCGCGCACGATCGGATTCATGCCGATCGGCATGTCGATCACATCGCTGTCGAGGCGCGGCGAGCCATGCACGACGGCGAGATAGGTTTTCTGGACCGTGCGCCGCTCGAATTGCAGTGAAAGCCGCCAATGCGCCTCGTCATTCTTGGCGACCAGCATCACGCCGGTCGTGTTCTTGTCGAGGCGATGGACAATCCCCGGGCGGAATGGGTCGGAGCCGTGGCTGAGCTGACTGGAGTAATGCACCAGGCCGTTGACCAGCGTGCCGGTCTGATAGCGGTTCGCCGGGTGGCAGACGAGGTCGGCGCGTTTGTTGACCGCGATAATGTCGGCGTCTTCGTACAGCACTTCGATCGGCATTTCTTCCGGCGCGGCCTCGATCGGCTCAGGCGCCGGCAACGTCAACTCGACCTGATCGTTGGCGGCCATCGTGTGGCTGGGCTTGGCCGGCTCGCCGTTGACCAGCACGGCGCCCTGACGGATCAGGCGCTGGACAGCGGTGCGCGAAAGGTGCGGGTAACGGGCGTGCAGGTAGACATCCAACCGCCGACCCTGACGGCCCGGGCGGACGCGCAAGCGCACCCGCTGGACGTCATCATCTACGGGAATCGGGCGGTCGAGAATCTCGTCGTCGTGGCTCACGGCTCCGTGCGGTTCGGCTCTTTCACCGGGACAGGGGCAGCGGCGTTGTTCGGCTCGCCGCTCGGCGCCGGCTCCTCAGCGGGAGGCGTCTCGGCGGCGGGATCCGGCGTTTCGGCGGCCGGCTCCGGCGTGGGGGCCGGAACGATCGGCGTGGCTTCAATTCGCGGACCCGATCCGTCGGGGGCGGACTCGATAATCGGGAGATCGGGCAACGGTGATCCGGGCAGGAATTCCACGGTCACGCGCGCCTGTTCCATGGTGCCCAGGCGTGATTCCGCCATGATCGCAAACGGCGTCCCAGGGGCGTCGGTTTTCAATTCGTTGTAGAGCGTTTCGGCTTCGTCCGGGCGCGCCTGGGATTCGTAGACGGTGGCCAGCACGAATTTCGCGGACGCCGCGATCGTCGGCGCCACGTTCTTTTCCTTGAGCAGCCGGTCGAGGGCGTTCTCCGCGGACTTCAGCAACTGGGCGCGGTCGATCTCGCGCGTCAGCGCCAGACGCAGACTCTCCTGACCGATTTTCAGCATGGCCGCGTGTCGCACGCCGGGGGTCAGGCCCTCGTTGGCGAGCTGCTCGAGCGGCTCCAGCGCCTGCGGGCCGGCGCCCGCGACGTTAACGCGGTTCAGCTCGCTCCACTCGTTGACCTGCTTGGCCTCTTGTGCGCCGTTCCACCAGCGCACGCCGAGGAACGCCAGCAGAATGACAACGATGCCGATCAGCCACGGCAGCAACTTTTCGTCGCTGACGCTGCGCACTTTCGACAGCGCTTCGGCCAGTTCGTTCGTCTTCAGATGGTGTCGTGTTTCAGCGTCCATTCAAAATCACCTATCTCGCTCTTAGCGGCGGCCGGGCCTCGCGCTCGGCCGTGCCGCGCGGCAGGGGGATCACATCAATGCGGACGAACGTTTCGCGACCCGACTGGCCGATCCGAACAGTGCATTCTTCGGAAGAGCTGGTGAACCGCATTTCGTGTTCGCCGCGATCAAAGCCCTCACGCCGCAGCGTCCACCCGCCCGCCGGCATGTAGTCCCGATAGAAGCGGTTCACGCGGCTTCGATCGGCCTGCCCGACAAATTCGTATTTTACGACGCGCATCGGCCCGCTGGAGGCGCCGACGCTGCGATCATCAACCAGCCTGAACCCGCTCGGAATCGGAACGCCTTCCAGCGTCGGATGCTGAACCGCCGAGGCCGACGGCCCATTGACCTCGGCTGAGTTGTTCATGGCGCAGCCGGGTAGCCCGACCAGCAGCAACATCGCGACGACGGACCCGCCGCGAAATGTTCCGAACATGCGATTGGCTCTCCTGATCGTCCTAAGCCTCGCGATTGTGACGAGGGCGGCCCCGATCGTCAAACCGAGACGTGGCGCGGCTTGGGGCATGGCCGGGATCGCCGTATAGTACATCCCCGCGCCGTCCGCCGCATTGGAAGTCGGTTTGGCCGCGAAAAGACCCTAAGGGCGCCCCCAAGAAACCACGATGGACGACTTATCCCAAATCAGGCGAATCCGAAACATCGGCGTCGCCGCCCACATCGACGCCGGAAAAACCACCACCACGGAGCGCCTGTTGTACTACAGCGGGCGGATTCACCGCTCCGGCGACGTGGACGACGGCACGACCACAACTGACTTCGATGTCGAAGAGCAGCAGCGCGGCATTACGATCTATTCGGCGGCCGTGACGTTGGAGTGGAATAACCACCGCATCAACCTGATCGACACCCCCGGCCACGTCGACTTTACGGCCGAGGTGGAGCGCAGCCTGCGCGTGCTGGACGGGGCGGTGGTCGTCTTCGACGCCAAGGAAGGCGTCGAGGCCCAGTCCGAGACGGTCTGGCGCCAGGCGGACCGTTACTTCGTGCCGCGGATGTGCTTTATCAACAAAATGGATAAGACCGGGGCGGACTTCGAGTCGGCGCTGGCGAGCATTCGCGCGCGCCTGCACGGCAACCCGATCCCGATTCACCTGCCCACGGGCTCCGAAAGCAGCTTCAACGGGTTCATTGATCTGATCCTGATGAAGAAGGTCCGCTTTCATCGCGAAAACGACGTGATGCACCGAATCGTCGAGGACATTCCGGCGGATTGGCTGACCAAGGCCCGCGGCGCGCGGCACGCCCTGGAAGAGCGGGTCGCCGAACTCGACGACGGCCTGATGGATCACTACCTCACGCACGAAACTCTGGCCGATGAGCAACTCGTCGCCGGGCTGCGCAAGGGCACGATCGAGCGCCGCTGTCAGCCGGTGCTGTGCGGCTCTTCGCTCAAGCACATCGGCGCGCGGGACATTCTGAACCGCGTCTGCGACTTCCTGCCGTCGCCGGTGGATGTTCCGCCGATTCGCGGCTTCTCGGCGGATGACCCGGAATTGCGCGTTGAGCGGCCGTGCGACCCGGATGGCCCGCTGGCGGCCCTGGTGTTCAAGGTCGTGGCCGATGCGCACAGCGACCTGTTCTTTGTCCGCGTCTATTCCGGCGTGCTGAAATCCGGCAGCCGGGTGGTGAACCCGCGCACGGGACGCAAGGAGAACATCCCGCGCATGTTCCGCATTTTCGCCAAACGCCGCGAGCAGGTCGACGCCGCCGGCGCCGGCGATATCGTCGCCGTCATCGGTCTGAAGGAAACGCTCACCGGCGACACCTTGTGCGAGCAGAAGGACGCCTGCCTGCTGGAGCGGATTGATTTCCCCGAGCCGGTTATCAGCATGTCGATCGAGCCGAAGTCGTCCGCCGATCGCGACAAGCTGATTCAGGCGCTGGAGATGCTCTCGCGCTCGGATCCGACATTCAGTTGCCGCACGGACACCGAGGCGGCGCAGTTGTTGATCTCCGGCATGGGCGAGTTGCATCTGGAGGTGATGTGCCATCGGCTGGAGCGCGACTTCAATGTCGGCGTCCGCGTCGGCAAGCCGCGTGTGGCGTATCGCGAGACAATCACCGTGCCCGCCGACGCGGAAGGGCGGTTCATTCGCGAAGCCGGCGGCCGCCGCCACTTCGCGGTCGTGTACATGCGGCTTGAGCCGTTCACGCCCGAGGCCGGTCAGCCGGTGTTTCAGTTCGTCAACCAGGCCCCGGCCGGTTTGTTGAAACGCGAGTTTCTCGCGGCGGTGGAGTCAGCCGCGCGCAGCGCCGCCCAGAGCGGGCCGCTCGGGTCCTATCCGCTGATCAACGTCCGGGCCGTGCTGAAGAACGCGGAGGAGCATCCGACGGATTCGTCCGATGTGGCGTTTGAGACGGCGACCGCGCTGGCGGTGAATCACGCGCTCGAAAAGGCCGCGCCGGTGCTGCTGGAGCCGATCATGAAGGTCGAAGTGGTCACGCCGGATGAGTACTTCGGCGCGATCAACAGCGACATGATGAGCCGCCGCGCGACGATCACCGGCACGCACATGCGCGGCCAGAATCACGTCATTGATTGCGAAGCGCCCTTGTCAGCCATGTTCGGCTACTCGACGGCGGTGCGCTCGCTGTCGCAGGGCCGCGCGTCCTACGCGATGGAGCCCTGTCGCTATGAAGCGATGCCGCCGGCGCTGGCGCAGAAGGTGCTGGGTGTGATGTAGCGCCGGCGCGTCGGTTCGCCGGACGAATCAGGATTCGCCAACGGAGAAGTCATGTCGCTCAAAATCACGTTTCTGGGGCATTCCGGGTTTCTGTTCGAGGGTGGCGGCCAGCGCGTCGCGGTCGATCCGTTCCTGACGGGCAATCCGCTCGCCAAACACAAGCCCGCCGACATCAAGTGTGACTACGTCGCATTGACGCACGGCCACGCCGACCACGTCGGCGACGCGGTGGAGATTCTTCAGAAGAACGACGCGACCCTGGTGGCCAACTATGAGATCTGCGAACACCTCGCGACCAAGGGCGTCAAGAAAACCGACTCCGGCAATCACGGCGGCACGATTCAAACCGACTTCGGCTGGATCGCGTTCACGCCGGCGATTCACTCGTCGAGTTACGACGGCGTCTATATGGGCATGCCGGCCGGGCTGGTGCTGAAGTTTCCGGAGGCGACGGTGTATCACCTCGGCGATACGGGGCTGTTCAGCGACCTGAAGCTGATGGGCGAGATCTACAAGCCCGACATTGCGATCATCCCGGTCGGCGACCGCTACACAATGGGCCCGACCCTGGGCGCGACGGCGGCCGAATGGATCCGCCCGCGCGTCGCGATTCCGTGCCACTATGCGACGTTCCCGATCCTGACGAACGATATCTCGGCGTTTCAGCCGCAGGGCGTGGAAGTGCGGGCGCTGCAGGTGGGCGAGCGCTGGGAGTACGCGTAAGGCGCGGGGGGTGACGCCGAGTGAGCGCGAGTAACGTGGTGTCATTCCCGGTCGTTGCGCCGGCGCGCACCGGTCACGGTCAGGCGCATTGCCAAGGCACGCATGTAAACCCACTCGCGGGGCTCTCCGGCCCTGATACCGGTCATGTTCCCAAGCAGCGAGACGATCGCGAAGCCGGATCGCTGGCGGGGGTTGTTGGTCTGCTCGTTCGTGAAGAGCCGTTCGACGGCTTGCGCCTCGGCCTTTTCACTGTCTGCGCGGAGCACATCGGAGTAAAGCGCGTTCAATCCAAGGCCTCGGGCTACTGACCGAAACCCGATTGGAATGACTGGAATCACGGACAATTCGGCGCCCACCGCGAGGGGGTGCGGCGCCGGCCATTTCAGCTCGATGTGACCAAATCGCCGAAATCGGGCAGACCGCGACCCGACCTTGACGGCGCATACATGGCATATCAAGCCGTTGTGTTGTTCGCCAAGAAACAACCCGCAAGCACAACGGAAGTCATGCCGATAGCCGAAGACGGCGGGGTCTAGTAGCGAACCGCGCTGCTCGCGCCAATCAGGCCCGGGTTTGCCTGCGCGTGTGATCGCTCCAAACGACTGGCCTCGTATCTCGCGCTCTGACATCGGCGAAGCCTGAATACCCAGCATCACTTGTCCCTACTGGACCAGATTGCGGCTTTCCCGTCGCTCACTTCCGGAATCGCACAATCGTGACATCCGCTTCGGACTCGATACCCACAAAGGCGTTCAGCATTATCTCCAGCGCGGTCTCAACGCCGCGACTGCCGCTACCCGATCCGATGATCGGAAACGCCAGAGACGCGAACTGTTCGCGTTCGACAATCGTCATCGCCGATCGAACCGACTCGCGAATCGAGCGCTCCGTCGCAAACCAGAGCAGGTTGATACCGGCGACGTGAATGATCCCCTTGTAGGGTAAGCGACCGGCGCTCGTGAGAACGGCGCCGCCAAGTGGGATCATGCCGTGTCGCGCGAGTTCGCGGAACGGCTCGACGCCGCCACGTCGCTTGATGGCGCCGGAAACGCCCTGAGGGATGAGCAGGTACCAGGGAATCAGGTTGCGATTCCATGCGTTGACAATCACGTCAACGGGCTGGTCCAGAAGGTCGCCTTCCACGAGCATCGGCTTCATGACACCCAGTTTAGCGGTATCGCGAACGCCGGGCTCCGCTAGCCCTTCAACTCAAACGAAACCACATGCGTCGCCCCATCCTTGTCCTCAATCTCGACCCACAGCCGCGCATCGGCGGGAAGCGGGTCCGGGATCTCTGTGTGCGTGTGCCACTTGCCGTTCTCAATCTCGGCCTTGGCTTTGATCGCCCCTTTCGCGTCCTCCGTGCCGATCCAGAAACGCACGACCGCCGCCGGGCCGACGCCGTCGTCAATCCAGATATCGACCGCGGCGTCACCACCCGCCCTGATCTCACCCGCGTCGCGCGACGCCCGAACGGTCATGCCCGCGACCTCGGCGGCGCCGAGCTCGATCGCCGGTCCGTCATCATGTTCATCATCGGCCGCGACCGGCTCGGCGTGGGCGTGTCCGTGATCCGCGCCCGCCGTCGTCCCGGCTGGCGGCGTTTTGGCGCTCCCGCCGTCCGGCTTGCGCTCGCACCCAACTAACCCGACCGCGACGACACACCAGACCGTAAGCGTCATCCCGCGCATCATTCAGCTCCTTCTGTTGTGGTCTCGATTGAGCCGGCAGCGCGCATGCGTTGCCGGGCGCCGGCCGCTTCGTCATCAGACGCGGCCCGCAGACGGAAGGCCAGCGCATACCCCGCCGGCACAACGACCAGATTCAGCAGTGTGGAAGTAATCAGACCGCCCAGCACGACGATCGCGAGCGGCGCGAGCAGTTCGCTGCCGGGCTTGCCCTGCGCAAGCGCCAGCGGAATCAGCCCGAGTGCAGCGGACAGCGCCGTCATCAGAATCGGCACGAGCCGTTCCATCGAGCCTCTCACGATCGCCTCGCCCAGCGCCTGACCCTCGACGCGCATTACATGCTGGTAGTGATTCACGAGCAGCAGCCCGTTGCGGACGGCGATACCGAACAACGTAATGAACCCCACCAGGCTGGCGATGGAGATCACGGGCGCTTCGTACACCGCCCGCGAAAGCCCCAGCAGCGCCAGCGTGTTGTCCCACGGACTCGCGGCCTCTGTCAGATATATCGCCACAATGCCGCCGATAATCGACAAAGGCAGATTGACCAGCACCAGCGCCGCCGCCCGGAAAGAGCCCGTCGAGAGTTGCAGCAGCATCAGCATGACGGCTACGACGCCGATACCCGCCAGCAGGATCGTCCGCGCGGCGGACTGCTGCGCCTCGAACTGCCCGCCGTAGTGGACGCTGTAGCCGGCGCGCCGCACGATCGGATCGACCTTGGCGCGCACCTGGTCGACGAGCTGACCGAGGTTGTACCCCTCGGCGATGTTGCATGAGATCAGCGCTTTGCGGCGCGCGTTCTCGCGCGCGATCAGGTTCGGCGTGCGCTCCGGGCCAATGTCCGCGACTTCCTCCAGGCGGACGGTGGCGCCCCCGACGCCGCGCAGGCGCAGCGCGGAGATCTGCTCGACGCGCTCGCGCTCTTCCGGCGCGAGGCGCACAACCAGGTCATAGCGCCGCACGCCCTGGTTCACGACCGCGACCGTCTCGCCGTAAATCGCCTGGCGCACCTGCTCGGCGGCGGCGGCGGGCGTCAACCCGGCGGCGGCGAGGTCCTGTGACCGGTAGCGAATCGGCAAGGATGTGACGGTCACCTCCCGATTGGCGGCGACATCACGCGCCCCGGGCAACGCCTTCAGCGCAGCTTCGATTTCCCTGGCGATCTGGCGCAGCTTGTTGAGATCATCGCCGAAGACGTTGATCGCAATCGCCGCCGGCGTGCCGGACAGGATGTGCGACAGGCGATGCTCGATCGGCTGACCGATCATGGTCGTGACGCCGGGCACATTCGCGAGCACGGCGTCGATCTGCCGCCGCACATCTTCTTTCGACGCGCTCGGCGTGACGGTCACTTCGATCTCCGAACTGCTGGGCGGCTCGGCGTGTTCGTCGCGCTCGGCGCGTCCGGTGCGGCGGGTCACGCTGCGCACGCCGTCGATCTCGGTCAATCGGGTTTCGATGCCACGCGCCATGCGGTCGCTCTCGGCGAGCGAGGTTCCGGGCGGGGCGAACAGAAACACGGTGAAAGTGCCTTCGTTGAACGCGGGCAGAAAGCTCGCGCCGAACGTGCTGCCGAGCCACAGCGACAGGGCCGTGACGATCGCCGCGGAGCCGAGCACAACGCCACGATGCCGCACGGACCAACGCAGCGTCGGTTCATACGCGCGCTTCAGGCGCCGCACGAGGAAGCCGTCCTGGTGTCGATCGCCACCAAGCCGTCCGCGCAACAGCAGCTTGCACAGCGCCGGTGTCAGTGTCAGCGCGACGATCAGCGAGGCGATGATCGACACGATGTAGGTAATTCCCAACGGACGGAAGAAACGGCCCTCGAGCCCCTGCAGGAACAGCAGCGGGACGAACACCACCACGATGATCAGCGTCGCCAGCACCATCGCCGGCCGAATCTCGTTGCTCGCGTCGAAGATCACATCCACCAGCGGGCGGCGCTCGCGCTCGGGCCGCAGGCCGTTTTCGCGCAGGCGCCGGAACACGTTTTCCACGTCGATGATGGCGTCATCGACCAGCACGCCGATGGCGACCGCCAGGCCACCCAGCGTCATGACGTTGATCGTGAGGCCCAGCCACCACAGCGCCAGCAACGCGACCGCCAACGAGATCGGCAGCGCGGTAAGCGTAATCAGCGTTGTGCGCACGTTCAGCAGGAACAGCACCAGAATGACCGCGACGATAACGGTCGCTTCCGCGAGCACACGGACCACGTTATCGACGGAGCGCTGGATGAAGTCGGCCTGGCGAAAAACGGCGCGGTTCAAGAATATGCCCGCGGGCATTCCTTTCTCAACGTCATCCAGCACGCGATCAACGGCGTCCGTCAGTGCCAGCGTGTTCGTGCCCGGCGCTTTCTGCACCGTGAGCACAACCGCCGAGACGCCGCTGTCCGCCGCCGCGCCGCGCTTCGGGGCGGCGCCGAGCGTCACATCCGCCACCTGACCGATCAGCACCGGGGCGCCCTGGTCGTACTTGATCAGCGTGTTGCGGATGTCGGCGACGCTGCCCACGCGAGCCGTCTGTCGTAGCGGTAACTCGAGGCGGTTGACATTCGGCAGGTAGCCGGCGCTCGCCGTACTGTGCGCCGATCGCGCCGCCTCAACGACGTCATGCGACGTCAGCCCGAACAGGGCCAGGCGGTCCTGATGAATGTTGACCTGATACTCCGGCAGTTCGCCGCCGATCGCGACGACCTGCGCGATCCCCGGAATCGCCAGCAGCCGGTTGCGCAGCTCGTACTCCGCGAAGGCCCGCAGCTCGAGCGGCGGGACCGTTCCTTCCGGCGATGAGAGCGCCAGCAGCATGATCTCGCCCGTGATGGAGGTGACGGGGGTGATCTCCGCGTGCGTATCCGGCGGCAGCGCTTCGCGCACCGATGTGAGTCGTTCTGACACGAGTTGCCGGGCGCGATAGATGTCCTGGCCCCAGTCGAACTCCACCCAGACAAGCGATAACCCGATCGCGCTGGAACTGCGGACGCGCCGCACGCCGGGCAGCCCGTTGACGGACGTTTCGATTGGAAACGTGACGTACTGTTCGACCTCGTCGGCCGCGAGTCCGCCGGCCTCGGTGAGAATCACGACGGTCGGCGCGTTCAGTTCGGGGAAGACGTCGACCGGCATGTTCGGAAGCTGGAACGCCGCGAACGCGAGCAGCAGCGCCGACGCCATCACAACCAGGCCGGAATGGCGTAGCGAAGCGCCGATCAGCCGGCGCAGAATGCTCCCGTCGCCCTGCGGCGGTTCGGCCGGGATGTTGGGCTCGCGCGACATCAATCGTCCTCGCCGGCGTGGAACGTGCCGTCTGAATGAAAGTGCCCGCCTTTTTCCGCGCTGCCGGAGGTGGCGAGCATCAGTTGATAGACCCCGTCCAAAACGATCTCGTCGCCTTCGCGCACGCCGCTCTTGATGACGATCCAGCGTCCGTCATCCACGCCCAGATCCGCCTCCAGCCGGATCACCTTGTTCGGGTCGCGCGGGTCGCGGCGGAAGATGACGCGCTCCAGCCCGTCGCGCACGACGCAGGACAGCGGAATCGCGAGCGCGCGTTCGCCGCCGGCGGTGTAGATTTCGAGGTGGGCGCTGACGCCGGCACGGGCCCAGGCCGAGAGCGTCTCGGGGGTTGCGACGAGTTCGAGCGTCCGTTCGCGCGGATCGGCGGACAGGCCGATCGCGAGCGTCGCGTCCATCGCGTCCTGCAGATCGACCGACCCGCCTTTGGGCGGCACGATGCGGGCCGGCAGCCCGTCGCGCAGCCGCGTCAGGTCGCTCTGCATGGCCATCGCTTTGAAGCGCAGCTGGTCCGGCCGCACGGTCGCCAGCACAAGACTGCCGGCGGACGCCCACGCGCCGTTGGTCAGTTCGAGCGTCTGAATCACGCCCGGCGATTGGGCGCGGACCTCGATTTCGTCGATTTCACGCCAGGCGGCGGGCACGCGCGAAGTCGGCGTCTCGTGCGAGTGAATGCCGACGTTGATGTGGTCATCCAGTTCGTAAGGCGCGCACAGCGCCGCCTCATCGATTCCCAGCACACTGGACGCGGTCGAGATCAGCAGGCGAAACTGGGCATGCGCCGCGTCATGCTCCGCCTGCACCGAGACGATCTGGCCTTGCAGGTCCGCTTCTTTCTCGAGGATTTCGGCCAGTTCCGCCTTCTGACTCAGCATCGTGTTGCGCGCGCCGGTAAAGACCTCGTTGGTCACGACGCCTGACGCCCGCGACTGTTCCAGCTGCGCGACGCGCGCTTCCCACAGCGCGATGCTCTCCTCCAGGATTTCCTCATGGCGCCGATGCGCCGCGATCAACAGCGGGATCGAGCTCACCCGCGCTTCGCTCTGCCGAATCGACGACTCCGCCTCGCTGAGCCGGCTCTGCAACTCGCGCCATTCGGGCGATGTCAACCGATACAGCGGCGTATCGCGTTCCACGCGCTCAAATTGTCGGACGAGCAGTTCGACGCGGCCCGACAACATCGTGCGATACTCGCGCCGCGCCTCGGGAAGCAGTTCGAACTGGCCCGGCACGCGAATCGTCTGCGCGACCGGACGCGACTCGACCTGCGCGAACGTGATCCCGAGATTGCGGCGGACCGATTCAGGAATGTCGACGCGATTGCTGGGCGCCGCCTCGGCCGCATGCGCCGCGGGTTCCGCGTCGGGCGGCTGGTCGCGGCGGCACCCGGCCCCACCGCCGAGGATGATCGCCAGCAGAAACTGCGCTATCAGCAGCAAGAGCGTGCGGAACGTCATTCGGAAGTCTCCGGATTGTTGGCGGCGGGAGAGCGCGTCATCGGCCGGTCCGCGCCACGACCGGGCATCCGATCAATCGGCAGCCCGACGGCCTTCTCCAGATCGATCAGGGCGACGATGTAATCGCGGCGGGTCTGAATGGCCTGACTGCGGGCCGCCAGCAACGCCTTTTGTGCTTCAAGCACAGACAGCAGCGACAGCGCGCCCTCGCGGTACGCGGCGCGCGACAGATCCAGGTTGCGTTGCGCCAGCGGCAGGAAATTGTCGTCATAGTATGTCAGCAGCGCCGACGTTGCGGCCGCCCGTTGCGCGGCGGCGCGCGTCTCGTGGGTCACTTCCACCAGCAGCGCGCCGCGGCTGGCCATCATTGTTTGATGAATCAGTTCCGCCTTTGCGATTTGCGCCTGGTTCTGATCGAAAATCGGAACTTTCAGAGACAGCGACGGGCCCAGCACGGACTCGGTGGGCTGGTCGCCGCGCGGCTGTAACGACGGCGCAGCGAGCGCCCCGGCCTGGGCCGACGCCCACAGCGTGTCCGCCAGAAAGTCGCGGTCGCCTCGCCGGCCGCGCTCGACGCGTTCGAAGCTCACACCCACCTGCACATCGCTGACGACGCTGCGTTTCTCCTGTTCGACACGCGCCGCCGCCGCCGCGATCAGATAATCCGCCGCGACCAGATCAAGCCGGCTGACCTCGGCGGCGCGGACCAGCGCGGGGACGTCGAAATCCCCCGCGGGTGGATCGGGGAGTCGGTCGCGCAGTTCCAGTTCCGTCGGCGAATCCATCAGTCCCAGTAATACGCAGAGTTGTCGGCGGGCCTCAAACGCGCTGATTGTCGCGGTCTGCGCCCGCACTTCGGTCTGCATGAGTTCGGCGGCGGCCAGATTCACATCGATCTCGCTGCCCACGCCGGCGGTGCGCCGCGCCCGGGCGGCTTCGACGAGTTGCTCGGCCAACGCGCGGTTCTCCGAGACAATTTCAAGTTCCTGATCGGCGCCGATCGCGGTGAAGTAGGCGATGCGCGTATCGAGCGCCGCGGCGCTGACTTCGCGGGCGACTTCGCGCGTGGCGCGATCGAGGTCGCCCTGCGCCGCGCGGGTGCGGGCCGGGATGAGCCACAGGTCCGCGATGTTTTGCGCGACATCAAACTGCAGGTTGGTCAGGCCGCCGCCATCGGGCATCCGAAGCGAGAGCGCCAGGCTCGGATTGCTGAACAGACCGGCCTGGACCACATCGGCCCGCGCCACGCCGACGCGCAGATAAGCGGCCCGCACGCGCGGGTTGTTCATCAGGCAGATCTGCAGCGCTTCTTCAGCCGTGAGGCCGTCGCGCAGGCGTTCGTCGATCATCCGCTGCGCCGTCGCCGCGTCCTCCGGCGGTTCGAGCGCGCTGTCGCCGATCGCGGCCGCGACATGTTGGTCAACGCGCCGAAAGTCCGGGCGCGGGTCGACCGCCGCGCAGCCGATCAGCGGCGCTGCGAGCATGCCGGACAAGGCCAATCGGGCCCAGTCGATGCGCATGAGAAGTTTCTCCGAGGCAGAAGGAACGCGAACAGGCGCGCCTTTCAGACGCGAAAGGCGTCAGGGCGCGGATCAGTCGTCAAACCGCGAACGCGGGGTCAAAGATTGCGGAGGGAAATCAAATCAGCAGGGGCGCAGCGCCACCGCAGGCGCGTGGATCAGCGAGACTCCAAAGCGCAAAAGTGTGGGTATGGCCGCTGAATCGGAGAACGTGCGCGTCGATCGGATCGGTGCAGACATAGCCGCAAGGCAGCGGCGCCGGAATCTGCAGCGCCGCGCCGGGGGTTGTGCTGCCGGTGCAGACACAGGTGTGCTCGCCATGCGGGATCGGGTCGCCGCTGGAATCGTGCTGATGGTGGGAGCGATCGCCGTCGTCGTGGCAATGCGTCGCCTCAGTCTCACCTTCATGAACCGCACGATGGGCGCCGAGTTCGATGATGCACAGCGCCGGGCACAGCGCGGTGATCGCACACACGATGATCGATAGGCCGTGTCGACGCATACTGGGGATGATATCGGGCGATCAGGCCTTGTCCATCAGCGGATCAGGGGCAGGTCCGATGGAATTGCGCCAGCGGCGCAAGAAGAAGGCCGGGCCATCGCACGTATGCGAGACCCGGCCGCGTTCCTTCAGACCCGCATCCTGACCGTGAACGGCTATTCCTTCCGCGCCCGTCCGCGCGCCGCGTCCTTATCGCCGCTGAGAATCCCGTTGAACTGGGCCTGCTGCTCCGCGTTCAGGATCTGGAGCACCTGGTCGCGGACCTGGCCGGCGAGCTGGCTCTCATCGCGGCTGCGCGCCCGGCGCAGTTCCGCCAGACCACCGCGGGCCTCGCGCTCGATGTCACGCAGCTGCGTGCGCTGGTCGCGATCCAATCCGACCCGCCGCGCCGCGGCGATGACGTCGCGCACGCGATCCGGGTTCACGCCGCCGTTCGCGCCCGCGCCATGACCGGACTGACCGGCCCGCATGAAGCGGTCCAGCGTGGCGAGCTGGTCCTCGCGGAGGATGCCGGTGAGCTCGTTCGTGAATTTGGTCATCGCCTCATCCGGTCCGCCGCGCAGTTTTGCGGCCGCCTCGCGAAACTCGTCGACTTGCTCCATGTCGCCGCGATCGAGGGCATCTTCGATCGACTCGATCAGCTTGGCCTGATCCTCTTCGCTCGTGTTGCTCGATTGAAGGTTCTCGTCCAGCTCGCTGCGCAGCTTGTCAAATACCGCCGCCTGCTCCTCGTCGAGGTCGAGCCGGTCGCGCAGCGAATCGATACGCTGCACCGGCGAGTCATTCATGCTGCGCGTGAAGATGACACGCTCGCGGAACGCGTCGTACTCCTCAAGCTGATCCTCACGCATCAGACCCTCGGCGGCGCCGAGAAACTCATCGACCACGTGGCTCGATTGCGTGCTGCGCATCTGCCGCTTGAGTCGGCGCACTTCAGTCATGTCGCCGGCCTGCTTGGCTTGGGCGATTTGATCCTGCAACACCGAATCCGGCTCGGACTCGACGCCGGCCGACTTGCTGAGCTTGTTGTACGTCTCCAGCAACGCGTGCTGCTGCTCGTCGTCGAGCTGAATGTTGTTGGTCAGGCGACGATAGGTGACCGACAGCGGATCGGTCCGGCCCTGCGCCTTGGTCCGCAGGTCATCGCGGTTCAGGCCGCCCTTGCCGCGCTTTTTCATCGCTTCTTTGTTGCGGGCTTTCGCGCCCTCACCCAGCGGCGTTTTTTGGGGTGGCGGTGTCGGCTTGCCTTCCTGGGCCAGGCTCGCCGGCCCGGCGGCCAATAAAACGGTCGCGATCAATACGGATAAACGCATGTGCTTGTCCCCTTGCAATTCCTCATTCTGGCGGCGATCGAAGCGCGCAGCGCCGCCCGGCGTGTCTATCGGCTCCGACGCGGGGTCGGCCCTGTCCGAAGTCTAGCAATCGCCAGCTTGTTATTCACGTGAGCCCCGCCTGCGCCGCGTTTCGGACGCCGAAACCCCATGATCTCACTGGGTATTGACAAAATGTAGCGTGAGGTACATTATATTTTCCATGCTACATCTTGCAGCCATCATTGCCATCGTGCCGGGAGGCGGGGCCGACCCGGCGCCGCCGGCGGCGGTCGCCGTGCCCGGCCCGGTGGCGCCGGGCAGCGCAGCGCAGATCGTGGCCGACGCGCCCCCGCCGAGCATCCTTGATTGGCGCCCCGCGGAATTGACCGGCCCGCTGGTGACGGATCGCCCGGACTTCACGGAAAGCGCCGACGCGGTCCCATTCGGGCATCTGCAACTCGAGGTGGGCTACACCTTCACCTACGACCGCGCGCACGACACCCGGACGCGGACCCACACCGGCCCCGAGATGCTGTGGCGATTCGGCCTCGCGCCTGACTTTGAACTTCGCGTCGGGTGGGACGGCTACAACTGGGCGGAAACGCTCGGCCCCGACGCGACCCGCGCCGGCCGGCCGATCACGCGTGAAACCTGGGACCAAGGCGCCGCGGACATGTCGCTCGGCGTGAAGTACAAGTTGTTCGAACAGGAGGGCTGGCGTCCCCATTTCGGCGTCATCGCCGAGTTGGGCGTGCCGAGCGGGTCGGCCGGGTTCTCAGTGGGGGATGTCGATCCCGGCCTCGTGCTGTTGTGGGCTTATGACCTGGAGCACGATTGGGCGATCGCCGGCAATGTCGGCTTGTTTGCCTTACGCGAGGCGGACGGTCGATTCCTGCAGACCACCACATCGCTGAGCCTGGCCAAGTCGATCACCGACTCGATGGGGGCGTACGTCGAGTACTTCGGGCTATATCCGAATACGCGGGATACCGACGCCGCGCATTTCGTGAATGGCGGATTGACTTATCTGTTGACCGACAATCTGCAGCTCGACGCGCGGATCGGTTTCGGCTTGAACGAGGAAGCGGACGATCTGTTCGCCGGTGTCGGCCTCTCGTGGCGCTGGTAGTGGCGACGGACTCGGGTTTGAGAGAATTTCATCGAAGAAACAGGAGACTCCCCATGACGAAACGCATTCTTCGCGGCGCTGGTGTCGGTGGGCTGCTGGCCCTGAGCGCGGCGTCGGCCGGCTGTGCGATCCGCGACGCGCTGCTCGACGGCCTGTTTCTGGGCGTCAGCGAGACGGTCGCCGCCACGCTGATCACCGCGCTGGGCGCAGGCATGTAGCGGCGCGGGCTTTCGCGTCGCCGTCGGCGCGTCTAGCATAGCCGCACTATGGCCAACGAAATTTTGATCGAATCCCGCGGCCCGATCGGGATCCTGCGGATCAATCGCCCGGAAAAACTGAACGCCCTCAACCTGGCGACGATGGACCAACTCGTCGCCGGGCTCCAGGACTTTGACCGCCAGCCGGAGGTGCGCTGCATGCTGTTGGCGGGCGGCGACCGCGCGTTCGCGGCGGGGGCCGACATCAACGAGATGGCCGACGCCGGCATGGTCGACATGCTGACCCGCGATCAGTTCGCCAAGTGGGAACGCATCAAGCGCATCAAGAAGCCGATCGTCGCGGGGATCAGCGGCTACTGCCTGGGCGGCGGCTGCGAACTGATGATGCACTGTGACATCGTGATCGCGTCCGAGACCGCGCGCTTCGGCCAGCCCGAAATCAACATCGGCGTCATTCCCGGCGCCGGCGGCACGCAACGCCTGACGCGGGCCATCGGCAAGGCCCGCGCGATGGACATGGTGCTGACCGGGCGCATGATTTCCGCGCACGAAGCCGCGACAGCCGGACTGATCAGTCGCGTCGTCCCGGCGGAGAACTGGTTCGCGGAGGCGCTCGGCGTGTGTGAAGAACTGGCGTCGCGGTCGCCGCTGGCGCTGCAGTTCGCCAAGGAGTCGGTCCTGAAGGCCTTTGAGACGTCACTGTCCGAAGGTCTGGAATATGAGCGCAAGCTGTTCTACATGCTGTTCGCGACGGAAGACCAGAAGGAAGGCATGCGGGCGTTTCAGGAGAAACGCGGGCCGATGTTCGCCGGGCGTTGACCTCGCAAAATGTGCGGTTGGTGTGAGGCCATCATGGCCGAGCGTTGATCGATTGTAGTAGCGCGGGTGGTCCGGGCGTCTCGCCCGGACGAGTTTACATGCCCGGGGCATTCCGCTGGAGAGGTGGACCAAGCAATGGCGTTTCAGGCGATACAGACCGCGACCGAAGCCGGCGTGTTGACGATCACGCTCAACCGCCCCGACGCGATGAACGCGCTCAACGGGCAGATGTGCGAAGAACTTTCCGCGGCGCTCAAGACCGCGGAGCGCGACGCGGAGACACGCTGTGTGCTGCTGACTGGCGCCGGCCGCGCGTTTTGTTCCGGGCAGGACCTGGCCGAGATTCGCGAGCACTACACCGGCGAACGCGTCACGCTCGACTTTGGCGCTCACCTGCGCAAACGCCTGAACCCGATCGCCTCGCGCCTGCGCGGCCTTGAAAAGCCGGTGGTCGCCGCGGTCAACGGCGCGGCGGCGGGCGCCGGCGCGAGTCTGGCGCTGGCGGCTGACCTGCGCGTGTGCGCGGACAGCGCGTACTTCATGATGGCGTTCATTCATGTCGGTTTGATTCCGGACACGGGCGCGACACAGACACTGGTACAGGCGGTCGGGCACGCGCGGGCCGCCGAGATGTGCATGCTCGGTGAGAAAATCAAAGCCGCGGACGCGCTGGCCTGGGGACTTTGCAACCGCGTTGTCGCCGCCGATGAAACGCTGCGCGTCGCGACGGAACTGGCCCAGCGCCTGGCCGCGATGCCGACCCGCGCGATCGGGCTGACCAAGCGTTCGCTGCGGAACGCATGGAACGCCACGCTCGACGACCAGTTGGAATACGAGGCCTTCATTCAGCAAACCGCCGGCGGAACCGCCGACCACCGCGAGGGCGTCGCGGCGTTCCTGGAAAAGCGCAAGCCACAGTATCAGGGGCGCTAAAACTCCCGCGCGCTGCTCAGCGCGCCTCGTGCGGCCGCGTCCGCCGGGACTTCAGCGCGGGTGGTCCGGGCGTCTCGCCGGGATTTCAGCGCAACACGACATTCCCCGTCAACGCGGCTATCCTGCCGCCGCATGACACGCGATGAGGTCTGCGGAAAGTTCCTGGATACGCTCGAATTCGAGCTCTACCCGGTGCAGGAGGAAGCGATCCTCGCCTGGTTTGAGACCGAAACCGGCGTGATGGTCAGCGCGCCCACCGGCATGGGCAAGACGCTGATCGCCGAGGCCGCGATCTACGAAGCCCTCGCGACCGGAAAACGCCTCTATTACACGACGCCGCTCATCGCACTCACAGATCAGAAGTACCGCGAGCTTCGCGCCAAGGCCGAGAAATGGGGTTTCTCGCGCGACGATGTCGGTCTGCTCACCGGTAACCGCAAGGAAAACCCCGATGCGCCGATTCTCGTCGTCGTCGCCGAAATCCTGCTGAACCACCTCGTCGGGCGCGAGGACGATCAGATTGACTTCTCGCAGGTCTCCGCAGTCGTCATGGATGAGTTTCACAGCTTCAACGATGTTGAGCGCGGCGTCGTGTGGGAACTCTCGCTGGTGCTGCTGCCGAAACACGTGCGCGTGATGTTGCTGTCGGCGACGATCGGAAACCCGGTCGACTTCATCGGCTGGCTGAAGGACAAGCACGGTCGCCTGCTGCGGATCGTCACGTCCGACGAGCGCCGCGTGCCGCTTGAGTTCATCTGGGTCGAAGACCGCCTGATGACCGACCAACTGGTCGACATGGCCTCGGGCGCGCCGGATCAGACGAAATCGCCGGCGCTCGTGTTTTGCTTTTCACGCGATCAATGCTGGCAGTTGGCGGAAACGCTGCGCGGCTTGCCGCTGATTCCCAACGGGCGACGCCCCGAGATCGAAGCCGCGCTGCGGCCATACGCCGAAGATCTGGCGCTCGGCGTCGGCCCTAAGCTCCAGCAGATGCTGATTCGCGGCGTCGGCGTGCACCACGCCGGCGTCTTGCCGCGGCACAAAATCATCGTCGAAGACCTGTTTGAGCGGCGCCTCGTGCCATTCGTGATCTGCACGGAAACGCTGGCGGCGGGCATCAATCTGCCCGCGCGGTCGGTGGTGTTTTCGACGCTGTTGAAGGGCAAGCCGCGCGAGCGCAAAGTCGTGCCCGCGTCGCAGGCGCACCAGATGTTCGGCCGCGCCGGTCGTCCGCAGTTTGACACGCAGGGATATGTCGTGGCGATCGCGCACGACGACGATGTAAAGATCAACAAATGGAAGCAGCGCTACGATCAGATTGACCCGAAATCGAAAGACCCGGGCATCATGCGGGCCCGCAAGGACATGGAGCGCAAACGCCCGTCGCGCCGCAAGACCGAGCAGTACTGGACCGAGGGCCAGTTCCAAAGCCTGATCAAGGCCGGTCCGGGCCCGCTGCAGAGTCGCTCGATGATCCCGTACCGCGTGCTGATCTACCTGCTGACGAAAAACGGCACATTGCACGAAGCCCGCGAGTTCGTCTCCAAGCGATTCGCGCCGCCGCCGCAGATCGAGGCGTTTCAGAAACAGCTTGACGCGATGATCGGCAATCTGGCGGCGCTCGACTACCTGACGCGGGCCGAGGACGGCGACCACGTCACATTGCATGACACGATCGAGGGCTTGCTCGTGTTTCGCAGCATTGATCCGCTTTATGGCGCTTTTCTGGCGGAGGAACTGACCTACAGCAATTTCGAGGAAAAGCTGCAGGCGCTGGAGTCGGTCTTGGAAAGCCCGCCGCGGATTGCGCGCCTGGCCGCAGTGCCGCACACGGTCGAGCCGGGACCGCTGCAGACCCAGCGTCTCGAGCCGCTGCTGACACAGAAGGGGCTGCTGGGCAGCGGCGTCGAGACGAAAGAGGAAGATGACGAGGACGAGGAATGGTGGGCGGAGGAAGAGACGCATCCGCCGCGCTTCCCGGAAATGCTGAAGCTGCTGTTCGACACCAAGTTGGCCGCGCCCGAGGATGTGTTCGTGCAGCCGAAGTGGATCGCCGGCGGCGTGATCGAACGCGACTGCGACTTTTTCGGGTTTGTGAAAGCGGCGGGGCTCGTGAAGCAGGAAGGCCTGATCCTGCGGCATTTGCTGCGACTTATCATCATGGCCGGCGAGTTTGATGAGCGCACCGGCGATCCCGAGTATCGCCGCATCAGTGAACTCGCCACGCAGGCGTGTCAGCAGGTTGACCCCGCGTATACCGACAAGTTCCTGGCCGAAGCGATTGCGATGCGCGAAGCGCAATGAACGTAGCGTCTCCTGAAACGGCGCATCCCGGCGGCGAAGCGCGGCGCGTGTTCATTTCCGTCGCGGAAGATTCAGCGGACATGCACGCCGCGGCGCTGGTGCGCGCCGCGCGGCGCATGCGGAAGCCGTGGACCTTCGGCGGACTGACCGGCCCGCGATTGCGCGCTCTCGGCGTCGAGACCGTGTTCGATATGGCCTCTCACGCGGCGATGCTGACCGGCATATTGGGCGTCGTCCGGCGCGGAATGCGCGCGATGAAGGCGATTCGCGCGGATTGGGAGGTACGCCGCCCGCATGTGGTGGTGCTGTTGGATTCGCCGGAACTGCATCTGCCGGTGGCAAAGCTGGCGCGACAGATGAATATCCCGACGCTGTATTACATCGCGCCGCAGACATGGGCGTCGCGGGCATATCGCAATCAGCGGATCGCGGCCTGGGTGGATCGCCTCGCGTGCATTCTGCCGTTTGAGGAGGCGTATTTTCGCGAGAATGGCGTGCGCGCCGCGTTCGTCGGGCACCCGCTGTTCGAAAGTCTGGCCCTCCAGTCGCCGGATGCGCAGCGCGTGCAGGCGCTGCGCTCGACGGCCCCGCTGGAAGGCGGCCACGCCCACCGCGCAGGCGAATCCGTCGCACACGCCGCGCCGCCGCTGATCGCGCTGCTGCCGGGTTCGCGGAAACACGTCGTGCGCGCGGTCGCGCCGTTGCAACTGGAAACCGTTCGCTGTCTGGCGGATTCCATCGGCCCCGTGCGGGTCGCGATCTCCGCCGTTTCCGAAGAGCGCAAGCCGCTGATCGCCGAGATCACCCGCGCATCCGGCGTCAACGCCGAGATCGTCGTGGACGACAACGCGAGCCTGCTCACGGCGGCGGATTTTGTGCTGGTCGCGTCCGGCACCGCGACCCTGCACGTCGCGCATTATCGCAAGCCGATGGTCGTCATGTACGACGCCGGTCGCGTAATGGGGCTGGCGTATCGCCTGTTCGGGCGTCGGCTGATCAAAACGCCGCACCTGTCGCTGGTGAATATTCTCGCGAATGAGCGGATCGTGCCGGAATTCATGCCGCTGCGGCCGCGACCGGCGGAAGTGGCGCGGGTCGCGGCGGCGATCCTGCGCGACGACGCGCTGCGGACACGCATGCTGACGCGGATCGAGGAGGTCGTGCGCCCGCTGGAGGCGTCGCGCGCGAGTGATCGGGTTTGCGCGCTGATTGAAGAGCTGACGAAGTAACGACGCCGGCGCCCGCCGCATTTATCCGCCCGAAACTCCGCGCCGCGCCTTGGCGGTCAGGCCCTGCTTGCAATCAAAGAACGGTTCCCACGGATCGGCGTCCAGCGCGTCGAGTCGCAGCGGCGCCGTTTCCACATTGAACGCCAGCGGGCGCCGCGGATCGAGTTCCTCCCACGCCAGCGGCGTCGACACCATCGCGCCCGGACGGGCGCGGGTCGAATATGGCGCCACGCAGGTCGCGCCGCGCACATTGCGCAGATAATCCACGAACACGCGCTTTTCGCGGGCCCACTTGGCGATGTTGGCCGTGTAGCGTTTCTCGTCGCGCCTGGCGACCGCTTTCGCGACATCGCCACTGAACGTCTTGATCACGTCCCATCCATGCCGGCGCGTGATTGGCGCCACGACGTGCAGCCCTTTGCCACCTGATGTCTTCACAAAGCTGCGCAGCCCGAGCGATTCGAGCGTTTCGCGCACGAGCGTGGCGCAATCCACCAGCTGCGCCCAGTCGACCCCCGGCCCCGGGTCCAGGTCGAAGACCAGTTGGTCCGGCTTGTCGATGTTGTCCTCGCGACTTCCCCACGGGTGAATCTCCAGCACGCTGAGCTGCGCGAACAGCAGCAACCCCGCTAACCCGTCAATCGCCACATACGGCTCGCGCCCCTCGGCTTCGCGCACCGGCGCCTCGCGAATGTGCGGCGTCGACATTTCGCCGAGGTGCTTCTGAAAGAATGCTTCGTGCTCGATGCCCTGCGGACAGCGGTACAGGCTCAACGGCCGCTTGACGATGTGCGGCAGGATCAGATCCGCGACGCGCTCGTAGTATTCCGCCAGGCGGCGCTTCGTCACGCCTTGTTCCGGGTACAGGATCCGATCGGGGTTGGTAAAGCGGACGTCGTGAAAGAACCACACGGCTTCGGCGGCGGTTGCGCCCTGTTGGCGACGCGCGAGAAACGAATCGCGCGGGACGCTCGCGGAATCCGCCTTCGTTTCCGGGCAGGTCGCCTCGACCCAGACGGGCGCCGCGCCTTTTCCGCCACTTTCGCGATAAGCGCTGTCCGCGCGTTTCGACACCACGCCCGCCGCCCCGAGTTTGTGCGCCTGCGCGAACACCTCGGCGCCGTGTCCGATGATGTGGTCGCTGAACAGCACGCCGGCGTGCTCAGGCATCGCGTCAATGATCGCCTTCAGCGCGGCTTTGCGCTGCGTCAGCGGCGTTTCGCGCAGGTCAGCGCCGAGGGCATAGAGCAGATCGAACGCATAGAACACCATGTCGCGCTCGTCGCCGAGCTTGATCGCCGTTTCCAGCGCCGCGAGGTTCGGACGTCCACCCGCGCCGATCACCGTCGCCACGCCGTCGATCACCGCTGTCGGGCACGGAACGTTGGATAGCGCGCGGGCCAGGCGCGGCAGCGTCGTCGTCCAGTCTTCGCCCTTCATACCGCTGAGCCGCACTTCGTCCGGCGTCAGCGTCGCCAGCAATCGCGCGCCGCGTATCCAGATCTCGTGCAGCCACTCATCGCCCGCGGGCGGCTCATCCACGCCGCTTGCGCGGAGCGGGCGGAGTTCGGGCAGTGGGGCGGTTCGCGCTCCGGCGAGATCAGCTGTTTCGAGGTTCACATCCAACACTGCCGGCGAGCGCCGCCGACGCCACATCAGCGGCGGTTCGCCCACGGCGTGCCCGTCGCGCCAGACGTTGTCACCCGCGGTGCTGATCTCGTGCATGCTGCGCGCGGTCAGCGCGCTGAACGGTTCTTCATCGGCGACGGCGTAGGTCTCTTCGGGGGCGGCGAATTCGTCGCGCTCCTTAATGAACAGCCAGTTCTTGCCGCTGTCGGCGCCCTTGCCCTTCATGCGCACCAGGGCCCACGCGCCGCGCAGCTTCATCCCGCGCAGCAGGACTTTCATGTCGCCGTCGACGTAGCTCTGCGGCATTGGTGACAGCGGCTCCCACTCGCCGCGGTCCCACAGCATTACCGTTCCACCGCCGTATTCGGCCGCGGGGATCAGTCCCTCAAAGCCGCCGTATTCGAGCGGATGATCCTCGGTCTGCACGGCGAGCTTCTTCTCGCGCGGGTCCATGCTGGGGCCCTTGGGAAGCGCCCAGCTCAGCAGCACGCCCTCGTATTCGAGCCGCAAGTCATAGTGCAGGCGCGTGGCGGAGTGTTTCTGCATGGCATAGGAAAGGGCGGCGGTCCCACGCTTGCGGCGTGCGCGCTTCGCCCCGCCGGCGGGCTCCGGCGTCCGTTCAAAATCACGCTTACGGCGGTATTCTTCGAGCGACATGGCGGCATGGTAACGCGTGGAGTCGAACCACGGCCCGGCGGCGTTGTCGGACGTTGAATCCGACCGACGCGCGAAATAGAAGGCGCTGCAACCGCGGCCTATCCCAACTGCCCGACCAGAATGCAGTACCCATCCGGATCCGCGACGCGGATCTCGCCGTCCGGCATGTAGTGCGGCTGCGCCACCTCGAAGACCACGCGGCGGCCGTTGTTGGGGCCGGCCTGGCCGCAATAGACGCCGCCGTCGTGCAGGCCGGCGGACAACAAATGCGCGCGGAGGGCGGCGACATCTTCGCTGTACATGTAGAACAACACCGCCTGCGCTTCGGGCACGGGGTCGCCGTCGGCCTGAGCGAACATGATCTCGCCGCGCCCGCTGGCCGCGCTGGCCCAGAACGTCCGGTTCGCGTGTCGCATGACGCTGCTCGGCGTGAAACCCAGCAGCGCGTAGAACGCCAGTGACTGCTCCACATCCGCAACGTGTGCGAAGGTGATCAGATTGGTTACCGCACAATCGGCGGGGCAGCGGGGTTCGGTGGCGTCGCTCATGGCGGCAGTATATTCCCCCGGGCTCCTGACCGTCTCCCGCGCCCGCAACCCGCGAGATTCGCGAGAAATCCTGACAACCCCGGCCGCTGGTTTTCGAATGTCTGAGGTGGCCGGTTCCGCGCGGCTGTCGATCGGGCGGAACCAAAGCAAAGCGCCCGCCGATAACCCGGCGCGACAGGAGACAATCGATGAGCGCCGAATCTCGCAAACCGCAACCCATTCGATCAACCCGCGCCCGCGTCGCGCCGATCCTCGCCGCAATCGTGGCGCTCTTGGTGACAGGCGGCGCCAGCGGCGCGCCGCTGGGCAATGCCGTCACCTATCAGGGGCAGCTTCGGTCCGGCGGCGGGCTTGCCAACGGTGCGTATGACATGCGATTCCGCCTGTACACCGCCGCGACCGGCGGGGCGCAGATCGGCGCGCAGCTTTCGTTCAATGATGTGTTGGTTGAGGATGGCGTGTTTACGGTCGACCTCAACTTCGGCGCCAGCGCGTTCGGCTCGGAAGCGCGCTGGGTGGAGATCGATGTCCGCCCCGGGGCCGGCGGGACATATGCGGCGCTCTCGCCGCGACAGCCGATCATGCCCGCGCCGGTGGCGCTGTATGCGCTCAACGCGGCCGGCGGCGGCAGCGGATTCTGGAGCGCAAATGGCAGCAGCATCTATAAGACGAACGGCGGCAACGTCGGCATCGGGACCGACACGCCGCTGGCGCCGCTGGAGGTCGCGTCGCGCGTACGGATTGCGCACGATGGCGGATCGGGTCCGTTCATCGCCCCGGGAACCGGAACGCTCGATCTCACCAGCAACGCGATCGGCGGCGAACTGCCATATGGCGCCATCCGTTTCCTGAACACGAGCAGCGCCGAGCGCGCCCGCATCGAGTACGGCGTGCCCGACAGCCTGTTTGCGCCGACGAGCATGCGGCTGGAGACTGTCGGGGCGACGCGGATGGCGATCACCGATAGCGGTTACATCGGCATCGGCCTGCTCGATCCGGGTTATCTGCTCGATGTGAACGACCGTTTTCGCGTGCGGCAGGGCGCGCGCGGCAGCGCCGGAATCTACTTTTTTCAGAACACGCCCAACGAAGACCGCGGGTTCGTGGGCATGCGGAACGACGACTTGCTCGGCTTTTTCGGCACGGAAGGGGCCGGCTGGGGCCTGGTCATGAACAACGCGACGGGCGCGGTCGGCATCGGAACCGAAGCGCCGACGGCGCGCCTCGATGTCGAGCATCGCGGCAGCGTGGCCCTGCGCGGCGGCAACCTGAACACGAGCGGCACGGCGTACGGCGTGTTTGGATATTCCAATTCGAATGTGGGCGTTGGCACTTACGGCCAGGGGAATTACGGCGTGTACGGATTCAGCGGCACAGGACGCGGTGTCTACGGTCGCAGCCAGGCCCCGTCCGGTCGGGGCGTGCTCGGGACCGCGACCGGTGATGGCAGTAGTGCCGGCGTACTGGGTGAGAACGAGGGGACGGGATGGGCGGGCCTTTTCTTTGGACCCACCGTCGTCGAAGGCAACTTTTTCGTCGTGGGGGGATCGAAGAACTTCCTGATCGACCATCCCCTCAACCCGTCCGAGGAGTATCTCGTCCACTCGTGCGTGGAAAGCGATGAGATGAAGAACGTCTACGACGGCGTTGCCATGCTCGACGACAATGGTGAGGCCGAGGTGGCGCTCCCGGACTGGTTCGATCAGGTCAATGCCGACTTCCGCTACCAGCTGACCTGCGTTGGCGGGTATGCGCCGGTGTATGTCGCCTCGCGGATCGAGAACAATCGCTTCACGATCGCCGGTGGAAAGCCCGGCCTGGAAGTGTCCTGGCAGGTCACCGGCGTACGGATCGATCCGTCGGCGCTGGCGGTCAAGTTCCGTTCGGAAATCCCGAAGCCGGAGCGCGACCGCGGCACGTATCTGTTCCCGGAGGGATATGGGCAGCCGGCGTCGGCGCGACCGGAGCGATTGTCGAATCCGCTGCCAAACGTGCCCGGGCGTGAGTAATCGGGGCTGGGCGCCGGCCGCGCCGGTCGCTGACGGTTGACACGGCGGCTGGTACGGCCGAAACTTGAGGGGGGTATCAAGGACGGCGGCCGAAAAAGGGACACTCATGCGCGCGATCATCCTCCTCGGCGTTTTGGCGGGAATCACAGTTCTGGCCGGTTGTGCCACCACGACCCATTCATGGGAAGAGCGGAAGTCGCTCCATAAAGTGGCCTTTGAGCACGAGATGCGCCAGGTGGCCGATGATTGGGACGCGATCTGGATGTCCGATCGCGCCAGCCGGCTGACCCGCTGGAATATGCGCTAGCCGGCGCCGGGGCCTGACGGGCCTCGGGAGCGGTTCGAATTTCGGCTTTGGCGCGGCTTCCATCGCGTGCGTTATGAGTCCGTAAATTCGCCGCTAACAAACAATTATGGTCTTGAATTTGACGACCGGCGCGGATACAGTCCCGCGTTAACGCGCCCGCTGCTGCGCGCTGGATTCGGCCGGGGGTTTGGCCGAAATCACAATGGATGCGCGATTCTTTCGCCGCGCGTCGGGCGGCCTGATTTGGAGCAGGCCAAGACGAGTCAGAAGTTGACCGGCTCCGAATTGACGCGAACGGAGTGCAAAAAGGCCGCTGACGGGCGTTTTTCCCAGAACGGCAATTTGTGAAGTTTCGGTGTTCGCTTCTCCGGAAGCGGCCCGCTGAATGACTATCCGAGCGATCCGGCGGTCGGCCGCTCAAGTAAAACGTAAACTGCCACGATAGAACGACTTAGACGAGCCAGTGCCCATGAACCCGATCCAGACCATTCGCAACATCGGTATTTCCGCCCACATCGACTCCGGCAAGACAACCCTCACGGAGCGTCTGCTGTACTACTCCGGTCGGATTCACAAGATCGGGGAGGTGCGCGGCGGCGGCGATGGCGCGGTCATGGACCACATGGACCTCGAGCGGGAGCGCGGCATCACGATCACCTCCGCCGCGACGACCGTGCACTGGATGGATCACCAAGTTAACGTCATCGATACGCCGGGGCACATCGACTTCACGGTCGAGGTCGAGCGATCGCTGCGCGTGCTGGACGGCGCGATCCTGGTGTTGTGTGGCGTCGGCGGCGTCCAGTCGCAGTCGCTCACCGTGGACCGCCAGATGAAGCGCTACAACATCCCGCGCATCGCCTTTATCAACAAACTGGATCGCGTCGGCGCCGACCCGGCCCGCGTCATCAACGAGATCGAAGAGAAGCTCGGCCTGACGGCGGTGCAGCTGCAACTGCCGATCGGCCTGGAGCACAGCCTGAAGGGCGTCATCGACCTGGTCGCGATGAAGGCGCTGTACTTCGAAGGTGAGAAGGGCGTCGAAGTGGTTGTGAAGGACATTCCGGCTGACATGGCCGATGAAGTCGATCGCGCCCGGCACGGCATGCTCGACGCGCTGTCGCTCTACGACGACGAGTTGATGGAAATGATCCTGGAAGAGAAGCAGCCGGATGTGGACACGCTGCACGGGATCATCCGGCGCCTGACGATCGGCCGCGAAATCGTGCCGGTGATGATGGGGTCGGCGTTCAAGAACACCGGCGTGCAGCCGCTGATGGACGCGATTGTGCGTTATCTGCCGTCGCCGCTGGATCGTATGTACTACGCGATCGACAACGACAATGACGGCGCCGAGGTGGCGATGACCGCCGATCCGGATGCGCCGCTGGTCGCGATGGCGTTCAAGCTGGTCGACGAGGCGTTCGGCCAGTTGACCTACACCCGTATCTATCAGGGCCGGCTGAAGAAGGCGGACAACATCACCAACACGCGTGAGCGACGATCGCGCCGCATCGGCCGCATGGTGCGCATGCACGCCAACGACCGCGAGGACGTGGCGGAAGCCGGTCCGGGCGACATCATCGCGATGATCGGTGTTGAGTGCGCCTCGGGCGATACGTTCTGCAACGACAAGCTGAATTACTCGCTGGAAAACATCCACACGACCGCCCCGGTGATTTCGCTGGCCGTCCAGCCGGGCAAGGGCGCGGATCGCGACAAGCTGAGCAAGGCGCTGCAGCGGTTTGTGCGCGAAGACCCGACGTTCCACGTGCATACCGATCAGGAGAGCAGTGAGACGATCATCTCCGGTGTCGGCGAGTTGCAGCTCGAGGTCTACCTGGAGCGCATTCGGCGCGAATACGGCGTAACGGTCGAGGTCGGCGCGCCGAAGGTGAACTATCGCGAGGCGCCCGGCGCCGAGGCGGAGTTCAACTACAAGCACAAGAAGCAGACCGGTGGTTCGGGCCAGTACGCCCACGTCGCCGGCCGCATGGTTCCGCTGCCCGAAGGGGCCGAGAAGGACTACGAGTTCGAGAACAAGGTGACCGGCGGTCGCATCCCGAGCGAATACATCTCGTCCTGCGACAAGGGCTTCCAGGCTGCGCGCCAGAAGGGCCCGTTGGCGGGTTATCCCGTCGTGCGGGTGAAGATGGTGCTGGAAGACGGCTCGGCCCACTCGGTCGACTCGTCCGACCTGGCGTTCCAGATCGCCTCGCGCGACGCCTTCAAGGAAGTGTACATGAAGGCCAAGCCGACGATTCTCGAGCCGATCATGTCGCTGGAGGTCGAAGTGCCGACGGAGAACCAGGGTTCGGTTGTCGGCGACCTGACCAGCCGCCGCGCCATCATCCACGGCACCGAGGCCAAGGGCGGCACGACGACGATCCGCGCCGAAACGCCGCTGGCGGCGATGTTCGGTTACGCGACCGACCTGCGTTCGGCGACGGCGGGACAGGGCACGTTCTCGATGGAGTTCTCGTGCTATCGCCCGGCCCCGCGTGATGTGCAGGAGAAGGTCGTGGCGGACGCGCGCGGCCGTGAGAAGGCGCGCAGCTAGGCGTCGGTTCGCACCCAAGCGGTTTTCAAAATGAAACATCGAGGTCGTAGCGAAAAGCTCCGGCCTCTTTTTTCTTTATGTCCGTCCGTCCAGGTTGTTCGATGCCCGAGGGGGTAGTCGGCGCGGATATACCTGACCATCCCGCTTGCGCGCGGCGCTTGATGTCACCGATCCTGAGCCGTTGCCGCCGAATCAACTGAAATGCCGACGGGATGGGGGGCGGCCCGGAGGGCCGACTGTTGTTGCCGGGGGCTTCAGCCCCCGGTGAAGTACGCGCGGCCTGCGCCGGCCCGGAGGGCCGACGGGGCGTTGGTTGCGTTCGCCCTCCGGGCGAGAGGATGAGCGCGCCACTCCGGGGGCTAAAGCCCCCGGCAAACATTGTCCGCCCTACGGGCGGAAGCCTCTGGCAGTCATCGTCCGCCCTACGGGCGGAAGCCCGCGAATATCGTCCGCGCGGCCGACACGCTCAATCCTGGACAACCGGCGCTGCGCACGCCTGGCCGCTGATCGCCTCGGCCTTGAGCGAGCCTGTCAATGCCGCAACGTCTTTTTCGCCGTAGTGGTCCAGCCAACCCAACAATTCGCGCGCGATCCGGACCGGCGTCGTCGGGTCCACAAATAGCGCTGTCCCCACCGCCACCGCCGTCGCGCCCGCCAGCAGAAACTCGACCGCGTCTTCCGTCGATTGGATTCCGCCCATGCCGATGATCGGCACGCCGGCGTCGTGGGCGACGGCGCGATACACGCGATGCGTCGCCAGCAGCGCCAGCGGCTTGATGGCCGGGCCGCTCAGGCCGCCGGTGACGTTGCCGAGCGCCGGTTGGCGGGTCTTGGCCCGGATCACGAGACCGACATAGGTGTTGATCAGGCTCAGGGCCTGCGCGCCGCCTTCGATCGCCGCCTGCGCCAGCCCGACGATGTCGGTTACGTTCGGCGACAGCTTGACGATCAGTCGCTTGCCCCGAAGGGCGTCGCGCGCCGCGCCGGTGACTTGGCGCAGCAAGTCCGGATCCGTGCCAAACATCAGCCCTTTGGCGACATTCGGGCATGACACGTTCAACTCGATGCCGGCGATCCCCTCAACGTCGGCCAGCGCTTCGCAGACAACGACATAGTCCTCGATCGTGTATCCCGCGACATTGACGAACACCGGGCACTGCATGGTCTGAATGAACGGCAGTTTTTCGACCAGAAAGCGCTCCACGCCGACATTCGCAAGGCCGATCGCGTTGAGCAGCCCGCCGGGCGTTTCGGCGAGACGTTCCGGGAAGTTTCCGGGGCGCTCGTGTCGGGTGACGCTTTTTGTCGTGAAGCCGCCCAGCGTGGCGTAGTCGATCGCCTCGGCATACTCCGGCCCGTAGCCGCACGTGCCGGACGCGGTCAGGAGCGGGTTGCGAAGCGGCACGCCGGCGAGATCGACGGCCAGCCGCGGATCAGTGGGATCGGAGAAATCGCGCATTTGGGTGGAATTGTAACAGACGGCCCGCGGCGCGGCCCGTCAGGCGTTGAGACTTTCCCGCAGGGCGTCGAGTGGCGCCGGGACGTTGTGCCAGGTCTCGAACTGTGCGGCCGCCTGGCGGATAAACATCTCGACGCCGCTGATCGTCTTCTTGCCGGCCTGGCGGGCTTCCCGCAGCAGACGCGTTTCGGCGGGCGTATAGACCGTGTCAAAAACGGCGGCGGCGCCTGAAAGCGCCTCGGCGGGGACCGGCGTCTCGTCTTCGTGCGGCGTCATGCCGACCGATGTGCAGTTGACGATGAGCCCGTCGAAGGGCGCGCAACGGGTTTCCCATGTCGCGCTTTCGCAGCCGAGGTCGGCGGCCAATGTCGCGGCCCGTTCGTCAGAGCGATTCAGCACGGTCACGCGACAGCCGAACTGCAGCAGGGCGGCCACGATCGCGCGGGCCGCCCCGCCCGCGCCGAGCACGCGCACGGGCATGTTGCGCAACGGATCGGCGCCGATCGCGGCCCGGAGCGCCTCCAGCGCGCCGGCGGCGTCCGTATTGTCGGCGGTCCAGCCGGATTCGCTCGCCGTGAGCGTATTGACCGCGCCGCAGCGGGCGGCCATCGGCAGGACGGCGCCCCCGTGGCGTTCGACATGGCGCAACGCGTGCCGTTTATGGGGGATGGTCACGCTCAACCCGGCGACGCCGAGCGGTGGATGCTGCGCGATCAGCGCCAGCAAAGCGTCAAACGCGGCCTCGGTCGGCGCGACGGGCAGTGGCACAAACACGCCGTCGATGCCCGCGCCGCGCATGGCGTAATTGTGAATGCGCGGGCTGCGCGAATGCGCCACCGGCCAGCCGACGACGCCGAATACGCGCGTTTCGCGGCCGATCTCGTCGAAGCGGAACGTCTCCCGCAGCGCCGCGAGCGTGAGTTGGCCCGGGGCAGAGGCGTTGGCCGCATCGATCGGCGCGTAGGCCAACGCGCCGCCGCAGCGGGGGGCGAGCACGCGCGCGGCGACTCCGGCCTCGCCCATGGCGAGCGCGATCGTCTGGCGAGTACGCCGCTCGAGCGCGGCAAGCAACGCCAACGCGTCGCGGGCATCGTCGGCGGCGATCGCCAGTTTCGAGACGACGGGCGCGCCGCCGCAGTCGGTAGCGACGGCCTGCGCCTGCGCGTCGAGTTCATCCAGCGCTCGCCCGACGGCGGCGGCCGGATCCGGATTGTCGAGCCAATCCGGGCGGTCAAACGCGTGTCGCGAAAGAATCAGTCCGGCTTGATCCGAACCGGCGGATTTGAGAATGGGCGCCAACCCCGCGCGGATTGCGGCGGATCGACGCCACGTCGCGGCTTCGATGTCGATCAGCACACCGGGCAAGCGCTGCGAGGCGCCGTGCCAATCGCGGCGCCACGCGGTCCGATCGGCGCCTTGCAGCGCGACCTGCGCCACCGCGACCAGGCGTTCGGCGCGGCGATCATCCGCGTCGTGGCAGGCTCCGCCCTCCAGCGCGCAGCGGAGTGTCAGGATCACGCGGGCGTTGGCGATGCGCGCCAACGCGGCGCAAGCGGCCGCATCGTCATTGATCTCATCCAGGCGGAATTCTAGAAAATCCACCCCGGCCGCGACGGCCGCGTCGGCGTCCCGGTCGAGCGTCTCGGCCGGGCCGGTCAATGGCGCGGCGATGGCGGTCACAAGCGACATCCGTTGCTGATCCTGCTGCGGGCTGATGAGTCTGGGCGACCAATCCGCGGCGCCACGTCCGCGGTGCTCGGCCTTGTCACCGCCCATCGTAATCCAACCGCCGGGCCGCCGGGCGCCACTTGCATCGCCGCGCCCGTATGCGAAACTGCCGTATTCCGCCGGTATTGTCGCCGGCGGCAGTCGAATCTCGGATTGAATCGCCCGCAGGAGCGCCCCTTGTCCCGTACCGCCGCCCAAGTCCGTCAGGACTTCCTCGACTTCTTCCGCGATCGCGGTCATGCGATTGTCGATGGCTCGCCGGTCGTGCCGTATGACGACCCGACGCTGCTGTTTACCAACGCCGGTATGAACCAGTTCAAGGATGTGTTCCTCGGCGCCGGCGCGCGCAGTTATCGTCGGGCGGCGGACACGCAGCCGTGCATCCGGGCCGGCGGCAAGCACAACGACCTGGATGATGTCGGCCACGACACCTATCACCACACATTCTTTGAGATGCTCGGCAACTGGTCCTTCGGCGACTACTTCAAGAAAGAGTCGATCGAGTGGGCGTGGGAGTTGCTGACGAAAGTGTGGGGGCTCGATCCGAATCGCCTGCACGCGACGTACTTCGGCGGCGACCCGGACAAGGGGCTGGAGCCCGATCTGGAAGCGCGGGCGTTGTGGCTGGCGATTCCCGGTATGACCGAGGCGCGGGTTCATCCCGGCAACATGAAGGACAACTTCTGGGAAATGGGCGACACGGGACCGTGCGGGCCGTGCAGCGAGGTGCATGTCGATCTGACGCCGGACCTGACGGGTGGCCCGCTGGTGAACGCGGGCGATCAGCGCGTGATTGAGATCTGGAACCTCGTGTTCATTCAGTTCAACCGCGCGCCGGATGGGAACCTGACGCCGCTGCCGGATAAGCACGTGGATACCGGCATGGGGCTGGAGCGCGTGAGCGCGGTGATTCAGGGGCACAACAACAACTACGCGACCGACGTATTCGCGCAGATCATTCAGGCGATCGAGAAACTGACCGGGCATCAGTACGGCGCAAAGGCCGCGCCGGTCGCGGGACACGCTGACAATCGCTACGCCCGTTTTTCGGTGGACGACATGGGGGATGTCGCCTGCCGCGTGATCGCGGACCACATTCGCACGCTGACGTTCGCGCTAACAGATGGCGCGATGCCGGATAAGGATGGTCGTGGTTATGTGCTGCGGCGGATTCTGCGGCGCGCCGTGCGGTATGGCTGGCAGCATCTGGCCCTGCGCGAGCCGTTCTTGTGCAAGCTGGCGCCGGTAGTGGTCGACGCGATGGGCGAGGCGTTCCCGAAGCTGCGCAAGAGCCCGGCGCGCGTGATCGAAGTCGTGCGGGAAGAGGAAGAGAGCTTTAACCGCACGCTCGATCGCGGATTGGCGCTGTTTGAGACGGCCGCCGCCACCGCGATGAAACACAGCGGGCGCGAGGTCAGTGGCGAAGACGCGTTCAAGCTGTACGACACGTTCGGATTCCCGCGCGATCTGACCGAGATCATGGCCCGCGAGCGCGGCCTTGGCGTGGATCATGCGGAGTATGACCGCCTGATGGAAGAGGCCCGGCAGCGTTCACGGGCGGCGGGCAAGGGCGATGCGGCGGCGTTTGCTCACGTCGATCCGGCGATTCTCGCCAAGCTGCCGCCGACGGACGACGCGTTGAAACACACTGCCGCGCATGCGAGCGCGGCGCTGCGCGCGATCCTGGTCGAGCGCGGCGGCAATGTCGCCTTGCTCGACCCCAAGCAGACGCTTACCGACTCAACTCCGGCGGCGCTGATCTTTGATCGCACCTGCTTCTATGGCGAGCAGGGGGGGCAGGTGGGCGACATCGGTCGGGCGTCGTCGGACGCCGCCGAGTTCGCGATTCACTCGACGCTGCGCTTTGGCGAGGTGGTTGCGCATGTCGGCCATCTCACGCGCGGCGTGTTGAAGCATGGAGATACCTTCGAGCTGGAAGTCGACGCCCGGCGGGAATTGACGCGCAGCAATCACACCGCGACGCACCTGCTCAACTGGGCCTTGCGCGAGACGCTCGGCGAGCATGTCGATCAGCGCGGCTCGCTGGTCGATCCGGAGAAGACGCGCTTCGATTTCTCGCATCCGGCGGCGCTGACGACCGCGCAGATCGAGCGCATCGAGGCGCTCGTCAACCAGCAGATCGACGCCAATCACCGCGTGTTCGCCGAGGAAGCGGCCGAAGTCGAAGCGCGGAAGATCAACAGCCTGCGGGCGGTCTTCGGCGAGAAGTACCCCGATCGCGTGCGAGTGGTCTCGATCGGCCCGCCGGTCGGCGAACTGCTCGCGACGCCGGATCGCGCTGAGTGGCGGCAATACTCGATCGAATTCTGCGGCGGCACGCACGTGCGCGCGACGGGCGAAATCGAGCGGTTCCGCCTGACCGGCGAGGAGTCGGTCGCCAAGGGCGTGCGGCGCGTGGTCGGCGTCTCCGGCGCCGCCGCCTGGAATGCGGAGCGGACGGGCAAGGAACTGCGGGCGCGGGCCGAAGCGCTGCACTCGGTGGCGGACACGGCGCCGAATCTGCACGATCAGATCAACGACCTGCAGGAGGCGGCGCACGGCGCGGCGCTGCCGGTGGGGGATCGTCATGCGCTGCGCGACGCGATCGCCGAGTTGCAGAAAGCGCTGAAACAGCAACAAAAAGCGGCGGCGGGCGAGAGTCTTGATCAGGCGCGCGACGAAGTGGAGCGGTTGATCGCGGGCGCGCAGCGGGTTGGCGACGCGTCGATCGTCGTCGGACGAATGCCGAATCTGCCGGTCGATCAGCTCAAGGCCGCGGCGGATATCGCCAAGCAGAAGCTGACCTCGGCGGCCGTGCTGTTCGGCGTCGACGCGGACGGCAAGGCGATGCTGATCGCGTCGGTCAGCCCGGACCTCGTGAAGCGCGGCGTGAAGGCCGGTGATTTGATCAAGGCGATCGCGCCGATCGTGGAAGGCGGCGGCGGCGGCCCGCCGACAATGGCGCAGGCAGGTGGCAAGAACCCGGCGAAGCTGGGCGAAGCGCTGGAGGCGGGGAGGGAGTGGCTGCGCGGGAAGCTGGGTTAGTAGGATTCGCCCGTTGGTCGTCGTGGGCCCCCGCCTGCGCGGGGGCGCCGAAAAGAGGTGGCGCCGTTTTCGTCATTCCTGCGCGCGGGCGCCGAATGAAGGGTGGCGCCGTACGGAGAGGGGCGTGCGCCCCGCGCGTCATTCCCGCGCAGGCGGGAATCCACGGAGTGAAGATGCGCTAGGCCTTTAGCGCCGTTGGTCGTCGTGGGCCCCCGCCTGCGCGGGGGTGACGAAAAGAGGTGGCGCCGTTTTCCGTCATTCCTGCGCGCGAGGCGCCGAATGAAGGGTGGCGCCGCACGGAGAGGGGCGTGCGCCCCACGCGTCATTCCCGCGCAGGCGGGAATCCACGGAGTAGAGCGGCGCCCAGGAACGCGACATGTCCAAGCAACCCGCCGTCTACATGATGGCGAATCATAAGGCCGGGACGATCTACATTGGCGTGACAAGCGGGTTGGCCGCAAGGTGCTGGGAACACAAGAACGATGCGCGCGAAGGATTCACCAAGCAACACGGATTGCATCGACTCGTGTTCTTCGAACCGCACACTGACATGAAGTCCGCGATCGCGCGCGAGAAGCAGCTCAAGAAGTGGAATCGAGCTTGGAAGGTCAAGCTGATTGAGCAGGACAATCCTGATTGGCGAGATTTATGGGAGGATGTTGTTTAGATCGAGCGTCTAGTGCGCGGAATGAAAAAGCGTCAATTCCTTGACGCCGTTGGTCGTCGTGGGCCCCCGCCTGCGCGGGGGTGACAAATCAAGAGTGGCCGCCCGCGCGTCATTCCCGCGCAGGCGGGAATCCACGGAGTGAAGATGCGCCAAGCCTTGACGCCGTTGGTCGTCGTGGACCCCCGCCTGCTGCGCGGGGGTGACAAATCAAGAGTGGCCGCCCGCGCGTCATTCCCGCGCAGGC
>CAZGTH010000004.1:0-76728 GCA_964528455.1 uncultured Planctomycetales bacterium | reverse complement strand
CTGCGCGGGGGTGACAAATCAAGAGTGGCCGCCCGCGCGTCATTCCCGCGCAGGCGGGAATCCACGGAGTGAAGATGCGCTAGGCCTTGACGCCGTTGGTCGTCGTGGACCCCCGCCTGCGCGGGGGTGACGAACAAAGCGGGTGCGCCGGCGTCCGTCATGCCCGCGCTGCGCGATGACGTCCGAGTGCCGCGCTACTGATCCTCGTCGTTCTGAATCAGGTTGTAGTCGATGCGAAAACCGCCCGGCGCGTTCGCGTCCTGCTCGAAGGTGAAGATCGCCAGGTCGCCGCACGAGTAGTCGACGCCCAAGCGCACCTCGCGTCCCTCGGCCGTGCCGGCGGTCGGCAGGTTCGCGGCGGATGTCCCGGCCGCCGCCGCCGAGAAGTTGACGACGACATTGAACTGCTGCCCGTTGAAACCGGCCTGGCTGGGTTCGCCGACGAGTGTGGCGCGGTTGATCATGGCCTGCGTGCCAATGCCGAGATTGCGCCCGCAGGCGAGGTTGGCCGGGGCGGTGGACGTGTTTCCCTCGACCGCCTGCTGGCGGAAGTCCATCGGTCCCGGCGGGTCGCGATCCAGCGCATCATACGTCGCGAACGAAAACACGGCGCGGAAGGGCGTGTTGTTAATGAACTGGACGCCGATGTTGCCCTGGGCCTCTTCGGTGAGATTGCGAATCAGATCGCCCGTGCAACCGGCGATCAGCGCCAGTCCGGCGGCGAGTCCAATCAGTCGCGCTTTTCTGACGCCCTTCATTGATCCGCTCACTGATTCGGGGCCTTTTGTTGGGCCTGTAACAGCCGCAGCGCGTTGGTGACCGCCTGACGCCCCTGCTGAAACACGGCCATTTGCTGACGCATCGCCTGTCCCTCGTTCGGTCCCATCCCCTCCAGCTGCTGACGGACCATCTTGATTCTATCGTCCAGCCGGCGGGCGTTTCTGCTGAAGAAGCGGATGCCCTCGTCGGTCATGCCGAGCCGAACGAAGCAGGTGGCCGCGGGTGTGGCGGCCGGGAAAACCGCCATCGGTTCGCCACTGTTGATGGCCCGCCGCAGCAGCGGCAGGACGCGTTCGCAATCCAACCCTCCTTCGCCGGTGTTCAGCAGCAGGTTGGCCTCAAAGAACGCGCGAACGCCGGGGCTGTCGTAGACCGCCGGCATGAACGGAACCCGTTCCTGCCCGGCGCGATACTTGCGACCGAGGTCCTCCAGGACATCCGATCCACGTCGCATGTACATATAGCATCGCCGGCCGATCGGCAGATAGACCCATTCGTCGGACTTCGAAAAGGCCTCGAGCAGGTCGCGATATCGCGGGTTCGGCGCCAGCAGCACGGTGTCGATCTGCGCCTGGTCGAGGATCGCGAAGCGGTGCGCGATCGGGACGCCGGCCTGGATCATCACGGTATAGGCCTTGTACTGCGGAACCGTGTAGACCTGCTGCGCGCGGCCGTCGATGAACAGATCAACGTTCGGGCAGAAATACATGGCGGCGCCGGCGTAGGTCCACTCGGTGAACAGGCGGGCTCGCAGGTCGTTCATGTGCAGATAGTCGAGCGCCTCAGAGGGCACGCCCGGAAACGCGGTGACGCGATCCAGCAGGTCGGCGTCGGGCCGGCCCGCCATCTGTCGGATCAGGCTGTTGTCGAGCATCTCTTCGGTATGATTCCAGAGCAGCAAGCCGCAAACGATGCAGCCCACCAGCACGCCGATACGCAGCGATGCGCCAACCAGCGCCGGCACGCGCCCGACCAGCAGCATCAGCCAGGTGATCAGCGTCGGCAACGCCATGACAAAGAACAACGGCGCGAAGCGACGGGCGAAGAAGGTCATGGTCAGCGCGATGCCCACGACCGCCGCGTCGAACATGACCGTGCGCAATACGGTGGGTTCGCCCGGCTCGGTCTTGATGACGCCGGGAAAGAGCTTGCGCGTCGCTGCCAGAATGCCGGCGATCAGAAACAGCGGCATCGCGATGAACAGCGAGTACCAGAACGCGTCGGTTGGCGGGAAGGGCTGCTTGTTGCGCGGGGCGAACATATCCTGCCACGGCGGGCGCCACTCATTAACTCCGCGGAACGCTTCGCTGCCCATGATGACGCTGACGTGCGTGAAATTCTCAACGCCGTACGGGCCGAAAATCAGCACAATCAGAAACGCGAGAAAACTGGCGCCGATCATGCCGACGATCTGCCAGTTGGTTTGACGTGGCGCGTTGCCCCAGCCCAGCCACATACCGACCGCGATCGCGGCGACGGCGATCGGCGCGAACGGCCCGCGCCCGACAATCACCATCATGACGATCGCGACAATCGCAAGCGTGATGCCGAGGATGGCGATGTTGGCGCCCGGATTCGTTGGCGGAAACAGGGACTCCAGGAAATCAACCGGCTTCCCGCGGATCTTCAGCCGTTGCGCGGGGTTGGTCGCCAGCAGTTTGCTCACAAACCAGCAGCCGACGAACACCGCGATCAGGCCGAAGCCGAAAATGAAGCTGCCGTGCGAGTGACTCCACACGACCAGCAACGGCGTCAGCAGGACGATCGGCCACCAGCGCGGCCGCCCGGGCCGCTGGGCGATGAGCGCAGAAAGCAGCGCGACCAGGGTGGCCATCATCAGAAAGCCGATGGTGGCCGGCCGGGCGCTGACAAAATCGCGACAGCCGTAGCCACAGATCGCGCCGGCGACGAGCGCGGCGAGGATCGACTCGGTGCGGATAAAGGTCGCCCAGGCGCAAATCACGAAGATCATGGCGGCCGAGACCCAAGTGCCGAGCAGCAGGGCGTTGCGGCCATAGTCTTTGTAGAGCCAGTAGTAGTAGGCGTGGCTGGCCCAGTTCTGGTTGAACCAGTGGTCATCCGGGTAAATCGAGTGGATGTCCTTCTTGGGCGCGTCGCCTTCGAGTTCCATCTGGGCGCCGGCGGCCAGGCCGATCCAGGTGTCCGTCGAGGAATGGACCTCGGTGGCCCCATAGACAGCGGCGACCAGGAAGCAGAAAAGGGCGCCCGGCATCAGGATCCAGGCGACCCAGCGGGCCCAGTCGGCAGCCCCGTAGGGACGGGTTTGGGGAACGTCGCTCATTACGCATGACCATCGCCGCCGCCGGTCGGCCGGCTTGAGGACCCCGCTGGCGGCACAGCGGCGTTGGCCGGGCTTTGAGTTAATTTCGAGCGAATCAGTGTATCGAGCCAACGCGCGAACGCAACGGAGGGTTGAAGGGCGGTCGGGCGTCGCAAATAATTCGCGGACAAGCAGTTCCGGCGCGTGGGAGGGGTTCCGCCCGCAGCTGCGCCGGACGGCGAAACGGGGGCGTCGCCGCTGATGGACACACCCAAAGCGATTGCCGATAACATCGAGGTCGCGACAGGCCGTCTTGCGTCGCGTCGCCGCGCTATGCGGGGTCCGTGGTGTGGATACGTGGAGTAAGTGATTCGATGCGCTATTCGATTGTGGTGACCGCGGCGCTATGCGCCATGCTGATGGGGGCGGATTGCCTGCCGTTGTTCACCCTGAACGACGACATCGTCGACGATATCGACCGCGGCGACACGCTGGGCGTCTCGGTGCAGGCGCCGGCGCGGACGCGGGTGGTGCCGGCGGGCTCCCAAATCGATGTGGAGTGGATTGTCGGAAACGTCGCGGATGAAGACGCGATCGTCGATGTGCTGGCGCGCTCGCGTGAGGATTTCACCGAAACGATCATCGAGGGCGGGATTCGCGTCACGCAGTCCGGCCAGGTCCGGACCACGATCTGGGATACGAAGGACTTTCCGCGCGGCGAGTACGCCCTGCGCGTCAAGGCCCGCGCGGGCGATCAGGAAAGCGAAGCCGACGCCAGCGGATCAATCACGATCGACGAAGCGCCGAGCTTCGTGTTTACCGAGCCCTTCGAAGACACTGAACTGGCGGACTTGGACCCCAACGACGACAACGACGCGCTGGAAATCGTGATCCGATTCTCGGCCGGCGACCCGGAAGGCGCGGCGACCGCGCGAATCGGGATCGACCCCGGCCCGGTCCACACGTCCGGCAACGAGATCTTCATCGCGGAAATTTCGCTGGCGGTCGATGAGACGCTCGAGTCCGTGACGTGGGACGGGACCGACCTGACCGGCGCGAATGTGGATCCGGGCGCCTATAACCTGTTCGCGATCGTGGAAGACGGCGTAAATGAAGACCTGATCGTCGACGGACTGGCGCAGGTGATTGTGCCGTTGCTGCCGGAAGAGCCGAACGAGTCGATGCTCGAAAACGCGCTGCCGGACCCGAATCGCGATCTGGAGCTGCTGGAGGCGGATGACGAGATTCGTATCTCTTTCACGCTGAATCAGGACGAAGAAGTGCTGATTGATCTGGCGGTGGATCAGGACGAAAACCACACAAACGCGAATGAAATCCGTATTTTACGCGAGCGCCTGATCGATCCGAACACGACCAAGGACGTGTTTGATTGGAATGGCGACGACGCGGACGGCGACCGTGTGCCGGATGGAATCTACCAGATCATCATGTTCATCAATACCGGCGCCGGCGCGCCGACAACCGTCGAGAATGACGCGCTCGTATTCGTCCGCAGCGAGGAAGACCAGGCGTTGATCGCCTTGTTGCAGCCGGCTACGGATCAGGAGCGTCAGCCGGGCGCATTCCTGCTGATTCAGTGGCGCGACGAAGACCCGAGCGAGGAAGCGAAGATTCGCCTGACGATCGATGACGACGACATCCCCGCCGAGATGGTCGAAACCGGCGAGCCGGAGCGCGAGATTCTGGCCGATCGCGAGGCGGACGGGGATGGCGTGCTGGACTCGTTCCAGTTTCAGGTGCCGGCCGATCTGGCGCCGGGGCGCTATACGATCTTCGCGTACATTGATCGCGACGGCATGGATCCGCCGGACATGATTTCGACGGCCGCGGGTCAACTGGATATTCCGGATCCGAACGAGTAGCGCGCCGCGGGTGAGCCGGGCGTTTCGCCCGGACTTGTGTCGATCATGCGGGCGGGATGCCCGTGGCGCCCAGCGTTCGAGCACGTCACTTTGACAGGACCTCAACCACCGCGCGTGTCGATCATCATTCCGACGTGCGACCGTCGCGCGCTGCTGGAGCGCGTGCTCGACGGCCTGCGCAAGCAGACCCGCGCCGACTTCGAGGCGATCGTCGTCGATGACTGCTCCGCCGACGGCACGCCCGCGACGCTGCGCGACTTCGCGCAACGCTACCCGGGCTTCCCCCTGGTCAGCCTGCGGAACCAAACGCATGCGGGCGCGAACCCCAGTCGCAATCGCGGCGTCGCGGCGGCGCGAGGCGAACTCATCGCGTTTCTGGACGGCGACTGCGCGCCGCAGCCGGACTGGCTGGAGCGCCTGATCGCGCCGTTCGCGGATGAGAAGGTCGGGGCGGTTGTCGGGCGCGTCGATGATCCGCCGGCGCGGAATCTGTACGAACTCACGTTCAAAGGTACCCACCGGGTGTTCGGCGCGGCGGACGCGAATCGCCTGATCGCCGGGAACATGGCCGTGCGCCGCGCAGAGCTGCTCGAGATCGGGCTGGATGAGGATCGCGCGCTGCCGCAGCCGCGCCGCGCCGGACGACCTGATACGACGGTCTCCGGTCGCGGCGACGAGGAGGGGCTTTATCTGCGCCTCAAAGCCGCCGGCTGGCGCGTCGCCGCGGCGCATGACGCGGGTGTGCTTCACCTGCACCACTTCGGGGCGCGGACGTTCTTCCGGCAGGCCTGGCGCGGGGGGCGGTCGGCGGCGCGACTGGTCTACAAGTATCGCCTGCCGCAACGGCTTGATCTGGCGCCTTTTGCGCTCGCCTATCTGACAGCGCCGCTCGGCGCGCTTGGCGGCTGGGGCTGGGCGCCGGCGATTTTCTTCGCGGCGGCGGCGCTGGGGGCGGTCACCTACAACGATCTGTTCCGCAAACGCAAGACGGTGGTGGAGACGATTGTCACGTTTCCGCTGCTGCTGGCGTATTACCAGCTGCGATTGGCCGGCTACGCCTTTGAGTCCCTCCGCCTGCGGGTGTCGCGTAATCGACCCGCGCGGCTCGAAAAACCGATAAATCTCGTGTAAACTGACCGTTTCGGTCGGGTCGGCGTGTTTCAACCGGCGCGCCGGCCGCCGCACGCGACGCATCCGGTACATCCCGACGGAGCCTACACCATGCCTTCCAATCCATTCGGCAGCCGTTCGACGCTCAAGACCGCCGCCGGCGACGTGGTTTATTACTCGCTCGACGCGCTGGCCAAGGCTGGGCTGGGCGACATTCACCGGCTGCCGTATTCGATTCGCGTGCTGCTGGAAGCGGTATTGCGCAACGTCGACGGCTTCAGCGTGCTGGAGGATCACGTCAAGGCGCTGGCCAAGTGGAATCCGAAACAACTGCCCGAGGGCGAGATCCCATTCAAATGCGCCCGCGTGGTGCTGCAGGATTTCACCGGCGTGCCCGCGCTGGTCGATTTCGCCGCGATGCGCTCGGCGATGAAGCGGATGGGCGGGGACCCGAACAAGATCAACCCGATTATTCCGGCCGATCTGGTGATCGATCACTCGGTGCAGGTGGATCACTACGCGCGCGTCGACGCGCTCAGCCTGAACGCCGCGCTGGAGTTTGACCGCAACCGCGAGCGTTACGAGTTTCTGCGCTGGGGGCAGACCGCGTTCAACAATTTCAGCGTCGTGCCGCCGGCGACCGGCATCGTGCATCAGGTGAATCTGGAGTATCTCGCCAGCGTCGTCGTCAAGCGCGAGATCAACGGCGAGCAGGTCGCGCTGCCGGATACGCTGGTCGGCACCGACAGTCATACGACGATGATCAACGGCCTCGGCGTGCTCGGCTGGGGCGTGGGCGGCATCGAAGCCGAGGCGGCGATGCTGGGCCAGCCGATGTACATGCTGATTCCGGAGGTCGTGGGCGTGCGCCTGAGCGGTAAGCTGCGCGAGGGGGCGACCGCGACCGACCTGGTGCTGCGCGTGACGGAAATGCTGCGGCAGCATGGCGTCGTGGAGAAATTCGTCGAGTTCTTCGGCCCGGGTCTGAGCGCGATGGGCGTCGCCGACCGCGCCACGATCGGCAACATGGCGCCGGAATATGGCGCGACGATGGGCTTTTTCCCGGTCGACGCGCAGACGCTGAAGTACATGCGGCTGACCGGTCGCGCGGATGAGCAGATTGACCTGGTCGAAAAGTATTGCCGCGCGCAGGGCCTGTTCCGCGAAGACAGCAGCCCCGAGCCGGTCTATACCGAAACGCTCGAACTCGATCTGGCCGAGGTGGAGCCGAGCCTGGCCGGGCCGAAGCGCCCGCAGGATCGCATCTCGCTGTCGGCGATGTGCGACCAGTGGCGCAGCGACCTGAGCACCATGTTCGGCAAGAGCGCGAAGACCGGCACATCCACGCCGGAGAGTTTCGCCGATGAAGGCGGCGCGGTGGCGGCCGTCGCGACGGCGGTTAAGGCTGATCCGGGCATCGACGGGGTCGAAACGCGTTTCAACGGCGCGGATTTCCGCCTGAAACATGGCGCCGTGGTGATCGCGGCGATTACGAGCTGCACGAACACGAGCAATCCATCAGTCATGCTTGCGGCCGGGCTGGTCGCCAGGAAAGCGGCCGCGCGCGGGATGAAGACCAAGCCGTGGGTCAAGACCAGTCTGGCGCCAGGCTCGCGCGTTGTGACGGACTATCTCGACAAGGCCAATCTGACGTCATGCCTGAACGACCTTGGCTTCAACACGGTCGGCTACGGCTGCACGACCTGCATCGGCAACAGCGGCCCGCTGCCGGATGAGATTCGCGATTCGGTGTTGAAAGGTGATCTGGTCGTCGCCAGCGTGTTGAGCGGGAATCGCAACTTTGAGGCCCGCATCAATCCGCACATCCGCGCGAATTATCTCGCTTCGCCGCCGCTGGTCGTGGCGTACGCGCTGGCCGGCACGGTCGATATCGACCTGACGAATGACCCGCTGGGCGAAGACAGCGCCGGAAACGACGTGTATCTGCGCGATATCTGGCCGACGCAGGAAGAAGTGCAGTCGTCCGTCGAGCAGTTTGTGAAGCCGGAGATGTTCCGGGCGCGATACGCCAACGTGTTCGAAGGCGATGCGCTGTGGAAGGGCATTCAGATCAGCGGCGGCGCGGTCTACGACTGGAAAGATGAAAGCACCTACATTCAGGAACCGCCATTCTTCACCGATCTGTCGCCCAAACCGGCCCCGATTCAGCCGATCAAGGGCGCCCGCTGCCTGGTCGTGGCCGGCGACAGCGTGACGACCGACCACATCAGCCCGGCCGGCTCGATCGCCGCCGACTCGCCCGCGGGTCAGTTCCTGCAGGAGCGCGGCGTCAAGCCGAAGGACTTCAACAGCTACGGCTCGCGGCGCGGCAATGACCGCGTGATGACGCGCGGCACGTTCGCGAATGTGCGATTCCGCAATCTGCTGGCGCCGGGGACCGAAGGCAGTTGGACGACATGCCCGCCGGGCGGCGAGAAGGTGTCGATCTACGAAGCCGCGCAGCGCTACGCGAAGGACGGCACGACGCTGATCGTGCTGGCCGGCAAGGATTATGGCATGGGCAGTTCGCGCGACTGGGCGGCCAAGGGCACATTCCTGCTGGGCGTGCGGGCGGTGATCGCCGAGAGCTTTGAGCGCATCCACCGCACCAATCTGGTGTGCATGGGCGTGGCGCCGCTGGTCTTCGCCGATGGCAAGAATCGCGAGTCACTCGGCCTGACGGGCAAGGAAGTTTTTGAGTTGCCGGACTTTACCGAGTCGATGAAGCCGCAACAGCGAATGCGCGTCATCGCCACGGACCCGCAAAGCGGCAAGAAAACGGAGTTCTTCGCCGACAGCCGAATCGATACGCCGGTGGAAGTGGAGTATTTCCGCAACGGCGGCGTGCTGCAGACGGTGCTGCGCAAGCTGGCGTAGGTTCTTCGGTGTGGTGGTCTCGCAATAAGCACGGGTGTCCCGCGTGGTACGGCGACCTTCCAGCGCCGGAGCGCCACGTGCCCCTCAATGGGAACGTGCTGCGCGCCGGCTTGGGCCCGACCTACGGCGTCAACCGCGGTGTCGGTAGCGTCGCTCGCGCCGAATCCGACGCCGTTTGAAGGCTGGACGTCGAACCAGTGCTCCGGCGATACACTTCGGTCGTGAGCGACCAGAATGCACTACAAAACAAGCTTCCGGTTGGCGAGTTGCTGGATGTCGTCGCCAGCGTGACAAAGCGTGGAAGCCCCACGAATTACTATCTGTTGTTCGGGGTCCAAGGATTGCTGTGTCTGGTCTTGATGGCACAAAGTCTGGGCTGGTTGTCGATGCCGCAACTCATCGTCTTGGCAGCCGTCATCGCTACGGTTGGGGGTGGGCTGTTTCTCGGCCCGCATATTGCGGTCTGGGTCCGCGCTCGGCGCAGGCTCAGGTGGATTCGTGACCGCCTACCCAATGAATTGCGCGAGTCGGTGGCGCTCGTGTTGTCGTGGCCGGGACGCGAGCCGCATTCTCTGTTCGACCCAGTTGACGTCGTTGACGACGAGGCGGGTCGTCGCGCGCTACACCATTTCTACAGTGTCGGCGGGCGCGGCGCGACGATTCGTGTGGGCCCCGAAGCCGCGATGACAACGATTGAACCGATCGGCGTTCCGTTCGAAGCGCGCCCCCTTGAATCACTGAGAGAATTGGGCGCTCCTCCGCGCGGCGCGGGTGAGGGCTCGAGAAGCTGGGTCTGGCCTATCGGCCTAATTGGCGGGCTCGTGGTCGCCTGCCTCCTTCTGCTCTGGGTGATCGGGTCGGGATTGAGACGCGATGCCAAGCTGCCGCTGATTGTTGTCGGGGCGCTGATTGCGACGTTTGTTCCGCCCGCCATTCAAAAGGCCCGAATGCGAGCATGTCGGCGGTCGACGCCCGGCCCCATCCCGGCAGATAGTGATTGGGACTGGTTTGGCGCCCCAGGTGGTGTAATTTTGCGGCGTCCCATGGGTGATCGCTGGGAGGTTCGCGTGCTGACTCGATCGACGCACATGCTCATGGCAATCGCGCGGGACGATCGCGGGAAGAGTTGGGAGCATGTGATCACAGACGGCGATATCTACTACCGGGCTGGATTGCCGCGCGATACCTCAAACGCGCTCCTTCGCGCCTGGCTCAGTCCGCTCTCGCCACCGCCGGCGGATGAGCTCACGGACTGGACATCCAATCGCTGAGTCGAGTGCTCCGGCGATACACTTCGGTGGTCTACCAGAGTGCAATGCAAACACGGGCGGCCCGCCCTACGGAAGCACGGCTCGTGTCCTTAGCTAAACGCCTTTTGCAGGGCCGCCTGCACATCGCCGAAGACCGCGTCTGGTGTTCGCGTGGCGTCGATGACTTCCGCCGGGGCCGGGTAAAAGCTTGGCAGTGTGCGGAAAATCTCTCGCACGCGGCGGTGGTACTCCAGCGGGCGGCGTTCCATCGCGTCGGTGATCGCGCCGTCGAACATCTGGTACTGTCCTTCGGCCGCCGGGCCGCGCTTGCGGCCGGTGCGCTCAAATCCGACATCCGGCGGCACATCCAGCACGATCGTCAGATCAGGCCAGGTGTCGCCCACGGCCAGACGCCCAAGCGCGAGCACGTCGTCGCGATCAAACCCGGCCGCGACCTGATAAGCGCAGGTTGCGGAGATGAACCGATCGCCGAGCACCGTTTTGCCGGCCGCGAGGGCCGGGCGGACGACTTCACTGACGAGTTGCGCCCGCGAGGCCATGAACAGCAGCGTTTCACAGCGGACGTCCATTTCGCTGAGGTCGTAGCCAAGCAGGACATGCCGGATGCGGTCGCCGATGGTCGTGCCGCCGGGGTCGCGGGCGTAGACCCAGCTTCCGCCGAGGCCCTCGATGAGGCTCTTCAGGCGGTCGAGCTGGACGCTCTTGCCGGCCCCGTCCGGGCCATCGACGACGATGTATTTTCCGGCGAGATTCATGCGTCGCGGAAACTAAGGGAACGGGTCGCGGTTTGGCAAATGCGGATTGTCGGACGGGCGGATGCGGGCGTCATTTGACGCGTCGGTAGGAAATAATGTCTTCGGAACCGCCGTCTTCGCCGATCAGGACCAACTCGAGCAGGTCACCTCTCCGCGTCAGCCTGATGCCGATGTCGCTCGCATCGCCGGGATCCTCGATGTCTTCGTGCCACACGGCGACGCCGGTGAGTGTGTCGCCGTCAAGGCGGGCGCTTTTCAACGAGAACTCCTGCACGAGTACGGCCCCGCTGCGCAAGACGCCGCGCCGGATTGTGAGATTGTCGTGCAGATCGAGTGCGAGTCCGAGCAGGACGCCGCGGCCCTTGCGGCGCTCGGCGTCGGGTTCGGCCGCGACCCACGCGCGCAGGTCGGCGAACGACTGCTCGGGAATCAGGGCGTATTCGCCGTCGAATTGCGGCGTGGCGACGCGGGAGGGGCGCAGGGCGTGCGGATCAGCGTCGCAGGCGGACAGGACCGTCAGCGCGACACACATCGAAATCAGCCCAAATCCGCCACGGCCCGGCGGGCGCGGTCGCATCATGGTGGAATTGTAGCCGGAGGGCCACGGGATCACGTTATATCAGACGAAAACACCGTAACATTCGTCTGGAATTGCGTTTATGAGACGAAGCCGCGCTTTCATTCGCGTATCGGCGCAGTTATTATGGGGGCGCTTGACTTCATCACTCGTTTGCCGTTCCCGGCGTTTGCGGTAGGGCCGATCGCGCCGGGTAATTTCGCGCGGTCGCCGGGCGTTGGTCCGGCGGCGCCGCGTTCCAGCGTTGGTCTCGCGACAGGCCAATCGCCAAGGGAGGGTCGTCGTGCTTCGTTCTCGCGCCATCATCGCCGCCGCGCTGCTTTTGAGCGCCGCGCCGTATTCGTACGCCCAGTCGATCGACAACAAGGGCATTGAGTTCATTACCTCGTTCATGCCGAATTTCTTCACGCCGCAGATTGAGCTGCATCTGACCGGCGAAGAAAACACGATGGTGACGGTGACCTATCCGGTCATCGACCCGACGTTTACGACCACCGTGGCGGTGAATCCCGGCCAGGTCACGATTGTGCAGGTGCCGAACCTCGCCTCGCGTCTGTGGCCGATCGGCATTGTCGCGAATAACGCCGTGCGGGCCGCGAGTGTCGACGGCAAGGAGTTCATCGTCTATCAGATCAACCGCTATACGACGACATCTGACGCGGCGCTCGGTCTGCCGATCAACGCGCTGAACACCGAGTACATCATCAGCGGCTACTACAGCACGATCACGCAGAATGACCGCGGCGAATTCACGGTCGTCGCCGTCGCCGACAACACCGAAGTTACGATCACGCCGACCAATGCGCTGGGTGGTCCCGGCGCGGGCTACCCGGCGGGGCTGCCGTTCACGATCATGCTGGACCGCGGCGAGGGGTTCCTGGCGCAGTCGCAGGTCAATGGCGTCGCCGGCGATCTGACGGGCTCGATTGTGCAATCCTCGCGCCCGGTGGCGGTTTCGAACGGAAACAAATGCGCCAATGTGCCGAACGCCACGTTCGCGTGCGATCACATCTTTGAGACCGCGCACCCGACCGCGACCTGGGGGCGCGATGTGTTCGTCGCGAATCTGCCATTGCGGCCGAATGGCAGTTTCTATCGCGTGGTGGGCTCGGTGAATGGCACGCAGGTGACCCTGGACGGCGCGCTGCTCGGCACGGTCAATCGCGGCGGGTTTCTCGAAGTCGGCCCGTTGACCGGAATTCACTCGTTCTCCGCCGCCAACCCGATTTTTGTGACGCAGTACATGACCGGGCAGGATTACCCTGACGCGGAGTTTGGCGACCCCGCGATGGGCAACGCCGTGCCGGCCGAGCAGTTTCTCAACGCGTATACGTTTTCCACCGTCGGCGGCAATCAGTTCGACTTCAACTTTCTGACGCTGTTCGCGATGAACGCCGACGTCGGGCAGGTGTTGCTGGATGGCGTCGCGATTCCGGCCGCTTCTTTCACGCCGATCGCGGGCACGAGTTTTTCGGCGGCGGTGATCCCGCTCGGGCAGGGCACGCATGAGACGGTTTCGCCGAACCCGCACGGCATTACGGTCGAGGGCTACGACTCGTTTGACTCGTACATTTATCCCGGCGGCGCGCTCTTCCGCGTGATTACCCGCCAGGATGAGGAAGACCCGTTGTGTTCGATCAGCGTCACGCCCGGTCCGCCGGATGTCGCGACCGGCGAGGCGCGCGACGATCGCAGTGAAGACCTGAACGGCAATGGCGATCTCGACCCGGGCGAAGACCTCGACAACGACGGTCGCCTCGATGAAGACAGCGGTATCCAGCAGGTCTTTCTTGAGCCGAACTCGGTCAATCTGATCTTGCAGGTGGATCCGTTCCAGCCGAGCGACCCGGTCGTGACGTTTACCGTCATGGTGGACAACCCGGTGGTCGAAGGCCGGGGGCATGTGCGCGCGCTCGATTTCTCTCAGAATTACTGCCGGATTCCGGTGCGCCTGAATGCGCTCGATCCGGCGGTCGTCGGCGATCGCGTCTGGCGGGATGATGACCGCGACGGGCGCCAGGACGGCGACGAACCGGGACTGCTGGGCGTCACGGTCGAATTGCTCGACGCCAATGGCGTCATCGCCACCGACGTGACGGACGCGAACGGGCATTATCGGTTTGATGACGTGTTCCCCGGCATGCGCAGCGTGCGGTTTGTTCGGCCGACCGGTTATGTTTTCAGCCCGCGCGACGCGGCGCCGGATTCGGTGGACAGCGACGCGGACACCACCAGCGGCCAAACGGCGGCCATCGCGCTGCAATCCGGAGATACGCGCCTGGATATCGACGCGGGCATGTACCCCGTGGCGGACCTGCAGATTCAAAAATCCGGCCCGGCGCTGGCGGATCGCGGGCAGCAGTTCTCATTCACGCTGACAGCCCGCAACAACGGCCCGGCCGATGCGACCAATGTCGTGGTGGACGATGTCCTCCCGGCGACGGTTACGTTCGTGTCGTCGAACGGCGCCTACAACAACAGCACCGGCGAATGGACGATCGGCAATCTCGCGGCGTCGACGCAGGTTTCGTTGACGCTGACCGTCCGCGTGAACGACACCGCGACGAGCGACATCGTGAACACCGCGACGATCGGCGGGGACGAGTTTGACCCGACGCTCAGCAATAACAGCGCCATGTGGACGGTGGGCCTGCGGCGGGCGAATCTGTCGATTTCGAAGACCGCAAACCCCTCCCCGGCATTGGCGGGCGGTGCGCTGGTGTACACGATCACCGTGCATAACGCCGGCCCGCAGAATGCGACGAATGTGATCGTGCGCGACACGCTGCCGGATGGCGTGACGTATAACGACGCCGGCTCAACGACTTCGTGCGGCGAAGGCCCCGCGGGCGTGGTGGAGTGCGCCATCGGCACGATCAACGCCGGCGGAAACGCGGTCGTTACGATCGCGACGACGGTTGACCCGGACCGCACTGCGCCGCTGGTGAACAACGTGTCGACGACCAGTGACATCTTCGACCCCAACCTGAGCGACAACACCTTCCGCCTCGTCACGCCGGTCAATCGCGAGACGAACTTCACGGTTCTCAAGAGCGCGGCGGGCGCCGCGACCGCGGGCGGGGAACTGGCGTACACGGTTCAAATCACGAACGACGGACCGGCGAACGCGACCAACGTCGTAATGACCGATACGCTGCCGGCGGGCGTCACGCTCGTTCCGGGCACGCTCGATCCGAACTGCGCGCAATCGTCGCCCGGCGTTGTCCGCTGCTACATCGGCCCGCTGAACGTGGGGCAGACCGCGACGCGGACATTCAGCGTCGCGCTCGATCCCAATGCGCGTGGCCTGCTGGTCAACGAAGCGTGCGTAACGGCCAACGAACTGGCCGAACCGGAATGTGACGACGCCCGCACGACCGTGGGCGGATCGGCGGATCTCTCGGTGGTCAAAGCGGACGAGCAGGACCCGATTACGGCGTTGACGCCGCTGCGATATTTCATCGACGTGACCAATGCCGGTCCTTCGGTCGCGCGGAACGTCGTGATCGACGACGTGATGCCGCCGGGAACGTCGTTCAACGCCGCCGAGTCCAGCCCGGGTTGCGCGCAGGTCGGCGTGCAGCGCCTGATCCGCTGCACACTGCCGCAGCTCAACGTCAACGAGACGCGCCGCATCACGATCGGGTTCGACGTGGGCGCGTCGGTGCGGGGCGTCATCACGAATCGGGTGACGGTTTCGTCGGATGACATGGACCCCGACCCCGGCAACAACGAGGACACCGAAGATACCACGGTCACGGGCGCGGCGGACATGTTCGTCGTCAAGACGGTCGATCGCGAAGCCGTGATCGCCTGTAACGAACTGACGTACACGATTCGCGTCGGCAATAACGGCCCATCCACGGGCACGGGAGTGGTCGTGGATGACCCGATTCCGAGCGACGTGACGTTCGTCAGCGCGACGCCCTCCATCGGTAACTACAACCCCGCCTCCGGGCGCTGGAGTATCGGTAATGTCGCGGTGGGCGGCGCGCCGACGCTGACGCTGCGCGTGATGGTGAACACCAAGGCGCCGCAGGAGGTCGTCAATACCGCGACCGTGACGGCCAACGAGGGCGATCCGCTTCCGGAGAACAATACCGACAGCGTGACGACCACGGTCTTCAAGGACGAGGTCGGCACGGCGGGCATGAAGGGCTCCGTCCTGGTCCTGCCGAAGGTTGACCTGCGCTGGGACGCGAGCGGTCGGTTGATTCGCGACACGGTCATCAGTCTGACGAACGACGGCGAGGATATGCGTGCCGTCAAAGTGTTCTATGTCGACGGCGACAGTTGCGCCGTGATTGACTTCGGCATGTTCATCACGCGCGAGGAGCCGTATTACTGGTCGCTCGGCCAGCCGATGGAACGCAACACGCAGAACCAGTCCCCGCGCCCGTTTACCGATCTGGCGCCGCCGTTCGGCCGGCCGGATCCGGAGGGCGGCGGGTTTACGCATTTGCGCGGCGCGGTCGTCATCATGGCCGCCAGCAGCGACTTCACGAGTCTGGTTCGTTACAACTTCCTGGCCGGCAAGGCGACGATGATCGACTATCAGCTGGGCGCGTGCGCGGAATACGACGCCTACGCGTTTCGCTCGCAGTTGGTGCCCAATGGCGCCGTTGTGTCGGACGAGGCGATTCGTTTCGGCTCCGATGTCGACTTCGCCCCGAGCGAGGTGCTGCTGGATACGTTTACCGACGGCTCGTCGACGCTGACAGCCGGTTTCAACGTCACGAGTGAAGTGCTGACGAACCTGACGCTGCTGCGGCTCGACCTGGAGCTGAACCAGCAGGTCGATACGTCACAGACGCTCGCGTTCATGACCGTGTTCAATCAGGACGAAGTGCCGCTGACCTGGTCGGGGCAGGATTTCTGCATCCGTTGCTGGGGTTCGGCCTTCATCTCCGACATCCAGCCGCAGGCGTTCGACATCAACTTCAACAACACGAATCGGGTCAAGGCCCGCATTCAGGGCTTCGCGAGCCTGATGTGCGGATTCGACAACGCCGCGTCGCCGGTGATCGGCGTGCAGACGCGCTTCATCCGGTTTGATACGCGGACCGCGATGACGGCGACATCGCTGATCGGCTCGGGCAAGATGCACGCCACGATGCGGTTCGGCGGCTCGATTGTCCCGGGTGGCGATCTGCAGAACGAACCGGGGCAGTCGGGGCGGAAGACGCGCCGCGATCGGTGAGGCGGGGTTGGTGATTTGAAGTAGCGCCGGCTTCGCGCCGCTTCACTCCGTGGATTCCCGCCTGCGCGGGAATGACGGAAGGGGCGCTGCGCGGGAATGACGTAACGGGGCGCCCATTCTCTTTTTCGGCGCCCCCGCGCAGGCGGGGGTCCACGACGACTAACGGCGTCAGGACTTAGCGCCTTCTCACTCCGTGGATTACCGCCGGGCCTTAGCGCCTTCTCACTCCGTGGATTCCCGCCTGCGCGGGAATGACGGAAGGGGCGCTGCGCGGGAATGACGGAACGGGGCGCCCATTCTCTTTTTCGTCACCCCCGCGCAGGCGGGGGTCCACGACGACTAACGGCGTCAGAAACTGGAGCGCCTTTGCACGCCGTGATTTCGCGCCGCTTCACTCCGTGGATTCCCGCCTGCGCGGGAATGACGGAACGGGGCGCTGCGCGGGAATGACGGAACGGGGCGCCCATTCTCTGTTTCGTCACCCCCGCGCAGGCGGGGGTCCACGACGACTAACGGCGTCAGGACTTAGCGCCTTCTCACTCCGTGGATTACCGCCGGGCCTTAGCGCCTTCTCACTCCGTGGATTCCCGCCGGCGCGGGAATGACGACAGTGGGGCGGCGGATCGCCAGATCGCCAAATCCTCAATATGATGACCACATGAATCCGCTCGTTGACCTCACTGGAAAGCGCGCTCTTGTTTGCGGCGCCACGCAGGGGATTGGCCGCGCCGTCGCCGAGTTGTTTGCGCGTCTCGGCGCCACGGTGACTATCGCGGCCCGTGACGTCGCCCGCCTGCGCGAGTTGCGGGGCCAGCTCGAAACGCCCGCTGACCAGGCGCACACGTTCATGGCCGCGGACTTCGCCAACCCGGTCGAAGTCGGCCGCGCCGTCGCGGAGTTGATCGAACAGTCCGGTCCGCTGGATGTGCTCATCAACAACACCGGCGGCCCGCCGGCCGGCGCGGCGATCGACGCTGACACCGAGGCCTTCGAAGCCGGCTTTCGCCTGCATGTGCTGACAAATCAGACGATCGTCAGGCTCGTGGCGCCGGCGATGAAATCGCGCGGCTTCGGCCGCATCATCAATATCATCTCGACCTCCGTGAAAGAGCCGATTCCCGGCCTCGGCGTGTCGAACACGATTCGTGGCGCCGTCGCCAGTTGGGCCAAGACGCTTTCGCGAGAACTCGCGCCATTCGGTGTGACCGTCAATAACGTGCTGCCCGGCTTTACCGACACGGCGCGGCTGCGATCGTTGATCGAGACCCGCGCCGCGAAGCAGGGCGCGTCCGCCGAGGAGGTCGAGCGTGACATGATCGCCGGCGTTCCACTCGGGCGATTCGCCTCGGCCGAAGAGATCGCCGCCGGCGTCGCGTTTCTCGCGTCTCCCGCGGCGGGGTACATCAGCGGGATCAACCTGCCGATCGACGGCGGGCGGCTGCACTGTCTGTAGCGACGTTGAAGCGCGACGATCTGGATCATCCGCGTCCGCGATCCGTGAGGTTTGCCGGCAAGCGCCTATGAACAACCGCGCCGTTGTCATTACCGTGTCCGATCGCTGCGCCGCCGGGACGCGGCGCGACGAATCCGGCCCCGCGATCATCGACGCGCTGCCGACGCTCGAGGCCGCCCTGGTGCATCGCGAAGTGGTCGCCGACGAGGTGGCTGTTATCCGGGAGACGACACGCGTATGGCTCGGACGGGCCGAGTTGATTCTGCTGACGGGCGGTACGGGCGTGTCCGATCGCGATGTGACGCCTGACGCCGTCGAGCCGTTGATCGAGCGGGCGCTGCCGGGATTCGGCGAGGTCATGCGTCTGAAGGGTTTTGAGCGGACGCCGCTGTCGATCGTGTCCAGATCCGGGGCCGGGATCAGCCGGAAAACGCTGGTAGTCTGGCTCCCGGGCTCGCCGCGCGGGGCGCGGGAATGCGTGCAGTGGCTGGCCCCGGCGATCCGACACATCTGCGGGTTTCTGCGGGGCGAACAACCTCATTAGCCCGAAAATTCGGCCTTCGCCCGGCTGGGCGGCGGTTCGCCCGATAATCACTATTTCATTGACGCGCGCGGCGGATTCGGCGTAAACTACTCCCGGCTCGCCGGCCTTACCATTTCGTTGACCGGCGCCGGTACGCGCGGTTCCTGCGCGGGGTAGCTGATAATCGGGGACACGAGTCCATGGCTCAGCGTCGCGTCGCATTTACGTTGATCGAGTTGCTGGTGGTGGTGGCGATTATCGCGCTGCTGATTGCGATTCTGCTGCCGTCGCTGGATCGCGCGCGGGAGCAGGCGCGGGTCGCGGTCTGCGTCAGCAACCTGCGGCAACTGGGTCTTGGCGTACAGGGCTACCTGACTGAAGAGCGTGACCTGCCCTGGTCGCTGCCGCAACCGGTCCGCAACCGCGGGATCAGTTACACGTTTTCCGTAACCAGTGAATTCATCTGGGGCGGCGCCATGCCGAGCGCGACGGACGCCGAGTGGCGCGCGCAGGGCTTCAACGGACTTGGCAGCCAGCGCGACACATGGAACGTGCCGCCGCGGGCGCGCCCGATGAACAAGTTCCTTTCGTCGTCGATCAGTTGGGACGCCGAGCCCAACCCGACGCGCGGCGGGCCGCGGGCGATCCCGTCCGAAACGCCGGGGTTTCTGCAGTGTCCGTCGGACAAGACGGCGGAAGTGCCGCTGGTCGGAACGTCTCGCCCGATTCCGGAAGAACTGACGACCGCGTCGACCTGGTATTTCCGCGGCACGAGCTACGCGATCAACTGGTACTGGCCGTATTACTTTGATCGCGTCGCGCCCGGGAATCAGGCGCCGTACAACCGCGACTTCGGCCGGATCATGGGCCACCGCGAACTCGGTGGCAACATGTATCGTGGCCTTGGCTATCTGATGTTGGAGAACAAGTCCGGCCGTTTCGCAAGCGAATTTATCGTGCTGATGGAAAACCAGTTGAATTTCTGCCTCGAACGGGCCAAGCCGCCGGGATACACCGGACGGCCCTGGGCGGCCGGATCGGTGAATCTGCCGGGCTGGCATCGGCAACTGGACCGGCATTCGGCGGTGTTTCTGGACGGCAGCGCCCGGCATCAGACCATGAACACGAAGTATGTGTATGGACCGGAATGGACGATTTGGCCGAATAAACCATGGGAAGGGCTTTGGACGAACTTCAATGACTTTCCGGCCGATTAGCGGCGCAGCGCGGCGGTTTCCGCAACGCGGGGGTTGGATAAGAGGCGAGTATCCGAGGCGAATGGAGTGAAGCGTCGAGCCTTTACGCTGATTGAATTGCTGGTGGTGGTCGCGATCATCGCATTGCTGATCGCGATTGTGCTGCCCTCGTTGTCGCGCGCCCGCGAGCAGGCCCGCGTAGCGCAGTGTCTTTCCAATCAGCGCCAACTCGGTATCGGCGTCAATCAATACCTGTTTGAAGATGATGATCTGCCGTGGTCGATTCCAAACGGCGCGGGTGGCGGCGCGTACACGTTCAGCGTGTACAGCGAGTTCGTCTGGGGCGGCGCGATGCCCAACCCCACCAATGGCAAGTGGGAGACCGCGCACGCGGACCAGCCGATTTTCTTTCCGAGCGCCCGCCGCGATGTGTTTCGCGTTCCGCCGCGCCTGCGGCCGATGAACAAGTATCTCGCCTCGTCGGTGTACTGGGACGCGGAGCCGAACCCGGATCCCGAAGCGCCGCGCGCCGTCCCGGCCGAGACGCCGGGGTTCTTCCAGTGCCCGTCGGATTCCACCATCCGCGTGCCGTTTGTGGGCCGCGCCGTGCCGCCGTCGGAGCCGTTGACGGCGCATAGCACGTGGGAGTTCTGGGGCACGAGCTACGCGATCAACTGGTACTGGCCGTATTACTACTACCGCGTCGCGCCCGGCAATCGGCCGCCGTACAACGGCGATTTTTCGCGGATCATGGGACACCAGTCGCTGCAGGGCGGGGCGCGTGATTTCCGGGGCCTCGGTCGCGATATCCTGCAGAACAAGGACGGGCGTTTCGCGAGTGAATTCGTCGTGTTCATGGAAAACAATCTGAATTTCGCGCTGGAGCGGGCGCGGCCGCCGGGCTATCGCGGCGGACCGTGGTCGGATGGGTCGATCAATCTGCCCGGCTGGCACAAGCAGATGGACATGCACGCGGCCTGTTACCTCGACGGAAGCGTGCGCTACCAGCGCATGAACACGCAATATGTGTTCGGGCAGGATTGGACGATCTGGCCGAACAAGCCGTGGGAGGGGCTGTGGTCCAACTTCAACGAACTGCCCGCGGATGAGGGCGGTCCGGCGGGGCCATCGTCGAGCAACTGAGCGCGGCGGGACGGCGTTCAGCCCTCGTGGCCGGCTTCCTGCAGCACATGATCTTCGATGTAGATCGGGGCCTCGCCCGCGACGCCCAGCGCGATCGCGTCGGATGGCCGGCTGTCGACCTCGATCAGCTCACCGCGAATTCGAATCACGAGCTGCGCGTAAAACGTGCCGTTGCGCAGGTCGTTGATCACAATCTTCTCCAGGTCGCCGCCAAGCTCCTCGATGATGTTGCTCATCAGGTCGTGTGTCAGCGGACGCTCGTGGAAATGCCCCTTGAGTCGGCGATCAATCGCAAAAGCCTCGGCCGCGCCGATCACGATGCGCAGCCTGCGATTGCCCTCGCGCTCGCGCAGCATGATGACCTGGGATTCCTGCGACTCCGAAATGATGATCTGCGCCAGATCCACGCGAACTTCCATCGGGGACTACTCCGGGAGCTTGGGCCTCGCCCAGTGTCTTGTGCGATTTCGGCGCATGCGCATTGAACCTACGCGGAGCCACGCCCGCGTCGCCGCCTTCGCGGCTTCGCGCGGCGCGAATCTCTGGCGGATTGTAGTCGCTGGACGGAGCGCGGGAACAGCGCGGCTTGGCCCGGGGGGAACGCCGCGTGATTTCTCGCCGGAGCCCGCGCAAACGCGCGAATGTTCTCGCCTGTTACCGTCTGACCGCGAGCGCCTGCTCGATCACCGCGAGTTCGCCGTGGTCAAACCAGATCAGGCCGCAGGAGGCGCAGGTGTCAATCACGACCGCGCCAGGCCCGTAGTACGGGTGCGTTTCCATGACGCAGTCGCAACTCGGGCAGCGCGTGACGCGATGCAGGTCTTCGACGTTGATCGGCGTCGGCGCCCGCTCGGGACCGGCGGCGGCCTGCTGCCGATAACGCGTGACCAGTTCCGCGAAAGCGATTTGGGCGATCAGCACGCCGCGACACTCGCCGCAGGCCAGCGCCGCCTGGTCCTCGATGACGGCCTGGCGCAGCGACTGGTGGCAACCGGGGCAGGCCTGCTCGGCGGCCGCCTGCATCAGCCGCACGCTTTCCCCGTTTGAGGGCGCGTCTGGAAAGTGGAATGTGGCGCAATAGTCGCAGGCGAAATGGCCGCGACCGGTAACAAACCGCATCGCGGCGCCGCAGTTGGCGCAATTCATTGGCGAACCCTCGTGTCGGTATATTCTTCCAATCAATCGGCGATCGTGACGGCGTCGGGCGGGTCGGCCACGCCGCGGATTTGACGGCGAATCGCGGCGTCTGTATCAATTCTCCATGACGCAACCAGAATTTGTCGCCATCCTCGACTTCGGCGGTCAGTACTCCCAACTCATCGCGCGCCGCGTGCGCGAAAATCACGTTTATTGTGAACTGCTTGCGCCGGATACGCCCGCGGAGACGCTCCGCGCGCGGAACCTCAAGGGCCTCATCCTGTCCGGCGGCCCGTCGAGCGTGTATGCCGACGCTGCGCCCAAGTGCGATCCTGGGATCTTTGCGCTCGGCGCGCCGATTCTCGGTATCTGCTATGGCATGCAGATTACCTGCGCGACATTGGGCGGCGATGTGCGGGCCGCGACCAGTCGCGAGTATGGGCGCGTCCGGCTGCGGATTGATGACGCCGCCGGGCCGTTGGCGCACCTTCCATCGGAAACAACCGTGTGGATGAGTCATGCGGACCTGGTGACCGAAGTCGGCCCGGACTTTGAGAGCCTGGCGCGGACCGATACGTGCGCCTTCGCGGCCGTGCGGCATAAGCAGCGACCGATTTTCGGCGTGCAGTTTCATCCGGAGGTGACGCATACGCCGCTGGGCGGTCAGATGCTGCGCAATTTTCTGTTCGAAGTGTGCGGTTGTCGCGGTGATTGGCGGGTGGAGTCGGTGATAGAGACGATGTGCGCGGCCGCCCAGGCGCAGATCGGCCCTGACGCGCGGGTGATCTGCGGACTGTCCGGCGGCGTTGACAGCAGCGTGGTCGCGGCGGTGTTGCAGCGCGCGATCGGCGAGCGACTGGAGTGCATCTTTGTCGATAACGGACTGTTGCGGTCGAACGAGGCCGAACTGGTCGAGTCGACGTTTCTGGGCCACTTCGGCATGCGGTTGCGCGTGGCGGATGCGCGTGATCGCTTTTTGAACGCGCTGGAGGGCGTCTGCGACCCGCAGCAGAAACGCAAGATCATCGGCGCGGAGTTTGTCGAAGTGTTTCGCGAAGAGGCGCGCAATGTGCGCGACGCGCGCTTTCTCGCGCAGGGAACGATTTATCCCGATGTGATTGAATCCGGACACGGCCCGCACGGTCAGTCGGCGATGATCAAGTCGCATCACAATGTCGGCGGGCTGCCGGAGAAGCTGGGCTTCGAGCTGGTTGAGCCGCTGCGCCTGTTGTTCAAGGACGAGGTGCGGGTTGTCGGCGAGGCGCTCGGGTTGCCGGATGATCTCGTCTGGCGCCATCCGTTCCCGGGGCCGGGGCTCGCGGTGCGCATCGTCGGCGACATCACGCGGGCCCGGCTGGCGATGCTGCGCGCCGCCGACGCGATTTTTCTGGAGGAGCTGACGGGCGCCGGCTGGTATCGCAAGGTGTCGCAGGCGTTCGCGGTCCTGCTGCCCGTGGCGAGTGTGGGCGTGATGGGGGACGGGCGGTCGTACGAGGGGCAGCATGTGGTCGCGCTGCGCGTGGTGGAGACGGCGGACTTCATGACGGCGGATTGGGTGCGGCTGGACTACGACATTCTGGCGCGGGCCGCGAATCGGATCATCAACGAAATCGAAGGCGTAAACCGCGTAGTGTACGATGTTTCGAGCAAGCCGCCGGCGACGATTGAGTGGGAATAGCGGTGGCGGCTGATTCAGGGACTGGGAATGCCGCGCACGCAGGCGATGCGCTCCGGTTCCGTCGCCCCTTCGGGGCGATGAAGAAAAGAGCGAACTGACCACGGGTTACGCGTCGGTCGGCTTGCGCCGACCTTGCTTCACCCGTGGCTACTGTCCGGCGCCCCTTCGGGGCGCGATCAGCGACGCGTTCGGCGAAGAACGCTAGTGCGCGTTCGGCGAAGAACGCTAGTGCGCGACCGGCGAGCGGTAGAGCGCCTGGTACAACGGACAGCGCTCGCTCAGTTCGGCGTGCGTGCCGACATCGACGATTTGCCCCGCGTCCATGACCACGATCTTCTCCGCCATATCCATGACGGTGTGCCGGTGGGCGATCAGCAGCGTCGTCTTGCCTTCGCGCAGCTTGTTGAGCGCGGCGTGGATCTTCTGCTCGCTCTCGGCGTCGATTTCGCTGGTGGCTTCGTCAAAGATCAGGATGTTCGCGGGCTTGAGGAACGCGCGGGCGATCGCCATGCGTTGGCGCTGGCCGCCGGAAATGCTCATACCGTATTCGCCGATCAGCGTGTCGTACTGCTCCGGCCAGCGCTCGATGAAGTCGGCGGCGAAGGCCTGGCGGGCGGCGCCGCGGATCTCTTCGTCGGTCGCGCGCGGCGCGCCGTAGCGGATGTTGTCGCGCGCCGAGCGGGCGAAGATCGTCGGCCGCTGCGAGACGATCGCGATTTCGTCGCGCAGGGCGCCGAGGCTGAGCGCGTGAATGTCGACGCCATCGACGGTCACACTGCCGGATTCGCCAATGATCAGCCGCGGCAGCAGTTTCATCAGGGTTGATTTGCCCGAGCCGTTCGGGCCCACGATCGCATAGCACGCGCCCGGCGGAATTGTTAGCGAAACGGCCTCGAGCGCCGGTGGGGCGTCGGGCGTGTAACGAAACGTCACGTTTTCAAAGCGGATCTCGCGCGGTCCGGCAGGGCCGAGGCGCAACGGCCGCGCCGGCGAGTGCTCTTCGGGCTGATCGAGAAAACCGAAAATGCGGGTCGCGGCCGCGCCGGAGCGCTGCACGATGTTGTAGACGTTGGCGATTTTGCGGACCGGGTCGAGCAGCGCGGCCAGCAGGATCACCATCGTGATGAAGTGGCCGGAGTCCATTTGGCCGGCGAACGTCTGTGAGGCGAGATAGACGATCGCGCCGCACGCGATCAGGATGCCGATGACTTCGATCAGCGGCGAGGCGAAGGCCTCGATCCATGCGAGCTTCAACTGCTGCTTCATCATCTGACGTTCGAGCGTCCACATGCGGCGGCGCTCGGTCGCTTCGCGGCCGTACACCTTGACGGTGTCCACACCCTGCAGCGACTCCTCCAGCGCGCCGAGCATCAGTCCGTAGCCCTGCAGCAGGCGCGTGGCGGCTTTGCGCACTTTCTTGCCGAAGTACCACAGCAACCCGACGGCGATCGGCGCGACGGTCAGCGCGAACAGCGTGAGGCGCGCATCGAACCAGAGCGCGACGGACAGGACCGCCACGGCTTTGAAGGGCTCGCGCGCGAATTTGCCGAAAAAGGTGCCGATGCCGAGGAACACTTCGCGCACATCGGACAGGAACTGGCTGACGGTGGAGGCGACATCGCCCTGCAATTGATTCAGCGGAATATGCAGCGCTTTGCGGTACAGCGCGCGGCGGAGGTCCATCACCACGCGATGGGCGGAATACAGCACCAGGTATTGCGACAACGTGCGGCACACGTTGCCGATCACGTTGACCGCCAGCAGCGCGCCCAGCACGATCACCAGTGATGTCATGCGCGACGCGGGCGTATCGGCGACGGGGAATATGCCGGCGAGCCAGGTCAGCCCCCACGCCGACCAGCCGGTCGCGGTCTCGGCGCGGGCCATCAGGATCGCGTGCAGGTTCTGCTCATCGACGACGACTTTCATCACCGGAAGCAGCCCGGCCAGGCTGGCGGCGTAGGTCAGCGCCACGCCGACGCCGAGGACCAGTCCCCATCCCATCGAGCGGCGGTGGGGCCAGACCAGACGGAGCATGCGGCCGAAGGCGGCCTTGGCGGCTTGTTTGGAGACGGCGCGGTCGCGTTTTTTGTCGGCGGCGGACCGTCGGCGCGGCTCGAGAGATGTGATCGCGGCTTCGCTCATTGGGCGGACAGTAATCGAGTCGCGCTAAGTTGTCGCTATGGGCGTGATCCGGGAGTCGCATCTTGAAATCCGCGTCAGTTTTTCCAGCGATGAGCGATTATAGGACGTGGGTTCTTATCGGCGCCGTGGTAAAGCGCGCGAAAGTCGCGGATTTCGTTGACCTTTGCGGCTGCGGGGCGTACATTGCTCTTCAGGTCCCAGTATCCGCACACTGGATGAGGAGTGGGTCAACGCGGGCTTTTTCCCTACTGGAGGGGAGCCCGTCATGTCTTCGTAATCTGTAAGGGGAAGCACATGGCGAACCTCAGGAAGTTGCTCTGTATCTGTACGGTAGGCGCGCTTGCCACCGCCGCGTGGGCGGGCGTGCCTACAAATGACGATTGCGTGAACGCGATCGCCATCACCACGCTTCCGGCGTCCATCACGGAAGACACCACACTCGCGACGGCCGATGTCGCGCCGCTTTGCGGCACCACCGACGGCACGGCCGGTGGCGTGTGGTACTCCATCATCGGCGACGGCACGACGCTGACCGCTTCGACGTGCAGCGCCACATCAACTTACGACACCAAGGTCCGCGTCTACACCGGTGACTGCAACGCGCTGGTATGCGAGGCCGGCGATGACGACGATCCGAACTGCACGTTTTCGGGTCTGCGCTCGACCGTCAGCTGGTGCTCGGCTGTCGGCGTTGAGTACAAGATCCTCGTGCACGGCTTCAGCAGCGCGGTTGGCACGTTTGAGCTGCTCGTCAGCTCAAGCGGCGCGAACTGCCTCGGCGCCTGCTGCCTGAGCGATGGCTCGTGCACCGGCGGCTTGACGGCCACGGCTTGCGCGACGGCCGGTGGCGTTTACGGCGGCGACGGCTCGGACTGCAACAGCGTCAGCTGCTCGGGCGCCTGCTGCCTGTCGGACGGCAGCTGCGTGTTCGGTTCGCCGGACGATTGCGACACCGCCGGCGGCGTGTATCAGGGCAACGGCTCGGACTGCAACTCGGTCACCTGCCCGATCGCCCCGGATAACGATGACTGCGCCAACGCGGTCGCCTTCACGGGCGTGCCGGGCATGGTCATGGGCTCGACTCTCGCCGCGACGGCCGAGGGCAACATTGACCCGAACCTGTTCTGCGGCACCTCGATCTCGGCTCCGGGCGCCTGGCACTCGGTGGTCGGCACCGGCAACACGATGACGGTCACGACCTGCTTCGCTGAGACCGACTATGACACCAAGCTGAACGTCTACACCGGCGACTGCAACAATCTGGTCTGCGTCGGCGGCAATGATGACGACTTCGGCAATCCCGACTGCAACTTCCCGCGCGGCATCGGCTTCCCGTCGACCGTCACGTTCTGCTCGCAGCCGGGCGTAACGTATCTGATTCTGGTTCAGGGCTTCAGCAGCGCCGTTGGCGACTACAAGCTGATGGTCTCTGACGACGGCGTTTCGTGCGTCGGTTCCTGCTGCCTGCCGGATGGTAACTGCGTTGACGGCGCGACCGCGGCGAGTTGCTCAACCGCCGGTGGCACGTTCAACGCCGGTGGCACCTGCGCCACGGTTGAGTGCTTCGGCGCCTGCTGCCTCAGCGACGGCTCCTGTGTTCAGGATACCGCCACCGGTTGCGCGACGGCTGGCGGCTTCTACAACGGCGACGGTTCGGACTGCAATGCGGTCACCTGCACCGGCGCATGCTGCTTCGACGACGGCTCGTGCAGCGACCTGTCGGAAGACGACTGTGCGACGGCCGGCGGCACGTACCAGGGCACCGGTTCGGATTGCGGCTCGGTCACCTGCCCGGTCGTTCCGGAAAACGATGACTGCGAGAACGCGATCGCGTTCACGAGCATCCCGGGTTCGGTCAGCGGCAGCAACGTCGCCGCCACGCCGGATGGTCTGGTCACGTGCGGCACCTCTGCAGGTTCGGCGGCCGTGTGGTACACGCTGGTTGGCACCGGCAATCAGATTCGTCTGACGACCTGCGCCGACGGCACCAACTTCGACACCAAGATCCACGTGTACTGTGGTGACTGCAACGGTTTGACCTGCGTCGGCGGTAACGACGACGGTTCGCCGTCCGGCCTGAGCCCGGATCCGAACTGCGTGACGGCTCCGCCGAGCACCGCGAACCGCGCCTCGACCGTGACGTTCTGCTCGCAGAACGGCGCGACGTACCTGATCGCGGTCTTCGGCTTCAGCACCGCCACGGGCGACTTCGTGATGAACGCGGTCGACCTTGGCACGCCGTGCGAGGCCACCGTCGCGTGTCTGCCGACGGGCGCCTGCTGCGTCGGTCTGGGCTGCACGATTGAGACGGCGCTTGACTGTGCGACGGCCGGCGGCACGTACCAGGGTGACGGTACGATCTGCGGTGGTCAGGTGTACCAGTCGATCGACGACTGCAACAACGCGTTTGAGGACATCAGCGCCACCGGCACGTTGGCGGCTTTCGCCAGCAGCGGTGACGACAACGCTGAAGAAGTCGGGATCGGCTTCACCTTCACGTTCTTCGACAACGACCACAACAGCGTGTGGGTCAGCTCGAACGGCCTGATGGTGTTCAACCCGACCACCGAACTCGACGCGGATGACTTCTCGAACGACCAGATCCCGAGCACGATCCTCCCCAACAACTTCATTGCTCCGTTGTGGGATGACCTGACGACCACGGCCGCCACCGCCACCGTCCACGTTGAGACGCAGGGCGCGGCGCCGAATCGTCGCACGATTGTGCAGTGGACCATGGTGCCGGAGTTGTCCGGCGCGATTGTGCCGAACACGTTCCAGGCGATCCTGAGCGAAGGTTCGAACAAGATCGAACTGCGCTACCTGGTCGTCGACGCCGAGGCCACCGCGCTCGACTACACCGTGGGTGTTGAGAACCCGACCGGCACAGCCGGCGTCGGTCTCGGTGCGGCGACGGCGACGCTGGCGAGCGGCGATTGCTTCTGCATTCTGCCGATCTGCTACGCGAATCCGTGCTGCCCGGATATCGACGGTGGTGGCAACGTTGACCTGGCCGACCTCGCGGGTCTGCTGGCTTCGTTCGGCTCCTCCGCCGGCGACGCCAACTACGACAGCAAGGCTGACCTGGATCAGGACGGTGACGTTGACCTGTCCGACCTGGCCGGTTTGCTGGCGAAGTTCGGTCTGGCCTGCCCGTAAGGGAAGTTGGATCGGAAGGTCCTGATAAGGACCTGATGTAAAAGTAAGAACAGGCGCCGCGGAGGCATGGCTTCCGCGGCGCCTTCTTTTTTGCGCCCGGTCCATCACCGTCCGATTCGTTGTCGCGCTCGGGCGTCGGCTTGACGCGCGCGAAGTGATATCGGGCGTTGGGCGCGCGCCGATCGCGATTCGTTCCCGCCGACGCGTTGACCCTGACAGGGCGATTGGGCTAGTATTTTCGAGAGCAAGTCTCGGATGTCCCGCGCGGCCGGTTTCTATCGCGTCTTTAGGCGAGTCGCGGCGCCGCTACGGATACAAAAACAAGGGGAAGCTGATGAGCGCCAGGATTCTATGTGGCTGTCTGGTCGCGTGTTGCGCTGCGACCGGGTGGGCCGGATTTCCAACCAACGATGAGTGCGCCGACGCGCTCGGTCTGTCGTCCAGTTCGGTGTTTGGCGACACGAGTGCTGCGTCCGATGATTTCGCGCCGTTTTGCGGCACGTCGCTGAGCGCGCCGGGCGTGTGGTACATCATTGAGGGGACCGGGACGAACCTGACGGTTTCCACTTGTGATGAATCGACCGCCTATGACACCAAGCTCAACGTGTATTCTGGCAGCTGCGACAACCTGGTGTGCGTCGGCGGCAATGACGACGACTTCGGCAATCCGGACTGCAATTTTCCGCGCGGCATCGGGTTCCCATCGACCGTTTCGTTCTGTGCCGAGACCGGCGTGGACTACTTCGTGCTGGTGCAGGGATTCAGCGGCGATGTCGGCGAGTTCCTCATGACCGTCACCGATTCCGGCGTCGCCTGCGTGGGCGCCTGCTGCCTGGCGAACGGGGCGTGCCTCGAGGGCGTATCGCAGGCGAACTGCGCGGCGCAGGGCGGATCGTTCAATGGCGGCGTTTCGTGCGCCGCGATCAGTTGTGAAGGCTCGTGCTGCCTCGGCGACGGAACATGCAGCGTGCTTTCGCGGTCTGATTGCGCTGCGGCCGGCGGGTCATACGGCGGCGACGGCACCAACTGCGGCGCCGCGGATTGCATGGGCGCCTGCTGTTTCAATGACGGCTCCTGCACGACCGGCTCGCGCGATGATTGCGACGCCGCCGGCGGGAACTTCCAGGGCTTCGGGACTTCGTGTGGCAGTGTCACCTGCCCGATTCGTCCGGACAATGACGACTGCGACGACGCGATCGCGATTTCCAGCCTGAACGGCGTGACGTTTGGCGACACGACGCTGGCGGCCGCCGATCCGACCGCGCCGACCTGCGGCACGACGATCACGGCGCCGGGCATCTGGTACACGATCGTCGGCAACGGCAATCGCGTGATTATCTCGACGTGCGAGCCGGGCGATACGCGCTACGACACCAAGCTGAACGTCTACACCGGTTCGTGCGACGGCCTGATCTGTATCACCGGTAATGACGACGGTTCGCCGGACGGCGTGAATCCGAACCCGGATTGCGTTGTGCCGGAGACCGGCAGCACGTCGAATCGCGCGTCGACGGTCAGTATCTGCACGACCGCCGGCACGACCTACTACATTCTGGTGCAGGGCTTTGGCGGGCAGGTCGGTTCGTTCGCGATGCGGATCACCGACACCGGCGTCAATTGCACCGGCGCCTGCTGTCTGGGCGACGGCATGTGTCTGGATGGACAAGCCGAAGCGGATTGCATCGGGCTCGGCGGCAACTTCGGTGGCGAAGGCACGAGTTGCTCCAGTGTCAACTGCGAAGGCGCCTGCTGCTTCTTTGACGGCTCGTGTGACACGACCAACGAAGACGACTGCACGGCGCGCGGCGGCGTCTTCCAGGGCCTCAACACCAATTGCGGTGGGGTGGTCTGCCCGATTTCGCCGGAGAATGACACGTGCGTCAACGCGATCGCGATCAGCTCGCTGTCGACCGTAATTCACGGCACGAATATCAACGCCAACGCCGACGGCCTCGGCACCTGTGGCACGACCACCGGCAACGCCGGCGTGTGGTACTCGCTGATCGGTAACGGCACGCAGCTCACGTTGAGCACGTGCGAGCCGAACAGCACCTATGACACCAAGATCCAGGTGTATTGCGGCGGCTGCGAAGGTCTGACCTGCATCGTCGGTAACGACGATGATTTCGACTGTAATTTCAGCGGTCTGCGTTCGGAGGTCACCTTCTGTGCCCAGGCCGGCGCCGAGTATCTGATCGTCGTGGACGGCTTCGGCGGCGCGATGGGCAACTTCAGCCTGCGGATTACCGAAGGCGGGACCTGCGCGGCGACGGTGGAGTGCCTGCCGACGGGCGCCTGCTGCGTCGAAAGCGGATGCAGTGTCACGACCGAAGCGGGTTGCGCGACGCAGGGCGGTAACTACCTCGGCGACGGCACGAATTGCGGCGACGGCGGCTATAACGAGTTCATGGCCTGCTCGATGCCGCTCGAAGACATCAGCGGCAGCGGTTCACTCGCGACCTTCGCCAGCGGTGGCGACGATAACGCGGAAGAGATCAGCATGCCGTTCTCGTTCACGTTCTTCGGCGTGTCGTATTCGTCGATCTGGGTCGGGTCGAACGGCATGCTGCAGTTCCCGCCCAGCACGGAAACCGAAGCGGATGACTTCAGCAACGATCCGATTCCGTCGACGATCACGCCCAACAACATCGTCGCGCCGCTGTGGGATGACCTGACGACGACGGCGGCCACCGCCAGCGTGTTCTTCGAGACGCGCGGCACGGCGCCGAATCGCCGCTTCATCGTGCAGTGGGAAAACGTGCCGCAGCTCGCCGGCGGTGGCGGGATGACGTTCCAGTCGATCATGTACGAAGGCTCGAACAACATCGAGTTCCGCTACGAGACCGTCGTGCCGCAGAGCTCGCCGCCGAACGATTACTCGATCGGCATTGAGAACGCGGACGGCACGGTCGGGTTCTCGGTGGCGGACAATCTGATTGTCAACGGCGCCTGCTTCCGGATTGAGCCGATGGCGTTCATGAGCCCGTGCGACGATACCGAGCCGTGTCCGGACATGGACAACAGCGGCCTGGTCGACTTGTCCGACTTGGCGCGCCTGCTGGCGGCCTTCGGGCGTTCGGTCGGCGATCCGCTGTATGACGCCGGTCCGGACTTCGACAACAGCGGCACGGTCGACCTGAGCGACCTGGCCGCGCTGCTGGCGCTGTTCGGCCTGCCCTGCCCGTAAACGGGGCGCCGCACGCCGGTAGATGAAGTGATTTCGACGGGGCCGCGGAGTGATCCGCGGCCCCGTTTTTTTGACGCGCAAGAAGTGAGATATGCGATGTAGAAGTGGGGGAATGCGTCGGCGACGATCTCTGTAGAAGATCAGCAGCCGGCCCGCGAATCCGGCCGTCTTCTCATGTGAAGGGCGTCACGCACGCTCACCCGCCGGGCCGCGTCGAAAACAAGCGTCAGGCCCGGCATTACAGGAGCGCACGGAGGAGTGCGCCGGACGAATCTGGCGCGGAGCCGGCGATACAGGACGCCGCCCGGAGCAGGTTCGACACCCCCCAATACGGACGAGGAGAGCCACATGTCGCAAAATCGCTCAGAGACAAGCGCACGCCCCGGGTCGACGGGTTGGATCACGGGATTCTCGCTGGTCGCGAGCCTGGCGATGGCGCTGCCCGCCGCCGCCGTGGATGTGGACGTGGTCATCACCGTCGACAACGCGTACGGCTTCGGTTTCGGCGACGTTTCCGGCATGACCACGACCAGCTACTACGGTGGATTGCGGAACACCAGCGCCGCGGACATCACGAACGGCCTGCCGGTGCTGTACACCGCCGGTGACGCCAATCCCGGCAACGGCTTCACGAACCCCGGTGTCGGTCCGGAGGCGTACGATCTGAACAGCCTGCCGGCGAGCGATTATCTGTATCTCGTCGCCTGGTCAGACGACTTCGCGCTGCAGGGCGCGCTGGGGTCGTTCACCGTGGGTTCGACGACCGTTGGAACCGTCTCGGGGGTGGGCTGGGAAGTCTTCGCCACCGGCCGAGATCGCGACTCCGGCATCGCCAGCGACACACTGACCAACAGCCCGACGGATATCGCGCTCATCAACAGCCAGATCGCGCTCGCCAACGCCAACGCCGGCGGCCCCGGCACCAGCATCGGCTGGGTGAATGAAAGCGGACTGCTCCCCGGTGGCGGCGTCGGCTCGGGAGCGCTGGCGTTCGGCGACGACAACACCGGCGGCGCCGGCGGCACGCACCCGTTCGGCCCGATCGCGGGTATCTCCAGCAGCGCCCGATGGATGTGGTACAACGAAGACCCGGGCTCGATCGCCAACCCGTTCTCCGCCGGCCCGGAAGGCCCCGATGGGCACAACGAGTTTCTGATCTTCCGCCTGCCGGTCAACAGCGTACCGGAGCCGAGCTCGGTGGCGCTGTTGCTGGTGGGGGCGGCGGCCGGTTTGCTTCGCCGCCGGGGGTAAGTGTCCAGCGAAGCGTAATCCCCTCTTTGAAAGCGTGCGGCCGTCCGCCTGAGAAGGCGGGCGGTCTTTCTTTAGGGGTATTGAAGCATGTAGGCGAAGCTCCGTGCGGCATTCGTGAAACACATTTGCTGGTAGTCGGTATTCTCGAGCCGGCGCCACGATAGGATGTGACTCTTGGCCGCGCGGCTGCGCCGTAGGCCACGATTCGAGCCATGAGGGGTCAGCCAGCGCTTATGATCGGAACGCTCAAGGGCGCTCGTTTCTCCACGCGGCTCGCGTTTTTCTCGTCCGGGTTCTGCATGGCCTGTTGGGCGCCGATCGTGCCCGTCGTGAAGGCGCGACTCGGAATCGACGAGGCGGCGCTGGGACTGTTGCTGCTCTGCATCGGCGTCGGATCGATCATCGCGATGCCGACAGCGGGCATGGTTGTGACGCGCTTGGGTTCCAAGCCGATCATTCTTGGGGGTGGCTTCGCCACGCTGGCGGCGCTGCCCGCGCTGACGGCGGTGGAGTCGCCCTGGTCGCTGGGAGTCTGCCTGCTGTGGTTTGGCGCCGCGCTCAGCGCGATGGGCGTAGCGATGAATGTGCAGGCGGCCGAGGTCGAGCGGCTGATGGCCCGGCCGGCGATGTCAGGTTTTCACGCGTTATTCAGTTTGGGCGGAGTCGCGGGCTCCGGCGGTATGACGGCGATGTTGTCGGTCGGCGCGGCGCCCCTGTTCGCGACTCTCGGGGCGAGCGGGCTGACGGCCATCGCGATGCTGCTCGCGTGGCCGTACCTGCTGAAGTCGCGACCTGACGCGGGGGCGCCGATTTTCGTGCTGCCGCGCGGTGTCGTCCTGTTGCTCGCGTTGCTTGCTTCGGTGCTGTTTCTGGTCGAAGGCGCAATGCTCGACTGGGGCGCGCTGCTGCTGACAGGCGCCGCACTGATGCCCGAGACGCAAAGCGGCATTGGCTACATGGTGTTTTCGGTCGCCATGACAATCGGTCGTCTGGCCGGCGATTCGATTATCGCTCGCCTCGGCGGTCGCCGCGTCCTCGTCTGGGGCGGATTGACGATGTTGTCGGGGATGGTTGTTCTCATCGTCGCGCCCGTCGCCTCGGTCGCGCTGTGCGGGTTCGCGCTGATCGGAGCCGGTGCGTCGAATCTGGTGCCGATCCTCTTCAGTCAGGCCGGACGACAAACGACAATGTCGCCGAGTCTCGCCATCGCATCGGTGACAACGCTGGGATATGCCGGCATTCTGTGCGGACCCGCGGCGATCGGGTTCGTCGCCCAAAGCACGAGCTTGCGCTTTGCGTTCTGGATCCTGGCGGCGCTGGTCGCGCTTGTGCCGGTGATGGCCCGACGAGCCGTGCCGGCGGATTCCTCGTTTGCGGCGGACGAGTCAGCGATGCCATGTTCGTCAGATATCGCCACGGTGCGCGCCAATTCGCTGATGGATAGTCACTAGCGGGGCGGGGTAGAATTTGCGTCACCGAGATAGACCAGCCGCCGTCCCGACGAAGATTCGGCCAACGGTGAGGTAGGACAAACTGCCTCGCCAAGGACTCGAACCTTGGACCCGCTGATTAAGAGTCAGCTGCTCTGCCAACTGAGCTAGCGAGGCGCACCGGATCGCCGATCCGGAATTCGGCATTTTAGGCGCGTCGGCGCCAGCGTCAACTCGGCTGGGTGATTCGTGGTCGCCGCTATGGCGTCGCGCCGGCGCCGCCAGACGCCCCGTGCCACCCGCGAAAATTCAGCGTTTGTGCGAGGGCGGCGCGGAAATCGCGTGTAGAGTAGTCGGCCGGCGCTCAGGTCGTCTCGCGAGCGGTCAGTCGTTTGAGGATCTCGGGCAGGCGCTTGTTGAATGCGGATCGCGCCATCGCCTCGTCCGCTCCCGCTTCGCGCGCCTGGTCGAATTGCTCGGTCAGCACGTGCGGCAGGAACGCGATGACGGTGGTGGCCGGTCGTTCGGCCTTGATCGAGCGGATCAGCCCGAGCATCGACTCGATATCGACGGTCAGGTCGATCACGAACGCGGTCGCTTCGGCGAGGCGGGCCAGCGCGGCCTCGGCGGAGCGGCAGCAGGCGACATCGACGCCGACCGCGCGGGCGGCTCCGGCAACCTTGGATTCAAAGATCAGATCCGCGACGACTGCGATGATCACGTTTCATTCCCTTCCGGCGGCGGTGTCGGGGCCGGTGGGTCGGCAGGTCCGATGAGCTGGCAGGCAAAATGCCTGCCCCACCCGAGATGTCTACCCACCCGCGCCGAGCCGGCAGGCAGGATGCCTGCCCCACCCGATGAATCACCCGATGCCTGCCCCCACGCGTGAATGCCGCACCCGGGAGTGCCTGCCCCACACGCGGGACGCAAGGTTCAGCGGTCCGGCTCCGTCTGTCAAACTGACACGCGCGGATGACAGGGGTGGTCAGGGGGGCGGCGGACGCGAGCCGCCCGGCGTGTTCGCAAGTGCAAGCAAATAAACCACTTACGCTTGCGTGGATTCTTGTACATTAACTGGCGCGGCTTTTGCTTGTGTTCCCTCCGACAACAAGCGGCGCCCAATGTCCAGCCGCTGATGTGATTCCAATTGGCGTCGTCCGCAGACCGCGGCGACCCGTTTTTCGAGATGGCAAGGAGAAGTTCGCTATGGCGGCAAAGCAACTGGCTTTCGACAGCGAGGCCCAGAAGGCGATTCTGGCGGGCGTGGAAAAGCTCGCGTCGGCGGTCAAGAGCACGTTTGGCCCGCGCGGTCGCAACGCCGTGCTGGACAAGGGGTGGGGCGCTCCGAACGTGACCAAGGACGGCGTCAGCGTCGCCGAGGAAATCGAGCTCAACTGCAAGTATGAAAACATGGGCGCCCAGCTCGTCAAAGAGGCGGCCACCAAGACCAGCGACGTCGCCGGCGACGGCACGACCACCGCGACGGTGCTGGCCGAGGCGATCTATAAGGAAGGTCTGCGATCGGTAGTGGCCGGGCTGGACCCGAACGGCGTGAATCGCGGCATCGACGTCGCCACCCGCGCGGTCGTCGAGGAGTTGAAGAAGCTCTCGCGCCCGGTCGACGTGAAGAAGACGGACGACATCATCAACATCGCCCGCATTTCCGCGAACAACAATCGCGACATCGGCGAGCTAATGGCTAAGTGCTTCACGAGCGTCGGCAAGGACGGCGTGATCACGGTCGAAGAGGGCAAGACGCTCGAAACGACCTACGATGTCGTTGAAGGCATGCAATTTGATCGCGGCTATCTCAGCCCGCACTTTGTGACGAACCCGGACAGCATGGAAGTCGTGCTGGATAAGGCGTTCGTGCTGGTCTTCGAAGACAAGATCAGCGCCGTCAACAAGCTCGTCCCGCTGCTCGAAAAGGTCGCCCAGACCAAGCGCCCGCTGCTGATCATCGCTGAAGATGTCGAAGGCGAGGCGCTCGCGACGCTGGTCGTCAACAAGCTGCGCGGCATTCTGAACATCGCCGCCGTCAAGGCGCCGGCGTATGGCGATCGGCGCAAGGCGATGCTGGAAGACATCGCGATCCTCACCGGCGCGAAGCCGATCTTCAAGGACTTGGGCATTGATCTTGAGTCGGTCACCATCGCCGACCTCGGCCAGGTCAAGCGGATTCACATCGACGGTGACAACACCACGATTATCGAAGGCGCCGGCGAGTCCAAGGCGATCAAGGGGCGTATCGAGCAGATTCGCCGCGAAATCAGCGCGACCACCAGCGACTATGACCGCGAAAAGCTCGAAGAGCGTCTGGCGAAGCTGGCCGGCGGCGTGGCGCAGATCAATGTCGGCGCCGCGACCGAAACCGAATTGAAAGAGCGCAAGGCGCTGGTCGAAGACGCCCTGCACGCGACGCGCGCGGCGATTCAGGAAGGCGTGCTGCCGGGCGGCGGCGTAGCGCTGCTTCGCGCGGCCAAGGCGTTGCAGGCCGTGAAGATCAAGGGCGACTCGGAAAAGGCGGGCGTCCGGGCCGTGGCGCGGGCGATCACGATGCCGCTGCGGCAGATCTCGCTCAACGCCGGCTACGAGCCGGCCGTTGTGATGAAGAAAGTTGCCGACAGCGAAAAGCCGAACTTCGGCTTCAACGCGGACAACGGCGAGTATGGCGACATGCTGAAGATGGGCATCATCGACCCGACCAAGGTTGTGCGCAGCGCCCTGGAAAACGCCGCGAGCGTCGCCCGCATCCTGCTGTCGACGGCGTGCCTGATCGCGGACGCGGACAAGGACGATGACGGTCCGGCCGGCCACGGTCACGGCATGGATGACGACATGGGCATGGGTGGTATGGGCGGCATGGGTGGCATGGGCGGCATGATGTAACCCGGTCGCACCCGTTTGGAATCAGGCGCCGAGCGAGTGTTCGGCGAGTTCAAAATAAGTAGCGATTAACGCAATCACTGGAGAGACAGAACATGGCGACCGCCACTGCGAAGAAGATGAAGATTCGTCCGTTGGAAGACCGCATCGTTGTTGAGCCGTTCGAGGCCGAGCAGATGACCGCAGGCGGGATTGTGTTGCCGGATTCGGCGCGCGAGAAGCCGCAGCGCGGCAAGGTCGTTTCGGTTGGCCCGGGCAAGCTGCTGGATTCGGGCGCCCGCGGCGAGATGTCGCTGAAGGTCGGCGACTCGGTGTTCTACGGCAAGTACAGCGGCACCGAGATCGAGATCAACGGCGAGGACATGGTCATCCTGCGCGAAACCGACGTGCTGGCTGTCGCGGACTAGTTACGGACGGCGCCGTCAGGCGGATGTTGAGAAGTTCGGATGCGCCGCCTGTGGCGCGATCTCCGAAGGACGCGGCCGAACAAGGCCGCCCCGGCACGATGAAAGAGGTTTGAGCCAATGGCAGCCAAGCAGTTGTTATACAGCGAACACGCCCGCCGCGAGATTCTCGAAGGCGTGCGCCAGCTCGCAAAGACGGTCAAGTCGACGCTGGGCCCGGTCGGGCACAATGTGCTGCTCCAGAAGTCATGGGGCGCCCCGCGCGTGACGAAGGACGGCGTGACGGTCAGCAAGGAAATCGAGCTGCCGAACCCGTTTCAGAACATGGGCGCGAAGCTCGTCAACGAAGTCGCCAGCAAGACGAACGACGTCGCCGGCGATGGCACGACGACCGCGACCGTGCTGGCCGAAGCGATCTTCGCCGAGGGCCTGAAGAGCATCACAATCGGCGCCAATCCGATCGCCGTGAAGCGCGGCATTGACACGGCTGTGGAAGTCGCGGTCAAGAGCATCGCTTCGCAGTCGGTGAAGGTCCGTGGCAAGGACGACATCGCCAAGGTCGGCACGATCAGCGCCAACGGCGACGAGGAAGTCGGCCGCATGCTGGCCGAGGCGTTCGAAAAGGTCGGCAAGGACGGCGTGGTCGAAGTCGAAGAGGGCAAGGGCATCGAAACGACGTGGGAACACGTCGAGGGTATGCAGTTCGACAAGGGTTTCGTGTCGCCGTACTTCATCACGAATCCGACCTCGCTCGAGTGCGTGCTCGAAGACCCGTACATCCTGATTTTCGAAAAGAAGCTCTCCTCGCTGCGTGACATTGTCCCGCTGCTGGAGAAGATTCTCAGCGTCGGCAAGCCGCTGCTGATCATCGCCGAAGATGTCGAGGGCGAGGCGCTGGCGGCGCTGGTGGTGAACCGGCTGCGCGGCGCGTTGAGCGTCTGCGCCGTGAAGGCGCCGGGCTTCGGCGATCGTCGCAAGGCGATGCTGGGCGATATCGCCACGCTGACCGCCGGCACGTTCATCAGCGAAGACCAGGGCTTCAAGACCGAGAGCCTGACGCTGGAGCACCTCGGCCGCGCGAAGCGGATCGTGGTGAACAAGGACACGACGACGATCATTGAGGGCGCCGGCAAGAAGAAGGAGATCGACGCCCGCCTTGGTCAGATTCGCGCTCAGATTGAAAAGACGACCAGCGACTACGATCGCGAAAAGCTCCAGGAGCGGCTCGCGAAGATGTGCGGCGGCGTCGCGATTGTGCGCGTCGGCGGCGCGACCGAGATCGAAGTCAAGGAGCGCAAGGACCTCGTCGATGACGCGTTCCACGCGACGCAGGCGGCCGCCGAAGAGGGCGTGGTCGCGGGCGGCGGCGTGGCGTATCTGCGGGCGATCAAGGCCGTGCGCGACGCGATGAAGAAGATCGAGGGCGACGAGGCGATCGGCTATGCGATCATCGCCAAGGCGCTCGAGTATCCGACGCGTCAGATCGCGGAGAACGGCGGCGTCGACGGCGGCGTGGTGATTGACGAGATCCTGACCAAGGGCTCGAATGTCGGCTATGACGCGCGGAACGACAAGTACGTCGACATGTTCGACGCCGGCATTATTGATCCGGCCAAGGTGTGCCGCGTCGCGTTGCAGAACGCGGCCAGCGTGGCGGGTCTGATGCTGACGACCGACGTGATCTGCACGGAGTACAAGGAAGACAAGCACAAGAACATCGAAGGCGCGACGCGCTAAATCGGCGTTCTTTTGCTGACGAGCGGAGTGGAAAGGGGCGCCGAGCGGCAAACGGCGCCCTTTTTCCTTCCCGCGATTGAACGGCGAACGGGTTCGATCCGGATTCGTTGGCCGGTGGAGATTGGGAGCAATGTCGGTGGCGACCAAACGCGACTACTACGAAGTCCTCGGCGTGTCCCGCACGGCCGATGAGCGCGAGATTCGCCGGTCATACCGTCGCATTGCGATGGAGTACCACCCGGATCGCAACCAGTCTCCCGACGCGGTCGTGATTTTCAAGGAAGCGGCCGAGGCGTACGAGGTGCTGTCCGATCCCGACAAGCGCCAGCGCTACGACCGCTTTGGCCACGCCGGTCTGAACGGCGCCGCCATGCACGACTTTTCCGGCATGGGCGTCGAAGACATCTTCAGCATTTTCGGCGACCTGTTCGGCGATGGCTTCGGCGGGCGCCGTCGCGGCGGCCGCGCGGTCGAGCGCGGCGTGGATATCCAGACCGTCATTGAGGTGTCGCTGCAGGAAGTCGCCACTGGCGTGGAAAAGACCCTGCGTTTCGAGCGGGATGACCTGTGTGAGGCCTGCGACGGCAGCGGCGCCGAGTCCGGCTCGACGCCCCGCACATGCGAGACCTGCGGCGGTTATGGTCAGGTCGAGCGCCAGGCCTCGGCCGGCTTCTTCGTTACGCGCACGATTGTTGATTGCCCGGCGTGCGACGGGCGCGGCCGGCGGATTGACGATCCCTGTCGAAAATGTCGCGGCAGTGGTCGCCAGCGGCGCGAGCGCGTGCTTACCGTCAAGGTCCCGCCGGGAATTCACGATGGGCAGCGCCTGCGACATCAGAATGAGGGCGAGCCGAGCCAGCAGGGGAAGGTCCGGGGCGACCTTTACTGCGTCGTGCGCGTCAAGCCACACGCGTTCCTCGAGCGCGATGGCGATCATCTGATTTGCCGGTTTCCGATCGGGTTTTCGCTGGCGGCGCTGGGCGGCAATGTGGAGATCCCCACGCTCGATGGTCGCACGCCGCTGCAGGTGCCACCGGGCACGCAGCATGGTGACGTGTTTCGAATCAAGGACAAGGGGCTGCCGAACCTGCGCAGCGGTCGGCGCGGCGAAGAAATCGTCCAGGTGCTGATCGAAGTGCCGAAGCGAATGACCAGCGAGCAGCAGGAGTTGCTGCGGAAATTCGCGGCGACGGAAAATCACGACGTGCTGCCGCAGACCAAGAGTTTCTTCGAGCGCGTGAAGGAATACTTCACCGGCGCCGACGATGGCGACGACGAAGACTAGGCCGGCTGCTAGGATCCCTCAGGGGGCATTTGCGAGCATGAATATGACGGACCAGGACGCGATTCAGCCCAATCCGGAAGAGACCGGCGCCACGGGCGGAACCGACACGGACGCCGGCGACCCGCTCACCGAGTTGCGGGCGGAGATTGAGCGCCTGCGCAGCGAGAATCTGCGACTCGTCGCCGAAACACAGAACATGCAGAAGCGCGTGGCCCGCGAAAAGCAGGAAGCGTTGCGATACGCGGAAGCGGACTTTGCGCGCGCGCTGCTGACGGTCATCGACGATCTCGACAAGGCCCGCGAAACGGCGCGTGACGCCAACGAAGTGGCGCCTGTGGCGAAGGCGATCGAGATTGTGCATGACAACTTCCTGAAGGCGCTGCACAGCCGCCACGTTCGCCCGATTGAGGCGGTGGGTCAGCCGTTCGATCCCGAGCACCATGAGGCGCTCCTGCAGCAGCCCAGCGCCGACGTTCCGCCGGGCACGGTGATCAGCGAAGTCTCACGCGGCTTCAAGATGCATGAGCGGGTGGTGCGGCCGACGCGTGTGATTGTGGCGAGCGAGCCGCAGAAGTCGTAAGGGCCGCCTCGATAACGCCGCGCATCTCGCGATCAAAGCGCGCGTGCGAAAACCGCTGCGCCAGTTCCCACATTTCCACCGGGTCGTAACGCGTATGCGCGGCCCGATCGAGCGCCGCGCCAAACGCCGCCTCCGTCTGCGGGGTGAACAAGGCGCCGCTCTTTCCTTCCGTCACGGTTTCCGTCGCGCCGCCGACGCCGTACGCGATGACCGGGCAACCGTGGGCGATCGCCTCTACCGGCACAATACCGAAGTCCTCTTCTCCCGGAAACAGGAGCGCCTTTGCGCGGCGATAGTAGCCGCGCACGGTGTCATCATTCTGCCAGCCCAGCAGCGTGACGCGTGGATATCGGCGCGGGTCCAGCCGGCGAATATCCGGGCCGTCACCGATCACGACTAGCGGCGCATCGCGCTTTCGACAGACCTCCAGCGCCAGGTCAAGCCGCTTGTAGGGCACATGCTGGCCGACGCATAGATAGAAATCTTCGCGCGGCGTAACGGTCGGCCGCGGCGGCAGATCCACCGGCGGGTGTACGACCACCGCGTCGCGCCCGTAGCAGCGCTCGATGCGCTTGGCCACGTGTCGCGAGTTCGCCACAAACACGTCGACGCGCTGCGCCGCTTTGGCGTCCGCCGCCCGCACATAGCGCATCGTCGCGCCCCACAGCGCGCGCACGCCGGCGGGCATCGACGCGCGATACACCGCCTCGATTTCCGGCTCCCACGCGTAGCGCATCGGCGAGTGGCAATAGCAGATCAGCCTGCTGCGCGCGGCGGGCGTGAACGCCTTGGCCAGACACGCGTCGGAACACAGCACGATGTCGGCGTCCGGCAAACGGGTCAGCCGCGCCGCGAGCGGCATCAGCGGCAGCAGCAGGGGGTAGCGCCGCGTCGCGCCGGGCAGGTGCTGCAGAAATGTCGTATGCGTGTCGGCGCCGGCCAGCGATGAGTTACGAAAGCCGCGCGGATCATGCACGGTCGTATACACCGGTCCGGGCGCGACGCGATACAGCGCCTCCAGTACGCGCTCTCCGCCGCGGCGCTTCACGAGCCAATGATGGGTCAATACTGCCGAGGGCGCTTCGGGCAACGTCCGGTCTCCTGTCGCGGCGTTCCGTCGGCGCCGTCGCTAGAGCGCCACTTCACGCCCGCCGACCCACACGCGGGTCGCGCTCGGCGCGGCGCGGATCAGCGCCTGAATCGGGCGGTCCGCCGGCGCGGGAAGCGGAAACGCCGCCAGGTCCGCCAGCATACCCGGTCGGATTGCGCCAATCCTGTCCGCCATACCCAGCGCGACCGCCGCGTCGGCGGTGACAAGCCGCAGCAAAGTCGCGTCATCATTGGCGAGGGTCGGGTGAACCGCGCAGAGGCGCTGTAACTCGCGCCACGGCGACAGGTCGGCATTATCGCATGCCGGGCTGTCTGATCCGACGGCGACGGTTATACCGGCGGCCCGCAGCCGCTCGATGGGATGGTCCGCATGTCCGTAGAAGGCGTGGGCCCGCGGGCAGTAGACGACCGCGCAGCCGGCGGCGGCGATCTGTTCGACTTCCTCGGCCGTCAAATAGTTGCAGTGGGCGAGATAACCCGATCCAAGGCGCTCTTCGGCGCGCAAACCGCGCAGGTACGCCGTAACGCCGTCCCGCGCGGGCGCCATTCCCGAGGCGCCCTGGGCCTGCGTCAGTCCGGGCGGCAGGCCGCTCGCGTCGCCGTGCAGGAAGGCGATCTCTTCGCTGGTTTCTGCCAGGTGAATTGTCCAAGGCTTCCCGCGCGACTTGGCGAGCATGATCGCGTCCCGCGCGTCGCTGGCGGGTACCGTGTACGGGGCATGGGGCGAGACGCCGGCCGTCAGCAGCGCATCTTCCAGCACTTCGTCGAGGGCGGCGCGCAGCTCGGCGAGCGTGCGCGGCGGCTGATCGGCCAGCGTCAGCAACTCAACGAAACACACCTTGCGAATCGGAACGGCTTTGAGCGCCCGCCAGCCGACATTGCGGCGTGAGATATCGCCGACGCAGGTCACGCCGGCGCGTAATGACCGCCAGGCGAACTCAGCCGCGGCGGCGGTTTCGCGCTCGATCTGCGGACCCTGTCGCCGCACGCGAATCAACTCGGCGAGCCAGGGCCACAGCGGACCACGCGGCAGCTTTCCGGCATAGCAGCCAAGTTCCAGATGGGTATGGGGGTTGATCAGTCCCGGCGTGAGCGCGACGGCGCCGAGATCGCGCACGGAGTCGTCGTCGCCCGCGCCGATCTCTTTGCCGAAGACGCCGACTTCGGCGATGCGGTCTTCGCGAATGCGGACGAACCCGTCACGAATCGGGGGCGCGTCCCCCGGCGCCACCCACGCCGCCCGCAGGATCACGGCAGCGTGCGATCCACGATCGACCGGAACTCGTCGTCAAACCAGTTGCGCCAATCGAGATCGATCTGACCGGCCTGGACATGATGTCCCATGGATGATTCGCAGCGGCACATCGCCGGGGTCGAATTCAGCACGTCGGACATGCGCTCCAGCAATCGCGGCAGGCGTTCGACAGCGGCGCGCGCGCGGCGTTGTTGCACGATCGGATCAAGAATGCGGCCGTTCTCAAAGGGACGGAAGTCGCTGCCGTTTTCGGCATAGCTCGCGACATAACACAAACTCGCGTAGCACATCTGCAGTTCCTTGGCGAGGAACACTTCCGGCGCCAGCGTCTGGCCGATCAGATCGGCGCCGAGCAGCGTGTACTTGCGGGCTTCGGCGGGCGTCTCCCGGCGCGGACCCTCTACGCAGATGTAGACGCCCTCATCCGTGAAGTCACATTCCTCCGTCCGCAAGGTGCGCTCGAACGCCGCCCGCAGCGACGGGCAGAAGACCGGCCACTGCCGCACGAGGCCGAGCCCCTGGTTCTCAAAGAACGTGTTGGAGCGCGAGGTCGTTTCGTCGATCACGTCGTGCACCACGACGTATTCGCCGATGCGGTAATTGTGCGACAGCGCCCGCGTTTCGCTCCATGACACAATCGCGCGGACATCGAGCGACTTGAGCGCGTAGATATTGGCCCGGTAGTTCACGAAGCTCGGGGCGAGTTCGTAGCCGAGTTCGCCATGCCGCGAGAGGAAGTAGAAATCCCCCATCCGCGATTCGCAGTAGTAGATCGGCTGGGAATAGCCGAAGGGCGTGGACTGCGGGCCGAGGCGCCGCGCGACCAGCGCGCCTTCCCGGAGCAGATCGTAAGCCGCCGTGCCGCCGATGCATGCGAGCGAAGGACTCATTCGCGCCACTCCTTGAGCCGGTACAAATCCACCACGCGTCGGCGAACGCCCGCAGACCACCTCCGGGCGCAGCCTCAGCCGCGTGTTGCAATCCACTCGGGTTTTTCAGTAAGCGCCGTCGGGCCGGAAAGAGATACGCCGGTTGCTTTGGATGCGGATGAGTATAAGGCGCGCCGCCGGATTCGCAACAGAAAAAAGGGGCGGCCCGAGACGCCGGGTGCGCGGACGCTAAACGCGTGGTTCGACGAATCGCCGCAACAGGCGCGACAGGCCGATCGCCAGCGCCATGCCGACGATCAGCACGCCGCCGAGGCCGAATAGCGCTTGCGGGCGGTCATGGGCGATCTCAACGAACAAATCGCGGTAGCGAATCGCGATTTCCGCGGCCGGCCGGCTGAGCCACAGCGCCGCGAGGAAGCCGATCGCCAACCACGGGCCAAACGGGATCATCACCGTCTGCTTCAACGCCAGGCCGATGATCCAGCCCGCCAGCGCCAACGGGATCGCGAGCAGGAACCCCAGCAACGCCAAGTCCCAGCCGATCGCCGCGCCTGCGGCGGCGAGAATGAAAATGTCCCCGACGCCGAACGCTTCGCGGCCGAACACGAGCGTGAAAAAAATCCGCACGATCCAGCCGGCGGCCGCGGCCAGCATCGCGCCATGCGCGGCGTACGCGAGCCCGCCGAGCGGCGTGGCCCCCGCGATCGGCCAGGTGGCGAACATGTCCCACTGATCCGCGAGCGGGCCGGGACCGGTCAGCCAATACCCGGCCGCGGCGACGATGATGATCGGCCCCAGCCATAGGCACTCGCGCAGCGCAACGCGCCGCGCGAAGGGGCGTTCGGCCTCGATCTCTGCGTGAATTTCGTCGTCTGCGTCGCGCCGCGCGCCGCCGGCGGCGACCATGATGATGAATAGCGCGCCGAGCGCGAGCGGCGCGCCGAACGCGGTGATGTCTGGCGCCGCATTCATGCTCGTTGCGCCGCTTTCGCCCGACGGGGCCAGCATCGGCGCGACCGTCAGGCCGATCGCGATCAGTGTCGTCACAACCAGGCCGAGCGTCGCCGGGCCGTTTGTTGACGTGGGGGCGCCCGCGTCCGATCGCGCGGCATTGGCGGCGTTTGCGTCAGAATGACCGTCTTCTGCGGGGGCCGGCGTGGCTTCATCGAACGCCTGGGCCGGGCTGAAGCGCCAGAGCATCACCGCGCTCACGAGCAGCGCCATCAGCCCCGCCGCCGCCAGCGGCTGATGCGCGACCGGCACGATGAATAGCGGTCGCGGCCAGATCGCCATCAGCGCCAGTCCCGCGATCAGCGTGAAGTTCGTGACGCGCGTGTCGATCGAGTACGAAAGAATGTCAGTCGCGGCACAGACAATCATCGCCGCGCTGAGCGTCAGCCACGCCAGCAGCAGCGGCCAGTCCTGGCTGAGCGAAAACGCATCGAGGCCGAACCGCGCGTGTTCATGCGCCAGCAGGCGCCAGACGAGCGCAAAGGCGAGGCCCGTGACGGCTTCGACGAGCGGATACTGTGCCGAAATCGGCGCGCGGCAGTAGCGGCAGCGCGCTCGCAGCGCCAGCCAACTGACCAGCGGCAGATTGTCAGACCAGGCGAGCGTGTGGCGGCATGTCGGGCAGAATGACCAGCGCGGCCGCAGCAGCGACAGCCCGGCCGGCAGCCGGTAGATCACGACATTAAGAAAACTGCCGACGCACAGGCCGAGCAGCAGGATGAACACGCCGATGATGGCGGATAGCGTGTCACTCATGCGGTCGGCGGCTCTTGCAGTCCCAGTTGTTCGAGCGCGGCGCGCGCGATGTGCGCCGGCGTGAGGTTGTCAGTGTCGATGCGGATCTGCGCGATTTCGGCGTAGAAAGGCGCGCGGGCGTTCGTCAGTTCGCGCACTTCGTCCGCCCAATCGCGATTGGTCAGCGACGGCCGAACCAGGCCGCGCTTGATATCTCGCCGCATGCGTTCGATCAGCACATCCGGAGCCGCGGTCAGCCAGATGACGGCCCCGGCGCGGCGGATTGTATCGCGATTGGCGGGGCTGAGAACCGCGCCGCCGCCGAGGCTGATGACCTGGCGCGATTTGGCGCAAACCTCCGCGACAATCCGCGATTCCATCGCGCGAAACGCGGCTTCGCCGTGTTGGGTGAAGATGTCGCGAACGGACAGGCCGGCTTGCCGCTCGATCAGCGCATCGGTGTCGACGAGCGTCCATTGCAGCAAGTCCGCCAACGCGTTGGCGACGGTTGACTTGCCGACGCCGCGCATGCCGATCAACAGGATGTTTCTGGTTTCCGTCTCGCCCGGCGTGGCGCTCAATCCAGCACCGTGTGGCGCAGCGTGTCGGCCGGACGCTCCAGCTCGAACATGACGGCGTGGAGCGTATCGTGGCCTTGGCCCGGGTTGACGCAGGTGGTCGCGCCGATCTGATCGCGCCAGGCGCCGGTCGCCTGCGGTGATTCGTGCACATGCCCGTGCAGCGAAAGCAGCGGCCGGCGCGCGACGATGAAGTCGCGCACGGCCGTTGAGCCGATGGGGTGCGACAGGTTCGGCAGCCGATCGAGCGATGTGTCAAACGGCGGCGCGTGGCAGACGAAGATGAACGGGGCGGGGCTGGGCGCGGCCCGCGCGAGTTCTTCCTCGAAGCTTGGCCGCGTCGTGAAGTGGTCGTGGGCGGTGATCGCCACGACGCCGGCGCGATCGGGGTCCCAGCGGCGTCCGTCAAACGCCGGAATCTCGTCGCCGCGGCGATCGAGGCGCTCAAGGTCCTTCAACATGAACGGCGTGGGCGGCGAATACGAGCAGCCGAGCAGCGTCGTCTCGCCGATGCGCCACGGGTCGTCCAGCGTCAGCAGGCGCGCTTCACGGCGGCGCCCCATTGCGCTGAGCGTCGGCAGCCATTCGTGATTGCCGGCGATCCAGGCGATCTGCAGTTGCGGATTCTCGCGCAGCCACGCGGCGAGTCGCGGGGTCAGCTTGGATTCGAGCTCGCCGAGCTGCGCGTCGACCGGGCCGGTTTCCGGCCCGTCGCCGAGATTGTCACCGCCAAGGATCAGCAGCCCCGGCGTCTCGCGGCGCAGCAGTTCGCCGAGCTGATCGAGCAGCGTGGCGGAGCCGTGCAGGTCTGATGTAAAGATGACGCGCATCCGTCGCGTTCCGTTGGTTCCCGTCCGGGTCAGTAGAGCGCATTTTCCGCGCGATGGTCCAGTCTGTCGAGCGCGGCCTGGGCGTCGTCAACGAGCTTTTGCGCGCGGGGGCCGATGGGGCCGTCGCGCGGGTTGGCGTAGGGGTTGTATCGCGGATCGTCGCGTACGGCGCAGCCGAAGCCGCCGAGGGTGAGGGCGGCGATGGCGGTCGTGGTCAGTAGCTTCCGGTTCGAATCGCGCATGATCTCCATATCGGAACGCGGTAGGGGGCGGGCGCAAGCGCAAAACCGGCCGGGCCACCGCGTCCGCAAAATGGAGCTCGCTCCGACTAGAGGCCCCTGACCCAAGCGCTCAGCCGTTTGTCTGAGTAGCTTAGAAGCGGGGCAAACCACGAGCGTTTGACCATCGGCGCCGGGAAATTGTCGTACCGCCAGTTCGCGGAGCGCCAATGCAGCCGCCAATACACGTTCTGCCCGTCGCGGAAGTCGCGCGGGCTGGTCAGGCTGCCTTGGCGCTTGCACTCAATCATCGCGGTGTGACCGTCCGCGAATGTTGCAAGAAATTCGCCCACATCACCGTGCCATCCGGTGATGTTGCGCGGGACACTGCCTAGGGTCGTTGCGCCGACGCCTATCTCCTCTGTGTTCGCGAGCGCTTGAATGAAACGGGACTCCCAAAACAGCAGCGCGCGGCCCACTTCAGGGAATTGCTCGACGCTGCGGCGGTAGGCGCCCCACCGACGATACGGTCCACCGTCGATGGTGTCCCAGTAGTGATCTTTCAGGTAGTAGAAGTCACCCATATAGCTGTTGCCCGAGGCGCTGAACACGGATGTCGAGAATTCGTTACTCGGAGTCGTTGGCGATGGCGCGGACGTGGCTTCAGGATCGAGACCGCAATCTCCCGGGTCCTTGAAGATCTCAAACCCAGCCCGTGAGCCCGGCGCGTTAAGGAATCGATTCATGAACCGACCATCGGCCCCGCGATGCAGGCCATCACTCGAACTGGCGGGAGCGAACTCGATTTGTGTTCCGGTCCGGATTCCGTCCTTGCCACCCCAATCCCAGTCGCCGGCGCCCATTGCATACGCCCGGGAGTCGAGCCCGCCGGGAGTGGACGCGAGGTCCTGATCTTCGTTCGTCCTGGAGTGTGCCGCGTGAAGAATGCCCGAGGGGTCCTCTCCCGCGTTCATGTGCGCAAACTCACCTTGGAACTTCATGTTGTCCATCGCAACAGCTTTCGCGGCAGCCCGCCGAGCGGCGTCGGCCCCGGAAAACAGCAGCGCCGCCCCCAATGTGCAGGCGGTGGAAACAGCGAGCATTTCGATCAGGGTAAAAGCGGGTCGGGGTCGCATGGTGGACCTTTCGTTCGCGGTGGTCCAGACGCGGTGTAACCGCGGCGGACCAGACTACGGTAGGACAACACACTCGATGCTAGCGGGCGGCGGGGTGGCCCGCAAACAAGAAATCGCCGACGGCCTCCTAGCCACCCCTGACCGACGCGCCCAGCCATTTGCCTGAGTAGCTCAGTATCGGCGAGAACCAGGATCGCGTGACCATCGGCGCCGGAAAGTTGTCGTAGCGCCAATTGGGGGCGCGCCAATGCAGTCGCCAGTATTGATTCTGGCCGTCGCGAAATTCACTGGGGCTGATGAGGCTGCCTTGCGCCCTGCACTCAATCATCGCCGTGTGGCCATCGGCGAAGGTCGCGAGAAACTGGCCGACCTCACCGTGCCAGCCGGTGATATCGCGCGGTTCGATTCCGAGCGTTGGGCCGTTTTGGGGCGAGACGCCTCCGATCTCCTCCGTGTTCGCCAGCGCCTGGATGAAACGCGATTCCCAAAAGAGCAATGCGCGACCCGTTTCGGGGAAAGCCTCCAGCTTGCGGCGATAGGCGCCAAACCGCCGGTAGGCGCCGCCGTCCACCAAGGCCCTGTTATGGTCCTTTACGAAGAAGAAGTCTCCCATGTAGCTATTGCCGGAGGCCGCAAACACTGATTGGCTGAAGAGATCACCGGGCGTCTGCGGTCGAACGGCGGACGCCACGTCTGTGTCCAGTCCACAGTCGCCCGGGTCTTCGAATATCTCAAAGCCCTCTGTGCCTGACGGCGCCAGAAATCGGTTCATGAATCGGCCGTCGGCGCCGCGGTGCTGGCGATCAGCGCGCCCGCCCGGCGCGAAGTTCAGCAACGGGCCCCCGCGAATTCCGTTCTTGCCACCCCAGTCCCAGTCGCCGCCGCCCATGGCGTATGCCTTGTTGTCGTGCTGGCCAGCGCTCGGCGAGCGATCCAGTTCTTCATAAGTATTGGCGTGCGGGGCGTGGAGAATTCCATCCGGCAGTTCACCCGCGTTCATCAGCGCGAACTCGCCGTGAAACTTCATGTTGTCCATCGCGACGGCTCTCGCGGCCGCGCGGCGGGCGGCGTCGCCCCCGGAGAGCATGAACGTCGCCAGCATCGCCGTCACCACAGAAACGACCAAGGCTTCAACGACTGTAAACCCGGAGCGCGCTGCGCAGGCGGAACGCCGGAAGCTGATCGGTCCGGTCTGGAAATCGCGTCGGTTACGCAGCATGGCGACCTCTCCGTATGCCGGTCACTGCAGACATGTAACAGCGGTCTTCGCCCTGCCGATCTCGCCACGCGCGATCGCCGCCTGGCCCAATGTCCCGACGATCAGGGCGTCTTCGGCGGGGGTGTTGTCCCCGGGATATCCGGGTAGCGCATTTCCGGCTTGTCGACGATCTGCTCCAGCACGCCGGCCTTTTCCGCCTGCGCCCGGACTTTCGCGTCGTAGTGGCGCATCACCATCCGCACCGTCAGGAAGGTCGCCAGCGTCAGCAGCGCGAAGAACGCGACCGCCATCAACGCATCCCGCATCCCGCGGCCGGCGACAATGTCCGCGCCGCATTTGCGACAAACGATCGACCCCGGCGGATTGGCCTGGCCGCAGCCGGGCGCCCCGCACACGACGGGGTGGGTGGATGTCGGTTGAGCCTCGGTCATCGCAGCGCGCTCCGTGAGAACCTCAGGAAATCAATCGGCTCGTCCGTGGCGCCGGCTGTGGCGAAATCCGCCAGAATCGACCCGACAAGCGGCGCGAACTTGAAGCCATGCCCGCTGAAACCCGCCGCGAACGAGACCGAATCGTACTGTGGATGCCGGTCGATCACAAAATGCTCGTCCGGCGTCATCGTGTACATGCACACCGAATGCCGCACGACGCGCGGCGAGACGCCGGCCAGGCGCCGGGCTGCGAAAGCGGTGACGCGTTCGATATCGTCGGGACACAGGTCGCGGTCCGGGGACCCGGGGTCGTCGACGACTTCGCGCCCGGTGTGCTCCGCCAGCTTGATCCGTCCGGGCTCCAGCATGGGGAAGCCGTACATGAAAGCGCCCTCGGACTGATATGCGAAGACCGGGCATTTCGCGTAGCGGGTGTCATCGCAGGCGAACCATAACTGGACCTTGCGGAGCACGCTGAAAGGCAGGCCGAGGCCGCGCAGCAGCGACCCGGACCAGGGTCCGGCGGCGATGATCAGGCGATCCGCCTCGATCGTGGTTCCATCGTTGGCGAGCGTGATGCGCGCCCCGCGGTCGTCGGCGGACCAGTCGCGGACCGGGGCGTCGGTCCGGACTTCCGCGCCCAGCGACTCGGCCGCCGCGAGCATGGTGCGGATCGCGGGTTCGACGCGCAGGTAGCCGGCGTCCGATTCGAGCAGGCAGGTGAGGTCGTCATCGAGATCAAACTGCGGCCAGCGTGCTCGGACCGTCTCGTGGGGCAGCGCCTCGACGGCGAGACCGTGCGTTTCACACGCGCGTCGCACGCCGCTGACCATTGGCGCATCGGCCGGCCCGAACATCAGCAGCCCGCAGCGCTCGAAGATGGCGGCGCCGGGGGGCATCGCGCCGTCGCGGCGATTCAACCGCGCGGCGTCCTGCTCGAGCTCGTCCCACAGGGCGTAGGCGCGGCGGCACAGGGGCACATAGTCGGGATGTTCAAAGTAGGCCTGGCGGCAGATACGGGCTTCCCCATGTGAGCTGCCGCGCGCGTGCGCCCGATCGAACTGGTCGACGCCGATGGCTTGCACGCCGCGGCGGGCGAGGCGCCACAGCGCGGCGGCGCCCATGGCGCCGAGTCCGAGGACAATCGCGTCGAATCGCCTGCTCATCTGGTGTGGGGCCTCAGCATCGCGCGCGTATGGAAAACGCCGGGCGGCCGCCGGGGACGCCGGGGGGAAACGTCAACAACCGACAGGCCGCCCGCTGATTCCAGCATAACTGAACCTCGCGAGTGTAGCGGAGCGCGGGGCCCCGCTCCAAACGGAATCAGGCCGGCCCTGTCGGCGCGCGGCGTGAGCGGTATACTGGCGAGATTCCGGCGCCGCGGACGCTGCGCCCCGGCGCGGAGCCTCCCGCGCCGATTCGCCATTGGGGGCCTGCGGCGTTCTCGGCCGCGTTCGGTGTGTGACATGTCCAAATCGGTGATCGAAGTGGTAACGGAACAGGCCGACCTGGATGCGCTGTGCGCCGAAGTGCGCGAGCGCGGCATGTTCTGCTTTGATACGGAGTTCATTCGCGACGACACGTATGACGCGAACCTGTGCCTCGTGCAGGTGGCGATTGGCGATGAGGTTACGTTGTTTGATCCGCTGGCGGGGCTCGACCTGGCCGGATTCTGGGAACTGGTGACCGACCCGGACATTCTCACGGTCGTGCATGCCGGGAAGGAAGATTTCGAAGTCTGCACGCGAAAGACCGGCAAGGCGCCGCGAAATGTGTTTGACGTGCAGATTGCGGCGGGCTTCGTCGGATATGGCTATCCGCTCAGTCTGTCGCGGCTTGTGTTCGTGGCGCGGCGGAAACGGATCACCAAGGGGCAGACGCTGACCGACTGGTCGCGCCGGCCGTTGACCGACGACCAGCTCCGCTACGCGGCCGAGGATGTCGTGCACCTGCCCGCGACCTACGCGAAGATCGTCAAGAAACTGAAGGAACTCGGACGCACGGCGTGGGCGGTCGAGGAGTTTGAGCGGTTTGAGAACACGGACTTCTATCGCCCGCCGGCGGTCGATCGGCTGGCGCGTTTCAAAGGGGCGCGGCGGCTGGACGGGCTGGGCCTCGAGATTCTGCTGCGGCTGATCGAGTGGCGTGACCAATGGGCGGCGGAGCGGAATCGTCCGCTGCGCGCGATGATGCGGGATGACATGCTCGTGGAAGTCGCGCGGCGCGGGCCGCGCAAGGCGACCGACCTGGAAGTGCTCCGTGGCTTTCCGCAGGCGAAGAATCGCCGCGTCGTCGATCAGATTCTGAAGATTGTCGAGGACGCCCGCGGGGTACCGCCGGCGCAGCGCCCGAAGCAGACGGAGCAGCGCGAAGAAACGCCGACGATGCGCGTCACGCTCGATCTGCTGTCGGCGGTGCTGCGGTTCGTCTGTTTCGAAGACCAGGTCAGCCAGGAACTCGTGGGCGGGGCCCAACGGCTCCGCGATCTGCTGGACCACCTTGAGGGCCACACATCGGAGGCGCCGATGTTGCTGACGGGCTGGCGGAAGGAATTCATCGGCCAGCGCCTCGTCGAACTGCTCAGCGGCAAGAGCGAGTTACACTTGTCGGGCTGGCCGGAGCAGTTGCGGCTGGACATCATCACCGAGTAAGTGGCGCCAGACGGCCGGGCCGCGCTCGTCGCCCCCAATGACGGCCCCGCGCGGCGCTCGCCCGCTTGCGCCGGGTCGGGCGCCTACTCCGCCACGGCGCCGATCGCTTCGTCCAGAATCTCCAGCCCGCGCGACAGGTCTTCGGTCGATACGTCCAGCACCGGGCGGAAACGCAGCGAGCGCTCGCCGCAGGTCAGGATCATCATCTGGCGGTCATACGCGGCGTCGCGGATCGCGTCGCGCATTGCGGCGTTCGGCACATCCACCGCGCACAGCAACCCACGGCCCCGCACGTTTGTCACGGACGGGTGCTTGTCGGCCAGGCGGTGCAGGCCGTCGAGCAGATACTCGCCTTGTGTCGCGGCGTGTTCGATCAGGTTTTCTTCTTCGATGATCCGCAGGATGCGCGTGGCGCGGACCATATCGACCAGGTTGCCGCCCCAGGTCGAATTGATACGCGACGACACCTTGAACACGCTGTCGACTTCATTCAGGCGCGGCCCGGCCATGATGCCGCAGGTCTGCATTTTCTTGCCGAACGCGATCACGTCCGGCGTCACGTCAAAGTGCTCACAACACCACATCTTGCCGGTCGCGCCGACGCCGGTTTGTACTTCGTCAAACAGCAACAGCATCTCGTGTTGATCGCAGATGTCGCGCAACGCGCGCAGAAACTCGGCCCGGAAGTGGTTGTCGCCGCCTTCGCACTGAATCGGCTCGATCAGCAGGCCGGCGATATCGTGGCCGTGCTGCGCGATCGCGGCGTGAATCTGCTGGATCGCCTGTTCTTCGCGGGCGATCACGTCGCGCGTCCGCTCCGACTCGTCCAGCGTGAAATCGAGCTTCGGGTTGTCGATCCGCGGCCAGTCGAACTTCGGGAAGTACTTGACCTTGGTCGGGTCGGTGTTGGTCACGCTCATCGTGTAGCCGGTGCGTCCGTGGAACGCCTGGCGGAAATGCATGATCTTCCCGCCGATCTCGCCGCGGCCGGCGGCGAGGTTTTTCCGCACCTTCCAGTCAAAAGCGGCCTTCATGGCGTTTTCAACCGCGAGGGCCCCGCTGTCGATGAAGAAAAACCGGTCCATCCCGGGCAGCTGGGCCACATCGGCGAACGCCTGGACGAATTTGGCGTACGGATGCGTATAAATGTCCGCGTTGGCGACTTTCGCCCCGGCGACCGCCAGCAATTCCGCCTGAAAATCGGGCTCGCGCAGGCGGGGGTGGTTGAACGTCAGCGGCATGCTGGCGAAAAACGCGTAGAAATCGAGATAATCCCGCCCGGTGAGGGCGTCGTGCATATAACTGCCGTGGCTGGCCCGCAAGTCGAGCACCATCTCAAACCCGTCCAGCAGGACGTGGCGGCTGATGGCGTCGAGCGTGTCTTCGAGTCGAACCGTAGAAAAATCGTGGGAAACGGACATGCCGAATCACCTCCCTCGCGCGGCGGGAAATCAGGTCGTGTGGTCCGGCGCTGGTTCCCCCCGGCCCGCCCGGCGTCTGGGAAGATTTTGGCGCCAACAGACTCGATAACAATACCATATTCCAGGTCGACGTTCGAGACGGCGGCCTGCCGGCGCCCGGGGCAGGGGCTCGCGCAGGTCTTATAACCCACTGGCCGACCGCCGCGCCGCCGCGCGGGGTCGCCATTTCAGGGACGGTGGATTGATGGAAGGTCAGATGGATCACGTAACCACAATCGAGGCTCCCGCTCCGCGGCGCGTGGCCCGGCGGACCAGTCCATCGCGTTTGCCGGTTCTGGTTGGCGCGTTGCTGGCATTGGCGATGATCGCGTTCGACCTGCCTTCGCGGGTCGTGACGCATGTGGCCTACGCGATGGAGCGCGGCCGGATCACCGCCAACGGCGAGGAGCTGACTGAGGCCGGGCAGATCGCGAATACGTTTCGCATGGTGGCGCGCGTCGCGCGGCCGGGCGTGGTGTCGATCCGCTCATGGAGCGAAGCGGGCCTGGCGGAGTTGCAGCGCGAACTGGCCGAGGTGGAAAAGCAACGCGCCGCGGCGGGGCCGAATCCGTCCCGGGAGGAGATGCGCAAGCTGGCCGAACAGAATCGCGCGCTGCGCGAGCGTGAACAGGAATTGCGTGAGTCGTTCGAGCAGGCGTCCGGCAGCGGCGTGGTGATCGACGCGGACGGGAGCATTCTGACCAACGCGCACGTCATCGAAGGCCGCGAGAAAGTCCGCGTGCGTCTTTACAACCGGCGCGAGTTTGAAGCGCAGGTGATCGGGGTGGATTCGCAAAGCGATCTGGCGGTGCTGCGGATTGGCGCGCACGACCTGCATCCGCTGCGGTTCGGCAATTCAGACGAAATGGAAGTCGGCGACTGGGTGTTGGCCGTCGGCGCGCCGTTTGGGCTGTCGCATACCGTCTCACACGGCATCGTCAGCGCCAAGGGGCGGACGAACATCGTCCCCGGCTGGCGGATGGCGTTTCAGGACTTCATCCAGACCGACGCGGCGATCAATCCGGGTAACTCGGGCGGCCCGCTGCTGAACATGCGTGGCGAGGTGATCGGCATCAATACGGCGATTGCGACCGAGACCGGGTACTCCGCCGGCGTCGGACTGGCGATTCCGGCCAAGATGGCGATGAACATCAGCGAGCAACTGCGCGCGACGGGGGTTGTGAAGCGCGGCTGGCTGGGTATCAGCATGATGGACGTGACCGACCGGACGGTCGACCTGTTCGGCGGCGCCAATTACTGGGGCGTCCTGGTCGACATCGTCTACGAAGATTCGCCGGCGTATCGCTCCGGTTTGCGCTGTGAGGACATGATTATCTCCGTCGACGGGGTGGATGTTCGGACGACGGCGGCAGTACTGGCGGTGGTCGGGAACATGCTGCCCGGCGACACGGCGCATGTACAGGTGATTCGCAACGGTTCGCTATTGGAGATTCCGGTCAAGATCGGGGAGCGACCCGCCAACATTGACGCGTATGTCGACACGCGCAACGCGATCGACGCCGTTTCGCTCGATTCGTTGGGTGTGCAGGCCCGCACGATGCAGCCGGAACTATGGCTGTTCATGGCGCGGCGACCGGAATCGCGCGCGATCGCGATTGACGCCCGCGAGCATGCGGAGCGGACCGGCGTGCTGGTGCGGAGCGTGAAGCGTGAGGGGTCGGAGGCGCAATCCCTTCAGGTGGGTGATCTGATTACGGCGATTGATGACGCGCCGACGCCGACCGTGGCGACGCTGCGGACGCGACTTGAAGGCCGGCGCGAGGCGCGGCTGGATGTCACGGCGCCAAACGGCGAAACGCGCGTCGTACGCGTCAAGCTGGACGAATAACGCGCGATTCGGTGACGATCAGGTCCACGCCCTGGTCGTGCGGTTCCGTCGGTACGCGCTCCACGATCTGGCAGTCGAACGCGATCGCCATGCGCTTCGCGCCCAGGCCGGGCTGTGCGAGAAACCGGTCGTAGAAACCCGCCGCGCGGCCGAGGCGCGCCCCGCGTTCGTCAAACGCCAGACCCGGCACGAGAATCAGTTCCAGGCGCTCCAGCGGGATCACTCCACCTTGCCAGCCGTTCGCGGGTTCGCGGATTCCGTGCGGGCCGGTCTCGCGCACATCGTCGATCGAGCGCATCTCGACGGCGCGCATCGCGCGGGCGTCCCAGTCGGCGCACGGCGCGGCGACACGTTTGCCCGCGCTGAAGGCCGCCATCAGCAGGGCGCGCGTATCGACCTCATCTGGCAACGACAGGAAGGTCATCAGGCTCGTGGCGTTGGTGAACTCGGGCAAAGTGCTCGCGCGCCGGCAGGCCGCGGCGCTCGCTTGGTCGCGTGCCGCGGGCTCCATCGCCCCCAGCGTGGCCCGAATCTGCGCCCGTAACGCGGCCTTGGTCATCCGCCGTCCGCCTCCGATGGTCGCGCTGGGTCCGCGCCGCGCGCGGCGCGCCGCTGGCGCAATTCCTCGACCCACGCGCGCATCCGCTTCTCCGCGCCGCGTTCGGTCGGGTGATAGTAGGCCCGCTCCGCGCCAAGGTAGTCCTGGAGGACAAAGCCGCTGGGCGCGTCATGCGGATAGACGTATCCGATCGATCGTCCGAGTTGCTGCGCGCCGCCGTAGTGCCCGTCGCGCAGGTGCGCCGGCACCGGCAATGTCGGATTGTCGCGCACGTCGGCGCGGGCCGCGCCGATCGCCAGCGTGACGGCGTTCGACTTCGGCGCGCAGGCGATGTACGTCGCCGCCTGGGCCAACGCGTATTCGCATTCCGGCAATCCGACCAGTTCGGTCACCTGCACGGCCGCGGCCGCGAGTGACAGCGCCTGCGGGTCGGCGTTTCCGACATCTTCAGAGGCGCAGATCGCGATGCGCCGCGCGATGAAGCGCGGATCTTCGCCGCCCTCCAGCATGCGCGCCAACCAGTACAGCGCCGCGTCCGGGTCGCTGCCGCGCATCGACTTGATCAGCGCGGACGCGAGGTCGTAGTGCGTGTCGCCGTCGCGGTCGAATGCGATACGGCGCTGCACGGATTCGCGCGCGACTTCGAGCGTGACGCGCGGCGGCGCGTCGTGATTGGCCTCCGAGAGCACCGCGATTTCCAGCGCGGTGAGCGCCCGGCGCGCATCGCCCTCGGCGGTATCCACGAGAAACGTGAGCGCGGCGTCCTCCACGATGGCGTGATAGCCCCCCAGGCCACGCGCCTCATCGTGCAGCGCGCCGCGCAGCACGTTGTGGAGCTCGTCCGCCGTGAGGGCTCGGAATTCGAATAGTGAACTTCGCGAAATCAGCGGCGCGTTCACCGAGAAGAACGGGTTCTCCGTGGTGGCGCCGATCAATGTCAGCACGCCGGATTCGACATCACGCAATAGCGAATCCTGTTGCGATTTGCTGAAACGGTGAATCTCGTCGAGGAACAGGATGGTGCGTCGTCCGCTGGTCGCGAGTCGCTCGCGGGCGGCTTCGATCACCGCCCGCACGTCCCGCACGCCCGCCTCGGCCGCGTGCAGCGTGACGAAATCAGCTTCGACCCGCGCGGCGATGAGGCGCGCCAGGGTCGTTTTGCCGCACCCCGGCGGGCCGTGAAAAATCGCGCTGCCGATCCGGCCGCTGTCGATCTGGCGGCGCAGCAGGCGCCCGGGCGCAAGTAAATGAGATTGCCCCGCGAATTCATCAAGCGTGCGCGGCCGCATCCGCGCCGCAAGCGGCTCGGCGGCCCGCAACGCGGCGCGTTTCTGTTCTGCGAAGAGGTCCACGCCGGGAGTATATCGAGGCGAAGCGGCCGCCCGACGACAGCGACCCCGGGTTTCCTGCCGATAGGATAGTGGGCCGGCGTGGCGTGTCGTCAGCGACCGCCGGGACCGCTATAGTACGCGGCACAGGCCGCCAGATGGCCGGCGCCGGACAAAACGATCTGACACGTGGAGAACCGCATGAAGATTCGACGGGCAAAAATGCTGGGGCTGGGGATTCTGAGCGGCGGCGTGCTACTGCAGGCCGGCGGCTGCGGGACGATCATCGCCGATATTGTGCTGCAGAATGTCCTGTCGCTCGTCCTGTCGGGGGTGATCAACGGCCTCCAGATGGTCCCCGCCTAGCAGAACCCGCGCCGCGCGGTTTCGACAACTGAATGAGCGCGTCTGGGGTCCGAACGGACCTCGGACGCGTTTTCATATGGTGGCGCGGCGAAACCAAGCCCCGGCATCCCGGTATGCTATTCGTATGAGTGACTCTTCCACGCGAGATCCGCTGATCGGGTTCATCGCCGCGCTGGCGGTGCTGATCATCGCAGTGGCGGTGTATTTTGCGGTCAGCGGCGCGCCACCCAAAGTCGCCCCGGTGATTCCACCCGAAGTTGTCGAGGCGCCGGTCGTCGAGGAGCCCGTCGTCGAGGAACCGGCCGTCGAGGACCCGCCGCAAGCGCCAGAGGACCCGGACCCGGAGGCGGAGGAGCCCGAGCCGCCGCAGAAGGCGGAGTTGCCGGCGTTCCTCAAGATTGTCCGCCCGCTGGATGAAGCGCGGGCCGCCCGTTTGAGCTATCAGATCACCGGCGGTGCGCTGAATATTGACACGACCAATGTCGAGCGGCTGCGGATTACGCGCGAGGAACTGCCATTATCCGACAAGCGCAGCGCACCGCTGCGGATTGACGGCCAGCCGTTTCGGTTGCGGGCCCGCACGCAGGCGGTCGAACTCCAGCGGCGTCCGACCGGCGAGTGGATTGTGATTTCGACTGACTAGCGGGACGCGGCGCGCGGGTCACCATGGTCGATGGCGCATCATCACCCGAATACGTCTCTCGTGGCGGAAACAAACTTGCCGCCGCGCTCGTGGCATTCGATATCCGCGTGACCGGTCAAGTCTGCGCCGATCTCGGCAGTCACGCCGGGGGTTTTGTCGACTGCCTGCTGCGCCACGGCGCGCAACGCGTTTTCGCGGTTGAGCCCGGTGTCGGCGTCCTCCACGAGCGATTGCGCTCCGATCCGCGCGTCGTTGTGTGCGAGGGAACGAACGCGTTGGCGTGGACCCCGCCAGAGCCATGCGGTCTGGTCACGATTGACGCCGGCTGGACACCGCAACGGCTGATCCTGATCAGCGCGCAGCGGGCCCTGAAGCCCGGCGGGGCGGTGATCTCCCTGATCAAGCCGCACTATGAGGCGGACAAGGGCTGGCTGCGGCGCGGCGTGCTGGCGTCCGATAAGCTTGAGGAGACGCTGTCGCTCGTGCGCGAGGACATCTGCGACCTCGGCTGGCGCGTCGTCGGCGAGACGCCCAGCCCGTTGCGCGGGCACGGCGGCAACGTCGAATTCCTGTGGTTGTTGCGGCGCTAGGCGCTGACGATCCAGGCGTCGCCGGCGCGCTTCCACTGCACCAGTTCGTCGGCCTTGAAGAACAGCTCGATTTCAGCCCTGGCGGTGTCGGGGCCGTCGCTTGCGTGAACCAGGTTGAACTGCTTGTCGAGGCCGAAATCGCCGCGGATCGTGCCGGGGGCGGCTTCGATGCCGTTCGTCGCGCCGAGCAGGTTGCGGACGACGGCGATCGCGCTCGGGCCTTCCAGCACGGCGACAATCACGGGCGCGCTGGTCATGAAGCTCACCAGGTCCTGATAAAACGGGCGCGCTTTGTGCACTTCGTAGTGTTTTTCAACCTGCGACTTCGGCGACTGCTGCAGCTTCATCCCGACGACGCGGAGGCCCTTGTCCTCGAAGCGTGACAGAATCCGCCCGACCAGCATGCGGTGCATCGTGTCCGGCTTGAAAATGATCAGCGTGCGTTCCATGGCGTATGGCTTCCTCTTTCGTTGATTGGTCAATTTTCACCGCTAACGGGCGGCATTGTAGGGCGAGAGCGCCCGGGCTCAACTTCTCGACATCTTGAAGAAAAAAGACCGCCGCCGAGGAACGTCCTCGACGGCGGCCAAGGGGAAACTGCCTGTGAGGGCGAGTATCTCACAGGCCGTCATCAGCCGGCGCGGCTTCGCGGCGCGCCGGCGGTCAGTTGCAGTCGTCGCCGAACTGGGCGAGCAGGCCGGCCAGGTCCGCCAGATCAATCGCCGCGCTGTTGTCGAGATCCGCCCGCGGGTCATAGCCGGGGTCGCCGAGCGTCTGCCCGAAGGCCGCCAGCAGACCCGCGAGATCCGGCAATCCGACGGCGCAATCGCCGTCAAGGTCCGCCGAGCAACCGGGGAGCGGACAATTCGGATCGTTGGGGTCGTTCGGATCGACGGTCGGCTCCGTCACAAAGTAGTCGTTTGGCTCGTGCAGGACGCCGCCGGTTGTATCGAGCAGGTCGATGCGGAGGGAGAAGTTGGTGGTCGCGATCCACCTGGCGTCGTTGACCCACAGACCGCCGTTGCGGGCCTCGTCGGCGCGTTCATCCGCAACGGTGTTATCGAGGCCGCCGACGGACCACATGATGTGGTCGGCCATGGCGCCGGGATTCGAGAAAACCACCGGCGGGAAGAAAAGGCTCATCGCATAGGCGCCGGGCCCGGCGTCAACCGGTCCGGCGAAAGCGCCGACGGTCGAAGCGTTGATGGCGTCGGGGCTGAGCGGGGCGTCGTTGTTCATGTGGATGAAGAGCGAACCACCGGGGGCCAGCGAGCGCCCGTTCAAGCCGGTCGCGAGCGAATAGACGAGAATCTGGTCTTCGTCCTGGGTGCAGAAGCGCCAGCCGTCGAGGGGCTCGGTTCCCGCGCCAAAATTGTGCAGTTCAACCACATTGGTGGTGAAGTCGACCGAGCGGATCTGGACATCGCGCGGGGCCGCCAGAGCATAGGGTGACATCGCCGCCAGCGCCAGATAGGGCGCCGTCAGTCTCATTAGACCTCTCATACGGGTGGGTTCCTCGCAGATATTCGGGACAGAAACGCCGGGCAGGGCCCCTCCAAAGACCCTCAACAATCCCCCGGCTTGCGACGCCCGCCTGACGGCGTCGCGCCTCCGACTTCAAATGTCACGGGCGACGCCGTGTATTCCGGCGTCGCCCGAATTCGTGAGAAAGTTGTTCGTGATTGCGGCCCTGCCTGATTATCGCTCCGAGACGGGCCAAGCGCGGCCGGCCCGTTTGGCGCGTAATGCGCCGCGTTCCAGCGTCTTGAGCAGATCATCGTGCTGGACCTGGGTCAGGCCGAATGAGTAGATCGCGACGCGATCACCCAGCGTTGATTCCCGGCGGCCCGCCAACTCGCGTTGAAACACGTATTCCTTCATGAACTCCTCGCGATCCGTCGGCGTGTCCCAGGCGGTGATCCACAGCACGCGGGGATTCGTGAATTCCTTGAGCGCGGTCTCGCGGTCCTTCCCGTCCACCAGCATGAAAAGGCGATCGCCACCCCATCCGGTACTGGCCTGATTGGTCCAGGCGGCGAGCATGCCGGCGCTCATCATGTCGAACGGGATCTGCTCATCGGTGGTGACCGTGGCGCACAGCAACTCGCCGAGCGTGTCGGTGTGCGTCACGAAGCCGCCGAGTTTTTCGAGGGCGGCCACGATCGGCTCATCATCAAACTCGACCGGCGCGTCGCGCTTTTCCTTATCCCAGTACTTTTCGGGGTGCAGGATCTGTTCGGTGGACACCGGCGGATCGCGCGTGGCGGCCAGCATCTGTTCGCCGACGCCCTTGCCATTGCCTGACGCCCAGCCGGCCATGACGGTCGGGTCGTTCTTGGTCAAGAACGCCATTCCGCACATGTAGTTGGCGACGAGCGTGCGAAAGTACGGCGGGGCGGTCATCAACGGCTCGGAGCGCTTCATCTCCGACGCCATCAGTTCAGCGAGTTTCTCGTCCTCGAAATCGCCGCTGGTCATTTTCTCCAGCATATAACGCGTCATCAGCACAGTAGCGGAGCCCTCGATGACGGCGCCGATCGCCATGCCGTAGTCTTCACTCTTCGACGCGTTGTGATACAGCTCCGTCAGCGGCGTGTGCTGATCGTCGAGCGCATGCGTCAGTTCGTGCGCGATCAGGACGCTGTTCATCAGCTCGCCATAGTCGACGCCCTCACGCTTGAGCAGCCGCAGTTTCTTATCCGTCGGGTCGTAGAACCCGCCGACCTGATTGAGCAGCAGCTCCATCGTCTTTTCGCGGAGGTTGACATCCGGCGGCAACAGGCCGATCAGCCGCATATAGGCGCCGAGCCGCTCGAGCCGGCCGTCGCCGTATTCGCGCTGGATCATCATCAGCAGGTGCTCGCGGAGCTGCGCCTCGGAATAGACTTCGACGGTGACGGGGCGCTTGAACTTCCAGCCCCGGAGGCGCTCGACCTCGGTGACGAGTTCACGCGACATTTCCAGCAGGCGGGCCTCGCTGGTTTCACCGCCATCGGCCAGCGCGGGTCGGCCGGCGCCTAGCGCGCAAAGCAGGATGAGTCCGATCGTGCGGGGAAATGTCATGGTCGCCTCCGTGAAGTTGAGGGCGAAGCGCCGCGGCGCGTCGCCGATTGGCCTACAATGCTAACGTCGGAAACTCAGACCGTCGCGGAGCGCGAAGCATGGCGAGAAATCGATGGCCCAGGTCCGGCGCGAACCGCGCAGCCGGGCGCAGTTGGAACGCGGTCCCCGGCGCGGGAGGCGCCCGCCGGCGCGCGGTGTTTCGGACATCGGTACTGGCCACGGCGCTGGCCGTGCTCTGCCCGTTCGCTCCGGCCCAATCCGGCGCCGCCGAGTATCCCACCATCCGTTTCGAGAGCCCCGAGTTTGAATTCACGATGAACATCCCGGCCGGCTGGGAATATGACCGTTCACTGACGCCGGGGCCGGGTGATTCGCTGCGGTTGCTGCGTGGTCTGCCGGCGACGAAGCGCGCCGCGATCGAGGTGATCGTTTTCAAGAACAACGACGCGCTCCCCACGCCCGAATGGGTGCGACAGGTCGGAGTTCAGGTGCTGAAAGATGAAGGCGCCGAGACGCGGCGCGAGACCGTTCAGCATCAGGCCCGCGACGCGATCGAACTGGAGTATCAACGCCTCAATGCTGATGGGGAAGTGCGGGCCTTCTGGTTCATCATCGAGCTGCGCCGTGACGTCATGCTGGCGACGCGCTTCACGGCCAAGGCCGCGGGGGCGGATCTGGAGTCGCTTCGGGCCGAGGCCGCCCAATATGCGCGTTCGATCCGCCTGCCCCTGGAGGGGCGCGACGCGGCTTCGCTGCGCGCCGCGTTTCAGCGCGGCCGCGAAATGAAATTCAGTCGACTGGAGCGTTTCGCGCATCGCATCGATGTCGATGCCGACGTTCGCGCGTTTGAGATCATCAACAGCGGCGCGGCGGTGGGCTTTCTCACGCGGCAGTTCGAGCGGGAGCGGCGCGGGATCGCCGGCGCGGGCGGCAAGCCGGGGATTCGCCTGCGTGAGCGATCACTCCGCTTTCAGGAGGATGGCTCATCGGTGTATACCCGGCTGGACAGCTTCGCGTCGTTTGATTTGCTCACGGAACTGACCGAGCTGGAGACCGCCGCGATTCCGCCGCCGGGGGACGAGACCGCGCCGGGTCGCCGGGTGGACCGCTATGTGCGAGAAGGGGCCTCGCTGGTGCTGACCACACAGAGTTCGCAGAATCAGGGCGAGCCGGAGACCCTGCCGCCGATGACGTGCGGGCCGGAGTATCTGAGCCTGCCGTGGATGCGGCTGGCGCCGGGACTGATCGGCATCGAGGCGGGCGATCCGCTCGCGTTCCGGACGCTCGATCCGGCCGTGCGGGAATTGACCTGGGCGCTGATCTCGCCGCTCGGGCCGACGGCGCCGGATTCGGGCGCCTACGCGTGGCAGATCGAAGAGGCGCTAACGCCGAGCCCGGGCCGATTTATCGGCGATGCGCGCGGCATGATGCGCTCGTTTAGGATGGGCGAGTTCGAATTGCGCGAGATCGACGCGAAAACGCTTGAGAGCCGCTATGGACCGCGACGCGATGCGCTGCTGAAGCGGCTGAATTTGCGCGACTAGTTCAACATCGCCTCACATCGAAGCCGCTGTTCAATCCGACCGACAAGTCCAACAGCCGTTATCAATCGCCGTTCGCGGTTCTGTCGCCGCGGCAGGTCCCGATTGAGTTGACTTTTCGAGGAGTCGTCGCATGCGCCTGCGCTATTGGTTGCCGCTGAGTTGTCTTGCCACCCTGTCTGTCGCCGGATGCCCGTCCGCCGCTGATTTGCAAAGCCTGATCAGCGCCGCGGCGGACGCCGTCAACGGCACGATCGACAACCTTCAGGACACGGACATTCGCGTGGCGGATGCGCCGCTCGGCGCGGATGGCCGCGGACTGGATGTTCTGTTGCCGCCGGGCGTCGAGGTCGTGACCAACCCCACGAACGATCTGAGAGACGTGGACGTCAAGACGGCGACGCTGATCGCGTTCGACAACGTGACGGAAACGGACATGTTCATCAAGTTCCGCGTGAATGGCGTGGAGCAGTCGGCGCTGGTGTTCGCGGGCAAGTCGGTCGTGCTGCGCTACCGTTGCCCGGACCGAATTCGCCTGCTGGCGGAGTTCGATTTTGACGCGAAGTCGGGCGAGTTTGCCGAAGCCTGGGACTTGAGCGGCATCGGGCTGGTGAATGAGGGCGCGGTCATCATGCAGCCGTCGCCGCGCGGCGACATGCCGCCGCTCAATGAGCAGGGCGCGCAGTCCGATCCGAACTTCCCTGACGCTGGCGACCCGAACGACTTTGATGATCCGACGTTTGATGGCGATCCGAACGACTTCGGCGACCCGAATGGTCTCGATTTCGATATGGACGGCGATCCGAACTTCTTCGGCTTTGAGGATGACGAAACTGACCAGCTCGATCCGGACGCGTTTGACGGCGAGGGGCTGTTGCCGGGTGAGCGTTTCGACGGCGTGAAAGAACTCGCCGCCCGCGATCGCTCGTTCGTATGTGGCGAGCTGATCGTCTTCGAGATTGACGATACGCAGGTCCGGCTCGCCGACCGGGTTCCGTTGGAAGAAGTGAAGCAGTAGGCGAGCGCGCCGGGCTGCGGAGACGTTGTCCGCCGCCGGTAGAGAGTTCAAGCGGGGCCGTGGCGTTCGCGTCATGGCCCCGTTTTGCTTCGGGCTGTCGCCGCGGCGTCCGCGGAATTTCCGATACGCTATGTAGTCAGCAGGCGGGCCGCCGCGGCTTTTCGCGTGTGTGGAGCGAAGCTGAGCGCAGTTGTTGCGTGGCCCTGTCAAGACAGTGGAGCGATTCGATCTCATGACGCCGACACGTGCTACGGCCTGGACTTCCGTCGCCAACCTCGGGCATGGCTACGATTCGCTCGCGCTGGCGGTCGATCTGGCGGCGGACATCGTGACGGTCTCGCCGGGCGACCGGGACACACTGACGGTGGGCGGCCCCCAGTCCGATTCGGCCCCGGCCGACTTCGCGACGAACACGGCGACAGTGGCGATCACGGCGCTGCGCGAGGCGCATCAACTGCGCGATCCGATTCACGTCCACATTGAAAAACACGTGCGCTCGGGAAGCGGCACGGGCTCGAGCGCGGCGAGCGCGGCGGCGGCGGTGTTCGCTTATGCCGCGGCCTGCGATCTGGGACTGTCGCGCGAGGAGTTGACGCGCTTTGCCGCGGAGGGCGAACGGGCCTCGGCCGGCACGGCGCATCCGGACAATGTCGCCGCGGCGCTGTTTGGCGGATTCACGATCTGCTGGCGCGATCCGCATCCGCTTGTGGTGGCGCTGGCCGTGCCGCAGCACTGGCGATTCGTGCTCGCGCGGCCGGAACAGGTGTTGCGGACGGAGGCGTCGCGGGCGGCTGTGCCGGCGACAGTGACGATCGCCGAGCATGTCGCGGGCTGCGCCGGGACGGCGCGGATCGTCGCGGCGCTGGCGCGGAATGATGTGCGGCTGTTTGGCGCCGCGATTCAAAACGGGCTCGTGGATAGCGCGCGTGCGCCGCTGATTACCGGCTTTGCCGCCGCGCGCGACGCCGCGCTTGGCGCGGGCGCGGTTGGCGTCTGCCTGGCGGGCTCAGGACCGACGCTGATGGCGGTCACCGCTGACGCGGAAAACGCGGAGAGCATCGCCGCCGCGATGCGGGATGGATTCGCGGCGAGCGCCGTGAAATCGGAATCGTTCGTCACGGCGGCCGCACCGGGCGCCCGGCTGCTGACGGTGGGGGATTGAGCGGTGCGGCAGCGCTGTATTCAATGCGAAGCGACGTATCCGCTCGAAACCGTGTGCTACACCTGCGCGGCGTGTGGCGGGTTGCTGGAGATTCGACTGGACGCCGATCGATTCGCCGATCCGCGCTTCGAGGGACGGGGTGTCTGGCGTTACGCGGCGATGCTGCCGGGGGCGGACGGGCCGCGCGTGTCGCTGCGCGAGGGGGATACGGGTCTGTATCGCTGCGATCGGCTTGGTCCGGCGCTGGGCATCCGGAACCTCTATATCAAGAACGAAGGCGACAACCCGACCGGATCGTTCAAGGATCGCGGGATGACGGTGGGCGTGACCTGGGCCCAGCGGCTTGGATTCAAAGCCGTCGCCTGCGCGTCCACTGGTAACACATCCGCTTCGATGGCGGCGTATGCGGCGCGCGCCGGAATGCGCGCGATCGTGCTGATCCCCGACGGCAAGATCGCGATGGGAAAACTGGCGCAGGCGATTGTGCACGGCGCCGAAGTCGTGCGGATTCGCGGCGATTTTGATGACGCGATGAAGCTCGTGCGCGAGCTGTCCGAGGCCGACGGCGCGATCTATCTGCTGAACTCGATCAATCCATTTCGGCTCGAGGGACAGAAGACGCTCGCGTTCGAACTGGTGGAGACGTTGGGGGCGGCGCCGGATGTCGTCGTCGCGCCGATGGGCAATGCGGGCAACATCAGCGCCATCTGGAAGGGTTTCACGGAGTTGGAATGCGCGCGCCGCATTGATCGCCTGCCGCGCATGATCGGCGCGCAGGCCGAGCACGCCGCCCCGATTGTCCGTTACTTGCGCGATCACGCCGAATGCCGCGTGGAAAAAGCCGAAACGGTGGCGACGGCGATTCGCATCGGCGCGCCCGTGAACTGGCCGAAGGCGGTGGCGGCGATTCGCGCTTCGGGCGGCGACGCGAATCTGGTCACGGATGCGGAGATCATCGCCGCGCAGCGCCGCCTGGCGAGCGAAGAGGGCCTGTTTGTAGAGCCCGCGTCCGCCGCCCCGCTCGCGTATCTGGCGCGGCACGGCGTCGACGCGGAGACCGTCGTTTGCGTCTGCACCGGGCACGGCCTGAAAGACCCCGACGCGGTGCTGCGCGATTGTCCGGAAACGAAAATCGCCGAACCGGGGCTGGACGCGCTGCGCGCAGCGTTGGGAGTCTGACGCGCCATGCGGATCGTGCTTGCCGGCTTTGGCGTCGTGGCCCAGGCGTTTACGCGCTTGCTCGCGGAGCGCGCCGCGGAACTGTATGAGGCGCACGGCGTGTCACCGCGCATCGTGGCCGTGATCGATCGCGGTGGCGCGGCGGTGTCCGAGCGCGGCCTCAGCGGCGAGGCGCTGCTGGCGGCGAAGCAGGGCGGCAGCGTCGCCGGCGTGGCGGGACACGGCGCGCCCGGGATCGACGCGATCCGCGTGATTCGCGATGTCGAGGCCGATCTGCTGATCGAGGCCACGCCCAGCATGATGCGCGAGCCGGGGCCCGCGCTGGAGCGTATGAAGGCCGCGTTCGCGCACGGCATGCACGTCGTCACGGTCAACAAGGCGCCACTGGCGGTCGCCACGCCGGCGCTGATGGAACTGGCGCGCTACAATGGCGTGGAATTTCGCTTCAGCGGAACTGTCGGCGCCGGCACGCCGATGCTGGCGCTGCTGCGCGAAGTGGCCCGCGGTGACCGCATCGAGCGGGTCCGCGCGATCCTGAATGGCACCACAAACTACATCCTGTCGAAAATGCATGACGAAGGGGCGGATTTTGACGCCGCCCTGACGGAGGCGATTCGGCTTGGATTTGCGGAGACCGATCCGAGCGCGGACATCGACGGCGTCGACTCGGCGACGAAAGTTGTGATTCTGGCGAATGTCGCGCTCGGGCGGCCGCTGACGATCGACCAGCTGCGGGTGGAGGGCATTCGCGATCTGCCGCGCGAGCGCGTCGAGGCCGCCCACGCGCGCGGCATGCGGCTGAAGCTGATCGGCGAGATCGGGGACCATGTCGGCGTGTCGGTGCAGGAGACGCCGGCGGACAGTCCGCTGAATGTGGGCGGCAGTTTGAACGCCTTGTCCCTCACGCTGCGCTACAACGGCGAAGTGACGCTGATCGGGCGGGGCGCGGGCGGTGTGGAGACGGCGACGGCGGTGCTGCGCGATACGCTCGACATCTGGGATACGGTAGGGGAGCGGGCATGAAGCTCGTGATGAAGTTTGGCGGATCGTCCGTGGCGGATGCCGAGCGGATTCGGCATTGCGCGGGGCTCGTCAGGCGCTTTGGCGCCGAGCATCGCGTGGTGACGACCGTGTCCGCGCTCGGGGGTGTTACGGATCTGCTGCTCGAACTCGCCGCCGCGGCGGGTTGTGGCAATCGCGTCGCGACGCACACGCTGCTGGGCGAGATTCGCGCGAAGCATGAGTGCGCCGCGCGCGAGCTCGCGTGCGAGGAGAACGTTCGCGGTCTGCTTGATCGCCTGGATGCGCTGGTGCTGGGCATCAGCGCCGTGGGCGAGCTGACGGCTCGTTCGAAAGACGCCGTCGTTTCGTTTGGCGAGCGCCTGAGCGCGCGGCTGATGGCGGCCGCGCTGGGTGGCCAAGCGCTGACCGGCGCCGAAGCCGGTATTGTCACGGACGATCATTTTGGCGAGGCTGACCCGCTGATGGAACTCACGCTGTATCAGGTGCGCGAGCGTTTGGAGCCGTTGCTGAATGGCGCTGCGCCGGTGGTCGTTACCGGGTTTCTCGGGGCCACACAGCACGGCGTGACGACGACGCTCGGTCGTGGGGGTAGCGACTACACAGCCACGATTCTCGGTTCGGCGTTGAAGGCGGACGAAGTGTGGATCTGGAGCGATGTGAATGGACTGATGACCGCCGATCCGCGCACCGTGCCCGAGGCGCGGCTGCTGGATCACATCACGTTCGCGGAATCGATCGAAATGGGACAGTTCGGCGCGAAGTCGATGCACCCGCGCGCGCTGGAGCCGGCTGTCGAGCATCGCATTCCGGTGCGGATGCGCAGCACGTTCAATCCGGATTGTCCCGGCACATTGATTACCGACGGACAGGCGGATAACACCGTCGCGCGATGCGTGCTGCTGCTGAAGAAAGTGGCGCTGTTGAATGTCAGCGGCGCGTCGATGACCGGACGGCCCGGCACGGCGGCGCGTCTGTTCGGGGCGCTGGCGGACGCCAATGTCAACATTCTCGTCATTTCGCAAAGCGTATCCGAAGCGGGGATATCGATCGTCGTCGCCCGTGATCAGCTCGAACGCGCCGAGGGGGCGATTCAGGCCAAGCTGCTCCGCGTCGGCGCCGCCCGCCGCGTTGACGTCAACGCGGATGTCGCCGTGGTGGCGGTGGTGGGCTCCGGCATGACCGGCACGCCAGGCGTGGCCGCCAGGGTGTTTACCGCGGTGGCGGACCACAAAGTAAATGTCCGCGCGATCGCCCAAGGCTCATCAGAGCTGTCGGTCTGCTTTGTCGTCTCCGAATCGGATGGCCCGACAGCGGTGCGGGCGCTGCACCACGAATTCGGCCTGGGCCAGTAACCCCGCGCCCAGATCGAACGCGGCGCCAGGCGCGACCGCACTGCCCGCGCTCGATCGGACGGACACCTTTGCCGACGGGGCTCAACTGCCTACAATGATCTCGGTACGCCACCGTGGCACAATTGGCAGCGCAGCGGTTTTGTAAACCGCAGGTTGTGGGTTCGAGTCCCACCGGTGGCTTTTGACGCAAGGTCAACCGACCCCGCGGTTTACGGGGACCGGCCGATCGTCGGCCGTGCGGTTCGAGGCGGAAAAGTGCGCGGTCATGACCGCGCTCCGCGATTCGGAGACCGCACGATGCCGAAAACACCCGCCTACCGGAAGCGCCGCGACCGTAACTTGGCGCTCGTCACCCTCACCGATGCGGTGACCAAACAGCGCCGCGATTATTGGCTGGGGGCCTTCGGCTCGGCCGAAAGCCGCGAGCAATACCACCGCATCATCGCCGAATGGGAAGCCGCCGGACGGAGACTGCCCCGCCGACCGGGGCGCGAGGCGGGCGACGACTCGGCCGAAGCGCTGCTGCTGGTCGAGTTGTTGCGCGACTACCGCCGCTACGCGCAGCAGTACTTCGACGACGGGGAGTTTCGCTCGTTCTTGTCCGCCATGCGACTGATGAAGCAGTTCTTCGGTCGTTCGCCAGCGGCCGCGTTCGGACCCAAGAAACTGCGTCTGCTCCGCGAGGCGATGATCCAGGGGGATGCGCTGGCCGAGCCACCCCGCAGGCCTTGGTCGCGCAAGTACATCAATCAGCAGGTCCAGCGGATTCGCCGCATCTTCAAATGGGCGGTCGCCCACGAAATGGTCCCGGCCGCGACATATCAGGCGCTCGGCACGCTCGAACCCCTGAAACGGGGGCGCTCGGCCGCACGCGAGAGAGACCGCGTTGGGCCGGTCGCGGACGACCTGCTGGGAACGGTGCTGCCGCGACTGAGCGCGCCGGTGCGCGCGTTGGTCCAATTGCAGTTGTTGACCGGGGCGCGGGCGGGCGAACTGGTCGCACTGCGCGCCTGCGACTTGGAGATCGACGACGGCGCCGTGTGGACGTTTCGGCCGCACCGGCACAAAAACGCGCATCGAGAGCGCGAGCGTGTGATCTACTTCGGGCCGCGGGCCCAGGCGCTGCTGCGATCCTTCATGCATGGTCGCGCCACGACCGACTACCTGTTCAGCCCCGCCGAGGCCGAGGCGCAGCGTCGCGAGACTCTCGGACGGCAGCGACGGACACCCCTCTCGTGCGGGAACCGATCCGGTACGAACGTCCGCGCCAAACCACGCCGCACCCCGGGCGACCACTACACGACGACGAGCTATCGCCGTGCGATTGAGTACGCCTGCCAGCGGGCGTTCACGCCCCCAGCGCCACTGGCGCGTTTGACCGGCGAGAAGGTCGCCGCTTGGCAGGCTCGGCTGAGGAAGGACGACCTGTTGGGCCAACTGGCCGCTTGGCGGCGGGCGCACCGCTTTCACCCGCACCAGCTGCGCCACAGCGCGGGGACGCACATCCGTCGCGAGTTCGGTCTTGAAGCCGCCCAGTTGGCGCTCGGCCACGCCAGCGCCGTGGTGACCGACGCCGTGTATGCCGAACGTGATCGCGAGAAGGTGATCGAGGTGATGCGCAAGCTAGGCTGACGGGCGAGCGGCGGATCAGGCGGTTTTGACGGGCCGCGGCCAATAAAAAACGACCGTTACTTGCGGCGGGAGTTAGCGGGGCGCGCTACCCAGAAAAATTTTCCCGCGTTCTGGCGCTGCTGCGGCTGTTTTTCGCCGCTAACTCAAGTTAGCAAGTTAGCCAGCGTTGGTGATCAGTAAAACGGCGTGCACGAGACCCAAGATTCGGGAGACATGTGTGCACGAACAAGCCAACCATAGCCGGCACATCTCGCTGAGTGAGGCCGCGAAGATCGCCCCTGGCCGGCCTTCGACCAATTGCCTCTGGCGCTGGTGTCGCCGCGGCGTGCTCGCCCGCGACGGTCAGCGCATTCGCCTTCAACATATCCGCATCGGGGGCAAGATTTTCACGCGGGCCGCGTGGCTGGACGAGTTTGGCCGCCGCCTGAGTGATGCTGACGTCAGGCATTTCGAGTCGACGCCCACCCGGAGGCGCCCACAACGCGCCGACGGGCCGGGCGGCCGCGTCGGTCGCTCCGCCGGCACGCGCCCCGATCGTCTTGCGGAAATCGAGGCGGCTGAGGCTGAGTTCGACGGGGAGCCGGCCAATGACTACTCACATTGAGTCAACGGCGAGGCCCCCCTCACGAGATACGGGTCCGGCGCCGACCGTGGGGGACTCTCCGACGAACAGGCGACGCTGCGGAGGGCCAGGCTGTGAGTGATTGGAAAGTCGTCTCGCGCAAGAACCCGTGCCCGGCCTGCCAGAAGTCCGATTGGTGCGCGTGGAGCCACGATGGCGCGACACTCAAATGCGAGCGGACCAGCGAACCTCGGGCCGGTCTGGTCAAGATACGTGACAAGCATGGCGGCGCGCTGTTCCGGCGAGAGGGCCACTCGACGTCGCACGTGATCGACGACACGCTGCGGCCGAATCTGGCCGAATTACAGCGGAAGTTCGTGGAGGCGCTGACGCCGGATTCTGTCGCTGCGCTCGCGGTCGAACTTGGCGTGCCGGAGCGGTCGCTGCGCGCGATCGAGGTCGGCTGGGCTAACCGCGATGGCCTCCGCCGTTTGAAGGCCGGGGGCGCGGGGTGGAAGGGCAGGTATCCCGACGGCGCCTACAGCTTCCCCGAGCGGGACGGCGCTGGCCGGATCGTGGGTTTCGGGTTTCGGGCCGCCGATGGCCGAAAGGGCGCGGCCGCCTCCTCCGTTGGCGCGAAGCGCGGCCTGATAATTCCGTCGACATACGCCGAGCGGCCAGACCCGCTTCTGATCGTAGAGGGCCCGAGCGATGTTGCCGCGGCGGACGCGCTGGGGCTGGCCGCAGTAGGGAGGCCGGCAAATGCGGCCGGCGCCGACGACCTGGCCAGACTGCTCCAAGGCCGAAGAGTGCTGGTCGTCGGCGAGCGGGACGCCAAGCCCGACGGAAAATGGCCGGGGCGCGAGGGCGCGAAGAAAGTCGCGTCGTCGCTCAGCAATGCGTGGAAGGCGTCGGTGCCGTGGGTATTGCCGCCCGAAGCGGTGAAGGACTTTCGCGCTTGGCTTGGCGCGTTGGTCGCCGACGGGCTCGACCTCGCCGATGCTGAGGCGGTCGCGCGAGCCAGGGGCGCTGTCCTCGCGTCATTGGCAGGCGGCGAGGTGGCTGAGGAGGGTGGCAGTGATCGCCCAGTCGACCGCCTGATCCAGTTGGCCCGCGAACGCTATGAGTTTTGCGTGAACACAGACGGGGCGGCCTTTGCACTGGCGCGCGATTGCCCCGGCGTTGCGATTCCGTTCGGAGGCGGTCGCGGCTCGATCCGCACGCAGTTGGCTTTCAGCTTCTTCGAGGCCACTGGCTCCGCCCCCACCGCGAGCGCGTTGAGCGATGCCTTGACCGTTTTGGAAGGCGCCGCTGAGCGCTCGGAACCCGTTGAGACGCATCTGCGGGTCGCGCGCCACAATGACCTAATTGTCCTCGACCTGGGACGAACCGATGGTCGGTGCGTTGTGGTCAGTGCGGATCGCTGGCAGGTGGGGCCGTCGCCAGTGCTATTTCGGAGGACGAGGCTGACCAGCGAGTTGCCGCTCCCCGCTCAGGGCGGAAGCCTTAACCTGTTGCGGTCGCTCCTCAACGTGTCCGACGATAGCTGGCCCCTCGTCGTGGCCTATCTCGTCGGCGCGCTCATCCCCGATATCCCTCACCCCGTCCTGCTGCTGGGCGGACATCAAGGCGCGGGCAAATCCACGGCCGCTCGCTTGCTCGCTTCCATGTTGGACCCATCACCCGCGCCGCTTCGCGCGCAGCCTGCGCGCCCCGACCAGTGGGCTATTGCCACCGCTGGCGCCTGGTTCGTTGTTGTTGACAACGTCAGCGACGTGCCACCGTGGTGGAGCGACGCGCTGTGCAAGGCCGTCACGGGCGACGGGTGGATTACGCGCCGGCTTTACACGGACAACGATCTCGCGGTGACCGCCTACCGGCGTGTAATCGCTCTGACGAGCATTGACGCCGGCGCGCTGCGCGGAGACTTGGCCGATCGCTTGTTGCGCGTGGACCTGGTCGAGATTCCGGAAACCGAGCGTCGGGAAGAGCGCGAGTTGGATGCCGCATTCAAGGCGGCGCGGGCTTCGATCCTCGGAGCCCTGCTCGACTTGCTGGTACTGGTCCTCGCTCGCGCGCCGTCAATCACGTTACCGGCCCGACCGCGCATGGCGGACTTCGCGCGGATTGTCGCGGCCGTAGATTCCATCCTGGGCGCAGATGGCTTGGGCGCCTATCTGCGTCAACGCGCCGATCTGAGTCGCGACGTGGTCGATGCCGATCCCGTGGGTGAGGCAGTCCTTCGGCTAGTGGCCAGTGAAGACTATTGGTGCGGAACGGCTACCGAGCTGTTCGATCGCATTTGCCCTCAGCCCGCGCCCAAGGGTTGGCCGCGACGAGCGAGCTCATTCGGGGCGCGGCTACGGCGTCTTGTTCCGGACCTTCGCGCCGTCGGGGTCGAGTGCGAGTTCGTGAGGGATTCGACCCGGGAACGGTCGCGGCGAATTGAGCTTCATCGACCTAAGACTTCTATTCATGGGGCTGTCCGAACCGTCCAACTGTCCGACGCGGCACATGCAGGCCCGGAACACGCGTCAGGTGATCGGACGGCCGGCGGACAGCCGTCGATGGTTGCTGTTGGCGGCTGTCCGAAATGATCACCTGTCGAACCGTTAGATCGGCGTTTCGGACAGATCGGACAGATCGGACAACCATTCGAGTCAATAAGGAGCGAATTGCATGGACGCGACACTGAACGTCGAACTGCGCCCGATCGAGACCATCAAACCCTACCCCGGCAACCCGCGACGCAACGACAACGCCGTCGACGCCGTCGCGAAGTCGCTGCGGGAGTTCGGCTTCCGCCAGCCGGTGGTTGTCGACGCCGAGGGCGTGATCATCGTCGGCCACACGCGCTACAAGGCGGCGCAGCAACTCGGCCTGACGCACATCCCGGTGCACGTCGCCGATCTGCCGGCGGACAAGGCCAAAGCGTATCGCATCGCGGACAACGCGACCGGCGCGATCGCGACCTGGGATCTCGAACTGCTGCCGCGCGAACTGCTTGACCTGAAAAGCCTCGACATCGACCTGTCGCTACTCGGGTTCGATCCGGACCAGCTCGCGCAGTTCCTGAACCCGAACGTCGATGATGGCCTGACCGATCCGGACGATGTGCCGGCGCCGCCGGACGAGGCGATTACGCGGCCGGGCGACCTGTGGATCCTCGGCAACCATCGTCTGTTGTGCGGCGATTCGTCCAGCGCGGCGGATGTCGATCGGTTGCTCGCCGGCGCGGCGATCCACCTGGTCAACACCGACCCGCCGTACAACGTCAAGGTCGAGCCGAGATCGAACAACGCGATCGCTGCCGGCCTGTCATCGTTCCGCAACGCGGACAAACGCGGCGATCTCAAGCACCATCAGAGCTTCGATCTCGAACGTCATCCCGAGAAGGCCAAGGGCACGA
>CAZGTH010000003.1:0-249922 GCA_964528455.1 uncultured Planctomycetales bacterium | reverse complement strand
CGCAAGCCCTGTCGAGAAAGAAAGTTATGTCACCTTGCTGGAAACGGCACTAGTTTGAGGCCGAGCGCCGCGACCCACGGCGGCGGCGCCCGCTCAGCGTCTGTAGGGCATTACGCTTCGCGCGGGAGGTCGGATGTTTGGCGCCGCAGAAAAAAAACCGCGTGATCGCCATGTGGCCCCCCTGGAAGTCAACTGGTTATAATCCCGCCGAGCACGACGCGGATCGACACGGTCCCAACGGAAACGAGTTCATTCCCGAAACCTCGCCATGATTGCTAAGGAGTTCCCCCAGTGGAATCAGTGGCTCCCCTGCGCCCGATTCTGGTCGGTCTCACCGTGACGCTGTCAGGAATCGGCGCATCCTGCAAGAAGCCCGGACCGGCGACGACGGCGCCGCCGCAGGCGCCGCCCGAGGTCGAGGTCGCCCGACCGTTGGTGCGCGAAGTCGCCGAGTGGGACGAATACACCGGACGACTCGCGGCCGTTGATACGGTCGAAGTTCGCGCACGCGTAGGCGGCTTCCTCGACAAAGTGCACTTCCGCGCCGGCCAGATCGTGAAGGCCGGCGACATCCTGTTCACGATCGATCCGCGCCCATTCCAGGCGGAACTGGAGCGGGCCGAGGCCGCCGTCCTGGGCGCGGAGGCGGTTGCCAACGACGCCGCGACAAAGTTCGCCCGGCAGGAGGATCTGCGGACCCGCGAAGTCGCGTCGGAGGATGAGTATCGCGACGCCCTGTACGCCGATCGAAAGGCGAAAGCCGATCTGGAGCTCGCGCAGGCGGAGCGACGGCTGGCGGAGTTGAATCTGGAGTGGACATCGGTCAAGGCGCCGATCGACGGCCGCATCGGCCGGGAGCTCGTCGACGTCGGCAATCTCGTGAGCGGCGGATCGATCGGGGCGACGCTTCTGACGACGATCGTATCGCTCGACCCGATTCACTGCTATTTCGACGCGGATGAGAAGGCGTTCCTCAAATACTCTCGTATGAATCTGTCGGGTGAACGACCCAGTTCGCGCGACACCGCGAATCCCGTGTGCGTAGCGCTGTTTGACGAAACCGAATTCTCCCACACCGGCACGATGGACTTTGTCGACAACTCGCTCGACCTGCAAACCGGCACGATGCGCGCGCGAGCGCTGCTGGACAACCCGACCGGCCTGCTGACGCCGGGCATGTTTGTCCGCCTGCGTCTGCTTGGCGCCGGCGCGCGGCCCACCGTCTTTATTCCCGACGCGGCGATCGGCGCGGATCAGATCAACCGGGTCGTGTTTGTCGTCGACGATCAGAACAAGATAAGCGTGCGAAGAGTCGAGTTGGGGCCGTTGCAGGACGGCCTGCGCATTATCCGCGCCGGTCTCGACGGATCAGAGCGCATTGTCGTCAACGGCGTCCAACGCGCGCGTCCGGGAGCGCCCGTCACGCCGATTGAAACCGAAATCGCCGGCCCGGGCGCCTCCGGCCAGCCCGAGCGCAAGTCGTCAGCGGCGGTGGCCCCGTGAAATTCGCGCACTTCTTCATCGACCGCCCGATCTTCGCGACGGTGTTGTCGCTGGTCATCGTGATTGTGGGCGGAATCGCCTACTACAGCCTCCCAGTCGCGCAGTTTCCGGAAATCGCGCCGCCGACCGTGGTGGTGCGCGCGACCTACCCGGGCGCGACCGCCCAGACCGTCGCCGACACCGTCGCCACCGTCCTCGAACAGGAGATCAACGGCGTCGAGGACATGCTGTACCTGTCCTCGGTGTCGACCAACGACGGACAGACGCGCATCACGATTACTTTCAAGCTCGGCGCTGATCTGGATCAGGCGCAGGTGCTCGTACAGAATCGCGTCCGCATCGCCGAACCCCGCCTGCCGGAAGAAGTGCGGCGCCTTGGCGTAACCACCGACAAGCAATCGCCCGACCTGCTGATGGTCGCGTTTCTCTACTCCCCGGGCGGCGCCTACGAACAACTCTACATCAGCAACTACGCCATTCTGCAAATGCGCGACCGGCTGGCGCGAATCGACGGCGTCGGCTCCATCACGATCTTCGGCGCGCGTGAATACAGCATGCGTGTCTGGCTCGATCCGGAACGCCTGGCACAGCTCGGCCTGACGGCGACCGACATCGTTTCCAGCCTGCGCACGCAGAATGTGCAGGTCGCCGCGGGCGCGCTGGCCCAGCCGCCGACGCCGGAAGGCATGGCGTTTCAGATCGTCGTGAACACGCAGGGCCGGTTTGTTGACGCCGCCCAGTTCGGCGAGGTGATCGTCAAGATCGGCGCTGACGGGCGGCTGGTGCGCGTCCGCGATGTCGCCCGCGTCGAACTGGGCGCGCGCGATTATGTGACCAACAGCTACTTCAACGGCGAACCGTCCGTCGCGATCGCCATCAGTCAGCGCCCAGGCTCCAACGCCCTTGAGACCGCGACGGCGCTGCAGGAAGCGCTGGCCGAGCTGGCGACACGCTTCCCGGAGGGGCTCGAGTACAACATCGGCTACAACCCGACCGAGTTCATCGCCGAATCCGTGAAAGCTGTCGAGCACACGGTGTTCGAAGCCGTCATTCTGGTCATCATCGTGATCGTGCTGTTCCTGCAGAACTGGCGGGCGGCGATTATTCCGCTCGTCGCGATTCCAGTTTCGCTGATCGGAACATTCGGCGTGATGGCCGCATTCGGGTTCTCGCTGAACAACCTCTCGCTGTTCGGGCTGGTGCTGGCGATCGGCATTGTCGTCGACGACGCGATCGTCGTCGTGGAGAACGTCGAACGCTGGATCGAAAAGGGGCTCTCCCCGCGCGAGGCGACGCGTAAGGCGATGAGCGAGGTCACGGTCGCCGTGATCGCGATCGCGTTCGGCTTGTCCGCGGTGTTTATCCCCACTGCGTTCATCAGTGGCATCAGCGGCCAGTTCTATCGCCAGTTCGCGCTCACGATCGCCACCGCCACACTGATATCCGCCTTCAATTCACTGACGCTGAGCCCGGCCCTGTCCGCGTTGCTCCTCAGGTCGCGCGAGAGCAAGGTCAGCCCGCTCGGGAAGCTGTGGAATCTCGCGTTCGGCTGGCTGTTCAAGCTGTTCAACTTCGGATTTGACCTCACGCAGAGCGCGTACATGGGGGCATTGAAGCGCGTGATGCGCTTCGCCGTGGTCGCGCTCTTCGCATATGTCGGCCTCACGCTGTTCGCCGGAAAGATGTTTCAGGTCGTTCCGACCGGCTTTATCCCCACGATGGACCAGGGCTACATCATCGTGACGATCCAGCTGCCGGACGGCGCGTCCCTCGAACGGACCGACGCCGTCGTGCGCCGCGCCAGCAACACGCTGCGCGAGATACCGGGCGTCGCCCGCGTCATCGGCTTTTCCGGGTACTCCGCGGCCACCCAGTCCAACGCCACGAATGCGGGCGCCATTTTCTGCCCGCTGACGGATCACATCGAGCGCGACCGCGCCGGGCACAACCTCGCCTGGATGTTGGAGCAGGCGCAGACCCGAGTCGGTGAAATCAAGGAAGCGATGATCGTCGTCATGGCGCCGCCGCCGGTGCGCGGCATCGGCGCCTTGGGCGGCTTTGCTTTCGAGGTGCAGGACCGCGCCGGCGCCGGCGTGAAGGCGTTACAGGCCGCCACGGATGATCTCGTCGACGCCGCTCGACAGCATCCACAACTCGCCAGCGCGTTTTCACTGTTTCGCGCCAGCTCGCCGCAGATCTACGCCGATATCGACCGCGTCAAGGCTGAAATGCTCGGGGTTGACACTTCCGAGGCGCTGAACACCCTGAGCATCTTCATGGGCTCGGCGTACGTCAACGACTTCAATCTGTTCGGCCGGACCTATCGCGTCACGGCCCAGGCGGATGCGCCATATCGGCTGGAGCCCGAGGACATCGCCAAACTGCGTATGCGCAGCAAGAACAATGCGATGGTGCCGCTCGGCTCGCTGACCACCTTCCGCGAGGTCGTCGGGCCGGAATTCGTCATGCGCTACAACCTGTATCCGTCCGCGGAAATCAACGGCGCGCCGGCTCCCGGCGTATCCACCGGTCAGGCCATCGCGGCGATGGAGTCCATCGCCCAGGAGCGCCTGCCGCGCGGCTTTTCTTTCGAGTGGACCGGGCTGTACTACCAGCAGATTCTGGCCGGAAGCACGGCGCTGTTCATCTTTCCGCTGTGCGTCCTGTTCGTATTCCTGACACACTCCGCGGAGTATGAAAGCTGGTCGCTGCCGCTGATCATCATTCTGATTGTGCCGATGTGCCTGCTGTGCGGGATCGTCGGCGTCTGGGCGCGCGGGATGGACAACAACATCATCACGCAGATCGGTTTTGTGGTGCTGGTCGGATTGGCCTGCAAGAACGCCGTGCTGATCGTGGAATTCGCGAAACAACAGGAGGAGCACGGGCTGCCATACTACGAAGCCGCGCTCGAGGCCTGTCGCCTGCGGCTGCGCCCGATTCTCATGACCTCGTTCGCGTTTATTCTGGGCGTTGTGCCGCTGATGATCGCCCAGGGACCCGGCTTCGAAATGCGACAGTCGCTCGGTACCACCGTGTTTGCCGGTATGCTTGGCGTAACGTTCTTCGGGATTTTCCTGACGCCCGTATTCTATATCACCGTTCGCTGGCTCAGCGGCGGCAAGCCGTGGCGCGGGCTCCACCCGGACGCGCCGAAAGAGGAAGCGTGATGATGATTCGTCGCGGCGACGACCGCGGAACAACCGAGCTCGGCTGGCTGCATAGCCGGCATACGTTCTCGTTCGGGGAGTATCGTGATCGGGCCCATATGGGGTTCCACGCGCTGCGCGTGATCAATGATGACATCGTCGAACCCGGACAGGGTTTCGGAACACACGCCCATCACGATATGGAAATCATCTCGATTGTGCTGGAAGGGGCTTTGGAACACCGTGACAGCCTTGGCCACGGAGCCGTGCTGCGGCCGGGCGAAGTACAGGTGATGTCCGCCGGTAGCGGAATCCAGCACAGCGAGTTCAATCCTTCTCCGACCGATCGCGTGCGATTCTTGCAGGTATGGCTGTTTCCGGCGCAGCGCGATCTCGAACCCTCCTATGGGCAGGCGCGTTTCGTCGTCGCCGACATGCCGAACCGCTGGGTGCGCGTCGCCGGTCCGCGCCGCGACGCGCCCGACGGCGCGCTTCCGATTCATCAGGACTGCGATGTCCGGATGGCGCGAATCGAGCCGGGAGCCGCGGCGCCATACCCGCTGGCCGCCGGAAGGGCGGCATGGGTCCACGTGATTTCCGGCGCCTGCCAGATCGGGCCGGAGGCGCTGCGCGGCGGCGACGCCGCGGCGTTCGAACAGGGCCGCGAGATCGCGATCCACGGCGGCGATGTCGCGGCGGATGTGCTGCTGTTCGATCTGGCCGGAACGTAGCGACCGGCGCATGGCGAAACGCAGATGACCGAAATCACTTCGCGAAAGCTGAACCACGCACAGGCCGAGGTCGCCGAAGAGATTTTCCACGTCATGCAGGCGGCTTACCGGGTGGAAGCGGAATTGCTCGGTGTGAGTGATTTCGCGCCTCTGCGCCGCACGGCGGAGCGCGTCGCCCAGTCGACCAGCGCTTTCCTGGGTGTGCGCATCGACGGGCGGCTGGTTGCTGTCGCCGAACTTGAGACGGAATCGAGCGGCGATACGTGCGTTGCGGCGCTCGTGACACACCCGGGCTGCTTCCGTCGCGGCTATGCGCTGGAACTGATGCGCGCGATCATCCGATCCGTGCCGGGCGCGCTGACCGTATCCACCGGCGTCCGCAACGCGCCGGCCATCGCGCTGTACGAGCGACTCGGCTTCGGCGCGCCGCAGCGCTGGAGAACCGATTGCGGTATCGAGATGGTCACACTGAAACGCGCGCCCTCGAAATCCGACGACTCACCGCGCTAGGTCGACGCCCTTGTTCTCGGCGACCTCGAGCGCCTTTTCATACCCCGCGTCCGCGTGGCGGATGACGCCCATGGCCGGATCGCAGGTCAGCACGCGCTCGAGTCGCTTGTCCGCCTCCGCCGTGCCGTCCGCGACGATCACCTGACCCGCATGCAGCGAATAGCCGATGCCCACGCCGCCGCCGTGGTGGAAGCTGACCCACGTGGCGCCGCACGCCGTGTTTGCGAGCGCGTTGAGAATCGGCCAGTCGGCGATCGCGTCGGAACCATCGCGCATGCCCTCGGTCTCACGGTTGGGGCTGGCCACCGAGCCGCAATCCAGGTGGTCGCGACCAATGACAATCGGCGCCGAAACCTTGCCATCGCGCACGAGCTTGTTGAAGATCAGACCCATCTTTGCCCGCTGCCCATAGTTCAGCCAGCAGATGCGGCAGGGGAGTCCCTGAAACGCGACCTTCTCGCGCGCCATTCGAATCCAGCGGCACAGTCGCTCTTCTTCCGGAAAGGTCGCCAGCACCGCGTCATCGGTCACGGCGATGTCGTTCGGATCACCCGATAGCGCGCACCAGCGGAACGGGCCCGACCCCTCGCAGAACAGCGGTCGAATGTACTCCGGCACAAAGCCCGGAATATCGAACGCGTTGTCGACGCCGGCTTCGAGCGCATGGCCGCGCAGGTTATTGCCATAATCAAACGTAACCGCGCCGCGGCGTTGCAATTCGAGCATCGCGCGGACATGCGCGCCCATTGTGCGGAAGCTGGCGCGCGTGTACGCCGCCGGGTCGGCTTCGCGTTGCGCCAGCGCCTGCTCGTACGTCATCCCGGTTGGCACATACCCGCTCAGTGGATCATGCGCGGAGGTCTGATCCGTCAGCACATCCGGCGTAATGCCGCGCTCGATCAGCGCCTCGAGCACATCCGCAATATTCGCGACCAGGCCAACCGATAGCGCCGCGCCGCGCTCCTGCGCGTCCAGCACAAGCGACAGCGCTTCGTCGAGGTCCTCGGTCATGCGGTCGCAGTAGCGCGTTTTCAGGCGCCGCTCGATTCGCTGGCGGTCCACATCCACGCCCAGGAACGCCGCTCCGTTAAACGTCGCCGCGAGCGGCTGCGCGCCGCCCATGCCCCCGAGGCCACCCGTCACGACCAGGCGATTCTTCAGGCTCCCGCCGAAATGTCGATCGGCGCATGCGGCGAAGGTCTCGTAAGTGCCCTGCAGAATGCCCTGCGTGCCGATGTAGATCCAACTGCCGGCGGTCATCTGGCCGTACATCGTCAGCCCGAGGCCTTCGAGTCGACGAAACTCATCCCACGTGGCCCATTTCGGCACGAGGTTACTGTTCGCGATCAGCACGCGCGGCGCATCCGCGTGCGTCTGAATCACGCCCACGGCCCGCCCCGATTGCACAAGCATCGTTTCATCCGGGCCGAGGCGCTGCAGCGTGGCGACGATGCGGTCAAAGTCTTCCCAGCTGCGGGCGGCTTTGCCCGATCCGCCGTAGACGATCAGATGATCCGGGTCTTCGGCGTTCTCCGGGTCGAGGTTGTTCATCAACATCCGCATCGCGGCTTCCTGCTGCCAGCCGCGACAGGTCAGCGTAGTGCCGCGTGGTGCGCGAATCGTCTTGGCGCCTGTGGCCATCGGGGACATCCTCTGTTTGTGCGGGTTTCGATAATCGGCCCACAGTATAGGCGCCGCGGCGGGAGGGCGGAATCCGCGCCCGGCCCCGTGAGGCGGCATGTTCTCGAATCCAGCGGGGACGCAACCGCGAAGAGCAAAGGAGTACCGGACAGCATGATGGAAGCATGCGAAGGAGCATAAAAGCATGAAACCGATTGATGTTGTGGCCGCGGTGTTGCTGGTCGTGGGTGGGCTGAACTGGGGGTTGGTCGGACTGTTCGAATTTGACCTTGTCGCCGGTCTGTTCGGAGCGGGGAGCATCCTCGCGAAGGTTGTCTATACCTTGGTGGGGGCGGCCGCCGCTTACCAGGCCCTCTCGTTGAAGTCGATTCAGCGACGCTGGAACGTATCGCCCGCGTAGTCCAAGTAGTTCGTCGGAATGGGGGTGCGGACGCGTTCGGCGTTCGCGCCTCCTTCCTTCTCTCGAAAATCAGCGCATGTCGCGCCGCGCAATCAGACAGCCGCCCGCCGTCCACAGCACAAGCGCGGCCCCGCCCAGCACGCCGAGGTTGCTGAGCGGCCACTCGCCGCTTCGCGCGCTGACCAGCGGCTGGTAATACCGCATGACGCCAAACACATTGAACGGCTTCAGCGCGTCCCAGAATAGCGCGAGCGCGTCGATCATGAACGAAAGCAAAAGGAACGCGAGGGCGATCCCGATCGCAAGACCCCGCCGCGACAGCGCGGCCGACGTGAACGTCGCGAGGCTGCCCACCGCAAGCAGCAGCGCGAAGAAGTTCATCGTCGGGAGCAGAAATCGATCAAGCTCGATCGGCTCCCACAACGGGTTGAGGCGCTCGCCCAGCGCGATGCCGATCCACGGCATGACAGCCAGAATCAGGGCGACAAGCGCCCAATGGGCCGTCGTCACCGTGTAAATCCATACCCGCGAGGCGGGCAGCGTATACAGCAGGTCGGCCGTGCCGCGCTCGACGTCGCCGGCCGGCGAGCGCGTGCAGACCGTAAGCAGCAATCCCCACGACACCGCCAGCAGAAAAGGATGCGCCAGGCCGATCGTCACCAGCGCCGTTGGCGTAATCACCTCGCCGATGTCCGTGCCCACCAGCATCTGGATAAAGTTGCGTAGCACGGGGCGCCGCGACAGCAGGCTCGGCAATTCACCGGCGAATTGGCCCATCGCGTTGCAGAACAGCGACTCGAACAGCAGAATCGCGGCGACCGCCAGCAGCAGCATCCACCACGTCTCGCGAATCGACTTCAGCATGATCGCCCGAATCATGGCGCGGGCTCCGTCGCGATCGGCGCGTCATCGCAAATCTGGCGCAGCTCGTCCGCCGAGTAGTAACTCATGAATAGCGATTCAAAGTCCGGCCGCACCGTGAAGTCCGCCGCGCGCTGCGCATGCAGCCATTCCAGCAACGGGCCGCGGGGCCCGCGCCAATGCCCGACGACCCGATCCGCGCGTCGTTCGCGAATCTCCAGTCCGCCGGGTACGCCATCGATCTGCCGCGCGCCGCCGTCCGGGCTCCGTACACCATCAAACCACGCTTCGACGCGCAGCGGAGCCCGCTGTCGCAATGTCGCCAGCTTCTCCTGTTCAACAAGGCGCCCGCCACGGACAATCGCGACGTGATCACACAGCGCATCAACTTCACTCAGCGTGTGGCTGGAAAACAGCACCGTGCACCCGTCGCGGGCCGCGGTCCGCAGCAGATCAAACACGGTCTGCCGCACCAGCGGGTCCAGCGCGGCGGTCGGCTCATCGAGAATCAACACGCGTGGCGTGTGCATCAGCGCCTGCGTCAGGCCGAGTTTCTGGCGCATGCCCGTCGAAAACGCCCGCAGCCGCTTATCGAGCTCCAGCTCCAGTCGTTCGGCGATCGCCTCAGCCCGCCGCATATGACCGCCGCCGTAGGCCTGATCGAGAAAACGCAGCGTCTGACGCCCGGTCATGGATGGATAGTGTCGAACGTCGCCGGGGAGATAGCCGACCTCGCGCCGCAGTCGCGGGCCGTCGCGCCAGCAATCATGGCCGAGCACAGAAGCGTCGCCGCGCGTCGCGCGCAAGAGTCCCATGATGATGCGGATGGCGGTCGACTTTCCGGCCCCGTTCGGGCCGAGGAATCCGAACAGCGACCCCTCGGGAACGCGCAGATCGACATCGATCAGCGCCGGCCGGCCGTTGTATCGCTTCGAAAGCGCGCGGGTTTCGACAGTGAAGGTCAAGGCGCTGCTAACCCTGATTCCGTGGATCATCGTCCCCGGGCGCATCGTCCGCTGCGCCAAGCGGTTCGCCGATCGGCTTGCGCGAACGCAGACCGCGGGCCGCGACGATAATCGCGAAGATCAGCCCCAGCCCGATCAGCATCTGATACTGCTCAGTGGACGATGGCGCCGAGGGCAGCTCAACGCCCGCGACCGGTAAGGTTGTGCCATCGTCGAACCGGACCGTCACGACGCCGCGCCGCCGGGGAATGTCCGTCTGCGCGGGGGTCCGCAGCGCAAATTTTGCCGAAGACCCGGACCGGATTCCCTGCGACTGGCCCTCCACCCACGCCCGCGCGATGCCCGGTTTGCTGCCGCCCAGGCGGGCCGGATTCGACATGTCCTGCTGCCAGCCCGACGGAACCGTGAAAAGGTCCGCCTTGAAGTGGGGGAAGCTCACCTCGGTAATCCGCTTCCCCGACTGGTTGCGAATCTCGTATTCGAAATTCCCCTCAGGCGTCGCGCCGCCGAGAATCTGGACGGCGGGGCCCTTCGACGCGTTGTCTTGCGCGATCGCCGCCAACGAGGCCGCGATGCAGATCGCGATCAGGAACGCGGGGCGAGTCGGCGCCGTGGAGCGCAGCGCGTAGTTCATTTGTTTTTCATCCGTGAAGTAAGCCATCCGCCTTTACGCCAACAATACCGGCTTGTCCCAATCCAGCGCGGGCAGTCGCTTGCGCAACTGCTCATGGAGATCATCGACATCCAGCGCGTATTCCGGAGATATCTCGATCAGTTGCCCGGGCTCCCCGTCCGAACCGCGCGGAACCTCGACCCCGCATGCGCCCAGCCAACGCGCCGCGCGCCGCACCAGATCCCGACGCGCCGTCGCGGGGGAGTCGTCGCCATCGGCGTTTTTCACCGGTGAAAACTCCTCGCAGCGCGGCGTAAACAGCACAATCGGGTTCCGTGCCAAAGGAATCGCGTCAAAGACGAACATCTCCAGCTTTACGGCATTCGGCTCGCTGGGGTTCACCGGCCGCCCATCATCATCGATATGCGCAACCTTCTTCACCGCGCGGTGCCAGGGCATGGGCGCGGCGGATTTCTCGTCCGTCAGTCGTTCTACGAGTTCTCGTGAGATTGCGTGAATCGCGATGCTCCCCGCGTCAAATCGGCGTGAGCCATCGGCGTTGCGGGCGACGGCCAGATCTTCCGGCAGGTCGCTGTACTCGATGACCTGCGTCTTACCGTCGACATCGCAGAAAACGCCCACGCGCTCCAGATCATGCGCCTTGGAAACTGCCTTGCTCGACATCTCCGAGCCGGTCTCCAGATGCAGTCCAATGAAGAGCGGATCAATCGGTCGGACGAGCGGATTATCGACCTGAAAATAACTGATCACCTCCACGCCCGCGGCCCGCATCCGATCGAGCGATCCGCTTGCGCGGAGGGCCGCGAGACTGCCGCCATGGCCATCCGGTGAAAGCGCGACGCGATGCTTCTCCTCCAGCGCGATGCGCCCGTCCGGAAGAAACGCCGGCGCCTGCGCCTGTTTGAAGAAATGCGTCTGCGCGCGACGCAGGCCGTACCAGTCCGCTTCGGCAAACAGCGCCAACGTCTCATCGTGATTGGCGGGGCTGGTCATGATGTGCCAGTCGATCGCCCGGCCCCAGCGGCGTTCGACGCCGCGCAGCGCCTCCGCGAATAACTGGAACAGCGGGGCGCGCCGTATCGGACTGATGCGGAAGCCGCCCTTCGGGCCGTCGTAGCCAAGGCGCGTCCCCTGACCGCCCGCCACCGTAAAGGCGGCGACCCGTCCGGCGCGGATGGCCTCCACGCCACGAGCCCGGGCCCGCTCATAGAGCGCTTGCTGATCCGGCCCCGGTTCCGCCGGAAACGCCGCCGGTGGCTCGATCGACCGTGGCGCCGAAAACGCGGGCTTGCCGCGCACGTGGGTCGCAATCAGCGGGGCGAAACGCGCAAAATCGATCGCCTCGATATCGCTCAGCAATTCCGCCCGCCGCGTGTCGTCCAGTTCCCCCCAGAACCGCAGCAGATGGTCCTGGCCGTGGGCCTCGACCATCGCCTTGGCGCCGGCGTAACGTTGTCCTGAGTCAGTCATCCCACCTCGCCGAACCAGAGAAAATCCCGTCGGTCGCGCCGATCAGCCCGCTTACATGAGCAACCGATAAGGGTAATCGATGGCTTTCGACCCGGTCAAAAGTGAGAAACGCCTTTCCCGCCGGGATGCGCTGAAAGCGGCGGCGGGGGCCGCGCTGGCCGGTATCGCATCCGGCGCGTCCGCCCAAGACCAGCCGGCGATGGCGACCCGGCCCGACCCGGTCGCGGCGGCGCCGACGCCGGCAGGCACGACCAAATCTCCGCCGCGCTGGGTGGCCCAGGAAGCCGGCCGCGCGCCGGTTGTGGACTTGCGGTCGCCGGAAGTGCTGCACGCCGCGGTCGCTGACCCCGTCGCGGTGGAGGACATGATCGACAGCGTGATGCTCGCGCTGACCGGCGCGAAAAACTCCCGGAACGCCTGGCGCGAGGTCCTTGGCGCCGCCGAACGCATCGTCATCAAGTTCAACTCGGTCGGCGCCGCGACCCTGAACACCACCGGCGCGATGGCGACGGCGCTGGTCAGCCAGCTGGCCAAGGTCGGATACGACCGCGCGAAAATCGCACTGGTCGAAGTCCCGCGCCATGTCTCGGATCAACTCGGGTGCCGCGCCCCTGCGGTCGGCTGGGGAGAGACGATCACGGTCGGCGGCCAACCCGAAGCGTTGGCCAATTACTGGCTCGAGGCGGACGCCGTCATCAATGTCCCGTTCTTGAAGACCCATCAGATCGCGGGGATGTCCGGCTGCCTGAAAAACATCTCCCACGCCATCATTCGCCGACCCGCCCGTTACCACGCCAATGGCTGCGCCCCGTATGTCGCCCAGGTGTGGGAAGCGCCGATCGTGCAGGACAAACTCCGACTGAATCTCGTCAACGGCCTGCGAATCGTCTTCCGAAACGGCCCCGACGCCGAGATTGACGACATCGCAGACGCGGGCGCCCTGCTTGGGGCGTTTGACCCGCTGGCCTGCGACATGGTGGGTCTGGGGATCCTGCGGGGCGAGCGCCGCCGCCGCGGACTGCCGGACGCGATCGAAGCCCCGTCGCTGCTGGCGGCGATGGAACGCGGTCTCGGTCGCTTCCGCCCGGCGGAAATCCAGCACATCCCGCTGACAATCTAGGGGCCTGCACAACGCGTATTGCGGTCACGCCCGCCGCCGCTATACTACGGGGCTCGAATTCTGAAGGAGCTTCGACGTGTACGCGATCATTGAAGACGGCGGCAAGCAATACAAGGTTTCCGAAGGCGATACGCTGCTGATTGAGCGGCGGGACGGGGTTGAGGGCGAGAAGTCCATCCGCTTTGAGCAGGTCCTGATGCTCGGCGAGGGCGACGGCGCCAAGATCGGCCAGCCGTATGTCGCCGGGGCGGCTGTCACCGCTACCTTGGTCGAAGAAATGAAGGGCCCGAAGATCGAAGGCCTGAAGTTCAAGCGGCGGAAGCGGTACTTGAACCGCTGGGGACACCGGCAGAAATATCTCCGCGTGAAAATCGACGCGATCAGCGGATAGCATCGTTCGGGCCGGCGAATTCAACGCCGGCCTTTTTCTTGGCCTCTCGGACTCCCGATCGACGAGGACCGCCCTGGACTGCAATCGCAACCATTGACCCGGTTGCCAACCGCTTCCGGGCGCCGCACAATCACGAATCTATGCGAAATGATGGCAGGCAAGTCAACGAGCTGCGACCCGTGGAAATCACGCGCGGCTTCACCGATGCGGCGGCGGGCTCGGCCCTGATCCGCACTGGGCGAACCCATGTGCTGTGCACGGCTTCGATTCTCGAAGACAATGTGCCCGCCTGGCGCGAGTTGCTCGGTTCCGGCTGGATTACGGCCGAATACGAAATGCTGCCCGCGGCGACCGGCAATCGCCGCAACCGCAACCGCCTGAAGGTTGACGGACGCACCTACGAAATCCAGCGCCTGATCGCCCGCTCGCTGCGCGCCGCGGTCAACCTCGACCACCTTGGTTCCCATACGATCTACATCGACTGTGATGTGCTGCAGGCCGACGGAGGCACGCGCACAGCCGCAATCACCGGGGGTTATGTCGCGTTGTGCGATGCGCTGGCTGTCGGCGCCGATCGCGGCTTATGGGGCGAGGATGTCCGGGCCGCCGCCGTCGCGGCGGTCAGCGTCGGCATTGTCGGCGGACAGATCATGCTCGACCTCGACTATCCCGAGGACAACGGGGCCGAGGTCGACGCGAACGTGGTGATGACCGATTTCGGCGAGTGGATTGAAGTGCAGGCGACCGGCGAGCAGACGACCTTTTCGCCGGACCAGATGGCGCAGATGCTGGAGCTGGGCCGCGTCGGGTGCCAGCGACTCTTCGAAATTCAAAACGCGGCGTTGGCCCAACCCCTACCGAAACGCTCCTGAGACGTGGTCGACGCCGACGCGCGGTATCCGGGGCGAAAGGCGGTCAATCTTGAAACACGCGCTAGAGAATCCTTTCTTCGTGGCGGCGCGCGCCGCGCTGCTCGGCATGATCGTCCTGATGGCCGGCTGTCCCAACCCGGATCGTGCGGGCGTTTCCGACTCGGGTGAGCCGTTCAAGTGGGGCGTGAACAGCGATACCGACAAACCGGGGCAAACCCGCGCCGTCGCCGCGGCGCCCGGCGCAGACGACATGTGGGGCATTCAATGCATCACACTTACCGGCGAGCGTCGCCGCCAACTCGGGCAGGCCTACGCCGACGCGCTCCAGAAAGCGTCCGGCGCCAAGGCGGATCGCGTCCAGGTTTACGACGACGGCCCTGAGACCTCGGTCTACTACGGTCAATACAAACGCGTGCCAACGCCCAGTGGCGAAGAGCGCTTTCAGCCCGATCCGCAGCCCGACCTCGATCTTGTCCGTGATCTCTCCTATCTGAGCGACACCGGAGGTCAACCCGTCTGGCCGTTCCGAGCCGCGACGATTCGCCCCCTCCCGGTGGCGTCGCGCGGCCCGAAGGAATGGCGACTCGAAAGCGCGCCGGGCTACTGGACACTCCAAGTCGCTGTGTTTTTCAATGTTGAGCAAATGCGCGAACGACGCTACGCCGCCGAGGAATATTGCCGTCTGTTGCGCGAGGACGGCGTCGAAGCCTATTACCACCATGGTGTCGTCAACAGCGCCGTCTTTGTCGGCACGTTCCCCCGGAAGGCGATTCAGACCAAACAGGAGCGCGATTCGTTCACCGGCGTCCTCACCGCCCGCTCTCGGATCGTTGATCCGGACTTTCTGGCGCTGCAGGAGCGATATCCGCACAACCTGCAGAATGGCGCAATCGTCTACGACGTGACAACCGACCCTGCGGGCGGGGAGAAGCGACGCGACCCCCATCTCTCGTTTCCCGTGCGAATCGAGGAGGCCCGCGCCGGCGCCGCGCCCGGGTTCTGATCCCACAGGGCGGCGCGAGCCCGCGCGGACTTGGGTACAATCCAGCGGTAGCGGTCGCTTTCGCGGATTCGAACGCGGCGTGATGGTTCTCGATCGGAGCGCGAACGATGAACATCCAGGCAGGCAGACCACGCGTCACACTTGACACCCTGCGCCAAATGAAGATCGCAGGCGCCAAGTTCGCGATGCTGACGGCGTATGACTTTCCAACCGCCGCGCTCGCCCAGGCCGCCGGCGTGCATGTGCTGCTGACCGGGGACTCGCTCGGCTGCGTGATTCTCGGCCATGAAAACACGCGCAACGTCCCGATTGACCTGATCGTCACGCTGACCGAGGCCGTTCGCCGCGGCGCCCCCGACGTGTTCCTCATGGGGGACATGCCCTGGGCGGCTACTCAGGAGGGCCCGCAAGCGATCGTCGATACCGCGCTGCGCTTTCGGGACGAAGCCGGCTGTGACGCCGTGAAGTTTGAAGCCGGCGAGGATGGTGAGCGCCTGGTGCGGAAACTCGTCGCTACCGGCGTTTCGACCGTCGCGCACCTCGGATTGCGACCCCAGCAGGTGACATCGCCCGATGGCTACCGGGCGCAGGCCCGTGACGATGACGCGATCTCGCAACTCGCCGCGCAGGCGGAGCGCCTGGTGCGCGCCGGCGCCGACATGATCCTGCTGGAGGCGGTGCCAAACGAAGCCGCGTTGGCGGTCACGCGCGCCGTCTCCGTACCGGTCATCGGGTGCGGCGCCGGTCCCGCCTGCGATGGACATGTCGTGGTGACGCACGACATGCTCGGCATCGGCGACATCAAGCCGCCCCGATTCGTGCCCGTGCTGGCCCAGGTCGGCGAGGTCATCGGCGAAGCGGTGCGGCGCTATGTGGCGGACATCGAAAGCGGCGCGTACCCGGCGCCGGCGCATACCTACGGCATGAAAAAGACCGCTACATCCGGCGCATGACCCTCGCGCACCGTCCGTTCCGACCCGACGACTTTCCGATCCACGCCTTCGCGCGGCTTACCGGCGGCGTCGTGTGCCTGGAAGAAATTGACAGCACCAACGCGTTTCTGGCGGGCGCGGCCCGCGCCGGCGGCGATGGCCAGATCGCAATCGCGGAATCGCAGACGGCGGGACGCGGTCGCTTCGGTCGACGCTGGACCGCCCCGCGCGGCGCGGGCGTATTGATGAGCGTGTTGGTCCGCGAGCCGGCAGACTCAGCGCTACGCAAGCTCGGTGGGGCGGTGGGGGCCGTGGCCGCGATCGAAGCGATTCGATCATTGACGGACAGCGCCCCGTCAATCCGCTGGCCCAATGACGTGACGATCGCCGGCGCCAAAGTCGCGGGCGTGCTCGCCGAGGTGGTCGCGCTCAGCGCGACCCAGATCGGCGTCATCATCGGCGTCGGCGTCAATTGCCTCCAGCAGCGGGCCCACTTCCCGGACGATTTGCGCGAAAAAGCCACTTCTTTGGAGATCGAGTCGGCGGCGGCGATTGATCGGCACGCGGTCGGCGCGGCGCTGGCGACCCACTTGGACCGCTGGCTTGCCGCTACGCGCCAGGGCGATTTCGCCGTGCGTTTGCTGGCGAATTGGCGGGCGGCGTGTCGCGATATCGGATCGCGCGTTACGCTGCGACAGAATGGTCGTACATTCGCCGGCGTGATTGACCGGATCGAGGGTGACGCCGCGCTGATCGTGCGGCTGGACGACGGAGGCGAGCGGCGGTTTGAGCCGGAAACGACAACGCGCATCTGGCCGACGGAAACGCCCGGCCCGGCCAAATGAGCCGGCGCCGCCCAAGCGGGTGGCTGCCGATTCAGCGGAGCGGGCGCCGGCGATTGCGCCGCCGCGCGCCAACCGCCCCGATGCGCAACCGGCCGAGCCCGTTTCCAGAATCGTGGCGCGGTCCCGCACATCCTTGCGACAGGATCCGCCCGCCAAGTTGGCGCTCGTCTCGCGCGAACCGCGCTGGAACGTCGGATCCAACTGGCCGATCGATCCGGTCCCGATCGCGTGGATGCTGGGAGTGGCGGTCACCGCCTTTGCGACAACCATCACCCTTAGAGAAGTCCGCTTCCATTTCGGCACATTCGGAATGGGGGCACAGGCGGTGGCGGGCGTCATGCTGCTTGGGGCCGGGCTGATGTTGGCGATCCGCCCGCGCCTGCCGAGCGTCCGATTTTCCAACGACATCCTCACGCGACTCATGCTGCCCGGCGGATTGCTCGCCGCGGGCGTCTTATTGCTGCTCGCCGCGACCGGCGCGGAGGGGTGGCGCGCGTGGATCGCCCGCCGCGGCGTCTGGCCGACCTCCATCACGGTCGTCGCGATTGTCGGGCCGCTGCTCATCGCCGCCACGCTGCTCGGCGCCGCGATCACGTCGGCGTTATCGCGCGCCTCCCGGATGATGCGTCCGCAAGGGGCGCGCTTCGGCGATGTGATGACCGGGTCCCTCGCCGGGGCCGGCCTGGCGCTGATCGGCCTGTCGCTCGCGGTCGGCGCGATTGATGCGCCCACAGAGGCCGTGCGTCGGGCGGCGAGTTGGTCAGACGAGGCGACCATCCAGCTCGACGGCGATGGACTGTGGCGTCAGGCGGGTGTGCTGGACCTGTGCGCCAGGCCGCTCTCGACGCTGACGATCCTGGGTGATGTGGAACTGGCGGCGCCCGCAGGTGAGACCCGCCGCTTTGTCCGGAGGATTTCGCGTTCCCTCCGACCCGGCGGCCGCGTGATCGTGCGTTACGATGCGACCAGCGACCGCGTGCCGCATATCGAGGCGTTTGTCGCCCGGTTGGCGGTGGATAGCGGATTTCGCGTCTTTCGCGCGATTCGAACGGACCGCGAAGCCGCGATGGTTGTCGGGCTGGACGCGGGCGGCTGGGTCGCGCATCGGCTGGAACAGGGCTACGCCGTGCGCGAAATGGCGCTGGAGACGGCGGCGCGCCTCGGGGCGCACGAGTAGTTCAACATTGATAGGGCCAGAGCCCATTCTGATAGGAACGGAGAGAGAACGGTATGTCGTTGCTAGTCACCGGATCGATTGGAATTGACAGCGTGGAGACGCCGCACGGGCGCGTGGAAAATGTCCTCGGCGGCTCCGCGGTTTACTTCTCGCTGGCGGCTTCGCTGTATACGGACGTGCAGATGGTCGGCGTTGTCGGCGAAGACTTTGACATGACGCACTTTGACCCGCTCCGCGATCGGCGGATCGACGTGAGCGGTGTCGAACGCCGCTCCGGCAGCCAGACGTTTCGCTGGCACGGCAAGTACCAGGGGGCGATGAACGACGCCGAAACGGTCGATGTCGCGCTCAACGTGCTCGCCGAGCGACCGGCGGAGATCCCGACGGAGTACCGCGATTGCCAGTATGTGTTCCTCGCCAACACGCACCCGGCCGCACAGGCGGAGTTCGCGCGGCAGATGAGCGCAGCCAAGCTGATCGTGTGCGACACCATGAATCTATGGATTGAAAACGAGCGCGCCGCGCTGCTTGAGACGCTGAAACTCGTGCACGGGGTTGTGCTCAACGAAGGTGAGGCCCGTCTGCTGACAAACGAGCCCAACCTGGCCCTGGCCGGCCGCGCGATCCTGCGAATGGGACCGCGCTTCGTCGTGATCAAAAAGGGCGAAAACGGCAGCCTCCTCGTATCCAACGAAGGTCTGTTTGTCGCGCCGGCCTATCCGACGACCAACACCGTCGACCCGACCGGCTGCGGAGATACCTTCGCGGGCGCGATGATCGGCTATCTGGCGGCGGAAGATCGGCTTGACCATGCGACACTGCGCAAAGGCATGGCCCGTGGTTCGGTCGTGGCGTCTTTCGTGATAGAGTCCTTCTCGATTCACGCCTTGGCCAGCGTGAAGCGCGACGACATCGAGCGCCGCCTGACCGAACTCGTCGAGATTTCAGAGATTCACTGAGCCTGACACGCCGGGTGAATCTAAGCGAGGCGGCGCAGCAGCCCGATCTGCCCGGCGTGATAAACGTCATGCGCGCCCACCCCGCGGATCAGCTGACTGACGCTCAACTTGCGCTTGCCGACTTGGCGCGCCAGATCGCGCGCGGTCAGTTCGGACACCACCAGGCGCAGCGCGGCGTGCTCAGCGTCAAGCAGCTTCAGCAGATCGTCCCAGGTCTGCTTTTGCACCGGCGCCGGAACCGGAATCCAGTTGCTGCCTTTGAGGCTGAATGAGCCGCGCTTCTCCCCGGTAATCAAGCGGCGGGCGACATACTTCCAGTAGGCGGCGTGGGCCACCTGTTCGGCAATATTGTGCCGGTCGGACTTCGGCCGCCGCCCGACATCGGCCAGCGGCGCCTTTCGCGCCACCGGACGCAGGGCCGGGCCGTGCCACGAAGGCCCGGCGTAGCAGGCGTCGATCCACTCGATCAGCAGCGCGACTTCGCTCGCCATCGGCATCAGGGGCCTCCGGAGCCCATTTCGCGCGGGCGGCTCCCGCGTGTCCCGATAATCATACGAAAACCGGACTCGCTGACGAGCGGGCCGCCCCGTCCCTGTCAAAATTTCTTGCGGCGCGCCCGCGGCCGCGGTACGCTGAAGCGTCAACTCCAAATGCCCGTTCGGGCGGAGGCAGAGCTTGTTAGCGAAAGGCGAGCGCTATCATGCTTCATTCACGGTCGCGCGCTCTGATCATGAGCGCGCTGGGGGTGGTCTATTGCGCTGAGACCCGTGCCGGCGCAGGCAATTGGTTTGAAGATGTGACACAGGTTGCGGGCGTTTGGGAGCGCCACGCGCAACTGGGAGAAGTGCCGCCGATCAGCTCATCAGAACTGCTGTTCATGGTCGCCGGCGCGGCCGTCGGGGATTTTGACAACGATGGCTGGCCCGACGTCTACGTCACGCGATTGGATCTGCCCAACGCCCTTTATCGCAATCAGGGTGACGGGACCTTCGTCGACGTGGCGGCGCCCGCCGGTGTCGCGCTGACCTCGCGCTCCAGTGGCGCGGCGTGGGGCGATGTCAACAACGACGGCTGGCTCGACCTGTATGTCCTGACGCTCACACGCGGCGGCCAGAATTTCCTCTATATCAATCAGGGCGACGGAACGTTCACCGAGGAAGCGATCTCTCGCGGTCTCGACTGCATCACCGGGCCCGCGTTGCGCCAGTACACCAGCGCCGTGTTCGGCGATCCCGACCTCGATGGCGATCTCGATGTGCTGACACTCGCCTGGCAGCAGACCGGGACGCGCGGCGTCGTACATATCAATGACGGGAGCGGCCACTTCACCGCCGACCCCGACACCGCCGCACTGCTCCAGATCGGCTTCGGCTTTTCGGCCGCATTCGCGGATATCAACAACGACGATTGGCCGGACCTGCTCGTCGCCGGCGACTTCCGGCGCAGCCGCCTGCTGATCAACCAGGGCGACGGCGTTTTCTACGACGCCTCGCTGACGAACGGCGCCTGCACCGACGAAAACGGAATGGGCTCAGCCGTGGGCGACATCGACAACGATGGCGACCTCGATTGGTTTGTGACCGCGATTTACGATCCGATCGATACCTGCGGCATCGTGCCATGCGGGTGGGGCGCCAGCGGCAATCGCCTGTATCAGAACAACGGCGACGGCACATTTCTCGATGTGACCTCCGAGCGCGGCGTGCGCGACGGCGGCTGGGGCTGGGGCGCCGCGCTGTTCGACTTCGACAATGATGGCGACCTCGATCTCGGCATGACCAATGGCGTCGATCTGCCGGGAACCGATCTCGACTCCCGTTACGTGCGCGACCCGATGTGTCTTTGGGAAAACAGCGGCCTCGGCCAAATGCCGCCGCGAGCGACCGAACTCGGGTTCAACGACCCGCGCTCCGGAAAGGCCCTGTCCGTGTTCGACTTCGACAACGACGGCGACCTTGACGTGTTCGTCGCGAATAACGGCGACGAGCCGCAGTTGCTGCGCAATCACACGCTCACGGATCGCCACTGGCTGCGCGTGAAGCTGCGCGGGGCATTTGACCCCGCCGAGCCGACGCGCCCGGGCACAAACCACTTTGGTATCGGCGCGCGCGTCTATGTCCGCGCCACCGCCAACGGCCCGACGCAAATGCGCGAACTCGGCGCAGACGGCGGCTATCTCTCACAAAATGAAATGGTCGCCCATTTCGGCCTCGACGCCGCCACCCGCGTCCACGAGCTCCGCGTGCATTGGCCGGCCAGCGGCGTGGACACCGTGTATCGCGATGTCGCCGCCGACCAGACGCTGACGCTGCACGAATTGCTGTGCCCGGGCGATATCAACGCCGATCGTTTTGTCGGCATGATGGACCTCGGCCTGCTCCTGGGGGCCTACGGCACGATCTCAGAAGACGGCCCGCTGGCGGGGGACTTCAACGGCGACCAGGTCGTGGGTTTGTTCGATCTGGCCATGCTGCTGGCGAATTTCAACGTGAATTGCGAATAGGCCGGACGTTTCGGCCCGACGATTGAGGGGATGAGGCTGCAGGCGGGGCCGCCGATTGGCCCCGCTTGCCGTTTTTCGGCGCGTCCCCATAATGGGCCCCTCGCAAACGCCCGCCGAGTTCGGCGGCGTGGCGCCTGGAGAGGTGGCCGAGCGGCTGAAGGCGCACGCTTGGAAAGCGTGTGTACGGGAAACCGTACCGCGGGTTCGAATCCCGCCCTCTCCGATACAAAGTTGATCGAGGCATGCGGACGAAGCGAATCATGCTCGGGCGATGAAGTAATGCCTCCCCGACGCGAAGCGGCCCTTGTTAGGAAACTACGGGGAGCGCTTCCAAAGACGGCTGGGCTGCTCACGCCAAATCGTCAGCCCTCGGTTCCAGTCATCGCCAACAAAATGCCATATTGCGATCTGGAGATCGCCCATGAGATTGGGAGTTGTTGCGTCGGCTTCGTTGCAGCCCGACGATCGACCCTCGCCGGGCATGGGCTTGCTGGCTCCTTCTCAATCCGGATTCGGATAGGTATCATAATTGTGGACGGATGCCGTCGGCCGAAATCAAGGCCGGTGTGGGAGCCAATAGAATGGTTCGAAAGGCGTCGCATCGATACAAGCCGTTCCTGGTGATAGTGACGCTCGCGTCCCCACTTGTTGTATTCCTCACGTCCCCCAATTCGGACAAAGATTTTGACAGGCGGCTCAAGAACGCCAATTTAGCACTGCTGAGCGGCGACTATCGAATGGCGGAGTCCGAGCTCGTCAAGGCCCTAGGAGAGTCACGTCCCCCCGAACCTATACTCCCATGGTTTTAGACTTCAGAGCGAGGCATAAGGTGAAGATCATTGTTCTGTTCATCATAATCTCTCTCATCGGTGGATGCAGACCGACTATTGAGGATAAGCCTGCTGACGCCCAAGCTGCCAGATCGTCAGTCGCGTCGATTATGGTTGCGGAGAGTGAATGCCTGTGGATCGCCCCCGGAAGATTCACGATGGGTCGCAGCACAGGCACGGAAAAGTTTGTCGCTAGTCTGCTCGGGCATTTTGAGAGCGCTTCGTCCTTGGACGAGGGCCCTCCAATCCAAGTTGAGATTGCGGACGGATTCTACCTTGGGAAGAACCGGGTCACGGCCGCGCAGTATTGCGCGTTCCTCAATGACATCGATCGGATCGCGGCGGAGAAACTAGTGCGTCTCCAGTCGCGCGCGACCATAGAGCGGGACGAGAAAGGATACCGTCCGGTTCCCGGGAAAGAAGCGTGTGCAGCCAATACCGTGCCGTGGGACGGTGCTACGCGCTACTGCGCTTGGCTGACGAAGAAGGCGGGCAGGACGGTGCGGCTGCCGACCGAGGCCGAATGGGAGTTTGCGGCGCGCGGGACCGAGAGCCGGACTTTTCTATGGGGAAACGAGTCGCTTCCTCACGTCGTCTGGAGCCGGGCCACGGAGGAGGGCCCATGCCTCAGTGAGTCCTCAGCCGAAGCGACATCGACACCGACCGGACTTCAGGGGATGGGAATCACGGTCGGTGAGTGGACATCAACCCCCTATGCCGATCGCCATGGACCGTCTGGAAAACCGAGGAGAGGTTACTTTGTGCTCAAGAGGTTGCTCCACGGTCAAACCTCTGAAAGGGATTGGGGGCGAGACGTGCATCCTAGCGCCTCGATTTACGGGTTTCGCATCCTGGTGGAGTAACAAGATGACGATAAGATGCGGCGGTTTGAGGAGAAGACGTACGAGTGGGATCCGAATGCAAACGGGGGAAACGGTATCGTAGCGTCAAGCTCAACGACACACAGCACCCGCGGAGTTCTTAAGCGTCCTGTTAGGTATGTCGCGTCACCCTGACGCGCAAATTATTCAGACCGAATACAATGATACGATCCGACCGCGGGTCGCGGAGCTTGGGGACGCCCCAGACGCGGCGGTGAGAGTTGCATACGACCCGAACACGCCTCCCCATCCGACGCCGGGCCCGAGCCAAGAGCCAATTCCAGTTGAATCAGGTATTGCCCCTTGATCATGGGCGCACGCCGCCATAGCTTCCGCCGTTACAAAGATCGCCCAGTTCTTGACCGCGTATTCGCCTTGGCCGCCGTCCCACCTCCCCGTAGTATCGCGCCATGCTCCAGCTTCGCTCTGTCACCAAGCGCTTCGGCGCCATTCTCGCCGTCGATGATCTCTCGCTCGCGATCGAGCCCGGCGAGATATTCGGCCTGCTCGGCCCGAACGGCGCCGGCAAGACCACCACCGTCTCCATGGCGGTCGGCCTGCTGAGGCCCGACGCTGGCGATGTCACAATCGGCGCCTACGGTTCGCCCACAACGCCCGCCGTGCGGGCGCGCGTCGGCGTCGCGCCGCAATCGCTTTCGCTGTATGACGAGCTGACCGGGCAGGAAAACGTGCGGTTTTTCGGACAGATGTTCGGCCTTGGCGGGGAGGCGCTGCGCAAGCGCGTCGCGACCGTGATCGAGTTTGTCGGCCTGACAGATCGGCAGCGCGATCGCGTCGCCGGGTACTCGGGCGGCATGAAACGCCGCTTGAACCTCGCCGTCGCGCTGGCGCATGACCCGGAATTGCTGATACTCGACGAACCCACGGTCGGCGTGGATCCGCAATCACGCAATGCGATCTTTGAGCTGATCGAGCGCCTGCGGGCCGACGGTCGCACCGTGATTTACACCACCCATTACATGGAAGAAGCCCAGCGCCTGTGTGATCGCGTGGCGATTATCGACAACGGCAAACTGATGGCCCTCGACACCGTTGACGGCCTGATCGGCGCGCACGGGGGAAGGCATCGCGTCATGGCCCAGCGGTCCACCGGCTGGGCCGAGGTCGCCAGTGACGACCCGATCGCGACCCTGCGACAGATGCAGGATGAAAACGACCTGCTCAGCTTCAATGTGGAGCGGCCCACCCTCGAAACGGTCTTCCTCAACCTGACCGGACGGAGCTTGCGCGACGAATGAAAGAGGTCATCGCCCTGGCGAAGAAGGACATGCGCCTGCTGCTCCGTGACAAGGCGGGTTTCTTCTTCTCATTTATCTTTCCCGTCCTGTATGCGAGCCTGTTCGGGGTCATCATGTCCGGCTTCAGTGGCTCCGGCGGCGATCGCGGTATGCCGATTGTCGTCGTGGATGAGGACGCGACCGCCGGTTCCGCGGCTTTCCTGGAACGGCTCAAAGAATCCAAGCAGTTCGCGGTGACGGTCGGAGGTCGCGAACAGGCCGCGGATCTCGTTCGCCGCGGAAAGCGAACGGCGTTCGTCGTGCTGCCGCCGGGCTTTGGCGCGGCGCGCGAGGCGATGTTCTTCGGCGATCCGCCGAGTCTCGAGATTGGCGTGGACCCGGCACGGCAGGCCGAAGCCGCCATGCTGGAGGGGGTGCTTACCGGCATGCTGTTCGAAGGCATGCAGGACATGTTCACCAATCCCGACAAGATGACGGCGCAGATCGACAGATCGCTGGCCGAGCTGGAAAACGCCGAAGACGCCGATCCGCTGATGCGCGCGACGCTGCTGACATTCCTGCCGGCGCTCAAGACATTCTCGCAAACAATGCCCACAACGGCGCTCGAAGCGCGCTCCATGCAGCCGCGCATCAGCAGCACGCCGATCACCCGCCAGCGCGAAGGTCCACGCAGCGCGTACGAAATCTCGTTTCCGCAGGGCATCGTCTGGGGCATCATGGGCTGCGCCGCCGGATTCGGCATCTCGCTCGTCGTCGAGCGCGCCCGCGGCACGCTCGTGCGCCTGCGCATGGCCCCGGTCAGCCGTACGCACATTCTCATGGGCAAAGGCCTGGCCTGCCTGCTGTCCACGATCGGCGTAGCCGTGATCCTGCTGCTCGTGGCGATGTTCGTGTTCGGCGTTCGCCCGTCAGCGCCGCTGAAACTCGCCATGGCCGTCCTTTGTGTCGCCCTGTGCTTTGTCGGCATCATGATGCTGCTGTCGGTCCTTGGAAAAACCGAGCAATCCGCGGGCGGCATCGGCTGGGCGATCCTGATGGTGATGGCGATGATCGGCGGCGGCATGGTGCCGCTCATGTTCCTGCCCGGCTGGCTGCAGGACGTTGCGAGCGTCAGCCCGATCAAGTGGTCGATCCTGGCGTTGGAAGGCGCGCTCTGGCGCGATTTCAGCTACGCCGAACTCGCGACGCCGTGCGGCGTGTTGCTCGGCATGGGCGCGGCGTGTTTCGCGGTCGGGGCCCGGGCGTTCCGCTGGAGTTCCTGAGCGACGCGGAGCCATCGCGCCGCGCGCGGTACAATTCCGTCACATGAACACGCCGGACGCCAACCAGGTCCTCCGTGGCGCGACCGTCGCGTTTACCGGCCGGCTCGTGACCCTGTCACGGGCTGATGCCCATGCGCGGATCGCGGCGGCGGGGGGCGTCGTGGTGGCCAGCGTGACGCGCCGCACTTCGCATCTGGTGGTCGGAATGGGCGGCTGGCCGTTGTTGCGCGATGGGGCTGTCGGCCAGAAACTCCTGCGCGCCGAGCAACTCAACAGCCGCGGCGCAAACATCCAGATCCTCTCGGAGCGCCGCCTGCGCGAAGCGATCGGCCTCGATCCGGATGAGCGAATCGACAAAACGCTGTCGGCAGAACGCATCTGCGAACTGCTTGAGATCGACCCGCCGACGCTGGCGCGCTGGGAGCAGTTGAGCCTCGTGCAGTCCGACGCCGGCAAGTACGATTTTCAGGATGTCGTCGCCCTGCGCGAGATTATCCGTCTCGTCGGCCGCGGCGTGCGCCCGGAGACAATCGCCGCCAGTCTGCACCAACTCGCGCGGATCATTCCCGGCGCGCAGCGCCCGCTCGCGCAGCTGCGGATCGTCGCCGAGCACAACGCGGAGTTGCTGGCCGAGATTGACGGCGCGCTGGTCGACCCCGACGGTCAGTTGCGTCTGAACTTCGACGCGTCGTCGGACGCCGGCGCGGTCGATCCGGAACCGGCCGCCTCAGACCAGCGGGAACGCGCGTGGCCGCGGCCACTGATCGCGCCGATCCGCGCCCCGGCGCGTGCGGAATCCGCGCGGACATTCTTTGATCGTGGCGTCGCCGCGGAAGAAGAGGATGATCTCGACGAAGCCGCCGCCCATTACCGTCGCGCCGTCGAACTCGACGCCGGTTATGCGGAGGCGTGGTTTAATCTCGGCGCCGTCCTGCGCGAGGCCGGACAGTTGGGCGAAGCGCTCGCAGCCTACGAGCGCGCCGTCGCCTGCGATGGGCGAATGGCCGAGGCGTGGTACAATCTCGCCGACGCGCGCGAACAATCCGGCCACGTCAAAGGCGCGATCGAGGCCCTTCGCCACGCGATTGCGGCCCGGCCCGACTACGCCGATGCCCATTTCAATCTCGCGCACTGCTACGAAACCGCCGGCGAGCGAAAGTCGGCGGCGGCCGAGTGGCGGGCCTACCTGCGACTGGACCCGAGCGGCCCTTGGGCGGAACTGGCCCGGCAACGCCTGACGCTGCTCGAATCACGCAGCGGTTGACCCAAAGGCGCGCGACTCTTCAAACGCCCCTCTGCCGGCTGGCGGCGCAGAAAAGAGCCGCCCCCGCGCGAACGCTGGGGCGGCCCCGGAATCCGTGAGCACGGCGACTAGCGGTCGCAGGCGTTGCAGAACTCGCGCACTTCGCGCTTTGCCTGTTCCTTGGCGTAGCCGTATCGCTCCTGGATTTTGCCCTCGAGCTTCTCGGCCTCGCCGTTGATGACATCGAGGTCGTCGTCGGTCAGCTTGCCCCAGCGCTTTCTGGCTTCGCCCTTAAACTGCTTCCACTGGCCCTTCAGTTGATCGGTATTCATCTGAGCTACCTCCGTGTAGTATCACTTTGTCGCGCTGTGCGACACCGGAGTGCAGGATGCCACAGGCGCCTTACACTCAGATAAACACTCGCCTTAATTCGCGTTAGCGCCGGCAATGGCGCCGTCCTCTCGCACAAGGAGCGGCCTGTGAGCGAAACCCCGCCGCTCGGAACGCCCAACCATCAGCCCGTAGCGACAGCCAACCTGCGATGCGTCGGTTGTGGGCATCTGCTCCGTTCGCTGCGCGTTACCGGTCGTTGCCCGGAGTGCGGGCTGGAGGTCACCGCTTCGCTGCACGGAGACCCACTCGCCGAGCGACCCGCACAGTGGCTGGGCCCCGTTCGCGCCGGCGTCGCGTTATTGGCGATCGTCACGCCATTGGCCTGGGAGCCCCTGATCTGGCCGTTCGTCGCTTGGGCGTGCTGGCTGGTGACGACGCAAGGACCGCGCGCCGACAATCGTCCGGCCCGGCTCGCGCTCATGGTCTGGCTGCTGCTGGCCCCGCTGGTCCTGCTGCGCGCGTGGACGATTCTGCGGCGCGGGACGGTATCGTTCTGGCTGGAGACCTCCGATGAGTGGCTGATCGCGGGCGCCGGCGTCACGGCCCTCCTCATCGCCATCAGCGTCAGTTCGGTACTCAGGGCGCAAGGGTCGCGCCTCATCCGCCGCCTGCGCGGGGTGCTGCTCGCGACCGCGGGCGGTGGGGCGGTGGCGCTCGTGGCGGGCGTCGCATTTCGCGCGAGCGGATCGCCCGATTTCGAAAGCGTCGGCATTCTCGCGGCGGGCATCGGCGCCGTCTGCGGGATCGGGGCGCTGCTGTTGGCGTGGATGGTCACGCTGTTCGCATTACTGAGAATCAACGCCGCCCACGCCGCCGCTGCGGCGAATGAGCGAATCCCCCGCGCATGGCAGACGATGGAGCCGGGCTGGTCAGCCGTCGATCGCGGGAAGGATGCGCCAACGCATTGATCGCGTCGCCCGCGCGGAGCCGGAGCCGACGCGCGCCTCGACCTCTGCCCACATCTCCGATTCGCTTCGTTCAATCCGCACTGCCGCGAAAATCGCGTCGGTCGCGGACGAAGCGAAATCCTGTGCGGCGACTTCGTGCCAGTCGCCGGGCGTAAAGCGGGACACGTCGCGCCGCACAAGGTCCCGCAGGCTCAGCACGATCTGATCCGCCATCGCAGCCCGTCGCAGATGTGACGCGCTGCGCATCGCCAGCATCTCATGCTGAAACAGGACAGTGACGAAAACGAGCAGCAGCCAGACGCTCACGAGCGCGATCACGCCGATCATCCCCCGTTTCGATCTGCGGCGTGTCATGCGCCAATCTCCCCCGCGACCGCGAGCGGCAGCGATACCGAGATCAGATATGCGCGATCGGCAAGCGCCGTCGGCTTCGACGGCCGCGTCTCGCGCCCGACGATGACCAGCAGAATGCCGCTGGAGCCGGTTTCGATGCGCTGCGCAAACGTAAGGCGTTCCGCTGACCATTGGCGCGTCAACAATCCGTCCAAACGACGCGTCACTTCCGATTCGCTGAACTCGTAAAGCGCGACGCCATCCGGCGTTTGAATGGAGATGGCGCCGTTGTCGGTCTGCGTGCCCGTCGCCGCCGATCGCGCATCGGCGATCAGCGCGCCGCGCAGGCTCGCCAGTGTCGCCATGCGGTCGGCATGCGCCGCAGCCCGGCGGTTGATGGTAATCGCCTGATTCGACGCGATGATCACCGCCCCGACCAGCAGAATCATCGGAATCAGAACAAACAGCATCTCGACCAACGCGAACCCGCGACGACGACTCATGGTCCGGCCTCCGAATCGAAGATCATCGTCGTCAGGCTGACCCGCGCCCGCCGCGCCGCGCCCGGCCTTGTCTCCGCGACAACCGTGACTTTCCGGGCGTCGAGCCAGTCGCTGTCACCCTCGCCCACTTCAATCCTCAGCGAGATCATCTCCAGCAGGTCCGGGTCCATTTCCGTCAGCAGCGCCGCCGGATCATCGACGCCGGCCCGCGCGCTGTGCATCGCCAGTTCCGCCGCGCCCAGCAGCCGACGTTCCAGAACGGTCTGATCATGCGTGCGCACCAGGCTGACCGTGATGGTCGTGTAGGCGATGAGCACCAGCGCGATCAGAAGCGCGCTGACGATCGTCTCAACAATCAGAAATCCGCGTCTCACGTTCGTTCTCCGGACTAGTATGTCTCGTTCGCCAGAGATTCAATCAGGCGATAGCTGGGCAGGTAAAACGCGATCACGGCATATCCGATCAGCGCGCCCAGAATCAAGACCAGAAACGGCAGCGAAACCGACGTCAGCAACCGACGCCAATGTACGCGCAACCGATCGTAATAGCGCGCCAGATAGGACAACGCCGCCGGTATCCCCTCCGCCGGCGACGCCAGCGCCTGACGCAGCGTCGGGGCGATGCCGACCGCGCGCGCCGCGTCCAGCGGCGCCTCGCCGGCCTCAATCCGCGCCGCCCAACGGCGCAACGCGCGTCGCGCATAGTAATTCGCAGGCGCCTCAGCGGCGTGTCGCGCCGCCGCGGCGATGTCGTGCCCGGCCCGCAGCGACGCCTGCAGAATCGGCGTCTGCCGCGCCAATGCCGTGGTCCGCTCGATGCGACCGACAATCGGCGTCCACCAGCGAATCGCGTCCAGCACCGGGAACACTGCCGGCGGATGATCGGGTTGCGGCGGGGCGAAGTTCCGGCGAACAAACGCGTACGCCCACAACGCGAAGAACCCGAGCAGCGAGAGAAGCACGACCATGGAGTTCGAAACTACCCAATCACTGACATTCAGCAGCCGCTCGGTTTCCGGCGGCAGCGTCTGGGAGCCGAAGTCCAGGAAGATATCTCGAAACTTCGGAGCCAGAAAAACCGTCAGAAGCAGGAAAATGACGATCGACAACAGCGAGACGAAGGTGAAGTACGACCGCGCTGGAAACCCCTCGGTTTGCGAATCGCGGTCGCGAAATCCCGACGGCTGCGCCAACTCCCGCAGCGTCGTGGCGAGCGTTCCGGCCTGTTCCGCCGCGATAATCGCCCCCATCGTCTCTCCCGAAAAACCCCAATGCGCCTGTCGCAGCGCGCCGCTGATCGAGTCGCCGATCGCAAGCTGATGCGCCAGTCGCTCCAACACCTTTCGCATCCCGCCCGTCTCGGCCTCCGCCAGCGTCCGCAAGCCCCGTACCAGCGGCAGGTCTCGGCCAATCAACAGCGCGAGCGCCTGAATCAGCGCAAGCTCCCGCAGGCGTCGCAATCGAAGCCAGACAAAGAGAGCCAGCCACGCGGCAAGGGCGATCCAGATCGGTCCCGGCAGAATAATCAGCATGCGTGGATTCGCCTCAGGTGGTGATTCGCTGGATCACTTCGGCCATCGCGCCGCCGATCATCGCGATCACTGTTCCGATGAATGTCGCCACGAACAGCAGCAACGCCGGCCCGAGTATCACGCGCAACGTCCGGCTCCAGTATTCGGAGCGCGCTTCATAACTCTTCGCCAGCTCCGACAAGCCCGCCGGCAATTCGCCGCGCTGCGCCGTCGTCGTAACCACGGTCGACCAGAGACCCGGAATCGACGACTCCGGCCCGATCGCAGCCGCGATCGAATCACCCTGTTCGAGCCGCGCCGCCGCGGCCGCGGCGTCCCGGGCCAGGCGCCGGCTGCCACTCGCCGCGCCACCCGCGCGAACCAGCTCGTGCAGCGGCAGACCGGAATACGCGCCGAGCGCTGTCGTATGCGCAAAACGCGCCAGGGCGCCGTATCGAAACACCTGGCGGAACCCCGGAACGTAGCCGAGCAGCGTCTCCCGAAACGCGCGCCCGAACGGCGTCAGGCTGCTGATCACGAGCAGCGCGACGAGGCCGAGCGATATCCAAAGCGTGATCTCGACAACGTTCCAATACCCGGCGAACGCGAACAGGGCGCGGCCCACGGGACCGATCGAAGCGGTTGGGCCGCTCAAACTGCCCAGGGTCACCCCCACGCCGTCCCAATCCCCATACGTGTCGAGGATTAGTTCCTGAATCGTCGGCACAAGCACGCGCAGCATGAACGACAGCACCGCCAGCGCGATCGTCAGCACGACCAGTGGATACGCCGCCAGTTCCAGCAGCGCCCGGCCGCTGTACCCGCGAATCCGCAACTCTGCGGCCAGCGCGTACAGCGTCGCGCCGAGGTCGCCGGTCCGCGCTCCGGCCTGCACCGCGCCCGCATAGTGCGCCGGAAACCGCGCGCCCATCCGTTGGATCGCTTCCTCCAGCGAAGCGCCGCCCGCGAGCGTATTCGCCAGATCGAGGAGCACCCGCTTCAATCGACCGCGGGCCACATCCGCCGCGAGCTGGCGCAGTCCCTGCTCCAGCGGGACACCCGCCTCGGTCATCATCGCGATCTGTTCATTCAGATATTGAAAGTCAGTCAGAGACAGCGGGGCGACAAACGCCAGTTGACCGGTGGGGCGCAGATCTGTCACGCGCACGCCCATGTCTGTCAGCGTGGCGCGGGCCCGGTCATGCGAATCCGCCTCCAGCGTGCCGCGGAAAACGCGTCCGCTCTCCAGCTGCCCGGCGTAATCAAAAAGCGGCATGCGGTCTCCTGCGGGGAATAGGACCGACTACATTATGCGCGAGCCGGCGTCAGATGTCGCCCAGGCAGCGGCGGACCTCCTCGGTCGTCGTCAACCCAGTCGCGACCAGCCGCTCCGCCCCGGCCCGCAACGACTCATCGGCGTGTTGCGCCACCTCGATCGCCTCACGATTGGCGTCCGAGAGAATGGCGCGACTGAGGGGTGGGCTGAGTTCAATCAAGCTGCCGATCGCGATGCGTCCCGCGAAGCCCTCATTCGCCCCGGTCGCCGCGCGCCGCAACAGTCGCTGCGCAAGCACGCCGTGCAACACGCTGGTGATCTGGTAGGGCGCCAAACCCATGTCGCGCAGGCGGACAATCGCCTCGGCGGTGGAGCCCGCGTGCATGCTCGAGAGGACGAGATGCCCGGTCAGCGCCGCGTCCGCGACGATGCGGGCGACATCGGCGTCGCGGATTTCGCCGATCATGATCACCTGCGGATCCTGGCGCATCAGGCTGCGCAGAATCACCGGATACGTCATGCCCCGCGCCACTTGTACTTCCACCTGCGTCACGCCGGGGATGCGAATCTCGACCGGGTCTTCCACCGATATCAGGCTGACGCCGGGGCGCTCGGCCGCGATGTGCGCCAGCATCGCCGCCAGCGTTGTCGTCTTGCCACTCCCGGCCGGCCCAACTACCAGCAACAGCCCTTGTGGCGCGGACAGGATGCCGCGCAGGCGTTCCAGCCGCTCCGGCGGATGCCCGAGATCGACCAGCCGCATGAACCGCCCGGTGTTGGCCATCAGGCGCAGCACAACCCGCTCGCCGGTGATCGTCGGCAACGTCGCGACGCGAATATCGCTATCGACGCCCGAGGCGCGCGCGGGGATCGCGCCTTCCTGGGGAATGTCCGACCGGTAGGTGAGCAGGCCGGCCATGACCTTGAGCCGCGCGACGATGTTCGGGGCGAGCATCTGGGGCAGGCGCTGGGTCTCGCGCAATACGCCGTCGACGCGAAAAACCACACAGACGCCGTTATCGGTCGGATTGATGTGGATGTCGCTGGCGCGTTGCGCGGCGGCGTCGGCGATCAGGCCGTTGACCAGCTCGACGACGCCGGAATTCGGGGCGCTCATACGCGACTTCCTCAGGGCCTGGCCGCAGCCGCCATCGCCGGCGCCCATGGCCAGCGGCGTTGGCGCCGGACGCTAACCCCACGACAATCAGCGCGATTGTATCGCGCCCGCTCGGCTCGGCCCCATTTGCTCCGCCAATCGGCGATCAGTAAGCTCTTGCGGCTTGTCCGCATCCGCGCGGCGCCCGTAGCTCAGTTGGATAGAGCAGCGGACTTCTAATCCGCAGGTCGCAGGTTCGAATCCTGCCGGGCGCGTTCTGACCCCATTGACATCGCGTTGCCTCGTCGCGCGCCGCCGCGTTATGCTGGTTGTGGCGCCGCGGGCCCGCGCCCTCATTTCCGCCTGGTGGCCCCGAGAACAGACGCGGATGTCGCGAGCGCGCGATGATCCGTGTCAGGAGAGTCGCATGCACACGTTGCCCGAATCGATTGAGCCGTTGCTCGAGGCGATGAAGAAGCTGGAGGCCAGCGACCTGCACCTCAAGACCAGTGTGCCGCCATGCTACCGCGTGGCCGGGAAGCTGCGTCGCACGGACATCCCGCCGATCGAGATTGACGGCCGGCAGATCGAAGATCTGATGAAGCCGATCGTGCCGCCGCGAAAATGGGAAGAGTATGAAGAGCGCGGCGCGACCGACTTCGCCTATCTGCTGCCGAACGGCGATCGCTTCCGCATCAACGTGATGCGCGCCTGCGACCACATGCACGCGTCCATCCGGCGCGTGAAGGGCACAATACCGAGTTTCGAGGAACTGCACCTTCCGCCGATCATGAAGAAGCTGGCCGAAGAGACCTTTGAGGGCCTGATCATGGTCTGCGGCGTCACGGGCTCCGGCAAGAGCACGACGATGGCCGCCATGATCGATCACATCAACGCCAATCGTTACTGCAACATCGTCAGCATCGAGGATCCGATCGAATACAGCTTCAAGCCGAAGAACGCGATCATCAGTCAGCGCGAAATCGGCCTGGACGTGAAGTCGTTCGCCGATGGCCTGCGATCGGCCGTGCGTCAGGACCCGGATGTGATCTTCGTCGGTGAAATGCGCGACCACGAGACGGTGATGGCGGCGCTGCAGGCCGCTGAAACCGGCCACCTGGTGTTCGCGACGCTCCACACCTCCGACACGATGCAGTCGATCGGCCGCATTCTTGAGTTCTTTTCACACGATCAGCACGCGTTTATTCGCAGCTCACTCGCCAACAGCATCAAGGCGATCTGCGCGCAGCGCCTGTTACCGGCGATCGACCCGAAGATTCTGCGCGTCCCGGCCCTCGAAGTGCTGCTGGGTGACGCGATCGTCAAGGAGAAGATCCGCGAGGGCGAAGACGAGGACATTCCCGGCATCATTTCGGGCAGCAAGGAAGGCGGCATGCAGAACTTCACGATGGCGCTCGCCAAGCTGGTCGAGAAAGACCTGGTCTATCTCGACACCGCCGTCGAGTACGCCCCGAACCGCGAACAGCTCGTCGGCGAAGTCCGCGGGATCAAGACCTCCGCGCAGTCGCTGGTGCATCGCGTCAAAGGCAAGGGGTAACCGCGCGCGAGGCGCGCCGCGGCCCTACGCCGCGGCGCCATCGGTGGAGGTCTGATCCGCGCCCGAGGTCGCGTCGTCCGGCTCCTTCGGCTCCACCGGCGGCGGTGGCGTCAGCGCAATCAATGTCTCGCCCGGTTTCGGAACCAGTTCCTTCTCCGCGATCATTAACGTCAGGCGCCCGCGCTCGTCCAGAATCGCGAGTTTGATCGCGTCGGGCCCGTGCTCGGCTTCGAACGACTCCGGCGTGAACTGCACAGTGATCGTCGTCGCTTTGGCCACAAAACCCTGGGCCATCCGCCGTTCGAGTTCGGAATAGGTCACGCGTTCCCCGAACGCCCAGCGCCCGTGCAGACTGCGATGCCGATCGCGCGATTGGCGGGAATCCTGCGTCGGCGTGACCTGATAGCAGTTCACCGCCCCGAAGAGCGGGGCGAACCGCTGCACGCAAAGCACGTTCACCCAGTCATTGGGCGTCGCCGCCAGCAGCTTGCCAAGCCCGCCGAGGTTGATGTAGTCGAGCAATCGCTCGTCCAGAGCGCTGCCGTTGTACGCTGGCAATCCTTCCAGCTTGGCGTTGGCGATATTACGACGATTGGTGTCGATCAGGTACACGTGAATGTCGCGCTCGCGCAGCAGCAGCGCCACTTCGCGAATCCACTTCGAGGCCCCGATGAACAGCACGCCTTGCGGATTGGGCGTTGCCACGCCCAGACGCCGCGCCAGAAGCGGCGCGAGAAAGCCGTAAATCGTAACCGTCCCGATAATCACGCAGAAAGTGATCGGCGTCAGCAATCGCGCGCTTTCACCGATGCCCTCCATCTGCTCCAGTCGCAGCGCAAACACGCTCGCCACGGCGGCGGCGACAATCCCGCGCGGGGCCATGCACGCCAGAAACGCAACTTCCGCGCGCGACAACTTCGATCCTAGCGTGGACACCCATACGCTGACCGGTCGCACCAGCAGCACCAGAACCGCGACATACAGCGCGCCGCGCGGCGCCGCGGCGATCAGGTCATCCAACTCGACCCGCGCTGCGAGCACGATGAACAAACCGGAAAGCAGCAAAACGCGCAGATTCTCTTTGAACTCAACAATGTGTCGCACGTTGGCGAAATTCTGGTTCGCCAGCCCAATGCCCATCAACGTCACGGACAAGAACCCGGATTCGTGTTGAAACGCGTTCGACAGCGCAAACACGCCGACAACCAGCATCAACGAAACCGCGTTCTGCAGGAAATCCGGCAGCCAGCGCTTCGCCAGCACAAAGGTCAGCAGGGCGGCGGCGGCCCCGCCGGTCGACACGCCGATGAACACCGTCTTGAGCAGGGCCATCGCGATTCCCGGCGCGGCCGGGCCGCCATGGGCGACAAACAGCGCCTCGAGCACAAGGACCGCCAGCGTCGCGCCGATCGGGTCAATCACGATGCCTTCCCACTTCAGGATCGGATCAACCGCGCCGGTGGGGCGGATATGCCGCAGCAGCGGCCCGATGACCGTCGGCCCGGTCACGACCAGAATCGCGCCAAGCAGCATCGCCAGGCGGTAATCAATACCAAAGATCAACTTGGCGCTGACAGCCGCGCCAAACCATGTCACCAGCGCGCCGATCGTGCACAGATTCCGAACGACGCCGCCGACCTTCGGCAGGTCGCTGATTTTCAGCGTCAGTCCGCCTTCATAGAGAATCAGCGCGACGAATGCGGACACGAACGGCATCAGCTGTTCGCCGAAGACGCCCGGATCGAGCACGCCCAGCCCGGGGCCGATCAGAATCCCGAACAACAGCAGCAACAGAATGGAGGGCAGCCCGATGCGCCAGGCGATCCACTGCGCCGTCACGCCGACCGCCAGAACGATGGCCAAGGCCGAAAGAACGCTCTCAATCACGCGCGGCGCTCGCTTCGAGAACGCGCAGGCGCGATTCGATCTGCGCCAGTTTGTCTCGCGTTTCCAGCAGCAGGTGAATAATGACGATGTGCGTTTTGCGGGCGTCGATGCCGACCGGGCTGTCCGCGCTCGTGATTTCCTGCGCAATCGCCTCCAGCACAGTCGTTGGTACGGATAAATCAGGCGACGCGCACTTCGAACGGGGTGTTGCGTTGTCCTGGCTCATTGCTTTACCTCAAGAATCGTCATGCGATTCCAAGCGGCGTATCGTCTTCGCTGCGCGGTTCGGTCACACTGCGGTCGATAGCGCTCAGCTCCTCACGCGTCAGGCGCGGCGCCGTGCCGAGCACGATCGCGCCCAACACGCCGGCGACCGCCGATGCCAGCAGCACGCCAAGTTTGGCGGATACGACATCCTCATGCGATTCGCTGAATGCCAGGTGGCCGATGAAGAGCGACATGGTAAAGCCAATCCCGGCCAGGCAGCCCGCGCCGACAACATGCCGCCAGGATACGCCGTTCGGCAACCGGGCCAGCCCGAAGCGCACCGCGACCCACGCGAACAGCGTGATTCCGAGCGGCTTCCCGACCACAAGGCCAAGCAGCACGCCCAGCGTCACGCGGCTGCCGAGCGGGCCGGCCGGGTCTTCCGGCAGCAGCACGCCCGCGTTCGCGATCGCAAACAGCGGCACAATCACAAACGCCACCCACGGTAGCAGCGCGTGCTCCAGTTTCTGCAGCGGCGTCTCGCAATCGTCGCACGCGACTTGAATATCGTTCAACGCCCCGACCAGGCGGGCGTTGCTGAGCATCACGTCATCATGATCAAGTTCGCGACTGTACACGGTCAGGGCGCGCTGAATCCGCGACGTAAACTCCACGCCGCGCACGCGCTGCCGGGCCGGGATCATCGCAGCCACCACGACGCCGGCGATCGTCGCGTGAATGCCGGAGCGATAGATGCAGAACCACACGATCAGCCCGAGCAGCAGGTAGGGGATCAACCCGTCCCAACCCAGCAGATTCAGCGCGAGCAGAACCGTGAGCACGACCAGCGCCGCCAGCAGCCAGTCGGGATAAATCGCTTCCGTGTAAAAGAGAGCAATGACCAGCAACGCCCCGATGTCATCAGCGATCGCCAGCGACGCCAGAAACACTTTCAGCGTCACCGGCACGCGCGGCCCGAGCAGCGCCAGAACGCCCAGCGCGAAGGCGATGTCCGTCGCCATCGGCGTGCCCCAGCCGCGGATACTCGGTGATCCAATATTCAGAACCGCATAGATGGCGCCAGGAACGACCATGCCGCCAATCGCCGCCGCGATCGGCAGCGCCGCCTTGCGGATTGTCGACAACTCACCGACCAGTACTTCGCGCTTGATCTCGAGGCCGACCAGCAGGAAAAAGCCCGCCATTACCAGGTCGTTGATCCAGTGCAGCAGGTGCAGCTTGAATTTCCAATCGCCGAACGCGATCGACAGGTCCGTGTCCCACAGCGCCACATAGTGGGTTCCATAATCGGAGTTGGCCCACGCCAGCGCGACAACCGCCGCCAGAATCAGCACGATCCCGCCCGACGCCTGTCGAGCGGCGAACTCACGAAACGGGCGCAGAATCATGTCTGCGGGGGTCAGAATCTCAGGCAGGCGCGCCATGTCACTCCATTGAGCGGTTCGGTTCCTCGTCCAAAGAACGCGTGAGTTTAGCCACTCACACGATCGCCCGAAAGCGGCGGGGCGACCACTTCGACCTTGATCCGATCAGGATCCTCAAAGAATATCGCGTAGTGATTCGGGCCGCCCGCAAACGGCTGCCGATCCTGATAGAGCAGCGCCGCGCCACGTTCGCGCAACTTGGCGGCGAGCGCGTCCACCTGCGCTCGGCTGGCGGCGTGAAACGCGAGGTGATTCAGCCCGACGCGACAGCGGTGATAAGGCGGGGTAAGGCGCCGCGCTTCGGCCTGCACAAACACCAGATAGGTTTCGCCGTGGCGCCAACTGACGCCTTCGGGCCATTCCTGATACAGCGCGAATCCCAGCTCCGACAGCAGCCAGCCCCAGAACGCGCGACTGCGCGTCAGGTCGGACACGTATATCTCGACATGGTGCAGCCCACCGGTGCCCGCGCTCATGGAGATTCCGTTGGTGGCCGCGCCCGATACAGCACAAACCCCTTCTCAAACGAGCACTCGTCGAGCAGCCATTGCGGCAGGTAGCCGGGCGCCGGCGAGACGACATAAAGCCGACCCGCCGCGATCAGCGGGGCGAGTTCCGCGCGTTCCGGATGCTCGCCGCGATCACTGAGATATGGCCAGATCGTCAGTCCCTTCGGAACACCTTCGCTCAGCAGAAGATAGTGCAATGGGCGGACCGTCGTCGAATCCAGCAGCAGGAATGAGCCGGCCTCGGCCTCCGCGATCGCCGCCCGGCCGAACCGCTCGGCGCCGTCATCGCCGACCTTCCACGGCCAAAGGAAGAATTGATACGCGTCGCGATAGGGGACTTCCCTCCGTTCCAGATCCGCGACGTTGAACTGCCGCGCGACATCCGGCAGGAAGTAGTACACGATCACCGGCGCCAACGCCGCGAGAATCGCGCAGTGCTTGAGCCAGGGCCGCCAGCGCACGCGCACCGCGCCGATGCCGATCATGATCGCGATCAGTGTCTCGGCCGGAATAAAGAAAACAAACTGGTCAGGCACGTTGTAGCGCATGCCCCAGAACAAATGGATCGCCAGATAGGCGCCCAGCGCGGCCGCCGTGGAGCGCGGTCGCAAGCGCGGCAAGGCGGCGACCCCCACGAGCGCAAGCAACGCGGTTGGCGTTGGAAAGTTCATCCCCAGATACAGAATCGTGCGCTTGAAATTCGGCACGAGATTCATGACGTTCTTGCTGTACCCGCCGCCCAGCGCATCCTGGATCACGGCCAGAAACGGCTGACCGCTGAACCACTGCTGCGCAATCAGCCCCAGATAAAGCGAAGCGCCAATGATCCAGGCGATCGGAACCTGAACGGCCGTGCCGATCGAAATCCGCCGCGACGCGATCAGCCACAGCAGGTAGGGGCCAAGAAACGCGAGATTCAGAATCGCCAGCAGGTGGTTGCTCACCCCGAGGCCGTTCAGAAGAAAGGTCAAGACAATCCAATGGCCACGCCGGGTTTCGCTGAAGCGTTGCAGGCAGATGAACTCCGTGACCAGCAGGGCCATGGAGAGCGAATAGACCTCCGCCAGCGCCGCGTGCTGCCAGAAGGTGTGGGCTACGCAGATCGAAACGGCCGCCATGACGCCGGCAAAACGCCGCTTTGTCACGAGGAATACCAGCAGGTAGACCTGCGCGACGGTGACCGCGGCAAACACGGCCGATACGAGGTTGGTCTTGTATGCGGCGCTTTCGAACGGCAGCGCCTGAAAGGCGATCGCGCAGACGTAGTACAGCGGATGGGCCAAGGCCAGGCCCAGTTCTCCGGTGAGATCGCGCTGCAGCACGCGAATCTGCGCCAGGCCACTGTCCTGCCATAACAGCCCCGGCGCGACCGTCACCAGATACAACCCACCGGCGCACGCCAGCGTCAGAAAATACTCCCGCCAGCGCACCGGGGTGGACCGAAGCGCGCCGGCGCCCGCAAGGTCCGCGTGCGCAGCCCCATTCGTTTTTGATTGAAAAGACGCCATCGCTGTTCGCGAACGCTCCCGGCGCCAAGAGACTGTGGAGGACGATTTGCGCCGGCGCGCCGCGCGCGTCCTTCAGGCGGCTAGGCGTTGAGCTTCTTGACCGCTTCGGTCAGCGCCGGAACGACCTTGAACAGATCATCAACGATCCCATAGTCCGCAATCTTGTATATCGGCGCCTCGGGATCAGAATTGATCGCGACAATGCACTTGCTGCCGCGCATTCCCGCCAGATGCTGGATCGCGCCGCTGATTCCGCACGCGATATACAGTTTCGGCGTGACGGTCTTTCCGGTCAGGCCGACCTGGCGACTGTGCGGCTGATAGCCGGCGTCGCACGCGGCCCGCGAGGCGCCGACCGCCGCGTCGAGGGCGTCCGCCAACGGGTAGATCACGGCGTTGAAGTTCTCTTCACTCTTGAGCGAGCGACCGCCGGAAACGACGATGTCGGCTTCGGTCACGTCTTTGACGCCGCCGCCGGTTCGCGCAACCTCCAGCGTCTTGAGTCGCTCATCTCCGGCGCCGGCGGCAAACGGCAGCGCCTCGGCCGTGGCCTTCGCCTCGCCGCTCGCGGCGGGATAAGTGTTCACGCGCACCGATGCGATCGCGCATTTGTCCTTCGGAAAATTCACGTGGCAGAAAGCCTTGCCGTTGTAGATCGGCCGCACCACATCGAGCGCGCCATCCGCCGAGAGCGTCAACTCCGTCACGTCGGTCGCCAAGCCGGCCCCGATTCGCATCGCCACGCGCGGCAGGAGATCGCGCCCCATGAACGTCGCCGGCGCCAGCACGACTTTCGGATCGACTTTCTTGATCGCATCGGCCAGCGCAGTGCGATAGCGCAGCGCCGAATAGAGCTTGAGGCTCGCGTCAGTGATCGTCAGCACGCGATCAACGCCCGTCGCGCGGACGGCTTCAACCGCCGCGTCCACGCCATCCCCGATGACCACCGCGACCACTTGCCCGCCGCTCTTGCTCGCCAACGCGCGTGCCGGGGTCACCGACTGCGCCACGCCGGCGTGCAGCTTGCCGTCCCGTTGCTCCGCGAAAATCAGAATATCGTTCGTCATCGCTAAATCACCTTCGCTTCTTCACGCAGCAGTCGCACCAGTTCCGGTACCGTCTCGCCAATATCGCCGGTCAGCAGCTTGCCGGGCGGACGCTGCGGCGGGGGGGCCAGCTTGTGGATCTCCGTGCCGCCCACCCGGCCAACGACGTCAGAAAAGCCGGGCACATCGCCGGACGCCATGACCTTCACCGGTTTCTTCTTCGCCTTCATCAGATTCGGGAGGGATGGGTAGCGCGGCTCGACCAGGCCCTTCTCAATCGTGAGCAGCGCGGGCAGAGCGCACTCCACGACCTCGTCGGCGCCTTCGATGCGCCGATTCGCCTTCAGACTCTTGCCGTCGGCGGAAACATCCAGCGAAGTCACCGCGCCGACATGCGGGAGGTCGAGGGCCTCGGCCACAGCCGGGCCGACCTGACCGCTGTCGAGGTCGATTTCCTGCTTGCCGCGGATGATCAGGTCATAGCCCTGATCCCTCGCGACGGCCGCGATCAGCGCGGCGGTCTGCAACTCGTCGAGCTTGCCGAACGCGTCGTCCTGCAGGTGAATGCCGTCATCCGCGCCAATCGCCAGCGCGGTGCGCAGCGCCTCCGCCGCGCCGGCCGGACCGACCGTCAAGGCCGTGATCGACTCGACATCGGACCGCTTCTCCCGAAGCTGCACGGCCAACTCGATCGCGAACTCATCGAACGGGTTCACCACCATCTTGACGCCGGCCCGCTCGATGTCATCGCCATCGGGCCGGATTTTGATGTTGGTCGTGGAATCCGGAACCTGCTTGATCAATACCAGAAGCTTCATGACTCGCCTTGGGTGAAGATTGCGCCGAAACCCCCGCGTCCCGAAGCGGGGAGCGGATAATAGCCCGCCCGGCCGAGGCTGGCAAAGCGGGACCCGGGACTCGCTCGCTTGCCGCGCGGCGCGGCTTTTCATACGCTGCGAAGCTTACGAAAGGAACGCCTGATGACCCATCATGATCCCAAGGCCGGACCGCGCCCGTCGGACCAGCTTTCCGACGGCTATTCACACAACTTCCGCCCATTGGCGCCCTTCGACGTGATGAAGGCCGACTCCAGCGCTGCGCTGCTGGAGCAATACAAGCACGCCTCGTTTGGCGCCCGCGGCCTGGGCGAATCCGCCGACGTGCTGCACGCGATGGTCTCCGATAAATCGTGCTTCAAAGTCGGCACGTTTTCCGGGGCGATGACGATCGCCAAAATGGGCTTGCTGATCGCCGACATGCTCGACCACGGCATTCTCGACGCGGTCGTCAGCACTGGCGCGCTGATGTGCCACGGACTCGTTGAGCAGACCGGCCATACCCACTTCAAGTACGACCCGAGCTGGTCGGATGAAGCGCTGTACGACGCCGGTTATTGCCGCGTATATGACACGCTGGAGCTTGAAGCGAATCTCGACGCGGCCGATGAGATCATTCAGCCCGTTATCGCGCAATTCGCCGGTAAGGCTCCGTTCGGCAGCTACGAATTCAACGCGGCGGTGGGGGGCTACATCCGCGAGAAATTCCCGGGCCGCGGCATTCTGCAGTCCGCCCATCAGCGCGGCGCGCCGGTCTACGTCCCCGCCTTTACTGACAGCGAGCTCGGCCTTGATGTATACACCTACAACGTCAACGCCAAACTCGATGGCCGCCCGGGCGTGCAGTATGACGGCCTGCGCGACATCGCCGACTACGCGGACCGCTGCGCCAACGCCGAATCACTGGGCATCTTCACCATCGGCGGCGGCGTGCCGCGCAACTGGGCCCAGCAGGTGGGCCCGCTGATGGAGCTCATGGGCCGGCGCACAAAGGGCCGCGTCACCGGCTCGGCGCGTTTCAAGTACGCCGTGCGCATCTGCCCGGAGCCGGTGCACTGGGGCGGCCTGAGCGGCTGCACCTATTCCGAGGGCGTTTCGTGGGGGAAATTCATCCCGCGCGAAGAGGGCGGCATGCAGGCGGAGGCGTATGTCGACGCGACGATCGGCTGGCCGCTGGTGGTGCGGGCAGTGATGGAGCGGATGGGAATCGTATAGGCGCCGATGTAAGGTTGTAGCGATGATAACCGATGCGATCCGTAAGCTCGACGCCTTTCTCGCGCGCAACCCTGAGTTCGAAGCGGTAAACGATCGCCTGAATCGAACTAATCTGTTTCGTATTCTCCGGATTGAAGGCGTCGAGATTCGCCACAGCAATGCGCTAGCCTGGCTGTTGGCGCCCGGTGAGTCGCACGGCCTTGGCGACCTCTTCCTGCGGCGGTTTCTCTCCGAAGTGTTGCTGGACAACGAGGTCGTCGATGTGGGGATGTCTCCGGCGCAAGTCGAGCTGATGCCACTGGCGGATATCGAAGTCCGGCGCGAGTGGCGGCACATCGATGTGCTCGTCATCAGTCACGGCGGGCGCTGGGCGCTGCTGATCGAGAACAAGATTCGGGCTAAGGAAGCCGTCCGCCAGCTTCGAAAGTACCGCGAGGCGATTGCTGATGAGATGCCGGACTTCAAAGTGATTCCGGTGTTTCTGACGTTGCAGGGCGACGATCCGAGCGACGACGGGGCCACATCGGGATTCGTTCCGTTTAGTCATATCTCCGTGCTGAAGATTCTCGATGCCGTAGCGCGTCGGAATGAATCGCGCATCCCTGCCGATGCGGCGGTGATCCTTCGGCACTATATGGAATCGCTGCGGAGATTAACGATGCAGGACAGTGAGCTGATCGAGCTATGCAAGACGATCTATCGCCGCCATCGTGACGCGCTGGACCTGATCATGTCCTATGGGGCGACATCTCAGATTCTTGACGTCTGCAGCGAGACGATCCCCAAGCTGACGAAAACGGAGTTTGTGTCGCAACTGACCAACCGTGTCTGGTTCTTGCCGACCGATTTGGCGAGGTGCCAGCCGGAAATCTGTTCGGGTTGGACCTGGCTCCCAAGGGCGTTTCCGATCGCTTGTTGGTACCTGCTGCGCGACTACGGCAAGCTGCAACTTTCCATTGAGGTAGGACCCATCGAAGATCAAGCGGTCCGTCAGCGGCTGATGGGCCTGTTGCGGGAGCATGGCTTCAAAGTCCCGGACAAGGCTCTTTCGCAAGTGACCAAGTATACCAGAATATTGACGAAGTCTCGCAAACTCCGCGTCGACGAGGCGGGGCGCCCGCTTGAGGATCCTGACTACATTGAGAGCCTGACGAAGCTGCTATGGGAAGATCTCTGGAAGCAGGGTGGGGCGCTCGTTGCCATCTTGAGACGATTTGATTGGGGACAGAAGTAGAGTTCGGGCGGGGGCGCGTCCCTCCAGGAAAACAAAGAAGGGCGGGAACGCGCTCGCGTCCCGCCCTTCTGTGATCTCTCAAAACGTCAATCGGCTTAGCGACGGCGAATCAGACCCGCGAACGCCAGACCGATCAGAACAAGGCTGCTTGGCTCCGGCACCAGCGTCGCCGTGAACAGCCAGTCGTCGGCGCCTTCCGAGAAACGCGTGCCGTCGACCGCCAGCCAGCCCCAACCCGACGTGCCGCTGAAGCCGCGATGGCCGAGGTCATTGTCCTCATCGCCAAAACGGAAGGTGTTGTCCGTGTCGCGAATGTCGCTCAGCGGAATCGTGTCGCCCAGCGGCGTCATGATCGAGCCGAAGTTTGAAGCGTTCGGCGCGTCGACTTCGATATCGTCGTCGCCGGCGACACCCTGCACGCCGATGTCGTACAGGAAGCTGACCGTGTAGAGGCCCTGATACACATCGGCCGCGTACACGCCGCCGACATCCCGCCCGCCATACGTCACGCCACTGATCGTGATCGTTCCGCCGACATCATCATACACAAGCGTCATGCTGGAGCTCGGATGATCGAAGTCGAAGGAAAAGTTGTCATTGCCGGCCGTCACATCGTACAACTCGTCCAGCCGCAATCCGTACGGCGGTGGATCGATCTGGCCATCCGGGTGATTGTGCAAGTCGTAAATCCCCGGCGTGATCGCCGCTTGCACCGGCAGGGTGAGCGCTCCGACTGCGAGCGCACCTCCCACCATAAACAGTTTGCGCATACTTGACTGCCCCTTTCTTTACCAATGCATTCGGAAGTCGAAATCGAATGAGCGCCTGGCAACCCTACCCGGCGCACACGCCCCTCCATGGCGAGAACTTCCGAAACCCACGACAGTCTATCAGACGGCCACAGCCGATACAACGGAACCTACATCTGATAACCACGAAAATCGGGGTTGAACCCCTCTTCCTGCGTTTCGGCGACCGGCGAACCCCAACCCCCGTCCGACTTCCGGTGGCGTTAGCCGTAACTACTTACAGAGCAACATCTTATGGGCACGCTGTCGCATAAGCCGCCAGCAACACGGCGAGGTCCGGCAGCCCAACCTCTCCGTCATTCGTCACATCCGCCGCCAGATCGAACAGCGGATCCCCCGCCTGCGCCCCGAACACCGCAAGCAGCACGGCCAGGTCGTCCAGGGCGACGAGGTCGTCGCCGGTGATGTCGCCGGCGCAGGTGTACCCCGCAAACTCGTACGCCCCAATGTCCACGATCGGCGCGACGCCGGAGCCGCTGTCCGGCATGCCCGCGTCATCGAGCACGCGCGGCCCGCCGGCGAGATCAAACGGCGTCGGCTCATTGGCGTCCCCATCGCCGTCGAGATCAGCGAAATCACGCGGAATGGCGTCATTTGAGCCGGCGTCAATGGCGGGGGAGTTCTCGCTCAGCGAGTAGTCGTTGTCGTCGAAGGTGAGCGGGTCGTTATCCGGGCCGTTGGGGTCGGCGAAGCGCGGGTTGGCGACGATGTTGCCACCGAGATCGATGGCGCCGGCCGGGAGGGGGGCGCGAAGTAGGTTGGCCGTGAACTCGCCATTGAATTCACCTGCGAAGTCAGGCTGAGCGTTCCAAAGCAGACAGTTCGATACGGTCGCGCTCGTGTCAGCCGTCCCGGTCACCGCCCCGCGATTGTTGGCAAACGTGCAACCCGCGATGGCCGCGCGCGCGGTTCCGTCCAACTCGATCGTACGTAGCGTATGATTGCCGCAGAACAAACATTCAGCGAGAGTGACGGCACTGTCGGCAGAGGCGGAGATGGCGCCGCGATTGTTAATAAACCGGCTTCGAATGACCTCAGCCTGGGTGCTACCTAACAACCGCAATACTGCCTCGCGCCCGCTTGATCTACCCTCGAACCTACAGTCTTTTATCAGTCCGGTCGAGGACGACAGTCGGACCCGTCCTCCGAACCCAGGGTCGTTAAGTGGGTCGTCAACGACGTCACAATTGTCAAAGATGAACGAAGAACCAAGGTTCACGCTAACGGAGCGCAATATGGCGCACGCGTTGAATGTGACCGTAGTGGCACTGATCGCACCGCCCTTGAGGTGGCAGTTGTGCACAACCAGCCGACCCACGGAATGCGCGTCGAGATTCTGAATCGTGAGGCGGTCCAGGTCGCTGGGCCCCGGGGTCGTCGTGACGCAAACTGTTCCAAGCATTGCTGCGGAGGCGTCGAGCGATCTGCCGCTCAATTCTCGCTCATTCCCCGCAAACCCTCCGAAGAGGCCGACGGTCCCTGGCAACTCAAATGTGCCGGGGTAGCTGCCGGGCGCCAGCCATATCTGGTCAACGGTCGGGTCGGCGGCGGTCCGCTCCAGCGCCGCCTCCAAGGTGGGATAGGCGTTGTACCAACTCGATCCATCCTGAGAGCCGGAAGCGTTAATCCGAACACAAATGACTCCCAAAGGGAGCGGGCAATCCCGCGTGTCGTCGGAGCCAGGGCAAGCGTCAAGATCATCGCAAACGCGATCGCCATCCGAGTCGCCGGTGTCATCGGCCCCGTAGCAGAGATCACACCCGTCCATGATTCCATCGCCGTCTGAATCAATGTCGTCGGGGCCGTTACGGCACACATCCAAGCTGTCGCAGAAACCGTCGCCATCCGCGTCCAGATTGTCCGGACCCATACACGGGTCACATCCATCTGGAACGCCGTCGTTGTCCGTATCGGTGTTGTTGTTCCCGTCGGGGCATACGTCCACGCTGTCGCAGATGCCGTCGAAATCCCGATCCACATTATCTGGCCCCACACATGGATCACACTCGTTGCGGATCCCGTCCTCGTCGTCGTCGGCCCCACCTTGATCATCGAGGCCGGGACATACGTCATTGGCGTCGCAGACGCCGTCGCCATCAGAGTCGACTCCGCGCGGGCAGTCGTCCACGCTGTCGCAGATGCCGTCACCATCCGTGTCGATGTTGTCAACACCAAAGCACAAGTCGCGAGCGTTAGGAATCAGGTCATCGTCGTCGTCATCAAAATCGTCCGCGCCCGGGCAGATGTCATGCGAGTCGCAGACGCCGTCTCCGTCTGAATCAAGCCCGAGCGGGCATTCATCCAGGCTGTCGCAGACCCCGTCACCGTCGCGGTCGATGTTGTCGGCGCCGATGCACGGATCGCACCCGTTCGGCACGCCGTCAAAGTCGGAATCCAGCGCGTCATCGAAGCCGGGACAGATGTCTTGCATGTCGCAGACGCCGTCGCCATCCGAATCGGAATTCACCGGCCCCGGACAAAAGTCACACCCATCCGGCAGGCCGTCGCCGTCGGAATCGATTCGGTCATCAAACCCCTGACAGCGGTCATCGCGATTCGGCACGCCATCGCATCAAAGTCGCCGTTCCCGGTCCACGGGAACGTATTGGGCTGCGCGGCGACGCCGCTGACGCCGAACCCCAGGACAAAAAGAAGGATGAAAGCGCGGGCCATATCGAAGTCTCCGGTCGGATACTGCGTGCGGCGAAATAGGAAACGGCATCGAAGATCAGTTTTATAGCGGATGTGCCGCTGGAATGCCTAGCCCAACCGAGTCAGAAATGCGCGAAGAAATGAGGCCATCCGACGAAGGGCGGCGGGACCTGCGCAACGCCGGCCCCAGACAAACGCCCTAAACGTCCGATAACATATATTATGTTTCAACGACGCATGGGTGTGGCTGGCGGCCTGGCGGCCTTGCACGCCGAACGCCCGCGGGTCAGCCCGCCGCGCTTGCCGCGATCACCGCTGCCGCCGCCCGTTGCGCCGCGATCACCGCCTGCACGTCCACGATCAGCTTGATCTGCGTGATCGCCTGCAGCTCCTCGTCGAATCGCACCAGGTCCAGGAACGCCATGTGCGCTCCGATGTTGAACGCCTGATGCTTGTCCGGCCGCGGCTTGAGCGCCCGGGCCTGATCCCGAAACCCCAGCACGGTTTCGACCAGTTCCTGCGGGCCGCGCAGCAGGAATGCCAGTGTGGCGATCGTGTCATAGTCGCCACGGCGGATCGGCGTGCGGCGGGCCTTAAACCGTCGGACCAGTTCGCCCGCGCGGCCGACCGCCAGATCGGCCCGGCCTTCGGACAGATACAGCAGGTTCGCGGCGGTCTGCAGTTCGTTGCAGTGCGCCAGGCCCTCGGACCGCAGGCCTTGATGGATCTGCTCGATCCGCTGCGCCATCAACCCGACCGGCTCCGGCCGGAGCGCCAGCATCGCGCACGCCGGCAGGTCGTCGGCCCCGGTCAGCCACCACTGATACTGCTTCAACTCGTCATACACTTCCTTGACCCGCGCCGCGTGCGCGGTCTCGATCGGCGTCAGCCGCAACCCCGATCGCAGGATCAGGATCGCGAGGGTTTCATAGGTCGAATCCCGCCGAAGCCCGACCTGGCGAAACAACTTCCGCGCCCGCCGCACCTCGGCGTCAAACGCCTCGGCGCTGTCGTTCCGCAGCCGCAGCCCGGCGGCGACCACATAGCGCAGTTCGCTGCGCATGTCGCCAAACCAGCCGGCCAGTCGCTTCAACGCGTCCGCCGTCGCTCGCACGTCGCCGGCGACACCCTCCGGGGGGCCTTCGCAGGCGATGGCCGCGATGGCGGCATAGCGCAGATAAACCGCGGACTCAAACCAGCCGCGCCCGCGCTGCAGCGCGCCGTCGATCGCCCGAAAGCGTTCAAATGGCGGTGTTTCAGCGGATGGGAACATGTTAATGAGTAAGCCTCTCGCGCATGCCGCGCGCTCAACCGCCCTTACGCCGGCTTCAGACCCAGCGCCTTCCAGGCGTCCTCACGCAGCTCGTTCATCGTGACCGCGCGCTGCACGCCCGATGCGAGATGCTTGACCGTCAACTCGCCGCGCGCCGCCAGCTCGGCGCCGACCACGATCGCGACTTGCGCGTTGCGCGTGTTCGCCTGGCTGAATTGTTTACCGATCGCTGCGCGCTTGTATGAGAAATCAACCCGCAGGCCCGATTGGCGCAATTCCCCGGAGATGCGCAGCAACTGCGGAAACAGCGCCGCGTCCGCGTCGATCAAAAACACGTCGAGCGTATCGCCCGGCTCCGGCAGCTTGCCCAGTTCCTTGAGCGCCTCGAACACCGGCGCGTCGCCCATGCCGAACCCCACGCCCGGCACGCGCGGGCCGTCCAGCAGGCCGGTCAGGTCGTCGTAGCGCCCGCCGCCGAGCAGCGCCCGCAGGCCACCGGCGCGCGCGTGGGCTTCAAAAACGATCCCGGTGTAATACGCCAGGCCGCGCACGATTCGCAGATCAAACACCCGCCAATCCGAGACGCCCAGATCCTCCAGGCGACGCCACAACTCATCAAACTGGTCAGCCGCCGCCGCGCCCGTGTCGCCGCTGTCCCGCGCCAGTTGCAGCGTCTCCTCGCGCGAACTCGTCGAGAGGAACTCCGTCAGCCGCCCCGCCGTCGGCGTTTCGCCGAACGCCTCGGTCCACAGCGTCTCAAACACATCCGTCGGGAGTCGCTCATGCCGATCGATCAGCCCAAACGCCTGTTCATGCCGTTCGGCGGCGATCCCGAGCGAAGTCAGCGCAGCCGCCGCCAGCCGGCGACTGTTCACGCGAATAGCGACCTCGGCCGACGTGACGCCGACCGACCGGAAGAACTCGACCGCGAGCGCGATGATCTCCGCGTCCGCCAGCGGGTCTTCGACGCCGAGGATGTCCGCGTTCCACTGAAAGAACTCGCGCAGGCGCCCGCGCTGCGGCCGCTCGGCCCGGCACATCCGGGGCAGGCTGAACCACTTGATCGGCATGGGCATGGCGTTGGCCCGCGCCGCGACCATCCGCGCCAGCGTCGGCGTCATTTCCGGGCGAATGGCGAAGCGATCGCCGCCGCGCGACTCAAAATTGAACAACTCCGAGACGATGCCCTCGCCGCTCTTGAGCGTGTAGAGCGCGAGGTCTTCAAAGATCGGACCTTCGTACTCTTCGAACCCGAATGCGCGCGATGCGCGGCGCCAGGCGTCAAACAGCCAGTTCTGGCGGCGCATGTCGTCCGGATAGAAGTCGCGCATGCCCTTCGGGGCTTTGATTTTCATGCGGGCTGCCCGTTGGTCGCCACCATCGCGCGTTCGCGCGCGCCGCCGCGTTTACCTTTGCGCGCGCCCGGCGCCGCCTTGCCCTTGGCCCGCGGCGCGCCCTTGTCCTCGGGTGGGGCAGGCATCTTGCCTGCCTCGGTGACGCCGACCGGCAACACCGGCAACGGCACGCGGGCGATGTCGGTCAGCATGCCGGCATAGTCGAACACCGGCTTGCGGGCCTTGCGGACATAGCGCCCCTTCTTGACCTTCACGCCGGCGCGGCCTTGCTTGCTTTTTTTGCGCTGCTTTTCTTTCTTCTCGACGCGGGCCTCGAGCGCCAGCTTGCGCTGATATTCCTCCAGGTGCTCCGGACAGAGCAGGTGCGCCTCCCAGCCGTAATCTCCGCTGTGATAGTCGCAGTTGTCGGTCGAGTATTCACGGCAGATCTGCGGCCGCGTTTCATATACGCCGCACATGTTGTCCGACTTCAGGTGGCGGCAGGTGGTCGAGATGTTGATGTACCACTCGCCATCCTCGACGAAAACGCTGACGTTTTCGTGCATGAGATACCAGCGGATGTCGTCGAATTCGCGCTTCGTTTCCGGCGCCTCGATCGGCAGCGCCAGGTAGCGGCAACAGAAGCCGGTGCAATGTTCACAAAGAATGCCGGGCATTTCACACTCCGGGGACCGAGTATCAGCGCGCGACCAGCCACCCGTCGCGCAGCGCCTGCAAATCGCGGCGGGCTTGATGTTAGTGTAATGCGAGCAGGTCCGGGCATCGACCCGACGAGGGCAGATGTGTTGTCCATTCGCCGATCGATCCTCGTTTGAGTTCCTTGCCAGGTCATCGGTCGGCAACTCGCTTCCATCAAAGTTGCTGGCGCGGGCCAAGGCCGCGCCTTTCATACGTTTTGCTGACCTGTCGAAGCCCTCTTGCCTCAACCCAAAATATCGATATCTTGATCCTGATATCTTTCAACTGGAGCGAGCGATGCGACACGCAACCCGATTGGCCCTGGCGCCGCTGTTCGCGGTCGCGCTCGGGGCCGTCAGCCGGGCCGATGGTCCGCCGCCGGTCGGCGACCCGCATGTCGCGGAAATGCGGCGTGTGGATAGGCCCCCGACGCCGAGCGCGAACCCGCCTTTGGCGCCGGATCCGGTGGAGCGCGAAGCCCCCCCGGCGGACACGGTTACCAAGGTCGAGCCGGAACGGCGCGGGCCAAAGTACAACACGCTGCGCTGGAAGGACGACTTCGGGTACCTTGCCGGCCCTCCCGAGTCGTACGTGTCTGACTGGTTTGACCCGATCAAGCTCATCCCGCTTGACGATGACTGGCGGCTGAGCATCGGCGGATCGCTCAGGGGGCGCCTGGAGTCGCGGACGAACAACTTCATCAACCTGCCGACGCCATCGCAGGATACCACGTTTCTTACCCGTGGTTTCCTGCACATGGACCTCGCCTACCGCCAGACGTTCCGCGTGTATGTCGAAGGCGTGTACGCGGCCATCGCGGACAACGACAGCCCGCCGCTTCCGATCGCAGAGAATCGCGGCGATCTCCATCAGTATTTCGTCGATTGGCGGATCCTCGGCGACGCGACGCCGCTAACGCTGCGCGTCGGCCGACAGGAGCTGTTGTACGGCGCGCAACGCTTCATTTCACCGCTGGACTGGGCCAACACGCGGCGCCGGTTCGACGGGATCAAACTCTTTTACGAAGACGCCGAATGGAACATTGACGCGTTTCACGCGTACCTGACGCCCGATGTGGCCGCTGGCTTCGTCGATCGTTTCGATCAGTTCGATGAGCGCCAGTATCTGAGCGGCGTCTACGGGACATACAAAGGCATCCCGAATCACGGTATTGACGCCTACTACCTGTTCCACCACAACGGCAATCCGTTGCGCAACGGCGACGGCGTCGTCGGTTCGCAGAACATCAACATGGTCGGCGGGAGATTCTGGGGCAAGGCCGGCGGCTGGGACTACGACACGGAAGCCGCCGCACAGTTCGGCGAGTTCGCGGGTGATCCGGTGCACGCGTACGCCTGGGCGGCGGAAGCCGGCTATACGTTCCGTGATGTGGATTGGCGGCCCCGCATCGGGCTTGGCTTGGACTTCGCCACCGGGGACAGCAATCCGAGCGACGGGCGCCACCAGACCTTCAATCAACTCTATCCGCTGGGCCACAAGTATCTGGGCTTGATCGACCTCGTGGCGCGCCAGAATGTCTGGGCGGCGCAGGGAAACATCGCGCTGCAGCCGCATGAGCGGCTACAGCTTAGGTTCGCTTATCACGCCTTCTGGCTTGCGGAGAATTCGGACGGACTCTACAACGCCGGCGGGGTCTTGTTGCGCCGAGACGCGAGCGGTCGCTCTCCGCACGACATCGGCCAGGAACTCGATATCACGCTTGAGTGGAAGATTGATGTTCACAGCGCGCTGCTGCTTGGATACTCACACTTCTGGGGCGGCGGCTTTCTGGACGAAACGGGACTGGGCGATGACGCCCATTTCACTTACTTGCAGTATGAGTTTAAGTTCTAGCCACAATTCCATCCGTTCAAGGAGAAAGCCGTGAACCGTGTTTCCAGAATCGTCGTGATTACGCTCATCGGCGCCGTCCCGCTGCTCGCGGGCGCGAACTGCTCCGGCAGCGCGGTCGCGCAGGCCGCCGCGACGACCTTCTTCAACGCCCTCGCAAACAACGTCGCGGATGTTCTGACCGCGCCGATCGGCGGGTAATGGTGTCGGCTTTGTACGGCGCGGCACCCGTGTCCGACAGGGGGCGCACATGATCACGGCGACCGCGGATTACGCGCTGCGCGCTGCGACGCTGCTGGCCCAGACTGATCAGCCCCTGACGACCGCGGCCTTGGCCGAATCGGGCCGCATTCCCGTCAAGTACCTTTCCAAGGTCATGCGGCAACTGGTGGTTGCCGGACTGGTTGAATCGCGGCGCGGTCTGGGCGGCGGGTTCAGCCTGCTGCGCCCTGCGCAGGATATCTCGGTATTGGCTGTCCTCGACGCGGTAGGCGAGCCATTGAAACGAATTGAAACATGTCCGTTGGGCATTCCCGGTCACCTGCGTGAGTGCCCGTTGCACCAGACGCTGGATGAGGCGATCGCCCTGCTGCGGGCCCGCTTCGCAGGCGTCTCTTTGCGGGATCTGCTTCCGAAGCGCGGGGGCGCGCCTTTTCCCGGCGTGACGCGGAAAAGGCGCGCGCGATAGCCGAGCCGCGCGCAAACGTGGTTGCGACCGATCGAAATAGCGATATATTGCTCCGGATATCACGATACCTTCGCAATGAGTCTGTTCAGCATGCCCGAGAACCCAAACAACGCCGGGTCGTCCGTCCGCCGAGCGCGGATTCTCGCGCCGGGGATGATCCTCGCGCTGACCGCGGCGGTTTTCGTCGGATCCGGGGCCGGCGTCGGCGGCTACACGTTCGTCTACGCCAAGGGTGGCTCCTACCTGACCAATGATCCCGCCGCGTGCGCGAACTGTCATGTGATGCGCGACTACTACGACGCCTGGAGCAAGGGGCCCCATCATCATGTCGCCACCTGCAACGACTGCCACACGCCGCCCGGCTTTGTTGCGAAGTACTGGACAAAAGCGCGCAACGGATACCACCACTCGCTGGCCTTCACGCGCGGCGGGTTTCACGAGCCGATTCAGATCACGCCGGCGAATGCCGACGTGCTGGAGTTGGCCTGTCGCCACTGTCACGCGGAGGTTGTCTCATCGCTGGAGACCCACGCTGACATCGAGCCGATCAGCTGTGTCCGCTGCCACGCGGATGTAGGCCACTTGGAATAGCGCATCAGCAAGCGAGAACGATCATGAGCCACAACGAATCGCCTACTACCCGCGGCCCGCAGTCGCGCTTCCCCAAGTCGACGCTGCTGCTTGCCGTCGCGACGCTGTCAGCGCTCGTCACTCTGGGCGTGATTGCGCTGCTGATCAACGTGCTGGAGCGCAAGCAGGAAGGCCGGAACCCGTTCTTTCGGGTCGTCGAGCTGACCGATGACACGACGGATCCGGCCATCTGGGGGAAGAACTTCCCGTTGCAGTACGACAGCTACAGGCGCACGGTAGACATGGTCCGGACATCCCACGGTGGCAGCGAGGCCCTGCCCCAGGCCCCTTCCGAAAGCGATCCGCGCTCGACGGTATCCGCCTCCAAGATCGAAGCGGACCCGCGCCTCGTGCGGATGTGGGCGGGTTACGCTTTCGCGATCGACTTTCGCGAAGAGCGCGGACACGCCTACATGCTGGAGGACCAGACCTACACCAAGCGCGTCACCGAGCGATCGCAGCCGGGAACCTGCGTCAACTGTCACGCCTCAACTTACGTCGCATACAAGGAAGCCGGCGACGGCGACATTGTCGCAGGCTTTGAGCGCATGAACCAGATGAGCTACGAGGATGTGCGGCAGCTTGTCGACCACCCGGTCGCGTGCATCGATTGCCATGACTCCCAGACGATGGCGCTGCGCGTCACGCGACCCGCGTTTATTGAGGGGATACGCCGCGTGAAAGCGGCCGAGGGCGTCGAGAACTATGACGTCAACACGATGGCCTCGCGCGCTGAAATGCGCACATACGCCTGCGCCCAATGCCACGTCGAATACTACTTCGCCGGAGACGAGAAGCGCCTGACCTACCCATGGCATAACGGGCGCAAGGCTGACGAGATCCTCGGCTATTACGACGAAATCGGCTTCAAGGACTGGACCCACGCCGAAACCGGGGCGCAGATGCTGAAGGCCCAGCACCCCGAGTTTGAACTCTGGAGTCAGGGCATTCATGCGCGCGCCGGCGTCTCGTGCGCCGACTGTCATATGCCGTATCAACGCGTCGGGGCGATGAAGATCAGCGACCACCATGTCCGCAGCCCGCTGCTCAACATCAATAACGCCTGCCAGACCTGCCACAATGTGCCCGAGAGCGAGTTGCTCGACCGCGCGGAAACGATCCAGCAGCGGTTCAGCTTTTCACGCGATCTGGCCCTGGACGCCCTCGTCGAGTTGATCGATGAACTCAAGGCGGCCGTCCTCAATGGCGCGACCGACGACGAACTCGCCTCCGCGCGCGACTTCCAGCGAAAAGCGTCATTTCTGATTGACTACGTTGAAGCGGAGAACTCGACCGGGTTTCACGCCGACCAGGAGGCGCTGCGCGTCCTGACGCTGGCGATCGACTACTGCCGCCGCGGCCAGATTGCGCTGCGGGCGGCGCCAGAGTGACGGTAGGAGGTCCGCGCCACGACGGGCTAATCCCCCATCGACGTATCCAGCGCCCGCGCCATCGCGATCAGCGGATCGTCCAGCGGCACTTTGCGCTGCTGGTTCGCCACTGACGCGATCGGAACGGATGTGATCTCGTCGCGTTGCATCACGCAGATATCGTTCCAGTCGCCCAGCGCCGCCATCTGAATCGCCTTGTGACCGAAGCGCGTCGCCAGTACGCGATCCGCCGCCACCGGCGTGCCGCCGCGCTGCACATGCCCGAGAATCGTCGTGCGCGTCTCCAGATGCGTGGCGGCGGAGATCTGCTCGCCGAGCACCTCGCTGACGCCGCCCAGGCGGAGCGGGTCCGGGCTGTCATGCACAACCCGATCGACCGTCACCTTGCCGCCTTTCGGAAATGCGCCTTCCGAAACCGCGATCAGCGTAAACCGCTTGCCGACCTTTGACCGCTTCACACATTTGTCGATGACCGCGTCCAGTTGATACGGCATTTCCGGAATCAGAATGACATCCGCACCGCTCGCGATCCCGGCGTGCAGCGTCAGCCAGCCGGCGTTGCGCCCCATCAGCTCGACCAGCATCACGCGGTGGTGACTCGAACCGGTGGAGTGAATGCGGTCGAGACAATCGGTGGCCGTCTGCACCGCCGTCGCGAATCCGAATGTGACATCCGTATGCATCAAGTCGTTATCGATCGTCTTGGGCACGCCGATGCAGGGGATGCCGCGCTCAATCAGGTTGACGGCGCCGGACATCGTGCCGTCGCCGCCGATGCAGATCAGCCCGTCCAGATGGTGCTGATGGAAGTGCTCGACCACGCGATCGGTCACGTCCGCGAACACCGGCTTGCCGGTCTGATCGCGTCCGACGGCATAGCGCGACGGGTCGGCCTTGTTGGAGGTGCCCAGGATCGTCCCGCCGACCGTCAGCAGATTCGAGACGTCCGCCAGTTCCAGCGGTCGCACACGGTTCTCGATCAGACCGAGAAATCCGTCCTCAATCCCGAACACCTCGATGCCGAGCTTGACGATCGCCGCCTTGGTGACGGCCCGGATTACCGCGTTCAGGCCTGGGCAATCCCCACCGCCGGTGAGCACGCCGAGGCGCCGCAATTCAGTTGGACGAGGTTTCATGGGGCGTAGTATCGCGGGGCGGCGTCTGGTCGCAAGCCGGCGCCCGCCGCCCGTCGCCGCGTAGCTTGTCCGCCGGGCATAATGTCGGTTACGCTACGGCGGAACGTGAATACTCGAAAGACCATGGATGGTCACGAGCCCAGCCGCAAGGAGGTACGCGATGAGAAGGTCGCGTCGCGAACGAAATCGCCGCAGAAATCTCACCATTATTGCGCTGACGGTTTTTGGGGCCGCCGGAGTGGCCTACGCCTTTTGGCCGCGCCCGGATGACGGCCCGGACGGGCCGCCCGCCGTGCTGGATATCGACGGCGGCGCCAAGACGCCGGCTGACGCCTCGCCCGCCAAGTCCAGCTTGCCGGCGCCGAAGTCGGCCAATGCGCTGAAGTGGCCCGCGGATACCGCGAAACCGAAGTCTGTGGATACCGATCGCCCGGTGGCTAACGCGGGCGGCTTTGCGCAGCAGACACCCACGCCGCCGCCGCCCGCCCTTCAGTCGCGCGATCCGCAAGTCGAGCCACCCAAACCGCGCACCGAGACGCCGACGGAAGGCGCGGCGTCAGACGCCCTTCGCACCGGCGCCCAGTTGCTGCAATCCGGGCGACTGCTCGACGCCCGTGTCGAGTTGAATCGCGTCTTCCAGTCGACGCGGTCGGCCGCGACCCGATCCGAAGCGCGGCGCATGCTGGAGAAAGTCGGCGAAGAAACGGTATTCAGCCGGACTTTTCGCGACGCTGATCCGCTCACGGAGATGTACACGATCGAAAGTGGCGACAACCTGGTCGGCATCGGCAAGCAGTTTCACGTGCCGTACGAGATCATCGAGTCGATCAACGGCATCACGCCGACGCGGATTCGCGCTGGCCAGAAAATCAAGGTCCCGCGCGGTCCATTCCACGCCCGCATTTCGCTCTCCGAGTTTCGAATGGATGTGTTCCTGGGCGATACGCTGGTGCGCAGCTATCCGGTCGGCATCGGGCGCGACAACGGCACCCCGAGCGGCCGCTGGCTGGTGCGGACGCGCCTGAAGAACCCGACCTATTACCCCCCCGCCAGTTCGGATCTCAAGGAAGTCATCCGACCCGAGGATCCGCGCAACCCGCTTGGCGGATACTGGATCGCGCTGGAGGGCGTCGAAGGCGACGCCGTCGGCCAGGAGGGGTTCGGCATTCACGGCACGAACGAGCCGCAGACCGTTGGCAAGAGCGCGTCGCTCGGTTGTGTGCGAATGCTCGCGGATGACATTACGGCCGTGTTTGGGATGCTCGCCTCCAACCAGTCTACGGTGACCACAACCCCTTGATCGAGTTTGTTCCGCCGCAACCGCTGATCAACCCGTTCATTACGCCGCCGCCGCCCGATCCGGGGCCGCTGGAGGCGTTACGACACGTGCTGATCGGTCCGGCGGGACTTCTCGCGTTTCTGCCGCTGGCGCCATTAACGCGCTGGGTCGCGCGACGCGATAAGCGCGCCGCGTTGTTCACACTGCCGTTGGTGTGGTGGCTGGCGACTGTCGGGCCGACGCTGGCGGGGCTCGCGCTCTGGGGCGGGGTCGCTGTCGCGGCTGGTTGGATCGCGCTGCTCAGCGGATGGCGCCGACGCGAGCGCATTTCGCGCCGGACGATGGTGGCGTCCGTCTGGATCGGTCTGCACATTCTCGTGTTACCGCTGTGGTGGTTTCCGCACCCGAGTTGGTTCCCCGGCATGCTGGCGCCGCTCCATGCGCTCGGCGTGGCCTACTTTCTCCTGCGCCTGATTGATTGGGGCGTCTCGGTAGCCAATCATCCGGAGCAGCCCGTCCGCCCTTTCGACACCCTGCTTTGGCTGCTGTACCCACCGTGCGCCCGTTTGGGGCCGGTCATGCTGCGCGAGGAGTTTTTCGAGCGCCTGGATGAGTGGAATCCTCGCGCGCCGACGCCTTGGCGCGAAGTGGGCAAGCGGTTCGGCTATCTCCTTATGGGGGCTGTCACGCTCGGTGTGTGCGTGCACAATTTTCCGAAGGCGAAGTCGAGCACGATCAACTTCTTCGATACGCCTGAACATTACACGACCGATCAGCTCGCAAGCGTGCTGTTGCTGGTCCCGATCCTGGCCTACCTTGCCCTGTGGGTTTACAACGAGCTTTCCGCCGCGCTAGCGCTGTGGGTCGGCATTCCCGTCAAGAATAACTTCAACTGGCTGCCCGCCTCCTGCGATATTCGTGACTTCTGGCGGCGTTGGCATGTCACAGTTGGCGACTGGCTTGATCGCCATGTGTTCAAGCCGCTGGGCGGACATCGCCGCCGCACGCCATTGAACTATGCCGCGGTGTTTGGCTACAGCGCCCTGTGGCATGGGGCCGCGGTGTCGTTTCTGATCTGGGGACTGGCGCAGACCATCGCGATCAACATCCAACGCCGCTGGGACCTGTGGCGTAAGCGATCCGGTCGCCGCAACTGGCCGAACCACCCGTTGTGGACTGCGACCGCGTGGCTTATCACGATGTCCATCGCCGCCACCACGATGATCGTCTTCGCCGATTTCGAGCACTCCGGTGGTCGCTATTTTCCTGAGCTGTTCCGACGTCTGCTGCGCGGCGAGTGAGAGACCCCGGTTTACGAAGTCGTGATCGCAACAAAGAAAGCGGCGACCACTCTCGTGATCGCCGCCGCGTGATTCGTTGGAGCGCGGCCGTCTTTGGCCCGCTCCGTCGCCGATGGCGAGTTGACTAGAAGTTCACATGCAGGTCGAAGTTGCAGGCGACCAGCTTGGCCTTGGTCAGCGACAGGTACGGGTTGTCGCTGATCTTGGTGACCGTCAGCGGGGTCGAGCCGACGATGTTCAGCAGCGGCGAGCGACCCGCGACGAAACCGTCCTCCGGAACGCGCAGGAGGTGACCGCTCCAGTTGCAGATGTACGTGCCCGACTCGTTGATGTTGTCGAACGGCATCGTCGAGCCGATGTTCTGGTTCGAGAAATCCGAGGACGTCTGGGGGTTCTTGTTGCCACCGCTCATAGGTGTTCTCCTGCTCGGGGGGATTTTCGCGCCGCCTGTCGCACACCGACAACTCCGGCGCGGGCCTAACACACCCATAGTCATCGCCACTTGATTCAACATGGCTTTAGCGCATCATGCTTTCGCGCCCGAAGTATGAATTCGAAACCGCGCCCGGACGGGCCAATGCGCAATTTCCGCCTGCCATTCGTTCCCTCACGCGCCGCAGCCCCGATGGAATAGCGTGACCGTCGCCACCCCCACAATCGACCTCGAATGCGCCCGCGCCACCTGGCTGGCGAATCTCGCCGGCTTGTATGTCGCCGACCCGGAGCTGGCGGCCCGCCTCGACCCGATTCCTTTCAAAAACACGGGCGACGTGCAGCCGGCCCGCGACGGCGGGCTTGCGATCAGTCGCACCGCGGATGACGGTCGCCCGCTCTATCTGCACAGCCGCTACCAGCCGCGCCAGCAGGCGGTCGACGCGCTGGCCGCGATCGTCGAGCCGGACAATCCGACGTTCTTCCTGCTCGGGCTCGGACTGGGGTATCAGGCGGAAGTCATCGAGCGCCGCTTCGATAAGCCGGTGATGATCATCGCGGAAGACGACCTGCCTTTGATCAAGGCGGCGCTTTCGACCGTCGATCTGTCTGCGCCGCTGCGCGAAGGCCGGGTGTTGTTTCTGACGGTCGCCGACAAAGCCCACTTTCACGAGCGGCTCGGTCGCTGTTACGCCGACCTGATGTTGGGCGTCCACTTTGTCACCGCGACGTATATCCAGCGCTATCACGCGGCGTTCTTTGTGGAGTCACAAAAGCTGCTGGCGGACTTTGTCTCATACGCCAAGATGCAGCTCGTTACGTTGCTCAAGACCTCGCGCGTCACGATCAGTAATGTCTTCGCCAACTTGCCGCACCTGCTCGCCGATGACGGCGTCGAAGCGCTGGAGAACATCGCCGCGGGCAAGCCCGTGATTGTCGTGTCGGCGGGCCCGTCGCTCGCCCGGCACGCGCCGCGGCTGCGCGAAATCCAGGATCGGGCCGTAATCATCTGCGTACAGACGGTATTCAAGCTGCTGCTGTCACTGGGCGTCAGGCCGCACTTCGTCACGAGCCTCGACTATCACGAGGCGTCGGCCGACTTCTTCGAGGGAGCGCCCGACAGCGGCGACTGCCAGCTTGTCGCCGAACCGAAAGCCACCCCGCGCGTATTGAACCTGTTTCCGGGCCGCAAGCGCGTCCTGCCGCACGGCGCGCTCAAGCGCATGCTCGGCGCCGCAATGCCCGCTCGCGGCGCGCTCAAGGCCGGCAGCACCGTGGCGCATCTGTCGTACTACCTGGCTGAGCATCTCGGCTGCGACCCGATCATTTTTCTCGGCCAGGACCTGTGCTACGCCGATGGGCTCTTCTATCTGCCGGGCACACCCATCGAGGACATGTGGGAGCCGGAACTCGGGCGCTTTCAGACGATCGAAATGAAGCAGTTTGAGCGAATTCTTCGCAATCGCCCGATCCTGCGCCGCGTGCGCGATGTGAATGACCGCGAGGTCTACACGGACGATCAGCTCTTCTCCTACGCCGAGCAGTTTCACGCGGACTTTCAACGGTCGACGCGCCGCATCGTTCACGCCTGTGAATCCGGGATGCGTGTCGCGGGCATGGACGTGATGACTTTCGACGAGGCGGTCGAGGCGTTTTGTCAGCAGCCGCTGCCCGACAATCTGTTGGCGTCACGCCAGCGGCCCGCAAAGGACGGAGGGGCGCCGCGCGCGACGGCCGTCGCAGAAGCGTTGGAAACCCGCGTTCGCCAACTGCGCGAGGTGAGCGCGATCGCCTCCGAAATGAGCGGCCTGCTCAATACGCTCCTGACGCTGGTTGACCGCCCGCGCGAGTTTAATCGCCTGATCGCGCGCGTCGACGACCTGCGCATTCGCATGATGCGCCATAACGACATCTACCAACTCGTCGTCGAAGTCTCGCAAATGGCTGAACTGCGTCGCTATTCCGCCGACCGCCGTATCGGCGCCCAGTCCGTTGAAACGGCCGAGACCGCCCGCCGCCGTCTGCGGCGTGACATCGATTTCGTCACCGCCTTCAAAGACGGCTGCGCTTTTCTGGAGCGGGTGTTGCCGGACACGATCAATCGCGTGCGGAGCATGAACACATGAAAGCGATCGCCGTCGTGCTGGCCGACTTTGCCGAGAATCTGCTCGGTGGCCCCGCTTGCCTGCAACACGAACTCGCCGGCGCGGCCGTTCTGTCGCACACGCTGCGCCGTGTGGCACAAATTGACGGTCTCGCCGCGCGCTGCCTGGTTGTGCAGCCGCGCGATCGTGACATCGCCGAGCGCAGTCTGCGCGATTCGGGCGTGTGCGACGCGTTCGAGGTATTGGCCGTGGATGACGGCCTGCGACCGCGTCGTGAACTGATCCGCGCGGCGCGTAAATGGGGTATCGACGCCTGGCGCGGCACGCCGCTGGGCACGACGTGGTTTGATGAGTTTCTCGATGTCCGCTGTGTAGCGCACGCGATGGCCCGCCACGAGGCGGAAATCGCGCTCACGCTTGACGGGCATCAGGCGGCCCTTGATCCAACGATCAGTAGCGCGATGCTGGCGCATGCGGCCGCATATTCGCAGGAAACGCCCTTCGTCTTCACGCAGGCGCCACCGGGGCTGACCCCCCTGCTGCTCCGCCCGCCGACGATCGAGACGATCGCGCGCGAGCAACTGACTTTCGGGCTTTCACTCGCGTATCGTCCGGAGACCCCGCGCCATGATCCGGTGATGCGCGATGTCTGTTATCGCGTCTCGCGCGATGTGATGCGAACGCGGGGCCGATTCATCGCCGACACGCGCCATTCTCTCGCGCGCCTCGCGACGGCTTTTGACGAACTCGGCCCCGGTTGTGACGCGACGACACTGTGCGAACACTGGCGCCGGGCGGATGTGCGATCTCCGCTGCCGACCGAAACCGAAATCGAATTGACAACCGCTACGCCGCACAACGCGTCGCGGCTGCGTCCGTCCAACATCCCGGTGCGCGAGGTGGGCGATCTTGGTGCGCTTGAGCGCCGCCTGCGCGAGATTGCGGCCCAAGACGACCGACTCGTGTTCTTCGCGGGGCACGGCGACCCGCTGCGCCATCCCGAATTTGCGGAGATCGTCGGGCTCGCGCGGCAGGCCGGCGTTTTCGGCATCGGCGTACGCACGACACTGCTGGATCCGCCAGCGAGCGCGATCGACGCGCTCTTCGACGGCAAGGTCGATCTGGTCGAGGTCGAGATCGACGCCCACACGCCGCAGACGTACGCGACACTCCACGGAATTGACGGTTTTCAGCGGGTGCTGGCGACGATGCTCGCGATCCAGGAACGCCGCCGGGCGCAGGTCAGCGCGCGACCGATCCTGTTGCCCAGTCTGCGGCGCTGCGCGGCGAACTTCGCGGAAATCGAACCGTTCTACAACCACTGGATCCAGCAACTCGGCGGCGCGATCATCAAGGCGCGGTCCACTTTTGGCGGCGCCTTGGCGCCAGACACTCTGCTCCCGCTGGCGCCGCTGAAGCGCGCTCCCTGCCGGCGCCTGGACACCCGGCTCAGCCTCAACGCGGACGGCACGGCCGTCTCCTGCGATCAGGACTACCTTGGCGGGCAGCCGGTGGGCAGCTGGCCGGCGGAATCGCTGACGGAAATCTGGTCCGGTAAACGGTTCGCTGATCTTCGCTCCCAGCACCAGCAGGCGGATTGGGAGAAATCGGCAATCTGCGCAAGCTGCGCGCAGTGGGCCGCCCTCTAGCCAAATCGGTTCCGCAAATTTCAAGTTTCGATTGAACGGGCGAGGTTTGCGCGTTAGGCTCTAGGTATCGGGCGACAGGCTGACGTCCGATGTGAAGTAAGCCGATCTCATTCCGTTCATACTACTTGTTGTCCATCAGCCGACAGTTTGGGATCGGCCTTGCGGCTCGGAAACGAGGGTTTCTGGACCCGATGGTGGCCCTCTGCGCGACGAGGCGAGCGCGAAAAGGGGGAATGAACGGTGAGCGACACGATCAAATGCGCGTGTGAGGCGTGCGGCGCCAAGTATCGGCTGCCGGTAGAGGCCCAAGGCCGGATGGCCCGCTGCAAGAAATGCGGGGCCAAGTTCAAAGTGCCGCAGCAGAAAGACCGCAGCCTGGAGGACAGCGTCCTCGAATGGCTGAACGATGAGCCGGCGGAGGACGTGTCGGATTCGGCCCCGCCCCGCGTGATCAACGCCCCGGTGGCCACGCCGCGCGCGACGGACGATGAAGACGCCGATGAGGAGTCTTCGGCGCCCGCGCGTTCCAAGAAATAAACGATCGGCGGCCTGACCTCCTCATGCGCGCGGCGCCCTCGACCTCGAACGGGCCGCGAGTGGAAAGCCCCCCTTACGAGCCTGTCCGGGTTCCTCCTACGGCGTTGCCGGGGTTTGCCATTGATCGGCGCCGCATAGCTGGCAGATGCGACCGCGCGGCCGCGCTTCGCAGCCCTCGGCCACGCAGAGCTTCGATTCGTCCCAGAACCAGACCCAGAGGAAAATCGCCGTCGCCAGGCCGATGCCGGACAACACATACCACAGCATCTGGAAATCCAGCACACCCGTGGCCGACGTGAAGTAGTGGCCTAGCCGACCTGACAGCCAGCCACCCAGGACGGGGCCGCCGCCCAGAATAATGATGCCGAAGACGGTTTGCGCGGAGTGTCGCGCGTCGGGTGGCGCGATGCGGTCGACATAAATAAACCCAGCCGCAAAGAAGCACGCGTAGCAGACGCCATGCAGCGCCTGACTGGCGACCAGAATGCTGGCCGGCAGACTGGTCGTGCCCCAGATCGCGTAGCGGGCGAAGTATGCGAAGGCGCCGATCATGATGATCTTGCGGAAGCCGAGCTTCGACAGCATCCAGCCGAGAAACGCCATCACGCCGATTTCGGCGAACTGCGCAAGCGTCATCGCCGGCTGGATATCGGCGTTGGTCAAGCCGACCTCCGGCGACGTCAAGAACTTTCCGGCCTGGATGAAGTAGATCTGGTGAATCGCGGCGATCATCAGACTGGCAATGACCAGCGCGGTGAATGACGGAAACCGGAAAAGCTGGAACGCGCGCACGAACGCCAGCTTTTGCACGGCGTCGCGCTTCGGCGGCGTTTTTGGCAGGGTCAGGCAATAGAACGCGTAGAAGAGCGAGATACCAGCCGAGAACTTCAGGGCCTCGACCAGCGCCCGGGTCGCGTGTTCGACCTCAACCCCGGTATAGAACGGCGGAAGACTCTGCCCTCTTACGTTTGTAAGCAGCCAGAACAGCGGAAACGCCCAACTCGCCGCGATCCACCCAATGGTCCCCCAGACGCGGATTTTGGGGAACTGCCGGTCCGCGTCGCGAATGTGCGAGAATGCGAGCGAGTTCGAGAGCGCCAGCGTCGGCATGTACACGACGCTGTACGCGATGCTCAGCCACAACCATGACGTATACGTGGTTTGCAGCGCGGTGTACCACTTCAGCCCGGCCCCGATCAGCAGCAACACCGCGAGAAAACGCTCAGTCCGGAAATAGCGATCGGCGAACTGCCCGGCGATGAACGGGGCGGTAATCGCGCCGACTGACCCGGCGAGCCCGAGCAGCATGCCAATCTGAGGCTCGCTGAACCCGAGGCCGCCACTTTCCGACGCCGAGCCGAGGTACTTGCCCGCCACCGGCAGCCACGCCCCCCACACGGCGTACTGCAGAAACATCATGATCGACAGGCGCAGCGTCAGCAGCCAATGCCCCGCCCGCGAGTCCATTGTTGCGATGTCGGTCTGCGACATGAACGCCTCCGCTGGGTGAACCGCTTCGTCCAAATGTCAGGCTGAGTGACCAGTCCGATTACGGCGCCGTCGCGGGTGTTTCCGCCGGCGTCTCAACTGGCGTTTCGACGCTCGGGGCTTCCGCGGCGGCTTCGCGCGAGCGCGCGGTGGCCTTCGCGACATCCGCCGCCGGCAGGATCAGCAGGGCAATGTTCTCCTGCATGCTGGTGACGTCGTCATTATCCGGCATCTGCAACACGAGCAATCCGACAACCCGCCCGTCGCTCGCGAATACGGCGGCGCCGAGTTCGCTCTGCCCTTCGCCCATATTCGTCGGGATCAGCAGGCGGCGCGGCTTGGTCGCGATGCCGCCGAGTTGTCCGATCTTGACGACCGGAACCAGCCCGTAGAATTTGCTCATGCGGCTGACGGTGAACAACTCGTCCCCGATCTTGGGCTCAGCCGCCGCGGCGAAGTCGACGAAATCAAACTTGCGATCGCCCGGGTTGCGGACCTTCAGCCAGACCAGGTCGCGGTCCGCATCGTGCGGAAGTTTGTCGGCGTCCAGGCCTTCTTCGTCGTCGCCGATAAAGACCTTGAGTTCCGAAATGCTGGTCTGTATCGAAAGCTGCTTCATGTAGTTGTTGATCCCGCCCGCCGCCGTGTTGGAGCAGACGATGACGCCGGTCGGGTCGATCATGACGCCGGGGATTTCCCGCTCGGTTTCGCGCTCCCCGTTCGGGGCTGTGACCTTCTGCACAAAGCGGATGCGCACGAGCGCCGCGCTCTTCTGCTCCGCCAGCGCGCCGTAGTCCGCCGCCAGTGACTGTGTTACCAGCGCGCCGATCAATACGCCGGCCGCCGTACGCGCAATGTTGCGAATATTCATCCGTTTCCTCGTTTTCGGGTTCAAAGATTTTGGACAAGATTCAGCGACGCGCTATTCAGGGGCGCCCGCCCCCGCCGGCGCCGCGTCGGGCGCATCCTTCACTTCTTCATTCGGGCGCCAGTCCGGCTCCGCGAACAGATATGTCGAAGCGACGCCGCGCCGCACGACAAACACCACCCGCTCAGGCTGTTCGGCCAGCACGCGATCCATCACGGCCCGATAGTTGGGCAGATCGTCAATCTCATTGTCGTTGATGCGCAGGATCAGGTCGCCGGAGGTGAGGCCGGCGTTGGCGGCCCAGCCGGCCGACTCCACGCCGAGCACAATCACGCCGCGCGTATCTTCGTCCCAGTTATTGCGATCTTTGTCGAAAAAAGTCATTTCGCGGACGGTCAATTCGAACCACGGATTGCGGTCGGTCCGCGCTTCGGCAGGCTCGATCCGCGTGCGTTCCAGTTCCACCGGGATTTCGAGCTGCGCGTCGCCACGCCAGACCCGCAGCGTCGCCGAATCGCCATAGTCCAGCCGGCGGATCGCCCGTTGCAGCACGCCGGCGTCCTCGATCCGACTGGGGCGGAATTCGGTGTCGTCGAGGGCCACGATCAGATCCCCCACCTTCAGCCCCGCAGTGGCGGCGGTTGTGCCGGGATAGACGCGTGTCACGCGAAATCCGAGCTTCTCCGGATCACCGAGGCGCCGGGCGAGCTTCGGGAATACGGGCTGCGTCGCCACGCCGAGCCAGGCTTTGGGCAGCTCGCGCGGGGAATCCTTGTCTTTGTCGGGCTTTGGCTTCAGCAAGGTCAGTTGGCGCTCGCGGCCCTGGTCGAATTCGACCAGCAGATACTCAGGGAGGTCCTGCGATTCCATCACGCGGTCATACACCGCCACGAGGTCGCTGAGCGTGTTGATCGGCTGGCCGTCGACCGCGCGAATCACCTGGCCGGGTTCCAGGGCCGGCTCGGCGATCTGCGCCGGACTGCCACGCCGTACGCTGCTGATGAACGCGCCTTCGATGCCGCCGGGCAATTGCCACTGATGCGCCATCTGCTTGGTGATCCGCCCGGCGGTGATGCCCCAGGCCGGAAACGCCGCTTCGTCGCCGCGGTCACGTTGTTGCTTTTCGGTTTCGACCGTCAGCGAGATCTTTTCGTCGCCGCGTTCGATATCGAACACGACGGACGCGCCCACCGGACGATCCGCCAGGTCTTTCAGCAACGGCGGGATCTCCTCGCCGTATTCGACCGTGATCGGGGTTCCGTCGATAGCGACGATCACGTCGCCGGCCTGCATGCCCGCGGCCGCGGCGGGCGCTTCGCTGATGAGGCCGTCGACCAGCACGCCGTGATCGAGTCCGGTGTTCTTGATCGCCTTGAGGCTGAAGCCGTAGTAGCTTCGCGGGGCTTCGCCGAATTCGATCAGTTTTTCAGAGACGTCGCGGGCCACATTGGCGGGAATCGCGAAACCCATATCGCCGCCGCCGGCGCCGCTGCCGCGCGTATTGATCCCGATGATCTCGCCCCGCAGATTGACGAGCGGGCCACCGCTATTGCCGGGGTTGATCGCGGCGTCGTGCTGGATCCAGCGGTTAAAAATGCCGGTGCGCTCGCCGCTGATGTTCATTTCGCCGGCGGAATCGTCCGTTCCGGCGAGCATGCGTTCCACATTCGACACGATGCCGAGCGTGACCGAGCGCGACAGCGCCAATGGACTTCCCATTGCCATCACCGTGTCGCCGATCTCCACTGTAGATGAATCGCCGAAGTGCGCGACCGGCAACATCCGCGGGTCGCCCTTGAACTTGTCCAGCTTGAGCTTGAGCACGGCGAGATCGGTCAGCGGGTCTTCGCCGACCAGTTCCGCCTCCACCTCCTGCTTGTCTGAAAGGATGCAGACAAACTTCTGGCCACGATCGATCACGTGGTAGTTCGTCAGCACATGACCTTCGGGGGTGATGATCGTGCCGGATCCGACGCTGCGGCCCTTGATCTGCTTGCCGCCCCAATAGCTGACGGTGGTCACGCGAATGTTGACCAGGGCGGGAAACACGCGATCCCGCGCCAGCAGCACCATTTGACGCAGGTCTTCGCGGAGCGCTTCCGCCTTCTCGCGCACGGCGGGCGGCAGTTCAGGCGGTGGCAGTTGGGCGCCCGCGACGGATACGGCGCCGATGCCGGCCATAAGGAACATCAGCCAGTGAATTGCGCTATACGGCGCCAAGGGTTGGCGTTGCGGCGGCGAAGCGCCTTGCGGCGATGTGCTCATCATGCGTTTGGTCTTTCAGCGGTTGCGTCAAGTGAAAGTCACAGCGGCCGCCCTTCGGCGGACGCCGATATCGGGGGCGCAGTCTAGGGCAGACTGGCCCGCGCGACAAAACCGGGCGAATTCAGGCGTTTCAGATCGGCTTGAGATGCTCAAACGTGTTCCGGCAGGCGTCGCAATAGAAGATCATTTTGCAGCGGGTCGGGCCAAAGGCGCTTTCCATCCGCGTTTCCGAGGCGCCGCAGAACGGGCAATCGGGTTTTTCGTCGCATCCGGTCGGGCTCGGAATGGTCCGGCCGGAGACCGTCAGCGGCGTGGGCCGGGCGCCGCCATGCGCGGGCGTCGTGACGCCGAATTCGCGCAGCGCCTCGCGGCCGGCCGGGCTGATGCGATCGACACTCCAGGGCGGATCATTCAGGAATCGCACGCGAACCTCAGCAATTCCGGACATTCCGGCGATACGCGTGCGGATCATGTCGCGAATCATGTCGAGCGCCGGGCAGCCGATGAAAGTAGGGATCACGTCGATTTCAGCGCAGCCGCCGGCGTCCGTCTGGCTGAGGCGTACGCGATGCACGATTCCGAGGTCGACAATGTTGATCGGCATTTCGGGATCGAGAATGGTCGCCAGCTCGGCCTGAATGTCGTCTACGCTTGGCGAAGTCATGTCGCTGCTACCATTTCGCGCTGGGCTCTTCGCGATAGACCTCAGTCATTTCGCTGAGCATCGCGGCGAACGCCGGGCTGTGCCGACCCTGACGGCCACCGACGTAATCCGCCGCGGGCGGTTGGACATTTACGCGCAGGCCCGCTTCTTCGATGACATTGCCGATCATCGCCTCCCATGCCTCGAACATCGGCGATTGCAGCGCGGGATACACGCCGGCCGCCTCCAGTTCGGTTTCCCCCTGGGTCGGCTCAAACAGAGATGGCGTCAATGGGCCCAGCTTGGAAAGCGCGGCTTGAATGCGTTCGCGGGCCTCGCTGGTCGAATTCGCCAGCCGGAGGATCCACTGGTCGGCATGCCCGATCGCCAGGTTTTCCTCGGCGACCATCCGCAAAGCGAGCTCACGCAGCGGCTGCCAGTTCGAGCGGGCCAGGCGACGCAGGCGGAGGTGATCGAAATGGTCGCAGAAGAACTGGCGCGCGAGGGCGACCGCCCAGTCGAATTCGTCATGCAACTCGACCAGTTCGCAGCAGCGGTAGGCCTCGGGCTGACGACCGTAAGCAATATGATCGGCGTCGCCGCCGATGAGCTCGGCGATCAGCTCATACAGGGCGCCGGCGTGCGCAATGTCGTCCTGCGCAAGGGCCGAGAAGGCGATGTCCTCCTCGAGAATCGGGGCCAGACCGGTCCAATCCGCGTTGCGATGCCCGAGAATGAGCTTGTCATCCGCGACGCTGAGCAGAAGCTGAGCGAGAGGCTGTTTGTGTTTTTCCGCGAGGTCCGCCATTCGGCCAACTCCATGCGCCTAGTAATGCTCGCGCAGATCTTCTTTCTTGTACTCGTCGTAATCGCGCTGCGCGCGAAACTCGCGCCACTTCATACCGACGTTGTAGCCTTTGGCAAAGCGGTAAGACTGATCCGTCAGGCGGAAGACGAGATCCTTGTCGTAATCCGTGCGGATCACCGCGTCGCGCGGCACGACCCACACCTGCACGCATTCCTGATCGCGGCCGTAATGCTCGCGCGCAAACAGCAGCGCCATCTGGTCATCCGCCGCGTCGACACTTCCGCAATAGGTGTGTGGCTTGCCGCGCTCGGTCTGGACGAACACCTCGTATGTGCGCAGGTCCCCTTCCGCCGGCGTCGTCAGATCGTCGGGGTAGTCCGGCAGGTTGTCGCGAATTCTCGATAGTCCCACAAAGACATCCTCTGAACATCCGCCTCGGCCGCTCGTCCGGGCCCGCCGCCCGGGAACCACTCGGCCCCGGGTCGGGCCTGTCTGCGACCCGCCGCGCGCTAGTTCCGGCTTGGCGGCATACCGGTCCGTTGCCCCATCACAGCCCGGCGCACCCACGCGCCCTGCTCATAGCTGAATCGCCGCAGGCTGACGCGTTCGCGATTCAGCGGACCGCCGCCGCGGATCACGGTGTAGAACTCGTCCCAGTCAGGCTGGCTGAAGTCCCAGCGTTTTTCTGATTCGATCGGCCGCAACTGTTCGTCGGGAACCCAGATGGCGGCGCCATCCGGCTTGCGTTCCACGGCGCCGTTCTTGTCCCGCTTGTATGTGTGGATTTTCAATCCGAGATCGAGCGCCGCCGGGGCAAAACGATCCACGAACTTCTGACGCAACGTGTCGTTGGTCTGCGTCTTGATCCGCCAGCGCATGAACGGCCCGGTCTTGGCGGATTCCTTGTCAGGCGGACCGAAGAACATCAGGCACGGATTCCACCAGCGATCAAATGACTCCTGCATCATCTTCTTCTGGCGCGGCGTTCCGCTCATTAGTGTGAGGACCATATCCTCGCCGCTCTTGAAGTGGAACGCCTCCTCCATGTTGATCCGCTTCATCGTGCGGACATAGGGGCCGTACGATCCGTCGGCCAGCGACTTTTGATTCATGATCGCCGCGCCGTCGACCAGCCATTGAATCGCGGCCACGTCGCCCCAGGTCGGCGCGGGATAGTTGAAGACGTTGTGATATTTCGTGCGGCCGGTGATCAGGTCGCGCAGCATCGCGTCGCGGGTTTTGCCCAGGTCCTGGCTGACGCGGTAGAGCATCTGGCCGTGGCCGACTTCGTCCTGCACCTTGGCGATGAGCGCCAGTTTTCGCTTCAGCGACGGCGCCCGGGTGATCCACTCGCCCTCGGGCAGCGCGCCGACGATTTCCGAGTTCGCGTGGTGCTCGGCCATCCGCAGCATGCCGATGCGGTAGTTCTCCGGCATCCAGTCGTCGGCCTCGATCAACTCGCCGCGGTCGATGCGGGCTTCGAACTCGCCCAGACGGGTGTCATCTTCCTGACGCTCCCAGTCCAGTTTGATATTGTCGCCGGCGCTCACACTCATCGTCGAAACTCCTCCCGTCGGATCGCCTTCCCGGACACAATATTGTAGAGGAAACGCCCGCGTGTGACAGTGCGAAAGCGACGCGGACCGCCCACCCGGCGCCGGCCGCCCGCGGTCGCCCAGGGATCGGGATTCGAGTCAGGTGGCGCTTGTCCGACGCCGGGGCGCCCGATACGATGATCGTAAAGGTGTGACAGCCGGCCGACCCCAGCGATGTCGCCGCCATCCACTGTCAACCCGACGACGACGGAGCCGTCATGACGTTTCGCCGTATTCCGCTTCTTCCGCTGCTTTCGGGGCTATTCCTGATCGCGCTGTGTGTCGCGCCGGCTTCGGCCGCCGACGACAAGACGATCCCGCCGTTTGACGTGCCGGGAATCGAGCGCGGTCGCGTCTGGCTCCAATGGATCTTCGCGTTCATGTTCGTGATGCTGGCGCTGGTTGTCGGGTTCAAGAACCCGCGCCGCGGGCATCTCGACTAACAGCATCCGGCGCCGCCGGCGGTTCTGCCGCGCTGGTCCGGACGAGGAGCCGCGTGTGAACCGAAACCTGCTGCTGTCTGCGCTGATTTGTGTCAATGTGGTGCTATTGGCCACATTGGCGGTTCTGGCCTACACCCCCCCACCGGCAAACGCCCAAGTCGGCCTGGCCGGGAACTACCTGGTGGTGACCGGCGAGGTGCAGGACGAGTTTGACGCGATGTATGTGCTCAATCCGCGGTCGCGCATGCTGTACGCGCTGACCTACAACCGGGGCACGCGTCGGCTTGACCTGGGTGGTTATCGGGACCTGTCGCGCGATCTGCGCAACGACTAGCCAAGGAGCGCGACCATGGAACAGAATCGAACAATCGACGCCCGCGCCCTCGCGATCAGCACCTTGACCGTTACCGCCAGCGTGCTGCTGGTCGGCCTCGTGCTGCTGCTGAGCACGCCGCGCGCGGCGCAGGCGATCGGGATGAACGATCGTGGCGGGGACTTCATCATGAGCACGATGCAGATCAGCAACTCGCGCGAGGCGGTCGTCGTGATCGACGCCGCGTCGCAGCGGATGGCCCTATACACGTTCAACCTGCCGACGGGCTCATTTGATCTGCTGGAGCGCGGCAGCCTGACGAAGCTTCCGGAGCCCGGACGGCGCTAGATGCGTCAGCTCGCGTCCACCTGCTCGGCGATCCGTTCCGGCAAGCCGGCAAGGCGCTGGAGCGTCTCCGGCTGCGGGGTGACGCGCAGGCGCCGAACGCAGTCGATTTCGAAGAAGTCATACGCCACATAGGGCGCATAGCCCATCATCGCGCAGCACACGTCGCTGAATTGCGTCAGCAGACGCAAATCGCGCTCGGGCTCGTCCTGTGAGGGACGCTTGTGGTGCGACGCGATGATTTCCGGGATCGGCGTCGGCAGGTTCCAGGCGTCCGCGAGGCGCAGGCCGACGTGCTGGTGCCATTCTTCACAAAGCTGGTCGAATACGGCGCGGGTCGTCTTGACGCCGGTCTTCGTTCGATAATCAAAGACCACCTTCAAGATCGCCAGCATGCCGATGTCGTGCATCAGGCCCGCCAGAAACGCGTCTTCCTCGGTTACCTTGACGTTCTCGGCAAACTCGACACAGATCGCCGCCGAGGCCATCCCGCGGCGCCACAATTCCTCGCTCCACTCCTGCTCGACATCGCCATTACGGATCGACAAGCCGCGGGCGGCGGTAGCGATCAGCAGCGCGCGGATTTTTCGCTGGCCGAGGCGCGGCAGCGCCTGATCCAGCCGCTTGACTTCACTCACCCGCCGATAGGCGACGGTGTTTGCGATCCGCAGGAACTCGCCCGCCAAGGCGGCGTCGGTGCCGATGACTTTGGCCAGTTCAGCGAAGTTGACGTTCTCATCCTGCAACATGCCGAGGGCCCGCTGTGAGACATGCGGCACGCGCGGCAGGTCAAGGCCCGGATCATCGAGCACGCCGACGATCTCCCGATACAGTTTGGCCTCCACGACCGTTTTGTTCCCGGTCGGACGGGCGGGTCCCGAAACCGGCGCGCCGCGCGGGAGCCACCATTGGGCCTCCGTCGGCAGGTCAAAAACGGGTTGCGCGGCCGGCTCCGCCACGATGGCGGCCACGGTATCGGTATGCGATTCTTCCAGAAACGAGTCGATCTCATCGCTCGACGCGCCGGTCGATCCCGCTCCGAACAGCGAGCGAATCATGCCCCAAATCGCCATGGTCAGCACCTCTTCATGCGAGTAGTCCTGATGGAGGGCATCGACCAAATGACTTAGGGGGTTGTCTTAGATTTTCATTACTTTGAGAATCCGTCATCCGGCGAAAGCGCAGATTCTGCTCAAAAACCGCGACCGCCGGACCGCTGGGGAAGGAGTGAGGCACGTCCTCGACAGGATTCGAACCTGTAACCTCTGGCTTCGGAGGCCAGCGCTCTGTCCAGTTGAGCTACGAGGACCTTGGCAACCACGCGAGTGTACCGGCGCGCGCGGACCGGTCAAGCCGCGACGTCCATCGCCGGGGGTCGCGTTCATGCGCGTCGGGATCGCAGTCGGCTCGGCTATGGCCCGCGCGTGCATCAGGACCACCCGCCGCGAATCGGGTATAACTTCCGGTGGACCGTGCAATAGCGATACCGATGGCGACCCTCGACAGAATACGCGCCACTACCACAATGCTGCTGCGGGGCGTTGGTCAACTGCTGGCCAAACGCGAGCGCCAACTCACCGCGCTGGGTGTCGTGATCGGGGTCGTAACCGGCTTTGGCGCGCTCGGGTTTTCCTTCCTCGTGGAGAACGTCACCGAGTTTTACTACGCGTATGTCGGCGGTGAACTTCAGGCGCGCGGCTTGTACTACTGGCTGCTTCCGCTGCTTCCGATGTCGGGCGCCCTGCTCGTCGGACTGATCACCTACTTCTTCGCCCCCGAGGCCGGCGGCCACGGCGTGCCTGAAGTCATGGACGCGATGGCCCGCAAGGGTGGGCGGATTCGCCCGCGGGTCGCGGGGGCGAAAGCCGTCGCCTCGGCGCTCACGATCGGCTCCGGCGGCGCGGCCGGCACCGAGGGCCCGATCATTCAAATCGGGGCCGCGATCGGCAGCGGCGTCGGCCAGTGGCTGCGCCTGAGCCTGGATGACATGCGCGTGCTGATTGGCTGCGGCGCGGCCGCCGGCATCGCGGCGATCTTCAACGCGCCGATCGCCGGTGTGCTTTTCGCGGTTGAGATCCTGCTGCGCGAGGTCTCGCAGCGCAGCTTCGTGCCAGTGATCCTGGCCGCGGTGTTGAGCAATGTCATTACGCACGCCTTCGGTCAGGACAATGTGGCCGTCTTTCCGGCGCCGGTGAAGATCACCGGCGCGCCCGCGTATGAGTTCGCGGTCAGCGAGTTTGGCAACTACCTGGTGCTCGGGCTCTTGTGCGGCGTCATCGCGGTCGGCCTGGTCAAGCTGCTGTACTTCTCCGAGGACGCGTTCCGCAAGATCCCGGTTCACCGGATTCTGATGCCGGTCGTCGGGGCCGCGATGCTGGGCCTGCTCGCGCTGGGCAGTCATTGGCTGGTCGGCGCCTCGACGCCGCTCGGCGAAGGCGCCGGGCACCCTCCCCCGATCATGGGCAACGGCTACCCCACCATCAAGATGGTACTGGGTGTGGATGGATATATGGGTCCGAGCGCCTGGACGGCGCAGGTGTTGCTGGTGCTGCTCGTCGCCAAAGCGCTCGCGACCTGCCTGACGCTGGGCAGCGGCGGAAGCGGTGGCGTATTCGCGCCAAGTTTGTTCATCGGCGCGACATTCGGCGGCGCGTTCGGCGTGTTGATCAAGCAGATTCCGCTGTTCGCGGACGTCAACCCCGGCGCATACGCGCTGGTTGGCATGGCGGCCGTGGTTTCGTCGTCGATTCATGCGCCCATGACGGCGACCCTGATGCTGTTCGAGCTTACGGGCAATTACAAGGTCATCATCCCGATCATGATCGCGGTTGTGGCGGGTTTGTTCGTGGCGCAATGGATGGAAACCGCTTCGATCTACACGCTGAAACTACTGCGACGTGGCGTGCAGTTCGGCGTGGGCGACGTGCGCCTCCAGCGGATATCGGTGCGCGATGTCCCGCGGGTACGCGCACCGATCGTTTCGCCGAACGATCCCGTCGACAAACTCGTGCGCACGATGCGGACCAGCACGGCGAACGACTTCGTTGTGCTCGACAACGAGGGGCGCTTCGCGGGCATGGTGCTCGGCGATGATCTGCGGACCTTGCTGCTGGAGTCAGAAGCCATGCCGCTGCTGCTTGTCTCCGACATCGTGCGCAGCGGCATTCCGTCCGTGAATCCGGATGAAACGCTGGACCGCGTGCTCGATAAGTTCGCCGGCCGACCGATGCAATCGCTGCCGGTGTTTGACAGCACGCATGAGGGCGGAAAGTGGGAGTTGATTACGCGGGCGGCGGTGATGACGCGGTATCACCAGAGCACCGTCGGCGCGGACGGGTCCGGCGCCTAGGCGGCTACCGGCCTTTCTGACTTGACGCCGATCAGTCGCTAAACTCACCCGTCGGATCCGGATGACCCCACCGGCGGGCAGACGCCGAGAATGATTATGGAAGCGGAGAACGCATGAGCGACAAGATCGAGAAGGTGGTCATCGTTGGATCCGGGCCCGCGGGGCTGACCGCGGCGATATACGCCGCCCGGGCCAATCTGGCGCCGCTGTGCTATGAGGGCTTCAGCGCCGGCGGTCTGATCCCCGGCGGTCAGCTCATGTTCACCACGGAAGTCGAGAACTACCCCGGATTTCCCGATGGCGTGATGGGGCCGAAGATGATGCGGGCCTTCCGGGATCAGGCGGCGCGATTTGAAACGCGCTTCATCACCGAGGACGTGGAGTCGATCGATTTCTCCGCGCGGCCGTTCACGATCAAGAGCGCCGGGCATGAATCGAAAACGCATGCTGTCATTCTGGCGACCGGCGCGCGGGCCAACTGGCTGGGTCTCGAAAACGAGCAGCGCCTGGCGAAGACCGGCGGCGGCGTATCGGCCTGCGCCGTGTGCGACGGCGCGTTGCCCGCTTTTCGGAATCAGGAAGTCGCCGTGGTCGGCGGCGGCGATTCCGCCGTGGAAGAGGCCAGCTACCTGACGAAGTTCGCCAGCAAGGTGTATCTGATTCACCGGCGTGATGAGATGCGCGCCAGCGCGATCATGCAGGATCGGCTGTTCCGCCTGGTCGAGGAAGGCAGGATCGAGCCGATCTGGAACACCGTGGTCATCGATGTGCTGGGCGACAAAACGATCACGGGGTTGCGGCTGCGGAACACGAAAAGCGGCGAAGAATGGGAGAAACCCTGCAAGGGTCTGTTCCTCGCGATCGGACATACGCCCAATACGGACCTGTATAAAGGCGTGATTGATCTGGACCCGGCCGGGTACATCAAGTTGCCGGATCCGGAGCGCAGTCATACGAATGTCGAAGGCGTGTTTGCCGCCGGCGATCTGGCGGATCACATTTATCGTCAGGCCGTGACGGCCGCCGGCATGGGTTGCAAGGCCGCGATCGACGCGGAGCGCTGGCTGGCGGAAAAGGGCCTCGATTAGCGGCATTGGAGCGTCAGAATGGCGACGGACAAGTCCGATGTGGTCATGCGCATTCGCGATATCGTCGTGCGGTTTGATACCGACGATGGTCCGATCACCGTGCTCGACGGCGTCACGTTCGACATCACGCGCGGCGAGACGATCGTCATCATGGGTGGTTCGGGCTGCGGCAAAAGCACGCTGCTGAACTGCCTGATCGGCGAGATTCGCCCGGTTTCCGGCGAGATCATCTACAACCTGCCGGACCTCGGCGAAGTCGACCTGCTGCAGGCGGACCCGAAGCAGACCGACGCCATCCGGCGCCGCTTCGGCATTCTCTTCCAATCCGGCGCGCTATTCAGCTCGATGACCGTCGCCGAGAACGTGGCGCTGCCGCTGCGTGAGCATTCACATGTGGAAAAGTCGATCATCGATATCGTCGTCGCGATGAAGCTGCAGCAGGTCAAGATGCTGCAACATCGTGACAAGTTCCCGGCCCAACTCTCGGGCGGGCAGAAAAAGCGCGCCGGACTGGCGCGGGCGACCGCGCTCGATCCGGAAATCCTGTTCTACGACGAGCCGAGCGCCGGTCTCGACCCGGTCACATCGACCGCGATTGATGAGCTGATGATGGACCTTTCCCGCAAACTGCACGTCACCAGCGTTGTCGTGACGCACGAAATGGACTCGGCGTTTCGCATCGCGGACCGGATGGTGATGCTGGATCGTGGGCGCGTGTTGAAAATCGGGGCGCGGCCGGACTTCGACAAACTGCGCCTGGCCCGCCCCGGCGATCTGCCCAATGAGCAGGATCGGCTGATTCATCAATTCCTCACCGGCGACAATGCGGGCCCGCTTACTGACGCAGAAGGCATGAGCGAATACGAGAAGATCCTGATCCGCGGCGAAACCGGGACGCTGACGCTGTAGCGGCGCGTGTGACAGCGCCTATGATCTGTGCATGTTGCGCAAGCTCTGGCACAGACTGACCGGCGCCGGCGACCCCGCCCGGTTACGCGACGCTCCGGCCGAATGGGCCGGGCTGCTGGACAGCCGCATGCCGCAATTCTCGCAACTCCCGCCGCCGGAGCGCGCGGACCTGCTGCGGATGATGCGGCGCTTCGTCGACGAAAAGCGGTTCTACGGTTCCAAGGGATTGACCGTTACCGACGAAATGAAGGTGACCGTCGCGGCGTACGCGTGTTTGCTCTGGCTGCGCCTGCCGGCCGAGCGCCCGTATCCGCGCACGTCCGAGGTCATCATCTATCCAAGCGCGTTCGGCGAGACGCATGAAGCGATCGGCCCCGACGGCCGGCGTTACGCGCTGCGCGACATGCGCCTCGGACAGGCGATCTACCGCGGGCCGATCCTGCTGGCCTGGGACAGTGTGGAGAATCCGTCGCCATGGCGCATGAGTCGCCGGAACGTGATCATTCACGAGTTCGCGCACGCGCTGGATTTCCTCGACGGCGTGATCGACGGCACGCCCCCCCTGCCGACGAACGAAAGCGTCGAGGACTGGGCGAGCGTGTTTGCGAGCGAGTTCGAGCAACTGCGGGCCGATCTGGCGACCGGACATGCGACGCTGCTGGATGGATATGGCGCGACCAATCCGGCTGAGTTCTTCGCGGTTTCAACCGAGTGCTTCTTTGAACAGCCGCTCGCGCTGCGGCGGAAGCACCCTCGCTTGTATGAGCGCATGCGGCTTTTTTTCCGGCAGGACCCCGCGAACTGGTCGTTCATCGCTCGCTGACTATCCCGCCGACGCGGCCGCCTCGAGGCGCGGGTCCGGGCGGCGAGATTTGCCGCGCGCAAGCGGCAGATACACCGCCGCCGCGACCGCGAAACTGATGAACCACGCATAGTCGTACAGTCGCAACCAGATCGAATCGGCCGGTAGCGTGATCAGTTCGACGGTCGCCAGAAAGCCGGGAACGCAGGGCGCGATCCCGGCCGCGAGCGCGAACATCGCCGCCAGATGGAAGCCGCCGGAGAACCAGTACGGCCCGCCGCGCTGATAGAGCCCCGGCAGATCCAATTGTCGGCGGCGCAGCACGTAGTAGTCGGCGATCAAAATGCCACCCACAGCGCCGAGCAGCGCCGAATAAGCGATCAGCCACTTGAAAATGTATCCGCTCGGGTCGGCGTAGAGTTTCCAGGGTTGCATCAGGATTCCGATTACGCCCGTAATCAACCCGCCGGTGCGAAACGAAATGCGCTTCGGCCACAGGTGCGCAAAGTCGTTCGCGGGGCTGACGACATTGGCCGCGATGTTGGTCGCGAGCGTCGCCAGGCACAGGGCGAACATGGCCACGAACAGGACGAACGGGTTGCTGAACTTCGTCAGCAGCAGCACCGGGTCCCAGATCTCTTTGCCGTAAATGACGACCGTGGCCGACGTCACCGCCACGCCGATGAAGGAGTACAGCGCCATCGTCGGGGGTAGTCCGAGCGCCTGGCCGACGACCTGATCGCGCTGGGAATACGCGTATCGTGAGAAGTCCGGGATGTTCAGCGACAGCGTGGCCCAGAAGCCGACATTGGCGGTGAGCGCCGGAAAAAAGAACAGCCAGAATTGTCCCGCCTTCTCCGCCCCCGCCACGAACTTCGACGGCTGCGACAGCATCGGGCCAAAACCTCCGGCTGTCCGATAGGCCCAGATCAGCAGCAGGATGCCCAGCCCGACCAGCAGCGGGGCCTTGAAGTTCAACAAAAAGCGAATGGTCTCCATCCCGCGGTAGATGACGATCATGTTGATCGCCCAGAAGAACATGAAGCACACAAACTGCGGCAGGTTGATGCCCATCACGCGGGGAAGTTCACCCCACGCCGGGAAGTTCATCGCGAGAATCACATAAATCGCCGACCCGCCGATCCAGGTCTGAATGCCAAACCAACCGCATGCGACCAGCGCCCGCAACAGGGCCGGGACGTTGGCCCCCCGCAGCCCGAACGCGGCGCGGCAGTAGATCGGAAACGAGATGCCGTAGCGCGTGCCGGCGTGGGCGTTCAGCACCATCGGGATCAGCACGATCACGTTGCCGAGGAAGATGGTCAGGACCGCCTGCCACCAGTTCATTCCGCCCGCGATCAGGGATGACGCCAGCGTGTAGGTCGGGATGCAGGCCGCCATGGAGACCCACAGGGCGGCGATATCCCGGGCGCCCCATTTACGCTCCGCGAGGGTAGTGGGCGCCATATCGCCGCTGTAGAACGCGGACCCGGACAGATCAGTGCGCAATTCGTGAACATCGCCCACCACGGCGACCGCCGTCTCGGGCCCGCCGCGCGAATCGACCATCCCCATGCCTGCTCCAAGCGCGAGCGCCGCGAATGCGGCGCTTGAACACCCACAAAGAACGATGCGTGCCGTACTATACCGCGTGGGCCGCGGGTGTCTCGCCCGCGGCGTACATTGCGCGTGGACCAAGCAAGATCGTCAGGAGTCGACCAATGCCAGCTACCGCTAAGGCGCCCCAGATGCCGCCAAGCACGCATCAACCACGCCCGTACACGGGCCCTTCGCGACAGCAGGTCTGGACCGATCGCCGGCAGTACCTGAATCCGGCGATGTTCCATCTGTACAAAGAGCCGCTGATGATCGTCGAAGGCCACATGCAATGGCTCTTTGACGAGACGGGACGGCGCTATCTCGACGGCTTTGGCGGCATCGTGACGGTATCAGTGGGGCATTGCCATCCGAAGGTGATTGCCCGCACCCGCGAACAGTTGGAGCGCATTCAGCACACCACCACGATTTATCTGAATCCCGCCATTACTGAACTCGCAAAGAAACTCGCCTCCAAGATGCCGCCGGGCCTTGATGTGACATACTTTGTGAACAGCGGCAGCGAGGCCAACGACCTGGCCGTGTTGATGGCTCGCCTGTACACGGGCGCCCACCACGTGGTCGCCGTGCGCAACGCGTATCACGGCGATTCTTCCGCGATGATGGGCCTCACCAGCCATCACACGTGGAAGTACAACCTGCCGCAAGGCGAAGGCATTGTGCACGCGATCAATCCCGATCCGTATCGCTCGTTGTTCGGCGGAACCCCCGAGGAAATCGCGCGCAAGTGCGCCGCTGATGTCGGCGACATGATCCGCTACGCGACCAGCGGCCAGGTCGCGGCCTTCATCGCGGAGCCTTGGATGGGCGTCGGTGGCGTGACCAGCGGCCATCCGACCTATTTCCAGCAGGTGTATCAGACGATCCGGGCGGCGGGCGGGCTTTGTATCTCCGACGAAGTGCAGACCGGGTTCGGCCGCATGGGCGAGCATTACTGGGGCTTTGAGCACAAAGGCGTCACCCCCGATATCGTCACAATGGCCAAAGGCATCGGGAATGGCATTCCGATCGCCGCCGTCACGACGCGGATGGAAATCGCGCGCAAACTGGCCGATCGGCTGAATTTCAACACGTTTGGCGGTAATCCGGTGTCTTGCGCACAGGCGCTGGCGACGATCGATGTGATCGACGAAGAGAACATTCAGCAGAATGCGCGGGTCATCGGCGCGCGGCTGCATGCGGGGCTACGCAAGCTGCAGGAGCGCTTTCCGCTGATCGGCGACGTCCGCGGCCAGGGCCTGATGATCGGCGTCGAGCTGGTGACGGATCGGCAGACGAAAACGCCCGCCAAGGAACAGACCGCGGCGCTGCTGGAGCGCTGCCGTGAACTCGGCCTGCTGATCGGCAAGGGCGGGCTGAACGGAAACGTCCTGCGAATCAAGCCGCCGATGTGCATTACGGAAGCCGACGCGGACTTCCTGCTCGCGTGCCTGGAGGCGGCGCTCAGCGACCTGCGTTGAGGGATGTGAACCGCTACACGTGCTTCGGCGGCTCGATCGGCTTGATCTTTCCGGCCGCCAGCAGCGCCTGGTATTGCCGCCAGCTCATCGGTGGTGTGCCGGTGTCAACTTCCTTCATCGTGATGCAGCCGGCGACCGGGCAGACGAGTGAGCACATGTTGCAGCCGACGCAGGTGTCCTGCTTGATTTCGTACGTGTTCACATAGCCGGCGCCGGCGCCATGCGTATATCCGCGGGCCCCGCTGACAAACGTGCGATCCGCCGCCGAAAAGCCGCCGTTCGGCGCGCTATCCGGGGGCACGCGCGCCAGGAACTCCTCTTCCGGAACCGCGGTCTTCCTGATCGATTGGTGGCAGCCATCCTCGCAGGCGATGTAGCAGAGCCCGCAGTTGATGCACTTCTGCGGATCAATCTCCGCGACGACCTTATAGTTCAGATCCAGGTCGCTCCAGTCCTGGATCCGGTCGACTGTCCGGCCCTGAAATTCGCCCAGCGTGCGATAGCCCTTGTCCGCCATCCAGCCCTTCAGTCCCGCGATCATGGGCTCCACGATGCGATACCCAAAGTGCATGACGGCCGTGCACACCTGCACGGTATGCGCGCCCAATAACAGAAACTCCGCCGCGTCGTCCCACGACTGGATACCGCCGATTCCGCTGATCGGCAGTCGCGCTTCCGGGTCCGACGCGATCTGGCTGACCATGTTCAGCGCGATCGGTTTGACCGCCGGCCCGCAGTAACCGCCGTGCGAGCCGAGCCCGCGGACCTGCGGCCGCGGCGCCAGCGTGTCGAGATCAACCCCCATGATGGAGTTGATTGTGTTAATCAGCGAGAGCGCGTCGGCCCCGCCCTTCTTCGCGGCGCGCGCGATGGTGCGCACGTCGGCCACGTTCGGCGTCAGCTTGACCATCACCGGCGTGCGGGCGACTTCCTTTACCCATTCGACGATCATGCAGGCGTAGTCCGGCACCTGCCCCACCGCCGAACCCATGCCGCGTTCGCTCATGCCGTGCGGGCAACCGAAGTTCAGTTCCAGGCCGTCGGCGCCGGCGTCTTCGGCGCGTTTGACGATGTCATGCCAGGTCTCGCGTTTTGACTCCACCATCAACGAGACGAACAGCGCCCGATCGGGCCATTCGCGCTTGACGCGCGTAATCTCGTTCAGGTTCTCCGCCATCGTGCGGTCGCTGATCAGCTCGATGTTGTTCAAACCGGCGACTTTGCGGCCTTCGTAGTCGTTCGCGCCATAACGCGAGGCGACGTTCACAATCGGCGGGTCGTTTCCAAACGTCTTCCAGACCGCCCCACCCCAGCCGGCCTCGAACGCGCGCCGCAACTGGTACTCCGAATTCGTTGGCGGGGCGCTCGCCAGCCAGAACGGATTCGGCGCGCGAACGCCGCAGAACTCCACCGACAGATCGACATCGCCCACTTTCAGCGCCGCGCCGGCCTGCTTTGGCGTCATCTCCGGACCTCCGATTTCTCGGCGACTACCCGATCGATTCCCGCCGCGGCGATCTTGCCATCCTGGACGGCGTAGACGATTTCCTCGCGGGCCCCTGCGCGGCAATCGCCGCCGGCGAAGAGTCTCGCGACGCTCGTTTCAAGCGTCTCCGGATTCACCGCGATCCGTCCGTCGGGCGTCAACGCCAGTTTCGATATCTGGCTCAGCAAATCGGTGCGACGTTCCTGCCCGAGCGCGAGAATCACCATGTCCGCAGGGATTACGAACGCGGAGCCCGGCGTCGGCGCCAGCTTCGCGGCCCGCCCGGCGCCGGTCATGGTTGTACGGGCGAATTCCACGCCGGTCGCCTGGCCATTTTCCTCAAAGATTCGTGTCGGGATCGCGTTCCACTCGAACTGCACGCCGCTCCGCTGCGCCTCTTCGTATTCATGCGCGAAAGCCGGCATCGAGACGGCGTCGCGGCGATACGCGATCGTCACGTGCGCCGCGCCCAGGCGCACGGCCGCATTCGCGGCGTCGATGGCCGTGTTGCCGCCGCCGATCACGATCACACGGCGCCCGACTTCACACTGCTCAATCGGCGCGGTGTGTGTCTGAGCGATGAACGCCAGCGACTCCCAGACGCCTTTCGCATTTTCCCCGGGGATTTTCGGCGACGCGGTCTTGCCTAACCCGACGGCAAGAAACACGGCGTCGTACTGGGCCAACAACTCCGATATCGCCGCGCCGTTGACAGGCCGCCGCAGATGGATCGTGACGCCCATCGCGCGCACCAGTTCGACCTCGCTGAGCGCGAATTCCGTGCTGATCTTGTAGGCCGCAATGCCATAGGTATTCAACCCGCCCGGCATCTCGGCCGCTTCGAAGATCTCGACCGCGTGCCCGCGTTTGCGCAGTTCGTGTGCGCAGCTGAGTCCGGCCGGCCCGCTGCCGATGATCGCGACCCGCTTGCCGCTGTCCGGCCCGGGGGCGTAGAACGCCGCTCCATCCGCGCGATCGCAGGCGTATCGCTGCAAACGGCCGATCAAGACCGGAGCGTCATGCAGAATGTTCTCGACACAGGCGCCCTCGCACAACACCTCGGTCGGGCATGCGCGCGCGCAGGAGCCGCCCAGGATGTTGGCGTCGAGGATCGTGCGCGCCGCCCCGCGCAGATCGCGATCCAGGATCTGCCGGATAAACTGCGGTATATCGATATGCGTCGGGCACGCCCGCGTACACGGCGCGTCGTAACAGAACAAGCACCGCGCCGCCGCAGCCGCCGCCTCGTTCTCATCGAGTGGCGGATGCAATTCGGCGAACGCCTCGTTCAGAATCGTCAGGTTCCGGCTCATTGGGTCTCGATTTCGATCTGCCTGACGCGCGGACATGCGCGAGTACGGCCGCCCCGCCGCCTAGTGCGGCTTCCAGCCGGCGCCCTCGCCCGAATGGGGAACCGGCCAACGGGTCATCGTCATTCGCTGCTGCGTGTAGAACAGCATGCCCTCTTTGCCCTGGATATGCAGGTCCCCGAAGAATGAGCGATTCCAACCGGTGAACGGGAACCACGCCATCGGCGCCGGCACACCGACATTGATGCCGATCATGCCGGCGTTGAAACGATGCTTGAACTCGCGGGCCGCCCGTCCGGACTGCGTGAAGATCACGGCGCCGTTGCCGAATTCGCAGGCGCGACCCAACTCCAGCGCATCCTCGAGCGTCTTCACCCGGCTGACAGTGAGCACCGGTCCGAAGATCTCTTCCCGCGCCAGCACGCTCTCAGCCGGCACGTGGTCGATGATGGTCGGTCCCAGGTAAAAGCCGCCGGGCGCATCCGCGACCCGCACCTCGCGCCCATCCAGCGCCACCGTCGCCTTTTCCTTCGCGGCCATGTCCACATAACCGCGCGTGCGCTCCAGATGCGCTCGTGTGATCACCGGCCCCATGTCCACGTTCGCGCCGGTGTCGGTGCGACCGACTTTCATTTTCGCCGCGGCCGCGCTCAGCCGCTCGACCAGCTCATCCGCCACGCCGCCGATCGGCAGCGCCAGGCTGCCCGCCATGCAGCGTTCGCCCGCGCAGCCGAACGCCGCGTGTTGCAGGCCGGCCACCGCCGAGTCGAGGTCGGCGTCCGGCATAATGATGACGTGGTTCTTCGCGCCGCCGGCCGCCTGCACGCGCTTCCCGTGGGCCGTGCCGGTCTCATAGATATACTTGGCGATGGGCGTCGAGCCGACGAAGGAAATCGCGCGGATCCCGGGATGCTTGAGCAGCGCATCCACACAGGTCTTGTCGCCGTGCACAATCGAAAACACGCCCTTCGGGACGCCGGCCTCAAGCAGCAATTCGCCGGCGCGATTGGCCGAAAGCGGCACGCGCGGCGAGGGCTTCAGAATGAAGCAGTTTCCGCAGACCAGCGCCACCGGGAACATCCACATCGGCACCATCAGCGGAAAATTGAATGGCGTAATGCCGGCGACAACGCCCAGCGGATGTCGGACTGTCTCACAGTCGACGCCGGGGGCCAGGTTCTCCAGCGTCTCACCGACGAGCAGCGACGGCAGGCCGCAGGCGAACTCGACCATCTCCATGCCGCGCAGCACCGACGCCCGCGACTCGTTCAGCGTCTTGCCGTGCTCGCGCGATACGATGCGGGCAAGTTCCTCGGCATTGCGCTCCAGCAGATCGCGATATCGAAACATGATTCGCGCCCGCTCAACCGCAGGCGTCTCCGACCACGCCGCGAACGCGCCCTCGGCCGCCCGCACGGCGGCGTCGACATCGCTCGACTCGCAAAGCGGGACTTTGGCGATGACCTCTCCGGTCGACGGGTTGTACACATCGTCGAAGCGCTCGGTTCGCGCGGCGGTCCACGTCCCGCCGATCAGGCAATTACACGCTTCGGCCGATCCTCGCGGATGGGCAACGGCTGTCGTCATGGGCGCATCTCCGTCTCGGCCCGCTGGAAATCCAATTCGGCGATCATATCGTCAATCTGGGCGTTGATTCTAGCCACACGCGGCGGGCAGCGGTAAAGTCGCGTTTTTCGTCGGCCCTCAGCGGCCGCTCAACGGAGCCAGACCATGCCACGAATCGTGCGCGCCGCGCTGATCCAGGCGACGCTTTGTGAGCCCGGGACCTCGCCGCTTGAGACCATCAAGCGCTCGATGATCGAGAAACATGTGGCACTGATCGAAAAGGCCGCCGGCCAGGGCGCGCAGGCGCTGTGCATGCAGGAACTATTTTACGGCCCGTACTTCTGCGCGGAGCAGGACACGAAGTGGTACGGCCTCACCGAGCGCATTCCCGATGGCCCGACGACACGCCTGATGTGCGACCTGGCCCGCAAGCACAACATGGTGCTGGTCGTGCCGATGTACGAAGAAGACCTGACCGGCGTCTACTACAACACCGCCGCCGTGATCGACGCGGATGGCGAGTACCTCGGAAAGTACCGCAAGACGCACGTGCCGCATGTTGCGCCGGGGTTCTGGGAGAAGTTCTATTTCCGGCCGGGGAATCTCGGCTATCCGGTGTTCAGCACGCGCATCGGCAAGATCGGCGTGTACATCTGCTACGACCGGCACTTTCCGGAAGGCGCCCGCTGTCTCGGGCTGAACGGCGCCGAAATCGTCTTCAATCCGTCCGCCACGGTCGCCGGCCTGAGCGAGTATCTCTGGAAGCTCGAACAGCCGGCGCACGCCGTGGCCAATCAGTATTTCGTCGGCGCGATCAACCGCCCCGGCCGCGAAGCGCCGTGGAACATCGGCGAGTTTTATGGTCAATCATACTTCTGCGACCCGCGCGGGCAGGTGCTGGTCGAAGCGTCGCGCGACAAGGACGAGGTCGTCGTCGCCGACCTCGATCTGGATTTGATCCGCGAAGTGCGAAACACCTGGCAGTTCTTCCGCGACCGCCGACCGGAAACCTACGACGCGATCACCGCCGGTTAGCGCCGGGAGTGAAGGGGCCCCGGGCGGGCAAGCCTACCCGAGTCCGTTTACGTACTGAGTAGTGCCGCGTAGGGCGCCGCTCGCCGCCCTTGCGGGCGCGCTGGCGCCTCGGGGTGGCGCTGATTTTCCTCGCCGCGTATCCACCAATCTCACCGCGCCGCGTGTCGCGGCCTCAGCCGCGATCCCGTTGGCGAAGCCCGCCGCCCGTTTCGAAACGCGTGGTACGCCGGGCGCTCGCTTCGCCGGTTTTTCCGAAAATCCGTGTCAGAACCGGCGCCCCATCCCCCAAGTCTCCTTGTTCATCCGGAAACAAGGAGACCCCCATGAACGCGTTTCAACCGAATCAGATGCGCCTGGGCCTGGCGATCGGTCAGGCGGAAATGGAAGCCCGAATCGAAAAGGAAAATCTCATGTGTCAGGACCACACTCGCCGCAATCGCAGAAGCCGCAACCCGAAAGGATTCGTGTGCCTCGCCCTGACGCTGGCCCTCGCCAGTGTCGCCGGCTGCCCCACCGTTGAGGACGCCCCGCAGCTTCTTGCGCCGCCCCCTCCGCAGATCACCGATGGACGCGTCATCGCCGACGGTGGCGTGCTCTTGATGTGGGAGATGGAGGAGTTTGCGCCGCTCGATGGTTTCTCGATCTATCGCGCGGATGCTGATGGCGGGCCGTTTCAATTGATGAAAGAAGTCGGCGCCGACGAACGCACGTTCATCGACGAATCCGCCGGCGGCGGCGGCTCGCTCTTCTACGCGGTGACGGCTCGGAACGAAATGGGCGAGTCCGAATTGCCGCAGTTCGGGTTCCGCGTTGACCTGCTCGAATCCGGTCGGCTCGATCCGAATAATCCTGGCACGGAACCCAACAACGCTGCGCCGGATCCGAATACGGGCCTGGAGCCGAATAACCAGAATCCCGTCGATCCCAACGCAGGGGCGGAACCGAACGTTGTGCCCGAGCCGAACACGACTCCGGAGCCGAATGATGCGCTCGACCCGAACGAATCGGAACCCAACGAGTCCGCGCCCGTTCAGATTCCGGCTCCGCCGACCATCACCGATCACACCGTCAGCGCGACCGGCACGGTGACACTGCGCTGGCAGGCTGACAGCGACCAGCCGATCACGCGGTTCCGCATCCATCGTCGACCGAGCGGCGGCATCTTCCAGCAGCGCGGTTCCGTCTCGGCCGAAGTGCGCAGCTTCGACGACAGTTCGACTCAGGTGGGACGCACGTACGAATACGCCGTCACTGCCGAGAATGCGGCCGGTCGGTCGCCACTGCCGGAAAGCGGCTACGAAGTCACGATCGACGGCGACCCCGAGATCAACCTGGCGACGCCGACGATTCGCACGCTGTCGAACGTGACGCTGAACGCAGTGACGATCATCATCAACAACTACAACTGGCAAGGGGCCACGGGCGGGCAATTCCGGGTCGAGTACCGGGCCTCCAGCGAATCGAACTGGCGTTCGGACGAGCCGCTCTTCATCCGGGCGCTCGACGGCGAGGACCGGATCACGATCGAACATTGTGCAGATGATGAGTCCGGTCGGTTCTACTACCGCGTTCGCGCCGAGGCGAGCAATGCCGACCCGTCCAACTTCAGTAACGGAAGCGATACGACGGTCGTGCAGTGCACCGTGCCGGCGGAAGGCGCCATCCGCGTGATCAACGACACTTCGTTGACGATCCGAGCGCTCCGGATTGACGGCGACCTCGTGTTCGACGGAACGGCCGATCGCCTCAGCCCGGATCAGTCGTCCGTGTTCGACGACCTTCCGGCCGGTCAGCACGATTACGTCGCCGAGTTGAGCGTCAGCCGGACCTCGAACACCACGCTGTTCCGCGCGACCGGCAGTGTGACCATCGCAGCGAACCAGACCGCGGACCTGCGTGTTCGATTCACGACGGCCCAGGCGTTGTCCGACAACCGGCCGCAGGGTCGGACGTACCGGCGCCAAGGTTTCGCGTTCCCGTGGGACGATGAGCGTTTCACGTTCTACGCGAACGGACGATGGGAACTGCGAATCGGCGACTCCAGCGCACTGCAGGATAGCGGCTCGATCAGCGCACAGGGCTGGCCAGACAACGACCTGACGATTGGATTCACCATGTCGGGTGTGCAGCCGGCGGTGGGTGATACGCGCAATCGTACGTGCCAGTTCAACATCCAGAGCGATGAGTTCATGTGGACGAACAGCGGTGGTGGCATTGTGCGGTTTGTCGCCGAGGACTAAGGGCGGACTGTCGCCTCCCCCGAGGGGCCGTCGCGGGACCTTCCTGCGGCGGCCCTCTTTCTTTCATGCCGGCTCTAGGGCGACTCCAGACGCGCTTTCAGCATCGATGACCACCAGCCGTCCGGATCAGCCGCCAGCGCGCGTTCAAACGCCGCGCGGGCTTCCGAAGACCGCCCGGCTTTCGCGTGCCATTCACCGAGCGTGATCTGCGCCAGCTCCTGCTTATCTGCGGGAATGGACGCGAGAAGCGCGTCGGCATCAGCGTCGCCTGCGAGTAGAAACCGCGCCGCCTCGGCTTCGGGCCCGTTCATCCGCTGGGCGATGAAGCGGGCGGCGTCGGGACGATCCGCCCGCCACTCGGCCAGAAACGCGTGAAACACCGGGTCTCGAAACTCCGCGAAGCGCTCGACCATGTCACGATGCTCGGCCGCGAACGCGGCATCAGCGCGCAGGCCCTTTTGTGTCGCGTCGCGGGCTTGCAGTTGGTAGTAGATTGCGATCGAGGCTGCGCTGATGACAGTCACGAGCAGACTGGCGGCGATGATGACCGCGGCGACGTGTTTACCGGCGAGTTTGCGCAGCATGTACCACGTGCTGTCGCGCCGCGCCTCGATCGGCTCGTTTCGCAGGTAGCGCCGAACGTCCGCGCCGAACTCGCCGGCGCTCTGATAGCGGCGTGCGGGGTCTTTAGACAGCGCCCGAAGGATCATGGTTTGCACATCGTGGTCGATCGGGCAGGCCCGCAGTCGCACCGCCTGGGATCGACAGCGCCGCACGCCCGATTCCGGTGACCACGTTGTTCGCAGCGTCGCGGGTTCGGCTTCCACGATGTTTCGAATCACTTCCATCAGCCGGCCGCGCACCGAATAGGGAAACTGCCCGGTCAGCAGTTCGTACAGCACGACGCCGAGCGAATACACATCCGTGCGCGTGTCGATTTGGGCGGTCAGTCCCTGCGCCTGTTCCGGCGACATGTACGGCAATGTGCCCATTACCTGTTGCGTGAGCGTCAAGCGTTCATCCGCGGCGTCCTCAATCCGCCGAGCGAGGCCGAAATCCAGCACGCGCGGCGTTCCGTCAGCCTCGACTAGGATGTTGGCGGGCTTCAGGTCGCGGTGGATCACACCGTGGTGATGGGCGTACTGCACGCCGTCGCAAACGCGCACAAACAGCTCAAGGATGTCCTCAAGCGGCAAATCACGCTCTCGCACATAATTGCGGAGCGGAACGCCATCCACATACTCCATCGCCAGGAACACGCGACCATCAACGGCGGCCCCGGCATGCAGCACGCTAACGAGGTTCGGATGGCGCAGCGTCGCGACGATTTCAATCTCGCGCTCGAAGCGCTTGCGCGCCCCTTCCGAGGCGTGATGCTCCGGCGAAAGCACTTTGACGGCGACCGGGCGCCGGGTGGTTTCCTGAACGGCGTGATAGACGAATCCCTGCCCGCCGCTGCCGATCGGCTCGCCCAGCGTGTACCCGGGAATCGCAAGCGCCGGCTGCGTCTTCGCGGCCGCGATGTCCACCGCCAGTCCGCTTGTGCGCGTCGCGTCGCCGATGCTGATTTTCGCGCCGAACAGTTCGCCGGCGAGCGCTTCGCGCGATTGCGCCGCGCGGAGGTTCTGGCGGCACTGCTCGCAATCGACCAGGTGCTGTTTGATATCAGGCGTCAGCGTCGCGCCGTTGGCGAGCGCTTCGAGTTCTTCGAGAGTTGGACAACGCGTGGACGAGGTCGTCATTTTGACGCCTACCATTCATCGCTGTACGCGCGCATCAGTTCTTTCATGCGTTCCAGTAGTCGCCGTTTCGACTGAAACACCGAGTCGCGCGATACGCCGAGCTGCTCGGCGACCTCCTCGGCCGGCCGCCCTTTGAGAACGTAGAGCTCAAACGCCTGAAATGTCTGCGGCGCGACATCCGCACGGATCCGCTGGAGGCAGGCGTTGAGCACCGCCTGCCGCCACTCGTCCTCCCAGACGGCGCTCCACGTGTGCTCATCCGGGATTCCGGCGACGAAGCCGGTCGCATCCTCGGCGCCTTGCACAACGCGCTCTCTGCCGCCGCGACGTTGCTGTGACCGAATCACATTGGAGGCGATGCCGAACAGCCACGAACGCAGCCGCCCTTTGTCACGCGTGTAGCTGCCACTGCGGTACGCCTTCACGAACTGGAGGAGGGTTTCCTGGGCGGCGTCCTCCGCCGCGGAGTGATTCAGTCCGAGCTTGCGGGCGAACGCGATCAGGATGGATCGATATCGCTGGTCGAATGACTCCCACACGGCCGCGTTCTCGGCGTCGCGCAGGCCGATGAGCAGGTCTGTATTCGTGACAAATGTGTCGTCCGACATGCTGATCCGTTCACGTGTCGAGCCTGTCGCAGATTCCGTGTCAGATTCGGCTTAGTGTAGCTAAATTGGTTTAGGGAGGCGACCAGCGGTTTTTCTTAGAAAGGGCGCGACCAGGGCGATTGGAGTTGTTAGACTAAGTGTCGCCTTTTCTACCGTCAGGGTTTCATTATGCGAATCAATCACACGATCGCCGCTGTCTGCGTCTGGTTTGGGCTGGCGCCCGCCTTCGGTCAAACGGCCCTGTATGTCGACGACAACGCCCCCCTGGGCGGCGACGGAACGGCGTGGGCCACGGCCTACCGACACTTGCAGGACGCGCTGGCGGTGGCCTCGCTCGGCGATGAGATCCGCGTTGCGCAAGGCGTGTATCGCCCCGACGACAGCGAAGGCGGCGTGGTCGTCTCCGGAGATCGGGCTGCCCGGTTTCAACTCATCCTCGGCACATCACTGCGCGGCGGATATGCGGGGATCGGCGCCGGCGATCCGGATGCCCGCGATCCGAACACGTTTATTACGGTCCTGAGCGGCGACCTCGACGACAACGACGACCCCAACGATCTCGACGATGACCCCAACGCGCCGCCGAACTCGCGCAGCGAGAACGCGTTTCGCATCGTGGAGTGCACGGGCGCGACGCCGGGCACGGTAATCGAGGGGTTCGTCATCACCGGCGGCCACGCCGATGAACGCCCCGGCAACGGCAATGGCGGCGGGCTGGGTTGGTCCGGCGACCTGCTGGTGCGCCGTTGTCGGTTTACGCTGAATCGCGCATGGGTCCAGGGCGGCGCTGCCCGCGGCAACGGCGGCGTGATCGAAGACTGCGTGTTTGAACGCAATCACTGCGTCGAGCGCGGCGGCGGCCTTTTCGGCAATTCGGACGCGGGCGAGCTCGTGATTCGCCGCTGCCGGTTTACCCGGAACACGTCGCACGATGTGTACTCGGCAAACGGCACACTCGGCATGGGCGGTGGAGCGTATGTGCGCTGTGACGGCGGCGCAACCATCGAGGACTGTGTCTTTGAGGAGAGCCTCGCCAACGCAGAGGGCGCCGCGCTGAATTGCGTGAGCACAGATGGGTTTGTGACGATTCGCGGGACGAGATTCGAGCGCAACGTGTCACGCGGCGCGCTTGCGCTTCGCTCCGATTCGCTTATCGAAGACTGTGACTTCATCGACAATGCCGGCGACAGCGCCGCGCCGCTGGGTAACGGAAACTCCTCCGCATTGCAGGTCGTTGCTGGAGCCGCCCAGATTGAGCGATGCCGATTCCGGGGCAACACCAATCTTTCCGGCGGAGCCGCGATCAAAACGGGACTCGGTCAGGGCGACGTTTTCCTGACGGTCCTCGACTGCAATTTCGTCGGAAACTCCGGAACCGCCGGTTTTTCCGCAGGAGGCGCCATTAACATCCAGCACCCGCAGCCCCATCTGATTCGAGGTTGCCGGTTCATCCGAAACCACGCCGTGGACCTCGGAGGCGCCGTCGCGGTGGTCGCGCTCGACCCCTTCGGCGATCCCATCGTTCGAATCGAAAACTGTGAGTTCTTCGGAAATTACATCGGCTCGGCGACGGGTGTGCGCATCGGCGGCGCGCTCAGGGGCACGCAGTTCGTCACCTGTCACGATTCGGTTTTCGTGGGCAATAGCGCCGGCGCGCCGGGAATCGGGGGTCCCGGTCGCGGGGGCGCCATTTTCAACTGCGCGGCTGTTGTCAACTGCACAATCGCGTTCAACAACGCCGGCCTGGCTGACTCCGGCGGAGGTCTGAGCAGCGTAACGAACGTGACCAACTGCATCATTTGGGGAAACAGCGCCGACGGCGCGCCCAACCAGTTTCCCTCCGCCGATTCGCCGATCGTCCGCTTTTCCAACATCGCGGACGACGATCCGAACGACGGCCTTTTGCCCTTTGGCGGCGCCGCAAACGGCAACATCTCCGCCGACCCAGCTTTCATCCGCGACGCCGGCCCTGGCCCCGACGGCCAGTTCGACGGGGTGGATGATGATTACGGCAATATGCGGCTTGACGCGAACTCACCGTGTCTTGACGCCGGCTCAAACGACGACGTCGAGCGCGACGCGTCCGATGTTGACTGCGACGGCGACATTCTCGAGCCCGTGCCGCTTGACGTCGGCGGCCTGCCACGGTTTGTGGATGACCCGGTCGCGGATACCGGCGTCGGAACAAGCCCGATCGTCGACATGGGCGCGCACGAGCGCGGCCCGTTCAGCGGACAGATTGTCTTTGTCGACGTCGCCGCCACGGGCGCGGCGAATGGCGCGAACTGGACCGACGCGTTTCCATCACTGAGCGCCGCGCTGCAGTCCATCGCGACCGTGAACTGCGGCGCGCTGGAGGTGCTCGTCGCCGGCGGCACGTACACGCCGGCGGATGGAAACTCTCTCGACCCGAACGCGACCTTTGCCTTGCGCGACGGCGTGGCGATTCTCGGCGGCTACGCCGGCGGAACCTTCCCGACGCCGGACGACCGCGACCCGAATCTCTATCCGACGATTCTTTCCGGCGACCTGCTTGGCAACGACGCGCCGAATAGCCCCGCGTCCAGGGCCGACAATGTGCGGCATGTCGTCACCGCCGCGCAGTCAGGGCTTGCGATTCTCGACGGCGTGCGGATCACCGGCGGCGTGGCGGCCGACCCGAACGTCGGCGGCGGCGTGCTGGCCTCGGGTGAGGCCACGCTGCGGCGCTGTGTGGTCGAGGGGAATACAGGCGCCTGCGGCGGAGATGTGCGCGCCATCGGCGCGATCCTGTCGCTTGAGGACGTGATGTTACAAGGCGAGGTGTCGCTCGACCAATCATCGCTGACGTTGACAGGGGATGTGTTGATCGCCGGAGGCAGCGTTTCTACTTACAGCAGCGCCATCTCCGGAAACGGAACCGTTGTCCTTGACGCGGCATCGGTACTGTCGATCGGGGCCACACCGGCGTGCGGGGCTGAGTTCGTCGAGTCGGCCAGCGGCGCGTTTCCGGCAAGCACGCTCTTCGCGCCACTCGATCCAAACACCGGCGTTAATGCGCGCTGGCAAATCAGCGCGTTGATTTCGGATCTCCTGGTCGAAGGCCCGACCGAGCGATGGGTCGTGGGTTCAACAGCCCACGGGCCGGCGACACTGACTTGGACAAGCCTGCTGGATGATGATCTGAGCGCCAACGGCCGCGCCGACGCGCGCTTTGTGAGAGGGACATTCACGCTCGCGGGTCCGGTGAGCCGCGCCGCCGATCCGAACGCCCCGCCGCTGTTCACCGGCGTGTTGCTCGCGGGCGAAGTCAGCGCATTCCGATTGCGCGAGACCGACCCCAACATCAACGCCCTGTCCTATCGCCAGGGCGAGGAAGCGGTGCTCACACCCACCAGCGGATTCCTGATCCAAAACACCGAGGGCCTGCTCGTCGCCGGAAGGCAGTTCATCTCCCTGACGCTGGATTCTGTGACGCAGGACGGCGGCGCGCTGACGAGTTTCCAGGGCGACCTCGCCACTTCGTCGACGACGGTGCGCGTCGAGCCGGTGAATCCGCCTGACCGGGCGCTGCGGGTCTCGGCGGCGATCAATGGCGCCGGCAATATTCAAATCGGGTTTGGCGCTGCGCTGGTCGTTGAGGGCGCAGGCGTGCTGAATCTCAGCGGTGTGCCGGAGCAGTTGTGCAACGGTCAGGATCAGCCGGGCGTGACGACCAGCGGCGGCATGGTTGATGTGTCGGGCAGCCTGGTCGTACGCGACTCGGCGCGGGTCGAAAACACGGATGTGCGCGTCAAGCTGCTCGACCTGAAAGACCAGAACCGGATCGTGCACAACGACATTCGCCTGCTGGAATCCAGTTCCGGTTTCGGCGGCGAGTTTTTCGTCAGCGATCAGGCCATCATCAGTTGCAATCGCATCATCTCCGACGGCGACCGATACCTCGACCTCGATCCCGATCCGACTGACGCCGGCGCCCCGACGATTACGAACAACCTGATCGACGTCATCATCCGGCAAGGCGTTGAATCGCAGCAGGGAGAACTGCTCGAACTGCGCAGCGTCGACGCCGACTATGCGCTCGGCGCAGGCGCGTCCGGCGCATATGTCCTGAACGACAGCAACGGGTTCCGCGGCACGTGGACGCTGGAGAGCCTCGAAGTCCGGCCCAACGCGAAAGTCAACCTGACGAATCGGCCCGGCTTTACGTTTCAGCCGCCAGAGATCATGACGCCTGAGGCTCTCTATGTCCGGACACTGAAGCTGGGCGCCGGGGCCACGCTGAACACGGGCTTGCAGCGCTTGTACTACCAGTCCCTCGCTGACGCGAATGGCTTCGCGCTCGCACCGCCCGACGCCAATGGCCTGCTCGCAAACGGCGCGCGCATCGTCGATGTGCCCTTGCTCGGATACTCGCTGCGCGTGATTTCGATGGAGGATGACACGGAATTTGCCGTGCGTGTCCGCAAGCGGCTCGAGGACACCGCCAATGACACGCAGCCCTCCAACCCATCCGCTCCGCGTAAGCGCGGCGCCATCTCTCGCTTGAATGATGGCGCGCACGGCGGCGTGATGGAGATGCGGACGCGCGCCATCGGCGCTGACTCGGCCTCGACCGTCGCCGCCAAGGGCGCTTTCGCGCGAGCGGGAGAAGAGAACGTGACGGTTGTATTCGAGTACCTGTTTCAGCAGGTATCCGCGGAACCCAACCAGCCGACGGAATTGCGCGTCTTCGTCTCGGATGCGCCAGAGGTCGGCGCCGGCCGGCGTCTTGTCGGTCGCATCCGTCCCCCGACGGCCGGACGCGGCGCGGTCGGCGCGGGAGAGTTCGCGACTTTTCGCATTACGACGTCAGGCGCCAACATGAACTATCGCCGTGGCGTCTACATCGAACTCGAACTCGCCGGCGCCGACTCGGTCGTGTGGATTGACGAGTTCGACCCTGATGTCGACTGCTCGAACGCCTGCGGCGACCTCGACGGCCTCGGAACGGTCGACAATATCGACTTCATCATCGCGATCAGCTCGATCGGTCGCGATATCGAGGACAGCTTCGCCGCCGCGTGCGTCGACTATCCCTCAAGCGGCGACGGATATGTGGATATCGCCGACGCCCTGGATCGCGACGCCCAACGCGTCGGCGGCCCGTGCGCGAGCGGACTCGGTTTTGGCGCCAGAGGCGTTCCGATCCCGGCTACTGTCCCGTGCGAGGCGCGTCTGCTCGCCGCGGCCAAGCGGGTCGGCGGGCTTGAAGACAGCCTGTATCCCCTGGACGGGAATGCGATGCTCGACGACGGTGGAATACTCGACCCGGCTTCAACGCCAAACGCGACATTCGGCTATCGAGCGAACGGCGGGCTGTCCGTCGCCTCGGATGGCGCGATCTATCAGATCAACGCGACGCAGGGATTGATCGCGCTGAACAGCGCGGCGGTCGTGATTCATCCGCAGCAGATCAACATGCCGGGCGGATCCAAGGTGTTCCTGGGCGGCCTGGTGAACGCGGGCTTCGAACATCTCGGCGCGCCGCTTCGCGATGTCGCGTTTCATCCAAGCGCGCCGACGATCGCCTACATTGCGCCGGTGGTCATTGAGCCGAGCGATTTCGACCCCAACAACGCGCCGCGTTACCGCGCCGCCGCGAAGGTCGATCTGACGTGCGGGGGCGGCTGCGCCCTGAATGACGGGCAGGTGTCCATATTGTCGCTGTATGCGGTGGATCCGCAGGAGGCCGGGATCAACACGTCGCCGCCATACGCCGCGCAAACGCGCTATGACGTCGTGAAGGAAGTAGAAGCCGACGGGAACACCGTGCTCGTGTTGAGCGGGTATGCGGACAACGACAACGACTGGCTGCTTGCGTTCGACGACGCGACCGGCGCCTGGCTGGGACAATCAAACATCAGCGACGTGGCCGAAGGCGCCCGCGCCATGCTCTGGTCAAGTTTCTCGCGCGATACGGTTTACGTCGCGCCCTCGCAGTTGGATTCCAACGCCACACAACCGGGCGCGACCCTCGTGCGGCGGATCCACTTTGCCCGCGCCGGCAGCGCCGCCAGCTTCTCGCCTGGCGGCGCCCCGACCATTGTGCCGGCGCCGCCGCTCGACCCCAACCTGCCGGCGGGGCTTGATCCGGCCGGACGTATCGGGCAATTGACGTCGTTGGCCGAGCGGCCGGAGGACGGAACGCTTTACGCGTTGAGCTTCGTCATGCCGTCATTGGTGGCGGAGTATCAACCCGGTGTTCTCAGCTACGACACTTCCATCATCGGGCTGGCCGCCCCGCCGGTCGTTCCCGCACTGGCGCGGATTCCTTTTGGCTCGCCGACGCCCGAGTGGATTGCCCGCCCGGAATTGATGGGATTGCCTGTCGGACTCGTTTACATTCCCGGCAGCTTGGAGGAGTGCGCGCCATGCGGGATCGATTGCACGATTGGCGCGGCGGACATCACCGGCGACTGTGCTGTCGACCTTGCGGATCTGGCCGGATTGCTGGCGGCGTTTGGCACATCCAGCGGTCAGCCGGCATACGACCCGGCGGCGGACCTGGACGATAACGGCGCAGTCGATCTGGCGGATCTGGCGGGCGTTCTGGCGGTGTTTGGCGAATCGTGCCAATAAGGAAAACGCGATGCGGTCGTCCGCAATAACTCAGCGGAGCGAGTCGGCGTTTTCGCTGATCGAATTGCTCGTGGTTGTCGCGATTATCGCGCTGCTGCTGGCGTTGCTGCTGCCCTCGCTGCGGAACGCGCGTGAAGTCGCCAAGAGCGCCGCATGCGCGTCGAACCTTCGCCAGATCATGCTCGCGACGCGCGCGTACACGGATGACTCGAATGGCGCCTTGCCGCGTCTCGACGTCGTGTATGACAATTACAACGTGATTTTTGGCGGGCAGGACGGCGTGCGCGATCTGCTGTATCAGACGTCACGACCCCTCAATCCGTATCTCGGGCTCCCGTCGCGGTGCGGTGTGATCGATCCGCTGGGCGCCCAGCCACGAAACGAGCAGGAAGCCGCCGTGTTCTCCTGCCCTTCCGATGACGGCATCGACATTGTCCGTCCGACTTACTATTCGCAATTCGGCAACAGCTATCAGGCGAATATCTTCCTGATCGGCGGCAGCATCTTTCCGATTCCCGGTGATCCGCTGAGCCCTGTGATCGCGCGGGTCGCGCAGCGCGTGCAGCCGTTGGCCGTGTCCGCGATCAGCGAAGACCCTTCCAGGCTGATCGTCTGGGGAGACGGCGTGTGGATCCGCTCATTGAACTTCGGCCCGCGCGAGGACGTCGTCTGGCATCGGACCGGATGCTCGCACAACATGGCCTTTCTGGATGGCCATGCGGCTTTCGTAAAATTGCGACGGGGGTACCGGGTGTGGAGTGACTATAGCCAGATCCCGTTTCGTGACCTCGCCGCGACCGCGCAGAACCGCCAGGATCGCCTGCTGAACCCGGACGACCTGCCCTGCCCCTGACCCCTTCGCGGGTTTCTCGCTCTTTCTTTTCAGAAACGTGTCAGCGCCGACCTGTGTCGCGCCAAGTCCATCTTGAACGGCCGCTGGCGCGTTCCCGGCTGGACGGGGACCGCCGACGAGCCCCAGCGGGAGACCCACCAATGAACGCGATGGAAAACACCACGACGGCCCGTCTTGTGAACCGAAGCTCGAATCGCGCTTTTCGCCGAAGTCGCGCCACGATGCTCGCCATCAGCTTGGCTTCGCTTCTGGCGTCCGGCGTTGGTTGCATGCCCGGAGATGCCGACCTGATGGAGGCCGCCGCCCGGTTGGAGAATGAAGCGGCGCCCCAAGCCGAAGGAGTCGCCTCCGACCAGCGGGCGGCGCAAGCGTCGCCAGAGCCCAATGCCGTAGCGGACGGCAATGCGCCCGCCGCGGTGGACGATGACTCGGGGCGCGAGGCGGGTGACCAAGGCGCGCCCATGGCCGACGCGAACTCGCCCGTTGGCGAGAACGATCCTGATGATGACGGCGATGAGGGCGGTGGCGATGCGAATCAGCCGGATCTGACGCCGCCGACGCCGCCCCGTCCGTTTCCGCAAACGCCGCAAGACCACGACTCTCCGCTGCGAGCGGTTACGCATCTCGACGCGGCGCAGCCACGCTTCGACCAGCCGCCTTCGGGAAGCGGCCGCCCGCCGCGGCCGAGCCCCGCCGACGTCGGCACGGTGCTGATCACGCTGCGCTGGGTCGACAACTCCGACGGCGAAGATGGCTATCGCATTCACGGCGCCGCCACCGCCGATGCGCCGATGGTGCTGCTGGCAACAGTCGCGGCAAATGTGGAGACGGCCACCGTACGTATGCCAATGACGCTGACAAGCGCTACGCAGCGATTTCGTTTCGCGGTCAGCCCGTTTGCGGATGGCGCGCTGAACACTTCGGACCTCAACGCGACGACCGAACTAGAGTTCACTCCGACGATCCCACGCAACAGCTACGTGGCGCCGACCGGCCTACGGACGACGGACACCAACGGCGACGGCGTCCGATTGATCTGGAATGACAACAGCGCCAACGAGCCGGTGGGGATGGTCTATGGCATCTATGAGAGTATCGCCGGCGGATCGTATCAACTGCTGACGACGGTGGCGCCGAATCGCAACTTCGTGGACATCGCGGGATCGCCCTGCGAGAGTCGCTCGTACATGGTGCGCTATCTCCTGCAAGGCGACAATCTGGATGCGATCACCGGCTCGTTCAGCTTCAGCAACGCGGTCTCGGTTGCGGGCGCCGCGGGAGCGCCCACCGCGCCGGATGAATTGATCGCGTGGCCTGACCCCAACGGCTTGCGCATCTTCATCTCCTTCCGAAACACGAGTGAGTGTGTCACCGCGTTCGGCGTGCGCATGATCGAACCCAATGACCGCGTGGCGCTGAACGAGACGGTTCCGCTGGCCGATTGGGAGCGCGTGACGCCGGACGGCCTGGCCCCGGGAATCCGGTACGACACCTTCGGCGCGGACATTGATGTATCCGATGACGGGTGGGCGGACGTGGAAGTGTGCTTCGAAGTATGGGCCGTGAGAGGGACGAGCGCATCGGCTCCCGCGTCGGCGGCGTGTGCGACGTTCGCGCCGCTCCAGCCGCCTCCGCCGCCACCGCCGGCCCAGCAGGGAACCGTGCGCTTCCGCAACCAGACCGCGTACCCGATCCGGATCGACCGGCTGATTCAGAACGGGGCGCCCCGCGCTACCGGCGGTTTGCCGCTGGTCCCGGCGTACGGCGCGCTGGACGTTCAGGTTCCGGCGGGGAGTGTCAGCTACGAAGCCAGCGCGTTGTACGCGGTGAACGGAACCAACTACACGATGTTCACGTATCAGAACACCGGTACGCTCGTAGCGGGACAGACGATCGAAACCGCGATGGTCCCGATGCCGCCGGGACCGCTGATGACGCTCGGAGCGCCGCAAAGAACGTACTATTCGATCATTGGCATGTTCATGAGCACACTGACCGTGGCGCAGAACGGCGCGGCGGAGTTGGTCATGATCGATGGGTCGACCGTATCGGGTGAGTTGGTTCCCTATGACGGCCAGGAAGAGGCCAACGGCCGCGTGAGCTTCTACTTCTTCGATGGCACGACATATAATTTTGGGTTCGTTGATTTCAACGCGGCCTTTGCGGGAACCGGTTCTGTCGCCGTGTTCCTCGGCGGGATGATGTACACGCCGTAGCGACCAGCCGACGAGTCGCACGTAATCGATCCGGACGCGGCGCCGACGAGGGCCGCGTCCGGATCTCTTTTTGTACGCACGGTCTGCGTCAGCGCCACCGGACAAGCGGGTGGGCATGTCACCACGGTCGTTACGGCATATTCCGCACGATTTTCATCGCGCCGATGTAATAGAACCCCGATGCGTTAGTGTTGTTCGGCCCCGGGCCAACGGAGATCACAATCTCGCCATTCGTATCAGCCGCGATGTTCGACACCGCCACGACGGCGCTCTGGTTGTTCGCGGTGTTCAGGAACGCGACGTCGCTGTTGGAGCCGGCGACGTCGTACTGCGTCTCGCGGTTGTCGCCGACGCCGAGCCGCGCCGCGAAGAACGTGAAGGAGTAGCTTACGCCGGGATCGGTGCTCAACCCCGCCAGCGTCAGGCCGCCGGTCGCCTCCGTAAACCCGCCGAAGACCACGGTGTTGCCGAATAGATTGTCGCGCGTGGCCTGCGCATCAAAATTCGCGGCCGCATCGCCGGTCGGACTCGTCGTTCCGTTCTGGTTGGATCCCGGCCAGAACGAGTCCGTGACCGTTATCGAGATCCCCGTCGCAAACCCGGTGCTGTCGATCGCGTTGGGGACCGGTCCCTGCGTATGCGTGATGTTGTTGTAATTCCCTGCGGTCGTTTGCGCCACATCGCCAAAGTCAACGAGGATTTCCTGCGGACCGCCGGTCGGCGTCACATGCAGCGCCACCGTGAACGACGACGCCGTGTAGCCGGCCGCCGCGGCCGCGACACGCGCGTAATAGGACCCGGCCGCCAGCCCCGTCACATCGACCTCGACCAGAAACGGCGTATCGGCTGTGATCAACGCGGGCGTCGTCAGCCAGGTCGGTGTCCCCATGGTTGTAAGATCGATCGCCGTCAGCGAAACGTTGGGCATCGATCCGTCGGTCGCGGAGACCGTTTCCATCACACTGTCCGTGCCGGATCCCGCCGGGAGAGTGAACGTCAGGTCCCAGGTCGCGAACGTCAGACACGGAAGCAGGTCGAACGCCGAAGTCTGCATCAAGGCAAAGTCGCGCAAGTCGACCGACGCGTCGCCGGTCCCGTCCATCAGCAGGCAATCCGCGCCCGGCGCATATGGCGCTTCCGGGCCCGCGAGGCAAGCCGCGAAGCCGGCCAGATCGTCGCCGTTGATGCTGCCGTCACCATTCGCGTCAAAAGTCAGCCCCGCGGGCAGGTACTCATCGGCAATGGCCTGCAGGTCAGCCGCTTCCTGAGCCGTAAGGCTCCCGAACAGCTTGGGCAACCCCACGGTCGTCGATTCCCCGTAAATCGTTCCGAAGATCACCAACCCGGTCAGGTACGTGCCGCGCGTGTTGGCGTGATAGATGTCGGTCGAGTGCAGATTGTCCCAGCCGGTCGCCTCCCAGGCGTCGCCGACCGTCGCGATGCTCACGCTGTCATTGCCATGCGCCGCTGCCAGATCCTGGCGCGCCAGTTCATAGTTGTCGCGCACCTCCTGCTGCATCTGCGCCGGGCCGCCGGGGAACAGCGGCGACCCGCCAGTGTAGTAGGAATGCCCCGGCCCGCGCGCCCAGGTCTCGAACAGCACGCCTTTCGCCGCGGGGCTGTGGCTGCGCACCTGATTGAACATCGTCAGCGCATTTGCCCGGAAGTTCGCCGGGTTGCCGATGTGCGTCGGCTCAGTCGAGAATTCCTGAATAATCACGGCGTCCCATTGAAAGTCTGGAGCCTCCACGAAGTCGGCGGGATTGGTAATCGCCCCGGCATTGTTGGCCAGATGCCAGCCGAGCGACTGACCGCTCACCGCGGCGTTCTCAACTCGCGGTTCCGGATACCCGGCAGCGATCGCGAGCTGCCTGACCACTTCCGGCACGCCGCCATACGCCTCCGCCTCGGTGGATCCGATGCCGATCGTAAAGCTGTTGCCATAGAAAAGCAGGTTCTTGGGGCTATCCGCCATCGCGGCGCCGCAGAAGGTCGAAGCGGCGAGCACGGTCGTGAGAAAGCGCAGCGTCTTCATGGAGTGGTTCCCGAAATTCGTGAGAGGTCCGGATCAGTCAAACACAAACCCGTTGATGCGCCGGTGGCGACGAATCGTCGCCACCGGAATTGCGCATCCGCTACCAATGTTCCCGGCGCGAAGCGAGACGCGTCTAGCCGCGTCGACGGCCAATACTCGCCGCTAGCGCGCCGAGCGAGATCAGCAGCGCTGATGCTGGCTCCGGGACGACGTCAATGCGCAGCGAGCCGAGGTAGTAGAACTGGCTGCTGTTGGTGTTGTTCGGTCCCGGACCGACATTGATCGTCATCATTCCGCTGAGGTCCGGCTGAAGCGAACTGGTCACTGCCACTTCGCTGACATTGTTGGCGGCGTTCAGATAGACCGTCTCGCTGGCCAGGCCGGCGACCGTGTAGGCCGCCTCGCGATTATCCGACACGCCCGTGCGCGACGCGAAAAACGTGAACGTGTAGGTCAGACTGGGGTTCAACCCGCCCAACGTGAATCCGCCGGTCGGCTCGGTAAACCCGCCGAAGGCGACCGTGCTGCCAAAGAAATTGTCGCGGGTCGCTTGCCCCTCGAACTGCGCCGCGTCGCCCACTGGCACAGTCGGTCCATTGAAATTCGTGCCGGGCCAGAAAATGTCGGTGCAGGCGAGCGAGATTCCGGTGGCGGCCCCGGTCGAATCGATGGCGTTGGCGATCGCCGTCGGCGGGCTGGGGTATGCCGCGTTGTGCGTCATGTTGTTGTAGTTGCCCGCCGTGGTCTGGGCCGGATCTCCAAAATCAAAGAACAGCGTCTCAGCCAGCGCCGGAGTGGCGAACGCGACGGTGACTGCCAACAGGAAGCTACGGAACATGGGCTTCTCCTCCTCGATTGGAGACGTGGGCGACTTCACCAGTTGGGGACGGCAATTCTGCGGACGCCCTTTGATGAAAGCGCTTGCAGACATCGACGCACAGCACGCCGGATTGATCGCGGACAGATTGGATCATCAGGGTGTCTTTCGTCGAGATATGCCGCAGTCCGGATCGGAGCCTTCCGTCCGAGCGCCTGCGAGATTGACGTCATGATAGGGAGTCGCCGGCGCACAAGTCAACGCCGCCCGGCTGGAGGCGGGTTCGCTCATCGGCTGTTTGCCATGAATCAAACTAAACCGAGCTGGAGTTGCGTCAGCTGATGGTGCGGGACGCGCTAACGGCGTCAAATCAGTGCTTCCGCGCGCCCCGATACTCGTCCGCCGGCCGACGTCGTCGTCGCAAGGGAAGCGCCGGGCGAGTATCCTTTCGGCGAAGGAGAGGTCTGCATGGCCTACCGTCCGCGAAGGCCCATCCCGGTTCCGTCCTGGTACCTGTCGCTTTCTGCCGCCTTCGCTTTCATTTTTACCGTGGCGCTCGGCTACACGACCGCGACGACCTACAACGCGTTCCGCCGGCTCACGACCGACGAACTGACTCTGCTCAAAGCCCTCGGCTCGATCGTACACCTCGACGAGGTGCTGACCATGTCCGCCCGCATGGCGGCGGCGACCGGCGACCTGCGGTGGGCCGACCGCTATCGCGAAGCCGAGCCGCGCCTCAACGCCGCGATCCAGCTGGCTCAGGAGCTGGCGCCGGGAACCGACGAGTTGCGGAGCGTCCTGAAGACCGACGAGGCCAACAGTCGCCTCGTGGCGATGGAGTTACGCTGTCTGGATCTCGTCAGCGCCGGCGACCCTCAGCGCGCGATGGAGTGCGTCTTCAGTGAGGAGTATGAGTCGCTGAAGTCCGGCTACATGAGTGGCGCCGTCGAATCGCTCCGCGCATGCGAAGCGCGGATCAACCGCGAGGTGTCGCTGCAGCGACGCGCAACGCTCGTCAACGGCGCGTTGGCCCTGCTCAGCGCCCTCGCCGGCTTCATGTTCCTGATCGCGCACAGCCGGTCCGCTGATCGGCGCCGCCTGCTGGAGCACGAAATGCATGTGATCCTCCGGCGCAATACGGTTGGCGGCCTGGCCGCGACGCTCGCGCACGAGCTGAACCAGCCGCTGGCGGCGATCGTCAACTACTGCGGCGCCGCCACGACCGCAATCGAGGCGTCATCGCCACCTCGGCAAGATCTGGCCAACCTGATCGACAATGTGGAGCGGCAGGCGCAGCGGGCAGGCCAGATCATTCAACACGTTCGATCATTCATCAGTGACGACGCGGCCGCGTTCAGCCAGACCTCGCTTGCCGACGTCATGCGCGATTCGCTGGCGCTGGCCCGCCTGGAGGCCCGGCATGCGGGCGTCACACTGCGCGCGATCGCGCGCGACTCGCACATGGTGCACGGCGACGCCATCCAGCTTCAGCAGGTAATCGTCAACCTGCTGATCAACGCGATCGCCGCTTGCCACGACGCCCGCGACGATGGCCAGATCCAACTGGAACTGCGCAGCGAGAACGGCGAGGCCATTCTCGAGGTCCGTGACAATGGCCCCGGCGTCCCAAAGGACGCCGAACGCCACCTCTTCAGTGGGTTCTTCACCACCAAGAGCGATGGCCAAGGTCTCGGATTGGCGATCAGTCGCGAGATCGTAGAGAATCACGGGGGAAGGCTGACCTACCACCGAGAGGGGTCATGGAGCGTTTTCCAAATCCGGCTTCCAGCGTTGACCACACCGTGAACGCCGCGGACGGCGTCGTGCATATCGTGGACGATGACGAGGACATGCTCGACTCGTTGCGAACATTCCTCGCGGCGCACTGGATCACCGTAAACACGTACCGCTCGGCGGAGGAGTTTCTCGGCCAGTCCAACCATGCGCCCGGCTGCCTGCTCGTGGACCTGCGGATGCCCGGTATCGGGGGGCTTGGCCTGATCGAGCGCCTGGCCGCCGAGGGTCGGCCACTCCCCACCGTCGTGCTGACCGCCCACGGCGACGTTCCCACCGCAGTGCGCGCCATGAAGCTCGGCGCTGTCGATTTCCTCGCGAAGCCGCACGATAGCCGCGACCTGCTGCGCGTGATCAAGGCGGCGCTGACTCGCGGAGTGGAAGACGCCGCCGGCGCCGTGGAGCGAAAGCGCCTGGCCGCCGCGCTCGAATCGCTCACGCCGCGCGAGCGCGAAATCCTGCTCGGCGTGGTGGCGGGCCAATCCAGCCGATCAATCGCCGCCGAACTGGGGCTGCAACCGAAGAGCGTCGAGGTTTATCGCGGTCGCGTGCTGAATAAACTGGGGTATTCGACCTCGCTCGAGCTCGTCCGGGCGGTGCTATCCCTGAACGTCGACCTCACCCCGCCGAACCACTAGCCGGCGCCCCGCCAAGGCCTCGCCCGAGCCCCAGGCCCGATTTTCCATTGCGTTACAGTGAAACCACTACTATCATAAAGCCAGCACCACTAAATGACCGATAATATCTCAGGCTATTGCTAAGGAGTGCCTAGCGTGTCAACGTCTCGCGCCGCTTCACCAATTCGTGCGTCCGTGATTCCGGAGCTGCATGGCGAGCCACGGTCGAACGGCGCGAACGGTTCCGGCAGAGTCGCATCCAGGCTCACAGGATATGGCGCCGACGTCTTTTCCGACGCCGTCATGCGCCAGATGCTGCCCAAGGCGGTCTATCGCTCGCTCCGCGAAACCGTCCGAAAGGGCCAGCGACTCGACCCGGCGATCGCGGATACGGTCGCCGCGTCGATGAAGGGCTGGGCGATTGAGGGTGGCGCCACGCACTACTGCCACTGGTTTCAGCCGCTGACCGGGCTGACCGCCGAGAAACACGACGCGCTGACCATTCCGGATGGCGAGGGTGGTGAGCTCACGACGTTTTCCGGGGCTGACCTGATTCAGAGCGAGCCGGACGCGTCGAGTTTTCCCTCGGGCGGATTGCGCGCGACCTTCGAGGCCCGCGGCTACACGGCCTGGGATCCGACCAGCCCCGCATTTCTCGATCGCACCGGCGACAGCGTCACGCTCTGCATCCCAACGTGTTTCGTTTCATGGACGGGCGAGACGCTCGACAAGAAAACGCCGCTGATGCGCTCCGCTGACGCCCTTTCGAAGCAGGCCATGCGGGTCCTGAAGATTTTCGGCACCGATCAGGGCGTGTCGCGCGTCGTTACGACCGTTGGCCCGGAGCAGGAGTACTTTGTCGTAGACGCCGCGTTGTTCAATCGCCGCCCCGACCTGGTGGTGTGCCATCGGACACTCTTCGGTTGCGCCGCCGCGAAGGATCAGCAACTCGCGGACCATTACTTTGGTCCAATCCCGGAACGCGTCCAGAACTTCATGGCTGAAGTTGAGCGGACTGTCTATCGACTGGGCATTCCGGTCAAGACGCGCCACAACGAGGTGGCCCCCGGACAATACGAGATCGCGCCCGTTTTCGAACTCGCGAATGTCGCGTGCGATCATCAAATGCTGCTGATGCAGACGCTGACGCGGGTGGCGCCGCGTCATGGGTTGCGCGTGCTGCTTCATGAGAAACCATTTCAGGGCGTGAACGGCTCCGGCAAACACAACAACTGGGCGATGTGCACGGATACGGGCGCCAACCTGCTTGACCCGCGCGAAGAAACGCATACGAACATGGAGTTTCTCGTCTTCCTGTGCGCGGTGATTGCGGCCGTCGATCGCCGCGCGGGTGTGCTGCGCGCCGCGGTCGCGTCTTCCGGCAACGATCATCGGCTCGGCGCCAACGAAGCCCCGCCGGCGATCATGTCGATCTTCCTCGGCGCCATGCTGACCGACATCGTCTCGCAACTCGACGCCGGCGCCGCCAACCGCACGCTGACGAGCGCCAACTTGGATCTTGGCGCCAATACGCTGCCGCAGCTTCCGCGGCACGCCGGCGATCGCAATCGCACTTCGCCCTTCGCCTTTACGGGCAACAAGTTCGAGTTTCGCGCGGTGGGAAGCACGATGACCTGCGCCTGGCCGAACACAATCATCAACACGATCGTCGCGGAGAGCCTGGAGATCATTGCCGACCAGCTTGAGAAAGAACTGGGGGGCGCCCGTGACGCCCAGTCGCTCGAAAAGGCGGTGCGCAAGGTGCTCCAGCAGACCATCCGTACCCACAAGCGCGTCCTGTTTGATGGCGACAACTATTCCGCCGAATGGCATGCCGAGGCGGAAAAACGCGGCCTGCCGAATCACCGCGACACCGCGGCGTCACTTCCGGCGCTGGCGGACGCGGATGTGATCAAGCTGTTCGACCGCCTCCGTGTGCTGAATCCGGCGGAGCTGTCGGCCCGATACACAATCCTCCACGAAAAATACGCGATGGAACTGAGCATCGAGGCGGAGATGATGCTGACGATCGCGCGCACCATGATCGCGCCCGCCGTCGCGACCCACCTCGGCGAACTGGCCGGCGTCGTCGCGAACAGCAAGGCCGCGGGCCTGACGGCCAAGGGCTGCGCGCGGCAGCTTCGGACTTTTGAACAGTTGGTCGATAGATTTGATGAGGCGACCGAGGCGTTGGCCGACTGTCTGGCGAAGCGCCCCCAGAGCACGCACGGCGCGCCGGCTTCGCCGCTGGAAGGCACGTCTTTCGCGGCGGAAAAGCTGAAGCCGGCGATGGCCGCTGTCCGGCAGATCGGGGACGAGCTGGAGGGGCTCACGTCGTCACGGCTGTGGCCCCTTCCGTCCTATCGCGAGCTGCTCTTCCTGAGCTAAGCGCCCAAACTCAACAACCGGAGTGAGAAGTATGCAATCGAACCCTCGGCCGCAGGAATGCATCTCGGTGCGTCAAAGCACGGAGCGGTTCCGCATTCTCGCTGCGATCAACGAGTTGCATCTCAAGTATCGTGACCTGCGCGAGGGGCAGGTCGCGAGCTACATTCCGGAACTGTCACGCGCCAATCCCGACGCCTTCGGCATCTGCGTCGTGACCGCCGACGGCCAGATCTATGAAGTCGGCGAGTTCGACCAGCGGTTTACGATTCAGTCAATCTCCAAGCCGTTCGTCTACGGCATGGCGTTGCAGGATCACGGTCGCGAAGGCGTGCAGAAACGGGTGGGCGTGGAGCCGACCGGCGACGCGTTCAACTCGATCATCAAGCTCGACGCGACCAATCGGCCGCACAACCCCTGCGTGAACGCCGGCGCGATCGCGACAACCAGCATGATTCGCGGGAAAGACCCGACCGAACGGCTGAACCGTGTGCTGGATACGTTCACGGCATATGTCGGCCACCCGGTCGATGTGGATATGTCGGTCTTCATGTCGGAGCGCACCACCGGTCATCGCAACCGCGCCATCGCGCACCTGATGCTCAACTTCGGAATGATCAGCGAGAACGTCGAGCAGATTCTCGATCTGTATTTTCAGCAGTGCTCGATGCTCGTCAGTTGCCGCGACCTCGCGATCATGGGGGCCACACTGGCCAACCACGGCGTCAACCCGTTGACCGGCGTCCGCGCCGTCGATGAGGAGTTTATTCGCGACATCCTGACGGTCATGTACACCTGCGGCATGTACGACTATGCCGGGCAGTGGGCGTACGAAGTGGGCCTGCCGGCCAAGAGCGGCGTCGCCGGCGGGATCCTTGCCGTTGTTCCGAACCAGCTCGGCATCGCCGTGTATTCGCCCCCGCTCGACGATCGCGGCAACAGCGTCCGCGGCATTCGCGTTTGCGAAGAATTGTCACAGAATTTCGGGATGCACCTGTTCGACGCCTTGCTCGCCCGCTCACACGGTTTCTCGCGCGACGCCGTCGCCGCGCCCGAACTCATCATCGGGAAGGGCGCCGACCGTCGGTCTCGGGACGCCGTCGACGGCATTGGATCCGGCGCCGGCAACGGTCGGCACTAACCCCCCTCCGGTAGAAGGCTACGCACATGTCGGTCGCCGTTGATTCCCTGTGGGTAATGATCGCCACGGTGCTTGTCATCCTGATGACACCCGCGCTGGGCCTGTTTTACGGCGGCCTCGTGCGCAGTAAGAACGTCTTGTCGACGCTCATGTACAGCTTCTTCACCGTCGCGCTGGTCAGCGTGCAGTGGGTGCTGATCGGCTACACGCTGGCTTTCGGCCCGTCGCGTGGCGGACTGATCGGCGGATTCGATCACTTCGGACTGGCGTCCGTCTCGACCGACATGAGCGAGGGCATCACACAGCACTCCATGCTATTCATGGCGTTCCAGATGAGCTTCGCCATTATCACGCCCGCGCTGATTTCCGGCGCGTTCGTCGAGCGCAAACGCTTCGCGGCGTATGTGATCTTTACGCTGCTGTGGGCCACGCTGGTCTACGACCCCATTGCGCATTGGGTCTGGCAGGCGGACGGGTGGCTCGCCAAGGCCGGCGCGCTGGACTTCGCCGGCGGCACGGTCGTTCATATATCCTCTGGCATCTCCGCGCTGGTCTGCGCCCTGTTCATCGGGCGCCGGCATGGCTTCGGCCAGGATGCGATGGAGCCGCACAACGCGACATTGACGATTCTCGGCGCCGCCCTGCTGTGGTTCGGCTGGTTCGGCTTTAACGCCGGCTCCGCGTTGGCGATGAATGATGTCGCGATTAACGCCCTGGTCACCACGCATTGCGCAGCCGCCACCGCCGCAATTGTCTGGCTCAGCCTGGCCGCGATCTTCCACAAGCGCGTCAGCGTGATCGGCGCCGCGATTGGCGCGATCGCCGGCCTGGTCGGCGTGACACCCGCCGCCGGCTTCGTGACGCCGCTGAACGCCATGTTGATCGGGATGTTCACCAGTGGCATCTGTTTCTTTGTCACCGAGTACGTCGTGCGCGGCCGCGTCGACGATTCGCTGGACGTCTTCGGCGTGCACGGCGTCGGCGGCATGGTTGGCGCGATCCTGACAGGCGTCTTTGCCGAACCCGCCCTGACCGGCGGCAAGGGCGGGCTGCTGAGCGGAAACGTCACACAACTCTGGCTGCAGATCGAGGCGGTCGTCGTCGTCGCGCTGTACGCCGGCGGTATGACGCTGGGAATCCTGATATTCATGCGGCTCGTACTCCCGATTCGCGTATCGGTCGAGCACGAAATCCGCGGACTGGATCTGTCGCAGCATGGCGAGATGGCCTATTCGGCGCCGGTAGCGGGCAACTAGGCGTGATTCCGGCGCCGCGGAGATGACCATGGGTTCGGTGGACGCAGAACATATCGCGCTGACCAACAGCAGCAGCAGCATTCGCACGTTGGCGGCGATCAACGAGTTGCACATGGCCTACCGCGACAACAGCGACGGCCAGGTCGCGAAGTACATTCCCGAGCTGGCGAAGGTCGACCCGAATCTGTTCGGGATCGTCGTCGTGACGACCGGCGGTGAAATCTACTCCGTCGGCGATGTGCATGACCGCTTCACCATCCAGTCCATCGCCAATCCGTTCGTGTACGGCCTGGTGATCGACGCGCTGGGACGTGACGCCGTTCGGAAAGTCGTCGGCGTGGAGCCTTCCGGAAATCCGTTCAACGCCATCGTCCTTGATGCGCGTTCGAACCGTCCGATGAATCCGATGGTCAACGCCGGCGCCATCGCCGTCGCGAGCATGGTCCCAGGCAGCGACCCGACCGATCGTCTGAACCGCGTGCTCTCGATGTTCTCCGACTACCTTGGCGAGCAGCCGGCGGTCAACATGGAAGTGTTCATGTCTGAGCGCACCACGGGCGATCGCAACCGTTCCATCGCCTACCTCATGCGCAACTTCGGCGTCTTGGGCTCTTCCGTCGACGAATCGCTTGATCTTTACTTTCAGGCCTGCTCGACCCAGATGAACTGCGTCGAACTCGCGACGATGGCCGCGACCATGGCGAATGACGGCGTCCATCCACGCACCGGCCGCCGGGCCATCACGCGCACCAGTCTGCGCGACGTGCTTTCCATCATGTACACGTGCGGGCTATATGAGTCCTCGGGCATGTGGGTGCACACCGTGGGAATCCCGGCCAAGAGCGGTGTCGGTGGCGGACTTATGGCGGTCGCGCCGGGCAAGATGGGACTGGCGATCTTCTCGCCCCGATTGGACGCCGGCGGCAACAGTGTGCGCGGTAAACTCGTCTGTCGCGACCTTTCCGCGGCCCTCGGATTGCACCTGTTTCAAGCCGGGTCCTGGGCGATGGACCCCGGCGTGTCCACCCTCCGCATCTAAGCCGGCCGCGCCGAGCGCAGCGTTCCCCAGCGCGCGCAACCGATCAAACCACATCAAAAAAAAGACGCCGGCGCCTGTCATCAGACGCCGGCGTCCTGATTGTCACAACGCGTGGCCCGGGTTACGGGCAGGGCGTGCCGAATACGGACAGCAGCCCGGCGAGGTCCGCCAGCTCGATCGCGCCGTTGTTATCAAAGTCGGCGTTCGGGTCATAGCCCGGATCACCCGACACCGTGCCAAAGCTCGCCAGCAATCCCGCCAGATCGGAAAGGTCGCGGTTGCCGTCGTTATTGACGTCGCCGAAGCAGCTGGCCTCCACGCCCAGGAACAGATTGTCGAGCGTGAGCGAACCATTGACATCCCACGTCGTGATCTCGTTGCGGAACGCCAGCGCGATATTGACGAAATCCGCATCGATCAGCCGAATGCCGTCGAGGTGCAGGTTGTCGATCGTCAATGTGCCGCCGCTGCCCCAGTCCGATGCCTGGCCGACATACGCGACCGTGATGGTGTACGTCGCCTGGTTGCGATCGAAGATCCCGTCACCCGCATTGATTTGGACGACCGGGGCGCTGCCCAGCGCGCCGCCGACAGCTTGGAAGCCTCCGGTGGCGTTGAGCGTGAACTGGCGCGTCGTCAGGTCAGCGTCTTCAATCCGGAACAGATATGTGCCCAGCGACTGACCGCTGTTGGGATCAATCGATCCGCGAATGTCCGCGGTCAGGAAGATGTCGTTCAGATCACCGGACAAATCCGCGGGCACATTGTTGAAAACCATGCCCGCGAACCAGCCGCCACCATTGTTCGTGACACCCTCGACGCGGATCTGCGCCGCCGGGCCGCCACTGACGCCGCACGTGAGGCAAGCGCCGGTTGTCGCGCCGCCGTTGGGGTCAACCGTCGCGGCGCCGAAGGTCCCGAAGAAGGCCGACTCGCCGACGATGCCGGTATCCCAGTCCTCGAATCCGCCGCTGACACCGGTGGCGCCGCTGAAGTCTTCGTCATAGTTACCGAAGCTGCTCGAATCCGCCTCGGACAGCAGCCCGCCGACGCTCTGAAACGCGCCGTTGGCGACGCCGCTGAACGTCGTGCGACCGATTTCCACGCTATTGGCGACCGGCGTCAGGAACAGGTTGTCCACCTCAAGTGTGCCACCGGTGCTCCAGGTCGTTTCCGGGTCAATGAACGAAATCGCGACGTTGTAGAACGGCGAGTCAAGATTGAACACGCCATCACCACCGCCGCCCAGCGCCCCGGCTTCGGTCGCGCTCGACAGCGCGCCGCCTACACTTTGCCAGGCGCCGTTGGCGGTCATTGCGAAGAAGCGGCGATCGCCTTGCGCGTCTTCGATGCGCAGCTCGTAGTTCCCGAGCGGGCCGATGCCGTTGCTGTCGCCCGTTCCGCGAATATCGGCCGTCAGCACGACGTCATTCAGATCCGTCGACGCCAGCCCCTGTCCACCCCAGCTCATGCCGGCGAACCAGCCGCCGCCGGGACCGGAAATGATGCTGTTCACGCGAATCTCTACCGACCCATCGCCCGTCGGGCCACCGGTCGGAAGCCCGCGCGCCGAAACGCCATTGCCGAAGACCTGCGCGTTTCCGAAGGTGCCGGCAAACGCGCCCTCGCCACCAATGCCGTCGTCGAAGTTGCCGGTCGAGCCAAAGGCGCCCATGTTGGGCTCAAGGAACAAGCCGCCGCCGACGCCCGTGACCGAATTGAAGTCGTCATCCAGTCCGTTGCTCGTGATACGAAACGCTTCCAATCGCAACTCGTACTCGCCACCCGGAACGCTGCCGAGAATGTCGCCGCGCAGCGCCAGCGAGTTCGCGTCCCCCTCGCTCAATGCCAGGTTCTCAAACGTCAGGCCGGCGAACCATCCGCTGTTCTCCGGATTCGAATTTCCAAGGACAACCTCGTCGAGGTTGAGCGTTCCACCGGCGCCCCACGGGTTCGCGCCGTCGTTGTCAAAGGCCAGGACCACCACGTAGAGCGCGGCGTTGTAGTCAAAAACGCCCGGGGTCGCGCGGCCATTCGGCTCGGCCTCGACGCCGGTGTCGAGCGAACCGCCGATCGTCTGGAACGATCCATTGGCCGTCGCGCTGAAGATGAGCCGATCGCCGTCCGGATCCTCGATTCGGAGCTGGACATCGCCGAGCGATTCGCCGGCGCTGTTCGCGACGCCCTGAAACTTCGCCGTCAGCGAAAACGCGTTCGGATCCAGCCCGCCGCCACTGGTCGCCTCGAACGTCACGCCGTCGATCAGACCCGCCCCGCCGGCGACGCCGTCCGGCTGCAGGAACAACAGCACCGCGCGCGCCGTCGTCGTCCCAGCCGGAGCGATCGCCGTGATCGGCGCATTGTCGATCCACGTAGCGGTCGGGGAGTTGGCGTCCAGGATCGTGGCTTCGGTTTCGGCCAGCAGCGCGGCGCCCGCGTCATAGAACTCGATCTTCATGACGAGTGAATTCATGCTGCCCGTGATGCTGTCATCAAAGTCATGGGCGGAGAAGCAATCCAGCGTCCACTCCTGCCCGGCCGAAGCGTTCAGGTCCTGCGATACGCCGGAGACGCCAAAACCGCCGGTGAATGTGCCGAACATCTTGAGCACATGCGTGCCGGTCAGCGCCGGCGTGCTGGTGTCGTTTACGGCAAAGGCGTTACCGAATGGCGTCCATGAATTCAGCGATCCGCCGCCGGCGTCAAATCCGGGATTGAGCAACGGATTGGCCCCCGGGAACGGCCCGGTTTGGAACTGCAATCCGGCAAACCAGTTGCCTGTCGTCGTATCGACGTTGTCGACATCCAGTTGGCCCGCGCCGTCACCGCCCATGCCGCCGCCGACCACGCCCTGGGCCGACATCGACCCGAGCAGCGTCGCGCCGCCGAACGTGCCGCCGAAAGCGCCTTCGCCCGCCACGCCGGTATCCCAGCCGGCGGTAAAGCCGAATGTGTCCGCCGCGTTGGGATCACCGGCGAGAAACACGCCGCCGCCCGCGCCCGTAACGCCGCCAAACATGAGGTTGAGAATGTCGAATGTGCCGCCCGTGATTTCAACCAGACCGGCGCCGGAGCCGCCGACGCCGCCTGTCGTCACGCCGCGCGCGTTGATGGCGTTTACGACAAAGTTGCCGACGGTCCCGCCGAACGCGCGCTCGTCGTCGATCCCATCGTCCCAGTTGGTGACGGAGTTGAAGCCGGAGCCGATCAACACCGCGCCGCCGCCCGTCCCCGTCACCGAATCAAAGTCCTGATCGACAATCTGTGCTTGTGTGACACAGGCTGAAAGCGCGAGCGCGCCCAAGGCGCATCTCGCCCACGAATTTCGCAACATTCTCTTCTCCCTCCGGACTCGTTGTCCTGTGATTAGGTCAGGGCGACGCCGTGGCGCCGCTTGTTACGAGCAACTGGAACCAAACACCGCGAGAAAACCCGCGAGATCTGACAGATCAACGGAACCATCGCTATTCAGGTCGGCGGCGGGCACATAACCCGCGTCGCCCTCCTCCGCGCCGAACGCCGCCAACAGTCCGGCCAAGTCGGCGAGATCAATGCTCCCACTCCCGTCCACATCGCCGGCGCAGGCGTCCACGCTCGAAAAGAGCACAAAATCGCCAGGCTTGAGCACCACCGTCGCCGCGCCGGGGTTTCCGGCGTCAAAGCCGTTACCGGCGGCGACGCCGATGAATTCGTTCGCGCGGAACGCGGTCTGCGCGTGTGTCACCGTGGCGAAGAAGCGGAACGACTCGCCCGGGAGCAATGAGAGCAACGCCAGCGGCATCGCCACTTCACGCACTCGGCCGCCGCTTGAACCGTCATCGACGACGTAACGCATGTCCGTCCCGCCGAGCATGTCCGTCGCCGCGCCAAGGTCCGCCCCATTCAACAGCGTGTGGCTCGCCTCTCCGAGTTCGAACAGCCGCGCGGCGCCGTATTGCAGCACAAGCGCGTAATCCGCCCGAAAGCCGGACGCGAAATATAGATCGGAGCGCTGACCGGTGTTTCCCTTGCCCGACGTGGCCCGCTGCGCTGACGCCGACGTGTCGTCCAGCGCATACGTGGAGGTGAATCCCTGCGCGTCGATCGCGTCGATATAGATCACTGTCGTGAAGGCGTCGTTGGGCCACGCGGTGGTGCTCTCGATCGCGAACTGCAACCCGCCTTGCGCGTCCGAATCGACGTGAAGCGTGGTCGCGGCGCCGATGCGATCGAACAAACCGGTGTTGATCCCGGTCACGCTGCCCGCGTACTCGCCGGGGCCGATGACGCCGTCAGCGGTTGCGCCGCCGGCGTCGGTATCCACGATGTCCTGCAGCGCGGGCCCCGGATCCGCCGGCACATACACCCGCACGTAGTCGATCTCGTGCAGTTGCGGAAACACTGTCGAACCGTTCGGCGCGCCGGGCCAGTCGCCGCCCACGGCCGTGTTGAGAATGACGTAGAAAGGCTCGGTCGGAATGGTGGCCGTGCTGCTGAAGCGGAGAGCGCCGTCGACAAACCAATCGATGCGATTCGGGCTCCACTCGACGGCGAACTCATGAAAGCCGGCCGTGAAGTCCGGACCGATGAACGATCCGCCGTTACTCTGCACATTCGGCCATTGGCCCCAGTGATGTGTCATGTACACGCGGTCTGGATCATGGCCGAGCAATTCCATGATGTCGATTTCGGGCGGCCACTCGCGGGAATCCGGCAACATCCAGTGCGCGGGCCAGATTCCTTGCGTGCCCGGAAGTTTGGCGGCGACTTCGATTCGCCCGTAAACCGTCGCGAAGCGATCCTTCGACTCCACCAGTCCCGACGTGTAATTGAATGAGCGGAATTGACCGTTCTGATCAAACCCCTGGAAGAAACGTTCCTGGCTGCGAAGCGTCAGCTTGCCATCGGCGACCCACACATCTTCCGGCGTGTAACACTGAAGCTCGTTGTTCTTGATCAGGTGAATGTCTTCGACCCGCCAGCGACTGGCATCAATCGCGTTTCCGTCAAACTCGTCCGCCCAGATCAGCTCATATGCCGTGCCCGGTCCGGGTGGCGTCGTCGGGGCGAGCTGCACATCATCGACAAACGCCGCTCCGCCTTGATTGTTCACCTGCACGAACACCAGCGCGAGGCGGGCTTCGACCGTCTGCGGAGGCGCCGTGGCGACCACCGCGCCGGGAATCCATGTGTCCAGCGGGCTGGCGCCGTCGAGAACTGTGACTTCGTGCTCGCCCAGCATGTCGGCCGTGCCATAGGAGCCGTTCGGGACGCGGTAAAACTCGATCTTCAGCGCGAGGCGATTACTCGTGCCCGCGAGCGAATCGCCGGACGCGTGCCGGACGAAGGCGGTCGCTTCGACCGTCTCGCCCGCGGTGGTCGCGCGATTCTGCGTCATCCCCGAGAAATTCGGCGAGCCGTTGAAGCCGCCAAAGACCTTGGCGGATGTAGCGCCGGTGCGCGCCTGCGCTGTCGAGCTGATCACGTTCGGGATGCCGTTGTTGAACGTCTGCCAACTCTGCAGCGACCCGCCCGCCGCTTCAAAACTCGAGTTGCTCAATTGGGCGCTCGCCGCCGATGCCAGCAGGCACGCAGTCGTCAGCGCCGATAGCGGATAAGAAATTCGCACGAAGCGTCTCCTTCTCTCGTTTGCTAGTCACGGGTTCCGGTGGAGTAAGGTGAGACGCGGACACGCGGCGCGTACTTGAGCGGCAACCCGTCAGCGCTGAACTCGACGGGAATCGCCGAGTCGCCGTGGCCATCGGCGTACAGAATGTTGATACGGCCCTTCGGATGTCGGTTGACGGGCATGCGCGCCTGATGGAACTGCTGGAAGTCGCCGAGGTACGGGCCGTTGGTCTGCGCAGTCAGAACCAGATTCGCGAAGCCCGTGATATCCGCCCGATCTTCGTCGCGCCCCGCCTCAAAGATAAGACCGACTTCACCCGGCTGGTAGACTTTGTCCAACTCGCCCTGCAGCCGCCAACCATCGTTCGAGCCCGGATAAGCCGGCGGATAAGAAAACTCGCCGCGCGCGTCGTACCAGCGCCCGTTCTGGAATGTCGATCGCCAGCAGGCCGGACGTCCGGCGCTTTCGGCAGTCTCAGCGCCGGTCACGTCTTCGTTGATGCCGTAGCTCAGATAGCCCCAGTACGCGGCGTTTCCACCGCTTGATCCGACGCCGCCGCCCGAGCCGCGGAGCCCGTTGTTGTTGATGCCGCCAAAGCTGTTCGGTTTGTTGCGCGGATAGAAGGGAGAAGCGATTTCGACGCGATCCGAGGGGCAGACGACCATTCCATTGTCGCGCTGCATTTCGGCCTGGAGTCCCTTGGCTTCCTCAAACGTCACCGCCCGCACGCCCCAGTCCCAGTTGTTCTTGTAGTCGATGCCGGCCGCCCGCGCGAGGGCCACCGGCCAGCTCAACAGCTCGCCCCCCTCGCCATAGGCGTATTGCTGTCGACTTCCATCGGCCTTCGCCACGCCAACTTCGTCGCTGACGAGTTGAAAACGCCCCCGTCGGTCCGTCGCGAATATGACGGCCGCCTGGCTGCACGATCGCATGTTCGCCAGACAGGTCACCTGCTTGGCCTGGTTCCGCGCCGCCGTCAGCGAGGGCAGCAGGATGCTGATCAGCAGGGCGATGATCGCGACCACCACCAGCAACTCAATCAGCGTAAATGCATGCCGCGCCTTCCGTGCCATCGCGCTCATTGTGCGCCTCCATTCACATCGCTCCGCAAACCTTGGGCTCTGGATGCGGCGCGTTTCCTTTTTGGGCCCTCGGGTGGCGGGGCCGTTGTTCCATTGACTTCGAAGTAAGTCGGAAGTGTGGCGCGAATCGGGTCGCCCTCACCGGAGATCGCGCCAGCCAGCCAGCGGCCGGCGGCGACGCCGAGTTCCACCGCATTCTGGCAGACGCAGGACAGCGTGGGGTATACGCAGTAGCGAAGGTCCGTGTCGTCAAACCCGACGATCGACATCTCCTCCGGGATCCGCACACCCAACTCATGCGCGCGACGCACCGCGCCGATCCCGAGCAACGGGTCGGCCGCAACCAGCGCCGTCGGTCGATCCGAGAACGTCATCGCCAGCTCCATCGCCGTCGCGCCGCCCGACAGCGAAAACGGCTGGCGGAGCACGAGCTTCTCGGAAAACGGCACGCCGCCCTCGCGTAATCCGTCCATGTAGCCCTCAAGCCGGTCCAGGTGATCGCGGTCCGGCACGTTGTGCGTCGTAAAGGCGATCCGGCGATGACCGAGCTCAATCAGGTATTCGACGGCCCGGGCCGTCTCGATTCGCGAAGTTCCATCGACGAAGCAAACATCCGGCTCGTCGAAGCGATCGCTGATCACCACGTGCGGGACGCCCTCGCGCGCGATCTGAATGCAGACGTCCCGCGTCGGAGCCATGGTGCGGATCGCGACGGCCCGCACGCCCTTCCGCGCGAAAAACTGCGCATAGCTCTCTTCCGGGCGTTTGTCGCGCTGCAGCGAAAGAATGGTGACGTCCATTCGATGCTGGGTCAGACCGCGCACGACGCCTTCCAGCACGGCGGCGTCATACGGATGCGAAACCGTCATTTCCTGCGTGTAAACAAACCCGATCGCGCCGGTTGTGTTTCGATTGGAGGGGAGCACATACCCGGCGCGCGTCGCCACGCTGAGCACGCGATGTCGGGTGGCTTCGGTGACGCGCGGGTCGTCATTCAGCGCTCGCGATACCGTCGCGATCGAAACGCCAGCGTCTTCTGCGATCCTTCGAACGGATGACATGTCGGGCCTCACTCGATGCGGCGAAATGAAACAGTTACAGGGTATGGTAACGCGTCGAGGCTACAACCGTCAACGTTTTTTCCGGAACGCTCCCACTTTTCTGAAACAGATTCAGCGACTACGCTGCCCGCACTGACCACTCTTCGGGGAACCCCAATGGCTGCCTATTCCGTCTGTCTGCTGATCCTGCTGCAGGTTACGGCGACCCCCAGCGCCGCCTCGCGCGTGGATGACCTGCTCGCTCAAATGACGCTGGAAGAAAAACTCGGCCAGCTGACGATGCAACCCGGCGGCGAGTTTCAAGACACGAACCCCGGCCTCCAGCGGCAGAAGCAGGAGGACCTCTTCGGCGTTGTCCGCGTAGGGGCGGTCGGCTCTCTGATCGGCGCCCATGGGGCCGAGTACACCAACCGCCTCCAGCGGATCGCCGTGGAGGAATCGCGCCTCGGCATTCCGCTGGTACTGGGCAACGACGTGATTCACGGCTATCGGACGGTATTCCCGATCCCGCTCGGCGAAGCCGCCACGTGGAATCCGGAACTGATCACCGCCGCGGCCCGGGTCGCCGCGACCGAGGCGCGGGCCACCGGCACCCACTGGACCTTTGCCCCAATGGTGGACGTCTGTCGCGATCCGCGTTGGGGACGCATCGCCGAGACCGCGGGAGAAGATCCGTGGCTCGGAAGCCAGATGTCCGCCGCCCGCGTGCGCGGGTTTCAGGGCGACAACCTCGCCCGGCCCGACACGGTCATGGCGTGCTTGAAACACTACGCGGCGTACGGCGCCGGCGAAGGTGGCCGCGACTACAACACCGTCGATATCTCCCTGCGAACGCTCCATGAGATACACCTTCCGACGTTCAAGGCCGGCGTGGACGCGGGCGCGCGGACGCTGATGAGCGCGTTCAACGAGATCGGCGGGATCCCCGCGACGGGGTCGGACTACATCCTGCGGGAGGTGCTGCGGGATCAATGGGGATTCGATGGCTTCGTCGTAAGCGACTGGACCTCGGTCACCGAAATGGTCGCTCACGGATTCGCCCGCGACGCCGCCGATGCGGCGGAAATCGCGATCCGGGCCGGCGTCGATATGGATATGAGTTCGTTCAGCTATCGCGATCATCTGGATGAAGCCGTGAAGCAGGGTCGGCTCGACATCGCGATTGTCGACGACGCGGTCCGCCGCATCCTGCACGCGAAGTTCGAGCTCGGCCTGTTTGACGATCCCTACATCGATCCTGAAATCGAGAAACGCGTCCTCCTTTCCGATGAGCACCGCGCGCTGGCGCGCGAAGTCGCCCGTCAGTCCTTTGTGCTGCTCAAGAACGAGAAGGATGCGTTGCCGCTGCGATCGGATTTGAAGCGCATCGCCCTGATCGGCCCGCTCGCCGACAGCCAGAAGGACCCGCTCGGCACTTGGGCGGGCAAGGGCGAAGCCAAAGACGTCATCAGCGTGCTGACCGGCCTTCGGACCCATTGCGGTGATCAGGTCGAGATCACGCATGTCGCCGGCTGCGATGTGCGCGACGCGAACATTCGCGACTTCGACGCCGCTGTCACCGCGGCGGAGTCCGCGGACATGACGATTCTGGTGCTCGGCGAAACGTCGGACATGAGCGGCGAGGGCTACAGTCGGGCGTCCATCGACTTGCCCGGCGCGCAGCGCGAACTGGCGCAGGCGATTCACGCCACCGGGCGGCCATACGTCGTCGTCGTCCTGAATGGACGACCGCTTGCCCTGCCCTGGCTGGCCGAACACGCGCCCGCCATCCTGATTGCGTGGCATCCCGGCGTCGAATGCGGGAACGCGCTGGCCGACGTGTTGTTCGGCGATTTCAACCCGTGCGGGAAGTTGCCGGCCACGTTTCCGCGCAGCGGCGGCCAGATCCCGCTGTATTACAATCACAAGAATACGGGCCGTCCGGCCAATCCCGACAATCGCTTTACGTCAAAGTACATCGACGTGCCATGGACGCCGCAATACGCGTTCGGGCACGGTTTGAGCTACACCACTTTCAGTTTCGACAATCTCACCGTCGAGCCGACGGACGCCATACCCGGTGAAACGATCACGGTTTCGGTCGACGTGCGCAACACCGGCCAACGGCCCGGCGTGGAGGTCGCGCAGCTGTACATCCGTGATCTGGTCGGCAGCGTGACCCGTCCGGTCAAGGAGCTGCGCGGGTTCGAGCGGGTTGACCTGAAGCCGGGCGAATCGCGTCGCGTCGCCTTTACGCTCAGTTCGGCTGATCTCGCGGTGCTCAACGCGGAGATGCGTCCCGTGCTGGAGCCCGGAGAGTTCGACGTGTGGATCGGCCCGGCCTCCGACGGCGGCCCAAGCGCGCGTTTCCGCGTGGTTGACGAGTAAGCCGGCCCCGCGTATTCAACACGCGCCATTTCCGACCCAGGAGTTTGTCGGTGCAACTATCTACGTTTGATTTCATCACGTTCTTCGGGTTTCTCGCCGCGGTCATCGGCGTTTCACTCTACGCCTCGCGCAAGGAAGAGTCTGAGGAAGACTACTTTCTGGCGGGTCGTCGCCTGACATGGGGGCTGATCGGCTTCTCGCTGATCGCCTCCAATATCTCGACGGAGCACTTCGTTGGCATGGCCGGACAGGCCTTTGGGCGTGTCGGGCTCGCGATTGCCAGCTACGAGTGGATGGCGGCGGTCACGCTGGTCATCGTCGCGTGGTTCCTGCTCCCGAAATTCCTGCAGATCGGCATCTACACGATGCCGGAGTTCCTCGAGTATCGCTACGACGGCGCCACGCGCACCATCATGGCGGTCTATCTGATGGCGCTCTACGTCGTCGCGCTGCTCGCGACCGTGCTGTACAGCGGCGCCCAGGGCCTCAATGGCGTCTTCGGTTTTCCGGAGATGATGGCGGCGCGCTTTGAGATGTCGCCGCCGGACGCGGTGTACTGGTCTACGGTCGCCGGCGCGTGGTTCATCGGCATTGTGGCCGCGATCTACACGATTTACGGCGGGCTGAAGGCGGTCGTCTGGTCCGACCTGCTGCAAGGGAGCGCGCTGCTGATTGGCGGCGGCCTCGTGCTCTACTTCGCGCTCAAACTCGTCGGCGGCGGCGAACTTATCCCTGGCGGCGGTGTCGATGGCGGCAGCCTTGCTGCCGGATGGAGCCGCTTCCTCGAGCAGAACGCCGACAAGATGCACGCCATTCTGCCGGCCGATGATCCGGAGTTGCCGTGGGTCGCGATTTTCATCGGCGGCATGTGGATTCCCAACCTCTTCTACTGGGGCATGAACCAGTTCATCACGCAGCGAACGCTCGGCGCGAAGAGCCTGGCCGAAGGGCAAAAGGGCATTTTTCTCGCGTGCTTCGTTAAACTGCTGATCCCGTTCATCATTGTGATGCCTGGCGTCATGGCGTTTCAGTTGTTCGGCGACGCGATTCTCGAACGCGCCGGCGGCGAAGTTTCGAAGGCCGGTGAGATCGCATACCCCTACATGATCACGCAGATCATGCCGTCCGCGTTGCGCGGCGTCATGCTCGCCGCCCTCGCCGGCGCGGTGATGAGCACGTTCAATTCGGGCATCAACTCGGCCTCCACGATTTTCACGATTGACATTTACAAGAAGTACGTGAACCGCAAGGCGGACGCCCGCCGTCAGGTCCGTATCGGCCGGATCGCCACCGGCGTCATCGCCGTGCTGGCGTGTCTGATGGCGCCCTTGCCCGGGTCATTCCAAGGCGTGTTCAACTATATCCAGGAAATCTGGGGCTTCATCTCACCGGGTATTGTCGCCGCGTTTCTGTTCGGTCTGATCGTCAAACGCGCGCCGACGATTGTCGGCAAGGTGGCGCTGTTGCTCGGTCCCGTGCTGTACGCGATTTGTCGCTTGCCGAATTGGGTGCTCTCTGCGCAGAACTACAAGATGTCGGAAGGCGCCGCGGTCCGCAAGCTGACCGACGGAACGCTCGAACCGGTCACCGGATACGTGGCGACGCTGTTTGAGTTCAGCTCGTGGCCGTTCCTGAGTCATATGGCGCTGATCTTCGGGATCCTCGTGGCGGTCATGACGGCGCTCACGATCGCGAATCCGCGCTCCGAGCCGGTGACCTACCCGCGCAGCAACATCGACGTGACGGTGCCGTTCTCGTCGTACGTGCTCGGGACACTCGTCATTCTGGCGACGATCGGCTTGTACATTTACTTCGCATAGGGACGAACGGTTCGGCCGCTATGGCAGCGACCGCTGCAGGGCGCTGAAGTCGACGACATCAACATCCAGATCGCCGTCCCGATCGAGCGACAGGCAGGGACCGGCCGCCGGGGCCTCGGGGCCCATCATGCAATCCGGCAGGCACGAGAGCGCGTCAAGTGTTCCCGGCTGTGTCGGCGTGTGACGAAACGCCGCGATCGTCACGTGCTGCGCCTGTCCGTTGCTCGGCGGCCCGTTGACCTGCCACAGGTTGAAGTGCATCCGCGGCTCTTCCGGACGCGGGATGTGCGGCCCGGCGTTGGTCCATGCGTCCAACAAAGTCGCCGGGCTTTCGTCATCGATGTCGCCACGCCACGCGCGAAACTCCACCCGATCCGGCGCCCAGTGAAATCCGTAGCTCACGCGTTCGCTGGGGCCGGCGTAGTTGATTCCAAAACGCCGGATATTGCCCGGAAAATCGTACGGTTGCGCGACAAACTGCGCCACGTCGGCGGCCGGATTCCCCCAACGCGAAATCTCGACGTCAATCTCGTTGTGCAGATTCCAGGGATTCGCCCCGTCATAACAGCGCGGGTATTGCCACAGGAACAGCCCGAGCACAACGTTGGGCGCGAGCGCATCCAGATCGCCGACGGTCGTAAACGCGTAGTCTCCATAGCCCAGTGGCTCCGTGAGCGTCACTTCGGTGCTGCGCCAGCTTCCCCCGGTATTGCGAATCGTCAGATGCAATCCATCGCCATCCACCCACACGCAATTCGTCGCGTCGGAAAAGACGCTCGGCCCGGGGCCGTAGAAGCCCGGCCCCTTGACGCGCCAGTTGTGCCCCGCGAACGATACTTCGCGGCCACCCGGGAAATCGCCCCACTGCCGCGCGGCCCGGGCCGCCTCGTCCGCCGTATCGAACGAAATCAGATCAAAAATCACCGCGCCGCTCTCCTGCGCGGGGCTCTGTAGAAAACCCAGCACAAGGCGAGCGCTCGCCGTGCCGGCCGGGGCCGGTCCGGTCTCGAACGAGACGCAGCGCAACCTGCCGCGTGGCGTGGCCGCGTCCACGACGGCAACCGATTCAAAATCGATCAAACTGCCATTGGCGGCGCGCCACTCGACATTGATGATCCCGGTCGCCGCGCCGACGATCGGATTGCCCGCGCGATGGCCAACCCGCGCCGAGATGATCCATCGCTCGCCGGGCGCGGAATCCAACTGCTGCCAAAGCCCCGAGGCATCCCAGCCACCGGTGTTCGGCCCCGAGACGCTCGCCGCCAATCCGCCATGCGCCACCAGGGAAGTGTTGGCGGTAACCGCCCCGAACCGACTCCAAGCCGCAAAAGGCGACCCGGAATTGACCAGTTCGAAGCTCGGATTCTCCAGCTGGCATTGCCCGATCGCGTTGGTCGGCGCCAGAAACTGGAGCACAATCAGCGTCGCGCAGTATGCGGCGGGTCGAAGCATGTCATTCCTTAGCTTGAAGGTGTGTATCCGCTCTTGGTTTAGACAAATGCGCTCCGGGAAGCAAGCGCCAGCGGCCGCGCGAAATCGGCCCGCCAAACAGTGTAACAGTTACATGCTTGGGTCTGATTATCCCATTTTTTCTTGACTGAACCCAGCGTCGCCCCTATTCTCGCCGTTACAGATGTTACAGGACATCTGTGTGTCGCGCCCCGCCTTCCGCGGGCCGACCAGCTCATTTCAGGAGAGGAGAGTTTCATGACCAAGCGGTGGATTTTGCCTTGCGCTGGTGCGCTGGCGTGCGCATTCGCTTTCGCGAACAGCGCGCTCGCTGATCTCGCCCCGTATTCCCAGACCTTCGAGTCGCTCAATGCGGCGAGCCCCAGCGCCCTTGCCGATGATGGCTGGTTGGTGTTCGCCAATGTGTTCGACGGAACCAACGGCAATTACCTGTACGGCTACGGCCCCTTCCCCGCCCCGAATCCCGGCGGCGGGTTCTCGGCCATCGCGACAGGCGAGGGCGGCGCGCCACAGGGCGCCCAGCAGCTTTCCGTCTACAGCGACTACAACAACGGCGACCACGCCAACGGTCACAAGATTGAGTCGAACGTGTTTCAGGAGCAGATCGTCGGCGCGGCCGACGTCGGCGACACGTACACCTTCTCGTTCGACGCCAAGCTTGGCAACCTGGCCGGAGCCACGACGGCGCTGGCGTTCATCAAGACGCTGGACCCCGCCAACGGCTTCGCCCTGACCAACTTTGTCACCGTGGACATGACGACCATCCCGAACACCTGGGGAACCTACCAGATGTCATTGGCGATCGACGGCAGCCTGCCGGGACAGATCTTCCAGTTCGGCTTCCTGAATAACGCCACGAACTTCGAGGCGTCGGGCGTTTTCTACGACAACATCAATTTCGTTCCGGAGCCGTCAACGCTCGCGCTGTTCGGCCTGGCGCTGGCAGCGATGCGACGTCGTCAGTAAGACGCAGTTCGAGCGGATGTGATCAGCCGAGGGGCGCGCAAACCAAGCGCGCCCCTCTTTTTTTGCGCTAAGGCCGCAGATGCCCACCGCAGTCTGAGAAACGCGGACTGCGCGCCTGGGTCGGGGTTTTCGGCGCCGCTCAGCAGCTTTGGTGACAATCGAGCTATTCAGCCAGCGATTGCGCTCATATGCTCTTACCGGAGCCGGAGCGCAGACCGATCCGGTCTGCCCCGCTGCGCGAGTATTCCTGAGAACAGCGTGATCGACGTCGCCGCCCCGCGGCACACCCTTGGATTGGGGGAACGATGAGCATACCGATACGTCCCGAAGAGGGCGAAGCGCAAAACGACCTTCCGAGTCCGGCCGCCGGGCCGAGACGACGGCGCCGCTGGCGCTGGTGGTTGGCGCTCAGCGCCATTGCGATGTTTGTCCTGCTGCTGGTTCTGATCGCCGCGCTGCCGACCATCGCCTCGACCGAGACTGCGCGTCGCTGGGCGCTCTCGATCGCGAACGAACGAATCAACGGCCATTGCCATTTGCAGAGCGCTTCACTCAGCTGGTTCGGCTCAAGCGAGCTGGTCGGAATTCGGATCACGGACGCGGATGCGCGAGACGTATTCAGCGCAGAGCGCGTGCGCTACGCCGGTGGAATCTGGGGACTGGCGCTGGCGTCACTGGATCTGGGCGATGTCGAGATTGACTCGCCGGAGGTCGTGTTGTTCGTCAATGCGCAAGATGACATTTCACTCGTGGACGCGTTCAAACCGCGCGCGACGACTGAAGCGAAGTCAACTCCCCCCGCTGCAGACGTGATCGCCGCCGAAGCGAGGCCGCTCCCCGCGGTGCGCGGAAAGCTCTCGGTACGCGACGGAACGCTCAAGGTGATTCGCGCGGGGCGGGAGCCCGCAACCATCAAAGACATCAGCGCCCAACTCACATTGGCCACGCTAAGCGACATCAGCGGCTCAATCAGCGTGGCGCTGGCGGATGGAGGCAGCCTGAACGGTGATTGGGATATTCGCCAACTGCTGACGGACAACAAGATCGCCCCTTCCGGCGCACGCGGGAAGTTCAACGTGCGCACCGACGAAGATATTCCTCTCAGCGCCCTCACGTCGTTACTGGACATTCCCGCCCTGGAAGGCGCCGCGGGCGTCGAGGTCGATCTGCAGATGGTCGAGGGCGCCATGAGCGGAAACATTCGCACAACTGTCGCCGGAATGCGGTCGCTCGGCGCTGCCGAAGTGGCGCCGGTGAGTGCTGAGCTGGTCAGCGCGATTTCGTTGACAGCCGAGAAGCTGGTCGCGAACGCGCGTCTGCAAAGCGATTCGGGGTCTGCTGAGGCGGACCTGAACTATGCGATTGGCGGCCCTCGGCCCGAGCTGAGCGAGATTCTCTCCGCCGCGCTCAGCGGACAATCCCTGGCGATGCCGGAGTTTACGCTCGACGCGCAAGCCAATCTCGACCTCGCCAGACTGGGACAGGCGGCGCCGGGGTTACTCCGCCTGCGCGACGGTCAGCGAATCACAGGCGGCTCGTTCGTGATGCCAAAGCTGGCAATTCATGGTGGCGCCACGCCGTCGGCGACCGGTTCGATCGAGCTCAGCGATATTTCGGCGGAAGGCGCCGCGGGAATCGTGCGCTTGGAGCCGGTCACCCTGGCGTTCGACATGGGACTGAAGCCGGGCGTGGGGCTTGAGGTGGTGCTGGCGAATCTGAGTTCGAGCTTTGCCAGCCTTTCTGCCAGCGGAACAGCCACATCGTTGACAAGCCAGTATCGATGCGACATGTCGCGAGCGCAGCGCGAGCTCGGTCAGATCTTCGACATGGGAGACATACAGCTCGCCGGATCTCTCGTCGGCGCGGTCGATGCCACGCGACCCAGTCCGGAGCGCGTCGATCTGGCGCTGCAGGCGACTGTGGAGGGTCTGCGCATCTCGGATGGCGCTTCGAGTTTTCAACTCGCGCGCGGCGTACTGACGCAGACCGGTCACTTCACTCTTGTGGATCAGCGCGCCACGCGTTTTGACGCGGACAAGGTGGAGGCGGATCTGAACGATGAGGTGCTGCTCGCCGGCACAGGCTGGTACGACTTGCAGGAAAAGGCCTTTGGCGCGGACGTTCAGGTCCGGCGCGGCGATCTGAACTTCCTCGCCACGCGAGCGGACAGCCTCGGCGTCCCCGCCTTGGCGCGCTACGGCGGGTCCCTGATGGTCACAGGCAGCTTTGGACGAGGTGGAGCGGATGCGCCGCTCGCGACCACCGGCGCGTTGACGGCGACAGCCGTTACCGTCGATGGCGAGTCGATCCTCGCCCAACCCGCCACGCTGACTTGGAGTGGCGTCGAAATCGCGCCCGCCTCGCTCAATATCACAGTTGCGAGCGCGGAACTGGAGAGCACACTGGCGTCACTCGCCGCCCGCGACGTGCGCTGGCAGCCCGGCGCCAAACCCGAACTGGCGGGTGACCTTCGAGCCAACGCGGATCTCGCGCCACTGCTGCGGGTCGTGAGTCGCATCACGAAATCGGACACTGCTCCGGGTGTGCGCGGCAGGCTCACGGTCGATTCCCGCATCACGGGCGCTGGCGAAGCAATCACCGTGAACGGCCAGGCGCAAATCGACCAGCTAGAAGTCGGTGTCGGTGAAAACACGGTCAAGGAGAGCCGTGTCCAACTCTCGTACGATGGCGCAGTCGACCTCAGCGCGAAGCGGGTTAACGTCGCGAAGTGCGATCTCGTTTCGGCGCCGTTGCGCGCAAACGTCATCGGGACCATCGAGCGATTCGATAGCGATTGCGTGTTGGCGCTCCGCGGGAACTATGACGCTGACTGGCAGCCGCTGATCGCCCTGCTCCGCGAGTTGGCGCCGGCCACGGCGGATCTTGTCGTCGTAACCGGGTCATCCACGAGCGCATTCGAACTACGCGGCCCTGTCAACGTCACGGGCGACCAGCCACCCTTCCGTGGGCTGCAAACCGCCGTCGGAGTCGGCTGGCAGTCGGCGCGGATTGTCGGCGTGGAGATGGGCGAATCGCGCCTGACTCCGGCGCTGAAGGATGGGAAGCTCACAATCCCACCCACGAACATCCCCGCCGCCGCGGGCGCGGTGAATCTCGCCGGCGCGCTGGACTTCCGCCCTGGCGATCCCACGTTGCAGATTGCGGGGCGCCTGGCGCTGATTGACCGCGTGCCGATCACGCCGATTCTCAGCAGCCAGTTGCTGAGTCGGATTAACCCGATCTTTCTCCGCCTGGCGCAGGTTGAGGGCGTGGTCTCGCTGTCCGTGGCGGACGTGGCGTTTCCTTTTGGCGCCAGCATGGAGAAGACGGCCAGTGGCTCAGGCGTCCTTGATCTCCGCACACTCAAGATCACGCCGGACGCGCTGCTGAGCGAACTCCTGGCCCTCGGCGGCGTTTCGAGGGAAAGGCAGACCGTTCAGGGGGGCTCCACCAGCCTGACCGTGAAAGCCGGCCGGATTCATTACGAAGACTTCACACTCGTCTTCGCGGATGACTTCGATCTGAAATTTCGCGGCTCAGTAGGACTGGATGAAACGCTCGACCTCGTGGTCTCGATCCCGATTCGCGAGGCGCTGCTGACCAAGCTGGGCGTGCGCGGACCCACCGCCGAGTATGTGAAACTGCTGACCGGCTCGCGCGTTGAGATCCCACTGGTCGGCACGCGCGAGCAACCCACACTCGATTTGGGTCGTGTCGATACGGCAAAACTGCTAGAGGGCCTGATCAAGCCCGCTGAGCCGGAGAAGGTCGTCGATGATCTGCTGCAGGGCCTGAGCGAGCTCGGCAAGAAAAGGAAAAAGCCGAAGTAAGCTGCTCGCGCCCTTTTCCGGCAGAGCGCAACCGCCGCGACCGACGACTTCGATCACCATCCGCTCCTCAGGGCGGACGCTTAGCGAAAATCCCGCGAGCGCATCGGCGTCTGCGCCAGCATTTCTCCAATATCCGCAATATGCGACACCAGCACATGCACAACCCGGCCCTGCCGTTCGACACGCCCGCGGGCGATGACGACGCGACCATACAGGGCGGCGCTGCGATAGCGCTCGTGAATCCGTGGGCGCAAAATCAGGTCCGCTCGCGTCGTTTCATCCTCAATCGTCATGAACATTACGCCCCCCGCTGTGCTCGGACGCTGCCGGAACAGCACCAGCCCCGCCACCGCCGCCCGGCGGCCGTGCGGCGTCTGTGTTTCGTCCTTGATCTCCTCAGCGGTCAGGATGCGCTTTTCACGCAGTTGCTGGCGCAGAAACGACATCGGATGCGCCTTCAGCGACAAGCCGGTCATGCCATAGTCGCGACTGACTTCGCTCAGCGCCGAGATCGGCGGCAGGCATAGCTCCACCTCCGGCTCACGCGGATTCACCAGCGGGGCGACCGCGACGTCGCTGCCCAGCTCGTCAAACAGCGGCAGCGGCCGATCGCGCAGCGCCTGGGCCTCCCACAGCGCGTGCTGACGATCCAACCCCATCGAACCGAACGCGTCCGCCAACGCGAGCGTGCGCAGCGAAGACGCATGGACCCGGCTGCCGCGCCAGAGCGACAGAATCGACGAAAACGGCCCAGCCGTTTGCACTGCGGCGACGACCGCCTGCGCGTCACGCTCGCGCAGGCCGCTGACCATGCGCAGCCCCAGCCGCAATGCCTGCCGCTCGCCTTCGAGCGTGCAATCCCACTGACTGTGATTTACGTCGATCTGGCGGATTTCCACGCCATGATCCGCCGCGTCGCGCACAATCTGGGCCGGCGCGTAAAAGCCCATCGGCTGACTGTTGAGCAGCGCGGCGGCGAACGCGGCCGAATAATGTCGCTTGAGCCAGGCTGACGCATATACCAGTAGCGCGAAACTGGCGGCGTGCGACTCGGGGAAACCGTATTCGCTGAAGCCCTTCAACCGCCCGAAACATTGCTCAGCAAAGGCGCGGTCGTAGCCGTTCTGAATCATGCCGTTTACAAAACGCTGCGCATAACGGGCAATGGTCTCCTCGCTCTTCCAGGCCGTCACCGCGCGGCGCAGCATCTCCGCCTCCCCCGCCGTAAACCCCGCCGCGACAACCGCAAGCGACATCGCCTGCTCCTGAAACAGCGGGATGCCGAGCGTCTTGCCCAGGACGGCTTTGATTTTTTCGTCGGGATAATTCGGGTCTTCTTCGCCGTTGCGCCGCCGCAGATATGGATGCACCATGTCGCCCACAATCGGCCCCGGGCGCACAATCGCAACTTCGATCACCAGGTCATAGAAACAGCGCGGACGCAGGCGCGGCAGCATCGTCATCTGCGCCCGCGATTCGATCTGAAACACGCCCAGCGTGTCGGCTTCGCAGATCATGTCATACACCGCCGGGTCTTCGGCCGGGATGTTCGCGAGCGTCGGTTGCCAATCATGATGGCGCTCGACCAGTTCAAACCCCTTGCGCAGACACGTCAGCATGCCAAGGCCGAGCACATCGATTTTCAGAATGCCCAGCGCGTCGATGTCGTCCTTATCCCACTCGATCACCGTGCGCTCCGGCATCGCCGCATTCTCGATCGGGGTCAGCTCGCACAGCGCCCCGCGCGTAATGACGAAGCCGCCGACATGCTGCGACAGATGACGGGGAAACCCGACAATCTGCCGCGTCAGGCTGATCAGGTTACGAATCGTCGGGTCAGCCGGATCAAAACCGAGCTCGCGCAGTTCCTGCGGAGGCGCATCGTCCTGGGTTTCAAAGACATCCCGCGTCCAGTGATTGATCCGCTTTGCCAGTTGATCAACAGCGTCGAGCGACAGCCCCAGCGCCTTGCCGACATCGCGCACGGCGCTGCGCCCGCGATACGTGATGACCTCCGCTGTCAGGCCGGCTCGCTCGCGGCCGTATTTGCGATAGATGTACTGAATTACTTCTTCGCGACGCTCGTGCTCAAAGTCGATGTCGATATCCGGCGGCTCCTGGCGTTCCCGGCTGACAAACCGCTCGAACAGCACGTCGATCCGATCCGGATCGACCGACGTGACGCCGAGACAGAAACACACCGCCGAATTCGCCGCCGCCCCGCGTCCCTGGCACAGAATGCCACGACCGCGCGCAAAGCGCACCAGATCATGCACCGTCAGAAAATACGGGGCATATTCCAGCTCTTCGATCAGCGCGAATTCGTGCTCCAGCTGCCGCTGCACCTTTTCCGGCACGCCGTCGGGATAACGATCCCGCGCGGTTTCGGCGGTGAGTTCGCGTAAATGGCGCATCGCGTCGCGGCCGCGCGGACAGACCTCGTGCGGATATTCGTAACGAAGCTGGCGCAGACTGAAGCCGGCCGTGCGCTCCGCAATGCGCAAGGTCCGCTCAATCGCGTCGGGGCGCTCGGCAAACAAACGCGCCATTTCCGCAGGCGCCTTCAGGTAACGCTCGCCATTCGCATACAGGCGCATCCCGGCCTGGTCGATGCGGCAGCCGTGACGCACACATGTCAGCACATCCTGCAACGCGCGGCGCCGCGGCGCGTGATAATGGGCGTCATTCAGCGCGATCGGCGGAATGCGACATCGCTCGGACAGCGCGAGCGCACGGCTCCATTGCTCGCGATCTTTCGGGCCGTACAGGCGCGTCAGACCGAGCGACAGGCGATCATCGTCAAATGTCTCACGCAAGCGCAGCAGCGCGGCTTCATGCGCCGGCGTAATGTTTCCATCCACCAGCGCGATCCCGAGCATTCCCGTCTGCCATTCGAGCGCGTCACGCAGCGTCAGGTGACATTCGCCCTTGGTCGCCCGGCGTTTTCCCAGCGTCAGCAGACGACAGAGGCGACCATACGCCGCGCGATCCGTCGGATACACGAACAATGAAAACGACGGCACATCCTGCAACACCAGCCGACAGCCGACGACAAGCTGAACATCGGTCTCCTGCGCGGCGACATGCGCCCGCACGACGCCGGCGAGCGAGTTGGTGTCGGTAATCGCGATCGCTCGGTAGCCCAGTTCCGCGGCGCGGATGACGAACTCATCCGGATGACTGGCGCCGGTCAGAAACGTGAAATTGCTCGTGACCGCCAGCTCGGCATAGCCGCCGACAGAATGGCGCGTCCGCGACGGCGCAGTGCGATCGCGGAGCTTATGTGGATGCGCGCGGATTTTCGGGGCGGCGGGATCGGGCATTGCCTATCCCCACACGCCATGCACGAACCAGCCGCCCGTCGCGTGCGCGTAAAACACCCACAACCAGCGACCGGTCTCATCCTGCACGCGGTAATAGTCGCGCCGTCCGCCGCGGCGCGACGCCCCCCACCACGGGCGCTCGATGCGCTCCGGACCGGTTCCACCCAGGATGCGCAGCGCCTGTCCGCGCCAGCGCAGCAAACCGGGCGGCGAATCAGGAATCAGCGCGACGGCCTGCGCCGGTTCGGGCGACTCAAACAGCCGGGTCGGCCGCGCCGCCGGGTGAATCGGCGCGACTTCGCGGCGCTGCGCGGACATTGCGGCGACGGGGCGAAACGCCTGCTCGGGCACATACGTTTCCGCGGCTTCAAAGCGAAAAACCGCCTGCGGACCAAGCCGTTCGGCCAGGCGATCCCACAGCACGCCCAGGGCGGCAAGATCGGTCCTGGCGCGCGTCGCGCGCGTTCGCCATAGATCAAACTGCACGGCCGGCAATTCGTCCGTTTGCGCGGCGAACAGCCGGATCTCCTCAATGCCGAACCCCATGTGCAGCCGTTCCAACCGCGGCGCCAACAACGACCACAGATGCGTCGCATCGCATGTGCAGTACGCCAGTGGCAGCGTCAGTTCCGCCGGCGGGCGCCCGGCGCGACAGAATTGCGCATCCAGGCGCCGCAGGCCTTTGCCGACATCCTTAAGTTTGCCCAGCAGCGTGTGCAGCAGTTCGTTCACAACATGCGCAATGCCGGCGACGCCGGTGACCGGACCGTCAAACACATGCGCGGCCTCCAGCGGCGCGACCGGGTACAGATGGTCCAGCTGCTCAACCTGATCGCCGAGCGCCTGATCGACGCGGCGCAGCAACAACGCGCCAAACCGCGCGCCGAGTTCCGATCGCGGCAGTGCCAGCAATTCGCCGATCCGCCGCACGCCGACTTCCCGGAGCATCGCGATCTGGCGGGCGTCAATCCGCAATCCCGTAACCGGCAGATCGCTCAACGCCGTCCACATTTCTTCTTTCGTGACGGAGCAGATACGCGCCGCGCCGTAACGCGCCAGCGCCCAGGCGCAGCCCGGCGTCGGCGCCACCGCCAGTCGCGCCGGCAGGCCGAGCTCGGCCATCGCCGCGTCAATCAGACCCACATGCCGCGCTTCTCCGCCAAACAACGCCGCACAGCCGCTCAGATCGAGCATCAGACCGCTCGCGTCGGAAGCGACATGCGGCGAAAAACGCAGCGCCCATCGCGCCAGTCGTCGCAGCCGCTTCTCGTCTTCTTCCGGATCAGCCGGCTGCACATGAATCGTCGCGCCGACCAGCATGGCTTTGGCATGCGCGACAGTCATGCCGACACGCGCGCCGCGGGCTTCGGCCTGTTCGCAACATGAGGCGACGATTTGCGCGCCGGCGCGGTTCGTCACCAGCAACCAGGCGTTCGCCTCAGGCCGAGTGGCGCTGGAAGACGCGTTCGCCCGCCGTAGCCGGCGCTGCGCCAGTCTCACCGGGAAGCGCGGCAGATAGACCGACAACACTCTGCTCATGATCCCACTCCACGGACCAGGTCCGCGCTCCGCTGATGGGCCGCGCTCCCTTGTGACGCAACAGCTCGATCCGCCAGCGCGGCCGCCCCGCTTCGCTCACGCCAGCCAGCGGGCTCACCAGCCAGCGCGTCTGGGCGGCGGAAAGTTTGCGGCGCTCTTCCGCCGGGCGGACCAGCAGCGCGGCGGCGTCATGCGCGCGGGCGACCAAGTGAATGCGGCGTGTCGCCGCCATGTTGAATTCGCGCCCGTCGGCGATGACCGCGCCGATTGCCGGGCAGCGCAAGGCGGAATCAATCGCCCATATGCGGGTGGCGGCGTCCGACGCGGCGATGAACAACGAGCGCTCCAGCAGCCGACGATCGGCGCTGTCGTCGCGCACCAGCGTTTGCGGATAGGGAAAGCACGCTTGGCCGATCCAGGCCGACCATCGCGCCGCCCCGCCGGCTTCGAACGCCTGCCAGCCGAGATGGCACATCAGGCACAAGGGCGGCGTCCATAGCGTGCGGGCGGATGGGGAGAACGGGCCGAACCACTCATGCAGTCCGCCGGCCTCCAGTCCGCCATCCAGCGCGGCGTCCACCGCCGGCCACCCGGTCGAAAACCGGGCCTCCGGCTCGTCAGCCCGCGCGGCGAGGGCCGCCGCCCCACGTCCGAGGGCGTATCGCGCCTCGACCGCCCGAATTTTGTCGACCAGCGCATCCAGCATCGGCATCCCCTCCATTCCCGAGTCCGATGCTTCCCTTGGGCGGATGTTAGCATTTTGGTAGGGTATTGGTCAAGCGGGTTTGGAGCCTCCTGACTCGAAGTTTGACACCGCCCGCATATCGCCCGATTCTGCCTGCGAGTCGGCGACGCGCTGTTCTGTGGGAGAGATTGATGCCAAATCGAACGATCATCCTGACACTGGTCATCATCGGAGCGATTCACTCCGCGGCGTTGGCCGGGAAAAGACCCAATATCGTGTTCATCTTCAGTGATGACCACGCCGCGCACGCGATCGGCGCCTATGGCGGCCGCCTCGCCAGCGTCAATCCGACGCCGAATATCGATGCGCTGGCCCGCGAGGGCATGATGTTTCGCAACTGCTTCTGCGCAAACTCGATCTGCGGTCCCAGCCGGGCTTCGATCCTGACCGGCAAACATGCCCATGCGAACGGCTTTGGTCAGAATGAAAATCAGTTTGATCAATCCCAGGCGACGTTTCCGAAGCTGATGCGGAAAGCGGGCTATGAAACGGCCCTCATCGGCAAGTGGCACCTCGGCTCAGCGCCGCAAGGATTCGATTACTGGAAAATCCTGCCGGGTCAGGGTGTGTACTACAACCCGGATTTTGTCTCCGCTTCCGGCGAGGAGCGCATCGAAGGCCATTGCACCGAGATCATCACCGACCTCGCGAAGGAGTGGCTGAAGGCGCGCCGCGACAGCGACAAACCGTTCCTGCTGATGTGTCAGCATAAGGCGCCACACCGCAACTGGATGCCGCAACTCAAATACCTGTCGCTGTACAACGACACCCGGATCCCGGAGCCGGACACGCTGCTCGACCGCTACGCCGACAACGCCAGCCCGGCGCGGTTTCAGGAACTCGAGATCGATCGGCACATGAGCATCGTTTACGACCTGTTCGCGCTGCCACCTGAGAAAGACCCCACGCCGGATGTCCCGACCGATCGATCGGGCGTCGAAAACCTGGCGCGCATGACGCCTGCGCAGCGGCAGGCGTGGGATGCGGGTTTCGCGGCGGAGAACGCCGCATTCGAGGCCGCGCGCCTGACGGGCGACGATCTGGTCCGCTGGAAATACCAGCGCTACATGAAGAACTATCTGCGTTGCGTGCGCGGCGTCGACGACTGCGTCGGGGAGCTACGGAAAACGCTGGAAGAGGCCGGGCTGGCGAACAACACGATTGTCATTTATGCAAGCGATCAGGGCTTCTTTCTCGGTGATTTTGGCTGGTACGACAAACGCTGGATGTATGACGTCTCGATGCGGATGCCGCTGATCGTCTCCTGGCCCGGCGTAACAAAACCGAACTCCACGTGCGACACGCTTGTGCAGAACATCGACTTTGCCGAGATGTTTCTGGACATCGCCGACGTCGAGGCGCCGAGCGATATGCAGGGGCGCTCGCTGGAGCCCCTGCTGCGCGGCGAAACGCCTGATGATTGGCGCGATGCGCTCTACTACCACTATCTCGAATTCCCGAGCGTGCACATGGTCGCGCGGCATTACGGCATTCGCACCAACCGCTACAAGCTCATTCGCTTTTATCAGTTTGATGAATGGGAATTCTACGACCTGCAGAAAGATCCGGACGAGCGCGTCAATCAGTATAACAATCCCGAGTACGCCGACACGATCGACAAACTCAAGCGGCGATTGGAAGAACTGCGACGAGACTACAAAGACACGGCCGATGTGGGCGTGATGCCGCCCGAATGGCAGGCAAAGTACCGGGACGCGACCGCGAAGCGCCCTTAGCGACTAATCATGCGCAGCGCCGGCGCGACACGAGCCTCGCACCACGAGTGACGGCGCAAGCGAAACCTGCCGCGGCGCCTGGTCCGCGTCCTGAATGCGTCCGCAAAGCAACTCCACCGCCCGCGCCCCCATCTGCCACATCGGCACGCGCACGGTCGTCAGCCGCGGGCGAATCAGCTTCGCCAAGCGGGTGTCGTCAAAGCCGACCACCTGCAAGTCGTCGGGGATCGAAAGGCCCGCCGCCTGCGCGGCAGAAATCACGCCCGCCGCCATTTCGTCATTCGCCGCGACCACACATGTGTCCGGGTCAGCCCAATCGTCGAGCCGATCCGCCGTCAGCCGACACGCGCTTTCAAACTCGTAATCAAGATGGAAAACATCATCCGGGTCGAGCGGGCGCCGCGCCTGGGTCGTCGCCTGGCGCCAAGCCGTGAGTCGCGCCTGCGTATCGGCGTTGGTGTCGCACCCGCCGAGAAAGATGACGCGCTGCACGCCGCACTTGCCAAGCAGGTGGCGCGCCAACGCATGCACGCCGCGCTCCTGGTCGATCACCACGCTGTCATGCTGATCGCAGGGGCTGACGCCGTCCATGAGCACAATCGGCTGCCGGAATCCGGACAGCACACGCTCGGTGTCTTCCGTGATTTCGGCGATCATCACCGCGACGCCGTCGATCAGACCGCGATCCTGCAGCGTCTCCAGCAGCGAGTGGCTGTCTTCGCCCGTGGCGGCGGAAGAAACCACCAGGTTGTAGCCCATGCTGCGGGCCTTCGCGTCCGCCCCGCGGATAATCTCCGAATAGAAATCGCCGTGCAGATCCGGCAGCACCAGACCGACCACTTCGCTCCGGCGCAGCATGAGCCCGCGACCAAACGCGTTGGGTCGGAAACCAAGCTCGCGGATCGCCATCTCCACGCGCTCGCGCGTTTTGGCGTTCACGAGATTCCGTTTATTCAGGACGCGGGAAACGGTGCTGATCGACACTTCCGCCCGGTTTGCGACATCGACAATGGACACGCGCATGTCGGCCTTTCCGCGGGCGAGGGGCGCGCAAGCGCCACGCTCTGATATGGTTATGACTACCTTGACCCAAACCCCGATTTTATCGAATCGATCATGGAACTGTCAATCGATAAGCGGCCGCCGCGACGTGGGGCGACCGCGCCGATGGCGCCGATAAAAAGCCGTAATGGCGATGACGTCCAACTGAATCGGCGCGGGAAGTTTCGTTGACTGAAAGGCCCGTCGCGACTACTTTGAAATCGTTTTCATAGGCCCTTGGGCGCTTCAGGGCCGCATTGGCGGGCACGGAATGCACATACAAACTGAGTCGCTGGTCCCCGGACGCGCGGACGGTCGCGCGGTCGGAACGTACGGTCACTTCAGCCCCGATGGGCGCGAGTACATCATCACGGACCCGCGCACGCCGCGCCCCTGGTCGAACATCATCGCCAACGAACGTTTCGGCTTGGCCGTCGCGCAGTCCGGCAGCGGATTCACCTGGATCGATAACTCGCAACTGGCGGTCATCACCCGCTGGAATCAGGATCTCAATCAGGATACGTCGGGTAAGTTCCTTTATATCAAGGATTTGGAGACCGGCGAGCTATGGTCGCTCTCCCCGGCGCCCACCTGGCGCGCCTTGGACCACTACCGCTGTCGCCACGGCCTTGGTTACACCGTCTTCGAAAGCGCGCTCAACGGCATCGCCGGGGAGTGGACGCTGTTCTGCCACGCGACCGACCCGCTGGAGCTTTGGCGGGTCAAGCTCATTAACCGGACTGACCGGCCGCGCCGGCTTCAGATCGTCGGTTACCTCGAATGGTGCTGCGGCGTTTCGCCGTCGCCGCGCCGTGAGTTTCACAAGCTCTTCATCCACACCGCGTTCGACGCGCAGCGGCAGAGCGTCGTCGCGCAGAACCGCATGTGGGATGTGGCCAGCGCCGACTATGGGCATTGGAATACGACATTCCCATACACCAGCATCTTCGCCGGCACGCTGCCGGTGGACGCCGCCGAGGGCGATCAGCTCAGCTTCCTCGGTCGCTATGGCCACCTGCGCGAGCCGGCGGCCCTGGCCGCGTCTGACTGGGCCGGGAAGTTTGGTCAGCACGAGGACGCGATTGCGGCCCTGCGCTCGACGATCACGCTGCAGCCCGGCGAATCGCGCGAGTTCGGGTACGGACTCGCGGTGGGCGCTGCGGAAACAGAGGCGATGTCTTTGCTGGCCGCGCATCGCGATGTTGGCGCGATTTCCACGGCGCTGGATGATGCGCGCCGCGCTTGGGACGAGCGCCTGGCCGCGCATCGCGTGGAAACGCCCGACATGTCGGTCAACCACCTCGCGAATGACTGGCTGCGATATCAGGCCATTTCCGGCCGCATGTGGGGACGTTGCGGCTACTACCAGCAGAGCGGCGCGTTTGGATTTCGCGATCAGTTGCAGGACTCGCAGGTCTGGCTGACGATTGATCCGCAACGTTGCCGAAATCAGCTCAATCTCCATGCGCGGCACCAGTTCGCCGATGGCTCCGTCTATCACTGGTGGCACCCGCTGTCGGAACAGGGTCTCGTCACGCGCATGACCGATGACCTGCTCTGGCTCGGATTCGTCGCCGCGAATTACATCAAAGAAACCGGCGACCTCGGCGTGCTGGAGGACAAGCAGCCGTTTCTGGATGATGAGCGGAAAGCGCCACTCATCGATCACGTGACGCGCGCGTTTGAGCGCGTGTTTCAGCGAACCAGCGCTCGCGGTTTGCCGTTCATCGGCGAGGGTGACTGGAACGACGGCCTGAGCGCCGCCGGAAAGCGGGAGAAAGGCGAGTCGATCTGGCTGGCGCATTTTCTCGCCGGGTTGCTGGCGGATTGGGCGATCATCCATGAACGCCGCGGCGCCGGCGCGATCGCGAGTGACTATCGCAACCGCCGTCAGAAACTCGTCGAGGCGATCAACACACACGCGTGGGATGGCAAGTGGTACATCCGCGCCACGCTGGACAGCGGCGAGACGCTCGGCAGCGCCCGCAACCGCGCCGGCAAGATTTTTCTCAACGCGCAGACTTGGGCGCTGCTCAACGATGTCGCTCCCGCCGAACGCGCCGCCCAGTGCTACGCCGCGGCGCGCGATCTGCTGTTTGATGAAGTCGGCGCGCTGCTGCTCGCGCCGGCCTACGACGACCCGACGCCGGAAGTGGGCTACATCACGCGCTACGCCCCCGGCCTGCGCGAAAACGGCGGCGTCTATACGCACGCCGCGACGTGGGCGATCGCCGCAGCCGCCAAGATGCGCGACAGCGCCAGCGTCGGGCGCCTGCTCAACGCCATCAACCCGACGAACAAGGATTCCGATCGCTACTGGGCGGAGCCGTATGTAACGCCCGGAAACGTCGACGGACCGCTCTCGCCCTATTACGGGCGCGGCGGGTGGACGTGGTACACCGGATCCGCCGCCTGGCTGCATCGCGTCATCAATGAATGGGTGCTGGGCGTCCGCCCGGAATGGGATGGACTGCGCGTCGAGCCGTGCCTGCCGCCGGAGTGGGATCGCGTATCGATTCGGCGGCCGTATCGCGGCGCCACGCTCGACATCAGGTTCCAGCGCGACGGCTCGATTGCGACGGGCCAGACCAAACTGCGTCTGAATGGGGCCGACATCGACGGAACGCTGATTTCGGCGGAGCGCCTCTCGGGCGCATCGCACGAGATCACGGCGCTCGTGGGCGCCTAGCGCGGATCTGATCGGCGCCGCGGATTACTCTTTCAGGCCGGTTGTCGCAATTCCGCGAATGAACGCGCGCTGCGCGATGACGAACAATACCAACACCGGCAGCACAATCAGCGTCGCCGCCGCCATCATCTGATTCCAGGGCGTGTTGCCCGATCGGCTCTGCAGGAACTGCAGTCCCAGGGACAGCGTGAACTGCTCCTGATGCACCAGGTAGATCAGCGGCGCGACCAGATCGTTCCAGATCGCGAGCGTGTGAAACAACGCCACCACGGTCAACGCCGGCGTCGCGAGCGGCAGGATGATCTTGACGAAACACGCCCACCGCGAACAGCCGTCGATCATCGCGCTTTCTTCCAGATCGCGCGGAATCCCCATGAAGAACTGACGCAGCAGGAAGATGTTGAACGCCTGTCCGAACGATGCCGGCACCCACAGCGGGAGCGTCGTGCCGATCCAACCCACCTCGCGAAACAGCATGTACTGCGGAACCATCAGTACCGGAAACGGAATCATCATCGTCGCGATGCACACGCCGAACAGCAGATCCCGCCCGGGAAACGTGATCCGCGAGAAGCCGTACGCCGCGATCGAACTGCATAGCAGCGTGCCGCCCAGGCTGAGGACCACCAGGATCAAGGTGTTGCGCGCGTACAATAGAAAATCGAACGACTCCGACCGCAGCACCGCTCCGTACGCGTCAATCTGCGGATGCTCCGGCAGGAACCGGACCGTCGCCAGTTCGCTCGGCGGCGTCAGACTGACCGCCACCATCCAGAGTAATGGCAGCGCGAACAGGCCCGCCACGACCACCAGCATCGTGTACAGAATGGCTTTTCGGAGAGGATGGTCGGGCCGCACGCGATCAGGCTCCGCGGTAGTAAACCGTTCGCCGACTGACGGCGAAAACAAATCCAGTCAGGCCGAGGATCAGCAACAGTTGGATCCATCCCATTGCGCTCGCGTATCCGAACTTCAGGAAGCGAAACGCGTTGTCATACAGATAGGACGTATAAAAATAGCCGGCTCGCTCGGGGCCCGGATCGGTGTCCCACAGAATGTACGGCAGCGCGAATATCTGCAGCGCGTTGATGATCGCCATCACCACGTTGAACAGAATCACCGGGCTCAGCCCCGGCAACGTCACATGCCGGAATCGTCTGACCGCGTTGGCGCCATCGATCCGCGCCGCCTCATACAGCGATTCCGGAATTTCCTGAAGCCCCGCCAGGAAGATCACCATCGGCGAACCGACACCCCACATGCTCACAAACACGAGCGACGCCAGCGCCCACTGCGGCGACGCCAGCCACAGCGGCCCCTCGATCCCGACCGCCGCCAGGGACTCGTTGATCGGCCCTGTCTCCGGGTTCAGCAGGCGCATCCAGACCACCGCCGTCGCGACCAGCGGCACAATTGTTGGCGCGAAGATGCACGCGCGAAAAAACGCCTGCCCGCGCAGTCGCTGATTGACGAGAATCGCCAGGCCAATCGCAAACGCCGTGCTCAGCGGAATAAAGGCCACGGAGAACAGCAGCGTGTTGTACAGCACCTTGTGAAAGACGGGATCGACCGCCAGCCGGGAGTAATTGGAAGCGCCAATGAACAGCGGTTGCTGGAGGAGCGGGTATTCACAAAGACTGATGTAGAACGAAACGCCGAGCGGAATCGCGAGAAACAGCATGAATCCCAGCCACCAGGGCGCGATCCAGAGCAACCCGACCAGCGTCGATGTGCGTGACGTGCTCATCCGACGCCCCTATTGCTTCGCGCGCCGCGCCGACTTGGCGAGGTGAGTGGAAACGATCAGATCGATGGTCCGTTGCCCTTTCTCAATCGCCGTGTCGACTCTTGCGGGGTCATTGGCGTGCAGCACATCCAGCAGCACGACCAGCATCGCCTGGCTGATCTCGGGAAACATCGGCGCGCGCGGGCAGGTGAACACCGCGTCGCTGTCCGCCATCCGGTCGAAGACCTGGATGAACGGGTTCGGATGTTCCGCCTCGAATCGCGGCAGCGGCTGTCGATAGGGTGAGACCTTGCAATGCGCCCGGCAGACCTCCTCAAAGTTCTCCTGGCGCAGCAGAAAAGCGAGGAAGCGCATCGCCTCCCGCGGATGCGGCGCGGCGCGCGGGATCACGAACACGTCCGCCGACGCCAGCACGTTCTGCCGCGCAGTCGACACCGACGGAAACGGCGCGACGGCATAGTCCAGATCGGGGCGATAGTGGTTGATCCAGTTGCTCATCCACGGCCCCTGAAACACCATCACAAGTTGCCCGGAAATGAACGGGTTCTGCGTGCCCTCGATCGCGCCGGCGCTGCTCTCAAACGACTCCACCGCCGAAACGCCGATGCGGGCGCGGCGCTCATGGACCCAATGAAACGCCGCCCGTGATTCCGGCGAGTCAATCCGCAGCCGCTCCCCGTCCCACAACACGCCATCAAAGAATGACGGCCAGGCCCAGTGCCACCACCCCAGCATCTGCGGCGAGGTCGTGAAGCCAAGTTGCGTGATGCGACCGCGCTCATCCTTCAGCGTCAGCTTCACCGCATAGTCGTTGAGTTCGGCCGTCGTGCGCGGCGGACGATCGGGATCGAGTCCCGCCGCCCGAAATGCCGCCCGATTGTAGTACAGCGCAATTGTGAACGGCGTGCTCGGAAGCGCATACAGGCCACCCCCGTACTCGCCGATGCTCCACCATGTCGGCTTGAAATCAGCGCCGTTGATGCCGAATTCCGCCACGAGGTCACTGATTTCCAGCAGGGCGTCAAGATCCGCGAACTGCGCCACCATCCGATCGTCAAGCCCCGCGATGTCCGGCGGATCGCCCGCGGCGGTGGCGATCAGCGTGCGCTTCTCGATATCGCCGATCGACGAATACTCGACCCAGATCCCCTCTTCGCGCCCGATCGTGTCGTTGAATTCATCGACCACACGCTTCATCGCCGCCGCTTCCACGCCGGTCCATTTCTCCCAGTAGCGGACGACGACGCGGTCTTGCGGCGTGTTTACCACGCCACGCGGTCCGAACAGCAGCAGCGCAACGGCGGGGGCTCCCAGCAGCAGCAGGAACCACGTCGAGCGCGTCATCGGCTGCTCCCTTTGCCTTACGGCTGGTCCGCGCTCCACGACACCGTGACGCGCCCGGCGCCGTCCGGGAGGCGCAACTGCCCGTTCGTCACGCGCGCCGCGCCGCCACTGACGCGCAGATCCGCCGCGTTCGCCGGAATCGTCAACCACACGCCACCGGGCGCCGCGGCCGCGCTGTCGAGTTCAAACACAACTCGATCCGCGACGCGGCGAAGCTGATAGGCGATCTCGCCAAACATCGTCGGTAGATTAGCAACGGATACGCCTTGTTCGTCAAGCATCCAATCGCGCGGCACACCGGCGGCCAGCACCAACGCCTGATCGGCGTCGCGCTCGTAGACCAGCATCATCCGCAGGCTGTTCATGAATCCCGACCCGACCCAGGTATGCGGCATATCGCCGATGTACTTCGGCATGTCCGGGTCGCGATAGATGACTTCCGCCCAGTGGTTCCATCCGGCCGGCCGCTGCTGGGTCATGAAGAAATCGAGCAGTTCGTGGGCTTCAGCAACCCGGTTGCGCAAAGCCATCGCGCCGGCCGTCCGCAGCTCGTACGGCGTGTAGCCCTCCCACTCAATCCGCCCGTCACGCCGATCACGGAAGAACGTCATGTAGCGATCAAATGTCGCCTGCAGCGCGTCTTGCGGCAGATGTCGCGCCTGGGCGCAGGGGAAAATCGCGATCGCGGTGGATGTCGGGTCAAAGTCTCCAAGCTCGACACAACCCGGGATGTAATCGCAGCCATGAATCTCGCGCGCTTTGCGGATCGAATCGAGTGTGCAACGCAGGTAGTCCTGGTAGAACGCGTCAAAGCGGGTCGCCTCGGCCGCGCGCCCCAACGCCGTCGCGATGTCGCGCGCGTCCTGCAGACCCCGCAACGTCCAGAAGCCGTCCCAATACGAATGCCGGGCCGGTGAATACCCCTCGTGGCTGATCGACTCGGTTACGAGCCCGTAGCAGGCCTTCTGCGTGTCCGTGCCGTCGACATACGGCCCTGACATGCGCTGCCGGCGGAGCTGATCCAGGTACGCCACGCCGCGTTCGACGGCCGGAAAGTGTCGCTCCAGGATCGATCGATCGCCGCTGAACTGGTAGTAGCGATAAAGCAGGTGGATAAACTCGCCGGTGCTGTCGTGCTCGGGAATCGGGTCCGGTCCGCGCTGATCGACAATCGCGGGGATCATCCCGTTTTCGAATTGAAACGGCGCGTACCACTCAATGAAATCCCGCGCCCGGGCCGTGTGGCCCGTATACAGCAGCGCGGTGGCCGTCATCGCCCCATCGCGAATCCAGCTGCGCTCATACGTGCGCGAGCCCGGCTGAATCGCCGCCCCATCCGCGTTGATCAGAATATACGCCTGCGTTGTGCGGAACGTGTCGGCCAGCCCGGCCGCGGATGCGGGCAGCCGGATCAGCGTTCGATCCAGCAACTCGCTCCAGCGCTTCGTCTCGCGCGCCAGCGCGGCGTCAAAACCAACTTCATCGCGCGTCATCGCCGGCGTTTCGTCATGAAGCGGAATCGCCAGCGTGATGTCCGCGCGCCCGCCAGCGGGAATCGTGTCGATCGCCCAGGTGGCGGAGCCGGACAGCAGTCCGTCACCCGGCCGCCCGGAGCGTTCCTGCGATCGGGATGTCGCGCTTGGCGCCGTGCTCGTGACGATCGTTCTCCCGTCGATGACGATCGCGTCCGCATCAGCAGATAACGCGTCAATCCGCCCCGCGCCCCCGACGCGGTTCAGCGTCTGCCATGGCGGCAGAACCTGAAACGGGCGAAACTGCAGGACCAGCGACCCCGACCAGTTCTCGTTGCTCGTGTTGGTCAGCCGGTAGCGCGCCAGCGTGCGCGACGCCCCAGGCTCCCCGGTCGCCAGCGCAGAAACGGTCAGCCGCAGTCCTTGCTCGAAGTCCATCGTGACCGAGGGAATCGGCAGATCCCCCCGCTCCAGCGCGCAACTCCGCCGGGCATCGCTCCAGTTCAGCGTGCGGCCGTGTGACACGACGGTCGGGCAGATTGACCACTTTCCCGCGCACGCCTCGAGCATTCCGGTTTCGTCGAGCAGCGCTTCGGCGTCATCGTCCGGCAATCCGACGATCGTCCAGAACGTCTGTTTGTTGAGAAACTGACGCGGATACGCGCCAATCGGCATCGCCTGCGCGATGTGGAGAAAGCGCTGATTATGGTCGTCGCCAAACGCGAGCGGCGCCAGCTCCAGGCGCTCGATTCCCATCGGCCCCTGCGCGACCACGCGCAGACCGCGCGCGTCGCAATCCGGCATCGATACGAAGTGCGTCGCCGGCATTGCCCCCACATGCGCAACGGCTTCCCACTTGACGCCATCGCGCGTCACTTCAACGTCATACGCCGCCGGCGTGGCGTCGCTCGCAAAGTCAATCCGAACGCCGCCGAAGCTCCGCATTTGTTGAAAATCGAGCGACAGTGAAGCGTCCGCAACATCCGGCGCGCTGCGCCAGCCGACACGTCCCTCGGCGCCGAGCGAACTCGGCGGAGCCGCGCCAGCCGCGCTTGAAGATACGGAGATGCGCGGGGCGTGCGACACCGCCGCGACCGACTCCAATTCCTCAAACCGCAGGTTATCCACGATCAGGAAGCCCCGGCCCCCCTCGGCGGCGGACATCGCGATCTCGACGCCGCCGATGGTGTCCAGCGGTTCTCCGCCCGACGGCCCCCACGCAAACCGGAAGTGCCGCCGTTTGTGTCTCAGGGTTTCCCAAGCCGTTGGCGTCGCCCAGCCGCCGCGCCAGACCCACCACACATTCTCGTTGGCGGGATCGCAGAGCTTGAACTCCAGATTGTTGGGCGGGCCTTCGCCGCGGACATCAATGCGGAAGTCGTAGTTCGCGGGCAGCGTCATCTTCGCGTCGCGCCGCAACACCCAGTAGCCGCCGCCGGCCTTGAAGTGGTAGTCGACGCGCAGCGCCTGGCCATCACGTCCGGGAACGAGCGATATGGACGCCTCAACGCCCTCTGCGGCACTGACGCTCCAGTGGTCGGTCGCGCCACAATCGTCGATCAGGCGTTCATCAGCGGGCGCGGGGATCGCGATCGATGTGAGCGCGATCAGCAGAAAAAGTGTTTTGGGCATGGGTCCGATGGGTTAAGACAAAGGCGGCCCGGTCGCGCTAGGGCAAGCGACCGGGCCGCCAGGAATTATGCGTTGATCGTCAACGCGCGCTTAGCCACGACGACGGAACACGAACAGCGGCGCGAGCAGGAGCATCGCCGCGGTCGGCTCTGGCGTGAGCATGAAGTCGTCGACGAACGCCGACTGCGGATTCGCTTCCTGCAGTTCGCCGCCGAGGAACGACGCCTGCACGCGGACCGAAACCGTGCCGGCCGGGGCCACGCCGTTGACGCTGACCTGGAACCAGTCGCTGGTGCCGGGATAGGAATCATCAGCATTGACCGCGATGGCGCCAAGCGAAGCGTTGCTGCCATCCAGGAAGTCGAGAATCAGGAAATCATCGGTGGCGGAGAAAGGGTTCGTGCCAGGGTAGTTCGTTTCGAAACGCCACCAGGCCGAAGCCGTGTACGCCTCGCCCGGCGTGGCCGCGACATCCTGATAGAGATGCGCATCGACCGAGAATGGCGCATCACCACCCAAGCCGCCTTCAAAGCTGCGGAACCACAGGCCACGCGTGCCGCCGACGTTGTGATTCGCGAATGACGCGAACGTCGCGCTGTTAACGGCGATGCCGTTGCTGTCGAGACTCGGCTCAACCAGCGTCCAACCCGTGGCGATGTCCGTCTCATGATCCGGCGGATCATCCAGGCCGCCGTTAATCAACAATCCACCAGCAAGAACTTGCGTTTGCGCGAACAACAGAATGGCGACACCAGCGCCGAGCCAAGCCTTCATTTCTCCAACCTCCTTAGGCACCCTGTAAGACATGTTGCAAGGTCATCGTATGACCCGACAAACCCAATTCTAGCACCCCGCCGCTCGAAATTGCAAGCGTTTTCATATTATCCGAGTCCGATAACATACTAATCGGTGCTCCCGCGAGGCTGTTTCTCGGTCGGAGCTTCATAATCGGCCGCCAGGATGTCGGCTTTCCGTAAACCGCTCACGATGTCCGGGTTCCGCATGAACATCCGCCAGCACAAACCGGTGCGATAATTCTCGATCATCGGGCAGATCGTTCCCTGATCAATCGCCAGGAACGTGTCCGACACCCAGTCGTGTGTCACGTTGAACGCGTCGTGAAAACCAAACGGACCCCAGATGCGCGGCCCATGTTCGTGATAGAAATGCTTCAGCGCTTTCAGCGACGCTTCCGGCGTGTACGGCATGGCGCTGATCGCCGCCGTCGGCGTAATCGTGCCGTTGTCGCGCCGCGGCTCGTGCGCTGAATATCCCTTGACCGAGAAGCTCGCCGTCAGCCCCCAGCACTCGTCGCTGTACCCGGCAAACTCCTTCGGGTTTTCCTTGCAGTACGCCTGGTGAATCAGCGAGATGTTCCGACTGTTCTCAAAGTAGTTGCAGAAACGATCCGTCACGGCCCGCGGGTCGAGGCCCAGATACGAGTAATGGGTGAAGAACAGCGGACCGCCATAGTCATATCCGACCGCGAGCTTGTGTCCGTAAAACTCCTTGCCGTTGGCGTATGTCTGCGGGTCCTTCACCCAGCCTTCGTAGTAACACTCCGGCGGAATCGGATGGGTCGGCGAGCAGATGCCCAGGATGTACGCGATCATGCATTCGTTGAAATGGCCGCCGATGCGGTGATTGCGATGCCACTCATATTGCGGCGACCAGTGCCAGTAGAGCTGCTTGCCATCCGGTTCACGCAAGTACCAGTTCCACTCGACCTCGCGCCACATCTTGTCGACGCGCGTCCGAATCTCGCGCTCGACGGCCGTGTCACGATCAAAATACTGCGCGACCGTCAACATGCCTTCGACGAGGAACGCCGTCTCCACAATGTCGCCGCCGTTGTCTTCTTTACCGGCGAAGTGGATCGTCTGTCCGGTTGTGCCGTTGATCCAGTGCGACCACACGCCGTGATAGCGCGGCGTCACTTCATCGAGGAAGCGGATCATCTTCAGGATTCGCTCGGCGGCGGCCTCGCGCGAAACAAACCCGCGCTCCGCGCCGACCATGATCGTCATCAGCCCGAAACCCGTCCCGCCCGAGGTGACCGTGTCGCGCGGATGTTTGAGACCCTCCCGTGACAGCCCGCTGACCGGATGCCCGAAGTCCCAGAAGTATCGAAACGTCGCCTTCTCGATCGAAGTGACGAGCTCTTCATCGCTCATCGCGCGGGTGCGCGCCGATACCGCATCGAGCCGCGGCCCCTCGCTCCCATCCGCGCCGATCAGCGCCACGCGGTAGTAGCGCGTGATGGCGTTCTTCCCGAGGAAGTCGCTGTAAACCGTGAACGGATAGGGCTGCGGATTCAGCAGCGTGTACGTCCCATCGGCGCTGTCAGCCCGATACACGTTGAACGTCGGCTCCGCGCCCTTGGCGGGCGGCGCATCCCAGGTGATGTCGATCCGCGAGTCGTGCCCTTCCGCCTTCAGATTGGTCGGCTGCGCGCCGGCCGGCGCCGCCAGGATCAGCGCCGCGATCCACGTCAGTTTGTGCATGGTCTTGATTCCCGTTTTCTGGTTGCGTCTTACGCTCGGAAATGATCGGCGGGCGATGGGCTGCAAAGGATCGCAGTGTCACCTCTCCGCCGGACGGTACCAGGTAGCGACATCGTATCGAAAAAAAAAAGCGCCCGCGCGGCAGAAGCCGCGCGGGCGCTCCGGCTTATTCCGCGGCCGGACCGGTCATGCGAGGCAAGGTGAAATTGGAGTCGCTGATGTCGACATCGTCGTCTTCATCATGATCGAAAACGAGACCGCCGAACGCCAGACCGCCGCCGGCGCCGGTGAAGGTCGTCTGCAGTTGGGCGATGTCGGCCATGTCCTCGTCGCCGTCGGCGTCCGCGTCGGAGCCGTCGAACACGTTGGTCAGGACCATTTCGAAGTTATCGTAATAGCCCTTGCCCATACCTGTGCCAAAGCCGTTGATGACCGTCGCGCGAAGCAGCGCGGCCTTCGACGGCGGCATCGTGTAGTCGATCGTCAGCGGAATCCAGGTGTCGGTCGGATCGTCGCTGTTGATGATGTTCGTCGTCGCGGAGATCGGGTTCGCGTTCGGCGCGATGTCGATGTTCGGCGTCGGAACCGAGCCGACCACCCACTCCACCTTCGGACCCGCAAACGCGGCGGCCGACGTGTACGGGCCACCGAGCGGCGGCGTCCCGGTCGACCGCGAGCGGAACTTCGCCGACAGGTCGAACGTCTGACCCGCAGTGACGGGCACTTCCTGCGTCGCGCCGGCGGTAAACTCGCCGCCGATCTTCAGCACGGCTGAGCCGTCATCCGCCGGAACCTCAAAAACGTTGCGGGCCGCGCCGCTGCCCATGCCGCCGAAGGCGTTCCATGAGCCGGCCAGCGCCGCTTCAAAGCTGGGATTCAGGACCGGATTCGTGGCGTTGCCGTCCAGCGAAAGCACGACGGAATCGACATAGACCGGGCCATTGTTTGGCACGACCGGGTCGCCATTGGCGTCCGTCTGCTCAAACGAAATCATCACGATGCGGGCGACCGTCGCGCCTTCCGGCACCACCGTATTCAGGCTCACCGTCTCCCATACATCGACCGGGGAGTTCGCGTCGAAGGCGAGGTTCTCCTCGGGCGGCGGCGACGGCAGACCCTCTGGCACGCGGAACTCAAGCTTGATGCCGGCGACCGTGGATGTGGTCGGCAGCGGATCGGAACTGGGGTGCAGCGCCAGGCAACGCTGAAGGATCCGGACGCCCGGACCGACCGAAACGGTGTCCTGAAACGCGCCCTGGAAACCGCCGTTCACGAAATCCGCGAGGCAGCTGCGAGCGCCGTCGTTGGCAACGTCGGCCGACGAGACGCCACCGAACGCCGTCCAGTCAAGCGGGCGGAACGTATTCGGATCGAAGGTCTCAAAACTGCCGTTCTTCAGCACGCCTGTGCGGCCCATGGCCGTAACAGCCAGCGCGCCGCAAATCATCACTACGACAATGCGCTTCATTCCTCTGCTCCTCACATGAAGTTGTTCGCTCGACCAACGGCCAATTCAAATCGTCAAACTCAACGTGATACTACGGTTTCTAGTTGTTCGGCCCAATGTCCCGACCCGATTTCGAAAGCCCCCATACCCAGAAACAGCGATTGCCGAACGGATCGAAATCGAGGCGCGCCGCCCCGGTACGACCTTCCAGCACATCCATGTATCGCTGCGCCGGCAAACGCTCCACGTGCCCGTCGAGGAACGCGAAGTTCGTTTGGTCCTGATGCCGCTTAAGGTGGAAATGCTGGTCCGGGTTGCTCGAGTTCCAATAGCTGAACTCGGTGAATGGAACCGCATAATTCGGCGCGGCAATGCGCCCGATGGCGCCGCCGTTCATCGCGGGATAAGGCTTGCCCGATCCATCGTTGACGAACTCGGCCTGGTAGTCGTTGAAGAAATACTCGGTGTACAACTCGGGGAACTCTTCGCCGGGTATCTGCGTCGGGTCATGCTCCGGCCACCAGCCCTTGCGATAGGCGGTCTGGAAATAGAGCGGGTCGGATTTCCGCATGAAGTAATAGCTGCCCGCCCGGTCATTGGCGAACTGCGTCAGGCCGAAAATTGTCGACACCGAATTTGAGGTTCGTCGATCGTTGGTGCCCCTGCCGCCTGTCGCGGACGGGCATTTGAATACGTCGAGATTTCCCACAATCGGAAAGAAGCGAAGCAACTGGTGGAATTGATTGTACGGCGCGTTGACAAAGTAGTCGCCGAGCGGCTGCCCCGTCGATCCGGGCATCCACGGCAGGTGATCCACATTCTCCTCCGCGTAATACAGCGTCGCGATCGCCAACTGATGCATATTCGACGCGCACACCGACGTCTTCGCGGCGTCGCGCGCCTTCTTCAGCGACGGCAGCAGAATCGATATCAGCAGCGCGATAATCGCCACCACCACCAGCAACTCGATCAGAGTAAAAGCCGACTGTTTGCAAACAACGCGCGGTGTCCTTCGCATGTCCTTGCTCCGTTAACCGCCAAAGGCTCGTGAATTGATCTGGATCATTGTTCCACTCTCGATCCGACTTCCATGAGCTTATCTCATCCCGGATGTCGTTGCAAGCGCTTTCATCGGCGCCTATAGTGTCTCTGGGGGACGATCAGCGTCAGCCCCCAAGGCGTCAACAATCGATATAAGTGCAATCAGGGCAGCCACTTAGGCTAGCCACCCAGCTTCCAGTGAAGGCGGTCTCTCCCGTGCAAACGCCATTTCCAGCTGATTTCCTGTGGGGCGCAGCCACAGCCGCCTTTCAAATTGAGGGGGCGACCACCATCGACGGCCGCGGTCCCAGCATCTGGGACGTTTTCTGCGCCACGCCCGGAAAGACCCGCGCCGGCGACACCGGCGAACCCGCCTGTGACCATTACCGGCGCTGGGCCGAAGATGTCGATCTGATGCGTTCGCTCGGCCTGCAGGCCTATCGCCTCTCCATCAGTTGGCCGCGCGTCATGCCGACCGGGCGCGACGCGATCAATCAAACCGGACTCGATTTTTACGACCGCCTGATTGATCGGCTGATCGCCGCGAACATTCAGCCGATGGTCACGCTCTATCATTGGGACCTGCCCGCGGCGTTGCAGATGGAACTAGGCGGATGGACCCATCCGGACCTGCCGCATCTGTTCGCCGACTATGCCCAATTGATCTACGACCGTCTCGCCGATCGCGTGAAGATGTGGATCACGATCAACGAGCCGTGGTGCTGCGTCGACGGCGGCTACTTCCATGGCGGACATGCGCCCGGCATTCGCGATCGCCGGCTCGGATATCTTGCCGGCCATCATCTGATGCGCGCTCACGCGTACGCCGTTCAGCGCTACCGGGCGCATGCGCACGGCGATGGAAAAATCAGTTTCGCCCTCAACACGACATACAGCTTCCCCGCTTCAGAAAAGCCCGCTGATCGTGGCGCGGCCGAGCGCGCAATGCTCGATTTTGGCGGCTGGTTCACCGATCCGCCCTACTTCGGCGATTACCCGGCGGTGATGCGCGAGCGCCTCGGCGACCTGCTGCCGCCGTTTTCGGCCGACGACACGGCGGCGCTGAAGGGATCGATGGATTATCTCGCGCTCAACTACTATCTGAGCGACATCGTGCGGCACGCGCCGGGCGCCGGCCCGATGGAGATGGAGCGGTTCTTCGACCCGTCGCCGCCGAAGACCGAGATGGGCTGGCCGATCGTTCCGACCGGTTTCTATCACTTATTGGACTGGCTCAGCAACCGTTACCCGGGCCTGCCCGTCTACATCACTGAAAACGGGGCGGCGTGTAACGACAAGCCCGATTCCGCCGGATTTGTCGACGATCAGGATCGGATCGATTATCTCGCCGACCACCTGGCCGTTATCGCCGCCGCCCGCGACGCCGGCGTGGATGTGCGCGGCTATTTTGCATGGTCGCTGATGGACAATCTGGAGTGGTCGGAGGGCCTGTCAAAGCGATTTGGAATTATTCGTTGTGACCCGCAAACGCAAGCGCGTATTATCAAAGCGAGCGGTCACTGGTATCGAGACGTGATCTCGGAAAATGGAGCGCCCGCCCTGCGTCGCGCCACATGGTCACCCGCAGGCGCGGTCACCCCCGCGCTGGCAAAGGAGCAAGCCTGATGCGACATCCGGACGCAAAGCGCGGCGCCCAGGGGCGTCTTTGGATCGCCGTGTTGGCGTCTCTCGCCCCTTATGCGGCGATCGCGGACATCATCGTGCCGATCACCAGCTACGAAGCAAGCGAGACCGGGCTGAGCGTGACGGCTGTCGACGCCGGTCTGACGCTGGCGATCGTGCAGGGCGGCGTCGGCGGCGCGCCCGCCGCCACGGATGGGGCGCAGATTCTCAAGCTGACGATCGCCGGCGAAGCGGATCGCAAGGTCGAATATCGGCACAACTGGACCGCTCCGGCCTACAGCCTGGACGGCTACACCGAACTGCTCGCCGATGTGTACATCGAATCCGCCGGCGCAGTCCCTGATCTGATGGGTATCTGGAGCCAGAACTGGAGCCCGCCCAACAACTGGCAGCAGGCGACCGGCATCCCGAACACAACCGGCGTGTGGACGACGATCTCGCTGGACGTCGCGTCCCGCGCGCAGACCGATCTCGATTTCATCTGGGCCTTCATTTTCGAAGACATGGCGGGTACGAGCGGTGTCGCGTACGTCGATAATCTGCGGCTGCGCGGCCCCGGCGGCGCGCCGACGCCGGCCGGTCTCGCGGCAAACTCGCTCGCGCGGTTCAATCGCATTTACTGGAGCCCGGTCGCGAGCGCCGGCCTCGAGGGCTACAACATCTATCGCGCCGACACAGCCGGCGGGCCGTACACCAAACTCAACACCGCGCCGGTGGACGGCACGCGCTACGACGACCTGACCGGCCCCGGCGCGCCGCTCTACTTCTACAAGCTCAGTTCCGTCGTCAGCGGCGTCGAGTCCACTTTGTCGGACTTCACGTTTGCCCCCGGCTACAACGGCCTGACCGATGACGAGATGATGGACATGATTCAGGAAGACGCGTTCCGCTATTTCTGGGACGGCGCGCATCCGGGATCGGGCATGGCCCGCGAAGGCATCAATACCGGGCATCCGGCGACCACCGTCACCACCGGCGGCACCGGCTTCGGCATCGCCAGTATCGTCGTCGGCGCCGAACGCGGCTTTATCACGCGGGCCGCCGCCGCCGCCCGACTACTGCAGATCCTTGATTTTCTCGAGAACGACCTGACGCGCTATCACGGCGTATGGGCCCACTGGAACAACGGCTCGACCGGCGCGACCATCGCGTTCGCCGGAGCGCAGGACAACGGCGGCGATCTGGTCGAAACGGCTTTCCTGATTGAGGGCATGTTGATCGCCCGCCAGTATTTCGACGATCCCAACGATCCGATCGAAACCGATGTGCGGGCGCGAATCACGCGCCTGTGGGAAGAGGTCGAGTGGGACTGGTACCTGCGATTTCCCGGCGGGCAGGTGCTGTACTGGCACTGGTCACCGAACTTCGGCTGGGCGCTGAACCATCAGATTCGCGGCTTCAACGAAGCGCAGATCATCTATCTGCTTGCGATCGCCTCGCCGACGCATCCGATCCCGCCCTCCGCCTATCACAACGGCTGGGCCAACAGCGGAAACTACGTCAACGGCAACACGTACTTTGGATATCAGCAGTGGGTGGGGCAACCACTCGGCGGCCCGCTCTTCTTCACGCATTACTCGAACATCGGGTTCGACCCGCGCTACAAGCACGACAGCTACGCGAATTACTTCGAGAACAATCGCAACATCTCGCTGATTAACCGCGCGCATTGCATCGATAATCCGAACATGTTCGAGGGATACAGCGCGTTGATCTGGGGCCTGACGGCCAGCCGCAATCCGAGCGGCTATTCGGCCCATTCGCCGACCAACGACAATGGCACCATCACGCCCACCGCCGCCCTGAGCGCCACGGCGTACACGCCGGAAGAGTCGCTGGCCACGCTGCGCCATATGTTCGATGTCTATCCGGATACCTACGGCACGTACGGCTTTTATGACGCGTTCAATCTGCAGTCCGACTGGGTGGACAACGGCTGGCTGGCCATCGACCAGGGGCCGATCGCGCCGATGATCGAGAACCATCGCACCGGTTTGTGCTGGAAGCTGTTCATGGCCAACCCGGAAATCGGCCCGATGATGGCCAGCATCGGCATGTATTACGACGTGGACTACGACAACGACGGCGATGTCGGCGGCGCGGACCTGCTCCAGTTTTCCGCCTGCCTGAACGGCCCCGACGTCACGACACCCCCGCCGGGCTGCGACGCGCTGGAGTTTGAGCTGGCGGACCTGGACGAGGATGGCGATGTGGATATGGCCGACGCGGCGGTCGCGATCCCGCTGATGTCGGAGTAAGGATTGGTTATGTCCGATAACTCGTATCGGTGTCGGTACGGTCGCGAATTCGGACTTTTGCGCTTGTCTTCCCCGCTCGGACGGGGTACTTTGAAAGCGCTTGCAAAGGATGAACCCGGGACACTGAGTTCGTACTTACTCGTTTCGCAGGTAACATTCGGCATTCAGATCAAATGGGCGTTGTCAACGACCCGACCGCATTGAAGGAGGACACGAAGCATGTTCGCGAAAGCTAAGGCCGTTGTAGGCGCTGTTCTGATGACCGCCGTGTGCGCTCAGGCGCAGACCGTGACCGTGTCGCTCACATCGCCGCAAGATACCGCAACCGTCGAGCCGGGCGCCGCGATCACCTGGTCGATCGGCTTCACCGTTTCGACCGGCGATAACGCCGGCCTCGCGCTGCTCGTTACCGACCTGATTCAAGACCCGAATAATCCCGAACTGATCGACATTCCGCCGGCCGGCGCCGTGCCCGGCGCCATGACGAACTTCAGCCGCCCCGCCGGCATCAGCAATCCCGGCGACGGCAACGATCCGACCGGTTATGTCGGCGTGCAGCGCGGCGCGATGGGCGCGCAGGTGCTTCGTCAAATCGGCGGCGCGCAGAACGGCTTCGGCCAGGCGCTGACGATGGGCAGCGGCGTCGCGGAAAGCGCGGCGGTCGTGGCCGGTGTCGGTCAGAGTGGTTCAGTCACGCTTGCCAGCGGCACGTTCAACGCCCCGTCGACCGCCGGTGAATACACCTACTCGCTCGCCAATGTCGTCGCCAACGTGTTCTCGGCCGTGAATGCGGCCCCGACCGTTTCGCCGGCTGTGTCGGCCACCGCCAGCGTGGCGGCCGGCAGCATTTCGTTCACCGTGTCGGGCGATGTGCCGTGCTTCGGCGACATCGATGACAGCGGCACGGTTGACCTGGCCGACCTGGCGGGTCTGCTGGCGTCGTTCGGCACCAGCACCGGCGATCCGGGCTTCAACGCGGACGCCGACCTGGACAATAGCGGCACGGTCGACCTCGGTGACCTGGCCGGTCTGCTGTCGGTCTTCGGCACGCCCTGCCCGTAGTCAAACGGCTGCGAAACAATGCGGATTCCTCGAAGCGCGGGTCCTTTTGGCCCGCGCTTCTTTTTTTCACGCCGATGAGGAGACACCGTTGACACCGATGCGAAGCGCGCCGCTGGCGCTCCCGCTGATCTCCGCCGCGTTGTTGGCGCTGGTTGGATGCGCAGCCCGAGGCTCCGCGGGCGACCATCGCCTGCGCGCCGAGTACATCCGCGCCTTCGAGCTGCCCTACCGCGTTTATCTGCCGAGCGACTACCCTGAATCGGACGAGCGCCGGCCGCTGCTGCTCTTCCTGCATGGCGCCGGTGAACGCGGCGCCAACCTGGATGATCTCGAGCGTACCGGCTTACCCAAGCTGATCGCCGAGCAGAAACTCGACCTGCCATTTGTCGTCGTCGCGCCCCAGTGTCCCGCGGACGAGTGGTGGGATCCGCACGCGCTCGCGCGTCTGCTGGAGCATGTGATCGGCGCATACAACGTCGATCCCGATCGCGTCTACCTGACGGGCTTGAGCATGGGCGGCACGGGCGTGTGGATGTTTGCCGCCGAGTACCCTGAGCGCTTCGCGGCCATCGCCCCGATCTGCGGCCGCACTTTGCCCCTGCGCGCCGCGCCGCTGACGACGATGCCGATCTGGGTGTTTCACGGCGACGCTGACAATGTCGTCGACATCAGCAACTCGGAGACGCAAGTGCGGCGCCTGCGCGAAGCGGGGGCGAAAGAGGCGCGACTGACGATCTATCCCGGTGTGAATCACAACGCATGGGATCGCACATACGCCAATCCCGAGCTGTACGAATGGATGTTGTCGCATCGTCGATCATTGCGCCAGTAGGCCCGGCGGATCGACTCTCTGGATATGGGAAGAAAGCGGGCGAACGGATTCGAACCGTCAACATTCAGCTTGGAAGGCTGATGCTCTGCCAATTGAGCTACGCCCGCGCGAGTGCGCTTCCGTGCGGGCCACGATCAAGCGCACGCTCGAAGTATACTTGGAAAAAAGCGACGCGCACACGGGGGCGAGCTCCCGTGCCGCGCGTCGCGGCGAGGCTCTTGGAACAACTTCGCTCCAACTACCCGCAAAGCCGTTCGTCAACGGCCGTGACGATGTTGAGGCGGACATCGTCACGCGGGGCGCCCCAGCGTGGTTTCTTCCCTTCAACTCTATTTCTCGCCGCGTGTCATGTCAAGATCATTTCAGAACTGATCCGATTTGATCTGGATTGGGCTGGCCTCGCCGCCCCGCCGCCGCTATGCTGGAGCGTTGAAACGCAGGTCGGGATGTGTAATCATTGGCTGGATTGACACTTACAGACAAACACAACGACCGCGCCCGCGCTTCGCGCAGCGCAGAACGCCTGCGGGGCGAGCTGCGCGCCTTGATCGCGGCGCTCCCGCTCGAAGCCCGAAACGCCACCGGCGCGGCCCGCTGGACCGGCGTGTCGCGCCCGGTGTGCCAGCGGATCATCGCCGCCACGCGGCATCGGGCCGACCCCCTCGGCTCCCTGCGGCGCCTGCCCGGCCTTCAGGGCCTCACCAGCTTTGTTCGAGCGGCCGCTGAGAACGGGATTCGCCCGGACCTGATCCGCACCGTGGAAGCCTCAGTCGCCGACTACGCGACGCTGCTCGACGACCTCGGCGGCAGTCAGGCGGATCTGCTGCGGGCGTTGGATCGTTGGGACGTGGAGGATGCGGCCACTCCACCCGCGCTTGCGGAGAGTTCCGGTCAGCATTCCGACCCCCGGCTCGCGGCCCGCGTCGCCGGCTTCAACGCGCTGCGCGGGGTCACCGGCCGGTCGTTTGAATCGCAGCTCGCCGTGTTTCTGTACGCCCCCTCGCAGACCCAGACCGGCGGCATTGACAGTATCGCCTCATTGGGACTCGTCGCCGTGCATTTGGGCGAAACCCCCATGCCGATTTGCCCGATCGGTCGCTTTGTGGTGGGCAACGACGCCGATCAGGCGGAGCCGACCATCGGCTTCGGGGACGAAGGCGCCTCCGGCCTGCCGGTCAGCAAGATGCGCGGCTTCTGCAGCGACAACTGCCCGTCGGTTGTCGCGCGTCAGACGGGACACTACGTCACCGGCGTCGTGCAGACCTCCGAGGCCAATGCGGAACCGTTCGACCTGTTTCTGGTCAGTCGCATGCGCAGCGCAAAGCACCCCGCGGCGGCCACGCCACCGCAAGACATTGTCTATCTGATCGATAATGGCCCCTCGCGCGCACTTGGCGTTTTCCTGTTGCTGCACAAGTCGCTCGCGCGGCAAAGCGTGCAGGGCGCCGGCGCGTTTATTCGCCACGACGTCTGCGCCCCCACCGGCGCCTTGGCCGAATCGCCGGCCGACCGCTGGCAGGATCGCCTCCCCGACGGTCCGCGGCTTGAGTGTGTCGGTCAGGACTTCACCCACGCCCCGTCCTACGTTTACCCGCGGGCGCCGGCCCTGCTCAACGAGTTGATCCGGCTCGGGGATTACCGCGCGTCCGACTTCCTGTGCTACCGCATCCAGACGCGCTACCCGGTCTGGAACTGCCCATATGTCGTGTGGATGGACTTCTCGCCCGAAGAAGACACCGATTGAGGGGCCGCCGCCCGGCGGGCGGCGCGGCGTGGCGTCTCCCAACATCCCCGGCGCGGGGCTCCGGACGATCGCGATTTCGGTGTAACATGTCGGGCAGTTCTCCGGAATGGAAGATCAACTCGTGGCGACCTCCCGAAAGCCTCACGCCCCGCCTGACGCCGCGCTTGGACTCGGCGCTACGCTCTTCTTCTGGCTGATGCTGGCGGCGGGTGTGGTTTGCCTTGCGATCGCGCTACTTGCGCCAGGCTGGGTGGAGCACCGCCAGGCGCTCCGCGCCTGGGCCGACGCCGATCAGGAAGTGCGACGCCTGCGCGCGCAGGTGGAGATGTACGAGCGCCAGATCCAGCACATCCGCACCGACGCCGCGTATGTCGCGCGACTCGCGGAGGATGGCGGCTTCAGCGTCGCCGAAGCGCAGCGGATTCAGAAGGCCGCCGAAGTCGCGGCGCAGGCGCCGGTCGAGACGCCGGACGCGTTCCCGGCCGCCGCCGCTCTCGTGGAGCGCGGCCTCGACGAGTATCCAGCGCTGACAGTGTTTCTCGATTCGCGCACGCGCCCGGCGGTGTTCGCCATGTCGGCGGCGCTGATCGCCTGCGCGTTCATTATCTTCTCGCGGCGACGCCCGGCCGCCCATGCGGCGGGCGTCAAAGCGAAGCGGCCTTCCAGGGGCGCCGCATGAGTGTGATCTCAGCTGAAGCGCTGGCGCAACTCGCGTGGGCGCTGTCGGATGGCGTCGGCCCGATCCTGTTCAAGCGGATTCTCGCCCATTTCGGGTCAGCGCAAGATGCGCTCGGCGCCTCTGCGGCGGCGCTCGCGTCCATCAAGGGCGTTGGCGCCCGCAAGGCGGATCGCATCGCGGCCAGTCTTGATCTCACCCGCGCCGAACGCGAAGTGGCGTTCGCGGCCGAACACGGCGTGAACGTCGTCGCCCAATCCGACGCGACCTACCCGGCCGGATTGCGGCATATCGACGACCCGCCGATCGTGCTGTTTGTGCGCGGCGAGCTGCGCGAAACTGACGCGATCGCCGTGGCGGTTGTCGGCAGCCGGCGCTGTTCGATCTACGGCAGCGAACAGGCGCGGCGCTTCGGCGAGTTACTGTCCGGCGCCGGGTTCAGTGTCATCAGCGGGCTCGCCCGCGGGATCGACGCCTTTGCCCAGCATGGCGCCATCGACGCCGGTGGCCGATCGATCGGCGTCCTGGGTAACGGGCTGCGCGAAATCTATCCGCCGGAAAACAAAGCCCTGGCCGATCGCGTCGCCCAGAATGGCGCCTTGGTAACGGAACTACCGATGCAAACCGCCGTGCGCGCGGAGAATTTCCCGTCGCGGAATCGCATCATCGCCGGCATGGCGCTCGGCACGCTGGTGATCGAGGCCGCCGACCGCAGCGGGGCGCTGATTACGGCCCGCCTCGCGTGCGAGTACAACCGTGAAGTGTTCGCGCTCCCGGGCCGCGCGACCGACCCGATGTCGCAAGGCACGAACCGCCTGATTCGCGACGGCGCGGCCCGCCTGACCACCTGCCTCGAAGATGTCTTGGACGAGTTGGGCGCCGTCGGCGCCCAAATGCGCGACCCCGAGCGGCTCGCCAAAGGGACCGTATCCACTAACACCGGCCAGGCCCGACTGGCGTTCGCTGAGGGCAACAATCGACCCGAGCAGCCGCTGTTGAGCGAAGTGGAGTCACGCCTGCTGGCGGCCATTCCGACCGATCCGACTCTGACTGACGACGTGATGCGCTCCGCGTCCATCCCGGTGAGTGAAGCGCTCGCCGCCATGACCGCCCTCGAACTCAAGGGCGTCATTCGTCGCTTTCCCGGCCAGCGCATCGCGCGGCGGTGACGCGTGTCAGATGTCCGCTCACTGACAATCGTGATCCCGATGTATCGCGAGGCGCGCCGCATCGGGCCGACCTGCGCAGCACTGCGCGACTTTGTTGCGCTTCGCGCCGATCGGTGGGCGGTGGACGTGATTTTCGTCGACGACGGCAGCGACGATGGCACGCCGGCCGCGCTTGCGCGGTCCCTCCCGCCGGATTCGCGGCAGTTTCGTGAATTCCGGCACGCGCAAAATCGTGGGAAAGGGGCCGCCGTCGCGACCGGCGTGCGCGAAGCCCACGGCGAATTGATCTTGATCTGCGACGCGGATCTGTCGGCGCCGTTGTCCGAGTTTGATCGCCTGTTGAGCGCAATTGACGCGGGGGCGGACATCGCCATCGGCTCGCGCGATTTGCCGGACTCGCAGCTTGTCCCCGCCCAACCGCTCGCCCGCCGCCTGGCGGCTTGGGCGTTTCGCGCGCTGCGACGGCGCCTGCTGTTGCCGACCCTGCGCGACACCCAATGCGGCTTCAAGTTGTTCCGACGGCATGTCGCGCAAGACCTCTTCGGTCAGCTTCAAACGCCCGGCTGGTTGTTTGATTGTGAAATCCTGGCGCGCGGCGCCGCCGATGGCCGCCGCATCGCGGAAGTCCCGATCACCTGGCAGAACGATCCGGACAGTCGTGTGCGGCCGCTGCGCGACGCCTGGCCGGCGCTGCGATCGCTATGGCGGATCCGGCGGATGGTCGCGGCGGCCGATCGAGTCCGCCACGAGAAGCCCTAGTCCGGCTCGCAAGTCACGGTAATGCCGACCGAGTGAAACTGCTCGCAGTACAACTCCGCCCGTTCGCGGTTGGTGACCAGCAGCACCGCCTGCCCCTCATTGTGGGCCTCAACCGTTTTCTAAATCGCCTCGTTTTCGTCCAGCGGGGTCAGGCGCAGAATCGACAGGATGACGTGGTCAATCGCGTTGACCTCGTCATTATGCAGAATCACCTTGTACGGCGGCAGGCGCCGCGTGGTCTGCTGCGTTTCCTGATCGAGTTCGGTGCCGGGCAAAGCGAGGCGCCTCCAAAACGGGCCGTATCGACCGCGATTCTAACACAGGATCCGGCCCGGACGGCTTCCCCGGATTCGGACGGCCACCTAAACTAGGTCAGCCTCACATAACCGCCCGTGGAGCGATGATGAGCAACGAGCCGGTCTCGCTGGACGACAAGGTCTACCAATCGAACGAAAAGCGGGCCATGAGCGTCCGCGACCTGCTCAGTTCATTCCGCCGTCAGACGACGGCGCGCGTGACGGATCTGCACATCAAAGTCGGAAAGGCGCCATGCTTCCGGATGGACGGCCACCTCCGCATCACCGAGGCCGCCCCGCTGGATACGAAAACAATCAACCGCATGCTCAAGGCGCTGCTGGACGAAAAGCAGCTGGCGACGCTGCTCAAGACGCGCTCGGTCAACGCGTCGCGCCTGATCGACGACATGCGCTTCCGCATCAACGCGTACTTCGACATGAACGGCCCGGCGATGGCAATCCGCGCGCTCGATACGAGTCTGCCCTCAATCGAGTTCGTCGGCTTTCCCAACAACGTCTGGCAGGACATCGTCAAACTGACGCAGGGGCTGGTGCTGGTCACGGGCACAACCGGCGCGGGAAAGAGCACGACGATCGCCGCGCTGCTGAACTACATCGCCCACCACCGACCGGTACACATCATCACGCTCGAAGACCCGATCGAATACGAACTCAAGAGTGACATCTCGATGATCTCGCAGCGGGCGATCGGGCGTGACGTGCCGAATTTCGAGATCGGACTCCGCGACTGCCTCCGCGAGGATCCGGACATTATCTTCGTCGGCGAGATGACGGACCGCGAATCCGCCACATGGACCATGACGGCCGCTGAGACCGGACACCTCGTTTTTTCCGGCATCCACACCCGGGACGCCGCCGGCACGCTCACGCGGTTGCTGGACATGTACCCGCCGGATCGCGCCGAAGAGGTCGCCAACAAGCTGGCCCACAGCGTGCGATTCGTCATCAGCCAGAAACTCGTGCAGCGCGACGACGGGCACGGGCGTAGAATGGCGATGGAAGTCCTCAATAACACGTATGGCGTTTCAAACCTGATTCGTCAGGCGCGTTCGGACCAGATTTACTCGCTGATGCAGACCCAGACGCGCGACGAGCCCGGTCAGCGGATGTCGACCATGGAGCGTTCATTGGCGAAACTCGTGGCGTCCGGAACGATCTCCGTCGCCGAGGCCGAGCGGCACGCGAACCACCAGCCCGTTCTGGCGGACGAGCTGCAACGATTGAACCTCAAATAGGCCGCCACTTGCCCAAATCGTCCTCCGAATCCGTGATGTCTCCGCTGCCGGCGCGCCCGCGCAAGCTGCGCTTCCTCGATCCGGTCGGCACGGATGACCGGATTCGCGGCCGCGTATTCTGCGTCGAGTGCGGCGCCGACCTGCGCGGCAAGCTGATCTCCGCATTGTGTGATTGCGGTCACACCGTCACCGATTCGGTGTACGGCGATTTCCTGATGTACCAGGAGCAGCGCGATCTGCGCCGACTCAACGGCGCGCTGGGGCTGCTGCAATATGTCGGCATCGCGCTTGTCGCCCTGGTCGGTCTCGGTGTCATCTCGGCCGTCCGCGCATCCGCCAGCGCCGAGCAGGCGGTGGAGGGCATCTTTGACGTGATCTTCAGCGTCACCCTGCTCACGCCGCTGCCCGCGACGCTCGGGATCACCCTCGTCACCCGAAAACGTTCACTCGCGTACTACCGCGCCCGCTACGGCGATAATCGCTTCCTGGCGATCGCCACCGGCGCACTGGCGATTTTGATCGTGCTACTGGTCTTCGTCCCGGACAGCTATCGGAAAGCGTTCAAACACACGCTGCTGGTCGCGTTTGCCGCCGTGCCGAGCTTGATTTTCCTGATCGGGTTTTCGCGGCTGATGCGGCACATGCCCCATCGCGGACTGGCGGCGCTGTCATTCGGCGCCTTCGTCGCGACCTGCGTGCTGGCGGCGCTGGCGTGGGGCGTGTTGATCCTGCGGCCCGTGTCGCAGGATAGCTACAACACGGGCGGGCTGGTGCTGACGCTCTCGGGGCTGGCGATTCTGATCAGCCTCGGCGTCGCGGCGGCGACCATTCGCATGCTGATCAAGGCCCGGCGTTCAGTAGCGGCGTACGCGCGGTAACCGCCCGAATCGCGCCCGGCGACCTCAAGGGGTTGAAGAAGCCTCGACCGCCGGCGTGGCCTCAGGCTGCGCCGCGTTTTCCGCGGGCGCATCATCCGGCTTCGGCGTTTCGCTGGCTTCCGGTGTGGCTTCCGGCTTTGCGGGTTCCGCCGCCGGTTCCGGCTCTGGCGGGTTTGTCACCGGAATGTCCGCCGGCCATTCCAGCCGTCGCGGCCAATAGTCATCGAACTCGACCGCCTTCACTTCGCCGGTCGGTCGGATGTGGGCGAACAACGTGTCCTTGGATTTGTCATAGACCACGCGCCCATTGACCACCGCATAATGCACCTGGGTCATGAAGTTCAGCGGGTCGCCGTCAACCACGATCATGTCGGCGTCCTTACCAGCTTCCAGCGATCCGACCTGATCGTCGACCCCAAGGATGCGGGCGGCGTCGATCGTAATGGCCCGCAGCGCGGCGTCGTTCGACAGCCCGCCCCGCACCGCGAACGCGGCTTCCATATTGGTGTGCAGCAAGTCGCGTCCGGCGAGCCCCCAGTAGGTGATGCCCGTCAGTCCGGGGATGATCGCAACGGTAACGCCGTGCTCCGTGAGGATGCGCGCGTTCTCGATCGACGACCCGGTCGGCCGGTTGGCGTTCCGATCGGGATCGCGATCATCGCGCGGCGTGATGATCGCCCCCAGTCCGGCTCGCCCCATTTCAGCCGCGACCGTCCAACCCTCCACCGCGCCGCGCACAACCACGCGCATGTCGAAATGCCGCGCCAGCGCCGCGACATCCCGCAATTCCTGGGTGTTATTCGCTGAGATGACTGCGACCGCCTGCCCTTCGAGCAGTTTGCGATAGCCGTCGTACTTGCCCTTGAGCCATTCCTTGTCCGGCTCCTTCGCTTCCTCATCGCGCTTCTTGGCGATTTCCCAGTTCCGCACGTCGCGCAGATAGTCGCGCACGCGCGTCAGGTCATCCCACAACTGGCGGCGATCCAGCGGGCGCGACGAAGAGTAATTCAGGCTGACAAAAACGCCCTCGCGGATGACCATGTCCTCGACCGATCCGAACGTCAGTTTCGCGACGTCGTTCCCCGCCAGCACCGTGGTGATGCCGCCCGCCAGCGCCACCAGCATGTTCATGCTGTACACGTCCGAACGATCCTGCGGCGGCGAACCAAACAACCCGCTCGCGCCGGCGGCGACCAGCCCCGGGTACACAAACATGCCCTTCGCGTCGACCGTTTCACACTTTTCCGGCAGCTTCACGGCGCCGCCGATCTCGACGACATCTCCGTTCTTGCACAACACCGTCGCGTTTTCGTATGAAGCGCCCGTAACCGTGCGCACGCGGCCATTGATCACCGCGAACCAGACATCCTCTTTCTTCTTCTCTTCCTCCGACTTCGCGGCGTCACCGGCCTTGTCGGCGGGCGGGCCGTCGGCCGGGGATGTTTTCGGCGGTTCGGGGTTGGGTAGCGAGGGCGAAGGCGGCGTATCGGCCCACGCCGCGGCCGAAAACGCCAACGCCGAGAATATCATTGCGATTGAGCGCAGGCTCATTCGTCTTCCTCCTGTCGCGCGCGGTCGTAGACAATCTCACCGGCGATCAACGTCTTTTGCACGCGCGACAGTCCGTCAAGCGGGTCGCCGTCCAGGACAATCAGATCCGCCTGTCGGCCTTCCTGAATCGTGCCGAACTTCTCGTCGACGCCGAGCAGTTGCGCCGGATTCAGCGTAACCGCCTTCAGCGCCGTCTCGCGCGGCAGACCTTCACGGACCAGCTCCGCCACGCGCGGCATATACCGCTCAAACTCACGCTCCGCGTCGGTCAGCGGCATGAAGCTCAGTTCGCATCCGCCGCCGGCGAGATCCCCCGCCAGGTCCAGCAGCTCGGTGGAGGACGGAATCGCGCTGTGCCGCGGCCACATCACGATCTTGTGCTTCGACTCGAGCAGCTTGTCCTGCACGTAGTAGAAATCGCTTTGCGCGCCGTTCTGGATCAGAAACTCATGCGCGATCTCAAAGCCGCGCATCGCGTCGAGCATCTGCACATAGTCCGACGCCCGCCCCAGCTCGATCAGCGCGAACAGACCTTCTTTCTTTTCGATCAACTCGACAAACGGCTCCAGCGGCGGCGGTATCTTGGGAGGCGTAAACTCCGCCGGCGCGGCGGGCTTTCCATCCTCGACCGGTGGCGGTCGCGGCGGCCCCGGCGGCATCTCGGCTGAGAACTCGGCGCCCGGCGCTTTTTTCTCGCCCTTCTGTTCCTTTTCCTTCTTCGCCTTCTCTTCCTGCGCCTTTTTCTCTGCCTCTTCCTTCAGCTTCTTCTGCTGCTCTTCCCACTCTTTGCGGGCCTTGTCGCGTTTCTCGATTTCCTTCTTGGCGGCTTTCAGCGCGTCGCGGAGCGCCGTCTTGTCGGACGACACGTAGATGTATTGGCGCTTTGTCTCCACCTCGCGCGATTTTTCCGGGCCGCCGGTGCGAACCAGCGTGCTCTTGCCGACGATCCCGCCGCCGACGGGCAGCAGCGCCTGCGCCGTGAACCCGGTTTCCAGCAGCGGGGAAAAGTCATGATCCAGGCTGGCCAGATCATCGTGGACGGTGCGGTTCGCGTTGTTCCCGCTGCGGTTGTAGCGAATTCGCGGCGTGTCCTCGCCGTAGTAAGTGCTGACCACATGGATCAGCCCCGGCATCACGACCTGATCGCGCGCGTCGATGACCTTCGCGTTCAGCGGATACTCGACCAGGCGGCCAACCGCCGACACGACGCCGTCCTTGATCACGACGATGCCGTTCTCCACATCGTCGCCCGTGTTGGTGATGACCTTGCCGGCGCGAATGACCACAATGCGCTCGATCGGATCATCCTCGTCGAGGTCTTCCGGCGTCAGCGTAATCTCCGGCTCAGGCGCGGGCGCGGCCTGCGCCGCGGGCGCATCGCCACCGGCCGGCGGGTCATCCGCCCGCGCCGGGGCGCCGCCGGTCACCAGCGCTATCGTCAGCAGAAGCCAGATTCGCATTTTCAAATCATCTGGAAACATACGGAATTCGCAGTCCTGTGGGTTTAGAAGCGCCGGACGCCCTTTGTGCCGTCATACGCGATTCGGCCGTCGATGATCGTCATCAGACATGCCGAACGCGGGTCAATCGGATTGCCGGTCCAGATTCCGAAGTCCGCTTCTTTGCCGACCTCGATGCTGCCGACACGGTCATAGACGCCGAGCGCCTTGGCCGGCACCGCCGTCACGCCGCGCAGGGCCGGGTAGGGCTCCCAGCCATACCAGCAGGCCATCGCCGCCTGATAGCTGAGTTCCGCTTCAGGCACGACCGGGGCGTCGGTGTTGATCCCCAACTTGCGCACGCCGTTCTTCCACCAGCCGGACGCGTTGCCAATCATGCGCCGCGCGGTGCGGTCGAACTGGTATTGGCGCGGGCCGTTGATCGTCCAGCAGGATGACTCATTGACCAGCGGCGCCACTTTCCAGGCGTCAAAGGTGCAGTGATCCAGCACCGTCCAGATGTCAAGCTTGTTTGCCACCATATCGACCGTCGTCATCAGCACTTGATAGATCTGCGTGTGAACCGTCGCGGGAAACTCCTTGCGAAACAGTCCGCGAAAAGGCTCGAACGTGGGGTCAAACTCGGGCTTCTCCTTCGACTCGCCCTTTTCAAACGCCTCCCACGCGAGGTGATAGTCGCGCGCTTTCAACAGCGTCTGCCGCGTGTTCCAGTTCATGAACGAACGGCCGACGCCACCGAAGTACCACTCCGGATTACCGGCTTGCGCGATCTTCAGCGAGCCGGGCGACCGGATAATCACATCGTCGGGGTTCTTGCCGGCCGTCTTCGTCAGCGTGCCGAAGCCGCTGATGTTCGTGCCGCTGCCCGGAATCAGCATCACCGTCGTGACACCGCCCATCCGCGCCAGTTTGATCAGTTCGTTGTCCGGGTCGATCGCGGAGCGCGTATCCAGCCCCGGGTTCGTCAGGTACACCATGTCATTCAGATCGCCCAATCCGCCGGACGTGTGGTTGTGCCCCTCCACCAGTCCGGGCGCCAGCCAGCATTCCTTGAAGTCGTGCGTCCGGTAGCCGTCCGGAATCTCGAACGTGTCGGCTTCAGCGATGGACTCAATCTTGCCGTCGCGCACAAGCACTACGGCGTTATTCACGACCGTGTCGCTGTCGTCCATCGAAACGACTTTCGCCACGATGAACGCGTGGGCGCCACTCGTATCGGACGGCTGCGCGAATCCCAGCGCCGGCGCCGCGAGCAGCGTGATAATCGTCCCGAGTATCCGCATCCGTCTGTTCAGTGTTTTCATTCGACAATCTCTTCAAAGCGATCGGGCACCTCTGATCCGCCGACGATCACGCGCTCGAGCTGCGCGTCGCCGTCGAACGGATGCCCGCTGAAAATCAACACATCACCATCACATCCGGGCGCCAGACGCCCGACATGATCCTCGACTTTGAACATTCGCGCCGCGTCGACCGTCAGCGCTCGCAGCGCCGCGTCGCCACCGAGCCCAAGGCTGACCGCGAACATCGCCATGTTCGGCAGGCTGCGGGCCCCATCCTCGCCATGGCTCTGCATCGCGATGCGAACCCCCTGCCGCGCGAGATCAACCGCCTGAGCATAGGGTCGGTCATCGCGCATGCGCTCGACGCGCGTCGGCACGACAACCCCAATCTGCTCGCCGCGCTTCTGAATTTCGTCGACCGCCATCGCCGCTTCGGTCGCGTCGAGCAGCACCACCGGAATCTTGTATTCGTCCACCAGCAGCTTGAGCGCCGCCTCGATCTCCGCCGGTGTATCGGCCGCGACCAGCGCCACGATCTCGCCCTTGAGCAGCGTGCGAATCGGCTCCAACGCCTCGTTCACCTTCGGGCGCAGCGGCTTCCCGTCTTTTCCGCGCGATCCCCGCCCGCGGCGGAGGGTGACCTGCACCTTGCCGCGCTCGGTGCGCGTCGCCTCAAACTGGAAAGAGAACATGTCGCCAAGACCGGCCGTTCCCTTCATATGGTCCTCAACGTCAAGCTCCGCCGTAATCACGGGTTTGCCCAGGTCGGTTTCCGCGTCAATCTCCAGCCGAACGGTTGTTCCGTTCAGCGTGCCGTTGACATCGACCTCTTCCTCCCCCATCGGATCGCTGAGCTTGCCGGTGATGTTCGCGCCGTCGAGCTCAAGCGTCATCGGGCCGGTCACAGGTTCCGGCAACGGGTCGCCGCTGATCGTGTACTCCCACAATCCCGTAATCGGGTCGACCTTCTCGATTTTTTCGTCCTTGGGCTTTTCCGGCTTGATCTCGACCTTCTTGCCTTCGGCCTGCGCCTTCTTCCACTTGCGCAGCTCGTCGTAGTACTTGGTCCACTCCTGCTCGTATTTCTTGCCCGCCTCGAGCACCTGTTTGATTTTGTTCGCGCCCTGGCTCGGCTCCTGCCCGGACATCGTGAAATACATCCCCGCCAGGTCCTGCGCGACGAGCCGCTCAGGCGTGGCGCCCCACGTCTTGATCGCCGCGATGCGCGAGCCATTGCTGTTGGGACTGTACGAAGTCTGCATGACCGTCGTCACGCCGGAACGCGCCACGCGATGAAACTCGCGGTTCGCCACCGACGCCAGCAGATGATTCGGCGCGTCAGGCCCCGCCGCGCCACGATCGCCCTCAAAACCCAGATGGCCATGCGCATCGATGAATCCAGGTGTCACAAACGCGTCCGGCCCGGCGTCGATGATTCGCGCATGGCGGGGGTGCGACACGCGCGCCCCGACGGCCGCGACCTTGCCATCCTCGATCAACACCTGCGCGTCGCGGAGCATCTGGTCACCGGTCCAGACGTGCCCGGCCCGCACCACGATCGCGTCTGCGCGCGGCGCCTCATACGCGAGCTCGCCGGCGACATATGTCCGCAAGACCCGCGCGTTCAGATCCAGCGGATCGCCGCTGAGAATCAGCAGATCCGCGTCAAGCCCCTGCTCGATGGCGCCGACGCGATCCGCCACCCCTAGGATCTTTGCGGGCGCTGTCGTGATCGCCTGCAGCGCCAACTCGCGCGGCATGCCGCCACGCATCGCCAACGCCGCGATCATGCGCAGGTCGGCCAGCGGCCCCTGCCCACGGCCGGTCAGCGCGATGAGCGTTTTTTCACCATTTGCCTGCGCCAACGCGCCCGCGCTTTCTTCCCCGTCGCCGACGACATCCTCGCCCGGCCCTAGCGTGGGCCCCGGCCAGCGATAACTCGACTCCAGCGACAAGACGGCGGGCAGGCCGCTCGCGATCAGTTCATCCGCTAATTCATGCGCGTCATTCAAGCCGACCAGGTAGGCCGATCGGCGCTGACCGCGCAACAGCCGCATCGCGCCTTCAATATCGACAGCCTCGCGCGCCTGGACGCGCACCGGCGCCTGAGAACGCCACGCCTCCGCAAACGCCAGCTCATGCAGGTCCGTTCGATCGCGCGGCAATCCCATCGCCGCGCGGCCGATCTGCTCCTGCGCCTCGGCCAGCGCGCTGAGGCGCGAAGACGGGCGCTGCCGTTGCCCAGGTTGGATCATTTCATCGGACGACGCAAAGAACGGCACGTCGACGATCTCCGCCGTGCCGAACACGCCCAGATTGATCGTAATCGCGCCATCCGGCGCCAGCACGCGCGAATCCCTCGGCCCGCCCAGACGCACGACCGCCGCGCGACCGCTGATCAGCCGGTGTGCGCCGGGATCGATACTGACGGTCGTGACGCCAGTCGCCAGCATTGGGCGATAGTCCGCATACGGGTCAAACCCGTCGATCGCGCGGTACGCGCCGGACACGGACTCCAGCCCCGCGTGCGGCGGAACCAGATCGCTCCCGGCGTCGACGAATCCGGGGCAAACGACAGCGTCCGGCATATCGATGAGTCGCAGATCGCGCGGGATGGCGAGATCCGCGCCAACCGCCGCGATCTTGCCGTCACGGACGATCACGATTCCACGATCAATGGCCGCTGCGCCGCGCTCGCCGCAAGGAATAACACGCTTGGCGCGCAGCGCGAAAGAGGCTCCGGTATCCGCCTGCGCGCCGCTGAGCAACACGCCGCACGCGAGCGCGACGAGGGTGAGTCTATTCAACCTTCTTGTCATCGGGCGTGCTTTCCGGAGTGTCGCTGTCGCTGATCAAACGCTGAATCCGACGGTCGGTATCGCGGCTATAGACCGGGATGCCTTCAATGAACACCATTTCGACCACGCTGGAGAAATCGAGCGGGTCGCCGCTGAATACGACGACGCTGCCGTCCTTGCCGGGCTCGATCGAACCCAGACGCTCGCCCTGCCCGACAATCTCGGCCGCGTGCAGCGTGATCGCCTTCAGGGCCGCGTCGCGCGGCACGCCCTCGCGCACGCAACGCGCCGCCTGATACGTCAGCATCCGCTCAGGCAACGAGCTGTTCATGCCCGGCGACAGCGCGAACTTCACGCCGGCGTCCACGAACTTCGAAACGATGAATGTCTCGCGGCGCTTGCCGGTCAGCGGGTCCGTCTCCTCGTACATCAGGTTGCCCGGCAGCACCACCGGCCGCCCCGCGGCCTTGATCTCATCAATCGCCTTGAAGCACTCCGGACCGAGGCAGAGCACACTGCGATCAAAGAAGCCGTATTCCTTCGCGACACGCACCGCCGCCGCGACATCCATCGCCGCGCTGGTCTCAATGAAGGCCCCGAGCGGCTCGAACAGCTTTGGCCCGTCTTCACCGAGCACCTTCACCGTTCCGCCCGTCAGGCGCAACAGGTTGCGATGCTCTTCATCAATGTCCTGAACACGAATCAGCTCCCGACCGCGCTTTTTTGCTTCCTCGGGGCCGACATCGATATCCTTCTTGTCCTCTTTGAGTTGCTCTTCGTAGCGCTTTTCCGCCAATTGATCCTGGTAGTCGCGCAGTTCACGAAACGTCTCGCGCAGCAACCCGAGCTGCGCCATGCGCTCGGCGCCCTGTCGCGGCGACACGCTGACCTTGACGAATTCCCCGTCGCCAAACACCATCTCGCCCGGGCTCAGCCCGATCGGTCGCACGACGCGCCCGATGCCGCCGATCGCGCAGTTCGCTCCGGGAAGCGTGTGCACGGCCGTCACACCGATGCGCAGCATGTCTTCAAAGAACAGGCGCGACGGATCGATCGCGTCATAGGTATCGAGGTGGGCAGTCACCGGGCGCGACTCGTTCGGCACGTCCAGCCCGCGCCAGTCATCCGGGTTGATCATCCCCGGCATGACCGTCTTGCCCTTGAGTTTGAACACGCGCGCATCGAACGGGATCTCAACATCCGATCCGACCGCCTTGATCTTGCCGCGCTCAATCAGGATCGTCGCATTGTCGATCGGCGGCCCCGAAATCGGGAGTACGCGCGCTTCGGTCAGCGCTACCCGCTCCGGCGCCTGTCCAACGGCAACCGTCGCCAGCCCGATCGCCATTGCCGGCGCGAGCGCGGCCAGCAGGCGCAGTCTTGTCCCGATCCGATTCGCCCTATCGTTCATACGCCACCTGTCCGTTGATCAGCACCTTCACCGGTCGACTCGTCGCCTCAAACGGCGCGCCCGACCACACAACCAGATCCGCGTCCGCCCCGACCTTGAGCGTGCCCACGCGATCCGACAGTTCCATCAGCTTCGCCGGCGTCGCCGTCACAGCGGCCAACGCCTGCGCCGGCGCCAGGCCATAGCGAATCGCGATCATCGCCTGACGTGAGAGGCTCTCTTCGCCCCGCCCCTCCTGCGCCGTCAGGGCATACTCTACGCCCGCCGCCTGCAGCAGGCGCGGCGTCGAAAGCCGGGCTTCATCCGTCTCGCCACTGAAGGCGCGATAGCCGTCCGCATCCATATACAGCGGACCGAACACCACCGCCGTCTGCGTGTCCTTCAGCAGCGGAATCGTCTGATACGCTTCGGTCGCCTCTTCGATCAGCACCGAAACGCCGAACTCCTGCGCCAGACGCAGCGCCGTGAATATGTCGTGGTGCTTTCGCGCCTGGATCCTAAGCGGCACGTCGCCGGCCAGCACCGCGTTCAACGTCGAGAACGCGGCCGTCGGCGCGATGTCCGCGCCGATCAGCGGCAATCCCGCCGCGTAGCGCTGCGCATCAAAGAAAGCCTTGCGGAATACCCATTCCACGCCCATGCGGGTCGTGGGGCGCCGCGTGTACATCGTGGCGCGACCGCCAAACGGCAGCTGATTGCTCCAGCCGCGCCGGCTCGGGTCCGCGCCCAGTGACGCTTTGACGGCGTCTTCCGCGCGCACTACCCGCCCGCCCAGCGGACCGCCGGTCTTCACGATCGCGCCGCGCGCGCCGATCACGCTGGCAGAGTCGGGCGAAACAAAGACCGTCGTCACGCCTTCGCTGGCCAGACGCTCAAAATCGCGCGACGTCAGATTGACCGAATCCATCACGCGGCGGTGCGGGATCACCTCCGCCTCGTTGTCGCCCCACGTGAAGAAAGGCGAAACCGAAGGCGCGAACGAACCTTCGCCATCGGGCGCCAGCGGCGATACGCCGCAGACGCACGGCTCACCCAACCGCGTATGCCGCGCGTGCTCAGACGCGAGGTCCGCGATGCGTGCCCATGTCCCACCGTCGGCCGCGTGCGGCGCGCCGCAATCGGCGTCAACATCGGATCCCAGGTAATAGCTGTCCTCGCCCGGCGGATCGATATGCGGAGGTGGCGCCGCGCCCGTCTCGATCAGTTCGCCTTCGGCGCCCACGACCAGCGGCGCCAGCTTCGGCGCGGTCTCGGGGGCGCCTGCGCCGCGCCAACCCCAACTTTGCTGCACGTCAAAATTCAGCACGCAACAGGCGTCGACCAGTCCCGGCGTGATCGACTGCGAGCCGCAGTCAACCACCCGCGCGCCGCTCGGAATCGGCAAGCCCGGCCCGATCGCGGTGATCTTTCCGTCGGTAATGACGACCACGCCGTTCTCGATCACATCCCCGGCGCCGGTGTAGATCTTCCCCGCCTTCAAGGCGGTCACGTCGGCGATCAGCGCGGGCGCGCCGAGCCAGGCGACCAACACCGCTGCCAGTAAGCGACCGCGCGAAACACCGCTCGGCCACTTCCTTGTCAATTTAGTACGCATCAAACTACTCCACAGGTTGCTGCGGCGCGACATAGGCCAGTGCGCCATCGACATACACCGCCAGCACGCGCGAACGCAAATCCAGCGGATCGCCGCTGAAGATCACGAGGTCCGCCGCCCGTCCCGGCTGAATCGAACCCACCCGATCGGCGACGTTCAGCACCTGCGCCGCGCCACTCGTCATCGCGCGGCGGGCCGCGTTGGCGCTCAACCCGTGGCGGTTGGCCAGCGCCGCGCCGACCCGCAACGCGTTTGCGGGCGTCGCCGGCAAGCCGCCGGCGATTACGACTTCGGCGCCCGCCTTTTCCATCAGGCCGGCCGCCCGCTGGGCGCGCTCGCTCGCCGATACCGGCAATGGGCCGACGATTACCGTCGCCTTCGCGTCGCCGACGAGCTTCGCGACATCAAACGCGTCCATCGTGTGAATCAAACTGAGCTTCAGGCCGTATCGGGAACGCATGTCCAGCGCCATCATCACGTCCGCGGCCGACGGCGCCGCGATAATCCCCGGCAGGGCGCTGTTGGCGAACAGCGCCAGCGCATCGCGCGGGTCGTCTTCATCGATGCGGGCATTATGCGCCCCGTCCACCGCGCTCATCAACATGCCGATCGCGCCGCTGCGCGATGTGGGTGAACGCTCGCGTTGAAACACATCCGGCGCGACCGACAACTTCAACGGCCCGTGGGCGTCGATGACGCGGGCCCGCTCGTCATCTCCGAAAGTCTTGCAGATCGCGATTCGCCCGCCGATCACATTCTGGTCGCTCGGCGCCAGGCCAAACGATGTAATCCCCGCCTCCAGCGCCTCGCGCAATCGCGGCCCGAATCGGTCAAACGCGTCGCGCGTCGTCAGATCCGGCTGAAACGCGTCGGCTTCCTCGGTCAGGTGCCCCCACGCGCCGAGCGCCGCATGCACATCGATCAGCCCCGGACACAGCACGGCGTCTTTGTATTCGACTGCGCCCGGCGCCTTGGCCTCGCCCGACTCGACCGCGGCCGGCGCCGTTTTGAAGTATCCGCCGTCAATCTCGACGACCACCGGGCCACTCACGAGCTTTCCGCTCGGGTCGACCCACGCCGCCGCCTGAATCCGCAACGGCTCGGCCTGCGCGGCGACGGCGATTCCCGCGGCCAACAGACTAGCAACGATCCGGCGCTGCGCTCTGATGCCCATCATTCCGCATCCTCTATGTCGTAGACGAGCTCGCCGGCGACGTATACGCGCTCCACCTTTGCGCCGGGGGCGAACGGATGCGCGCTCCACACGACCAGGTCCGCGGAATGACCGCCTTCGATCATTCCGATCTCTTCATCAACCCCGAGCAGCGTCGCCGCCTTTGACGTGATCAGCGGCAGCGCGTCGCGCTCCGGCAACCCGGCCGCCACCGCCGCCGCCGCCCGTACCGCCAGTTGCGGCGTGACCTCACTCAGCCCAGAGCCGAGATAGGCGTCGATTCCGGCCGCCCGCGCGCTCGGCATGCTGTCGGGCTGGTGATATCGCATCGACCCGGAAGACTCGAACATGCTTTGCGGATCAACCCCGAATACAACCGGCGCCTCGAGCTTCTTCAGCGCTTTCGCGACGAAGCGCGCCCCACTGGCGCCTTCCAGCACGACCGGCAGATTGTAGCGCTGCGCCGTCTCGACCACCGCCAATATCTCGGCCGGCCGTTCCGCGTGCACGCGCAGACGGATCTTGCCGTCCAAGACCTCCAGCAACGCCTCCGCCTCCGGGTTGCGCGGTGGCGGCTCCGGCTTCTTGATGTCGTCCTTCTTTTTCTCGCCGTCGCCCTTATCCCCATCGGATTTCGGCTCGTCCGGCTTCTTCTCCGGCGTCGGCTCTTCATCGAATCGCTGCGCGTCCCGCAGGTCGAGCCCGAACGGCGCCCACTTCGACTCCGCCCCTGGCTTGGGTTCCGGCTTCGGCTCGGGCTTCGGCTTGGGATCTTCCGGCTTCGGCTGGTCCGGCTTGGGTTTGTCGCCGTTCTTCTTTTCGGGCTTGTCGCCGGCTTTCTCTTTGCCCTCTTCCTTGGGCTTTTCCTTCTCCGCCTTTTCCGCCCGCTCTTTGATCTTCTTCTCGTATTCTTCGAGCTCTTCCTTGTAACGCTCTTGCGCCTCGCGATAGTCGAGCGCCGTGCGCCAGATGGACTGGAACTTCTGAATCGCCGCCAGGCGCTGTAACGCCGAAGACTGGCCGGCCGCCACCGTCATATGCAGCGCCGCCCGCTCCTTCAGCACCGATACGCCCTCGGGCTTTGTGGAAAAGCGCACCACCGCGCCCACCCCGCCAACACCCTCACCGGCTTCGGCGGGGATGTATGCGGCGGTCACGCCGTGACGAATCGCCGCGCGGATATCGTCGCTCGCATAGCGGTTGACCGCGTCCGCGGCGCCGCTGTTCGCGCCACCGCCCGAGCCCGCCGCGCCGAGCGTGGTCCACACATCAATCAGTCCCGGCGTGACAAACTTGCCGTCGGCATAGTAGGTTTCAGCAAACATCGCCGGCGGGACGCGCGCGCCGACCGCGCTGATCTTGCCGTTCCGGATCTGAATCACGCCCTTGTCGATTGAGCGCCCGTTACCAATCAGGATTGTCGCGCCATCGATGACGGTCGCCGGGCTGGGCTGCGCCATCGCGCCGATGCTCAGGGAGCCGCAGAGTATCGAGATGATCGCGACCCGGGAAACGGCCTTACCTGTGTTCATACTCACCCGTTTGGTCTGACGAATCAAAAAAAGAAGGCGTTGAGTCGCGAAAGCTACGGCGGAACCCGCCCGCGGTCAATTTAGGCCTCCGCCTCGACGTTCGAACCGCGCTTCGGCCCCGGCGCGAGCGTCCGACGTCGCGGCGCGTTCAGCCACACCGCCAGCCGCCGGCCCTCGTCGGACCGGACCATCTGCGTCACCCGCGCAATCGCGTCGGAAAGCGTCCAGCCGGATCTGTATAACACGCGGTGGGCCATGCGTAATTCCTGCCGCGTGGCGGCGTCGACCCCTGCCCGCCGCAACCCGACGACATTCGGCCCGACGACGCCGGCGTTGCTGTACATCATGAACGGCGGCACGTCGCGCGTGACGCGCGCGGTTCCGGCGAGCATCGCCATCTCGCCGATGCGGCAGAACTGGTGAATCCCGACGGCGCCCGACACGATCGCTTTGCGGCCGATGTGCACATGCCCGCCCAATAGCGCGTGATTCATGATCAACGCGTCCGCCTCCACGTAACAGTTGTGCGCCACATGCGCCCCGGCAAACAGCGTGACCCGATCTTCCAGGATCGTCTCGCTCTCCGGCTCGGTCCCGCGATGGATCGTGGCGTGCTCTCGGATGACGCAGTCCGCGCCGAGCCGCGTATAGCTCGGCGTGTTCTGCCACTTCACGTCCTGCGGATGATGGCCGATCGCCGCGAACGGGTGAATCTTCGACCGCGGCCCGATGTGCGCGCCGTCGGAGACATACACATGCGGATATATCTCGACCTCCGCCTCAATTCGCGCCTTCGCGCAGATCACGGCGTACGCCCCGATCGTCGCCGACGAATCGACCTCCGCTTCTCGATCGACAATCGCCGTCACATGGATCGCCATTTACGCTCGCCCTCCCCTAGACGCTTCGGCCACGACAACCCCGTCAAATAACACCGCCCGGGGCCGCGGTCGGGAGCGGACCAGGTCCTGCAGTTCCTCGGCGCCATGAACCACCAGCCGTGCCGCCCGGCCGACCGTGATCCCGTGCGGCCGGCCCACCGCGGCCGCCGCCATCCCACAAACCATCTCCAGCGCCTGCCGCATTTGCGCCGGTCGGGTCATATGCTCCGCATGCGCCAGCAGCCACGCCTGATCGAGCATGGCCCCGGTCCCAAACGGGTAAAACGGATCGCGAATGCAGTCCTGTCCCGCCGCGCAGTTCACGCCGCGCGCCAGCAAGTCGCGAATCCGGGTCAGCCCGCGCCGCTTCGGATACCCGTCATACCGACCCTGCAGGTGAAGATTGACCCCCGGATTCGTCACGACGCTGATGCGCGCCTCGGCGATCAGATCCATCACGCGCTGTGCGCCGGCCTCGTCATAACTCGCCAGCGCACACACATGCGACGCCGTCACCCGCCCCTGAAACCCGCGCTCAATCGTCTTGGCGGCCAGCGCCTCGGTATAGCGACTGTTCGGGTCATCGGTTTCGTCGATATGCGTGTCGATCCCGACATCCAGCTCTGCTGCCAGATCGAACATCGCGTCCAAATGTCGCAAACCGTCTTCGCGCGTCGCTTCGACGTGCGGAATCCCGCCCATGCGATCAACCCCGGCGCGAATCGCCGCCCGACAGTTCGCTAACGCGCCCGGATCTCGGATCAAGCCATCCTGCGGAAACGCGACCAGTTCAATCTCGCACAGCTCACGCGTCGCCGCGCGCGCCGCCAGCACGCCCTCGGTCAGGCGCAGGCCGGCGTTGCTCGCCGTGTCGACATGGCTGCGAATCAGCCCGGTCCCAAACCCGACTTCCGCGCGAATCGCGCGTTCCGCCCGCTGGCGCGTGTCATCCGCCGTAATCGTCGCCTTGGCTTCCGACCACAGCCGAATCGCCTCGCGCAATGTGCCGGATTCGTTCGCGCCGACCAGGTCCTGCGAATAGGCGAGATCGAGATGCAGGTGGGGATCAACCAGGCAGCCGGTCACGAGCATACCGCCGGCGTCGAGGGTCGCGGCGTCATCAGCGATACGTGCCCCCCCGTTTGCATCGGAACCAATAGCGGAAACCCGTCCTTGCGCAATGTTGATACGGAACAATCCATCTCGGTCAACGAGGCGTGCACTACGAACAGATTGGCAGTTCATTGTCGGTAGCCCGCCATTCCAGCCGCCATTCGGCTTGCCCATCGATCCGTAGAACCACTGCTACTGCCAGATGTTATACTGCATCGTGCTCCGAGCTTGTAGGCTCGGCCGACAAAGGTGTTCGATGAGCGAGAAAGAGAAAGCCAATTCTCGAAAGCCTTTTCTCGACAGAGTCAAGCATCTTTCCGGTCAGCTCGCTGGATTCGTGTTCTTTCTCCTAGTGCTCTTCTTTGGCTGCCGTGGGTGTATCGGAAACGGCGGGCTGCGTTGGAGCCCGCCCAAGGAAATAACAACGTATTCAAGCGGGGGCTCGGACACATCGTCCGTCCTAACGCTTCTGCCCGATGGCCGTGCGATCATTTGGTTTCAAGCGGAGGAGAGCGGCATGACTGAGCTTGTGCTGCTCAAGCTCGGCGGCGAGCACGCATGGCACTATGTTGGCCCTCTTTGGAACATCGGGGGAATCTTCGGCTGGCGCTTCTACGAAGCCGATTCTTCTCCTATAATGATGCGGGTCGAGTATCGGAAGAAGTACTTAGACGGTCGTGGAGACCCTGTTTTTCCAAGATCGGGAACAGTTTCACGCACGGTGGTAAGGTTTAGAGGCAACGCAGTGTGCTTTGAGGGCCGTTGGTTTCGTAAGGGACCGCTCGACAACCCATCAGTTCCCTATCTCCTTGACCTACTCGAGGCCAACCAGCCCTAGCTACGTCACGCGCCGCCGCCTAGCCGCAGAGCGTCCCAAACACCGCCAGCAATCCGGCCAGATCCGCCAACTCCACGCATCCGTCGCGATTCAGATCGGAGTCGGCCGAGTAACCCGCGTCGCCGTCACAGGCGCCAAACGCCGCCAGCAATCCCGCCAGATCGGACAGGTCAATCGCGCCGTCGCCGTTGATATCACCCACACAGTGCGGCGGCGCGTCGTCGGTGATTTCAACGTAGGCCAACTCCACAGCGCTCTCGGCGGAACTCGTGTCGTCCCCGAAGAACGCGAAATTCGGAATCGCGTAAACGTTCGGCGAGCCCGCGAATCCGGAGTAGTCGCGCAGCGGTCCGCTCAACATCGGCGCCCCATCCACGCGCAACGTGTATCGATCATCGAGAATCGTCAGCGCATAGCTGCGCGACTGCGCCGTCGTATCCAGCGCCACCGACTCGGCGTGCGTAAAGAAGTCATTCGCGTCAAACGCGTCGTCGTCGTAGGCCCACACGGCGCCTTCCCAGAAGCCGATCTCAATCGCAGCCAGATCGTCCGTCACGAGAATCACGCTGAACCCCGCGCGGTCATCCACGCCGTCGTTGTTGTCATCACGCGGCGGATGCGTCTCCGCGACGACGCGCAAATCGATCCGCACCGTGAACCCCGCCGCCCGATCAAGCGTCGCCGGAAAACTCGGATGGACCAGCACGCCGAAGAACGGGTCCTCGCTGAAATACCCGCCTTTATCGGAAATCGGATTGCGCGAATCGAGCGTCGTATACCCGGTCCCAACGCTTTCGCTGACCGAATGTCCGAAGATCGGATCGCGCAGCAGCGGCCAGCCCTGCGCCGAAGGCGTCGTGCCCAGCCCGGCGTCAAACAGCGTCGTGGCTGAAGCGCCGCCGACGGTCGTGATCGCGAGCGCCAGGAATGTCAGAATTCGGGCGCCCATGAGCCCCTCCAGTGGCAAAATACGGGATTATTAGATCGCCATGATAACAAGCGGAGTTGATTCAGGACAATCCTGCGTTTCATGACATTGGGCCATGACGCGCCTCGCCCGGCGGCTCTGCCGTCGTTCAAGTGCGAGTGGCCCCGCGCTCAGAACCAGCGCGCAAGAAGACACGACACCGCAAAGATAAATCCTACGAACACAATCACCCGCCGGTTGCGCCGGCCCGTCCACACCTGCCACGCGCCATAGAGCAGAACCGTCACACCAAACGCCAGCACCAGCCCCATGATTCCGAAAACCGCCCACGCCTGCGTCGCCGTTCCGGAAAAGGTCGTGCCGTTGATGGTCTCTCCCGGACTCAGCAGCAACGGCGCGGCGTAATACAGCACGGCGCCCATCAGCCCCGTGATAAACAGACCGCACCACACCAGCGCAAATCCAAATCGGCGCGCCCAGCGCCGCGATTGCAGGCCGGCCCCGCATTGGGGACAGTGAGAGCGCAGCGCATGCGTCGTATAGCCGCACGAAATGCACGCGCTCAGATCCTCAGCGTCCGCGCCGTCCCCGCGCCCGTGGAACCAGTCCGCTTTGCCAGGCCGCCCTGCGGCGTACAGTGCGACAGCCGCCTCGGCCTCGCGCCGGGCGTCTCGGGCGACCGGAAATCGGAGCATCGACCGCCGCGCCGGACGCGGCGTCCCTGAAGCGCCCCGTCCGCCGGGCGGGTAGTACAGTCGCAGTTCCACATACGCGGCCCCGCCCATTCCCGTCTTCATTTCCGCGTGCGTGACTTCCGGCGTCCCCCGCCGCGGGAAGATATGAATGCTCTCCTCAATCTGAACGGCCTCATTCCCAACGATGATCTCGACGCCCTCGGCCGGCGGTGTTCGGAGTGGAAAATACTCGTTGGGGAGGAACGGCTGCCGCGAATCCGCCACCAGTCCATTTTCCAGAAATGCGCGCCATTCATCGGCGTCGACGCGCCACCGTGCGAGAACATCCTCACCGCGCGCAAACGCCCGCTTCGCGCGCAGCTCCAGATGGCGCAGCCAGGCGCTGGTCCCGCCAAAGAAGATCGCCATCACCCCATAGAGAAACAGCAGCATCCGCGCGACGTCATTCGCCGCCGCATCGGGCAATAGAAACGCGGCGGGGGCAGCGACGGCGCCGCTGATGAGGAACACGACTGAGACGTTGCGCCAACGGCGCGGGTTTCGCATGCGCGTGCCTTGTTCTGCTGGGTCTGGATCGCCGGCCCACGCTGATGGTCCCGCGAATCGGAATCGCCCTCATGAAAACCGCAGTTTCTGAAGCGATCGCGCGGAATGGTATCGCCGGGCGGCGCAAACTCGAACTATGATCCAGGCACGATGCTTTTTTTCGCCCGATGGGCCCTGACGGCTTCAGCGATCGCGCTCTTGATACTGCTCCCGCTGTCGGGCTGGATTCGCCTCGACGCCACTACCACCGGTTTCAGCGTTGTGGCCAGTAGGGGCAGCTTGTATCTGAAGAAGCGAGGCGCAATACACGGTTTTCTTGCCGGTCAGTTGTCCCCCGGTGGCCTTTTCGAGGACCCAAACACCTACATCTGGGATCCAGGATTCCATGGCCATATCATCCCAGAGGATTACTACTGGCGAGGAGATCCCAACGGCCAGGCCGCCTCATGGATCAACCGGTACGATTTCGAGTTGCGACCGATATTGAGAATCGGCCGTGCCGGATTTCGATTCAGACTCCCACTCTGGCAACCGACGCTCGCCGCCATCGTCCTGTCCGCCGCGCTCTGGTACATCCACGCCCGCCGCCCGCCGGCCGGCCATTGTCGCAAGTGCCGCTACAACCTCCACGGCCTGACGTCCGCTGTATGCCCGGAATGCGGCACGCCGGTCCCGAAACAGAACGCGCCACCCGCGTAGCCGCCGCGCCCGGGCAGCCACACGCCCGCGCGACCCGCTACCATGCTCGCATGCCCGATTCGCCCACCGCCCGAGCCGCCCACGACGACGCGATTCGCGAAGCCGTCCGGCGCGTCTGGGGGTTTTCCACGCTCCGCCCGCTCCAGTCCGACGCCATCCGCGCCGGCCTCGAGGGCCGCGACGCGCTGGTCGTCCTCCCCACCGGCGGCGGCAAATCGCTCTGCTATCAGGTGCCGCCGCTGATCACCCAACGCACCGATGTGGTCATCTCGCCGTTGATCGCCCTGATGAAAGACCAGGTCGACGCGCTGCGGGCCAACGGTTATCCGGCCGTCGCGCTGCACAGCGGTATGACCGACGCCGAACGCGCGACCGCCGAGTCCGACCTCGCCGCCGGCCGCATCCGCCTGGTGTTCGTCGCGCCCGAACGGGTCTTGAGCGGGCGTTTCCTGCGGCTGATCAACCCGCTCGGCGTCCGATCTTTCGCGATCGACGAGGCCCATTGCATCAGCCATTGGGGCCATGATTTCCGCCCGGAGTATCGCCTGCTGGCCCGCCTGCGCTCGACCTTTCCGGACGCGAGCCTGCACGCCTATACCGCCACGGCGACGCCGCAAGTGCGGCAGGACATCATCGACCAACTCCAGTTGCGCGACCCGCAGGTGCTGGTCGGATCGTTCGATCGGCCGAATCTGACGTATCGCGTCCGCGCCAAGCTCGAAGCCCGCGCCCAGATCATCGACGCTTTGCGCCGCCACGCGGGACAGGCCGCGATCGTCTACTGCATCAGTCGCCGTGAAACCGAGTCGCTCACCGACGCGCTGCGCGACGCCAAGATCAAAGCCGCTTGTTACCACGCCGGCCTGCAGCCGGATCAGCGCCGGCGCACGCAGGAGGACTTTGCGAATGAACGCATCGATGTGGTCGCCGCGACCGTCGCATTCGGCATGGGCGTCGATCGCAGCGACGTGCGTTGCGTGATTCACGCCGCGATGCCTAAATCGATCGAGCACTATCAGCAGGAGGCCGGCCGCGCCGGGCGCGACGGGCTGGAGGCCGAGTGCCTGCTGTTGTATTCGCCCGCCGATGCGCTCCGCTGGGAGTCCCTGCTGGCCCGCTCCATGGAGGAACAGGAAGACGCGTCGCCGCAATGGCTCGAAGCCCAGCTCACATTGCTGCGCGAAATCCGGGCCTATGCGAACGCCGTCCGCTGCCGCCATCGCATGCTGGTCGAGCATTTCGGACAGGCGTTTTCGTCGGACGCGTGCGGCGCGTGTGATGTTTGTCTCGGCGAGGTCGAGGAGCTCTCCGACGCCCGCGTCGTCGCCCAAAAAGTGCTTTCGTGTGTGGCCCGCACGCGCGAGACATACGGCATCGGCCACATCGTCGACGTATTACGCGGCGCCAGCACCGATCGCATTCAGTCGCTGCGCCATCACGAACTCAGCACATTCGGACTGCTGAAGCACTTCGAGAAGAAGTCGCTGACGGATGTCGTCTATCAACTCGTAGAGCAGGAGTTGCTCTCGCGCGACGGCGACGACAAACCGGTCTTGCGTCTGAATCCCGCGTCCTGGGAAGTCATGCGCGGCCAGCGCGGAGTCCGGCTGCGCAAACCGTCGGCCGGCGTCGCGCGCCGCAGCAAACAGGATGTCGCTTCGTGGGAAGGCGTGGATGAGGGACTGTTCGAAGCGCTCCGCGGACTGCGCCGCGAACTCGCCGACCAGGCCGGCGTGCCGCCATACGTGATCTTCTCCGACGCCACGCTCCGCGACATGGCCCGCCGCAAGCCGCGCTCCTCGGGCGAGTTTCTCGGCGTATACGGCGTCGGCGAAACCAAGCGCCGCAAGTTCGGCGCCGCCTTCATCGAGGCGATCCGCGCCTACGAAGACCGCGGCGCCCGCATCGTCCCGGACGGGTAGCGCCTGACCGTTTTTTTGGGGGGGATCCGAGGGCTTAGACTGCGTGGACCCCCGCCTGCGCGGGGGTGACGAAGTAGGTATCGAAAACAACTTCTCTCTTCCGTCATTCCCGCGCAGGCGGGAATCCACGGAGTGAAAAACCGCCGCGCATCCCGTCCCCGCTCAGGTAGCCGCCGCCACCGCCGCTTCGATTTCCTGCTCCGTCATTTCCTTCGTCGCGCGGCACTTCGGATACGCGCTGCATCCCAAAAACTTCCCGCGCCGGCTCTCGCGAATCAGCATCGGCTGCCCGCACTCCTCGCACGGAATCTCCGTCGGAATCGGCTTCGCCTTCTCCGGTCCCGGCATCTGTTCTTCCGCTTCTTTCTTCGCCTGCCCGCGCAGGTTTGAAACAAACTTGCACTTCGGGAAACCCGTGCAGGAGAAGAATGGTCCGAACCGCCCGCGGCGCAATTCCATGATCGACTTGCACTCCGGGCATTTCAATTCGCCCTCACCCGGCATCGTCTCCACCACCGGCCGGCCGGTGCGCGTCCAGGCGAATCCCTTCGGCGGCTCGCCCAGCTTTGACACGTCCACCTTCGTCGCCGGAGCGCGCTTGCCCTTCACGGGTTTTTCTTCGAGCGGCGGAACCGTTACGCCTTCCGCCTTCTGCTTGGCCTTGATCTCTTCCAGCTTGTCTTCCGGATGCGTCGTGCGACAGCGCGGGTAACCCGAGCACGCCACAAATCGCCCGGTCCTTCCGACGCGAATCACCATCGCCCGGCCACACTTCTCGCACGCCACGCCCGCCTCTTCCGGCGGCGGCGCGGGTTTGCGCCGCACGGCCACGCCTTCCGGAATCTTGCCGGTGTTCTTGCACTTCGGGTGACGATCGCAACCCAGAAACGCGGACAGGCGCTTCCACTTCACGACCATCGTGCCCTCGCCGCACGCGTCGCACGGTCGCTGCAACTCCTCTTCGTCCATCATCTTCAACGGCACGCCATTCTCGTCACACGGAATCGTGTTACGACAATCGGGGTAGCCGCTGCAACCCAGGAACGAGCCGGTGCGCGACTGCCGCACCACCATCGCCTTGCCGCACAGTTCACAGGTGGAGGCCGCCTTGTCCGGCGTCAGCGGACTGCCGTCGCGCGTCACCGGTACGGTCGCCTTGCACTCCGGATACTTCGAACAGGACAGAAACCGCCCGTTCTTGCTCCAGCGATACACCATCGGTTCGCCGCATTCCGGACACGGGTACTCGCTCGGCTGGCTGCGGACTTTCTCCATCTCCGCGCCGGCCGACTTCAGCAGATCCGCGAACGGCTCGTAGAACTCGTTCAGCACCTGCACCCAGTCCAGGTGCGATTCCTCGATCTTGTCGAGTTCATCCTCCATGTGCGAGGTGAACTTGATGTCCATGATCTTCGGAAAGTGCGCGACGAGTTTGTCGGTCACGAGCTCGCCCAGCGAAGTCGGGAAGAACTTGCGGTCTTCCTGCTCCACATAGCCGCGATCCACAATTGTTTCGATAATCGACGCGTAGGTGCTCGGTCGGCCGATGCCTTCCGTCTCCAGCGTCTTGACCAGCGAGGCTTCGGTGTAACGCGCCGGCGGCGAAGTCCAGTGCTGCTTCGGCGCCAGGTCGATCACCCCGACCGGCTGGTCCTTCTTCAACTCCGGCAGAATCAGGTCTTCGCTCGAAACGCCGGCGACTTTCATGAAGCCGTCGAACACCAGTTTGCGCCCCGAGCCGTTCAGCTTCGCCTCGCCCAGTTTCGTATCGCACGCCACGCTGACAGAGGTCGAATCCCACTCGGCCGGCTTCATCTGGCACGCGACAAACCGCCGCCAGATCAGGTCATACAGCTTCAACTGATCCGCGTTGAGATACTTCTTCAGCGCTTCCGGCGTGCGGGTCGCGTCGGTCGGACGCACGGCTTCGTGCGCCTCCTGCGCCCGTTCCTGCCGCTTGCCGAAGAAGTTCGGCTTTTCCGGGAGATACTCTGTCCCGTACTGCTTGTCGATGAATCCGCGCACCGTGTTCAGCGATTCGCCCGACAGGTTCGTCGAGTCGGTTCGCATGTAGGTAATCAGACCGACCGAACCTTCGGCGCCGATGTCGATACCTTCGTACAGCGCCTGCGCCACGCGCATTGTCCGCGATGCCGCGAACCGTAGCTGCGTGCTCGCCTGCTGCTGCAACGTCGCCGTCGTAAACGGCCCCGGCGGGCGCGTCTGCGTTCGCTTGGTCGTCAGGTCGGCGATTCGCAGGTTCTCAGCGGCCTTTCCGCCAAATCCGCCGACCAGTTCCACGAGCTTGAGGTTCAGCCGTTCATATTCCTTCCACGGCACTTCGCGCGTTTCCGCCGTGACAAACCCCAGCGCTTCCGCGGCAGCCTTCGCCGCTTCCGCGTCTTTCGCGTTGAATGACTTCCCGCCAATCTCCGCCAGCTCCACGCGGAACGAGCGATGGTCGCTCAGCCAGCGCTGAATGTCCTTCTGCGTTGTGTCCGGCTTGAAGAACTTTCGCCATTCCTTCGTCAATTCTTCAGACTTGGCCGCTTCCGCCGCCAGATACGCGACGATCTTCCAACTCTCTTCGGGCACGAATTCGCGGATGTCGCGCTCGCGTTCAACAATCAGGCGCACCGCGACGGATTGCACGCGCCCCGCTGACAACCCCTTCGCGATCTTCGTCCACAGCAACGGGCTGAGCTCATAGCCCACGATGCGGTCAAGAATGCGCCGCGCCTGTTGCGCATTGACGCGATCCAGATCGAGCGTGTGCGGATGCTCAAACGCCTCGGCGATGGCCGACTTCGTGATTTCGTTAAAGATGACCCGCCGAATCTTGCCGTCGGGCAGGTTCAGCGCTTCGACCAAATGCCACGCGATCGCCTCACCCTCGCGGTCACGGTCAGTCGCCAGCACCACCTCCGGCGCATTCCGCGCCAGCTTCTTCAATTCGGTGACCACTTTGCTCCGGCCACGCGACACCTCATACGTCGGCCGGAAATTGTCATTCAGGTCGATCCCGAAATCGTGCGGCGGCAGGTCACGGACGTGGCCCATCGACGCTTTCACGACATATTTTGCGCCGAGATATTTGTTGATCGTCTTCGCCTTGGCGGGCGACTCGACGATCACCAGCGTCTTTCCATTGTCCTTCGTGGACGCCATCCGTGTCCCTTTGCTAACTTGTTATTCTGCAAGCCTTTACGGCGAATCCAGACCGCCACTGCCTGCCGGATGACAGGCCGAGCGCCTCGATGAAACCCCGATTCGCCTCGCCAAGATGCATATGCGCGGCGATATGGGGTGTCAAGTTTCGGCCTCGCTGGGGCCTGCGGCTCGAGCGCCTTGGACCCGGCCATCCGGAACCGCTCCCGGACCACGACCCTCGCCTGCTCAACGCCATCGAACGGCGCCGCCCTCTGAGTTGAGCGAAATGCGCCAAATTGTCTCGCTGACTCGGCTGGCGTATTGTTGTATGTAGTGTTCTGAAGCGGACGTGGCGGAATTGGCAGACGCGCAGGATTTAGGATCCTGTGCCGAAAGGCGTGCGGGTTCGACTCCCGCCGTCCGCATCGCGAATCGGGCGTGACCCGACGCGTTACCCCCAGAATTTGGCGAAACTTCGCGTATGCCCCCGATTCCACCCCGAAAACCGCGCTCCGGCCCTCCGCGCGGCCCTCGTAAGCCCGGTCCTGGCCGGGCGCCTGCGGCCCGACCCGCCGGACGCTCCTCCGGACCGCGCGCGCCCGGCCGACCGCCCGTGGCCGCCCCCAAGACCGCGGGTTGGGACGACCTGGCCGCTTGGTACGACCGGCTCGTGGGTGACGAAGGCTCCGACTATCACCGCAATGTCATCCTGCCGACCGCGCTGCGACTGCTCGACCCGCAGGCGGGCGAGTCCTTCCTGGATCTGTGTTGCGGACAGGGCGTGCTCACCCGCGCGCTGCTGGAGCGCGACGCCGCGCGCGTGCTGGCGGTGGACGCGAGCGCGCGGCTGATCGAAGCCGCCAAGCGACGCGGCGCCGCGGATCGCCGGGCGCGCTTCGCAGTGTGCGACGCCGCCAGACTCGGCCAACTCGCCGACGAGCGTTTTGACGGCGCGGCGCTGATCATGGCGGCGCAGGACGTCCCGGATGTCGCGGCCGTCGTCGCGGAAATGGGCCGCGCCCTTCGTCCCGGCGGGCGCGCGGTGATCGTCATGATGCACCCGTGTTTCCGCGTCCCGCGCCAATCGTCCTGGGATTGGGACTTCGAGAAGAAAACGCAGTATCGCCGGATCGATCGATATGCGCACGCCATGAACATCCCCATCGCGACCCGCCCCGGCAAAGATCCGGGGCAGCAGACCGTGTTTCACCATCGACCGCTGGCCGACTACATCAACGCGCTCGGCGCGGCGCGGCTCGCGGTTGTCGCGTGTGAAGAACCACTGTCACACCGCCGCGCCGACCCCGGTGGCCGCAGCCGCGGCGAGAACCGGGCGGCCGAGGAAATCCCGGTGTTTCTGGCGTTGAAGGCGATTCGCCTGGCCGAGATCAAATAGTGGACCCCATCGCAGGCCGCCGCCGGCGCGGGCGCCCAGTTCCAGCAGGAGTTCACGATTCCGGTAGCGCCGTAGCGGATCGAGGGCCGTCTGATCAATGAAAAAGAACGCGCGGGCGCCGCCGAACCGCACGTATCGTCATCGCCGTCCCGTGACTCGCGGCGGCGCAACCCAACCGCACCCGACGAACGGACTCGTAGGTTCGCCGCCGAAGCATGTGATCTCCCAGCCACAGTATTGCAGGTCAGGTTGCGATGCATCGAGGAATAAGACCGCTTCTTGGCCAGATTCTGACGGCAATGCGAACGCCGCCCTTCCAGTCACCAGCTCGGTCGTACCGTCGAGCAAAGTAAGTTCGCCATATGCGAACACTCGGATAATCGGAGCTGGGTTGGCGGCAGGGTGATCAATGCCTTCCACCGGAACGAACTCTGCACAGTCACGGTCAGCCGGGTCAAGTTCGAGCGCGTCCTTCAGGTCGGTGAAGTGATCGACGGAATCACAGGCAACACACAGAATCTTGTTCAGTTTGCAAACGGCCGGACAAAGATACGTTAGCGGGTCTGTGATAACCGTCTCCACATAGTATCCAATGGCATCGATAACGCCACACTCGCTCGTATCGAGGACATATGATGGATAAACGGTCACGCTGCCAGAGAACTGACGTGGGCCGGTTTCTCGCAGCAGAATTGCGCGCGTTGCGTCTTCGAACGGTCTTTCTGGGTCAGGCACCGTAACTTCGGCTTCGACGAACCGCGCGCAAGTGTTCGTATACACGTATACGTCCACCCTGTGCCCGGAGGGCTGAGCGCGATGGATGGTCTTTAGTCGATCCGACGGAAGCAAGACCTCAAGGTCCTCAACGACGAATTCTCCCGCGATCGTCGCGGTAATCAACCCGGTGGAATCCGTCATCCAATCCACCGAGATTATCACGTCACGCGAGAGATCCTCGAATCGTGTGATCCGACCAGCGTGGTCGAACTGCAAAACGTTCGCCATTCTCCGAAGGTCCGCATCCCAATAAGTAACTTGATGAACCTGAACCGCCCCACTTTCATCAGCTACTTCTCCAAAAATCGAAATCGTGCGACTCGGCTCCCGAATCTGAAGCAGAGGGCCCGTGCCAGTCAGGTCCACAAGGAGGCCCAAACGGGAGGCGGAAACACCCTCGGACTGATCCATATCGTCCTCAGAGTCCGGCGGCGGCGGCATGCACCCGGTGATAAGGACGGCTACAATTGATACGGCAGCCAAGCGAACTCTATGCGCCATTTGACTCTCCTCATCGACGCTCACAGATTCACACATCGCCTATGCAGATACGCAGACACGATGAACCAGCCCTACCCCGCCCAGCCCTCCCGATACTCCTTGCTCAGATACTGATTCGCCTCCGGCATGTTCGTAAACCGCATCGCCGCGCCGTCATAGTCCAGCGCGCGACCGATCCGCAGCGCGATGTTCCCCAGCAGAATCGTCTCCGTCATCGGGCCGGCGTAGGAGAAGTTCGACCCCGGATACTCGATCGCCTGCTCGCCCTTGCACGCCGCCACCCACTCCTCGACATGCCCCGGCGAACGCTCCAGCAGCTGTGGCGGCTTGCCGATTTCCTTGCGCAGCGTGTCCGGAATGATGCGCGGGCTCTCGCCGTAGTCGCCGCTCACCAGAATCGTCGCCTTCGTGCCGATGAACAGCGCCCCCGTGCTCGGCAGCCGCCGCTCCAGCTCCAGCTCCGGCGGCGTCATCGGCCGCAGCCCGCCGTCGTACCAGAACGCGCTGAACGCCTTCCGGCTGCCGCGACGCGGGAAGTCCCACTTGATGATCGACGACTTCGGAAACGCGACGTCATTCAATGACGACATCGCGAGCGGCGTGATGCGCGTCGGATACCCCGGCTCCAGCGACCAGAACACGTTGTCCATCGTGTGGCACGCCATGTCACCCAGCGCGCCGGCGCCAAAATCCAGCCAGCCGCGCCAATTGAAGGGGTGATACGCGTCTTTGGCGTAGTCGCGCATCGGCGCGGCGCCGACCCACGCGTCCCACTTCAGATTGCCCGGAGCCACCGTCGTTTCTTCCGGCAGGTTCATCCCCTGCGGCCACACCGGACGGTCCGTCCACGTGTGCGTTTCCAGCACATCGCCGATGAAACCGCCACGAATCCACTCATAGGTGATGCGGTTGCCTTCGTTCGCGTGCCCTTGGTTGCCCATTTGCGTCACAACCGGGTACTCGGCGGCCGCCTTGGCCAGTTCGCGCGCTTCCCAGACCGTGTGCGTCAGCGGCTTCTGCGTGTAGACGTGTTTGCCCATCTGCATCGCGCGCAGCGTGATCGGGTAATGCATGTGATCCGGCGTACCGACCATGACCGCGTCAAAATTCTTGCCCTCACGCTCGAACATCTCGCGATAGTCCTGATAGCGCTTGGCCATCGGCCAGAACTCCGCCGCCTTGCCCATTCGCTCCGTATCGACATCGCAGAAACACGGGCAGTGAATCCCGAGTTCGCGCGTCTTCTCGAGGTGATAGCCGCCGATCCCGCCCGTGCCGACATAAGCGATCCGCAATTCCTGCGTCTTCGGGGCGTAGCGCGGCGCGCGGCGGGCCATCTTCTGACGATTGTCGCCAGGGGCGCATGCGGCCGAACCCAGCAACGATGCCGCCGCCCCGGTGATCGCGGCGGCTTTCAGGAATTCTCGACGCGTCGACTGCTTCCGTGGCATGCTCGTGTCCTTCAAAGCGAGAAATGGAGGCCTGTGTCCGACGCGTACTGTACCCGCGCTTTGTCGGATCGCCACCCGCCCGGTCGCCGTTGACCGCGGGCGGAGGGGACTGCAAAATGGAGGGCTCAGCCGAAGTGGCGGAATTGGCAGACGCGCGGGATTCAAAATCCCGTTCCCGCAAGGGAGTGTGGGTTCGATTCCCACCTTCGGCATTCGCCTCCTGTGAAGCCGTCCCGGATTTGCCCTCTCTGAGGGGAGGCGGGTGCCTTGCCGGCCCGAATGGACCGCAAGCCCATTCGAGCCCGCCGTTTGCCCTGTCGCAATGACCCGCGTGATTTTCGTCACGGACTCCCGGTCCGCAATACAATGGGTTGTCGCGCCAGTCGCACAGACGAGAGCGGCTGTTCACCGGACAGCCGCGGGATATCTGGAAGGAGACTGCCATTCACTCCGCGAAACGCACCGCCACGGCGGCGCTGGTCATTGTGTTCGGGGCCGCCACCGCATCCGCCCAGGGGATCAAGTGGGGCACGGACGTCAAAGCCGGCATCGAAGAAGCCAAGACCCAGCTCAAGCCGCTGATGTTCTATGTGCTCGGCCGTTCCAGTGATCGCGATCGCGACATTGAACGCGACCAGATCCGCGCGTTCCAGGACCCGCGCGTCATCGAAATGGCGCGCAAGTTCGTCACGGTCCGCATGTCGCGCAGCGTGCATCGTGACACGCTCCGCGGCTGGGGCGTCCCCGATCAGGCCAACATGTGGATCGTCTTCGCGGATGGCGAGGGCCGCCTGCTGGGAGACCCGCTCGGCGCGGGTGGCGTGGGCATCGCGGATTCGCTCGCGCAGCGCCTGACGCTCGCGTTCCAGGCCTTTCGAAACACGCTTTTCGAAGAGACGCTGCGCGAAAAGCTGACAAACGCCGAAACGGAGATCGACGACATTCAGATCGCGCTCCGCCTTGTTCGCGACTACACCATTACGGTCGCCGATAACGCCGTGGTCGAACTGCTCAAGCGCGAGAAACTGGCCGAGCCATTGCGCGCCCCGGCTTACGCCGCCCTCGCGAAGCTCTCCACGCAGCCGGCGGTGGATGAACTGTTCCGCCGGGCGCTGGCGAAGGACGAGTCGGCGCGCGCCGCGCTGTACGACATTACGCCCACCGGGGCCACCCGCCTGCTGCCAAAACTCGCCGGAGAAGTCACCGCCGAGCGCATCGTGGCGTACAATGCGATCGTCAAGGCGTGCAAAGTCAAAAGCAGCAAGCCCGACGCCTTCTGGGAACAGCAACCAGCCAAAGCGCAGGACGAAGAAATCCGCCGCGTGAGCAAGGCCGTGGAGCGAGCCGCCGAAAACTGGCGGGAGAACTATGAACCGTATTATTGACCTGCGCAGCGACACCGTCACCAAACCCAGCCCCGCGATGCGCAAAGCGATCGCCGAAGCCGAGGTCGGCGACGATGTGCTCGGCGACGACCCGACGATCCAGCGCCTGGAGCGGCGCTGCGCCGAGTTATTCGGCAAGGCCGCCGCCGTCTTCGTGCCCACCGGGACGATGGCCAACGCCGTTTCGATTCGCGCCATCTGCGAGCATGGCGACGAGATCATCTGCGACGACACCACGCACAGCTATAACTACGAGACGGCGGCGCCGGCGGCGCTGTGCGGCGTCAGCCTGCGCCTGATTGACGGCAAACGCGGGATTTTCAGCGGCGACGATGTGCGGCGTAACGTCCGCGCCGACTCAATCCACTTCCCCCGCTCGCGCATGGTCATCATCGAGAACACGAACAATCGCGGCGGCGGCGCCATCTGGCCGCTGGAAAACATCGACAGCGTGCGCGAAGCCTGCCAGGAGCATGGATTCTGGCTCCATCTGGACGGCGCGCGACTGATGAACGCCTGCGTCGCGACCGGCAAGGCGCCAACCGATATCACGCGGCGATTTGACAGCCTTTCGATGTGCTTCTCGAAGGGCCTCGGCGCGCCGGTCGGGTCGATTGTCGCCGGCCCCGATGAGTTCATTACGCGCTGCAGACGATTCCGCAAAATGTTCGGCGGCGTGATGCGCCAGTCCGGTATTCTGGCGGCCGCCGCGCTCTACGGACTTGACCACAATGTTGAGCGTTTGGCGGAAGATCATGCCCATGCGCGCCTGCTGGCGGACGCGATCGCCGCGCTCGACGGTCTCGATCTCGATCCGACGACGGTACAGACGAATATCGTCATTTTCCGCGTGGAGCCGCAACGCGGATCGGCGGCGGATCTCGCGGCGCGTCTTGGGGATCGCGGCGTCCGCGTGATCCCGACCGGTCCGGACACGATCCGGGCCGTCACGCATCTGGACGTGTCGCGCGACGACATCACACACGCGATCAGCATCTTTCGCGAAGTCTGCGCCGGCGTCGCCGCGTAGATCATGCGCTTTCCGCGCCTGCACCCCTGGCCGCGCGACGCCAAAGCCGCGATCACCCTGCAGCGCCGCCTGGCGGACCGCGTGCGACTGGTCCCCGCCCCGCGGGCCGCGCGCATTTTCGCCGGCTGCGACGCGGCGTTCAGCCCGGATGGTCAGCGCGTCATCGCGGGTGTCGTCATCTGGGACCGGGCTTCGGGTGATGTGATCGAGCAAGTCGTGGCGACAGCGCCGGCGCGCTTCCCGTACATCCCCGGCTTGCTGAGTTTCCGCGAAGCCCCCGCGCTGCTGGCCGCTTTCCGAAAAATCAAATCGTCACCCGAAGTCGTGCTCGCCGATGCGCAGGGGATCGCGCACCCACGCGGGTTCGGTCTGGCGGCGCATCTCGGCCTATGGCTGGAAACGCCGACGGTCGGCTGCGCAAAGTCACGCCTGTGCGGCGAATCGCGCGAGCCGGACGACGAGCGCGGGGCGGCGACGAAACTGATGCGCAAAGGCGAACAAATCGGCTGGGCGCTGCGCACACGCGATCGCGTCAAGCCGCTGTTCGTCAGTCCGGGCCATCATTGTGACATCTCGGGCGCAAAGCGCCTGACCCTGGCGGCGACCACGCGGTATCGCCTGCCCGAACCCACGCGGCTGGCGCACCAACTGGTAACGGCGGCGCGCAGGCGAAGCCCGCGCGGGGTAGTCAACGAGGTTTGACGAGGCGGGTGAAACGCACCGCTCTGGATTCGAACCAGAAACCTTCGGTTCCGTAGACCGATGCGACGCCCCGCAAAAACCGCCACTAACACTGACGGCGCAACAGCTTACGAGCGGCCGTAGAAACGATGCCGCCGCCGCGTTGTCTGCCCGTTGTTCATCCGATGGAGATCTGGACGCCGCGGCCGCCCTGGCGATGCTCGACGCGCTCGAGCGGCAGAGCGCCGAACTGCGGGCGTTCCTGGCCGCGCGCCTGAAGGATCGGACTTGAACACCGCCGCCGGGCGGTGACAATTGGACGTAGGACCCGCTAGCGCCGCGACGGTGGCGCGTGGCTGCCTGGCCGGGACGCCCCCTTCGCGCGTTCCGGCCGGGCGCCGGCGGACATAAGCGAAGGGAGTTGAACTTGCTTACCGCCCCCGAGACTTGGCTGCTCCTGGCGTGTCACCGACTCCAGAGCTCCGGCGCCATCCAACTGGACGATGAATCAAAACGCCCCCACCGCTTCGCGTGCAAGGCGAAACGGGAAGACGGATTCGAGATTGACGCGGCCGGCGCTCCCGAGGTTTTTGTGCGCGCTGACCTGATGGCGCGTGGGCAAACGAGTATGCAATTCGCCGATGCTCGCGATCGGATGGCGGCGCGCGGCCTGATCCAGACGGGACTCGACGGGGGCGGCGAGATCATCCCCAGTGGGCGATACGCTTTGCCGTGTGGGGCTGTTGCGGCCCTGGCCCGCGACCCCGCAGATGAGTTCCTATTGCAGATCGAAATCGAGGGGGGCTTGGGTCCGTTCAACGGGTTGGCTTGCGGAATTCCGGCCGACGGCAGCCTGGACGGCTACATGTGGCACCTGACCTGGGCCGGCCTGGACACGCTAAGGGCTGTTGTTGAGAACACTCCCGCGATAGCGCGCGGACTCGACGCGGCCGCCGCCGATGGCGAGACTTCCCACTCCCCCGACTTCACTTCGGTCTGCTGGTTCGGCACGAGGTACGAGTTTTCAAAGGGGCAGCAGGCTGCTGCGGTTCGAGCGCTTTGGGAGGCATGGGCGGATGGTGGACATAGCTTGTCCGGCGAGACCATCCAAGAAAAGTGTTCGTCGGGTGCTGGCTTATCCTGGCGTCTCGCCCATGTTTTCCGCTCGAATAGCAAGCCGCATCCGGCGTGGGGCGTCATGATCCAGCCGGCGGGCAAGGGGTGCTATCGCCTTGTCAAACCAATCTGATTTTCTCAAGAAATTTTCGAGAATCCACGACTAGGCCACACTTCAGTCACTTCGCGCCTGGCGATGATGCCCGGCATGATGAGTGAAACGAAAACACTTCATACCCTGCCGATGCTCGCCAAGCGCTTTCGTCGCTTCGGACTCTCGATTGCCTGGCTAAAGGCAGAGGCGGACGCTGGGCGGATTCCCTGCATGAGAGCCGGCCGGCGCGTGCTGTTCGATGCTGAGGCTGTTGAGCAGTCCCTACTTCGCCGTGCGGCCCAAGCTGAGAAAGTCACCAGTGGCGACCAACAGCATGTTGCTTGACGCCAAAGCCGCCGGCGCCGAGTTCGGCGGCCGATCCGGGCGGACGTGGTTGCGATGGCACGCCGAGGGCCTGGTGCCATCGCCGATCCTCTTGGCTGGCCGCATGCTCTGGTCGCGGGATGACCTGGAATGCTGGGCGAAGTGGCGCTGCCCAAGCCAAACTGAATTCGAGGCGCGGCGATGCGAACTCGGCCTGGCTGGCCCGCGGCGTCGACGCGCATGACCTTTGACTCCGCGGGGGTGCGGCCGTGCAGCGCTGGCGGCCGCCCCCCGCACTCTACTGGCGCGAGCGGCAGGGATGCTGCCCGCGGTTGAACTGAATGCACGGATGCGGGGCACGAAAAAAAGACGCGCTGCGAGCCGGGGCCGGTTTCGCAAACGCGTCGTGAGGTCTGGCGAAATGACTGTAACGGAAGTCGGCGATTTTCGTCAATTCACTGTCGCACCAAGCGATGGTAACAACGATCGCCTGGACGACGGTGATCGGCGTTTCTGGAAATCGCTGCGCGAACGTGAGCGGCAAGAAATCCGGCGTCGCCTGCGCCGATATCGCGGATGGGCGATCGCGGCGGCCCGCGCCCGCGCCGCCCGAGATGCGGAACTGATGCGCCGCGAGGCTCGCGAACAGGAAGGCGGCGCCCAGCATGGCTAAGTCCAGCGCCGACTCGCGGGCGACGTTCATCGCGCTGCGGCGTAACTTGTTCGATGACCCGCGCGTCCATCGGATCGCAGCGGCGACCGGATTGGACGCGTTCGGCGTTGTTGGCAGACTAGCGCGGGTCTGGGCTTTCGCGACCGAGCATGTTGAGGGCGGTTTCGCCGCTGGCGTAGGTCCGGCGTTTATTGATTCGCTGGTCGGCGTTCCCGGCTTCTCGGCGGCAATGGTCGGCGTCGGCTGGCTCGCCACCACCAAGGATTCGCTCACATTCCCGGACTGGCATCGCTGGTTGTCCAAAAGCGCCCGCCGACGCGCGGTCAACACCGCCCGCATGGCCCAGACACGCGCAGAAAGTGGCACGGATGGCGCACAGGAAACGCACAAAAAACGCACAAACAACGCACGCGATGCACACAGAAACGGCACGGTTGAACCACAGAACTTGCACTATAAAGATAAGGATACTCCCCCCTTAAGCCCCCCCGAGGGGGGCGGGAAGGATTCTGATTCTGAGGCCCAGGCGGATGACGGCGATCCGCTGACAACTGCGATCCGCTCCGCCTTCCCGGGGCTGGCCGAGGCGGCCCGCGGGGATCGCGTGCCCGGGCTCGCCCGCGCGGTGGAGGCGTTCCGCCGACTCGATGCCGACCCCGACCTGATCGCGCCGGCGCTGCGGATGCTGCGCGAAGACATGCCGCGGGCCGGCTGGCCCGCCCTGGTGGACCGCTGGCCTGACCTGTCGCCGCGCGTCGCTGCGAAGTCCGGCGCCGATCCGGCCGCGACGCGCCGTGCGGCCGAGCACGCCCGGCGCGTCGCGGATCTGCGCCAACTGCCGGCCGAGCGCCTTGAGGCGCTGCTTGAATTCTGCCGGACTGGGGAGCGCGGGGCGACCTGGCCCGACGAAACCCGAACGGTCGCTGCCGCGCTCGCGGACCAGTACACCGCTGAGCTGATGCATGATCACTCACGCCCGTCGCACGCGTTCGCGAAATGGATGCAACAGCAGGAGGCTGCCGCGTGAGAAACGGCCAAGCGCTCCCGCATTCCATCGACGCCGAGAAAGCGCTGCTCGGGGCGATGCTTCAAGATTCTTCGGCCATCGGCGACGCGATTGCCGCGCTGGGCGGGATTGGCGCGGAGGCGTTCTTCACGCCGCGCCATCAGGAACTGTTCGCGCGCATCGTGGAAATGTACGACGGTGCGCGTCCGATTGACGGTGTGGTGATCGCCGATGAGTTGACGCGCCGCGGCGTGTTCGAGTCGCTTGGGGGATTCGACTACCTGGGCGAGCTGGTCGCCGCGGCGCCGAGTTTTTCGCGCGCTCCGGACTATGCCGGCATCGTTCGCGAGAAGTGCCTGCGCCGCCGCCTGGTCAACGCTGCGGCGCAGTTACATGGCGCTGCAATGGACGTGAAGCGCGACACAGCGGACGTGCTGGATTTTGCCGAGAAGGTCGTCTACGGCGTGACTGAGCAGCGTGTGCTCGGCGCACCGCAAAACATGTGCGGCGCCGTGCGCGCAGCGCTCGAGCGACTTGAAACGCAAACCGGTAGCTTGACCGGACTGCCGACCGGGTTCATGGCGCTCGATGAACTCACGTCCGGCCTGCAAAACGGCGAGCTTATTATCGTCGCCGGCCGCCCGTCGATGGGGAAGACCGCGCTCGGCGTCAACGTCGCCGAGCATATGGCATTCAACGCCGATACGCCGGTGCTGTTCTTTTCTCTCGAAATGTCTGTCGAGGCGCTCGCACAGCGCGTGCTTTGCAGCCGCGCGCGGGTGGACTCGCAACGCGCACGACGCGGCCGGCTTGACGCGATCGATATCGAGCGCATGCGCGACGCGGCCGCCGATCTTGAAACGCGGACGTTCCTGATTGACGACACGTCGAGCCTGACGGTTCTGGAACTGCGAGCGCGTGCTCGCGTCGCGTGGCGCAAGCACGGCGTCAAAGCGATCTTTGTGGACTATCTGCAGTTGATGCGCGCGCCGGGCGCGGAGTCGCGGCAACAGGAGGTCGCCGAGATATCGCGCGGCTTGAAGGCGCTCGCCAAGGAATTGAAGCTGCCCGTGATCGCGATGGCGCAGCTCAACCGCCAAGTGGAGGGCCGCTCGGACGGCCGGCCGCGCATGAGCGATCTGCGCGAATCCGGCGCAATCGAACAGGATGCCGACGTGGTGGCGCTCTTGCATCGAGACGCGTACCACAAGGCCGGCGATGCGGCGGCGGCTGACGACAACTCAGCCGAGCTGATCGTCGCCAAGCAGCGCAACGGACCTGTCGATACGGTCGCCCTGCATTTCAACCGCAAGGCGACGCGCTTCGAAAACCCGATGACGCCGCGCCGAACGGCTGAGGCGGCGGCATGACGCCAGCGTGGGCCTGCTCACGGACCCGGCTGATCGCCGCGCGAGTGGCGTTTCCCGCTCAGAAACGCGGGTGCGCCGACGGCCAGAAGTGGCGTTTTTGGCCTAATAACGCCACTTTCGCGGGTCCTTCCGACGCGATAAAACCCCCGGCGGTTCTTTTTTCGGCGGGGGTTTACGAATGTGCGACGCGAAAAATGGGCGGCGCACGGCGCGGCGTGGGGTGGCGGCATGGGTGAGATGCTGTCGATGCGGGCATTCGCCGACCGGGCTGGATTCCCGGAATCCACTTTGAGGCGGTGGCGCCACCACGCCGCGTGGGTGTTCGGCAGCGCCCCGTTCGCGGCAGAACTCGCGGCGGCGGTCGCGGAATGGGCGCGTCGCGTGATGCCCGATCCGGCCCCAGGGGAGCTTGCGCCGGCGGTCGTTGAGACGCAGGCGCCGGCGGGCTGCGTACTGGACGCCGAGCGTATTCAGAAACTCTGGCGGACCCGGCAGATTCGCCAGCGGATCGACATCGAGCGCGGCGAGCTGGTGCCCCTGGCCGCGCATCAGCAGGCGATGGCGACGCTGTGCGCGATCTGGCGGCGCGGCTTGGACGAACTGCCGCGACGAATCGCGATCGACCTAGCTGACCGGATCGATGCGGGCCTGGCTGAGGACCTGATCCAGCGCGCGATCGATCGGACGTTGAACCGGATCGCGGACAAGATTGACGCGGCGCCCCGACGGGCGGCGCGACGGAAACCAAAACAACGCCGGAGAAAGAAACGATGACCGCAACCGCAGTTCCCAAACCGGAGAAGATGGCCCCCTTCGAGGTGTGCGGCGGCCCCGAACGCCTGGTCTACGAGCCGCCGCTGTTGTCAGCGGGTGGGCATTTCACGCATCGGTCCGCGCGATGGCCCGGACCTGATCCGGTTTTTTTGGCGCAAGTGGAAGGCGTCGCGGTCGAGTTGACCGAAAGGCGCGAACTTCGGTTCACGCCTGTTTCCGGTGGTTCGATCGAGCGCATTACCGAACTCTCGGTGGCGACGGATGCGCAGCGACTGTTCGCTGCGGTCGAAAAGGGTGACACGACTGCGGCAATGGCGGCCCACACCGTCGTTGTCGAATTCGCCGGCTTCGGAGTTCGAATGCGTGCCGACAAGATCGGGTTTCCGTCCGCCGAGTTGTGGCCGGCGTTGTTCGGTCGGCCAGCGCCCGCCGGCGACATTTTGGAACTGCTGACCGCGTTCTTGCATGGATTCGTGCCGGCGCTGATCGGACCGGCCACGGCGGAGGAATATCCACACGAGCGATACTACCGCGCAGCGCGGACGGGCTTCGAAGTGATGACGGCCGCCGTTGTTGAGGTCGAGAGCAAGCCGGCGCGAAAGCGGAAGGCGCGTTAGCGCATGATGATCGAAGCGCTGCGGCGGCTGTTCGGCATCGACGCGCGAAGCGCCCCGCGACACTTCTCGCGCGGCCGGCGCGGCAAACTCGACGCCGAGGGCGTGCTGCGGTGCGGGGTTTGTAACGCCAACGATATTCGCTGGCGAGTGGACCGGTTCGGCAAACATGTGCGGGTCTGCGAGATCTCTGCGGCCGGACGGTGATTTGGGATTCTGAATGGGAGACTTGACCGATGAACGTCCTGGAGAAAAGCGCGCAAACCGAGGCCGAAAGCCGTACCCGGCTGATCGCGGATTACCGCGCGTGCCTGGCGAGATTCGAGACCCCGCAGGAAGGCGACGAGGCGATCGTCCGCCGGGCGATGGCCGAACTGAAGCTGACCGAGGATCAGGTTCGAACTCACGCGACCATCGTCGATCAAATCCGATCCGCTGCCGCGGAACTCGCCAAAGGCCCGGCCGCGGCCCAGCGTGTCACGAAGGCGGTCGAAGCGCTGCGCGAGACGCTGCCGGCGCTCAAAGACGCGCGGGAAGCGACCAAAGCCGCGCGCAGGGAACTGGCTGAGGCGCAGCGTGAAATGCAGTCCGTCATTCATCAGAAGGGATCGCTCAGCGCGCTCTGGGCTTCGCCCGTCGCGCGGCTTTGCCTCGGCGATGAGATGAGCGATTCCGCGACGCCAGAAATCGACGCGGCGCTGTCGCTGCTGCGCGAACTGGAGACGCTCGAGCGCCGCGTGCTGGGGGAAACCCCCGAATGATGACAGGTGACGCGCACAAGTTCCCCCCGGTCAGCGCCGAGCCTGACGCCTTCACGGACCCCGAAGACACGGCGATGGCGATATCGCGGGTCGAGGCCGCGTGTCGGGTTGTGTTTCAGGCGTTCCCCGGAGAGGCGCAGCGCCTGCTTAGCGAATTCTGGTTGGAAAAGGGCTCGACGCTGACGATCGCGCGCGACTGGCCGCAGCGGGTCGGCGCGCTGGCGATGGTGTGCCGGCGTGGGGCGATCTTCGTGTTTGCGCCGTTCCCGGTTATCGCCCCGCGGCATGCGCTCCGCGCGCTGATCGCGCATGAATTCTGCCACATCCTGATATGGGCTCTCGGCCGCTGGGCGGCGCGAGCGCTCGAGACCGATCCGGCCGGGTGGGTTTCAACGGCGATTCCGACCCTGAACATGGCGACGAACGAGGCGATGATCGCGCCGCTGATGGAGCACTTCGGTTTCAACAACGAGGCGATTCACGACCATCGCCACGCGGAGCTGCTATCGCAGCTGGCGACGAATCACAATCCCGACTTCGCGCGGCTGGTGGACAACGTGCGCAAGGCCGCCGCCGGCGGTGACTGGCGGGCATCGGCGTGGCTGATGAGTTTCGAGCGCGGTGCGCGCCGCGACCTGATTGGAGTGTGAGATGTTCGGATGGTTTCTCACGGACGCCGACGGTCGCGACTGGTCCGCGCTTCCGCAAGCTGCATACGCCGGCGCCGTGACGCCGCATCGCGTTCCTGCCGGCGGCTGCGGACCTGATCGGCAAGCGGGACGGCTGTTCACGGCGCACGCCGACCCGACGCGGCAGGCGTGGACCTGGCAACGGGCGCGATACACGCCGGGCTTGTGGATCGGCTGGCCGACCGGCCGCCCGCCTGGTCCGCTGGAACTCGCGCGCGACGTGCCGATGCGCGGGCTTCCGGTGACGCTGAAGGATGGCGCAGCCTGGTTGATTCCGGTTGTCTGCCCGGCGACCGCTGACCGATCGGCAATGATGAACCGAGCGCCGGCGTCGCTTGCCGACACGCTGAGCGATCCCGCGCCTGTTGAACCGCCCGACGAACTGCGCGAGTTGTGCGCGGGCCTGCTGGCGCGTTTCGAGGCCGGCACACTGGACGCCACTGACGACGCGACAACTTGCCGCGTGGCGTTCCTGGCGTTGGAGGTCGGCTATCGCATCGGCCGTGACGAGGCCGACGCGCTCAAACTGTTCGGCGACACACTTCACACGGTCGCGCAAGTCGCTGCGGCGACGATCGATCTGGTCGCGCGCATTCCCAGAAAGGCGGTGCAACAGTAATGGCAAAAGACTTCTCGATTCAGATGGACGCGAATCTCGCCCCGGCGGTGCGGCAGTTCGTCAAGTTCGCCCAGCAGGTACAGAGCACCGAGGGCGGGCTCAAGAAAATCACGCAAGCGGCCGGACAAGCGGCGCGCCAAATGGATACCGCTGGAGACAGCGGAGCGAAGGCCGGCAACAAAATGTCGAGCGCGTTCGATGGCCTAACGAGTTCACTGGCCGGCCTGGTCGGCGGGGGCGGGCTGCTCGCGCTGATGGCCCAGAACCTGCGCGACGTGCAGGATGCAAGTGACGAAGCCGCCCGCGCGCTGGCGGCGCAGGAGCAAGCGCTCAAGAATCTGATCCAGATCAGCGGGAGCGTGAAGGACTTCAATGAGCGCGTGAACCTGTCGCGCAGAATCGCGGTGCGCGAGGGTGTCACATTCACGAAGGGCGCCCAGATTGTTTTCGCGGCCGACTCGGCCGGCGTCGCGGCGGACACCAACTTCTTTGCGAGCGTGAACCGATTCGCTGACCCGCTCGCGGCCATCGAACTCGACTCAAAACTATCGGGTTCATTCGGACGGACGGAAGTCGGAACGCCTGAGCAGGTGGTGTCAAAAGGGCTTGTGGGCTCTGCGCGTTCCCTTGTGGCGTTTAACGAGTTCGCGCCGGCGCTATCCGTGGCGGCCGCCAGCTCGGCCGGCATCGGCGGCAGCGAAGAGGAGCTGATCGGCCTGCTGGCTGGGCTCACAAAAGTAACCAAGTCGCCGGACATCGGCGCGAATCTGATTCGCACACTGAATGAAGAGGTTGACCGGGCGAAATTCTCAGGCAAGGGGACATTGGCGGGATTGGATCGATTCGCGCGTGAGAATCCGGAACTGTTCGCAAAGCGCTTTGAGGAGCGCCCCCCGTTCAAGGATGCCGTGACCGCAGTTCGCGCTAACCGTGAACTGATCGACAGCATCATTAGCGATGTTGACGCCGCGAACGACCTGACGCCGCTGCGACAGCGGCAGGAAATTGCGGCATCGTCGGACGTGCTGACCGCGCTCCGCTTGCGTGGCGGCGCCGCGGCCCGCCGGGAGATATTGGGCGATCAGCGCGGCGTTGACTCGCTCCGGGCGCAGGCCGCCGTTGACGACCTGGTGTCGCGTTCAATCGCGGCCGGAGATCCGCCGAGTCTTACCGCCGCGATCAAATCCAGCGCTGAGCGCAATCGGACGCTGTTCGGCCTGGGCGGTGGCGATGACAGTTTTTCGCGAAACGAAGGCGACTTCGCTGGCGGATTCGTCCCTGACACGTTCCTTTCGGCAATGTCGCAGATATTCAGCTATTTCTACCGCGTTGTGGACGCCCCCCAACGCCCCGCCACTGAGCCCACCAATCCCTTCGAGCGGATTGGGGAAGTGATGTTCCAGAACAATGAAGAGCTCAAGCAGATGCGGCGCGAGGCCCGCGAGCGTGACCGGCTGAAAAGTGGCGTGCCGTCACTTCGCGGACCCGGGCAAGATCGCGCTGAAGACACGCGTACCGGGCAGTAAAACACAACACAGAATTGGAGCGACCAAAAGATGAGCGGGATTATTCACACAATGCGAGCGCGCTGCGGAGACATGGCCGAACGCATGGGAGCGCCGCGCGACACATTCGACGCGGCGTTGGCCGATCTCATCAAGACGGCGGTTGAAGGATCATCGCCTGATGAATTCAGAACCGCGGTCGTCTTCGGATTCGGCAAAGCAGCGCAGCAGGCTGGCTCGGACGTGCTGGGCAAACTCGACTATCACGAGGTGTTCGCAGTGTTCAATGACACGTTGGCGGCCGCCATGGCACAGGTTGTATCCGGCATCGAACGGGCCGCAGAACAAGCCGATCCGATCGATGCGCTGCGCGTGCTCTTGAATTGCACATGGTCTGCATTCGGACCAGAACTCGCTGACGCTGTGGCCGAGGAAGTCCCGGACGTGGCCGCGGAACTGCGCCGCCGCCGCGACGCCGGCGAATGAATCCACCGCTCGAGCGCTTCCGCGAACGCCTTGGCGATATCGCCCGCCGCCTGGGCGGCGACGGCGACGAACTCGACGGCATCGCCGCGATGCTCGCGCGTGCCTGGCCACCGTTCGGCGAAACCGATCCGAAGTTCATCGACCGGCTGCGATGGATCGTCGAGCGCGAGCTGGTGATTCAGATCGCGACGCGGATCAGCGCCGACGCCGGGCGGCGGGTGAAGTTCCGCGAGGTGTACGAATCCCTGGCTGACTGCGGGGCCGAGGCGGTGGCGATCGTCCAACGCGGCGAGCGCGAAGTCGCGAACCTGAGCGCCGCCGACGCTGACCGCGTGCGGATAAATCGCGTGTGGCAGGCGTTCGGCGCCACGCCGGCCACGAAGCGGAGGCCGGACCGATGAAGCTCGGGACCAAGAAACGGACCAAGGCGCTCCGACGTGCGAGACGGGGCCGGCTGGCCGGTCCGCGCGCCGCGCGTGCCGAACTGGCCGGGAAGGAAACCATGCAGGCGCTGCGCATCGCGCGATCGCGCATCCAACAACTGAACACACCGAGGGCTACAAAATGAACCCGGAAACGCTCCAACAGCCGCAGTGCGCGCCGCAAAGCGGTTACGCCGCGTTTGACATTGATGAGCGAGACATGCTCGCCCTGTTGAACCAGCGGCGGGGATCAGCGGCCAGCGCTCGCGGCTATGCCGCTGAGGACTTTGATTACGACCAGCATGACGGGGTGGCGATCATCGACATCACCGGCCCGCTGACAACCGATGCGGGCTCGCTGACGGACATTCTGAACGCGGTGAACCGGGCGGCCGCCAGCGCCCAGATCAAGAGCCTGCTGCTCTATATCGATTCCCCCGGGGGCGACTCTGCGCTGTCCGGCGACGTTGCCGATGCGGTGTATCGGGCGCGGGCCGCGAAGCGCGTCTACGCCTACATCGCCCGGCAGGGATTCAGCGCCGCATACAAGATCGCAAGCCAAGCCGATCGCATCTACTCCAGTCCGAACGCTTCCGCCGGCAACATCGGCACGCTGGTGGTGATGAATGACTGGTCACGGTATTTCGACAAGGCCGGCGTGAAGCCGGTGGTGATCAAGTCCGGGCGATACAAAGCCATCGGCGTGCTCGGCGCGGAAATCACCAAGGATCAGCAGATCGAATTGCAGCGGATCGTGGACGCCTACCAATCCCTGTTCATCGACAAGATCGCGCGTGGGCGCGGCATCCCGCACAGCGTCGCGCGAGCGCTGGCGGACGGCCGAATCCATGTTGGACAGCAGGCGATCGACGTGGGCCTGGTCGATGAACTGGCGACGTTTGACTGGGCATTGCGGCAGGTGTCGCGCCCCGGCGACGGCGGGCGCCGTGCGATATCCGCCGCGTACACGCCCCCCGCGCCGATCGAAAGCGAGGCCGACCTGGCTGTGAGGGCGGCGATTGCCGGGGCGGCCGCATCGGTCGCGGTCGAATTGATGCGCGACGAGCAGTCCCGCTGCCGAGCCATCCGGGAACTGGGGTGGTCGCTGGGCCGCGATCAGGCGGTGATCGATCAGGCGCTTGACGACGGCATGACGCTGGATCAGGCGCGCGAGTTCTTCAGAATCCGAACGATCCCGCTGTAACCGTCGCCCGCGCGCGGCGTACCGTGTTTTTGAGGCCGCGGGTGCGTCGACGGCCAGAAGTGGCGTTTTTGGCCTAATAACGCCACTTTCGCGGGTCCTTCCCGGACCCTTAAACCCCCGGCGGTTCTTTTTTCGGCGGGGGTTTATGAATGTGCGGCCAGATAATCGGGGTGCGCGGCGCGCGCAAGTGCGGCGGGACGATCGATGACCGGATGCTGCCGCGCGTGCCGGCGCGTTCAACCAAACGGACGAAGGGGCTTGACGATGTTCTGGTTTCTGCCGACCCGCGCGACGCTGACACACTGGCGCGAACTCCCGCAGGCGCGATATGCCCTGCCGCGCGATCCCGCACTCACCGAGGTCGGGCGCGCGATCGGACCCGACGGGCTGAGCGGGACCGTGTTTCACGACGGGGCCGCGCCGGCGCTGCCCGAATTGACCTGGCGAAAGTCGCGACGCGCAGCGCTCTGGATCGGCTGGGCGACGGCGATGCGACCCGGACCCGCCGACCTGCAGCGCGGCGGCGTGGCCGGCTTCCCGGTACAGCTCGCGGACGGCGCGCAATGGATCATCCCGCTGGTCCCCGGCGGGCTGCCGCGCGTGCCGACCCCGGACGGGCCGGTGGCTGATCCGCGATACGCCGACCTGATCGAAACCGCCGACCGCGTGCGCAAGATGTTCGCGGGCGACGATTCCGCCGGCGCGGGGCTCACGGCCCGCTACGCCTATGACCTGCTCGGCGTCGCGTACCGCCTGGGGCCGGACGAAATCGAGGCCCTGGACCTGTTTGGCGACGATCCGCGACTGGTCGGGGCCGTGGCCGCCGCATCGGTGGGATCGCACACTCAGGCGGCTGCGATGGCGGTTTCCGGGGCGGGTGAAGGCCGATGACCGCGCCGACCTGCCGCAATTGGGGTTGCGGGACCTTCCTGTACCCGGAGACGGATTTCGGGCGAGACGATAAGCACGGGCCGTCAAAGGCGTTACGACATCCTGCGCCACCGAAAGAACAATTCCGGGCGGCCCGCAACGGGACGCACGCGCCGGCGGCTGCGATGGCGGTTTCCGGGGCGGGTGAAGGCCGATGACCGCGCCGACCTACCGCAATTGGGGTTGCGGGACTGACCGAGCCGATATAGCGTGTGAGACAAAGGTGGCCGCCCGGAGGGCAAACTCCGAGCGGCCGGCCGACGCCGAGTTCCGTGGCTCAGCGCGGCGACCTGCCACTATTGCAGCGCGAGACCGCGCCCGCAATGACCGAGACCCGCATCAATTTGAGAAATCCAGAAACCGCGCGCCCGACGCGATCGGGCGGCGCTGTTGTGACGTGTCCGAAACGGGCGCCGACGGGGCGATGCTACCGCCCCGCCGGCTGGCCGACTGCGCGAGATTGGAACTCGCGCGCGGCTGACCGATCGTAGCGGGAGAGGCCGAACATGACACAGTTTGAAGTGACGGCGCATGAGTTCCCCGAGGATCGCGACAAGGTGATGAGCGGGCGGGCGCAGATCGCCGTGATCGGGATCGACACAGACGACGCCGGCCTGACCGAACTCATGCGGCTGGATGTTGAGGGCGCCGGCGCGGTTGACGCGGCCTGCGCCGCAGCGCGATCCGCTGCCGAACAACTCAACGCGCCGGCCGCCGGCAGCTTGTCGATGCGCCAGAATCACCTGACGCCGCCGGCCGAGGAAGTCGCGAAGATCGTCGCCCGCTTTCACGACCTGTACGACGTGACGCTGGCCGGGTTGGAACTCGCGCAGATCAGCGTGGCGGTTCCGAGCGACGAAGAACTCGGGACCGGATCGCGCGAAATCGTGTACAGCGCCAACCTGTTCGGCGCGGCCGCGATCAGCGCGGCGATCCGCGGCGTCAAGCGCATCGGGGAGACCGGCGCCGGCGTGCCGCCGATCGATTGCCTGCCGACCCGGCCGAACGCTTTTACGAAACGCCCCGAGGCGATCGAGGCCGCGGCCGCCCGCGTGCGCCGCGAACACGCGAGCGTCCTGGGCGGGAGCGAAGCCGCCCTGATTACGGTGCAACTGCCCGCCGCAGGGGACGGGCTTGACGTGAGCCTGGCCGACGTGGAAACCGTCTTTTCGGTGACGGTGCTCGGGGCCGACGTGATCGCCCAGACAATCGAGGCCGTCAAACGCATCGCGAACTGCCGCCCGGACGCCGAGACGGCTGACGACGTGGAAGCCGCTACTTCGGGGAATGGCGAATCTACTTCCAGATCAGCGGCCCCTGGCGCCGCCGATCAGGATGATGACGACACGCCCCTGGCGAGCAACGGCGCGGCGACGCCCGCCCGCGACGCCGACCCGAAGGCCCGCGAAATCGCCCGCGTGGCGCAGATGCTCGAGCGCTTCGACGTGGGCGAGATCAGCGCGTATGCCGACCGCATCGCGAAGATGACGCGGACCCGCACGGCGGCCCCTGTGGCTGCGGGAGCGTGACGCCCATGAAACTGATATCAAATGACATCACCCGGCGTCATGGAGAAGCTACGCAACCGGGGTCTGACGCCGGCGCTCGGGCGCGAATGGAAGGCCGCCTGATCCGGCTGACGCGCTCGCTTTCGTTCTTCGACCTGTGCCACCTGTACGCATCCCTGGACCGCGTGATCCGCGAAGCGCCGCCCGACCCGGCCGCTGCAGCGCCTGCGGGTGTTCGGCTGCATCGCCCGAAACGCCACTGCGGGAGCGTGACGCCATGAAACTACACCTTCCCGACCGTTCGATCGTTCCCGTCGATGAGCGCCTGAGAGACGCCGAGATAGAGCGTGTCACCGACGCCTTGCGGCTGTTCCCAGTGGCCGAGGTTGAAGACTTCGGTAACGAGTTGCGGCGGATCGCGAAGCGCCGCGGGCTGGCGCCGTCAACCGACGGCCGCCCGCCGGCGTGACGGGGGATCGATCGATGGATGCTCACACTGGATTCCTGACGATCGCGGAAACCGCCGAACTGCTGCGGCTGTCACCGACAACGCTGCGGGCCTGGCGTCAATGCGGCATCGGGCCGCCGTTCGTGCAACTGGGCCGCGTGATCCGCTACTCGCGCGAGGCGATTGACCAGTGGGCGCGGGCCGCCGCCGGCAGCGTCGAGGATGCGGCGACCCGGCAGCAGGCGTACAACGAAGCCGCCCAGCGCGAGCGCCAGCGGGCGGAGTTCGGGCCGCTGCCGCGCGAACTGAAACACCGCCCACCGGATCAGGACACGGTGCCGGCCGCCTTCCGCAGACTGATCGCAAGGACAACCGGGCCGCAGCGCGTGAGAAGCAACTAAGAGACGGCGGACGCCCCGGATTGCCCGGGGCGCTCCGCCTGGATTCAGCAGCGAAGGGGCTGAAAACATGGCGAAGAAAGACGATTGGGTCCGACGGGACCTATTCCGTCCGGTGGTGACGCGACCGCTGCCGCCGGATGCGAAGATTGAGCGACGGGGCGATCAGGCGTTTGTGACGGTTGACGGCGAGCGCTGCCGCGTGACGGCGAGCGGGACGCACTACGCGACGGAAAGCCGCGTTTGGTACTGCCGCATGTTGGACCCGCGAACCGGGAAGCGCCGCCGATTCTCACTGAACACGCCCAGCAAGCCGGCCGCGATCGCGAAGGCCAAGCGGCTGATGGTTGAACTTCCCGCGAAGGCTGCCGACCCGAACGCCGACAAGGCCGACGGCAAGCTGACCGACCATCTTGAGGCGTTCCTGGAGAAGCAGCGCGGCCGCGTGACCGAGAAACATCGGACGATGCAAGCGCAACGCATCCGCCGGGCGCTCGATGCCTGTGAGTTCGTTTACTGGCGCGACATCTGGGGCGACAAGCCGCGCGAGCGGCGGGCCGCCGCTGTCTTTCACGGCTTCCTGAAAGACCTGACCAAGATTCCAAAGAGGAAGAAGAAGCGGGAATCGAAGGCGGACGACGAGGCCGCCAATAAGCTGCTCAAGCTGCCGCCGGCGATGAGCAACGCCTCTCGCAACCATTACCGCCGCGAGTTCAACACGTTCGTGAACTGGATGGCGTCCGATGAGATTGGGCTCGCGCCGTCGAATCCGTTTTCTGAGATCAAGCAATGGGACGCTGAAAAGACCGCCTTCCACTACCGCCCGCTGTCCGATGATGAGTTGCGGGAGATCCTCGCGGCCGCCCGCGCCGGAGCGGACACACAAGGCGTGACCGGGGCGGAGCGGGCTGTTCTGTACCAACTGGCCGCCGCAACGGGATTGCGCTTCCGCGAACTCACGACGCTGACCTGGGCGAATGTGCAACTCGGCGACAATCCGAGCGTGACCGTGTTGGCGTGCTACGCCAAGAACGGCGAGCGAGCCGACCAGCCGATCGCGACGCACACGGCGGCGATGCTCGAGCGCTGGCGCGACTTCATCACCCAAGTGGACGGAAGGCCCGCCCCCGAGGATCGTGTCTTTGCGGGCATCGGGAGGCACACGAAATCGGCCAAGCTGATCCAGTTCGATGCGACCGTAGCCGGCGTGGCGCTGGTCGATGCCGGTGACGGAAGCCGCCTGACGTTCCACAGTCTGCGGCATGTGTTTATAACGGCGGTTGACCGCAATAGCCGCAGCCTGAACGTGACCCGCGAGCTGGCCCGTCACAGCAACGTAAAACTGACCCAGATGTACACGCATCCGCTGACGGCCGACCAGCGGGCGGCGCTCGAGGGGCTGCCGAGATTCGATGACCCTGATCAGGAATTCGAGGCGCTCCGGGCGACCGGCACGGATTCCCGTTGTCCATCCGTTGTTCACGCCGATGACGAAAGGTGTCTTTCGGTGGCGGAAAATGGCGGAGGCAGGAAGAATCGGAACTCGCGATCGGAGCGTAAAAACACGGGAAAATCGAGGGAAATGCGAACGCACCGCTCTGGATTCGAACCAGAAACCTTCGGTTCCGTAGACCGATGCTCTATCCAATTGAGCTAGCGGTGCTGCAATCGTCGCGTTGCCGCAATTTGCCGACGGCGCTCGCGAGCGACCTGCGGAAATTGCCCGAGACTGGATTCGAACCAGCACGGGGTTAACCCCCACCAGGCCCTCAACCTGGCGCGTCTGCCAATTCCGCCACTCGGGCGCTGCCCAGCAAGTCCCGTACGGTATGCGCGCCGCCCCTGCCGGTCAAGGGCCCGCGCCTACGACACGAATTGAATCTCGCCAACGTCCGGAATCAGACCCGCCTTGACGCCTTCGGTCAGCAGCCGCGTCACCGCCGCCCGGCCGCGCGGGCCGTAGTCCAGCGTCCACTTATTCACATACATACCGACAAACTGGTCCGCCAGCTGCTCATCCAGCCCGCGGCCGAACTTCAGGGCGTATTTGACGGCCTCTTTGCGATGTTCGAGGCTGTACTCGATGCTTCGTTTCATGATCCGCGTGACCGCGACGCAATGCGCCGGCCCCAGGTCACGCCGCACGACATTGCCGCCCAGCGGCAGCGGCAGATCGGTCTTTTCCATCCACCACTTTCCGAGATCGACGACCAGATGCAGGCCGTCGCGCTCGTAGGTCAGCTGACCCTCGTGAATGATCAGCCCCGCATCGGCTTTGCCATCGCGCACATACGCCGGAATCTCGTCAAACATCACCACCACGTGATCAAACGCGCCCTGCCCGAGCAGCAGATTCAGCGCCAGAAACGCCGTCGTGCGCTCGCCCGGGATCGCGATCTTGCGCCCCTTCAGTTCCTCGATTTTCATCGGGCGCGGCGCCACGACCATCGGCCCGTAGTTGTCCCCCATGCTGCAGCCGCAGGCCGTCAGCTGATACCGGTCGGCGACGTAGGGATAAGTGTGCAGGCTGATGGCGGTCATCTCGTATACGCCGGCCATCGCCCGGTCGTTCAACGTCTGAATATCCTCGAGGATGTGCTCAAACTGGTAAGGGCCGGGATCAACCGCCCCCTGCGACAAACCATAAAACATGAAGGCGTCATCCGGGTCGGGGCTGTGCGCGATTCGAATCTGCAAGGCGGTCTCCAACGGCGAAAATTCGCAAGGGCGGAATTCGGCTCTGCGAGCCACCGCGGGATTGTAAAGGAAGATCCGCACGGCGCGCCGCGACCGCGCTCCAGCCGCGGTCTTCAGTTGTTTCATGCGTTTGCGCCGGGCGCTTTTGATGGTCGCGGCGCCGACAGGTCCGTTTCGACGGGACTTTATCGTGCCGGCGGCCGGGCACGCCGGGGAACGGCCTTCGAGACACCGCGGGGCTCATAAAAAATCGCGCGGCGCGTACCATTCGCCACGGCGGCCCGCTGCGCCGTCAGTCTCCATCGCCGAAGCCGGAACCGCGCCCGGCACTGCCCGCACGAGCGTCCCGAAAAAACTCGCGCAGCGCGCAGCGGCGGGGAAGTTTTATGGGGCGGAGAAATTCCCATAACCCATTTACTAATAAGCACTTGAGACCACTCCGCCCGTCGCCATAGACTCGGTGGAAATTCTCGGCGGCATGGCGCCGACGTGCTGGCGATGTAGGGAGCCGGCGCGTGCCCAGAAGCGCTCACGGTCAGTGGCGCGAGGAGGGTTCTCAATGAGTGTGTTATCGCGTTCGCGTCGGGCGGTCACCGCCCGGCTGATGATGGGCATGATCGCCGGAGCCGGCGCCCTGATGTTGATGGGTGGCTGTCCCCAGCCGATCCTGCAGGAAGTGATCCGCGACCCGGGGACGGACGGTCTCGACGGGTCCGATGGAAGCGGCGGCGGCGACGTCCTCGGCGGCAATGATTCGCGGGGCAATGACGGATCGGATGGTTCCGACGGTTCCGATGGATCAGACGGCAAGGATGGCCAGAACGGCGCCAACGGCCAGGATGGCGTTGACGGCCAGGACGGCGCCCAGGGTCCCCCCGGTCAGGATGGCGCCGACGGCGAGGATGGCGCTCCCGGCCCACAAGGTCCAAGCGGCCCACAGGGCAGCGTCGGACCCCAAGGATTGCAGGGACCGGCCGGTCCGCAGGGCCCCCCGGGTCTCGACGGCCTGGACGGCGCTGATGGCCTCGATGGTCGCGACGGCCTCGACGGTCAGGACGGCCTCGACGGCGTTGACGGACTGAACTGCTGGGACGCGAACCTCGACGGCATCGCCGATCCGAGCGAGGACGTCAACGGCGACGGCGTTTTCGACGCGCGCGACTGCACGGCCGACATCGTTCCCGGTCCGGGCATCATCTATATCAACAACGAGTTGTCGCTCGATCTGGATTTCATCACGAATCAGATCGCGGGCGACATCATCAACGACATTTCCGGCGACTTCTGGATGCGTGGCGGCAACGTCGCGGACCCGAACGGCAGCAACTACCTCGGCACGCTGAACGACAACGCGCTGCTGATCGGCGCCAACAGTGTTCCGATGTTGCGGATTCAGACGGATCGCTCGACTTCGCTCGGTTCCCGCGCGATAGCAGCCCACCCGGGCTCGTTCGTCTTCGCCGACGGTCAGGACGCCAACTGGGTGTCGGATCGCGCCAATCAGGTCAGCATGCGGGCCGCCGGCGGTTTCCGGATGCACATCAACAGCTTCAACTGGATGGATGTCCGCCCGCAGGGCAATCGCCTGATCGACACATCGTCGCGCGCCTACCTGAGCCTCGGCGGCACGTGGGTCAATTCGTCGGATCGCGCCTTCAAGCGGAACATCGTTCCGGTGGATCCGGCCGAAGTGCTGAACCGCCTGACAACGGTTCCGGTCTACACGTGGACGTACATGGTCGAGCCTGATGACGTGATGCATATGGGTCCGATGGCGGATGATTTCTTCGCCGTCATGGGCCTCGGCGGCGATGACAAGGCGATTCCAACGGTCGACGCCGACGGCGTGTTGCTCGCCGGCTTGCAGGGCCTGCACACGATTGTGACATCGCAGAATCAGACGATCGCGACCCTCGTGGCGCATAAGAACACGCTGACAACGCGGGTAACCACCCTGGAGACGCAAAACGCCGCCCTCGAAGCGCGGATCGCCGCGCTCGAGCAGGCGCTGCAGAACCCGTAAACGTCGGCTTCCGGGCGTTCGTCCGTTGTTGTCCGAATGGGGACAGGCTCTCGCGTCGGACGCGGGGGCCTGTCCTTCCAAATCCCGCGCAGGTCCGAGGCGTATTCCCGCGCCTCAGCCGGCGCCTATGTCTGAGCGGAGCAGGGGAAGCGCATGGTCGCCACGCAACGTCCGCCGCGCGCGGGCGCGCTGCTCAATCTTTTCTCGCGCTGCGCGCCGCTGATCATCATCGGCGCGGGTTGTATTGCTCCGCCGCTTCCCACCAACCTTGACGCCGCCGCGCCGGATCGCAGCCTGCTGCGCGAGGCGCCGCAAGCCGTGGTCCGCCAGGAAGAGGGCGTGCTGGACGCCGCCTGGCTTGAGATCACGCGGGACGACGGCCGGCCGGTGGGCGGATACATCTCGTTGCAGAAGTCCCCGCGCGGGGCGCTGGTCCTGCTGATTGACGGCGCCAGCACGTTTCAGGAGGCCGGATCCGACGCCCAGGCCCTCACGTTCCATCGCGACTTCGGCGCTGATCTGCGCGCCTTCGGCTTCCGCACCTGGTCACTGTCCGTGCAGGAGTGTGGCGCCGCCTATGGGCAGGACGATGTGCGCGATCTGGTCGCCGCGCTCGACTGGCTCGACGATGTCGGACGCGCAGCGCTCAGCGCCGAACGCGTCTATGTCGTCGGCTATTCCACCGGCGCAACCGTCACGCAGATCGCCAGCCGACAGCGGACGGTGACAGCGGCGGTTTCGCTGGCAGGCCTTTCGCGCCCGGATCAACTCGAAGAGTTCTACGACGTATATCGCTGGGTCTCGGACCTATACCCGCGCAACGCCGGCCTCTGCAAACTCGGTGATACCCTCGATTTCTACGGCCCCCCCGGCGCGATGGCGTGGGAGGCGCTCAACACCGCGGGACATGTGGAGGATTTCCGCCATCCGATGCTCTTTGTGCACGGCATGCGTGACATCATCTACTTTCCCGACAACACCCTGGCGGTCGAGACCGCGTATCTGGCCGCGCGCTCGGCCGGCGTGGAAATGCCGAAGCTCACGTTCAACTATCTGGCGGAAGGCGAGCACTACACCGTGCGCAGCGACCCGGCCGTGCGTCTGAGCGTGATTCGCTGGCTGGAAACATTCGAGCCCGATCCGTCGCCGGTGCCGATTGGCGCGATTCCGGGCTTGAAGGAGTAGCCCGGGACGTCGCAGCGCCTACGGCGCATCCGCCTGATCCTGCCGAATCACCCGGAGCAGCGATTGCGTATCCGGCTGCCCCGGCGCCGCCGCGAGCGATTGCACGCACCAGCCCTCGCCGCGCTTCAGCCATTCAGCGGCGAATTCCGGTTCCAGTTTCGACAGCGCGTAGCTCAGCGCCGCGAGGCGGTTCATCGTCGGCACATGATTCGGCTTGCGCTCCAGCAGCGGGCCAAGCGACTCATACGCCAGGCGCGTCTCCCCCTGCTTCGCGCGCACCAGCGAAAGATTCAACCAGCCGTCGGTCGCGTCCGGGTCAATCTCCACCAATCGCGCCAGGTCATCTTCGGCGGCCGACCAATCGCGCAGATCGATGGACGCCTCCGCCCGCCCCGCCAGCGCGTCCAGATCGTCCGGCTGCGCGGCCAGCACGCGGCTCCATGCGTCGCGCGCTTCGCTGACGCGCCCCAGCGCCTTTGCCGCAACCGCGAGATTATGCCACGCGCGCGTGTCATCATCCGTCGCTTCGACGACTTGCAGCCATTGCGCGTGCGCAAGGCCCCACAACTGGCGTCCGGACAGGATCGTCGCGTATTGCGTCCGCGCGGCGACATCATTCGGCTCCGCCTCGACCAGGCGCTTCAGCAGCGGCAGCGCGTCGACATGGCGATCAAGCTCCATCAGCGCAGCAGCCGCGTCGCGCAGCGCCGTCGGGTGCATCGGATCATCCGCCAGGGTCTGCTGGGCGAAAGCAAGCCGGTCCTCGGCTGATTGTCGCGGCGCCTGCCCCGCCCACTTCACGTCCGCGTCGTCCGGCGCTTCCTCACTCGGCGCCGTGCCCACATCACTGTCGGATGCGGGGTCTGTGGGATTCGCCGTTGTCCCGACATCCGCGGCGTCGGCCGCGGCCGGATCCGCGTCGGGTTCAAGCGCTTCCGCCGAGGCCGCCTCGGGTGCAGCGCCATCGCGCGCCGCATCCGCGGAACCCGCGCTCGTTTCCGCGCCTGCGGCCTCATCCGCATTCGCTTCGGCATCAACGCCTGACGCCGCGGCCGTCGGCGCCTCCGCTTCGTCGTTCGCTGGCTTGGCGGTCTCCTGCGCCGCCTGCGACGCGAGGCGGGGCGACGGCGCGCGGGGCGAATCCGCCACGCTGTAAAGCCGCCAGCCCACCATAACCGCCAACCCCACGCACAACAGCAGAAAAGGCACAATGGTTCGCATTCACTCAGCCCCCTACGCCACGTGCAGCGCGTCCACAATGTTTGTACGCGCCGCACGGCGGGCCGGCGCCACACCCGCCAGGACACACAGACCGACCGTCAGCCCAATCGCGACGCCCAGATAGCCCCACGGCAGCGTAATATCGATCACGAATCCGTACATCCGATCCAGCAATACGGCGATATCCGCCGCCAGTCGCATCCCGAGCAGCAGCCCCAGTCCGCTGCCCACCAGGCCGAGGACCAGCGCCTCGCCGATCACCAGGCGCAACACCAGCCAGCGGGTCGCGCCGACCGCGCGCATGATCGCCAATTGCCGCGAGCGGCTGGCGACATTCGCGCCCATCAGATTCGCCACGCCGAGCGCCGCGATCAGCAGCGCGATCGCCGGGGCAATCGCCAGCAGGCTGGTCGTACGCGTCAGTTGCGTGTCGATTTCGCGCTTGAGCGCCGAAACCGATCCGGCGTGCGAACTCGGCAGGCCGACGCGTTCGCAGGCCATGTTCAGTGTCGTCCGCTCGTAACGTTGTCGCCATAAGTCTGCGCGCTGGGCTTCTGTCAGCGTCGCGTCCGGCTCAAAGCCGTTCAGCGCCATCAGCCAGTCGTTCGGCCGCCAATCTGCCGCCGGCGGCGCTGTCGGCGGATTGAAATTCAGCAGGAACAGCCGCCGCTCATCTACACCGGTCAGTCGCTTGAGATCCGCCAGCGACCCGAGCACCGAACCGCTCGCCGCGACCGCGTATTGTGTCTGAAGCTCAAAGTACGTCGCCGCGATATCCAGCGCCGGCGATTCCACGACGGCCGCGACTTTCAGATAGGCGACGCGCGAATCGGTGAACCAGATACGGACTTCGTCTCCGACAGTTTTCTTGCGCGACCGCGCGAAGTCCTTTGCGATAATCACATGTCCGCCGGCGCGGAGCTTCGCGACGGCGTCCTCGGGATTGCCCTCGATAAATTCCAATCGCGTCATGTTCATGAAGCGATCGGGATCAATCGCCAGAAACCACGTCATGGACATCTGCACGCGATTAAGAATGTGGCGTTCCTCCACGCCGACGCTCAGCGCGTTCGCGCCCATCACCTCCTGTACGCCCGGCAGCTCCGCGATCCGCTGCTCCGAATCCGGCGTCAGCCCCTCAAAGCTCCACACATATCCTTCGGGGAATTGCGTCGGGAACTTCCAGCCGGCCCGCACGCTGTCATTGACCACCACTATGCCGATGATCAGCGACAGGCCGACCGTCAATCCGCAACAGATGCCCGCCGAGCGCCACACGGCATGCCCCACCTGATCCATCAGCAGGCGACCCGGCGTACGCAGCGCCGCCGCGGCGCCGAACACCGCCGTGCCCGCCGCCAATCGCACCAGCAGGGGGGTGAACATCGCGAACGAAATGTACAGCAGGACAACCGCAACCGCCGCGCTCGTCAGGAACCAGCGATCGCGCTGCACTTCCGCGACGATCAGGAACTGCTGCACGGCCAGCAGCGCCATCCCAAGCACGCCAATCACCAGCACCGGCAGGAAACGCGTGGGCCGCGCGCTCGGCCGCGTCGCCTCCATCGGCGAAACGCGCAGCGCCGCAAACGCCGGCAACACCGCCGCGACAAGCGTCGTCACCGCGCCGGCCGCCAGCGCCAGCAGGACACCCGACTGGCTGATCGTGAAGCGCCCGACATAATCCGGCGCGAGATAGTGGGTCATCAACGTCAGACCGAGGCCGATCGGCACGCCGAGGCCGATGCCGATTACGCCGATCGGCGCGACCTCCGCCAGCGTCAGACGCGCCAGTTGCCCGCGCGTCACGCCGACACACCGCAATAATCCCAGTTGTCGCACGCGCTCGATCATGCCCATGCTCAGCGTGCTCAGGATGATAAACAGCGCCGTCAGCATCGAAACGCAGCTCAATATCACCAGCACAAGGCGCTGCTGACTCTGTGCGAATTCAATCTGGTTCATCCGGGCTTCGGCCGTGCGGACCCGCGCTCCGGGAATCCGGCGGGCGGCGTGCCGCACAAGCGCCGCGCCGCGCGACAGTCCGTCCGGCGATGTGTTCTTCATCATCACGTCGATCGACGACACCTGCCCGAACGCGACCCGCATCCGCTGCACGGCTGACAGACGCACGAGCGCCATGCCCGCCTGCAGCGCGCCGATCCGTCGGCGATCCACCAGCCCGATGATCTCCAACCGCCACGGCTCGACCGACGCGTCCGTCCACACCAGCAGGCTGTCCCCGAGCCGCAGATCCCATTCATCCGCGACCCGCGCCTCCAGCACGCACGCGAAGCCGTCCGTCGCGTTGAACATGCGTCCCGACACCATCTTCGCGTCGTGATTGCGGAATTCCCCCTCCCGCTCCGGGTCGATGCCGATCAGGTCAAGTTCGGGCAGGCCCTCCGGCTTGCGCAGCGGCGTCTCTTGCGCCGCCGGGTCGGATTTTCTCCACGGCATGACCTCGGTACGGACCGACAGCGTCGACGTCACGGCCGCGACCTCGGGGAGTTCCGCCAATTGTTTCGCGAAGGATTCGGGCACGACGTCGTAACGGCCGCCGAGCGCGCCGACACTGACGTGCGCCGCGCCGACGTAGTCGTCCGCCCACTCGAACACGGCTTGCCGCACCGCCTCGTACGACGATGTCACCCACACCACCGAGCCGGTTCCGAGCGCGATCGCGAGGATCGCGCCGGTCGTCCGCAGCGGCTTAGCCAGCCAATTCCTGATAGCCAGTCGCCACAGCGGCCCCATCCGCGGATCCTTTCGGCTCGAGCCTTCCGACCAGTTTCCCGTCCTTGAGAATGACGACTTCGTCTGCATGCGCAGCGCCATGCGCTTCGTGCGTGACCATCAGAATCGTCTTGTCCTGCGCATCGCAGATACGACGCAGCAGGGCCCACACCTCCAGCGACTGCCGCGAATCCAGATTGCCGGTTGGCTCATCCGCCAGCACGATCGCCGGATCGTTCAGCAATGCCCGCGCGATCGCCACGCGTTGGCGCTCGCCGCCGGAGAGCGCGTCCGGCCGGTGGGTCAGCCGATGCTCCAGATGCACCAGACGCAGCAGTTCATCCACCCGGTCACGCGTCTGCGCCAGGCTGCGGCCTTCAATCAACGCCGGCAGCGCTACATTTTCGCGCGCCGACAGCGTCGGCAGCAGGTTGTATTCCTGAAAAATCACGCCGATCCGCCGCCGGCGGAACAGCGTCCGCTGCCGGTCGGACATGCGTCCGATGTCGCGCCCTTCGACCAGCACCTGACCGGATGTCGGCCCGGTCAGGCCGGCCATCAGGTGCAGGAGGGTGCTCTTGCCGGAGCCGCTGGCGCCCATGATGGCCGTAAAGCTGCCGGCCCGGATGTCGACGGAAACGCCATCGAGGGCGACGACCGGGGCGCCGGCGCCGTCGTAGGTCTTGCTGACATCGCGCGCCGCGACCACCACATCGCGGCCCGCCGCAGCGGGCCCGGGCGCAGCGCCATCGGCGGCCGCCGTCTCGGGGGTCAATTCCATGCCCGGCAGTGTACGCGCGGCGGGTTGGTTTTTCGAACCGGGGTCAAAGAACGATGTGGGTTCCACACTCCGTCATGCCGCGCAGGCGGGCATGCACATCGTCGAACAAACTCGAAAAAGACGCGGTCGAACCCGCGGGATAGATCGCGCCGTTCGTACGTTCGTGGACCCGCCCGCCATTCCCCTCTCACTTCGTCGCGACCTGACATCATCGAAAGGCGCCGCTCAGCCGGCGCTCATCGCCCGTGGTCACACTGGTGGAATCAGAACGTGAATCAGATTCGGAGGAAAAACATGGGATTGCTATTCTGGGCGCTTGTCTTCCTGGCCCTCTCCGGCGTGTCGGCGCTGCTGGGTTTCACCGGCATCGCCGCCGGCGCGGCGGTGATCGCCCGCGTGCTGTTCGGGCTGTTCCTGCTGATCTTTATCGTGCTGATCGTGCTGGTCATGCTCGGCATGGGCGCAGCGGCGGCAGTCGCCTAGCAACGGCGAGTTATCGTAGGGTGCGGCTCGCCACACCCTCAACGCTGTACCATCACTACTGCGCCGACCGCAATGGCGCCGACGTGGCGCCGCCGTCGCTACTTCACCGCCACCGCAACCCCCGCGCCTGCCACCTTCGGCGCGACCGGCGGCCGGCCAACACTGAAATACTCGAACCCGTAACGGGCCGCGATTTCCGCGTCCCAGATGTTACGGCCGTCGAAAATCAGCGGCTGGCGCATCTCAGCGACAAGCCGATCAAAATCCGGGCTGCGATACTCCATCCACTCGGTACAGGTCACCAGCGCGTCCGCCCCCGGAATCGGGGCGTACGCGTCTTCGCAGTACTCGATCCGATCGCCGAAGATCTCGCGGGCCGCTTCGATCGCGCGCGGGTCGTGGGCGCTCACCGCGCCGCCGGCCTTCAGAATCCCCTCGATCACGTCAATCGACGGCGCTTCGCGCAGATCGTCGGTGTTGGGCTTGAACGCCAGCCCCCACACGACCACCCGCTTGTCGCGCAGGTTGCTGCCCAGACGCGCCAGAATCTTCTGCACCATCAACGTCCGCTGAAGCTGGTTCCGCTCGTGCACGGCGTGCAGAATCTCGCAATGCACGCCGGCCCGGCGGGCGTCGTACGCGAGCGCCTGCACATCCTTCGGAAAGCAGCTTCCGCCATAGCCCAGACCGGGATACAGGAAATGATGGCCAATCCGCGTATCGCTGCCGATGCCGCGGCGCACATCATCGACATCCACATCCACGCGCTCGCACATATCCGCGATTTCGTTAATGAAGCTGATCCGGCTGGCGAGATAGGCGTTCGCCGCGTACTTGGTCATCTCCGCCGCCCGCCGCCCCATCATCAGGATCGGCTTGTTGTTTCGCACGAACGGCTTGTACAACTCCGCGATGATCTCGCCCGCTTCCGGCTCGTTCGCGCCGATCACGACCCGATCCGGCTTGTTGAAGTCCTCGACCGCCTGCCCTTCTTTGAGAAACTCAGGATTGCTGACGACGTGAAACGGCTGGCTCGTCTGCTTGCGGATGATCTCCTCGATCCGGTCACAGGTCCCGACCATCACCGTGCTCTTCACCACGACGACCGTAAAGCCGATCATCGCCTGGCCGATCTCCTGCGCCACCCGCTCGACAGCCGACAGGTCGCATGAGCCGTCCGGCATCGATGGCGTGCCGACGGCGACAAACACGACCCGCGATTCGGAAACGGCCTGGCGCAGGTCGGTCGAAAACCGGATGCGGTTGGCGTGCAGATTCTCCCGCAGCATATCGTCCAACCCGGGCTGGAAAATCACCGAATGGCCGCTGGAGAGCGCCTCCACCTTCGACGCGTCATTATCGACACATACGACGTGATTTCCGCTGTTCGCCAGGCACACGCCCGTCACCAGTCCGACATAGCCGCTGCCGATCACGCAAATTCGCATCACACACTTCCGTCTGGAGCCGATTCGCCTCGGAGCCGCCCGAGCGCTTCCGGTCGCCGCGTGGGTTGGAAAACCGAAAGATACCCGCCTGATCCCGGTCTCGCGAGCCGCTTATCAGAACCGCTTTCCGGCCCGCGTCCGTAGAAATTCGGCCCTCCCCACGCCGTGGCGCAATCGGTCAGCGGCCGAACGCTCGCGGCAGGCTCGCCCGCGGATTCGACGATGATCCATACGGGTTTCGAGTCGTCGTCGGCCGCGTGCCGGCGACCTGTCGCATACAGATTCTGGGGGGTCGGCGCCTATGGAAGCGCCCAAGTATCCGGTTCCTTCAACTGGTCTCCGCCTGGAGGCCGTCCCGGCCGAGTTGGCGCCCCCGCCGACGACTGCCGCGCCCGGCGAGCCGCGCCGGCCGCCGGTCACAGGGCCGGACGCCGCGGCCGTCAGCGCCGTTTCGGTCGCCGAACTGCTGCCGCGCGTGGAACGACTGGCAAGCGATAACGAGTATCTGCGGCGCCAATTGTTCCGATCCTATCACCAGCTCAATGTCGTATTTCGCATCACGCACGAACTGTCACAGATCGGCGCGCCCGATGCGCTGCGCGACACGCTGCTAGCCGAGTTCCGCGACATGCTGCAGGCCCGCAATGTGTACACCAGCCGGCGGGCCGGCGAGGCGCAGCTGGCCGCGGGCGAACGCGCCCCGGACAGCGACGTCGTCGCGACTGAACTCGCGGACGAGATCCGTCGGGTCCGCGAAACGCGCCGCGTCACACAGCCGGAACTCTCGACGCGTCAGCGTCATGCGCTGGGCGCCGGTCACGTGCTGCTCGGCGCATTGGACCAAAGCGAAGAGAAACCGACCGTCATTATCGTGATTCGCGACCTCGAAGACGCTCCGTTCGACACCGCCGACATGCTGGCTGCGGAAACCGCGCTGGTCTATGGCGGCCACGTGTTCCGCAACGCCGAGATGGTGCAGCGCATGCGGGACATGTCGTTTGAAACGGTCGCCGTGCTCGCGAACGTGATCGAAGCCCGGGACGCGTACACCAGCGGTCATTCGGAGCGCGTCGCATGGCTGTCGCGCCGCATCGGCGAACATCTGAATCTGCCGGAAGCACAGCTCCAGACGCTCGAATGGAGCGGCCTGCTGCACGACATCGGCAAGATCGGCGTGTCCGAGGATGTGCTCAGCAAGGTCGGGCCGCTCGACGCGCGCGAGTTCGCCGAAATCAAACGCCATCCGGAGCTCGGCTACAACGTGCTGCGACCGGTGCGCAGCCTGGCGCCGGTGCTGGACGCGGTGCTGTTGCATCATGAAAACCACGACGGCAGCGGCTATCCACGCGGCATCGCCGGCGACGCGATTCCGCTGAACGCCCGCATTCTGCATGTCGCGGATGTGTTCGACGCCCTGACATCGTCCCGCTCTTATCGCGACGCGCTGTCGATTGACGCGGCGCAGGCCGTGATGCGCGCCGAGTCCGGCACCGTGCTCGATCCGGCGCTGGTGGATGTGCTGATCCAGGTGCTTGAGCGGGCGCGGGAAGAGGATCCGACAGAGTTTGCGCAGCGCTTCGCGCACGTGCCCGACCTGTCGTCCGCGCCGCAGGAGGTCTGACCCATGCTTCGAGCTGTTTCAATCGTCGAACTCGTGATCGTCGTCGCCATCATTGGATTGATCGCCGCGCTCGCCATCCCCCGCCTCAGCGGCGCGGAGGAGGAAGACCGCGACGCCGCCACGCGGCCGGCGCTGGTGGTCCTGCGCACCGCGATTGAGTTATACGCGCATGATCACGGCCACTACCCGGGCCAGTGTGACGCCGATCTGGACGCCGCCGCCCTGACCTCCGACGCCTTGGTCGCACAACTCACCGAGCGCACGAACGCAGACGGAACCTGCGGCGGCCCCTACGGGCCGTACCTGGCGGCGACGCCGCGCTTTGACCCGGACGACCCCAACTCCGACCGGATCACGCTCTTCCGACGCCATGAGCCGCTCCCGGCTCGGGATGGCTGGGCGTATTGCCCGGACAACGGCTATATCTGCGCGGTACGCGACGGCGTTGAGGTCCGCCCGAAGCGTCGCGACTGAGCCCGGCTCGGCCGAAGTCCGCCCAGCGGCCATAGCGGCCGCCACCCGCCGCCGATATAGTCGGTGGGTCCGGTCATGGGCGACGGCTCGCCCTGCTGCCGGATGGCGTATTGGGAGAATGCGGCGGTGGGCATAGTCCCCCCGGTCGTCCTTGGTTGGGCGACCACATCCATCCTGCTGGGCGTCGCGTTGGCGGTTTTGTCCGCCTATGCGTCGACACTGAGTTATGCCATGCGGAGCTACTCCAGCCCGCGTCTGGCCGCCCGCATTGGCGAAAAAAGTCGTCATTGGATCGACTGGTTGGACAAGTCCGGCGACTCGGTCTTGCTCGCGACTGCGATTCTACGCTTCCTTTCGGTCCTTGCCCTCATCATTTTCGTGTTCAGCGAGACGCTCGGCGCCGACGGGGCGCGGAGCTACGTCGGCCCGTCGATCCTGTCCGGGCTGCTGTGCCTGTTCTTTGCGATCGGCATCCCCCACGCCCTGGCGAATCACGCGGCCGAGGCGATTCTGGCAAAGAACCTGAACGCCCTGCGGGCGATTCGCTTCGCCACCTACCCGGTCGAGCGGGTCCTGATCGGGATCGACTTTCTTGTCCGCCGCCTGCTGGGCCTGCCGGACGACGACGATGAAACCGACACCTGGGCGGAGCAGGAGATTCTGGAAGCCGTCTCGGAGGGCGAAATGCATGGCGCCGTCGACGACGTGCAGCGCGGCATCATCGAGTCCGCCTTCGAGCTTCAGGACACCACCGTCGGCGAGATCATGACGCCCCGAACGGACATTATCGCCATCGCGGATGACGCGACGCTCGATGAGGTCCGCGAACGGGTCATCGAGGCCGGCCATTCGCGCATCCCGGTCTACCATGAGACGCTGGACCACATCATCGGCGTGCTCTACGCCAAGGACCTGCTGGGCATCGACGCCGCCAAACCATTCCGGCTGCGGGACATGCTGCGAAACGCCCCCTACGTCCCGGAAACCAAAACGATCGACCAACTGCTGCGCGAACTCCGGCAAAGCAAAGTGCACATCGCCCTCGTGCTGGACGAGTACGGCGGCACGGCCGGACTGGTAACGATCGAGGACATCCTGGAAGAACTGGTCGGCGAAATCGACGACGAGTACGACTCCGAGGGCCGGGAAGAGCTTTCGATCCGGGAGGACGGCGCCGCCGAAGTCGACGGGCGGATGCACGTCGCCGACGTGAATGAGCAGCTTTCGCTGCAACTGCCCGAGGATGGCGACTACGACACGATCGGCGGCTTCGTTTTCAGCACGCTCGGCCGCATCCCGACCACCGGCGAGCAACTCCGGCACGCCAACGTGGTCATCACCGTCCTGGACGCCGAAGCGCGGCGAATCAACCGTCTGCGGATTCAGCGCGACCCGGAAGAGACGGCAAAATCGGCCTGATGGGCGGACGCGCCCGACGACCGCGGCGCGCTTAAATCTTTGCCCATAAAACCGATTCATCTTGACTCTGTAAAAATCGAGTACATGATGATTGCTAACCGGCGCGGTTGCTGCGATTCGGAGCCACATGCTCGCGCGTTGCGTGGGCGGCTTTGGGGCAGCGGATTCTCTTGAGGTCCAAGTCCAGCATGGACGAGCACTCCTCCGGCTCCGATCTGGAGCCTGACGGTTCGAGTCATTTTGTATCGTTATCCGTGATTGAACATCCTGGCCACAACGGGGTCGCCGCGCCGATTCAGCCGGCGCGGGCCCGTCCGGTCCGACGCGGCCCCGCCCGGGCGCAGCTCCGGGGCGGGTTCCGACACGCGTTCTACCCAAGCGCGACGGCCGCGGATTGGGCGGACTGGCGCTGGCAGTTACGCAATCGCCTCCGCGACCTCGCGGGACTGGATCGCGTCTTCGGCCTGACCGATGACGAGCGAACCGCCGTGCAGGGGCTGGGCGGGCATCTACCCGTCGGCGTGACGCCCTATTACGCCAGCCTGATCAACCGGGCCAGCCTGACCGACCCGCTGCGCCTGATGATGATCCCGAAGGCGGCGGAGCTTACGCAGGGGCCGGGCGAGGCCGACGATCCGCTGGCGGAAGATTCGCACATGCCGGTGCCCGGGTTGGTCCACCGCTACCCGGATCGCGTGCTGTTCCTCGTGACGAACTTCTGCGCCACATATTGCCGCTACTGCACACGCGGACGCCTGGTCGGCCAGACCGGCGAATACCACTTCAACTCCGGCCAATACGAACTGGCGTTCGAGTACCTTGAGCGACACCCCGAGGTGCGCGACGTGCTCCTGTCAGGCGGCGACCCGCTGACGATGAGCGACGATCGCATCGAAGGCCTGCTCACGCGCCTGAAGGCGATTCCGCATATCGAGTTTCTGCGGATCGGCTCGAAAGTCCCGACGGTGTTGCCGCAACGCATCACGCCCGCGCTGTGTCGAATGCTGCGCCGCTTCCATCCGTTCTGGATGAGCATCCACTTCATGCACCCGAACGAGATCACGCCGGAAGTCGCCGAAGCCTGTGGTCGCCTGGCTGACGCCGGCATCCCGCTCGGGGCGCAGATCGTGCTGCTGCGCGGCGTGAATGACGATGTCGAGACGATGCGCGAGCTGATGCACGGACTGCTGAAAATGCGCGTCCGGCCCTACTACATCTACCAGTGTGACCCGATCTCCGGGTCGGCCCACATGCGGACGACCGTCGAGAAGGGTCTGGAGATCATTTCCGGCCTGCGCGGGCACACCACCGGCTACGCCGTCCCGACTTATGTGATCGACGCCCCCGGCGGCGGCGGCAAGACCCCGGTGTTCCCGGATACGCTCGTGGGGCGCGACGGCGACTATGTGCTGATTCGCAACTACGAGGGCGGCACGTACCGTTACTACGACCCCGCCCCGGAGACGGCCCATGCCTGATTGCGAGGCCGCCGGCGAATTGTGGGGCTGCGCCAAGCACGCGCAGATGGGTAAGACCTGCTGCCAGACATGCGAGATCCTCGTCACCGATGGCGATCGGAATCGCATTGCCGCATACACAGGGGAGCGCGAGTTCTTTGAATACCGCGCGCCCGATGACCCCGTCTATCTCGAGCAGGACGACGACCCGAATTGGCTGAAGTGGGCGTTTCGCCCGGACGGCACGCGCCGCGTCCTGAAACGACAGGCAAGCGGCGATTGTCGCTTCCTCGGGCCCCAGGGCTGCCGCCTGCCCGTCGAGACGCGGCCACTGGTGTGCCGCCTTTACCCGTACACGTACACCGAGGCCGGGATTGACGGCGTCTCGGACGGCTGCCCGGCGGAGGTCATCCCCCCCGGCAGCACGATCCTCGAAGTGCTCGACATGCGCCGCGATGACGCCGATCGCTGGCACAGAATGCTCTATGCCGAACTGGAAGCCGGAGCCGCGTCGCGATGAAGATCGGGCTGACTTTTGATTTGCGCGACGCATACCTGGCGGCGGGCTTCGGTGAAGAAGAAACGGCGGAGTTTGATCGCGGCGAGACGATCGACGAGATCGCCGGCGCGATTCACGCGCTCGGACACCTGACCGACCGCATCGGGCACGCGCGCGCGCTCGCGCGGCGCCTGGCGCGCGGTGATCGTTGGGACCTGGTATTCAATGTCGCGGAGGGGTTGCGCGGCTACGGACGCGAGTCGCAGACGCCGGCGATGCTCGAGGCATTCGAAATCCCCTACACGTTTTCTGACCCGCTGGTCTCGGCCCTGACGTTGCACAAGGGCATGACCAAGCGCGTTCTGATGACGCACGGCATTCGCACGGCCCCGTTTCGAGAGATCCGCGCAGTGTCGGACGTTGAGCGCGTCGATCTGCCGTTCCCGCTGTTCGTCAAGCCGATCGCCGAGGGCACCGCCAAGGGCATCGACGCCGCTTCGATGGTGACCACCCGGACCGGCCTGCGGGCCGCGTGCGAACGGGTGCTCCGCGAGTTTCAGCAGCCCGCGCTGGTCGAACCGTTTCTCGCCGGACGCGAGTTCACCGTCGGCATCATCGGCTCGGAGTCCGAGTCCGAGGCGATCGGTACGCTGGAGGTCGAACTGACGGAGCACGCCGAAGCCCACTCATACACGTACGTCAACAAGGAAGAGTGCGAAAAACTTTGCCGATTTCCGCTCGCGCCGGATGAATGGCGGGCGCAGGCCGAGCCGCTTGCGCTGGACGCCTGGCGAGCGCTCGGCTGTCGCGACGCCGGACGTGTCGATCTGCGGGCGAACACCGCCGGCGAGCTGTTCGTGCTGGAAATCAACGCGCTGCCCGGGCTGCATCCCAGCCACTCCGACCTGCCGATGATCTGTACCGCGATCGGCATGCCCTATCGCGATCTGATCGACCGTATTATCACTTCGGCGACCCAGCGCGCCAGCCGCACGCCGTATTCGGGTAAGCTGCACCTCGTGTCCTGATGCGCATCGCGGTACTTCATGATGAGATACACACCGACAGCCGACCGGATGAGCGCGACGCGCTCGTCCAGGCGGCGTTGGTCGCCGATGCGCTGCGGGCGCGCGGCGCCGAAGTGGAAGGCGCCCAAGTCTCCGCGGATCTATCCGCGCTCGAACGTCAGCTCCGCGCTAACCCGCCCGACCTCGTCTTCAATCTGGTCGAGTCGCTCGCCGGCGACGGTCGTGCGATCCATCGCGTGCCGGAACTGCTGGAATCGCTGGGCATTCCGTTCACCGGGTGTGGCGCGGCTGCGCTGCGCACGACTTCCGAAAAAACGCTGACCAAACAACGGCTCCGCGCCAACGGCCTGTCCACACCCGACTGGCTCACGCACGGTGACGACGCGATGCTGAACGCCGACGTGGCCGGCGCGTGGATCATCAAGCCGGTCTGGGAGGACGCGTCGATCGGCATGGATGACACGTCCGTCGCGCGGGTCGCGAACCAGGCCGAGCTGCTTGCGGCGCTGGAGTCGCGGCAGGCGCGCCAGCCATTTGACCTGTTCGCCGAGCGTTTCGTCGCCGGCCGCGAGTTCAACCTGTCACTGCTGGCGAATGGCGCTGACTGCGCCGTGCTGGCCCCGGCCGAGATCGAGTTCGTCGATTACCCCGCGGGTAAGCCACGAATCGTTGGCTACGCCGCCAAATGGGACGCGGGCTCGTTCGAGTATTCACACACGCCGCGACGTTTCGACTCTCTCGCGCAGGACGCGCCACTTGTCGCCGCCATGCGGGACATGGCCCGCAGTTGCTGGCGACTGTTCGATCTGCGCGGCGCCGCCCGCGTCGATTTTCGCGTCGACTCGCACGGAACGCCGTGGGTGCTCGAAGTAAACGCCAACCCGTGTCTCGCGCCGGACGCCGGATTCATGGCGGCCGCGGCGCGCTCGGCGTTGTCACCGGCGGACGTGATCGACCGGCTGGTCAACGACGCGATGACCCGATCTAGCCCAAGCGGAAGGCCGTATGCTGCGTATTCGCCAGGTCATTGACGACTTATTGCCGATCGACCAGCGTGAGATCGCGCAGGTGCAGGAGATTCTGCGCGATCGGTTTCCCGCGATTCCGGCGGCGGACATCGACGGCCTGGCCGAGAAGCTGCGCAATCCATTCAAACACAAGTTCCAGTCAGTGCTGTTCGTCGCGGATGATTCGCAGGGCAATGTGCGCGGCTTTGCGCTGGTCATGCACGATCCGGTTTTGCGCTTCTGGTTCTTGGACTACATCGCGGCGGGCGCGCTCGGGGCTGGCGGCGGCATCGGCGGCGCCTTGTATCAGCGCGTCCGCGAGTCGGCCGCGGCGACGAAGCCGATTGGACTGTTCTTCGAATGCGGACCGGATGATCCGGGCGAAGTCGCAGATCCCGCGATCCTGAAGCAGAACATCGCCCGACTGCGTTTCTATGCGCGATATGGCGCCCTGCCGCTGATCAACAACGCGTATCGCACACCCACCGCGCCGGGGCAGACCGAGCTGCCGTTTCTGATGTATGACGATCTGGACAGTGGCAAGCCGTTGCGGCGCGACGATGCGCGCACGGTTGTCCGCGCCATTCTGCAACGAAAGTACGGCGATATCTGCACGCCGCGCTACATCAATCAGATCGTGGCGTCGTTCGCGGACGATGTGATCCCGACGCGCAAGCCGAAGTCGGCGGGCGCGCCCCCGCGCGACACGCCGCTCAACCCGAGCAGGCCGGCGATCCCGCTGGTCATCAACGACAAGCACGACATCCATCACATTCGTGAGCGCGGGTATGTTGAGGCGCCGGCGCGGATTGCCGCCATCAAGAAGGAGCTCGACGCGTCCGGGCTATTTCGGGCGGTCAAGCCGCGCGATTTTGGCGATAAACCGATTCTGGCCACTCACGACAAGGGGTACGTCGAGTATCTGCGACGGGCCTGCGCGAAAGTGCCCGCCGGGACCTCGGTTTACCCGTATGTCTTTCCGATCCGCAACCAGGCGCGACCACCGAAGGACCTCACGGTGCGCGCCGGATACTATTGCATCGATACGTTCACGCCGCTGAATCCGAACGCCTTTCCGGCCGCGAAGCGCGGCGTCGACTGCACGCTAACGGCGGCGGAGGAGATCCTGCGCGGCGATCGACTGGCGTACGCGCTGGTGCGCCCGCCGGGCCATCACGCCGAAACGCGCTCCTATGGCGGCTTCTGTTACTTCAGCAATTGCGCGATCGCGGCCCAGTATTTTTCGCGCCATGGGCGCGTCGCGATTCTCGACATCGACTATCACCACGGGAACGGCCAGGAAGAGATTTTCTACAACCGCGACGATGTGCTGACGATTTCGATCCACGGGCATCCGAGCTTCGCATATCCGTACTTCAGTGGATTTGAAGACGATGTCGGCGCCGGTCCGGGCGAAGGATTCAATGTCAATTACGCCATGCCCGAACACGTGGATGGCGAGCGGTATCGCCGGACGCTCCGCAAAGCGCTCGCGCGCATCGAACAATTTCGGCCGCGCTTTCTGGTGATCGCGCTCGGCCTCGACCCGGCCAAGGGCGACCCGACCGGCACCTGGACGCTGGAGCCGGCTGACTTCGCCGAGAACGGCAAGCTGATCGGCGCGATGCGCCTGCCGACGCTCATCGTGCAGGAAGGTGGATATCGCACGCGCACCTTGGGCGTGAACGCCCGTCGCTTTTTCGAGGGGCTTGTCGCCGGGGGCGGAACGCCCCCTCCCTCCAACGAAACGAAGCCCGCTCATAAGGCGAGAAAATGACATCGCGGGCGGGAAAGCGCAGCGCGACGCAAGACACGCGCTACCGGTTTGATGTCCAGCCAACGGACGCTGGCGCGATTCGCGCGATCGTCGCGGCGACCGGCATGTTCACCGACGCTGAGTGCGACATCGCCCGCGAACTGGTCGAAGAGCGCCTGGCGCGCGGCGACGCTTCCGGATACGCATTTGTGATTGCGGATCGAGCGGGCCAAGTGGCCGGCTATACGGCCTACGGTCAGATTCCCTGCACGCAATCGAGCTTTGACCTGTACTGGATCGCGGTGCGGCCCGACTGCCAGGGAAGCGGCGTGGGTCGAGAACTGATGCGCGAAACGGAGCGGCGGATCGCCGCGGCCGGTGGCGAGCGCGTTTATGTCGATACATCCGGCCGCCCCGCCTACGCCCCGACCCGGGCATTCTATGAGCGGCTTGGGTATGCGCGCGCCGCCGAGCTGCCCGACTTTTACGCGCGCGGCGACGCGAAAGTGATCTATCTCAAGCATCTTCCGGGCGCCGCGCCGGATCGCGCTTAGTCGCGCCGAAACTCCAGCGCCAGCAGCGTCATGTCGTCGCCCGAATCCGCGTCGCCCAGATGCTGTCGCACAAGCTGTCGCGTCGATTCAATCAAGACCGCTGGATGAATCTCCGTCACGCCGCCCAGCGCCGACACGATCGGATCCATCCCGAGCAGTTCGCCGGCCACATTGGCCGCTTCGAACACGCCATCCGTATAGAACAGCGCTGCATTCACACCTGCCGAGGGCGTCAGGTGGTGCAGCGTGAAGTGCTCATCCTCATCCACGCCGAGCGGCAGCGAATTCTCAACCTGATGCAATCGCGCGCCGTCCGCCGAAAACAGGACCGGCCCCGGATGACCGGCGCTGATGTACTCCAGATCGCCGTTTTCCGGATCCACCACGCCAAGGATGCTCGTGACGAACACGCCGGATGACGTGTTCTGGCAGATCAACTGATTCACGCGGCGCGCCAGACCCGGCAGGTTCTCGCGACCGCTGAGCGCCACACGCACGGCGGATTGCAGATTGGCCATCACGAGCGCCGCGGGCAGACCATGCCCCGTGACATCCGCGATGATGAAGCCGATCCGCCCGTCGTCGAGTTCGAAGTAATCGTAATAGTCGCCGCTGACTTCGGACGACGGCTGATTGAAGCCATCGATGCGCAGTCGCCCGCATTCCATGGCCCCGTTCGGCAGCAATTCCCGCTGAATCGCGCGGGCCTGATCGAGTTCAGCGTATACCTTCTGCGAGCGAACGTACTCCCGGAAAAGCTCCAGGTTCGCCAGGCCGACGCCGACATGCTGGGCGATCGCGGCCAGGAAATCGACGTCCTCCGACTGATAGGTCGAAGCCTGCGTCACGCGGTCGCCGTAAATCACGCCGAGAATCGTCTCACGATTCATGATCGGCACACACATCGCCGAGCAGATCGGATAGCGCACAAGGCTCTCCGTCAGCGAGGCCACGTCCGTCGCCGGATTATTCACAATCGCGCGCTCGCCATCCACCAGCGCGCGATTGATCAGCGTGCGACTGACCTTGAACGCGCCGGCGTCATCGCGCGGCATATTGCGCGTCACGGGCGTTTCCGCATCGCCGCGCCGCGTTTTCAGCACAATCAGCCCGCGCTCAAAGCCCAGCGCTTCACAACACGCGTCGAGCGCCTGCTCCAGCATCTGCTTGCGATCAAACGCGCCGCCAATCCGCTCGGCGAGACGAATCAGCAAGCTGAGCCGCTGACCGCTCAGATCAATCGCGCGCGTGCTGGGGTAATAAACGGTATCGCCGTCGCGCGGCGTCGGATCATCCCGAAAGAGCGGACCGCGGGCGGCGGTGTCGGGCGCGGAAGCGCCGTCCAGCACATCGAATTCGTGCTCGCCGACGCGCAGGCTCTTCCACGCGATGCGCTGATCAGATCGGAACACGTCGCCATCGTCGACGCGGGTGCCGTTCTTCGACCCCTTGTCGATCACCTGCACGCGGTTCTCGGCGTCGACCCACACCTCAACGTGAACGCGCGAAACTTCCGCGTCGTTCCGCAATACGCAGTCGCAGGTCTCGGAGCGCCCGAACGTCTGCGGCTTACCGGTCAACAGAACCTCAAACTCGCGTCCATCCGGACTTCGGGCCATCAGCCGCGCCATAGGCGCGCTCTCCTTTACGCGTTGGGAACGATGGGCCGCCAGATCAGGCGCGCCGGCCGGGCGCGACGTCATAGGCCAAGCAACGGAATGCGATTGATTGTGTCCAACGCATTCGACGCAAAGAAAAACTCGATGATCTGTTCCAGTCGCAGGAAGCACCCGCTGAACTGCAGCAGCGCCCCGGCCATCAGGCCCAGCGCCGCCCACTTACGCGTCCGCGTCGTCGAAGTCGCCATTTCGGTCTCCCGCTGATCAGATCGGGAAGTATATGAGGGGAAGGCCGCCGATCCAAGAACGGCGAATCCGGCGAGATCATGCGGGCGCCCCGCCGGGCCAGCCCCAGGGGTCTAGCGCGGGGGTGTCAGCTCATCTTCAAGCGCCGAGATGACTTCGCTGGCCGGGTAGGCGTCCAGCACGCCATTCCAGCGGACGCGCAGTGTCCCGCCGGAGTCCAGCGCCGCCTGTACCCGTTTTGTCGCCATCAGGACGGTGGAGTGATTCTTGCCGCCGAGCAACGCGCCAATCTCGGGAAAGCTCAGCGAGAGCCGCCGGCGGACGAGGAACATGACCACCGCCCGGGCGCCCGCAACGGACCGATCGCGCCCGGCCCCGCGCACGTCGTCACGCGTAACGCCCAGCCGCTCGCAGACGAGTCGCTCGACGTCCTCGAAAGTCAGCCGGGCCGGCCGCCGGCCACCGCCCAGCGCTTCCATCGCGAGCCGCAATGACAACGGGGCGCGCGTCAGTGACGCGTACGCCACCAGCCGCCGCCAGGCGCCCTCAAGCTCACGCACATTCTGTACGAATCGCTCCGCCACAAAGCCGACAACTTCCGGCGGGCACAACACGCCCGCTTCGGCGGCCAGCCGCTCGATGATCGCGCGGCGTGTGTCTTCACATGGGGCGTGAATCTCCGCCACCATGCCGCTGATCAGGCGATTCGCCAGCGGCTCGCACGCGCCGAGATCGTTCGGGTGACGATCCGATGTCAGCATCACGGTCTTGCCGGCGCCGTCGATCGCGTTGAACGTGTGCAGGAACTCCGATTGCGTCGCTTTCTTGTCGGCGATGAAGTGCACGTCATCGATCGCGAGCAGATCGACGTGACGAAACCGCGCGCGAAAGACTTCCAGTTTTCCGGCCCGCAGCGCCGCGATGTACTCGTTGGTGAATTCTTCACCCGACACATAGCGGTATGTGAGGCCGGCGTGCTGTTCGCGCAGCGCGTTGCACACGCCCTGCAGCAGGTGTGTCTTGCCCACGCCGCATGGCCCGTGCAGCACGAGCAGATTGAATCCGCGTCCTGGGCGCTCGGCGACCTGATGCGCAGCCAGCCAGGCGATGCGATTGCACGGCCCGACGACGAAGTTCTCCAACCGGCCGCGCAGATGTTGCGCCGCCCGCCCGGCCCCGTCCGCCATCGTCCCGTTCGAATGGCCGGCCGTGCGCCGGTTCGGCGGCGGCGGCGGCGGCGGCGCGTTCAGCGCGTTCTTTTCAGCGCCATCCGGCCGCACGTGCACCTCGACCCGCAATCGCTTGCCGGCGACTTCGGCGGCGGCTTCAACCAGCGCGTCGAGATAATTGTTCGCGATCCACTCGCCGACAAAATCGTTGGGGGCCTCGACGCGCACGCGACCGTCCTCGAAGACGATCTCGGTGTTTGTGCCGAACCAGGTTCGGTACCGATTCGCGCCGATCCGCTGCGCGATGCTGTCACTGAATGCGCGTACGATGTCCACCGCCAGAGAATCCAATCCTGCTTCAGGCGTAGTTGCCGCGTGCCTTGGTTGTAGATGAGAAAAACGATTCGCCCAATTCCGTCGGTTGCAAGAGCGAGAAGCGCCGGACTTCGTTGCTCTGCGAGTCGGGCACTATAACCCGCTGGCCAGCGCGTGACAATCATGAATTATCGAACGTTGGCGGCGCAAACACGCTAACTGTTTTGCGCGTGGAGCTTGCGTGCCGCGAATTTTTTTCATGCACGAATTATCCACAGCCGCGCCCGCGGCGGCGCGTTTTCGCGCTAATCCCACGTGTACAAGAACGTATCGCGTTCCGACAGCGTTCGGAACCGCAACTGCTCGTACAAACGCCGCGCCGGCGCGTTCCGCGCGTCCACCGCCAGCGTGAGCGTGCGCGCCTTCGCGTCGCGCGCCAGATCAATCGCGCGCCCCACCAGCGTGGCGCCCAATCCGCGCCCGCGATAACTCGGCGTTACGCCGACGTACGTCAGTTCACACAGCCCCGCCGGCTCCAGCCGCGACACCAGCACGCATCCCACCGCGGCCCGCCCGTGCGTCGCGATTTCCCACAAGTTGCCGTCGAACGGCCCGGACGCCTGATGGGCCGCAATCACGTCGGACATCGGACGGAGATTCGTCAGTTCCGGGCAGTCGCGCGAGTCGATATACGTCTGCCGCAGCGTCTCCTCAAACATCGGCTGCACTGCCGCCGAAAACGGCTGCCAACGCAACGGGATCTGCGGGGCCGCCGCCACCCGCGACGCCAGCATCCGCTCCAGGTAGATCAGGCGGGTGATTTCCCGAAAACCGCACGACTCCAGCACGCCGCGCTTGGCCAGCGACTGCGGCTCGATGATCGCGTTGGCGTAGTGCAAGCCGGCGCCGGCCATCTCGCACAGGCCGTGCCGTAACGCCTCCCGAACGCCCTCTATCGACATGCCGTAGCGGCCCGGCTGCGGCAGCATGACCACGCCGACCCGCCCCGGGATCCGCAGCGCCAGCGCCAGCCCCTGCCGCTCCGCCCCCCGGCCGACCTCCCAGCCCTGCCAGCCCTCGACGCCGTTGCTCATGAACCGCAGGAAACAGTCGATCTGCCAATCCGGCGCCAGGCGCGTTTCCTCACAACCCGCGAGCAGCATGCCCAGCGCGTCACGCAGACTCGTCGGCGCAAGGGCTTCGACTCGTGGCATCCCGGATCGGCTCCGACGTTGTTCCATTGCGGCGCTCGCGGCTACACTGCGCGGCGTCGGTGGCGCGATTGTGCCGCCGTCCCCGCCGATCCGCAAACCCACGGCGCCCGCGGGCCGGCTGACGATACGCAAAATCAGAGACCGGAGACACGTGACCGTGAATGTCAGAAAACTGCTGCTCGCCGCCATCGGATTGACGCTTTGCGCCGGCTGTGGCGGCCTGCGCTGGAATCTCACCGCCGAACCCGCCTACAGCAAGAGCCGCGAGGCGTCGAAGCTGACGTTTTTCTACTTCCGCAGTTGGACCTCGATCGCCTGCACCCGGTTTGAGGATCAGGTGCTCGGCGATCCGGCCGTGGAGACCGCGCTCAGTTCGATGACGCCGATCCGGCTCGATATCGTCGCCGACCGCGCGCTGGCGTCGAGCTTTGGCGTATCCCGTCCGCCGTCGTTTGCGATCGTGAACCCGGCCGGCAAGGCGATCCTCACGCGCGAGGGCGAACTGTCGAAGGAAGAAGTGCTCGCCGCGATCGAAGAAGCCCGAAACCGCGCTGCCGGCCGGCAATGATCGCCGCGCCGCGCCGCCGGCGCGTCGCCATCGTTGGACCGCGCGCAATCGTGCTGGCGCTGCTCGTCGCCGCGCTCGCGCAGCCGGCTTGTCGGGAAAGCGCGCCAAAACTCGCGCAACCGGCGCTCGTCTTCGGCAAACCCGGTCACGGCGAGGTCGCGTTCAATTATCCCCGCGCGATGACGCTGACGCCCGACGGCCTCGTGATCGTCGACAAAGCCGCTCGCGTGCAGACACTCACGCGCGACGGCGCGTATGTCCGCGAATGGCGCACACCCGCCAGCGAAGCCGGCAAACCCACCGGAGTCTCGCTCGGCCCGGACGGGTCGATCTATCTGGCTGACACGCATTACGCGCAGATTCTGGTCTACTCCCCGACCGGCCAGCTCATCGAGAGATATGGCGAGTTCGGCGTTGCGCCCGGACAGTTCCGGCTACCCACCGACATTCTCGTCACCGCCGCCGGTGATATTTACATCAGCGAATACGGCGGGAATGATCGCATCAGTCGATTCACGTCGGATTGGCGGTTTATGTCGGCTTTCGGCGGCCAGGATGCCGGCGAAGCGGCGTTGCGGCGGCCGCAGAGCATGCGGATCGGCCCGGACGGGTTGATCTGGGTCGCCGACGCCTGCGCCCATCGCATCTGCCGCTTCACGCTGGACGGCGAATTCCGCGGCGCCTTCGGCGCGCTGGGCGCTGCACCGGGACAGTTCCGTTTTCCTTATTCGCTGGCGTTCTTGTCCGATGGGACGCTCGTCGTCGCGGAGTATGGCGGCAGCCGCGTGCAGCGCCTGACGCCGGACGGCCAAAGCCTGGGCGTATGGGGCGAACCGGGCCGGGCGCCCGGGCAGTTGGCGTTTCCGTGGGCGGTAGAGGTGGATGAGAACGATCTGGTGTACGTGCTGGATTCGGGGAATAATCGCGTGCAGGTGATCGCGGGCCTGGCCCCGGAGACCTGGCGCCGCGACTCACATAGATAGCGATTTGCGGGGCGCGAAGTTCGCCCGTATTGACGCACGCAGCCACCACCGACTAGCATCGCACGATGAGCGAGAGGCGGAGCACCTAGACTTGCTTCCACACGCGAAGATTGTGGTAGGTTGGCGTATCGCCAGCTGATGCGCGTGTTATAAGATTTATTGTGTCCAATCGCCTAGCCGCGACGCGTCGCGAGCCAATGAGCGGCACCAGGTAGGATTTCGCCTCTCGCTCCTTCTTAACCAAGCTTGAACTCTATGGCATTGGGTACCCTACTATCGCTGTTTAGTCAGCTCCGAAACGAGCGCGAAGACGCCGAAGGACTCGACCTGCTACGAGACTCGCTCTCAATGCTCTTTCCCGGCGAAGTCGCGAGCCTTGTCTATCGAAAACCCGCATCTGCGCGCGAATCCGCCCCCGCGACTGACGAGTTGGTTTGTCTGCTCGCGCAGGTCCGCACTCAATTCCCGCGTCGCATCGGCCTCTTCAAATGGGTGTTTGGTGACTCTCGGATATCGGCACAGTCTACGTATGTTCGACTACCATCACTCTCCAAGCGTTTGCTTGCAACCCATCTTGCCGGCGCCGCACGTGCGCGTTATCCGTGGATCAGTTCGAGGCTGCTAAACGCCTGGGCGTTCCGGCAGCGCTACTTTGAAGAACATCCTTCCAGATCTTGGGGCCGCCTCTACCAGGTTCGCCACATCCGATCGGGTCGCCGCAAGGCGCGACGTATCGAAACGCCGTTTGCTCCTCTGCATCGCATCCAGCGACTACTCCTAAAGCAGGTACTTGACGGCCCTCTACGCACACTCCCACCTTGCGTGTTTGGATTCCGCCCAGGTGCTGAATGGACAATTGCCAGATTGGTCGAAACGCATCTTCATCAAGAGATGGTCGCGTGTCTCGACCTGACGGACTTTTTCCCGTCCGTGCGGATCCGTCACATACTTCCCGCACTCGCCCGTTTGCGTGTGCCGATGCTTAGCTACGAGGGGACCGGTTCTCGGCGGAACTCTTGGCGACCAGTTCCGCGCCGGGTGGATTCTTCAAACCGATGTCCGATCCGCGAGTCACCCAATCGCTCAGTTCAACAGGCTCCCTGGACTTGGGACGCGGCCCTGCTAGTCTCCAAGCTGGTTACGCGAAATGGTCGACTCCCGCAAGGCGCGCCAACCTCACCGGCAATCGCCAATATTGCCTTCGCCTCATACGATCTGAAGATCCAACGAGCGCTGGGCACCGACTTACTCTACACCCGATACGCCGACGACATGGTGATATCAGTCTCCCAACGAACCGCGGCGCGGCTCAATCTCCGATCGCCTTCGGAACTCCTATCCTATGCCGCCAAGCAGATTACGGCCGTCTTACGCGGCAGCGGGTTCAAACTAAACTCCCGAAAGAGCCGGGCCGGACGAATCTCCGAGGGCGTCGAGATAGTTGGACTACATTTGTCGCCCGGATCGGTGACACTCCCCCGGCGGCGCAGGCGCGTGATTCGAGCAATGATTCATGCCCTCAGGACGAATGGACTTGTCGACACTGCGCAAAAGAACGCGCGAACCGAACACATTCACGGTTGCCGCACCGGCGCCCATGAGGGACATCGGAGCCCGACTCGACGCGTCTCGTTCGAGCAACTAGCATCCCAGATGGCCCGAATCACATTTCCGGATTTACGAGTCACGCACTTTAAGGGAGATGTCCAAGAGAACATCGAGGACCACAAGCGATGGAAGTATCTCTCTAACCTACTCTATTACATATGGAAGGATGTACTAAGCGCGCAACTGCATGATGACTACGTACTGTTCAGACGCACGAGCAATAATACGGCTGTTTGTCGAATTTCCGGCGCGCAGCGCTTCGATTTCTTTCGACTCCCGTTCCAAGACGCGGCTCGATGTGTCGAGTATTGGCACCACGTTCGCGGCGTAGCGGCGTTCTTGCAGGGAATTGGTCGCTCACGCTACGCTCCCGACGCGAAACGAACTGCGGAGGCCCTTTATCAGCTAGTCTCCAATCCAAGAATCGAGTGCGCCGCTCGTCAAGTCCCCCGTCGATCTCGACCGGCGCGCGGCACAGTCCCCATCGCGCTAACTGCGGAAGAGACGGATGTAGAAGAGTTTAGGAAGCAAGTGTCACGTCTTTTCTTGCTGGTGGAGGACTTCAGACAATTCAGCGATTGCATTGCGAACCCATCTCTGAAGGCGAAAGATACCCTGTCACTGCGAGCGGAATCGGGTGATACGCTTCGAGAGTGGCTTGCAGCTTGGCGGGACATATTTATCGACGGACTTACTACCGTACCCCCATCTGCCACCAAAACGCTCGATGCATCGCGGATTTGCTCTGACCAATTGCACAGAGCACGCAACCGAGATTATATAAGTGAGTCGGTCGTCGCGCCTCCACATGAGCCAACACCGTCCGAAAAGCAAACGCAAACACGACTAGTCCAGCTCCTATATCAGTGCTTTCACGACAGCAAGAACAGAAGGCTGGATGTGGGACCTGAACGGTGGCGCTCAGAACTAGAGCCGTATGAGTGGCGAGGTGACCCGCACTGTAGTCGTCGAACCAAGTCGGTGGTTGATCAGCTCAGAAGCGTGCTTCACAAGGCCATTACGCCGGATGGCGGGAACGCTATCCTGGATCGTGCGGCGCACGCGGAGTTTAGCAAAGTGGAAGAGCGTGCCACGACTGCGGTCTCAGGCGACACCGCTTTCGAGCACTGGACGACATTATTCAGTCTGGCACTTCAAGTCTGGAAGTCCTTCTTTGAAACGCTTGCTCGACATGAATGGCAGGACGTCAAGCGATGGTGCGGAGACGATGAAGTAAGCAAGGCTATTCGGCCGCTATACTGGATGCGAAACTTCGCGGCGCATGTCGTCGATTGGTCCGACCCAGAACGTAAAAGAGAATGGCGGGAGATAACGAGATACGTCGCGCGCCGGATCGGGAGGCGTCAACCCGCTCGTAAAGACACCGCAGCCGGTCGATCGATCGACTTTGACTTGACACCCCTCGAGACAGCCGAGGCGCGGCTCCGTATTCTCGAGGATGTCCTCCGCGTCTGGCAAATCGCAGTTTCAGCATCTCGCTAAACAATCGAAAGGACGGCGTTCTCCGGCTGGAGAGCTTGCCATCGCACGCAAGCGACAGGCAACTCACAATCAGGTCGGCCGCAGGATCGCACCGCGAATTGCCTCGCACACCAGCGGGTTCAGATAACGCCGCGCGATCCACTCAATGACCGGCACGCACACCGCATCGCCAAAGCCGAACAACGCCTGGTTCGGCCGCGCTTCGATCTGGTAGTCGTCCGCCCCCATCAGCCGGGCGCACTCGCGCGGCGTCATCAGGCGCACGCGGGCTTTGCCGCCGCCGGCTTCGAGCAGAATCTGGCGACCGCTGCCCCCGCGCGGCGTGCGCAGACAACCCGCCAACCCGTCCGTCCGCAGTTCCGCCCGCGTCTGCCCGGCCCGCACGCGCCGAAAGATCGTGCCCCAGGCGCGCGTCCGGCGGCGCATCATCTCGCGCATCGTCGCCGCATGCGCCGGGCTCATCTGGCTGAGCAGATACGCGGCGCGGTCCGGTTCCCACCAAAGCGGATCATCCGGCGGCAGTTTCTCGACAATCTTCGCCAGCCTCGGCCGCCCGTCCGGCAATGGCGGCAGCCGCCGCAGCCGCCAGCGCAAATCAGCGTTCGCGACAATGAAGCGCCGCAGCGCCGCCGGTCGCACATCAGCGTCCGGCGCGGTCTGGGGGCAGTCGGCCAGCTCGCTTAACGTCAGCGCCGGCGCGCCCGCCTCCGCATCAGGCAGCGCCCGCTGCGCGGCGATCACGAACAGGCGCGGGCGACTCTGCGGCGTAAAGCGCCGGGCGTTGATCAGCAGCGCATCCACGTCGTAATCAAGATCATTCAGCGCCTCGAGCACGGCCCGCAAATCGCGCCCGTTGTGCGATGTCATCAGACCGCTGACATTTTCGATCATCACCAGCGGCGGACGGCGATCGCCCAAATCGCGCAGCAGGCGCGCAAAGCCCCAAAAAGCCGAGGAATGCGCGCCTTCCAGCCCCCGCCGCGCCCCGGCCAGCGACAGGTCATTACACGGAAACGCCGCTGTCGCCAGCGAGACCGGTGGCACGTCCGCCGCCGCGAGTGCGTGAATGTCGCCAAGGTGATAATGCGCATCCGCATCGTCGAAGTGGGTGGCGTACATGTCGCGTTTCTTCGCGTCGATGTCGTTCGCGAAGCGGATGCCCCAGCCCTGCCGCTCCAACGCGTAGCGCATCAGGCCGATGCCGCAGAAAAACTCCGCGGTTGAGCGCTCCGCCATCCGGGCCCGCATGCGGGCGCCCGCCTCGGGCGATGCGGCCCCTTCGCCGTCACTCACGGCCGCCAGCACGCGATCCGCACACTCCTCCACGCGGGCCGTGACTTCGCTTTCCCAGAATCGCAGCACTGTCCAGCCGGCGGCGAGCAAATCCGCCGTCGCGCGGCAATCGCGGTCCATGTTGCGTTCGATCTTGCCAATCCAGTAAGACCGGTCCGCCGTGTTCTCAAACTGCTCATCCAAGCACGTCAGGCCGCGCCGAAGCCATTGGCCGCCGTGCCAATAATCGCCATCCACGAACACACACACGCGGGGCGCCGCCAGCACAATGTCGGGCTTCCCGGGCAGGTCGGCTTTGCAGGTGCGAAAGCGCAATCCGCGGGCGTGCAGCGCGCTGCGCAACACCCGCTCCGGCGTCGTATCGCGATCGCGCACGCGGGACATGATCTGCGAGCGCGTCAGCGGCCCGGTGTTCGCGCCGGGCGGAACGGAAGCCGGCCGCCGCGCCGTCATCCGGAAATGCGCAACTGGGGCAACGGCTTGCGCGCCTGGTCGCGCGACGAGACTTCCGCATGCACGCGGTCCACGACACCGTCGATCGCCTCGAGCACATGCGGCTCGACGCCCGTGAAGTTGGCGAACATGTCGCCCGAATCGCCGTTGCGGCGAATTGCGATATTCAGCGGAATTCCGCCGAGAAATGGCACATTCAACTTGCGGGCCGCCTGTTCGCAACCGCCGTGGCCGAAGACGTCCTCACGATGGCCACATTGCGGGCACAGGTGATAACTCATGTTCTCGACAATGCCGAGCGGCTCGACGTTGAGCTTTTGATACATGCGCAAGGCTTTGACCGCATCGAGCAGCGCGACATCCTGCGGCGTGCAGACAATCACCGCGCCCGTGAGCGGAATGCTCTGCGCCAGCGTGAGCGGAATGTCGCCGGTGCCGGGCGGCAGATCAACGATCAGATAGTCCAGCTCGCCCCACGAGCCGCGATCAATGAACTCCTTGACGTACTTCTGCGCCATCGGGCCGCGCCAGATAATCGCCTGATCCGGATCCACCAGGTAGCCCATGCTCATGATTGGGATGCCGTCGCGCTGCGGCGGGATGATGCGCCCCTTGTCGTCGCCCATCGGCTGCGCGTTCTCGGTGCCGGTGATCTTCGGCAGCGACGGGCCGTACACGTCCGCGTCCAGCAGACCGACCGCCATCCCGCGGCGCTTGAGGCCCACCGCGAGCAGGGTGGCGACGGTGCTTTTGCCGACGCCGCCTTTGCCGGCGCCGACCGCCACGACGCGTTTCACGCCGGGCAGGCCATTGGCGCCTTCATCGGATGTGACGCGGATTTCGACGTTGACCTGCTGAATGCCCGCTTCCTGCGCGAGACGCGCTTCGGTCTGCTGTCGGAGCGATTTCTGAATCGCGTCCGTAGCGACATGGCGGGGCAGCTCATAGATGACCTGCGCGACGCCGTCACAGGCCGAGACGTTGCGCACCAGGCCGAGCGTGACGACATCGCGGCCGAGGGACGGTTCGACAACGCCTTTGAGGCGTTCCAAGAGCGTATCTTTGGTTGGGGCTTGGCTCATACTGAAATTCGGTCCGTTCTTCAAAGAGTCGTGCGGGGAACCCGGAAAGCGCGACGCCGATCGCCGCTGATACAGTGTATCGCGGGCGGCCCGATCAGGCTGGTCGCCGCAGGTAATCTCCGGGCGTGGCCGCCCGGCCCGGCCTGCGGCGAGGCGAAAAAAAAAACCACTGCTCGCAAGCAGTGGCTTCGGGATTGTGTCTGGTCCGCTCGGTATCGCGTCTTAGAACGTCTCCATCAGGCGAATCGCGGCCGGGCCGGCGAGCACGATGCCCATCGCCGGGAAGATGAACAGCACCAGCGGAATCATCAGCTTGACGGCGGTTTTCTGGGCCCGCTCCTCGGCCTGCATGCGCCGCTTTGAGCGGAGCGTCTCAGACTGGTTCCGCAGCGCTTTGGCGATACTGGTGCCGAAACGCTCGGCCTGCGCAATGACCGAAACCAGCGAACGGAGCTCGTCGACGCCAACACGCTGGGCCATGTTGTCGAGGGCCTCACTGCGGGGGATGCCCATCTGCGATTCGCGGGTGGAGATCCGGAATTCTTCGGCCAACTCCGGGTGCACGCGCTCCATCTCCTCGCCGACGCGCTTGATCGCCGAGTCCAGCGCAAGGCCGGATTCGATCGAGACCACCATCAGGTCCAGAATATCCGGCAGGCCGCGGCGAACGCGATCCTGTCGGGAACTCGTGACGAATCCAAGCCAGAAGCCGGGCAGCATGAAGCCGATCCCGGCCCCGGTCAGCGTAACACCGATGAATCCCTGCGTGCCGTAGCCGAGGGCCGAAGCGGTGACAAACCCGATGATCAGGCCGACGACAAGGCAGGCCGTCTTGCTGGCGAGAAAAAGCGTCTGCGCGGTGCGCTGGCGGAAACCGGCCATCATCAGCTTCTCGCGCAGCTGGTTGCGCTCATCATCCGAGACCGGCATGATGAGCCGCGAGAGCATCGGCGTCGCCTTCTTGACGATATTCTCGCGCACCTGGGCGCGGGCCTGCTCCTTGATACCGGCGGCGCCGTCTCCACCCTTGCCGGACAGGCGGCGCTTGACCGCGTCGCGGGCGTCCTGCCGGCGCGGCATCAGGCTGTAGACCAGCAGGCCGCCGCCGACAACCGCGAGGACGCAGATCGTGATCAGTTCGTATCCCATTGCCGGAGTCCCCGCTTAGACCTTGATATTGATGATCTTCTTGATCATCACCCAACCCATGAGCTGTGAGACAATCGCGAACGTGGCCATCATCTGGCCGGTCGGGTGATTGACCAGCAGCATCGCGTATTCCGGATTGATGTTGAGCATCGCGCCGTAGACGATGACCGGCAACGCGAGCAGCACATACCCGGACAAACGACCTTCGGCCGTCAGCGCCTGCACCGTGCCGTGCAGCTTGATGCGGTCACGGATGACGGCGCTGATCTTGTCAAGCACTTCCGCCAGGTCGCCACCGGTCTGGCGCTGGATCAGGACGGCCGTGACGAAAAAGCGCACATCCAGCACGTCCATCCGGTCGGCCAGATTGCTGAGCGCCTCTTCGATCTTGAGGCCCAGGTTCTGTTCCTGAAACACGCGACCGAACTCGGTGCCGGCCGGGTCGGGCAACTCGTTGGCGATCACCTGCATGCCGGAAGCGAGGGCGTGTCCGGCGCGCAGCGCCTGGCTCAGCAGCTCAAACACGTCGGGCAGCTGCGCGACCAGTTTCCGAACACGCTGTTTCCGTTTGTATACGAGGTACATCACCGGCAGCACGAACACCGCCACCGCGATTCCGATCCCGATCAGCAAGTGGAACCCGAGCGCGACCGTGGCGGCCATGGCAATCGCGGCGACGACGGTCAGGTTGATGATGACCTGTGACGCGCCCCATGGCATGTTGGCCTGTTCGAGCGTCGTCTGCAGCCACTTGGTGAAGCTCAGCTTGCTGACGAATCCGCCGAGGAAGCCCTCGACGCTCTTGACAGACTTGCGCACGTCGTCGAGGCCGGACGACTGTTTGGCCGCGACGCCGCCGGAGCGGCCGCGCAAGCGGTCGCTGATCCTCTTCTTGGAGTTCCCGCGCAGGTCGCCGACCAGCTGCATCACGCCATAGGCCGTGACGACCGGTCCGACAACCAGCAGCATCAGCATGACGGCGTCAGAGCCGCCGACCGCCAGAACCATTGCCATGTGAATCGCATTCATAGATTGGCGTCCATCGCTCTTAGTTGTCTTCGTCCACGACCAAATCGCGCTGGGCGAACATCGTCGGCTCAATGCTGCAACCGTGTGACCGCAGGCGATCCATGAACAGCGGGCGCACGCCCGTTGACACGATGCGGCCGCGGGCCTTGCCGTCCGCAGTGACTCCATCCTGCTCAAACCGGAAGATGTCCTGCATGACAACCACGTCGCCTTCCATGCCCTGCACTTCCGTGACGGCGATGATCTTGCGCGGCCCGCCCGTCAGGCGCGCGGCCTGCACAATCAGATTCACGGCGGAGGCGAACTGCTGGCGAATCGCGCGCTGCGGCAGCTCGAAACCCGCCATCATGACCATCGTTTCGACACGCTGTACCGCGTCACGCGTGTTGTTGGCGTGAATCGTGGTCATCGAGCCTTCGTGACCGGTGTTCATCGCCTGCAACATGTCCAGCGTTTCGCCGCCGCGGCACTCGCCGACGACGATCCGGTCGGGACGCATACGCAGGGCGTTGACCAGCAAATCACGAATCGTGACCTGCCCCTTGCCTTCCAGGTTCGGCGGACGCGTTTCGAGGCGAACGACGTGCGGCTGCCGCAGACGCAATTCGGCCGCGTCCTCAATCGTCACCACGCGCTCGTCGGCCGGAATGAAACCGGACAGGTTGTTCAGCAGCGTCGTCTTACCAGAGCCCGTGCCGCCAGCGATCAGAATATTGAGTCCGGAGTGCACACAGGCGCGCAGGAAGTCGACCATCTCCGGCGCGCAGGACTTGTAGCGGACATAGTCGTCCCAGGTGATCGGGTCGGCGCCGAAGCGACGAATCGACATTGAAGCCCCGTCGATCGCGAGCGGCGGAATAATCGCGTTCACTCGCGAGCCGTCCTTTAGACGGGCATCGACCATCGGCGACACTTCGTCGCAACGACGCCCGAGCGGTGACACGATCTTGTCAATGATGTGCAGCAGGTGCGCATCGTCCTTGAACTTGACTTCAGACACGCTGAGCTTGCCGCTGCGCTCGATGTATACCTGATTGGGCCCGTTGATCAGAATGTCCGAGATCTTCGGGTCTTTCAGCAGCGCCTCCAGCGGACCGAGCCCGAACGTCTCGTCGAGAATCTCCTGCGCGAGGCGCTGCCGCTCGGCGTGATTCAGCAGCGTCTGCTCTTCCTCGCACAGAGCGACAACGACCTGGCGCACCTGGTCGCGCAGCTCGCCGGACGCGTCCACCGCGAGTTTGCTCATGTCGAGCTGGTCGACGAGCTTGCGGTGAATCGTGCCCTTCAGCTCGTTGAATTTCTTGAAACGATCATCCGCGGCCTTGTCCTTCTTCGGGACCGGAGCGCGCGCCGCCTCCGCGATCGGTGGCGGCGCGGGCGGCGCAGCCGTCGCGGCTCCGCCGGCGGCGGCGGCGGGCGG
>CAZGTH010000002.1:0-398753 GCA_964528455.1 uncultured Planctomycetales bacterium | reverse complement strand
CGACTCAACCAGCGATTGGCGACAAAATGAACACGTTCATGCAAAAACCTCGGCTCGCCGCACCAACTATGATCGCTGCGGCGAGCCGCATCCTACAAAGCTTGGCAGCCCACAGTGCCTACCCCACCACATCCAGCGCATCCCGCCACACTACTTGAGTCCGGGCGCCTGACGGAGTACGCGACCGAGTCCAAAGGGCCTGGGACCATCACCCAATCTGAACCTCACCCCCTCCCGCATGTAATGATGCGGCGCGTCGAGCCGCACAAAGTTCACGCGCACATACCACAGTTGGGCTCCTTCCATCTCGTCGTCCTCACACTGCTTGAGACACAGGACGTCCATCTCATACGTGCCCGCGATATCAACATTTGCAGGAGCCTGATAGATGCGCCCCTCGATCGGGGGCGGCGCAGTGTTATCCCGAAACCCCACCTTGGCCCAAAACAGTGGGATCCCCACTATCTTCGGCGGAGCCGGCGATGGGCCGAGTATGGCGCCGCGCCCGAGCAGTTGAAATCGATCGCCGAGTAGTTGGAAATTTGTCCCGTTTGGTAATTGCGGTCCCCCGAACATGAATGCGACATAAGCAACCCAGCTTGTAGTTGCTTCGCCACAAATGCACACGATGTGCATTTCACGCAACCCAGCCAACGCGGGCGGAAGATCATCCACGGCCCCCAGAAACTTGACATACGGTCCGTAGATCTCTCTGAGCCCACCCTGTTCAGGCGGAAGCCAACGAATCTCAGCCCGATACCACTGCTTCATGGGGAGCTAGCCCTCGATCATCACGCTTAATCGCCCCGTCTCGGGTATCTGTCACGTCTTGATGTAAGTGATAAGCCAGGTCCCTGTGCCGTCAAGTGCGGCGAGCCGCATCCTACACAAGAAAAACAAAGCTGAGGATCGATGCCGAGGCGAGATGGTCTTCCGATCAACCGAAAAGCGGGCCGGGCCGCCCCGCCGCCCTGCCGGACGCCTGGCGACTACGCCCGACTATACCAGCCCCGTCGCCTGGCGATAGCAGTAATCAAACGCGAACCGCCACTCGAGCAGCAGCGCCTGTCGGCAGGCCACCTGGTCCGGCGCGTCGGATCGCGCCGCCGCGCGGCACACGTCGACAAACCGCCCGCCGTCCCACGCCTCGCCAAAGCCCAGCGGACGGGCCACGTCGAGACCCGGCACGTCCCACGCGACTTCACACGCCGCCTCGCTGAGCCGGCCGAAGAACGGGAAACGCCCCGCCCGCCGCCGCCAGAGCCGCGCATTCGCGTAATCACCGTCGCGGGTGTGGATCATGCCGTGCAGCAGGGCCCCGATCCGCGAGCTGTCGCGCTGCGCGATGTCATGCGCCTCATCGATGCAGTCGTGATACATCCATAGCGCCGCCGCACACAAACGCACCGCCGCCGCGTCGCAGGTCGGCGTCGCGCCGAACAGGCGCGTCGCGTCGCCGGTCAGCACATCCGCGACCGCGCGGTTCGGCTTTGGCGCGTGCAGCCCCGGCAGGCGCGGCTCGCAGATCAGCGCCCAGACGTATGGGCCATATTGTTCCGGTTCGGGAAGCATCACCCCATGCTAGGCCCCGACCCCCACTCGCCGGCGGCGAAAAATCAGCTACGCCAACGTCTGGATCGCGTTATCGAGCGCGGGCGCCCGCGCGTCCCATATAAACCGGGCCATCGCCCGCGAGAGCGCGTCCGGCGCGGCGCCCCATAACCGCCCCGCCGCGATTCGCCCGCACAATCCCTCCAGCCGGTCCGCCAGCGCTTTCGCGCCACCGTCATAGAGGAACGCGGCCGAATCCCACTCGCCGCCGGCGAGCAGATCCGGATACGCCAGGCGGTTCGGCAACAGCGGGTAACAGCCTGCGCGCATCGCTTCGACGGCGGTAATGCCGAAAAACTCATGATCCGCCGTGGAGACGAAGATGTCGGCGGCGCGCAAGGCTGTTTCATATGCCGCGCGCGACGGCTGAAAGCCCCACAGGTCGATGAAATCCGCCAGATCGCGGCGCCCGTCCGCGAACGCGGGCGGCTCGCGCTCAAACTGCTCGCCGATGACGCTCGCGCGAAACGCGACGCCGCGCCGCGCCAGTTCGCGCAGGGCGTCAAACCACAATCCGGGATTCTTGTCGTGTTCCCAGCGCGCCGCCCACAATAGGCGCGCCGGCCCCGGCGGGCGCGGGCCATCACGGGGCGCGATCGGCGCAACCGCCGGCGCCTCGATGCGCGACTTGGCCAACACGCGTGCCGGCGCGTCGGGCATGTGATAGTCCGGCATGCGCTTCAGGAACGCGGGCAAAGCCGCCAGAAAGGCGTCACGATTGAATGCCGAGTTGAACCACGCCTGCGACGCCGCCAGCGCGGACGTCATATTGGTGTATCCAAAGTGATAGTCGCGTTCGGATTCGAACTGCACGGGATAGGTGAGCTGGTTTTCGTGAAAGTATGCGACGCTGGGGAGATCCCGCGCGCTCGCCGGCGCGAGCCCGCGAAACTCGGCCAGGTTCAGCATGCTGGAGCAGAACAGCGCATCCCAGGCCTGTCCGTCGGCGGCCCGCCGGGCGGCCTCGTCGGCGAACGTGACCGCCGAATGCCGCATGCGCCACTTCCACTTGTTGGCGGGGGCGGTGAGCAGCGTCCAGTCATGCCGACTGCGCGCAATCCAGCCGTCGATAAACGCGCGGTGACTGCCGCCGTAATAGGGTTCGATCGCCAGGATGCGCATGCGGATTCCGGGTCAGTCGGACGGGCGTCGCTGGGCGGGCGCGCCGCCGTGAACCCCGTTGTCGCTACTCCGTCACGGCCGCCTCGCCGCGCGGGCGCGGCTCGAGCATGCGGTCCGCCAACCCCTTGCGCCGCACGAATTCCAGCATCGGCGCCAGTTCGGCGAGGCAGTGCAGGTCGTCATGCGTATCGGTGCCGAGCGTAATCATCACGCGATGCTGCGGCAGGACGTTGAACCAGCGGTCGCCGTCGAGCAACGGGACGTGCTTGGAGTTCACTTCGTAGAAAATGCGGGCGTTGGCCATCGTCCGCACAACCTGGTCCTGCGAAGTATTCGGGAAATGCACGTTGACCGCGGTGTGCGCGAGGCCGACGGGGCATGGCCAGCGTTTGGCCTGGTTGGCGAGCGTCGTCAAACCCGCCCAGTCGACGTTCTCAAACAGGACATAATCCATGCCGCTGACCAGCGCCCGCATCGGGTCCAGCATGAGCTTGTTCAGCGTCCAGTTGATCTCGCAGCCACAAAAAACGCGCAAGGCGCCGGCGTGTCGCTCCGCCGCCGCGCGGATTTCCGCGATGTAGGCCTGCGTCTCCGCGGCGAAGATGCGCTCAAAATCGCTCTCGCTGGTGACTTCTCGCGACGAAGGCGTTCGGAAAAGCTGGTCTGAGATCCCAATGCCATCGACCTCGAGATGCAGGTCCAGATGGGCCTCGACCAGCTCATCGACCGTATAGGCCCCGTCCGAAAACGGCGTGTGATTGTGCAGGTTGTAGACCGGCCCGGACATGAAACACCCCTACCGCGTTTGGACGCGCGAGATATGGCGATCACCACAGAAACTGGGCCAACGACCGCAGGGACCGGCGATCGAGGGCATGCGGAGGGCACAAGATGGGGCTGTGACATCCTTGTCCGGCCCTCCGATACCTGAGACTAACGCTTGGAGGGGCCCGGGCCAACCTGATTCTGGTCCGGAATTGTTAGGAATTCAAAAATTTTGAGCGAACCGAGGGGCGTTTGGCGGCGTATTGGAGGTAGCGTAACTGCTTCTCCTCCTCTCCCGGTATCCGCGGCGGGGCCGATGGTTCGGCTTCGCCGCGGATGCTTTTAACGCCGGATCAGGCGCCCAGACCGAGCTTTTTGAACCATCCGCCGGACCGCTTGGCCGCCACGTCCCCGCCGCCGATCAGCGTCAGCGCCAGACGGGCGATCGCGGACCGGACCGGGTTGCGTTCGGCCAGGTGTTTTCCGGTATCCAGACTGTGATTCACCGCGGCAAAATCGCTCGGAATCACGGCCAGGACCTGCTGCCCCAGTTCTTTTTGGATGGTCTCGGGCGTAAAGCTCTGGATGCCCTTCCGGAACCGGTTCACGACCAGCCCCACGCGATCCAGCGGGAACCGTTCGCTATCAAGGGCCGATAACAATCGCCGGGCGTTATCGACGCTGGGCACGGTGCATTGCAAGACCAGCAGCACGCGGTCCGCCTGCTCCAAGGCCACGCCGGAAATCGGGTCGAGGCGGCGCGGCAGGTCGATCACGACCTGGGAGTACTTGCGGCGTACGGCCTGCAGGATGTTGCGAACCGAGTTTTCGTCGACGCTCTGGCCCTCATGAATCGAGCCGGGGCGGGCGATGACGCTGACCCCGCAGTCGAGCTTCACGGTGGCCTTGTCGAGCAGCACCGCGTCCACGGTACCGGCGCTGGCCAGATCCGCGAGCGTGAACTGCGGGTTGATATCAAAAGAGCGGGCGACGCCGCCGAACTCCAGATCGAGGTCGATCACTGAGGCTTCGCAACGCGCCTGCTCGGCGAGTTCGATCGCGAGGTGGGCGCCGATCGTCGTCGAGCCGGCTCCGCCGATCGTCCCGAACATGGCTACGGTGCAGGAGTGGGCGACATCGTCCTGACCGGTCGAGATCGCCCGGCGCAGCGCAATCACGAGATCGTTCGGATCAACCGGCCGGGTCGTGATCTGGCGGCATCCAACGCGTTGCGCCTCGATCACGCGATTCAGGTTGGACCCGTCGGTGATGCCCACGATCGCCAGATGCGGACAGACCTCCAGCGACGAGATGATCGTGCGAATCGCGGATGGATCGTCGATATCCATGACCACGGCCGATGGCTGGGCGGCCGTCAGGGCGTGCGACAAATCGGACGGCGACGTGGTCGTCGCGACGATGCGACAATCACTGAGATTGGACTCGTCCAGCTCTACCCGGTGCGCGATGATGGTCAAATCCACGGCCGCTCCTCGAACTTATCGGTCATCCGGTCGGCGATGCGCGTTGCCGACAACCTCGCTTTCGGCCGTTCGGGCCACGCGCTTGCATATCAGGCCGGCGGATCGAGACTGACAACGATTTCATAAGAAGGCCGGTCCCGCGCTCGCCGATGAACAAACCGGGAGCGCACGAATTGGAAACGGCATTCGTAACCAGTGAGGAATGGGTCGGCGTGGTGGACGCCGTCGCGTCGGGGGTCCCGAAGCCCGACTGTCGGCGGCAGGACTTGCGCCACCCGATGAGTTTCGGGCTCGCGATTGTCAGCTATACGAACCGGCTGTCGCGCGCTGCGCACCGCTACACCGATATGGCGGTGCTTGATCTGTCCCGGACCGGCCTCATGCTGCGGTCCCAGCACGACATTCCGCGCAACGCGGAGGTCGAGATCGACATTGACCTGTGGGAGTGGCGCGGCATGCTGCGGGCGCGCGTCGCCCACTGCACGCAAACCCTCGCGGGCTACAAGGTCGGGCTCGAACTCGTTTTCGACGCGCCCTGAGCGGCGGCAGCCCGTTCGCGTTGACCCCGGCGAGGCCTGAACCCTACACTGGGCTTCTTGGACCGCCAGAGGAGAACGCGATGGCTACCGCGATAACCAGCAAAGTCATGCCCCCGATCAACCTGATGGCCTGGGTGGAGAAGCACCGCGCCGACCTGAAGCCGCCCGTGGGGAACAAGTATCTCTATCGCGGCACGGACTTCTTCGTGATGGTGATCGGCGGCCCGAACGCGCGCAACGACTTCCACCTGACGCAGTCGGAGGAGTACTTCTATCAGGTGAAGGGCGCGATCGTCGTGCGCATCCGCGAGGACAACAAGATCAAGGACTACGTCGTCCGCGAAGGCGAGACGTTCTTCATCCCGCCGAATACGCCGCATGCCCCCTGTCGTCCGGCCGGGACGATCGGCGTGGTGGTCGAGCGCGTGCGTCCGCCGGATGAGATGGAACATCAGATCTTCTACTGTGAGAAGTGCGGCGACGTGGTCGAAGACAATGAGTTCGCCTGCAAGGACATTGTCGATCACTTCCGCCAGGCGATGGAAGAAGTATGGTCCGACCCGGAGCGCGGCACGTGCAAGAATTGCGGGACGCGCGTCGAGCGCGCCAAGCCGTTTGAGATGAAGCCGGAGCATCTGGCGCAGATCTGATCGCCGGGCGGCGGTTGGAGCGCGGCCAACGGCGGCCGCGTTCGGCGCTTCCGCTATCTGACCCGCTCGCCGGCGCCGCGCGGGCCGCGATTCGGGTCGGCCAGTACGCGCGACAGCGTCGGCCGATTCGCCGCCACCGGGCGCATCGCGACCTTCGATAACTCCGCCGCGATCCGTTGGCCCGCCGCATGTCGTTCGCGGGCATCGGTCGCGACCTGATCGAACGCCGTCAGCAACCGCTCGCGCCCTTGCGCCAATCCGCGCCGCAATCCGCGCCGCAAAGCGACCAGCGCGACATCGCGCATCGCCGGCCGCAATGCGCGATCAATCGCGAACGGCGCCGCCCAGGCGATCAACACCAGCAGCCCGCTGTGAATCGCGAACGCGCCATCCAGAAACCGGCCGGTCTGCGACGCGCGGTAGTACCCATTGATGACGTGGTACGCGACCCACAACAGCGCGACCAGCGGCAGAAACGCCATCAGAAAACCGGTCACGCGCCGCGCCAGGCGACGCCAGGCGGCCCCGGGACGGGCCAACGCTTCGCGCAACGCGTCGTTCGCCGCCAGGCGCGTCACGGCCCCAAACTCCGCCGCGGCGTTCGCGAGTACGGACTGGACCGGCGCGGCCGCCAGCCCCTGGCGCCGCAACGTGAGTTCAATGTCGTCGAGCGCGAGTTGCGTTTTATCTTGCGACCAGTCGTCCCAGAGCGGCGCGAGCAGGCGCGACATGTCGGCCTCCGGCTGAACATCTTCGCCGACCGCCTCGGAGGGATTTCCCATACCCGACGCCGCTACCTCGACCGCCGTACCGAGCGCGGGCGCCCCCGCGCGCAGCGCCCGGCCGACCTTGCCCATGCGCTGCGGCACGCTCAGGGGGCGTTCCGCGAAGCGCTCCGCCACCGCCGCGAGCGGCCATTCCATCCCGGCCACGATCTGTTCTTCCGCCGAGGTCAGCGCGGTCGCCAATCGCGATCGCAACGCAGTCCACCGCGCCTCGTCGCCAAACTCAGCCAATGCGGCCTGCACGGCCTCGCGCTGGTCCAGCAGCCGGGCGCGATGCCCGAGTCGCTCCAACTCGGTCGCGCCGTGCTCCGCCTGCAGCGCGTCGATCGTCGCTTCGATCTGGTCGAACTCGTCATCGGCGTCGGTCCCGGGCGCGCAACTTGTGCAAAGCAGCATCGGCCGATCAAACCCGGCCCCGACGAGCATGTTGCGCCAGTCGTCGCGCTGTCGTGGATCGCCTTCGTCCCAGTGATTCAATACGAACATCCAGCCGTGCCGTCCGCCGCGCTCGCGCAGCGTGCGCCAACCGACATCGTCTCGATACCGCTCGGGGCTGGCGACATAGATCAACAGGTCGATGTGCCGCAGCCAGCGGGTGGTTTTCTCGCGATTCGCAGTCTCCACGCTGTCGATATCGGGCGCGTCGATCCAGACGACATTGCGCCGGCGCTCGTTGTCGTGCCGCGCAATGTGGGCTTCCTCCAGTGGCAGACCGTGCGACGCGCGCAGCGTCAGGTCGCGATGCGCGTACACGGTCACCTCGCGCGAAGTCGGCCGCTCAACGCCCACCCGCGCCACCGGTCCACCCGCCAGCCGATTGAGCAGACTGCTCTTGCCAACGCCCGTGCCGCCGAAGAGCCCAACCACGAGCGGCCGACCGTCGGTTTGCGCAAACAAGTCGGCCGGCGTCTGATCTTCCAGCGCACAGAACGCGGCGAACGACGCGTCGTTAATCCAGCCATCGGCGTGGTTCCGCGTGAACCAGGTCCGCGTCGATTCCATCAGGCGGCCAAAGTCGTCGTTCATTTGACCCCCCGCTCAAGCCGCTGCATGGATTCCTCCGCCGCCGTCATCCGGGCCGGCGATACGCCAAACAAGCCCGCGTCTCGCAATTCGTGGATGAACTCGTGCAGCGCTACGCCCCATTGCTCCTGAAACAACGCCTGCCGCACGGCCTGCTCACGCCTGCGCTTCAGGTCGTCGGCGACGGTTCGCATATACGACCCCAATGCGCCTTCGGTCATAAAGCTGCTGATCCCGAACAGGGCCGGGGCCAGGACGACATCGTGAATCGGGCTGCCGCCGGTCTTTACCGCCAGCGCGATCGCCGCCGCGTCCGTCACGCCGCGCGCCGCGCGCAAAGTCGCGAGTAGCCGCGGCCGCTGCTGCAGCTGCTGGAAGAGTCGATTCGCCGCCGCGTGAATCTCGGGCTCAAATTGTTCGCAACTTTGGGCGGCCTGCGCCCGCATGGCGGCGACGAGCGCCTCGTGTCGCGCGTCGAGGGCCGTGGTCAGGGCTTGCCACAGGCGCGGCGCGGCCTTGTCGCCCGCCTGCCGCCGCGCCACGTCGCGCGACAGGCTCATCAACACGCGGTCGATCACGCCATGCAGCACGGTCAGCTCCGCGCCGACCGCGTGCGCGCCGTCGCGCTGGCCGAGCCGCCGCTGCCCGGCGTTCCACAACTGCCGCGCCGGCCACGTCACCCATGAGCGGACTTTTGACAGCGCGCCCGCGACGCCCGGCAATTCCAGCAGATTCAGCAACTCAACCGTGGCGCGCCGGAACGCGTCATAGCGCTCGGGATGGTTGAGGAAGTCGCTGACGTAATGCGCAAATCCGTCCGCCAGCGCGCTATCCACCAGCGCATCCCAGACGTCGCGCCCGGCCTGCTCGGCGACAATCGGGGCCGTCCAGACCGGCCAATTTGCGCGGGCCATCGCCGCCAGATCGCGCCGAGCGCGCGCCGAGAGATCCACGTCAGATTCCGTCGCGTTGGCGAGCGCGCTCCGCAACGCGCGGACGCCGGCGCTGTCGCGCTGGTCGGCGGTGTCGCTGGCCTGCGGAATGACGAATAGCCGCGCTTCCGAGAATTTGCCGAATCGCTCGCCCAATCGCCCCAGCAACGACGCGCGCACCGGCCCCTCGGCGTCCGGCGTCATCTTGTTCAGGCACACGAACAGTTCGCGGCGCAGCGGCGCCATCTGCTCGAGTAGTGTCCATACGGTCATGTCCGCATACTTCTCGCGACTGAGCACGACCACGACGATGTCGGCCAAAGCCACCAGATCAAGCGTAATCGCGCGATAAGCGCCGCTTTCGGTCGAATCAAAATCCGGCGTGTCCCAAACGACGGTCGAGCCGGACTCCGCTACCACGCGTTGAAAGCCGATCGCGTCGCGTCTCTCGCGCGCCAATTCATTCGAGGCGCAAACCACCAGATCACGAAACGCGGTCGCAAGCCATCCGTTGAGGTCCGGGCCGCCGGCCTGAAACCCGTGCGCCTGGGTCGTATGGCCCGCCAGCGGGCTGACATCGGCCGCCTCAATCCCCAGAATGTGGTTCACCACGCTGCTCTTGCCGACCTGTGTCGGGCCGATCACGGCGATGTGCCGGGGGGCGCCGGGCCGCTCTCGGGCCTCGGTGGCTCGATCCGTCAGGCGCAGCGTGGCCGCCGCGGCGGCGGCCCGGGCGTCCTCCGGGCGCGCAAGCCACGCGTGCCGCAAGTCGCGGACAAATTCGCGCAATCGCTGAAAATCGTCGCCGCTCTGGTCCATCCACGCCCCTGCGCAGCCCTTCCGCCTGCCCCCGAATTCGTTCGTGGTCGCCCGGATATTAGGGTTTTTTGCGGACGCGTGCGGCCCGACCCGTTATACTGACGGGGTCTTTGGGGGTGATTCCGGGCGCCTTCTCGTCGCGCCCACACGCCCAGCGCTCGCTAATCTCGGGAGTCCTTTGAATGCGCAAGCCACTTGCTCTGGGCGCCATCCTGTTGTGCGCCTCCACCGTCTGGGCCGCGGGTCCGGACGTCATTGTCGGTGATCTGTACAGTCCATCGAACTGGGGCGAACAGAACGGCATCCGCGCCTACTCGATCGGCACGATTTCCTGCAACATCGGCGATGAAGTGCTGCTCTGGATTTCCGGCACCGAGAATCATCCGGTCATCGCGCAAAACGTCTACCGCCTGAAAGATGGTCGTTTTGAACAGATCGGCCAGAGCTGGTTGAAGCACGCGTTCGCGGCGCTGGCCGGCAGTCTGTGCACGCCGTGCCAGGGAGGCGGCGGCGGTCTCGGCGTCGGCTGCTCCGATCCGTACAGCGGCGGTCTGAACGGCAGCCAGGGCCGGCTCGGCCCGCGCTTTCAGGTCAACGCGTACACCGGCGCCTTCATTCCGGCGCATCCCGCCCCGACCGGCGGCAGTGTGCTCGGTGGTCGCGCGCAGGTGCAGATGGCTGATCTGATTCCGGCCCAGAACGTCGGCGCCCGTTACTTCGTCGAAGGTCAATACATCACACCGGACGACGCGGCGGCGGGCAACGGCCTGAACAACGCGTCGTATCGCGAAGTGCGCATCGACACTGACTTTGACTTGTTGCTTCAGGACTACACGGGCGCGGCTTCCTCCACGGTGCGGATGCTGCCGGCGATCGAAGCGTGGAAAGCCGTTGATCCGACAGTTGCGCTGCGCCGCCTCGATATTCCCGGCGACGGGCGCGTGTATCTGGCATGGCGCTCAGAAAACACTGGCCCCGGCATGTTCCATTACGAGTTCGCGGTGTTCAATCTGAATTCGCACCGTTCGGTGCGCGGCTTGGCGATTCCGTTCCCGGTCGGCAAGAACGTCAGCAACCCCTACTTCCACGATGTCGACTATCACTCGGGCGAGCCGTTTGACAATACGGACTGGCCGGTTTCGATCGAAGAGGGTCGCATCGGCTGGGCGGGCGACAGCTACGCCACGAACCCGAACGCCAACGCGATTCGCTGGGGCACGATGTACAACTTCGCGTTCGACGCCGACTTCGGCCCGGACGAGATCGCCAACTACGAGCTGACGCTGCTACGTCCGGCCGTGGATCCGAACGACGCCCCGGAAGTCATCATCGGCGAACTGCCGATCGGCTCCGGCCCGCCGGCGAACATCCTGTATCCGTCGGGCGGCGAGACGATTCCGGTCGATCAGCCGATCGACATCGAGCTGTTCGCCAGCGCCACGACGCGCGTCAACATTCAGGTCAGCAGCAACTTCGGCGTGTTCGACGCCGTCGCGGAAGATGACTTCGAAGACACCGCCACGCGTCCGAACTGGGATTCGGGTGGTCCGCGTCTGTGGGACTACGCCGGCGATGAGGCGTACGAAGGCGCGATGTCGGCCAAGTCCGGCGCGTTGACGCACGGCCAGTTGACCTGGCTGGAGCGCGAGCACACCGGCGGCGGCACGCTGCAGTTCTGGTACAAGGTGTCATCGGAAGCGAACTTCGACGAATTGCGTTTCAAGGTCGGCAACCAGACGCTGCTGCGCGCGTCGGGCGAAGTCGACTGGACGCTGTTCACGCATGAGTTTGAGACGACCGATCCGGTCACGCTGCGTTGGGAATATCGCAAGGACGGCAGCGATCGCGGCCCGGTCGGCCAAGATCGCGCCTGGATCGACAGTTTCGTGATCGGCGCGGATACGACCAGCTGGTCGGATGTCGTCGAAACGACGGAGCCGGGCACGACGCTGGTGCAGTGGACGCCGACCACGCCTTCCGAGCACACGCGACTGCGCGTGCGGAACGACATGGGCGACGGCGAGTACGGCGAGTGGGACATGATCGATCATGACTTCTCGGTCCGGCTGTACGGCGACGCGACCGGCGACTGCGCGGTCAACCTGAGCGACCTGTCGGCGACGCTGGTGGCGTTCAGCGCGTGCGACGGCGATCCGCTGTTCGATTCGCAGGTCGACTTCAACGGCGACAACTGCGTGGACCTGTCGGACATCGCCGGCCTGCTCGGCAACTTCGGCGCGACCTGCCCGTAACGCGGGACTCGCGACAAATCAGATGAACAACGGGGAGCCGAAAGGCTCCCCGTTTTTTTCCCCGGGCGCGTTCGACCGGCGAATGCGTCGGTGCGCATGACGGGCCACTTCGCCATCCGAGACCATGGGGTTGTTTCCGCGTCGCGCGAGCCGCGCCTTGACTAGCCGAGATCAGCCAGGTTCCGCGCGATCGCCGCGAGCTTTTCCTGAAGCTCCGCGAGTCGGGCGCGTTCCTGCGCGACCACGTTGGCCGGCGCGTTCGCCACGAATTTCTCGTTCTGAAGTTTGCCCTCGATCTGGCGGATGTACTTGTCGAGGTCGTCGCGCTCCTTGCCGAGCCGCTTGCGCTCGACTTCCAGATTGACGAGCCCGGTCACCGGCACATACACCTCGATCCCGGTCAGCACGCGCGTCATCGCGTCGGCCGGCTTGGCCACTTGCGTTCCAATCTCGAACGCCTCGCACATGCCCAGCCGCTTGAGCACGCGCTCCGCCCCGCGCAGCCGTTGGGCCGCGTCCGAGCCACAGCGGATCGCCGCGCCCGGCAGCGATCGAATCGCGGCCTCGCCAGCTTGCGAACGGTTGTTGTTGATCTGGGCCAGCACATCGCGCAGGGCGCGGATCACATCCTGCAGTTCGTCCATTTCGCGCTCGATGGCGCGATCGCGCTGGCCGTCGGCGACAATCGGCCAGGCGGCGCCCGTCACCGTTGCCGCCCGGTCGCCGCCCCCGCCCGATGGCGAAGCGCGCTCCGGCGCGAGTTCGTCCAATCGCGTCCAAAGCGCTTCGGTGATAAACGGCGCGATCGGGTGCATCAGCCGCAATGTCTGGTCCAGCGTCCAGGCGAGCACGCCGCGCGCGACATCGCCGCCTTCATCCGCGGCCCCGTCTTCGACGTACAGCCGCGGCTTGACGAGCTCGACATACCAGTCGCACAGGTCGTTCCAGAAAAAGCCGTACAGCGCCTGCACGACATCGCTGAACTGATAGCGCGCCAGACGACGATCAACCTCCTGCGCGCACGCCGCCAGGCGCGACAGAATCCAGCGATCTTCCAGCCGAAGATCTGTGGGGTTCACGGGGGCGGCGGATCGCGCCTTTTCGATATTCGGAAACACGAATCCGTTGGCCATCTGCCACAGCTTGTTGCACAGGTTGCGCCCGAAGTCGAAGCGCGACGACAGCGTCAACCCGAGGCGATTGGTTTCGATTTCCGACGCGCTCGCCAGGCGTGTCGCAAAGTCGCGCTTGCACTTTTCGCACTGCACCAGCGGCTTCTTCAGGTGCTTCGGCTTCTGCGGGAATGACTCGCCGCAGTGCGGACACAGGTACTCGACCGGCATGCGGATGTCCTGCGTTTCGCTGGCGAGCTGGGCCAGCGTGATCCGCATCGCGTCCGTGCCGAAGTGCTGGATCAGATCGAGCGGGTCGACGCCATTGCCGGCGGACTTGCTCATCCGTTGGCCTTCGCCGTCCTGAATCACGGGATGGATGTACACATGCTGAAACGGCACACGGCCGACGTTGTACAACCCGGTCATGACCATCCGCGCCACCCACAGCGAGATGATGTCGCGGGCGGTGCAGAGCACATTGGTCGGGTAGTAGAAATCGAGATCCTTGTTCTGCTCCGGCCAGCCGAAGGTGCTGTAGGGCCAGAGCGCGGAGCTGAACCATGTGTCGAGGACGTCGGGGTCCTCAGTTAGGTTATCTTGCCGCGCGACTAGACTGGTAATTGTGGCGAGCGCGTCAGCCCGAGGATCGTCGTTTCTAACGATCCGAGCGGCATCGACGGTGCCCGGGCCTGCCATCTGTGCGGGAGGAATGCTTGCTACAACGTCACGCAACGACGAGCGCCCCCGCTCGGTTCGGGCGCAAATGAAACACACGTCCGGCGAAGAGTCGGGGCCCATGCGAACGACGTAATCGCCTTCGCAGCCCGACGCGACCGCGAGTTCGTCCAGGGCATTCTGAAGCTTGGTCACCAACGCCGCGCCGCCGGAACGAATCGTCGCCGAGGCGCCGTCACGGACGCCCGTCCCCGCTGCGAAGCGGGCCGTCCACACCGGGATCCGATGCCCCCACCACAACTGCCGGCTGATGCACCAGTCGCGCTTCTCACCCAGCCAATCCATATACGATTTTGTGTAGCGCTCCGGGAAGAACCGCACCCGGCCGTCGCGCACCGCTTCCATCGCCCCTTCGGCGAGTTGATCCATCTTCACGAACCACTGCTCGCTCAGCAGCGGCTCAATCGCGGACTTGCTGCGATCCGAATGACCCACCTGGTGCTGATGCGGATCGGCGCCGTCGAGCAGACCGAGCGCCTCGAGGTCTTCGACCACTTTCCTGCGCCCCGCTTCGCGCGGCATGTCGGCGTACGGACCGGCCTCCGGGCTGAGCTTGCCGTCCGGGTTCATGATGTTGATCATGGGCAGCTTGTGCCGTTGGCCACAGGCGTAGTCGTTCGGATCGTGCGCCGGCGTGACCTTCACACAGCCCGTCCCGAATTCGCGATCCACCAGCAACCCGTCGGCGATGACCGGGATCGGCCGATTCATCAACGGCAGCAGCACATTGCCGCCGATCAGCGACTGATAGCGCTCGTCATCCGGATGCACCGCCACCGCCGTGTCGCCGAGCATCGTTTCCGGACGCGTCGTCGCGACAACCAGATAATCCACGCCCGGCTGCGCGTCTTCGCGCACGGCGTTCTGCAGCGCCGCCTGCATATTCGCGTCGGAGGCTTCGCCACGCAGCACCGGATAGCGAAACCGCCACAAACTGCCTTTGACGGTCTCGTGATACACCTCATCATCAGCGACGGCGGTCTGCAGTTGCGTGTCCCAGTTCACCAGCCGCTTGCCGCGGAAGATGAGCCCATCGCGGAACAGGCGGAAGAACATCTCGTAAACCGCGCGGGCGCAAACGTCATCGAGCGTAAACCGCGAACGGTCCCAGTCGCACGAGCAGCCCATCTTCTTCAGCTGCCCGACAATGCGGGCGTTGTAGTCTTCCTTCCAGGCCCAGATGCGCTCGACCAGCCCGTCGCGCCCAATCTCATGTCGCGATTTGTTTTCCTCTTCGCGCAAGCGCTTCTCGACAACCGCCTGCGTGGCGATCCCGGCGTGGTCCGTGCCCGGCAGCCAGCAGGTGTTAAACCCGCGCATGCGATGCGCGCGGATCAGGATGTCCTGCAGTGTGTTGTTCAGCGCGTGGCCGAGGTGCAGCGCGCCGGTCACGTTCGGCGGCGGAATGACGATCGAGTACGGCTCGCGCGCGTCCGGCTCAACGTGAAAGGCGGCTTCCGCCTCCCAGCGATCGCGAACCTGCGGCTCAATCAAATGAGGATCATACGATCCACCTGCGCTCATACGGCAATCTCTCCGCAGCGGCTGCAGGGCAGGCCGCCCCGCCGGCGCTCATCATCAGGAACAGGCGCGATCAGACGCCAAACCGGCGAAGGGTAACGGCAAACCGGCGGCTTCCCAAACCAGACGCTACTCGGGCGCGGGCGTCGCGGGCGCGTCCAGCGTCAGAAAGAAATCCGCCATCAGGCTGGCGGCGAGGTCGGCGCCGGCTTTCGTCCAGTGCCCGTCGAACCGAAAGTGCAGCCGTTCGCCGCGCGCGGCGGCCTCGCGGAACGATGGTTCCAGGCGCAGGAACGGTATCCCGAGGCGCTCACACATTTCGGCCAAGCGCCGATCGGGTCCGTCCAAGTCCCACTGCTCGGACTTCATCGCCGGATACGCCGATTCCAGCAAGCGCAGGCCGCGCTCCGCGCCGAGCACGCCGTGCGGCGTCGACGCGGCGACCACGACATAGCGAGCGCCGCGCGACTCGGCCTGGCGTTTCATGTACCTCAGGCAGGTCTCGGTCGACTCCCACGCCTGGCGCCAGTCGTCGTCCTGCGTGGCGGCGTATACGCGATATGCCAGCGGGATCGAATCCGATCCGGTGTCACGCAGCAGGTACGCAAGCCGGTGTGAGATCAACTGGTTCAGCCGCGACTGCTCGAACAGCAGCAATGGCGCATCCTGACGCCGGAGCAATGTCTGCCCCGGTCGCAACTGGGCAATTCGCTTCTTTTGTCCGGCTGCGGAGTGCTTCGCTTTTGGCTGGTTATCCAGGATATCGTTGAAGGTCAGTATCAGCGTCACCACGACGTCCGGCCGCAATTGAGCGCCGTGCTGATCCCAAGCCCGCGCCTGCTCCACCTGTCCCCATCCGCCAACGCCGATGGAAACGACCTCGTATCGGGAGCCGGAGGAGCGCTCATTCAAGTAGGCTGCCAACCGCTGGCCGGGCGTCTCGGAAATGGGGTGGCGATCGTCCTGCACATACGAATCACCCAGCAACAGCACGCGTCGCACGCCATCCCGGCGCGGCCCCGGCTCAACATCATGGAACCCGAGACTGTTGACGGTGGGATCGACTTCGAACTCCCTCGGATGGCGAAAGACCCCGTCGGCGTACTCGAAACGCAGCATCGTGGGCGGGAGCAGGCGCACCGCCACTTCCGCGATCGAGAGCATGATCGCAAACGACGCCGCGACGACGACGAGCTTCATCCACCACGGCCGGCGGGGAAGGCGCGGCGCAGGCGCTGGGGGATCGAGACCCATCTCGGTTGGAACAAGCGCATCGGCCATGCCCGTCATGGTAGAAACGAGCAGGCCCGTCTGGCAATTGGCACGCTTCGGAAGCTAACCGTCAGCGGGAGGGTTCCCGGCCTGTGCCGCCGGCCGCTCGCCGGAATCCACCGCCCGTTCCCGGTCGATGCGCAGGATGAAATCCGCCATGAGCTGGGCGGCGAAATCGTTGCCCTCGGTGTTCCAATGGCCGTTATAGGCGAAGTGCAGCGCACGGCCCTCGGCGGTCGCCGCGCGGAATTTCGGCTCCAGCCGGAGGAACGGGATGTCGTGCCGTTCGCAGATCGACCGGACCCGCAGGTCCGGGGCGTCGAGGTCCCACTGCCGACCCTCCATCGCCGGATAGGCCGCCTTCAACGCCCTCAGGCCGCGCTTCGGCCCGAGGACGCCATGCGGAGTTGAAGCCGTGACGATCGCGAAAACGCCGCCTCGCCCGCGGACGTCATCGCAAAGACTGGCGATGCAATCCTCGGTCACCTGCCAGGCCCGTGACCAAGGTTCGGTCTCGGACTTCGCGTAAACCTCATACGCGCGCGGGACCGATTCCTGACCGGCGCCGGAGCGTAAGACACGGGCCAGCCGATGGGACAGCATTTGGTTCAATCGCGACGACTCCACCCAGAACAGCGGCGCGTCCTCTCTCTTCAAGTTCGTGCGACCCGGGCGGGGCTGCACCATCGCGTTCTTCTGCGATTGCGCGTCGCGGCTCATCGCCACGCTGTTGTCCAGTATGTCGTTAAATGTCAGCATGAGCGTGACGACAATATCCGGACGCAGCTTGTAGCCGGTGCTTTGCCAGACACTGATCTGGTCAACCTGCCCCCAGCCACCATTGCCAATCGCGATGACTTCGTACTCCTGATCCGAAGAGCGCTCGTTCAGGTAATACTCCAGTCGGCGGCCCGGGGTTTCTGGAATCGGGTGTCGCACATCGCCGACGTAGGAATCGCCAAACAGCAGCACGCGCCGAACATCGGGGCGCTTCGGTCCGGGCTCAATATCGTGGAATCCGAGGCTGTTGACGGTGCGATCCGTCACGAACTCGCGCGGGGGCTGAAACACGCCGTCGACGTACTCAAACTGGAGGACCTCGGCGGGCAACGCCCTGACCGCGCACTCCATCGTCGGCAGCAGGATGGCGAACGCAACCAGCACTACGGTGAGTTTCATCCACCATGGCGCGCGGAGCCGCGCGGCTGAATCCACTCCATCGCTTCGCGTTTTTCCCGTGGTTTCGTCCATCCTGCCGCTGATGCTATGTTATCTGCGCGATCGAAACAACGCGAAAAATGCGATCTTTCGATCTTCCGATATGATGCGTACCGGCGGCCAGCGATGGGCGGCCGAGAAACCCGAGTCCGAAAAACCGCATGCTGACCCCAGTCAATCGAAATCCATCGTCGACGGAACTGCGCAAGTTCGCCGTCGGAATGCTGCTCGGCTTCGGGCTGCTCGGCGGCCTGGCGTGGTGGCGCGGATATTCCCCGACCGCCGTGACGCTGTGGAGCATCGGCGTCGGGCTCGCGATCGCGGCGCAACTCCCCGCAGTGGGCCGCTGGATCTATGTCGGATGGATGACCGGCGCTCAGGCGATCGGCTTCGTGATGACCAATATCCTGCTCACGCTGATGTTCTTCATTCTGCTGCCGCCGTTTGCGCTGCTGCGCCTGCGCGACCCGTTGCGCAAGAAACTCGGCGCCGCGAGCTATTGGGAACAACCGGAGCGCCACGAGGCCACGCTCGAGCGCACATCACGCCAGTTCTGACGCGACAGCCGCGCCCGATTTTGGAGCCACCCGCAAGATCATGCTCGTTCTCGGCATCAGTTGCTACTATCACGACGCCGCCGCCGCGATTGTCCGCGACGGGCGCCTGATCGCCGCCGCCGAAGAAGAACGCTTCAATCGCCGGAAGCACTACAGCGGCTTTCCCGAGCAGGCGATTCAATACTGCCTGCGCGAGGCCGGCGTCACCCTCGACGATGTCGACCACATCGGCTTCTACGAAAAGCCGCTGGTCAAGTTCAACCGCATTCTGGAGACGATCCTCGCGACCTGGCCGCGCAGTTTTCACCTGTGGCGCACCGCAATCCCGACCTGGATTCTCGACAAACTGTACATCGCGCGTCATATCCAGAAACACCTCGACACGGACCGCGACATTCTCTTCTGCCAGCACCATTTGTCGCACGCCGCCAGCGCATTTCTCGTGTCGCCGTTCGAAACGGCGGCGATCATCACGGCGGACGGCGTTGGCGAATGGGTGACGACCGGCTGGGGCGTCGGCGCCGGCTCGACGATGGAGTTTCGCCAGGAGATCCGTTTCCCGCATTCGGTCGGCTTGCTGTTCAGCGCGATCACGGCATATCTCGGCTTTCGCGTCAATGACGCCGAGTGGAAGGTCATGGGCCTGGCGCCATACGGCGAGCCGAAACATGTCGACAAGTTTCGGGAGGTTGTCGACATTCGCGACGACGGCAGTTTTCGGCTTAATCTCAAGTACTTCTCCTTCCCGCATTCGACATCGCGCACCATCAGTCCGGCGTGGGAGCGTTTGTTCGGGCAGCCGCAGCGCCGGACCGAATCGGAACTGACGCAGTTTCACAATGACATCGCCCATTCCGGCCAGAAGATCGTCGAAGAGATCATGATCAACCTGGCGCGGCACGCGCAGCGCGAATCCGGCCTCAAGCAGGTGTGCATCGCCGGCGGCGTCGGGCTGAACTGCGTGGCCAATTGGCGCATCCTGCAGGAATGCGGCTTCGACGACATCTACATTCAACCCGCGGCGGGCGATTCGGGCGGCGCGCTCGGCACGGCGTTCTACCTGGCGAACTGCGTGCTGGGCGCGCCGCGCAGTTTTCAAATGAACCACGCCTATTGGGGGCCGGCGTTCTCTCAGGACGAAGTCCGCGACGCGCTCGACGCGGCCGGCGCGACGTATGAAGAGTGCGCGACGGACGACGAACTCGTCGACGCGACCGCGCAGCGCATCGCGGCCGGCGAGGTGATCGGCTGGTTTCAGGGCCGCCTGGAGTTTGGCCCGCGCGCGCTTGGGGCCCGCTCGCTGCTGGCCGATCCGCGCCGCGCCGACATGAAGGACATCATCAACGCCAAGGTCAAGTTTCGCGAGGCGTTTCGCCCCTTCGCGCCGGCGGTGCTGAAAGAGCGCGCCCACGAGTTTTTCGAAATGCCGGCCGGCATGGAAGCTCCGTTCATGCTGCTCGTACCCAAGGTCCGGCCCGCGGCGCGCGAAAAGATCCCCGCCGTCACGCATCAGGACGGCACCGGCCGCGTCCAAACCGTGACCGCCGAAACAAACCCGCTTTACTACGGCGTCATCAAACGCTTCGGCGAACTCACCGGCGTGCCGGTCGTGATCAACACGTCATTCAACGTGCGCGGCGAGCCGATCGTCTGCACGCCGGCCGACGCTTATCGGACATTCGTGAATACCGGGATTGATACGCTCGTGATCGGTCGATGTATAGTCAGCGAGAAGCCAACGCCGGTAGACTATGAGCGCGGAATGCGGCGCAGTGTGGCGTTGGAGGCGAAGCCGCTCTAGCCGGCGCGAGAACGGAACGAGTCGATGGCCAAGCAGTCATTGTTCAAGGAATTCTGGGCGTTCATCGTTCAGGAAAAGAAGTGGTGGATGGCGCCGCTGGTGGCAATTCTGCTGCTCGTCGGCGGTCTGCTGATCTTCGCCGGCAGTTCAGCCCTGGGGCCGTTTATCTACTCGCTGATCTGAGGTCCCGCGTCCTCAGTCCCAAGGCATGGCGCACCGCGGCCGTTTCGGCGTGGTTGGACCGCGGAACCTTGCGGCCGCAACAAAGCTGCGGGCCGCCCAGTTTCCGCACATTGCTGCGCACTTCGAAATCAAAGGTACAATTCGCGGAATGCGGCCCCGACCTCGGGGGTTCTGATGAGTCAGGGGCCGACGTTTCTCACATACGGAGATCACGGATGAAACTCAGATTTGTCGCACTTTCCGCCGGCTTAACGATCACGCTCGCGTTCGGCGTCGCCGCCGCGCAGGACAAGGACCACGGACATACCCACGACAAACCCGCCGTCGACGCGAAGGATAAAGCGCCGAAGCTGCCGATCTGTCCGGTCATGAACCAGCCGATCGACTTCAACGTCAAGACCATGGCGGATGACGGCCCCGTGTATTTCTGCTGCGGCGGATGCGTGAAGAAGTATGACGGCGAGCCGGAGAAGTACGCGAAGCGGCTGGCCGAGCAGCGCGCCGCGCTGGCCAAGCTGGAGCGTATTCAGGTAGCGTGCCCGGTCGCCGGCGAGCCGATCGATCCGAAGACCGAGACCAAGACCGAAGATGGATCCGTGGCGTTCTGCTGCGCGGGCTGCAAGGGCAAATATGAGGCTGACCCCGCCAAGTATCAGGCGAAGCTCGCCGACAGCCACACGTACCAGACGCGCTGCCCGGTCAGCGGCGAGAAGGTTGACATCAAGAGCTACGTCGACATGCCGACCGGCGAGCGCGTCTATCTGTGCTGCGCCGGCTGTAAGGACAAGATGCTGAGCGACCCGGCCAAGTACGCGCCGAAGCTCGCGGAGCAGGGCGTGAACCTGAACCTGCGCAAGATCAAGCGAATGCAGGCCGAAGGCGACAAAGCCGCTGACCGACCGTAGGCGGATTACATTTGGATGCCCCCCGCGCCCAGGCGCGCGGGGGCGGCGGGGTGACGAAGCGCTTGAGCTATGGCGCAGCCGCGGCAGTCGCGCCGCGCCATTTGTCCGCCTCTTCCGATTTTCCCCATGCTTCGTACAGGCTGACGAGCCGGGCCCGCGCGTCGTCCACGCAGCCGGCGCCGGCGACCGCCGGAATCTCGGCGGCCGGCGCCGCGAGCGCCGACTCGCTGGCCAGCAGCAATTTCTCGGCTTTCTCAAATTCGCCCAACGCTGTCAGCGCCTGACCCAGTTCGCTGCGCGCCCGGTTGGTGAGCCAGTGCGCTTCCGCGACGCCGGCGCGCAGGTCGACGCATTCCTGCCACGCGTCTCGGCAATCGGCGAAACGTTCCTGCTGATACAACGCGTGGCCGAGCTGCTCGAGCGTCTGGGCGACGAGAACCGGGTTCGGCGGGTTCAGCGCCCGCCGCACGCCAAGCAGCTCGTGGCAGAGAGACTCAGCCTCAACAGCCGCGTCAAGCGCGAGCCGCGTATCGATCAGGTTGCTGATTGACTTCATGCGCACTTCGTGCTCGGGGTTCAGTTCGGCGCGGCTGTGCGCGGCGGCGGCGCGAAACGTCACGTCGGCCTCGGTGGTTTTGTCCAGTTGGATCAGGACCATACCGAGGTTGTTCAGCGCCATGATCGAGCTCGGATGGGTGTCACCATGCACGCGACAGCTGGAGGCCAGCACGGCGTGCGCAATCGGCTCCGCCTCATCCGGCCGGTTCGCCCGAATCAGCGTTGCCACCAGGTTGTTGCGAACGAGAATCGTCCTTCGATGGTCCGGTCCGGAGTGTCGCTCGCGCAGCTCAAGCAATGGGCGGAAATGGTCCAGCGCCTGATCGAATTCCTGCTTCTGATAGAGCAGCGTCGCGTACAGGTTGCGCCGGTTAAGCGTCTCCTCGTCTTCGGGGCCGAACAGCTTATCTGAGCCTTCGAGCGCGGCGCGGACATATCGCTCCGCTTCGTCCAGTTCTCCCGCATAGCTCAGCAGCCCGCCGAGATTGGAAAAGGACATCAGCGTGTCCGCATGTTCAGGTCCCAGCACGCGCTGGCGGCGCTCCAGCGTTTCGCGAAACACACTCCCCGCCTCCGCCACGCGGCCCATTTCCCGATAGGTAACGCCGACCATGTTCATCGCCGCCAGCGTGTCAGGATGGTCAGGCCCCAGAGAGGCGCGCAACAGTTCCACGACCCGCTCGTACTGCACGATGGATCTCTCTCGGAGCCCCAGAGACCCGTATAGATCGCCCAACCCGTCGCGCAGCCGCGCCTCCGTAATCGGATCGTCGGTCGCCCCTTTCTCGATCCTGCGCAACGCGCTGTCGGCCAGGATGTCGCTGAGCACATCGCGCCCGACATTGGTCGCATTGACGCGGTCCAGCGCCGCGTTGAACGCCGCCATCTCGGCCTCTCGACCGTCAACGTCCTCCACCGCCTGCGCAAACTCGGATCGCAGGCTCGTCAACAGTTCTGAACCGAACCGCCGCGCCGTCAGGTCCTTCAGCAGCGCGGATTGAAACGCGGCGACCTCGACCGTGCGACCGCGCTCCGCATCGGCGACATCGCGCTGGCGCGTGGCCTGAACAAGGAAGTACGTTGTGCCCGCCAGACCGATCACCAGCGCGGCGACCGTCCCGGAAAGACCGATGACCAACCCCCGATTCCGTGAGGCGAACTTGCGCATCTGGTACAGCGCGCTCGGCGGATGGGCCGTGATCGGCTCCCCGGCGAGGTAACGCCGCAAATCATCAGCCAGCGCCGCCGCCGCCGCGTACCTGCGCGCGGGATCCCGGTCGATGGCCTTCGCTACGATCGTCTCCAGGTCGCCGCGCAGGCCGCGATCGATCGATCCGAGACGCGCCGGCTCCTCGTCATGAACGATCCGCGCCGCTTCCGCGATCGGCCGGTGATCAAGGTCATGCGGCAGCCGCCCGACGAGCGTGTGATACAGAATCACGCCCAGCGCATAGACGTCGCAACGGGTGTCCACCTCGCCCGAACGGCCGTCAAGCTGCTCTGGACTCATGTAGCCAAGCGTGCCCACGACCTGGCCGGCGTGGGTGCGAACGGTCGTGATCTGGCTGTCCGAGTCCACCAGCCGGGCGACGCCGAAGTCAGTGACCTTGGGCTGGCCGATGGCGTCGATCAGCGAGGCGGCCGGGTCGTCGATCCTTACCCCACCGGTCCCACCGCGAACGACAAGAATGTTGGCGGGTTTCAGGTCGCGGTGAATGACGCCGAACTGGTGCGCATGCTGGACGGCGTCGCAGACGCGGGCGACCAATTCAACCCGCTCGCGAATGCGCAGCGCGCGGGCGGCGACATCCAACGGCTCGCCATCCACAAGCTCCATCGTGAAGAACGGGAGCTCCTCGTCGTGGACGTTTGTCGTTCCGGCCTCAATGACCTGCGTAATCCCGGGGTGGCGCAGCCGGCCCAGAATATGGGACTCCTGGCGAAAGCGGCGGATGAGCGACGGGGATACGTACGCGCGGCGGATCACCTTCAGGGCGACACGCCGACGCGGATTCTCCTGTTCCGCTTCATAGACGACGCCCATCCCGCCGCGACCAAGTTCGCGAATCACGCGATAGCGGCCAATGCGATCCGGCGGGCGCGCCGCCTCGGCCTCCGCCTCTATCCGCGCCTCGGAGACGATCCGCGCCCCGACGCCGTGATCTGAATCCGCAAGCGGCGCATCATGGGCCGATTCGGTCGCGAGCATCTGTTCCACGCGGCGGCGAATCGCAGCGTCGCCGTCACAACGCCGGTCCAGAGCTGCGCGTCGGGCGTCGGGCGGAAGGTCGCAAACCTCGTCAAAGATGGCCATCGCCCGCCGAATGTCGTCAGCGCTGTTCATATCCGCTATGAGGCTGTCAGTTCCGCGTTCAGCCAGGCCCGCGCCTGGCGCCACTGGCGCTTGACCGTCCGGGACGAAACGCCCAGCACGTCGGCGATTTCTTCGCTGCCGAGACCGCCAAAGAACCACAGGTCGACGATCTGCGCCATGCGGGCGTCAGCTTCGCCCAGCCGTGTGAGGGCGGCGTCGAGATCAATGATGTCGATCATGCTTTCGCCGGAAGGCGTGGTGACCTGCTCGATGCCGATCCGTCCGCCGGCGGCGTTGCGCTTCGCGGCGGCCTTCGCGCGGGCGTGATCCTTGAGAATCTGGCGCATGGCGGTGGCCGCCACCGCGATGAAATGCGTCCGGTTCTGAATCGGGCTCGGGCCGCGCGCCAGGCGGAGGAACGCTTCGTGGACCAGCGCTGTAGGCTGGAGCGTGTGGTCGGGCCGCTGCCCGCGAAAGTACCCGCCCGCCAGGGCGCGCAGGTCCTCATAGACGATCGGTAACAACGCCGCGCCGGCGGCCGAATCGCCCGCCGCCATATCCTGAAGCAGCAACGTCACATCAGTCGCGGGTTCCACTTGATCACCTCAACCCCGTCGATTGGCAGGAAAAGTGTACCCCGGTCACCACGAGATCGTCCGCGCTGATTTCGGTTTTTTTTGAAAAGTTTGTCCCCGACCGTGGCCTGTCGGCGTTTATGGGGCGAATCGTCGTTGCGTTGGTCGCATCGGCCTCGAGAGCACTCAAAGCGATTTCTGAAGGAGAAGAGATGACATCGAAGGCGCGAAATCAGGGACAGTTCGGGTTTGGACGGATCGCCGCGTGGGGTGTCGCATTGCTTGTGGCCGCGCCGGCGTTCGCGGTTCCGGCCGTCGACTTCACCGGTCAATCGGGCATTGGGATCGCCGGGCGCACGGTCGGATTTCAGTTCACGGTGGATGAGGATTTCGTCGTCACGTCGCTGGGTTTGTGGGATCGGGACGCGGATGGCAACGAAGAGGATCGTCCGATCGGAATCTGGGACAGCAGCGGCGCGATGATCGCCTGCGAAACAATGCCCGCCGGCAGCGCCACGCCCCTGGTGGGATCATTCCGTTACATCCGCCTCGATGCGCCGATCATCGTGTCGCCGGGCGAAACATACACCATCGGCGCCTTTTACACGGTGAACGCCGGCGGAATCGCACACCAGGCGACCGGCCTGACCACCGCGACCGGCCTGAATCTCGTCAGCGCCGTCGCCAGCCCGATCGACTTCCTGTTTCAGCGCCCGACGGGCTCGTTCGGCAGTTCACAACCGGGATTCTTTGGCCCCAACCTCGAACTCACGCCGCTGGCCGAAGCGCTGCCCGAGCTTGAGGCCGCGCCCGCGATTGAATTCGGCGGCCGCACCCCCATCGGTGTCGCGGGACGCACCGTCGGTTTCGAATTCACCGTGGAAAAGGGCATGATCGTTACCGACCTCGGCCTCTGGGATCGCGACCATGATGGTAACGAAGAGGATCGCCCCATCGGCCTGTGGGACAGCGCAGGAACCCTGCTCGCCACGATCACGATGCCCAGCGGCTTCCCCGGCGATCTGGACGGCGACTTCCGCTATCTGCCGCTCGACCCGCCGCTGATGGTGGTTCCCGGCGAAACCTACACGCTCGGCGCCTTATACACGGTCAACGCCGGCGGAATCGCCCATCAGGTGACGGACCTCAACACGACGCCCGGGTTCCAACTGGGCGACGCCGTCGCGGGTCCAGTCAACTTCGTGTTTCAGCAGCCGATGGGTGTGTTCGGCGGGTCGCAGCCGGGCTTCTTCGGGCCGAACCTGCGTTTTGCGGAGCCGGTCCCATGTGCCGGCGATATCGATGGCAGCGGGGAAGTCGATCTTGGTGACCTGGCGGGCCTGCTGGCGGCGTTCGGCAGCATGAACGGCGACGCCAACTACAACCCGGGGGCGGACCTGGACGGCGACGACGACGTGGATCTCGGCGACCTGAGCGGCCTGCTGGCGGCCTTCGGGACGATCTGCGGCTAGAACCGTTCGACGAACTCGCGCAGTAGAAAGGCGGCGCTCGACGATTGTCGGGCGCCGCCTCGCTGCGCGCTGCGTCATATGCCACTGCCGTCTCTTGGCGCCCGGATTGATCCGGCAAGCCGCATCCTACATCTGCTTCGCCACCCCGGCACGGCCGACCGCCGTGGCACACGCCAACCGGCCGCGCGCGCCGTCGTCGGCGTGACACCCTTGATCGCGACGCGTTCCTTGAAGGCGTCCGCGTTGTCGGTCGGCGTGATCACTGGTCCCGACACCCCAAGCACGTCGAAGCGCGCCCGATCGGCGCCACTGGCATTGCGGACGAGCACAATCCCGGTCTGCCGCCAATCCGGTGATCCGTCCTTCCTCGCGCTGCGCTGGCGTTCCTGGTAATCGCGAGCCACACCCACGAACGCGTTGTGCGTCGCCGCCGGGATGGCCAGCGGATCGCCCGAACGGACTTTCTGGAAGTTTATCGGCATCCAGCACCCCCATCTGTGGCGCTCCAGCACGTCGTTCCGAGTTCGTCGCCGCTTTCGGGAGCCGATAGGATGCTGGAACTTTCGAACTCGGCCAGGATCCCGCGGTCTTCCTGGCCCCGGTGTCTGACAATTCGCGCGGACGGGTCTGCATGACAGAGTTCATGGCCACGGCGCTGTTACTGGCGACCTTCGGGGTACTGCTTCTCATCTGCGCGCTGCTCGGCCGTGCGGTCGAGCGGCTCGGTCTGCCGATCGTGTTCGTATTCCTCGGTCTGGGCATGCTCGCCGGGTCGGAGGGCATCGGTGGAGTTCATTTCGATGACTACCAGTTCGCTTTCCGTCTGGGGACGATCGCGCTGATCCTGATCCTGCTCGACGGTGGCCTCAACACGTCTCTGCAGGCTGTGCGGCGCTCCGTGGCCTCCGCCGCACTGCTGGCAACCGCTGGTGTCGCTATCACGGCCGCCCTGGTGGCGCTCTTCGCGCGCCTCCTCGGGATGGGCTGGGCCCAAGCCATTCTGCTCGGGGCCGTGGTCTCCTCCACGGATGCCGCAGCAGTATTCGCCGTGTTGCGCGGCAGCCGGTTGCGCCTGTCGGAACGGGTCGGCACGACAATCGAGCTCGAATCCGGCCTGAATGACCCGATGGCGGTCATCCTCACGCTCGCCGCGGTCGAGTGGTTCTCCAGCCCCGAGAGCTCGGTCTGGCAGACGCTCGTCGATATACCGATCCAGCTTGGCATTGGTCTGGCAATCGGACTCGCGGCCGGCTACGCCACGCGCCTGATCCTGCTCCGGCTGCGCTTGTCCACCGCTGGACTCTATCCGGTGCTGACGCTTGGTCTGGCGCTACTGGCGTACGGGGCGGCGACGCTGCTCCAGGGCAGCGGCTTCCTGGCGGTGTTCGTGGCCGCCATGGTGCTGGGCAACGCGCGCATCCCGTACCGCAGCGGCTTGGCCCGCATTCACGACGCGCTCGCTTGGCTCAGCCAAGTGGCGATGTTCCTGATGCTCGGCCTGCTCGTGTTCCCCTCGCAACTCCTGCCAATGGCGGGGATCGGCATTCTGATTGCGCTGTTTCTGGCTTTCGTCGCCCGCCCCGCGGCTGTGGTCGCCTGTCTGTTGCCCTTTCGCTTCCGCCCGCGCGAGGTTGCCTATATCAGTTGGGTGGGCCTGCGCGGCGCGGTGCCGATCATCCTGGCGACGATCCCGGTCATGGCCGATGTCCCTGGCGGCGGACAGGTCTTTAACCTCGTGTTTTTCGTCGTTGTTGTCAGCGCGCTTGCGCCCGGCTCCACGATCCGTTGGGCAACACGCGGCTTGGGGCTGGAAGCACCCGAGCAACCGCAGCCGCTCGCCGCCCTGGAGATCAACTCGACGCGGATGCTGAGCGGCGACCTCATGTCGTTTCATGTGACCGAGTCCTTGGCCGTGTGCGGCGCCACGCTGTCGCAAGTCCCCTTTCCGCCGGCATCCGCCGCCGTGCTGGTCGTCCGAGGCGAGGAACTGCTCGCTGCGCGCGGCGGCACGATGTTGGAAGCTGGTGATCACGTCTACGTCTTTTGCCGACCGGAAGACCGGCCGTTCATTGAGCTGCTGTTCGGCCGCCCGCACGACGAGTGAGTGTGCGAGGGAGGCGACGGCCGTAGATGGCTACGACGCTACCATCGCCAAACGGCCGCGCCCGACGCTCGCGACGGGATTTTGTTATCACCCCCAACCCGCAACCAGGCGCCGGTCCCTCACGCCGAAAATCCCCGCAATCGCCGCCTTGGTCCGGCGTTAGACTACTGTGACAGAGGATTGGTGTGGACCAACAGCTTGACGATCTGATCGCCCGCGCCCGGCGGATGGACGCCGACGCGCTCGAAACACTGGTCGAGCGGTATGGTCGACGTGTGTTCGGTCTGCTGCGCAAGCTGGCGGCCTCGACGGAGGAAGCCGAGGACCTGACGCAGGAAACGTTCCTGCGGATGACGCGCACGATCGCCGACTATGACCACACCGGACGATTTGAAGCCTGGCTGTTCCGGATCGCGGCGAACCTTGCGCGGGACGGCGCGCGGCGGAGACGCCGGCGCGGCCCGACGCACAGCCTGAACGGGACGGCGCCCGACGGCGAGCCGGGCGCCTTCGATCTCGCCGATGAACGAACGGAGCAGCCGGGCGCGAACCTTGACCGGCGGGAAATCCGCGAGCGACTGGCGGAACAACTCGCGCGCCTGCCGGAGTTGGATCGTGAGATCCTGACGTTGCGGCACTATGGCGAACTGAGTTTCCGCGAAATTGCCGACCTGCTGGGCGTGCCGCTGGGCACGGCCCTGGCCCGCGGACACCGGGCATTGCAGAAAATGAAGGCCGCCTTTGGCCTGGAGCGTGTGGAACCATGAACGAAGGACACTGGAGAGAGCAGGAAGCGGCGCTGCAGCGCGAGATCCGCGAGACGCTCGCCCCACTGAACGTCAATGAGCCGCTGCCGGCGGGACTGGCGGCGCGGCTCCGCGACAGCGTGCGCGGCGAGGCGAACCGCCTGCGGCACGGGCGGCGATGGCTGGCGTGGCGCGGCGCGATCGGCGCGGCGGCGGCGGCGATCGGATTGGCGCTGTTGCCGATGGCTCCGCAGCGGCCGACGACCCCGGCGGGCGTGACGAGCGCGGAAGTCTGGCTCGACAACTGGGCGCAGGCGGTGGACGATTCGCTGGCCGAGTTGTCATTTGTCGTGAACGAAGACGCCGCCGCCGCAAGCGAGCCGGTGGATCCGCTGGAGTGGATCGAACGCTGGGATACCGGCATCGGCGAGTCGCTCGAAGCGCTGGAGAGCTGGTACGAGGTGTAGTGGACCTTGCCACGCGTCGTGAGTGATGGCTGATTTCCGATTCGGGAGTATGAACGTGAAGCGTGGGCTGTGGTTGACGATCGGTCTGGCGGCAGCGTGGCTGACGACGAGTGTCGCGGTCGCGCAGGAACGCCCGGATCGGCCGCGGCGTCCGCGGGACGGCGTGCGCGAAAAGCGCGATGGCGCCGAAAGTCGCGGGGACGCCGAACGGCGCCGCGGATCGGAGCGCCCTTTTGATCGTGGTCCGCGCGGCGAGCGCGGCCCGCGCGGCGGCGACTTCGACCGCCCGCATCCGCCGATGGCGGCCCGCCTGCTGCGCCCGTCGCCGGAAGACGAAGGGCCGCTGGCCGAGGGCGAGGCCGAAACGCTGATGGCGTTCGCCGCCGAGTACATGCCCGAACTGCACGAACGCCTTTCGCGAGCGCAATCCGACCGCCCCGAGGCGTTCGAGCGCCGCTTTCAGTTCTTCGCGCCGCGGTTGCGCCACTTCCGGCGCGTGCAGGAGCAGCGGCCGGAGTTGTTTGACGCGTTGCTGGAACATTCACGCTTGATGCTGCGGATGGAGCGCTTTCGCGGCGAATGGCGCCGCGTGGACAGCCCGCCGGCCGAGCGGCGTTTTCGCCAGCGGGTGCGCGAGTTCATCGCCGAGAAGTTTGATCTGGAAACTCGGTTCGTCGAGGCGGATGTGACCGCCCGTCGGGCGCGGTCTGACGCGTTCATCGACGCGCTCGTCGAACGGGCGCTGACCAGCGAACGGGCCGAGCGCCTGCCGCCGGAGTTACGCGAGGCGGTCGCGGACTACGCGGATGCGGACGATGCGCGTCAGGTGGAGATTCGCGCGGCATTGCGGGCGTTCGTCGCTGAGCGGTTCGAAGAAGAACTCAGCCACGATGAAACGCACCTGCAACGCCGGCGCGAGAACGCGCCGCGATTTGTCGATGGCGAACTGGATCGCATGATGGCGCGCTTCCGCCACGAGCGCGACGGCGGCCCGCCGCCATTTGCCGCTCCGCCGCCACCGCCCTAGGTCTCCGCATTCGAGCGGGTGGTACGGCCCCGAACTCGCATCGAACGGGCGAGACGCGCGTGCCACCCTGGACTACTAGTTCGCTGATTGCTCGCAATGCCTTATCGTCATCCCGATCCGCTTGAGTGTTTTCTCTTTGCCCAGCAACGCCAGCGTTTCAAAGATCGACGGACTCACCGTGCCCCCGACCACCGCCACACGCAGCGGCTGGGCGACTTTGCCGAGGCCGAGGCCACGCTGTTCGCCATAGGCCCGCACCGCCGCCTCGATCCGCTCTGCGGAAAAGTCATCGAGCTTCGCCAGCACATCCGTCAGTTCCCGCAACGCCGCGAGCCCCGCCCCATCGCCTTTCAATAGCACTTTCTGCACGGCATCATCATCCCAGCGCAGCGCCTCATCCGCGATGAAGATCGCGCCGCACTTCGTTTCGAGTTCGCTGAACAGTCGGAAGCCGGCGCCGAGCCGCAACACCGTGCGCAATGTGTCATCATCCAAACCCGCCAGCGGCGAGCGCGGATTGACCGACAGATAATCCCGCAAGCCCGCCAGCAGGCGCGTTTCATCGGCCGCGGCGACGGCGTCCGTGTTGAACTTGAGCAGCTTGGCCCGATCGAAACGGGCATTCACGCGACCGACGCGCTCGACGCGAAACGCGCCGACCATCTCATCCAGCGCGTACTTCTCGCGATCATCCCCCGCCGACCAGCCCAGCAGCGCGATGAAATTCACTACGACCTCCGGCAGATAGCCACTGGCGCGAAAGTCGTGGATGTCGATCTCGGGCAATGACAGGCGCAACCGCTCGGCGAATCGCGTCAAGGCCTCGGCGTCGAGTTGCGTCTGCTTGCCGCGCCAGGCCGCGAACGCCGCCGCGTCCGCGCCCGCCATCGTCTGCGCCGTCGCTTCGTCCATCTCGCCGCTCTCGAGCGCGGCCTTCACCGCTTCACGAACGATCTTGTCCTTTTCGCGCTTGCTCATCTTCGCGCCTTCCATCGTCAGGATGACGGGTAGGTGCGCGTACTCGGGCGTGGCGAAGCCGAGCGCCTGTTGCAGCGCGATATGCCGCGGCGTATTGATCAGATGTTCCTGACCGCGCAGCACATGCGTGATCCGCATGTCCTCATCGTCCGCGACGACAGCGAAGTGATATGTCGGCCAGCCGTCGGCCTTCATGATGACGAAGTCATCCAGCGCATCCGCGGCCAACCGCACTTCACCGAGAATCTTGTCCTGCACGACCCATTCCTGCGCCGGTGTCGCGAAGCGCACCACCACCGGCCGGCCGGCGGCCCGCGCAGCGGCCACTTCGGCCTCGGTCGGAAAGCGATCGGGACGCTGATAGCGGAAGTTTCGCTTTTCGCGCTGCGCGGCCTCGCGCTGCGCGTCGAGTTCCTCGCGGGTGTCAAAGGCGTAGTACGCGTTTCCTTCCGCGATCAGTCGCTCCGCGAGCTCCTGATATCGAGCGCGGCGCTCACTCTGCCGATAGGGACCAAAGTCTCCGCCCACCTCCGGCCCTTCGTCCCACAACAGCCCGAGCCAGCGCATGTCATTCAACAGCTTCTGTTCAGCGCCGGCGATGTTGCGGGTCTGGTCGGTGTCTTCGATCCGCATGATGAACACGCCGCCGCGCTGCTTGGCGAGCAGGTAGTTGAACAGCGCGGTGCGAGCGCCGCCGAGATGCAGATAGCCGGTGGGCGAAGGGGCGAATCGGGTCCGAACGGTGTCGGTCATACGGATCGTCTCACTTTCGTTGAAGTCACAAGCCGGCAATCGTCGGAGGGTAACGGGCGGGGGTCAAGTCGGGCGCCGCAGCGCGCCGGCGGGTCGGGGACAAACGCGACACGACCCGAACAGGATTGTCCGGGCCGTGTCGAAACGGCTCCCCAAGTCTGTGGTGACCGAATCGGCGTGACCGCCGCCGGCTAAGCGCAGATGCCGCCGAAGTACGTCAGGAAACCCGACAGGTCCGACAGATCCACATCCCCGTCGCCGTCCAGGTCGCCATCGGCCGGCGTGGCGCCGCTCGCCAGCCCGAAACTGCCTAGCAGCGCGCTGAGATCGCCGAGATTCACCATCCCATCGCCCGACAGGTCACCCGGACACGGCGCGAAATCCGTCAGGCGCACGGCGTCTGGCGCATATTCAACGGCAAAGCTGCCACCGGGCAATCGCGCCCGGCCGACGCCGGAGCCGGTATCCGCCGCGTTCGCAAAGCTGCCACTGATCACGCTGCCGGTAATGATCGAGAACGTGTCGTTGGGATCCGGCTCGAAACCGTTCAACAAAGCGATCCGCAACGTGCCGTCGAGCGCAAAGGCGCCATTGACCGCCAGGACATCATGCTCGGTCTCCGCCGTTCTGCCCGCCAGTTCAATCTCCACCTCGCCGGCGGGCGTGTTGCTGAGGTCGGCGTTGATTGTGAGGCGCCCCGGCGAGTTACCCGGACCGACGCACCCATTGTTGGTGATCGACGAGCCATTGATGACGCCGCGGCCGCGCACGCAGCCGCTCTGGAAGGTCGCGGCTTGCGTGAAGTTCAACGTGCCGTCGATTGTCGCCGGCCCGTCGTTGTCCAGCGTTTCGGCCGTCAGCGTGCTGCCCGATTCGACCTTCAGGGAGCCGTTGTTCTCAAACTCGCCGCCGGTCGTGAGCATCGCCCCGCCCTGCAGGCATAGCGTGCCGTCATTCTGGAACGTGTCGGTCGTGCCGGCGGTCGGCAGGTTGGTGAACACGCCGTTGCCACGCAGCACAATCTCGGCATCGCTCTCGAGAATGGGCGCATCGAGATTCAGCGTCAGACTGCTGTTCGGGTCGATGATCCACGTTCCGTCGAGCAGGTGGTTGCCGCTCATCGTGTCGCAGAACGGCGAGATCGAGAGGCTGCCGGCTCGCGTGCGCACGGTGTTGTTGTTGGCAAAGTGAATGCTCACGCCCGACTGGCTGCCGATGTTATTGGCCAGCTGGCTCTTCTCGAAAACGCCGTTATTCGTGAACAGAATATCGTTGTCGTTCAGGTCCAGCGCGTCAATGTCGCCGGTGCGCGACGCGAGCTTGAACGTGCCGTCGTTGATGAATTCGATCGTTCCGTCCAGCACGAGACTGGCCTCATCTTCGAGCGTGGCGTCATGGCCGAATCGCACGCGGAACGGCTGCCGAGCGCCGGAATCCGCGCCCGCCAGCAGCACGCGCGTCGTGGTCCCACGCCTGGCGAACGCGACATTCGAATTCGCGTCGACGCTACCTTTCACGCCGTTCTTGTGCATCAGAAAGTCGCAGCCCTCGAACCGCAGCGCCCCATTCGTGCTCGTGACGTTGGCCGGGGCCTGCGGCGCGCCCTGGAACGCGACATCGGTGTCCGAATCGAGAAACAGCGCCAGCGCATTGATGGTTCCACCGTCGATTTCGATGCGACCGGACCCAGCGCCGACGATGTCGGTGTTGATGGTCGGCTGGGTGTGCCGGATCGTGCTGAGCGCGCCGGTCGCGTGCACAATCGATCCCAACAGTTGCGGGAAACTCAGAAAGATATCGCCACCCATGGCGCGGATTGCGCCGCTGTTGATGATCGGGTCGCCATCGACGGTCGGAACGCCGTTGATACGCAGGTCGCCGGAAATCGCCTGCAGCGTGCCACCTTGGTTCTCAAACTTCACACTGATGCTGCTGGTAATGCCGCTTTCCTGCGAAATCATGCCGATGTTTGTGAATTGCGCGTTTTCGATCGCGCTGCTCGTGCGCGTGATGTCGCCGCCGGAGGAATCAAACACGTAGTTCGCGCCCGCCGCGTTCGTGATTTGCGTGTTTTCGCCCAGCTCCAGCGTCGCGCCGCCCGTGTGGGTCACGTCGCCGCTGTTTGTCAGGCTCGCGCCGGCCGCCAGCAGCAGCGTGTCGCTCTCGGCCAGCGTCATCGCAGCGTTGTTGGTGAACGGACCTTCGACATTCCCGCCTTCCTGCCACAGGAAGGCGCCGTCATTGCGATAAACGCCCTGAATGCGGCCACCGACAAACGTGTATGCGCCCGCCAGATTCGGGTCCGCCCCGCCGGCCGGGCCCGCGTTCGTGAAGTCGCCGACAACAAATCCGCCGGACTGCCGCATGACGCCGTGATTGCTCATCCCGGTCCCGACGGCGCCAAACGTGCCGGCTTCGATCTGAAACAGCGCCGGCGAAACAAACTCAAACCCGGCCGCGCCGCCGACCGGCCGAAGCGTTCCGGCCCGCAACACGCCGCGCCCGGCGCCCGAACCGGGGAGAATGCCGCCGATGCGATGCAGCGTTGCGCCGGAACCCTGGAAGACGACCTCGCCGTCGTTGTTGAATTCATACGTCAGGTCGCTGGATTCGCTCTGCGTCGCGATCTGAATCGACGCGTTGGCCCCGGTCGCGGCCAACACGCCGCCCAACAGCAACGCGTCGGAGCCGGTCAGCGCGATCACGCCCTGCTGCGCCTCAGTGCGCCCTGTCGCTGACTGTTCGTAAATCGTGCGAATGTCCAGATCCTGCGCGCCGGTCTTGCGCACCAGGCCGCTGTTGATGATCGAGCGATTCACAACGTTCGGCTGATCAAACACCGTCACATCCCCGGCGGCATGCAGCGTCGCGTTCGGATCGTTGATCAGTCGGCTGTTGTCGCCCATGATCATGGAGGAGCCGTTTTCGAATTCGATCGCGCTGCCGTTGTGCAGGTTCCCGGCCATGGTCGGCGCCGAGATCGCGAGCGTCCCCACCACGCGCAGCATGTCCTGATTGAACAACTCGCCGGAACCGGTCAGGCATCCGGCGATCCAGCGCATTTCACCTTCATTGTTCACAACGGCGTCCGCGCGCAAATCGCCAATCATGACGAACGGCGCCGTTACATCCGCGTCGAGCGTCGCCGCCTGCGTGGCGATCAGGTTCGCCTGATTACGGAGCGATCCCGTTCCGCCGGTGGTCAGCGTGCCCGAAATCGTGATCTGCCCGCCGAGAAACTGCGCATCGGCGTTCACCATCGAGAACGAGGTGTTTCGCACCGAGCCGACGCTGGTTCCGTCGCGACCGATCGAACAGATCGGGACCCGCGTCGGCGCATTGGGATCCGTCGCCGTGGAATCGACCAGCACAATCCCGCCATCCAGATTCGGCAGATGAAGCTTCAGCTCACCGTTTCGCACTTCGATCGTTCCGGAACTGTCAAACGGCACGTTGATCAGGGCGTCATTGTTGATACTCGGTAAATCGACCGTCAGCATCGCGTTGTTGTTGAACAGGGTGTTTGTCGCGCCGGCGCCCGGATTAACGGTCGTGGGCGCCACAATCTGCCAAAGGCCGTTGTTCTCGACCCGCCCGTTCGTCGCGAGCGTCACTGTCGTCAGGTGATTGACGATCCCCTGATTGGTCAGCGCGCCGTCGTCGATGATTCGACTGCCGGGCACGCCGGGCAGAATGTCAAACGCCCCAGGCCCGTCATTCAATAGTCCGCCGCCCTTGATCGTGCCCGCGAACCACTCGGCATGGTCGCGATTTATGACCTGACCGTTCTCGCCGAAGACGCCCTGCTTGATCTGGAAAGGCGTCGGCGGCCTGAAATCGAGCGTGATGTTCGAAAACCGCGTCGCGCCGCCCGTGGCTTCGATCGTCGCCGTGAAGTCGGTTCCTGCGCCGGTTAGTGTCGCGGCGCCCTCCATAATCGCATTATTGAATCGAATCGTCGCTGAGTCTGTCGCGTTCAGATTGATTGTGCCGCTCGAGTTAAAGGGGCCGCTGAGGCTCGCGATACTGCTACCCGCGGCCGCGATCGTCCCACCCGTCAGAACACCGCCATCCGTGAAAGACAGCAGGCCGGTCGCGACCTGCACCACTCCGCCATTGTTCTCGAACGGAACGGCGATGGAACTGAGCCCCGCCCCACCGGACTTCAGGAGCGTTCCGGAGCTCGAAATGAAGGGCGCTCCGCCGAAATTCTGGATGTCGCTGTCGTCGAGAATCTCCAGCATGCCCGCACACTCCAGGTACGCGGCGCCGGACATGCGAATCGAGCTGTTGTTTCCGCCGCCCGTGCCCAACTGGATATCGTCCGCGAACATCTGCCAGCCGTTGAGCAGCAGCGTTCCGTCGATGTCGACAATCCCCTGTGGCAAAAACGTGCCGGCGACGAGAAACTGCCCGTTGTCGACAATCGTCGGCCCGTCGACCGTCAGCGACTGGCCGGCGCTGAGGATCGCGACTCCGACGCCGGAAGTGAGATTCAGCACGAGTTTGCTGATCTCAATCGGTAGATCCAGTTCGATGGTGGCGCCGTCCGCGGTGACCTCGAAAGTGTCCATCCCGTTGTTGGGAATCTGGGCCGGCGCCCAGTTGTCAGCGGTGCTCCACTTATGATCCGAACCGCCGGCGCCGACCCACATTGACTGCGTCTGCGCAAAGACTTCCCCATACAATCCAACCGTCGTCATTACAATCAACAGCACCCGCATCATCTTCTCCCAAGGTCAATATCACCGAAAAGAGCATGTCGCTCGTCGGCATCGGCGGCAGCGTCTTACGGCGGCGCCGCCGCGCCGGGCCGGGAATCTCGGCCGATGGCTGCTCCGCGGTCGATATCGCATGCCCGCGTCATTCCCGCGCTCGTGGCAGAACGAGGCGGGAATCCGCATATGTCTCCCATAGAGAACACGAACATTACGCCGCGCTCACGCGCGCGGATTGGCTGGAAATGGACAATTTGTGAACAAAACCGGATTGCCAAACTGGCTGTACTCGTGGACAAAAAAACACGGCCCGAGCGAAGTTTCGCCGGGCCGTGTCCTCCCCCAAGACTCCCCTGCAGCCCCCCAAAAAAAAAAGAGGAGCCGGCAGCGCTTGAGATTGTCTTTGATGCCTTAGCGGCGACGGCGAACCAGCGCCAGGAGCGCGGCGCCGGCCAGGATGCCGGTCGACGGCTCGGGCACAATTGACATCGCCGTGACGACCAGGCCCCCGGCGATCATGTCGATCTGCGTCGCGGCGCCGGTTCCGAGGTTGATCTGATACAGCATGGAGCTGGCGCCCGACTCCGAGAGCAGCGCGGCGAACGCGCGTCCCGATGAACCGGAGATGTCAAATCCGCCAAAACTCGCGATATCCAGGCCGAGCCCGCCAACCGTGCCGAGCACACCAGTGTTGTTCGCTTGCGTGACCAGCACATCGAGCGCCGTGTCGATGCCGTACAGCTGCGTGGTCATCGCGCCCGCGAAGTTGTTCGTATACGCGGAATGAGCGACCGTCGGATTCACGCCTTCATTCACATCGCCGGGACCGAAAAAGAGGTCCGTCGCCTGCGTCGATCCGCCGGTGTCCGGATTCAGCACGAGGTTCCGATCGGCGTCGCTGACGTTGCGCATGCGGTCGATCGTCGGGTTGAAGTCCAGGCTGAACCACGCCCCGTTCAAGCCCGGGGAAAAGCCGCCGCCGACCGGCGAGGCGGCCCCGGTGCCCGGGTTCAGCGTATAGAGATTGCTGAATGATCCGACGGCGAACAGCTCGCCGGTCGCCGGGCGGAAGTCGATGCCGACAATTTCTTCGTTCGATTGCAAACCGGAGATCGCGACGCCGGTCATGATGTCAACCGGGGCGGCGCTGTCGAACGAAATCAGCTGGTTGGTCGTCGTGACGGCGTAAATCTGCTCCGCCATCGCGGTTGGCGCGACCAGCAACGCCAGGCCAATCGCCGGCGCGCATACGCTTCTCGCAATTTTCATATCTAAGCCTCCTATGGAATTGATCGCCCCCTGACCCACGGGAACCCCCCGTTCAAACGTCGCCAGTGGGTAACGCAGGCAGTACGCCGCCCGCTCCGGTTCGGATTGGCGCGCGGGCAGGGTTCGAGGCGGATTTTTCCGAAAAGCGGCGCGGACGCGCGCCGCGACGTGTCCGCGTCGTGCCGCTGGGCGCAAGCTAGCCAAATGGCCCGCGATCCTCGCTGGCTACATTACGCGCGCGAAATGTTGTTCGGCATTTTGGCAGATTTTGAAGTCGCTGGCGAGAATGCGCGCTATTCATCTCATGAGAGGTACTCGACGGGGCCGCCCGCAATGTCTGACGATGCAAAACGCCGAGCCGTCACGTTTTCCCAACTGGGGCTCGGGATGGCCATCTTCGGTTCCGCTACCCCCGTCAGTAAAATCGTCACCAGCGCAATGCCGATTTTCGTCGGGTCCGGTTTGCGCGTGCTGATCGGGGCGCTGATCCTGGCGCCGTTCCTGTTTCAACGACCACGCATCAGAACAACCCCGCGACAATGGCTGCTAACGACACTCATCGCGGCGTTCGGAATGTTCGGTTTCTCTGCGCTCATGCTTGCGGGCATGAAACAGGTATCCGGCGTCGTGGGCGCCGTCGTCATGAGCACGACCCCGGCCGTTACAGCCGCGGCGTCGATGCTGTTCATGCACGACAAACCGACTTGGCGCAAGCTGACAGCCGTGGGGTTGGCCGTCGTGGGGGTACTGGTGCTCCACCTGGGGCAGGCCGGCAGCGAAAGGAGCGAGGGCGACCTGGTCCTCGGATCGGCCATGATTTTCGGCGCGGTATGCTGCGAGGCCACGTACACGCTTCTCGGGAAGAGATTGTCCGAGCAAATGGACCCGATTCTCGTCGCGGCGCGCGCCGCCGCGATCAGCCTCCCGCTTTTCCTGCCCTTCGCCATCTGGCAATGGCCCGACTTCGACCCGCAAGCCATTGGCGTCAGCGTGTGGGCGGCCCTCATATGGTATGGCGCGGGAACGCTGGCGCTCGGGACCTGGCTGTGGTACTCCGGCGTCCGTAAAGCGGAGGGCGCCGTCGCCGCCGGCTTCATGAGCGTAATGCCGGTATCGGCGCTGCTGCTATCTTACGTACTGCTGGGAGAGCCATTTCGGTGGATTCACCTGGCCGGCTTTGGGATTGTCGGAGCCGGCGTCGTGCTGATTTCGTGGGAACACGCGCGAATGTCATCGTCGGAAACTGACTGATTCACGCGATACACTCGTTCCTGATATAGTGGTCGTTTCGTCGCGTGTCGCGACCGGAACATGCGCGTCGAAAGGAAGCGAATGCGCATTATCAAGTGGCTGACCCGTTCAACCTTGTTCCTGTTATCCGCCCGCCGCCGATCGCGCTGGTTGCATCACTGGCAATGGCGGGCCGCGAATCTGCGCCGCCGCGCGATCCTGACCAGTCTGGCGGTCACGCTCGCCAGCGGCGCGTTCGTGCTGGCCTGGCGGCTGCCCGGCTGCGCATCGCGCGGGACCGCGCTGAGCCCGACGCTCGCGGAAAAGCCGTTTCCAGCCCCGCCGCCGCGCCCGGCTGAGTCCTCCGGCGCCCCGGGCGTGATTGACTACGCCGGAACCGCGCCGATTCGCGCCGTCTGGGTGGCGCGATTTCATTACCGCTATCCCGATGATGTGCGCACGATCATGCGCAACTGTGCCAGCCTCGGTTTCAATACGGTGCTGTGGCAGGTGCGCGGCGAAGCCACCGTCGCCTATCCCTCACGCCTGGAGCCATGGTCGCGCGAGTATCAATTCACCGATCCCGGATTTGATCCGCTCGCGATCGCCGTGGAAGAAGCCCACGCGCTCGGCCTGCGGATCGAGGCCTGGATCAACGTCATGCCCGGCTGGAAAGGCGCCGCGCCGCCGCCAACACCCGGCCAGGTGTACAACGCGCGACCCGACTGGTTTATGTACGGCCCCGACGGAAAGCGCCAGCCGCTCGGCGATTTTTACGTCATCCTGAATCCGTGCCTGCCGGAGGTACGCGCCCACATCGTGGCGGTCTGCGACGAGATTGTTTCGAATTATGACGTGGACGGCGTGCATCTCGATTACGTCCGCTACGCGTGGGACGGTGTGAAGGACGCGTCACGCCTGTATCCGAGCGATCCGCGCACGCTGGAGCTGTATCGCCAGGAAACCGGTCGCGCGCCGCAGGACGACTGGCCGAGCTGGACCGGGTGGAGGATCGCGCAGCTCTCGCGACTCGTGACCGAAATTCGCGACGCGGTCCGCGCCCGCCGCCCGGACGCCGCCCTGACCGCCGCGACGTGGGCCGATCCACAGCGCGGCGAGCGCGAGTATCTTCAGGACGCGCTCGGCTGGACGAACGCCGGCCTGCTCGACGCGACGTATCCGATGGCGTACAGCGAAGATGCGCGAAAGTTCGGCGAGTACATCGGCGTTTACATGCGCTATGCGCCGCGCGGCCGGATCATTCCGGGGCTCGGCGTCTACAAGCACACGCAACCGGCGCAACTGCAGGAGCAACTCGCGATGTGCGCGGGCTGGGGCGGCGACTTCGCCGTGTTCTCATATGATTCACTGCACGCGACCGCCGGAGACCGCGGCGCGAAGCCGGAGACGCTGCGCGCCAAGGCGCTGGAGCGCGACATGCGGCGGCAGACCATCGACCAGGCGTTGCGGCGCTAGCGGCGCGCGTGACGAGCGACAAAGGAGCAGCGATGCCGGGTTTCACCATCGTCTACGGACTCGTGCTGATCGGAATCGGCGTCGGCTTCTACTTTGGCACGGCGACCAAGAGTTTCACGCCGCTGATCCCCGCCGCGATCGGCCTGCTGGCCCTGATCGCCGGCGTGCTGGCCATGAAGCCGCGCCTGCGCAAGCACAGCATGCACGCCGCCGCCGTGCTGGGGTTGCTGGCGCTGGGTGGCAGCGCGCCGGGCATCATGAAATGCTTCAAGATGATGGGCGGCGCCGAGATCGAGCGGCCGACCGCCGCCATCGCGCAGGCGATCGTCGCGGTGCTGAGCATTTTGTTCCTCGCAGCCTGCGTCAACTCGTTCATCCAGGCGCGTCGCAAGAAAACCACGTAGTCGCGCGCCGCCATCCGGAAAACAACAGGCGCCGAGCGTGGTCGCTCGAAGTCGCGCCCGGCGTGATGGGTGGCATCCTCACGCCCCGAACGCGGATCATCACGCCCCGAGCGCGGATATCACGCCCCGAACGTGGATCATCACGCCCCGAGCGCGGATCATCACGCCCCGAACGTGCATCGAGGTCCGGCAGCCCAACCTCGCCGTGCCGTCATCCCGCCCCCGAACGTGACGATCATCATGCCCCGAAGGGGCGCCGGACAGTAGCCACGGGTGAAGCGAGGTCGGCGCGAGCCGACCGACGCGCAACCCGTGGTCAGTTCGTTTGATTGTGACTCGCCCCGAAGGGGCGAAGGAGCCGGAAAGAAGTCGCCGATCCACGGCATGCGCCCCTTCGGCCCGCTCCACCACCGTTCCAACAATTCGTTGTTCCTGTAAACGCGAGAATCGCCGCTGCGCCGTATGATTCGCTCCGAACACGGACGGCGCGGATAATCGCGCCACGAGCCTCGAAGGAGACGTCATCGCACGCAGACCCCGCCGACGCCGGATCGCGCCGCTGGCCGCCATCAGCCTTGCGCTGCTGAGCGGCGCCCACGCGTGGGGCGAGCGGCCGCGCCTGCCGGCCACGCCGGATAAGCCGGTGCTGGACCTGCTCAACATGATGGACCCACACACGGAAGGCGCGCTCGACCAGGTGTTGTTTGAGCTGCGCGAAAAAACCCGCGTGCAGATTGTCGTCGCCACGATTGCGACAACCGAGGGCGTCGATGTCATGCGCCTCGCGACCGATCAGGGCCATCGCTGGGGCCTGGGCGACAAAGACAGCGACCTGGGCGCTTTCGTCCTGATCGCCGTCGAAGATCGCAAGTACGCGATCGCGGTCGGCTACGGGCTCGAAGGCGTCCTGACGGATCAGTTCACCGGGTCCGTCGGCCGGGAACACTTTCGCCCGCGCTTTCGAGAGGGCGACTACAGCGGCGGAATTTTCGGCGGCGTGATGGCGCTGGTCGATCGCGTCGCGCAGGACAAAGGCATCCAGGTCGCGCAGGCGACGCCCCGGCCGCGCCCGCGCAGCGGCGGCAAGCCGAGCCCGAGAGCCGGAGCCGCCTGCATCCTGTTCGGGCTGATCGTTGGGTCGATTCTGTTGTCGATCATCGCCCGCGCCGGCGGAAGCGCGGGGCGGCGATCATGGCGCGGCGGACGACACGGCAGCGGTCTCTTGTGGTGGCTGCTGGCCGATGCGCTTCTTTCCGGTCGACGCGGCGGCGGCGGTGGCAGTGGCTGGGGCGGCGGCGGTTGGGGCGGTGGCGGCTTTGGTGGTGGATTTGGTGGCGGGGGTGGTGGATTCGGCGGAGGTGGCGCCAGTGGCGGTTGGTAAGTGTTCAACGTGCGGCGCGCCGAACAAACGCGGCGCGAGATATTGCAACCTTTGCGGAGAGGTCATGCCCATGAAACGACGCGCAGGAGTCGCCGGCACGCTGCTGGCCTTGTTGATCGCTTTTGTCGTGCTCGCCGTCGCATTCGGTGGCTGCGGCATCAGCGCGTACAACCACGTGATCAAGCTCGACGAGAACGTGACGGGCAAGTGGGCCCAGGTGGAGAACCAGCTCCAGCGCCGCTACGACCTGATCCCGAATCTGGTCGAGACGGCCAAGGGCTACGCGTCCCACGAGAAAGAGATCTTTGAGAACATCGCCGCAGCGCGGACCAAGTACTTCAACGCCGATTCGCGCAACGAGAAAGTCGAAGCCTCGAACGGACTGGAACGCGCGCTGTCGCGCCTGCTGGTGCTGCGCGAGACCTACCCGGAACTGAAGGCGCAGGAGAGCTTCACGCGACTGATGGATTCGCTGGAGGGTACGGAGAATCGCATCGCCACCGAGCGCATGCGTTTCAATGAGTCCGTGCAGGCGCTGAACGCGTATCGCCGCCAGTTTTTCGGCCGACTCGTGTCCGGTTGGGCCGGTATCGGCGAGGCCAAGTATTTCGAGACGCCCAAAGAAGCGGAAACGGCGCCGAAGGTGGACTTCGACGGGTAGCGCTGGCTCGAGATGAAACCGCCGGCGGGGTGGGCACGTTCCACCCCGCCGAGCTGCGCGGAACGGCTCGCTCCGCCCAACTTCCCTGCAAGAACCCGCTGACGCCTCGGTCTATTTCAATTCGACCCGCGCCTCGATGTCCAACGCGCGTGGCGAACGGTACTGAATCGTCAGCGGCCCCGAACCCGACACAATCCACTGAAACCCGCGCGCGCCATCGCCCGGAATCCCGTTGTCCACCCACAATCGTTGCGGCTGATGCTTGACCGCCTCAAACGGCCCCAGAAAGCGATCGACGATGACGCCACCCGCCACAACGCGGGCGTCTCCGCTGATGGAGATCGAATCGCGCGGGCCGAACCGTCGCTGCGCCGCCTGAGCCGTCACCGTCGGGATTGCCCGCCGGTTCACGACATCCGCCCGCACCCGCCACAGATTCTGTCCGATCGCAGTCGCTTCCACATTCTGAAACTCAAGCAGCGGCATCTGCTCCGCATGAAACATCGTGAACGCGAAATTGCGGTGACACTCTTCCTCCAGATGAAACGCCGGCGGCACGCGTCCGCTCATTTTCGTCCAGCCGCCGACCTCAATCTCGCCAAACAGCGGATGATCGACCTTGTGCCAATCCACGAAGGACTGGCCGAACAACAGGTCATCGTTGAACGTCATCAACTGATCGCGCCCGGGTCGTTCGTCGTCGCCAAAGTACTTGCGCGCCGTCCACAATTCGTTGGTAAAGCTGATGATGCCCAGGTCTTCGTACGTCCAGTTCACAAATCCGCCATGCACGCCGTAAAGGTCCTTCCAGATCACCAGATAGCGATAGTCCGGCAACATCCGCGCCCCGCGCTCGCCGATGCGGTCGTAGACCGCGATGTCCGCCCGTGGATACTCGACGTACTTCACGCCCGGCCCGCGCAGGATCATGCCGCCGGTGTTGTGATAGCTCTGCACCGCCGCGATGTTCGGCCGCGTGAGAATGAACTGCGCGACTGCCGCGGACTCCGGCAGACTGAGCGGGAAATCTCCGGCGCCGTACTGGATGAAACCCGGCTGCCAATCGGCCGGCCAGTTGCGATTCGTGTCATATCCGCCGGGGCCGTCTTCGTTGACTTCGCCATCCCCGTCGTCATCGAGTCCCTCCTGGCCCAGCAACGTGAAGCGTCGAAAGTCGCCGCGGGCGTCCGGGGAAACGCGAATCAGCACGCGCGGATCGTCCGGGCTCTCGCGCCAGGCGCCCAGCGGATCGACGCGGCGCATCTGCGTAATGTTGCCGTCGCCGTCCAGATCATTGGGCGCGTCCTCATCAAACAGCCCGTCGCCGTCGTTGTCGGTCGGCTTCTGTCCGCCGCGCGAGGAATGCGGCGAATTCGCCTGCGCGAACCAGTACGCCCGCCCGTCGGGGTTGACCATCGGAATGAAGTAAAACGCGGCCCGGTCCATCAACGCCGTCAGTTGCGGCACCTGTCCGTAGCTCTTCGTGAGATACCAGATGGAATACAGCACGGTCTCCGTGCCCTGCGCCTCGTTGCCATGCACATTCGCGTCGATGTAAATGGCCGGCTTCGATTCAGCCGGGCCCGTCTGCTCGACATTCAGCGTCAGGGCCCACATGTCGCGGCCCTGCACGCTCTTGCCGATCGATTCCATCTTCAGCAGATCGGGATAGGCGGCGACCAGATCGCGACAGATCTGCACAACCTGGTCGTAATCATTCAGCCGATTCCACGCGATCGGCGTCTTGCTCGGGAGTTGGTAGGCGTCCTGTCCGGGCGCTGCGCCCGCCGTGAGTAACGCGAACACCACCCATGCGAAAGCGTAAGGGCGCAGTGTCATTGACCGGCCTCCTTGCCATTGGCGAGTTTGATTTCCACGCGCGCCTCCACATCCAGGCCGGAACCGGCGATGAACGTGACTGTCTCACCGTCGCCGCCGGTAATCAGCCAGCGCAGTTTCGCCGCCCCGCCGGAGCCCGCCAGCGTCGGCACGCGCTCGAATCGCCTGCCCGCGAGAATCCGCTCCGCCGGCACGTCTGGCCGCACAATCGTCGGCGGCCGCTCGGCAAGCCGCGCTGCGCCGATCCGCGTGGGGAAATACCCCTCGTTCACCAGCGAAAGCTCGATCTCCCAAACGCCGGGGCCGACCGGCTTGCTCTCGATGTCGCGAAACGCGAGCCGCGGCAGGCGCGCCGCGATGTCCAGCAAGAACGCCGTCTCGCGCGCGGCGATCGCATCGAGCGCCTCGGCCGGTGGCGTTGTCGTCGCAAACGGCGCCACCCCGCCCAGTTCCACGCGGCCGAGTGTCGGATGATCGAACGCGCGCCACTCCGGCGCGATCGGCTCGCCGTCAAGTTCCGCGCGATTGTCTTCGCTGGAGATCACACGCGCCGCGACGGGATCCGTCTCCGGCGCATCTTTTTCCGCCTTGTCCTTTCGCTTGGGGGCGGGCTTCGCGTCCGCGTCCGGCTCAACCGGTTTCTCGTCGGCGTCCGGCGTCTCGCCGGCGGACGCGTCGGCAGCCGCCGGGCTTTCCTCCCCGCCATCCGGCGCCTTCTTTTCCGCGTCCGGCTCCGGCGTCCAAACGCGCATCGCGAATGTCGGAATGCCTCGATGCGAGTAGGTCCAGGCGTAGAACGCGCCGCGCGGGTCGGCCGTGCCGGCGCGCTTCCGGCCGGTGAGCTCCTGATAGCGCTCGCTGATCCGCGCGTAGAGTTTCGTGTCATCCGGATGCAGGTCGCGATACGCCACACCGGCCGCGTCGCGCTGCTCGCCCTTCGGCGGCGCGACCACCGTGTCATGCCGTCCATAGACGAAGACCGCCGCGATTCGCGGGTGATCGACGACGAACTGCGCCAGGGCCCGCGTTTCCGGTTCACTCAGCTGATGTTGCCCGACCCCGACCTCTCCCGATTCGTAGAAATGCGGCCAGTTGCGGTTCGGATTGACGCCGCCGGAACCGTCCTCGTTCATCTGCCCGTCGTTATCGTCGTCGCGCCCCTCGAGCATGACACGGTACAGGCCGACCTCGTCCTTGGCCGCGTCGGCGCGGCGCATCAGACGCGGATGATCCGGATCGACGATCCACTCGCCGCCGGCTTCCATGACCCGCATCACGCTGATCGCGCCGTCGCCGTCGAGGTCTTCGGGGCCATCCTCGTTGACAAGGCCGTCCCGGTCATCATCTACCGCCCGCCCGTTCAACATCGACCGGCGCGGCGGGACCTCGAAATAGCGCTCGACACCGTCCGGATTCAGCCGCGGCACGACATACACGACGCAGTCCGCCAGCAGCTTGCCCGCGGGGCTGTCCGGATCGGCCTGGGCCAATCGCACCAGTTCACTCGCCACATCCAGGGCGACCTCGGCCGTCGCCGGCAGGTCCGCGTCGATCCCGCCCACCAGCAGCAATGCGCGGCGCTGATCCACCGGGGTGGCGCCCGGCGACGCGAGTTGGATCAGTGAAACCTCGCGACCGCCGGCGGTTTTCGCCAGCACACTGGCCTGCGCCACCGGGCCGCCCAGCGCCTGCAGCGCGGCGACGGCCTCCCGAAACTGCGCGTCGTTTCGGTAGCGCCGCGACTCGCCGTCGGCGACGGCCTGGCTCGCGAGCCACCCGCCCGCGATCACGACAAGGAGTGCCCGTTTCGGGAATGCGCTTCGCGTCATGCGAATTCGGCCCTTTCATCTGTCTGCGGCGGTGATGAACCGCGTTACCGAGTGGACGCGGCGAACGACTCAATTCTGCTGAAAAAACCAAAGTTACATCCAGACCAGCGATGGCCCGGGATTGTAGCGGGTTTCGGGCGGCGCGCAGCCTGAGATTCGTCCGGCCACGAGCGCGGCGCGCCGTATCATCCTCTATAATCCGCCGCTTTAACGCATGTGCGCCGGGGCATTCCGACCCTGGCGGCGTGACCGCGCTGATCAAGGCGAGCATGAGTACGAACCCGACCCGCAAGACGAACCCCGTGATCGCGTTATTCAGCAGTGTGCGCTTCGGCGTGACGGTGCTGGCGATGATCCTGGCCTACGCCTCGATCATGTCGGCCATGCCACAGGTGCGCGGCGCGCTCGAGATGACGGAGATGGAGGCATTCCGCCACTGGACCTTCGTCTCGCTGATCGGCCTGTTCGCCATCACCCTGATCATCACCACCTGGCGCAGGATCCGCTGGAACGTCACGAACCTGGGCGTACTGACGGTCCATACCGGGCTGATCGTGTTCGTCGCCGGCGCCGTCTGGTACTTCCACCACAAGGTCGAGGGCGATGTGCTGCTCATGTCGCCGCGCGTCGAGATGATCTCGCTCCGCGGCGCCCAAAGCCGCATCATCGGAACCGCACTCGCCGAGGCCGACAAAGGCTGGGCGGCGGAAATGCCCGCGTTCGGCGGGGCGGTCGGCTTTGTGATTCAGGACGTCAGATTCCCAACCGACGCCCCGGCCGAAGCGACCGTGCGTGTCCGTATCGGCGACGGCGACGTCGAGGAAAAAGTCCTGCGGGCCGGCGAACCGCCATCGGCGCTCGCCAACCGCCTGGCCCTGCGCCTGCGCACGTTTCAGCCGCAAACCACATTCTTCGACGATGAGGCGCCCGCGCTCGCGGTGCGCCGCGCCAGCGAAGATCAACCGACGGTGCTGCCGATTCACGGCCTGCCCTACTTCCGCGAGCGATTCACCGATAACGGAGAGCCCGTGACGGATTCGGCCGGCCGACCCGTCGCTTCAAAGCGAAGCTGGCCACACATTCCGTTGCTCAATATCCCGACCGGCTGGTTTGAGCATTGGCGGATGCCGATCCCGCTCGACGCGCCCGACGCCCTGCCGTTCGATTTCGAGGTCACCGGCTACCTGCCTTACATCAGCGGCTTCGAAGGCGCGCTGGTCGATGGCGGCGACGCGCCCAACCCGGCGGCGTGGATCGTCGTCTCCCAAGACGGGCAAATGGTCAGCGAGTCGCTCGTCGCACTCGATCCGCGCGCGTCTGCCGGCGCGCAAACTCCGCTGGAATACAGACTTGTGGCATCCGAGGCGGAGCGCGAAGCGCTGGCCCGTCCGATGCGCGGCCCCCACGAACTACGCGTCATACTGAAAGAGCCGCCGATCGAGAAGACCGTCGCGGTCGAGGTCGGGGATGTGATCGAGCTTCCGGAGGCGGGCTATCGCCTGACCGTGCGCGAGCTGGCGCCCTCGTGGGAATTGATCTCGCCCGGGTTCGAGGGCGCGAAGACGCCGATGGCGCGGGTGGATGTCGAAACGCCGACGCTGCGCTTCAACCGCACCGCGATTGAGCGCTTCCCAACCCTGTCGCAGGACATCGACGACAAGGGCGTCCGCAAGCGCGAAGGCCTGCTCGACGAAAACCTCACGCTGGTTTATCGCAGCGCCCCGCGCGGCAAACTGCTCTTGATCGGCGGGCCGCAGGTCGCGCCCGAGCTCGTGTTTCTCGATCACAACGGGCGCGTCGAGCGCCACCCGGCCGAGGTCGGCAAGATGCGCAGCTTCGAAACCGCCGCGGCCGGGCGGATCGACGTCATGGTGCGCAAACTGATGGATCGTGCGGAAATCGTCGCATCGCCGGTGGTTGAGCCACTGGAAACCCGGCGCCCGAACATGGAACGTCTGCAATCGGCGATTCGCGTGCGTATCGCCGGTCGGGGTGAGCACGCGGACTGGAGCGACGAGCGCTGGATCGGCTTTACGCCCTATCCCGGCGTGAACGAGCCCCCATTTACGCCCAACACCGCGATTGTTCGCGCGCCCGGCACGACCATCGAGTACGAGTTGATCTACACGCGCACCCGCCGCGACCTGGGTGTCACGCTCTATCCCCGCAAACTCGAGACGTTCTTTTTCCCCGGCAATCGCAACCCGACTTCTTGGGCCAGCACGTTCGTTACCGAAGCCGATGGCGCCTCACAGGAAGCCGTGGTCGCCATCAACGAGACCGCCACCGTCGGCGAATGGACGCTGTTCCAGGCCGGCGCGGATTCCGAATCGCACTGGCGCTACACGATTCTCGGCGTCGGCAACCGGCAAGGGATCCTGCCGATGCTGATCGGTTCGATTCTGATCACGTTGGGCAGTCTCTACGCGTTTTACGTCAAACCGATCATTCGGCGTCGCAAGCAGGAACACGCCCTCAGCCAGGCTCGCGCGCGCGGCGCCCTGCCATCATTGGAGCGCGTCGCCGCGGATGAGCTCGAACTCTCGGAGGCGCAGTCATGATTCGTCGCCTGTTTACGGTGATTCTGGCGCTTTCCGGCGTCGCGCCGGCGTTGGCCCGCGGGCCGCAGTTTACGCCCGATCCCGACCTCGTCGCGCTGGATACCGCAGTTGAATGGCGCGCCGCCAAGCTGATCGCCATTCAGCACGACAACCGCCATAAAACGCTCGAAGCCTTCTCGCGCGAATCCATGGCCGCCATGACCGGCGCCGAACATCTGCCCGGCCTGTCGCCGATGGCATCCATGCTGGAGTGGCTGTTCAACGCCGACGCGTACGCCGACGCCCCGTTGGTCTACATCAAAGCGCCGGGGTTGCGCGTGCACTTCAGCACGCAGTTCCCGCCCGACGTCCGCAATCGCATCGTGCGGACCGGCTACATGACGCCGCGCGAATTCGCCGACCCCACCACACAGAAACGCCTCAGCGAACTCAGCCCGCGCTCCGGAATGGCCACCGCCGTCGGGCGGGCCAACACGGCCGCCGTCGTTGCCCAGAATCTGTCGCGGATTCTCGCGATCGTGCCGGCGCCGGGCGGCGATGAGACGACGCCCTGGTATTCGCCGTTTCGGCTGATCGCCAACATGCCGCCGGACCTGATGGCCGGCATGTCACCCGAGCGTGTGCGGAGCGAATTCGGCGCGCCAGTGCCGAACATTCCGCCCGAGGTGGCGATGGTGATCGTCGGCCCGCTCTCGCGGCTCGGGATCGCCTGGCGGGCGCGCGACGCGGCCGCCGTCAGCGACGCGCTGTCGAGTCTCGCCGAAGGCGCGGAGGCATTCGCCGCCGGCGGCTACTACCCGAGCGAGCGCCAGCGCGTGCTCGAAGCCCGCTACTACGAAAGCGGCAAGTTCATCTGGGGCTGGATGATCTATTTTCTGGGTTTCATCGCCGCGGTCTGGGCGCTCGCGACCCGTTGGCGCACGCCGTGGTTGATTTCCTTCGCCCTGCTGGCGGTCGCGCTGACGCTGCACGCCTTCGGCATCGCGCAGCGCTGGTCAGTCCTGGGCCGCATTCCGGTCGCGAACATGTTTGAAGCCATTATCAGCAGTGCGGCGGCGGGAATCCTCGCGGCCGCCGTGTTCGAGTTGATTTACCGCAGCCGGGTCTTCCTGCTCGCCGCGCACGCCGCCGGTTTCATGTCACTGATCTTCGCGGGCTATATTCTGCCCGGGGGCGGCACCATCAGCTCGATTCGCCAGATCCTCGACGACATCATGCTTCGAATTCACACGACGCTGATCATCACCTCCTATGCGATGATCTTCATCGCCGGTGTGATCGGACTGGTGTACATCTTCGGCTACTACCTGCGCAAACACGCCACCAAGTCGCTCGAAGTCGGCCTGATGACCGGCTTCACCGGCGCCGCCGTGCTGATCGTCGCGCATTTCGCCTTCATCGAAGGCGACGCGATCCGCGCCGGGCCGGATGGCTACATGGCCCAGGCCGGCGTCTCGCTGATGTTCGGCCTGCTGGCGCTCGGGTCCGCGCTGGGCCTCGCCATTCTCGCCATCAGAAAAAGCCACGGGCTGGTCCCGTCCGCGGCGCTGCTTTTTGTCGCCGCGCTCACCATGGCCATCGGTTACCGCGGCTTCGCCGTCGGCATGGGCTGGACCATGGTCGCCGGCGGGCTGGTCTGGGCCGTCGGCAACCTGATCGCGATTCTCCTGCAAGCCCGCTTCGCGGCGGAGCCCGTCACGATTTCAGGCGGCGGAACGGCCGCGCTCGGCGGTCCGGCGCAGCGGCGCTGGCTGATGGCCGGCGGCGCTCCGGGAGATGAGGCCCAAGGCGAGAAATTGCCCCAATGGCTGCACCTGTGCGACTGGAGCCACCTGGTCATTCTCAATCTCGTGTTCGTCATGTTGTTCGTCGGCATCGTGCTGGGCGCCGTCTGGGCCGACTACAGCTGGGGGCGACCGTGGGGTTGGGATCCGAAGGAAGTATTCGCCCTCAACACATGGATCATCTACGCGATTCTGATCCACGTCCGATTTATCGTGAAAGAGCGCGGCATCTGGACCGCCTGGCTCAGCGTGGCCGGATGCCTCGCGATGGTGTTTAATTGGTGTTATGTGAACTTCTTCATCGTCGGCCTGCACAGCTACGCGTAACCGCGGCGCCGCCGACGAACGCCGCTTCTTAGAAAGAAAGGCTCCCGCATGTTTCGCAAACTCGCGCTCGCGGCTTCGTTCCTTCCGCTCGTCATCGCCTGCGAAAAAGCGCCGGACACGGACGCCGCTGATTCCGTCGACACCAAACCGCGCCGCACGTCGTCACTCGCGGACGCGGCCTCGGACCAGGCGGCGTTACAGGACTTTGTCCGCGACAGCGCCACCCCCGCGCAGCCGAAGCCCGCTACGCCGCCCGCCGCGCAGATCGCCCCGCCGCCGGAACCCGCCGCGGGCGAGGGGCTCAAATGGACAGCGCCCGCCGCCTGGGAAACGCGCAAGCCCGCGAGCCGCATGCGACAGGCCGAGTATCGCCTGCCGGGCGCAGATGCCAGTGAGGACGCCGAGTTGGCCGTGTTCTATTTCGGCCCGGGTCAGGGGGGCGGTGTCGAAGCCAATCTGGTCCGCTGGCGCGGCCAATTCACAACCGAGACCGGCGGACCGGTTCCGGAAGACGCGGCGCAGCGCGGCGAGCTGCAGGTCGGGCAGTTACCGATCACGTGGATGGAAGTCAGCGGCACGTACGCCCCGTCGCCGATGTCCAACCCCGGCGGCGCCACGCAGCCCCGGGCCGACTACGCGATGCTGGCGGCGGTCGTGGAAGCGCCGGGCGGCGCGCGTTTCTTCAAGGCGACGGGTCCGAAAAAGACCATCGACGCCCACCGCGCCGCGTTCTTCGAAATGCTCAACAGCGTCAAAGTCGAGTAGCGCGGCGAAACGCGGCCGCCACCCGACCGCCCACCCCTCGCTTGCGTTCGCCAACCCCAGTCGGCGCGCCGCCCGATCCTCGCGCGCGGCCCCAAATCGCCTGGCGCTCCCCCAGCGCGCGTCCACCTCACTTGAAACGTCTCGTCAGGCCGGGACGACCCGTGCCACCCGAAACTATCGGACATCGCCCCGCTGACGCCCCCCAGGGCCCGGTCAATCTCAGAAGAAAATCTGGTTCCCGGTGGAAATCGGGAAAAGCGGGCGCCTAGTGTTGGGTGAAACGCAATCCGAGGAGGAGATTGGGATGGTCGGGCGGGCCGATCAGCACAGTCTCTCGGAGATTCCCTCAGAGGAGAGGAAAATGCTGAAGAAGTTTGTTGCTTCTATGATGGTCCTGGCCGCCTCGTCGGCCGCGTTCGCTCAGGTGACCGTGTCGATGAATTCGCTCGGCCTGAACGATGGCACGTACAATTTCGACCTGATCCTGAACTGGGCTGATGGCGACGACTGGACGACGACCGGTGTTCGCGTTGACGCGATGAACGGCGCCGTGCTGGAGTACAACTTCCAGAACGACGGCAACGGTAACGCGCTGCCGAACGCGGGTCCGGGCGCCGGCAGCGAGTTCCACACGTTCATGTCGACGCCGCTTCCGCCGGCCGCGGGTGGTCGCTTCAACAACAACTACGCCGGTAACCTGGCCGGTGGCGCCATCCCGGCTGCCCCGACCCCGACGCGCACCGCGAACGAGTTCAACGTCGCGCTGTTCGACACTGCCGAAACCCCGGCCGACGCCACGGATCGCGCCGTGCAGCGCACCGCGCTGAACGTCGCCGGTGTCGCGGGCTTCGACGGTGGTAACGTCTACTTCTCGCAGACCGGCCCGATGGGCGCCAACGACATCCTCGTCGGCCAGTTCCAGTCGCTGACCGGTATCCGCTCGCTGGGCGCCGTCCTCACCTCGTTCGACGGCGAGTTCTACGCCACGGGCATTCCGGAGCCGGCCTCGCTGGCGCTGATCGCCCTGGGCGGCCTCGTGGCGCTGCGTCGCCGCTAAACAAGATGCCCAAGCTGTTTTCAGAAGCCGGGATCGACCTTGTGTCGATCCCGGTTTTTTTTTGTTAAGTACGCTGCGGCCAATCACGCCTTTGTCGCCCGACGCTTCGACTACGCGACGCTGGCTCGCCCCCAAGGGGCGCCGGACCGTAGCCACGGCCTTTCGGGGCGCATCCCGCCCGCTTTACCTCTGCGGCGCATCAGTAGCGCGGCAGCCCGCGATCCACTTCGATCGCCCAGGCGTCAATCCCGCCGGCGACATTGAGCACGGCTTGAAAGCCGCTTTGCGAAAGCCACTGCGCCACACGCTGACTCCGCAGGCCGTGATGGCACATCACCAGCACCTCCTGCGCCGGGTCGAGCTCGCCCACGCGCTGCGCCAGTTCGCTCATCGGAATCCACAGCGCGTCTGCGACCCGCGCGATCTCCAGCTCGTCGGCCTCGCGCACGTCGAGCAGCGTGACGCCATCGGGCGCCGCATCGAGTCGTGCGCGGGCGTCGGCCGGTTGAATGTGTTCAATCGCGTGCGACATGGTTCTCCAATTGGCGCGTGCGGCGCCGCCATGGCAGCCCCGCCAACGGGCGGGTGGGGCAGGCTTCCAGCCTGCCGGCGCGGCGCAGTGTAGCGAACACCCGGGATTTGGCCCGCTCGCGCGCCTCATGGGCGACGATTCAGAAGCGTCTCCGTAATCTCGCGCGGCGCAAACCGCGGAAACGCCGACGCGAAACGCGACCCGACCAGCGACAGGTCCGCCGGTCGCGGCTCGGCCGCGTCGATCGAAAGCCGCGAGACCGCCTCCAGTTTCGCGTCGCGGACGCCCAGCGCCTCGGCCACCGTCGCCACGATCTCAAAACGCGACATCCGCCGCGGACCCGCCACGTGAATCACGCCGCTGAGCGCCGACTGCGCCAGCGCCAGCAGCGCATCGGCGGCGTCATCCAGCGTGATCGGCGTGCGCCATTCATCCGTGAACAGGCGCAGCGGTCGCCCGCTGGTCAGCGCCTCCACCTGCCCGACAAATGTCGTGGATCGATCGGAAACCGGAAAGCCGACCATCAGCGGGATGCGCACCGCCAGCGCGCCGGGCGCGGCGGTGAGCGCGTATTCGGCCCGCACTTTCGTCCGCCCATAGTCGCTCAGCGGCGCTGGCTCGTCCGATTCGTCATATGGCGCGCCGTCCCCGTCAAAGACCATGTCTGTTGATGTGAAGAGCATCCGCGCGTCGAGCTCGCGGGCGCACGCCGTAAGAATGCGGGTCGCGCCGACATTGATCGCGTCGGCGCGGCGCGGGTCGCGATGACAGTCGCCGACGGCGGTCATGGCGCCGATATGCAGAATTCGCGTCGGCCCGAACGCGCGCACGACCTTGTCGAGCGCGTCATGGTCAGCCAGGTCGATCCGTCGGGCTTCGATCTCGGAGGCCGCGAAACCGCCGGCGCCGATCAGCGCCAGCGTGTTCGCCGCCGCCCCGAGCGCAGCCAGTCGCGCGGCGACCACACCGCCCAACTGGCCCGACGCCCCGGTCACCAGCCAGCGCGCGTGTTCCGCCCCGATTTCCCGCAAGGCGTCTCGCATTCCGGGCATCATAGCTTCCGTGGCGGGCGCCGACGATGCGCGATAAAACGCCGCGCACGCCAGTTTTTCGTTGCGAAGACCGTTTCCGCGCCGGTAGTATTCAGGGACAACGCGGAACCCGCCGTACCAGACCTGCCGGAGAGCGACCCACCATGCCGACACCCCGCTCCACCCTGACGCTGCTCGTAGCGACCGTGACTCTCGCGTCTGCTGTCTTCGCTGAGCGCCCGTTGCGCGAGGCCCGCTCCGAAGATGGCGGGCTGCGCCTGCGGATCACGCCGGGGCGCGGGGCCGATCGACCGGCCCGCGCGACGCTGGTGGGCGATCCGCGCCGCGCGGACCAGACCGAAACACGCGGGGCCCGAAGGGCGCGTGGGACGCTTTGGGAAGGCCCGCTCGTGAACGACATCGCCCCGGAGCGCGTTTTCATCCGCGACGACGGACAGCGCGTCGTCACATTCGGTGAATTCCGCAAGGGCGGCGCGCGACACGCGATCGTCATCTACGCCGAGCGCGGAACCGTGCTGAAGGAACACGGCCTGAACCAGGTCCTCGGCGGCGATGACTGGAGCCACGTCCGCAAGGAACGTCGCGCGATCGTCTGGTTGAACGACGCCGAACTGCGGTTCTCATCCGACGGCAAGCGATTCGAAATCACCACCGCCTGGCGGCGCCAGATCGCGATTGACATGCAGACCGGCGAGTTGCTGAACGCGCCGGCGGGCGCCGAGATTCCACCCGATTTCGCGGCGCTCATCGAGACGCCACAGATCGATGTCGATCCCAACGCGGCGGATGAAGCCGCCCCGACCGACCTTGACGAACTGCTGCGCCTCGCGGCCAACTTGTTTGGCGATGCGGAGGATCTGAACGCCCCGGCCGACCCGAACGTGCTCGAGGGCATGCTGTCGGTGCTTGAAGGCGAAACGCTCGAAACCGCCGGCGCGGAGGCGCTCGCGGACGAGATGCACGCCTCGGAACCGCGCGACGCGAACGGCATGGACATCGCCGAGGCGCCAGACGCCAAGCCGGACCCCAATGCCGCGGCGCGCAACAGCCCGTTCGACGTGCCGCCGCCCAGTCTGACCGACCCGGTCGACTACGTCGCCTGGACCAATTCCACGCTGGAACCAAGCGATCCGGAAGCGCTGGCGCTGTATGACAGCGCAATCGCGACCATGCTGGAGAACAAGTGGGAAGGCCCCGACGAGTTGTTCGACCGCGCGATGCAGGGAGACCCCGACGCCCTCGCCTCCCCGGAGATTCAGGACTGGCTGGCCGCGAACGCCGATGCGCTGGCCGCTCTGCGGGCCGCGTCTCATCTGGAGGTGGGCGGCCGTCCGCTGACGCCGAGCGAGGACGGGATGATGCTCAGCGTCCTGCTGCCGCAACTCTCGCCGTTGCGAACAATCGCCAAGATGTCCGTGATCGAAGGGCGCCAACTGGAAAACGCCGGTCAGCCGCAGGCGGCGATCGGGCTTTACATGGATACGCTCGTCGCCGGCGCCCATACCGGCAAGGGCCCGACGCTGATCGAAAACCTCGTCGGCGTCGCGATGCAGGCGCTGGCGACCGAGACGATGCTCGACACGTTTGAGCGCGATAACGGCGCCATCGACTATGACGCGGTGATCGCCGATTGGGACGCGCGCGCGGACCAGCGCGTCCGCTCCCTGAGCAAAACAATCCAGTTCGAGCGGGCGATGTCGCTCGACGTCATGCAGCACATTTTCGAGCGCATCCCCGAGACCGGACAGGAAACACTGCGGCTGGACCGGCTCGGAATGGTCGCCTCACTCTCAGATGGCGACAGCGGGCTGAGCCAGATGATGCTCGGGCTCAACATCAACCGCCTCGGCGTCGAAGGCAACGCCGCGATTCTCAACCACTATTATGACGGCATGACAACGGCGTTCGAAACGCCCTGGGTCGACGCCCGCCCGATCCATGCGGATCTGGAGCAGCGCATCAGCACGCCGGGCACGCCCGAATTCGGGTCGATCGCGCGCATCCTCGCCCCCGCGCTTTCCCGCGCGCACTTTGTGGAAACCCGCGGTCGGGCCAACCTCGCCGGCACGCGCACCGTCGCCGGCATCCTGGCCTATCGCCAGCGCAACGGAACGTTACCGGATTCGCTCGACCAACTCGGAACCAGCGCCGTCATCGACCCATTCACCGGAACGCCGCTGGTGTACGAACGCGTCGGCGACGACTTTCGCCTGTACTCGGTCAGCGGCGACGGCGTGAACGACGGCGGCGTTCACAACCCGCGCGGCATGGACGGCGAACCGGGCGACGTCGTGTTCTGGCCCCGCCCGCCAAAGGACCAGTAATCAGCGCCCAAGATCGCTCGGACGCTCAGTATCGCTCGGACGCGCGGGTGAGTTTGGCCACGTTCTGGTCGAAGGATCACGTTCCACGCTGACGCGCCCCGAACGGGCGCCGGACAGAAGCCACGGGTGAAGCATGGTCGGCGCAAGCCGACCGACGCGTAACCCGTGGATGCCGGCGCGAAGAATTTCTGCCCCGAAAGGGGCAGCGGGACGCCGCGCAGGCGGAGCGTCGGCGCGACCCAGGTCCGACGCCATCGCCCTTCGCGAATCACCCGCTACCAGTCTTTATCCACCGGCTGCGATCGCGTGCGCATCTCCGCCAGTCGCCGCAGAAAGTCGCGCCGCTGCTTCTCTCGATCGCGCACCAACTGCAGCAGACGCTCCACCTCCGACGGCGTCAGTTGCGGCTGAATGCCCGTCCCTTCCTCGGTCGCGGCGCTCTCGCCTTCATCCGCGCCTTCGCCACTTTGCTCGCCCGACTGCTCGCCCGCCTGCGGCTCAGACTGCTCATCGCCAGGGTCTGATTCCGACTGACCCTCGCCCTCCTGCGGCTGCGGCTGGCCCTGATCTTCGGGGTTGTCGCCTTCCTGGTTCTGGGGCTGATTCTCGCCCTGCTGGTCCTCGCTCTGATCCTGCTGCTGATCTTGTTGGTCCTGCTGATCTTGTTGCTGCTGCTGATCCTGCTGGTCCTGCTGGTCCTGGTCAGACTGGCACTCATCCGGCACGCCGTCGCCGTCGGCATCCTGACTGGTCCCGTCACGGATATCGCATTCGTCCGGAATCTTGTTCTCGTTGCAGTCCTTGCTCACGCCGTCGCGAATATCACACGCGTCGGTCACGCCGTTTTCGTTGCAGTCCGGCTCGCACTCATCCGGCACGCAGTTGTCATCACAGTCCTGACTCGTCCGCATGGCCACATCCTGCGCGTCGGGCACGCCGTTGCGGTTGCAGTCCTGGCACTCATCCGGCACGCCGTCACGATCACAATCGCCGCTGGTTCCGTCGCGAATGTCGCAATCGTCCGGGATGTCGTTGTTGTTGCAGTCGTCCTCGCACTCGTCCGGAATCCCGTTGCCATTGCAGTCGATACTGACACCCTCGGCGATGTCGCAATCGTCCGGCACGCCGTTCTCGTTGCAATCTTCCTGGCACTCATCCGGAACGCAATCGACGTTGCAGTCCTTGCTGGTTGCCTGCTCAATGTCCTGCACATCCGGGACGCCGTTCTGATTACAGTCGTCACACTCATCCGGCACGCGGTTCTTGTCACAATCCGCGCTGGTCCCGTCGCGAATGTCGCAATCGTCCGGCACGCCGTTCTGGTTACAGTCCGTCTCGCACTCGTCCGGCAGGCCATTTTCGTTGCAATCCGCGCTCACACCGTCGCGGATATCGCAATCGTCGGGTACGCCGTTCTCGTTGCAATCGTCTTCGCATTCGTCCGGCACGCAGTTCCGGTTGCAGTCCTTGCTCGCGCCGGTCTGCACATCCATCGTGTCCGGATTGCCGTTCTCATTGCAATCATCACACTCATCGGGCACGCCGTTCTCGTCGCAGTCCTCGCTCGCGCCGGACTCGATATCGCACGTGTCAGGCACGCCATTCCGGTTGCAGTCCGTCGCCGTCTCCGCGGCGATCTCCAGCCGATCCGGAATCTCGTTCTCGTTGCAGTCCGCCTTCAGCGTTTCAATCAACTCCTGACGGAACTTTGTCGTCAGCTCCAGATTCGCCCGCGCATCCGACGCGGCGGCGTTGAGTTGGATCGCGCTCTCGAAGTATTCCGAAGCCTCGCCGAGCTTGTTGAGCGCCGCCTGAATCCGGTCGCGTGGCGTGCGCATCGGATCGAGCTGTACGCCCTCCCAGATGCGCCACGCGGCTTCGTAGTGACATAACCCGAGGTTGTACGCCGCGCGCGACTCGAACGCCGCATCGCGCCGGTCCTTCGCCCGCACCCACAGCTCGCGGGCTTCGTCGAGCTGGCCAAGGCGATACTCCGCCGCGGCCTGGTTGTGGAGCGCTTCCGGCTCGAGCCCGTCCTCCTCCGACGCGACCACCCGCGCATAACGCGCCGCCGCCGCCCCGAATTCGCCGGCGCGAAAGGCCGCGTTGCCGCGGCGAATCTCGCGGAACGGCCGGGCGGCCCGCGTGTCGGCCAGCGAACGCTCCTCGATCAGCGCAACATACGGCGCGAGCAGCGCAACCACGCCGCCCGCGGTCGGCGGCGTGTCCGCCTGAAGACTCGCGTCCGCTGTCGTAAAGCCGACCAGCGCCCCCGCGGCGTCAAACACCGCCGCGTCACCCGCCGCCGACGCGCCGGAATCCAGCCGCAGCGCAGCCGTTGCGCCGTTGGCGATCATCACGCGCGCCGCTGCGGGCGATCCATCAGCGCCCTGCGCGATGAAAACGACGTCGCCCGCGCGCAGCGCCTGCTGCCGGATCCGCGTCGTGGCCCCGGCCGGAACGGCGCCCGGCATCTCGATCATCACAAACGGGGACGGTTGAAGGCGCTCATCAAACAGCGTCGACCCGGCCGTAATCGTCTCGTCACCGATGACCAGCGCCGGCGACGCGTTCGACTCGGCCGCGCCCCACCCGGCGCGCGGCGCGATCGCGATGACCGATCCGCTCGCGCCGCGCACGAGCACCGCCGTCGCGCCGGCGTCATCCGCCCGGTGCGCGATCGGGAACGCGTCGGGCGCCGGCTGGGCGCTCTCGGACTCCTCAGCCGGCGGTTCCGGCGTCCGCAGCGCATCCTGCGCCGCGACTCGCGCCGCCGGGCCGAACGCCGTCAGCAGACAGCAGGATGACGCGATCAAGCTGCGCATCCCACGCCGCGTCAACGGACGCCAGCCGAAGATGACGCGCCAGCGCCCAAACCACGCGGCGCACGCGCGCGCGAACCGCAACGGAGCGATCTTGCGATGTCGCATGCGAAGCCGCCTCATGCCGCTTTACTCCGCGGCGCCGCAACGGATGCGCCATTCGCCAGCCGCGCCGCGGGCGCGTCCCGCAGAAACGAATCAAGCAGAACAAGGACCAGCGCGCCGAGCGCGAACCAGTGATAATGCGAAGGTCGCTCCACTTTCTGACGCTCCGTCTGCTCGACCGCCCGCAACCCGGGCACGATCCGACGATAGATCGCGCCGAGGTCGAAGACTCTCGAGCCCACCGGCACAAACGTGCTGACCGTATCGCCCAGTCCCGACACCGCCGCGATCTGCCGCAACTGGTCAAAGTTCGCCTTTGACCACACGATCTGCCCGTCATGCTCCATATATCGTTCGCCCTGCGCGGTCTGCACCGGGATGCGCGCCCCTTCGCGTTCGTCGCCAAGCGCCACGGCGATCACCGGAATCTGCTTTTGCTCCCACGCGTCGCGGGCCGCGTCGATCGGAAACGTGTCCTGGTCCTCGCCGTCCGTGATCAGCAGAATCATCCGGTAGGTGTCGAGCTTGTCGTCAAAGCTCTCGATCGCCTTGCGGATCGCTTCGCCGATGCGCGTGCCCCCGCGCGGGACCGATTCCGTCGAAATGTCGTCCAGTACCAGCCGCACAAACCCGTAATCACTCGTCAGCGGACACTTCAAGGTCGCGAGCCCGGCGAACGTGATCAGCCCAACCCGATCACCGCCCAGCGCGGGCAGCAGATCATCGCGTAATGAAATCCGCGCCGCTTCCAACCGGCTCGGCGGCACATCGCGCGCCAGCATGGATTTCGATACATCCAGCAGCACCATCACATCAATCCCGCGCGTCACGACCTCGCGCTCCGTCTCACCCCAGCGCGGATTCATCACCGCGACCACCAACAGCAGCAATGCGACCGTGAGCAATACGACCCGGGCGCCCGCCGCGATCCAGCCTTGCTCGCGCGTCAGCCGCGGCAGCAACCCGGCCGAAACAAAGGCGCGCACGCCGCGCCGCCGCAGGACAACGCCAACAATCGCGACAGTCGCGACGCCAAGCGCAACCCACGCCAGGTTCAGATACGCGAGATGTTCAAACTCCACGTTCGGCACGAAGACTCCACCCGCGTTGTTACGGGATTTTCCGCAGCCACGTCGCGTCAAGCAGCGCTTGGGCGCTCAGCAGCGCGAACGCCGCCAGCAACCATGGAAAACCCATGTCGCTCCACTGCACATACTGCTTTTCTTCCACGCGCGTCCGCTCCAGTTCATCAATCTCACGGTACACCTCGAACAGCGCCGCCGCGTCGCGGGCCAGGTAGTGTCGGCCGCCGGTCACTTCGGCGATGTATTTCAGGTCGGCGTCATTGGGCTTCAGGCGCTGAACCGGATTAATGACCTGTCCGGTTCCCGCCATGATCGAGTAGACCCGAATCCCGGAAAGCGCCGCCAGATCGCCGGCCTGCCGCGGCGCAATCAACCCCTGATTGTTCTCGCCATCGGTCAGTAAGATGATGACCCGGCTCTTGATCTCAAGCTGCTCACCGCTGCCCGTGACGCGTTTCAGATCGCGCAGCCGCTCAACCGCCAGCCCGAGCGCGTCGCCGATCGCCGTGCCGTCCTCCTGGCCGCGAACTGTGCGAATGCCCTGCAGCGCCGTCTCAAGGTGCCCATAGTCGAGCGTCAGCGGGCACACGCTGTCGGCGTAACCCGCAAAGCGAATCAGCCCGATCAGGTCGGTCGAGCGCCCCGGCAGCGTCTCACCATCGCCAGTCACAAACCGCCGGAAGACCTCCTTGGCGACATCCAGGCGCGTCAGGCGCGCATTGGTTGGCGAAAGATCGAAATCCTGCATGCTGCTCGAAGTGTCGATGACCGCTTGAATCGCGATACCTTCCGCGAATACACGCGTCGATTCATCCGGGCGCACCGGGCGCGCGACGGCGACAATCAGCGCCACCAGCGCCAAGCTGCGCAGCACGCCGAGCAACACGCGCGGATTGGCGCGGCTCGGCGCCACCACCCGCAGACCCTCCAGCGACGAATAGCGAATCGCCGAGCGCTTGCGCCACGCCCACCAGGCCCACAACACCGGCAGCAGCAACAGCGCCGCGAACGCCCACGGCCACGCGAAGTAGAGCCAGGCCGGCGCCAATGGCGGATGGACCGGCGTCATGCCGCCTCCTTCCGCGTCTGGGCGGCGCGCTGCTCCGCTACAGCCCGCGCCGACTCACGGACAAATGTCCGCGCCGCTTCCAGCGCATGATGCGCGTCATCCGCCGACGGCGCCCACGCCGCGTATTTCACCATGTCGCAGGACTCAAGAAAACGCCGAAGATCACCGGCATCGCCGGGCAAGCCGCCGCGCCGCGTCGCGGTCGTCGCGAGAAACTCCTCGGTGGTCATTTCCGGCGCGGCGACGCTGAACTGACGCTCGATATACCGCCGCACAATCTCGCTCAGACGATAATAATGCGTCCGCGACTCGCCTTTGCGGAAGAGGTCTTCCGCCGCCAGCGCGTCGAGTTCGCGCAGCGCCAGCGTGTCCGCCGGGATCAGCGGAAGTTTCGCCTCGCGACCACGCCGGAAGACGACCCACGCCGCCACAATCCCACCGATGGCGAGCGCCACCGCCAATCCGCCGCCATATTCATACAGGAACTCGGCCAGGGTCCACGGCGGATCGATCACGCCGGCGATATCGCGCGGCTGATCAATCGCGTCGGCGCCGGTCAGCGCCGAGCGCACGCGCAACGTCACCGGCGGCATCGCGATTTCATTGTCAAACACCGGATCGGCGTCGCCGTCGGGCTTGCGGGCGTAACGCACCGGGATCGACGGCAATTCGATATCGCCGGACAGGCGCGCGACCGATGAAATCGTCTGCGACCAGATCAGGCCGCTGGTCGCGGCGGGCCGCGGGTCGTCGATCCGCCGCCGCGCCAAATCGAGCCCGACCACTTCGGACAACGCCGGGAAATCGAAGACGTATTCTTCCGGCCCCTGGGCGACCGTCGTGATGGACACCGTGTCGCCCACAAGCGGGTCGGACGGCTCGATCGTGACGCGCACGGTCAGCGGGCCGCGCGTAATCTCCGCCGCCGGCTTGGGGACCGCGTCGCGCGCGCAACCGCCGAGCAGCGACACCGCGACCGTCAGCGCAGTCACAGCCGCGCACCATCCACGCCGACTCAATCCGCTGTGCGCTGCACGCGTCACCGGCGCCGCCCCCGCTTGCGGAAGAACCGGCGCAGCGGTCCGACAAATGACTCCCCCGTGACGATGTCGATGACATCCACGCCGCGTCGGCGGAATTCATCGGTCAACCCTTCGTCTTTCTGCGCGACCAGCCGCTGATAGGCGGCCCGCGTTTTCCGCGAGCGCGTATTGATCAGCATCACCTCGCCGGTTTCCGGATCAAGCAATTCCACATAGCCGGCCGACGGCAGCTCGGATTCTCGCGGATCACGCACGCGGATCGGGATCACGTCATGTCGACGCTTCAGCAGGCTGAGCGCCTGCAGGAAGTCGGGCGCGTGGAAGTCGCTGATCAAGAAAATCACGGCCCGACGCCGCATGACGCGCGCCAGATAGCGCAGCGCGCCGCCGATGTCCGTGCCGTGTCCCTGCGGTTCGTGATACAGGAGCTCACGCACGACGCGCAGCACATGCCGCGCGCCCTTCTCGGCCTTGACGAACCGCTCCACGCGGTCCGTGAACAGCAGCATCCCGACTTTGTCGTTGTTTTGAATCGCCGAGAAAGCGAGCGTCGCGCCCAATTCCGCCACGACTTCGCTCTTGAGCTGGAGATTCGACCCGAATTCCTGCGATGGGCTGATGTCAACCACCAGCATCACCGTCAACTCGCGCTCCTCGCGAAAGTTCTTGACGAACGGGCGGCCGGCGCGGGCGGTGACGTTCCAGTCGATCGACCGCACGTCGTCGCCGGGCTGGTACTCGCGGACATCCTCAAACTCCATGCCGCGCCCTTTGAACGCGGAATGGTACTGACCCGCGAACAGGTCATTCACCAATGCCGCGGTCTGGATCTGGATGCGCCGAACTTTCTTGAGGATTTCAGTCGGAATCATTTACCGAAAATCGCGCCCGTCGGCGTGTGCTCCACCATGCGTCTTGCCTCAGAACCCAATCGCCGCGCCGGCTGCCCCCATGCCACGGTATAGACGCGCCGCGCCGGGGCGAGCCGTCGAAAAAAGCCGCATCGCCATCAGTCCATGCCGCGCTGCGCCGGCTCCACAAACCAGCGCGACCCGAGCGCCCCCTCGAACCCGCCCGAAGCGTTGAGCGCTTGAACGCGGTGATTGCCGTAGTCGACAACGAAGACCCGGCCATTCGCCCCGACCACCAGGCCTGCCGGCTTGAAGAACTCTACCGGGCCGAGGCCGACGCCTCCCAGCACGGCTTCCACGCCGCGCGACGACACCGCCGCAATCACGCCGGACCGCTCGTCCGAGACAAGGTACCGCGAATACGCGTCCGCGGGGGCGCCGGCGCCGGGCGAAGCCCACGCGACGCTCGGCATGCGCCCGCCCTCGGGGGCGTCGCCATCGGACCAGCCCACGACCGCCAACCCGCTCGGATGCGCGATCGCAGGAATCTTCTCCGCGGCCGGAGCCGCCGCCGCGCCCGATGCATGATCCGCCGTCGGCGCCGGTCGCACCGGCCACGCGTCCACCCGGCTGCCGTCCGCGCGAAATCGCACGATCATCGGCTCGTTCGCCAATAACACGGCGATGAGCGCGTCATCCGCCGCGATATCGCGCGGCTGCGCAGCCTCACCCAGGGACCACATGCCGCTGACTGAGAAGTCCCGCGCAAACGCCACGACCCGTTTCCAGCGCACGTCAAGCACATACACGCGATCATCCGCGCCAACCGTGATCGCCGCCGGCGCGCCCGGCTCGTTCGATGAGTCGCCGGCCGGCATCGCGGCAACCCGCGCGAGCCGCGCCAGACGCGGGTGATAACGCGTCTCACCTTCGACCAGCGCGCGATCAAGCTGAAACGCCTGCATCCGCCGATTCGCGCCATCCGCAACGTACAAAAGCTCACCGTCGCGACTGAACGCCAGCCCCTCCGGTCGATTGAACTGGCCCGGCTTATCGCCGAAACCGCCGACGATGCTGAGCAACACCGGCGGGATCGTCGAGGCGTCGAAAATCTCCACGCTGTGCCCGTCCGGCTGCGTCAACGCCAGCAACTTGCCGTGTGTCGCGATCCGCCTGCCGGGGTGCGATGCGCCCGACTCGGGACCGAACGGCGTCAGCATTGGCTCGCTGTCACCCGCTTGCGCCGCGTTGAAAATCTGGCAGCGATCGCTGAACGCCTCACACAGCACGGCAAATCGTCCATCAGGCGCGATCGAGAGGTGGTTCGGATAGTGCAACTTGCCTTCCCCCTCACGCGGCTTGATCGCGTGCACACCCCAGCGGGACAGAAAGCGCCCTTCGCGCGTAAACACCTGCACGCGATGCCCGTCGCGATCGGTGACATACACCGCGTCGTCAAGAATCGTCACGCAGGTCGGGGCCGCGAACATTCCGTTCTGGAATCCCCAGGCGCCCCACGCCCCCCGCCAGCGGCCATCACCCTCAAACACCGCGATCCGATGATTGTCATTGTCCGCCACGAAAATCGCGCCGTCCTGATCAACCGCCACCCCGCCTGGCCCGCGCAGGTTCCCGTCGCCGGAACCAAATCCGCCAAAATCCGACACGAGCTTCCCCGCGCCGTCGAAAACGCGAACCCGATCCGCTCCCCCGTCCGCCACGACCAGACCGCCGCCAGTTAGGGCCAGCCCGGTCGGCGCGACGAGCACACCCTCGCCGATCGTGCGGACTGACAGCGCCGGATCGCGACTACCCGTAACATCCGCCGCCTGCGTTTCACCGAAAACGCGCACGACGCCACCGGCCCGATCCGCGACAAAAAGCGCGCCACGATCGCCGATCGCGACGGCGACCGGATCCATGAGTACGTCGCTGCCCACCACACGCAACACGCGCCCGGATTTGCCTTCCTCGGGCGCCGCGAAAACCGTCACGCGGCCCGCCGAAGCTTCAGCGACAACGACGCGGCCATCCGGCGCGACCGCGGCGGCCGCAGGATCCGACAACCCATCCCATTGCGCGAGAAAGCGCGAGAACCTCGGCGGCCCCCCCGCGGCCCCGATCACTGTGCAGCAGATCGCGCCCAAAGCCGCGGCGCGGGGAAAGATCGGACGGCTGGCGGGGCGCTGGCAGACTCTCATGCCCCCGATTATAGGCCGGATAAAAAGTTCGCCGGTGCGGATTTGGTTGCTTCGCGGGCGGGTCCGCCCTACACTGCCAATTGCCCCTTTGGGGATTGGTGTAACGGTAGCACGACTGACTCTGGATCAGTTAGTCCAGGTTCGAATCCTGGATCCCCAGTTCCCTGCCCTGACGGCGCGGGGACAACGATAAATGTGCTTCGCCGCCGACGTTGGCGGCTTCCGAGCCGGGCCGGTTGTGTTGGCGAACGTGTTCCCCCCCCACACGTCCTGACCACCGGCCCTTTTTATTGCCCCGATTTTTCGGGCTATGGCGCCGTCATGCCGTCGATTCGCTTGCCGTGCTCGTCATAGACGCTCAGGCTCACGTTCAGCAGGGCCTTGGTCATGTGTACGATCTGGCCGGTGTGCAGCGAAAAGTGCTCGACCACGTGAAAAATCGCCGTCAGGCGGTCCACGTCGTATTTCTGGATGGAATGGCGGATCGTCAGCGTTTCCCCGGTCTGGCGGCGGATGACCTCTTTCGCGTCGGAAATCACGCGCTCCAGCGCGGGCAGCATCGTCGCGGCCGGGATCGCGTCGCGTTGGTCGAATTCGGCCTGCCGGTGACGGTCAAACGTCTCCCCGCCGATGTGGGACACGATCCACTGCCGCACATTGCCGGTCAGGTGCAGGATCAGGTTGCCCACAGCGTTGCAGTGTGTGTTCGGCCGGCTCCAGAGCGCGTCGATGGGCAGCAGGTTTGCGCAGCGGCGAATCTGCGACATGTTCTCGTCCAGCTTCTCACACGCGTATGCGGTGAAGGATGCGGCCAGCGCGTCCGTCATAAACGCCTCCTGTGGTTTTGACACCATTTTGACGCATCTCTAAGATCGCGCCCATTAGGCCTTCCTTGGCGCGGGTGAAAAAATAATGATCGAACCTCGAAACTTGCGGCTGGTGCGCGCGTGCGCCTTCAGCATCCTGACGATCTCCCTGTCCTCGCCGACTTTCGGCCAGGAACAGATGGGCGAGATGACGCCGGTCGATACGGCGATCGAAGCCTACAGCCAGCGAATGATCAATCGCGGCAAGGCGATTCAAGAAGAAACGGCGGAGCGCGAACCTGCCGGCGAGGCGCTGCCTGCGCGGCGCGATCGGAACCTGATCTATGCGGCCGACGGCGTATCGCCGCCGAAGGTCGCGTTATTGGCGGACCCCGGGATTGACCCGAACTCCACCGTTGTCGCGACGTGGGCGCGAATTGACATCGAAGCCCCGGACCCGCGCGATTTGCTCACGCAGTTGCGGCGCCACCTCGACGAGGTGCGCGCCGATCGGCCGAACGACCAGCGTCTGCACAAGTACTACGAGCGCGTGCTGCAGAAGGCGGAAGAATACGTCGGCTACATCCTGCTGCCCGAACAGCGGCGCGTGACGCTGGCCGAGTGCATCGAATCGGCGCTCGCGCATAACTACGCGATCCGCATTCAGGCGATCAATCCGGCGATCAGCGAGACGCAGATCATCGAGGCGGAAGCGGCGTTTGACGCGGTGTTCTTTCTCGACTCGTCCTACGACAATCGCGACCAGGCCGTGGCCACGCAGCTGGCCGCCGGACAGAGCGATATCCGTTCGGTTGAGGGCGGTATCCGCCAGTTGCTGCCCACCGGCATGCGGGTCCAGACATCGATGCGGAATTCGCGCTCGTTCGTGCCGTTTCAGTTCCAGCAGCTTAACCCGGCGTATAACACGTCGTTCGTCGCGCAGTTCACACAACCGCTGCTGCGCGGCTTCGGACTGGACGTGAATCGAGCGCAGATCGAGATTGCGCGGCGCGAGTTTGAAATCGAACAGTCGGTATTCAAGCAGCGCATCCGCGACACCCTGCTGGAAGTGGAACAGGCGTTCTGGCGCCTGCTGCAGGCGCGGCGCGACGCCGCCGTCCTCGCCGAAGCCGTCGCGGAAAACTGGGCGACATTCCGCAGCATCAAGGATCGGCGCACCAATGACGCCTCACTGGTGGAGATCGAGGCCGCCAAGGCTCGCTGGGAAAGCCGTAAGGTCGACCTCGCGGAAGCCGTGCGCGTGTTGCGCGACGCGGAAGATCGCCTGAAGTTCCTGATCCAGGATCCGGAGTTGCTGCTCAGCCGCCAGATCGAAGTTGTGCCGGTCGGCGAGCCGATCATCGTGCCGCTTGTCGTCGATCAGTTCGCCGAAGCGCGTCGCGCGCTGGACGAACGCGCCGAAATCGAACAGGCCCGTTTACGCGTTGAACAAGCCCGCATTCGGCGCAGCGTGGCCAAGAACCAGTTGCTGCCGCAGCTTGATCTGAGCTTCAACTACGAAGTGCAGGGTCTGGGCGGCTCGGCGGATCGCAGTCTCGACGTCATGACGACCAATCGCTTTCGGTCCTATTCCGTCACGGTCAATTTCGCGATCCCGATCGGCAACCGGGCCGCGACCGCTGCCGATCGCCGGGCGCGCCTGCAGCAGAATCAGGCGACGGCCTCTCTGCATCAGTCGTACGAAGGCGTAATCGAGGAAGTCAATCGCGCCGTGCGGCAGTTGAGGGTCCGCGGCATTCAGATCGCCCCGCAATTGCAGTCGGCGTATTCCAACCGCGACAGCCTGCAGGCGCTGCAGGCCAAAACCACCAAGATCGACCCCGGCTTTCTCGAAGCGGAACTCAACAGCATCGAGCGCCTCGCCAACGACCGCCGTCGGCTGATCAGCCTCGTCGTCGAACACACGCTCGCGATTGTGGAGTTGGAGCGGGCGAAGGGCACCTTGCTGGAATTCAACAACATCATCCTGACCGATCGCGAGACGCCGACTTACTGATCGGCCAGGCGCGACCCGGCGCGCGCCGGGCGCGCGTCTCCTGCGCATGTCTTCCTGCCCTACTTCGTCATTCCCGCGCAGGCGGGAATCCACGGAGTGGAAACGCGTCAAGTCCTTACGCCACTAGTCGTCGTGGACCCCCGCCTGCGCGGGGGTGACGACCTTGAATGGGCGCCATCTCCATCATCCCACGCATCAACGCGGGAATGCACCGCCATTTTCGTCATCCCCGCGCAACGCACGCCATTTCGTCATTCCCGCGCAGGCGGGAATCCACGGAGTGCAAACGCGTCAAGTCCTGAAGTGGCGCCTGGGCGCGCGGCGTGGTCGCGCGGGTATCATCTCGTTCATGAAACGGCGCGAACTCATCAACCTCGGCATCGTCCATCAGCCCGCGATCAAGGCGGCCGAGCGGGCCTGCGCTGACGCCGCGGCCGGCGGCATGCAGAAAAGCGACATCCGCGAGCGAATCCGCGCCGTCATCGCCAGCCCCGAACAATTCGCGGACGACGCGGTTTTCGGCGCGCTTGCCGCCGAGCTGGTCGCCCCGCCGCCGCCGGAGTTCATCCCGCTGCGCGACGATCTGGACTACACCTGCTGGGGCGCCGATGACATCGACCTCGCGGCCCGCGAGCAGATGCGCAACGCCTGTCGCCTGCCGATTTCCGTCGCCGCCGCGCTGATGCCCGACGCGCATGTCGGCTATGGACTGCCGATCGGCGGCGTGCTGGCGACGGAGAACGCGGTGATTCCCTATGCCGTCGGCGTGGACATCGCCTGCCGCGTTCGGCTGACGGTGTTTGATCAACCCGCGGCGCAGATCGCCGGGCAACAGGACCGGCTCGAGAAAATCCTGGAGCGCGAAACGCTGTTCGGCGTCGGCCAGGGGTGGCGGCCGAAGCAGCGCCCGCAGCATCGCGTCATGGATACCGACTGGGGCGTCACCGAGGTCACGCGCAATCTGAAAGACACCGCCTGGAAACAGCTCGGCACGTCCGGGTCGGGCAATCACTTTGTCGAGTTCGGAGAAATCAGCTTCGGCGCCGGAAATCCGAGCGGCGTCGCGCCGGGCGATTATCTCGCGGTCGTGTCGCATTCCGGCTCGCGCGGCTCGGGCGCGAACGTCTGCCAGCATTACAGCCGCATCGCGAACGAACTGCATCCGGGCCTGCCGCGCGAGCTGCGCCATCTGGCGTGGCTGCCGATGGATGGCGTAGGCGCGGAGTATTGGGCGGCAATGGAGCTGATGGGGCAATACGCCGCCGCGAATCATGAAGTGATCCACGACAAAATCGCGCGATCCGTCGGCGGAAACGTGCTGCTGAGCATGGAAAACCACCACAACTACGCCTGGAAAGAACAGCACGGCGGGCGCGAGGTGATTGTGCACCGCAAAGGCGCGACGCCGGCGGGTCCGGGCGTGCTGGGCTACATCCCCGGCACGATGACGGCGCCGGGCTATGTCGTCCGCGGCCTTGGCGAGCCGCGCTCGCTGCACTCGGCATCCCACGGCGCGGGGCGGCGAATGTCGCGCACACAGGCGCGCAACACGACCCGCTGGAGCCATGTGAACGCGACGCTACGCGACGCGGGGGTCAAGCTGCTGTCCGCCGGGCTGGACGAAACGCCGAGCGCGTACAAGGACATCGACGCGGTGATGGCGGCGCAGGCAGACTTAGTGGAGATCGTGGCGAGATTCCAGCCGCGGATCGTGAAGATGGCGCCGGATGGCGAGCGGCCGGAGGATTAGGCTGGCGCAATCACTCGAGTACGTACATTATCTGGACACGTGATCGAGACAATCGCCGCAATCTCCTCAAGTGATCATTCAACTAATGACGCGATGGCGCCCGCGACTATCTCGCGCGTTTCAGCGTGAAAATCCGCCCACTCACCACACGCCCCGCGTGTTCCCGGCTGTGCGCCGCGACCGATACGCTCAGCCCGGCCCGCAGCGCGGATTCCGGGAAGGCGTCGGCCGTCTGGCGGTTCGCGTCGCAGATCGCCGCGACGCCGTCGGGCGCCAGATGGTTCGCGAGGAACTGGGCGACCGGGTCGAGATGCCGGCGTTCATATAACACCTCGGCCCCGACGATGCGGTCAAACTGCAACTCCGAAATCGTCAGCCGCCAGTCAATGAAGCGCGTCTCCGGGACCGGGATGGCGTTCCGCTCAGCGCTGTGGCGCACGAACGCCAGCGCGTCATCGTCGTAGTCGGAAACCGTAACGGCGAATCCGCGGCGCGCCGCCGCCAGACCGACCAGCCCGAGGCCGCAGCCGAGTTCCAGAAGCGACAACCGCCGCCCGTCAGCGTCGGTCGCCGGCCATTGCTCGATGACATCCGCCAGTAGCAGGCACCCGGGCCAGAATTCCGCCCAATAGGGTAAAAACTCATCCACCTCAAACCGTTGCGCCACCGCCGGATCGTCGATCAATTCCTCGAAATTCGCCGGGCCGTACAGATCAAGCGGGCCGCCGACGAGCTCGAGCGGGCGGACCTTGACCGGATAGCCGCGGAATCGCTCATCGGCGGCAGGCTCGGCGTTGTGGCGATCGTGGGTGGAGTCGTTCATAATTCGCTATTGTTGTGCTGTACGGGCGAGACGCCCGTACCACCCGGCGGTGTCGGCGCCCCAATCAGCCGGCGGCGCCTGGCCACCCGGGCAGCATCGACGCTCGAAACAACGCGTGGGCAAAACGCCCGCCTGTACTCAAGGTTGTAGTGTATGGCGACAATCCCCCGTCGGCGACGCCCCGCCCCAGCGCCCTACGCGCTGGCGCCGTTCGACACCGCGCTCGCCGATTTGGTCGCCCGCTGGGCGCCAACGGCCGATGACTGCTGGCGCGTCGCGCCGCGCACGGCCCCGCCGCTGACACCCGCGAAAGTCCGCGCCTGGGGGCGCGAGGGGGAGGCGATGATCCTGCGTCGCACCGCGGATGATGCGCCGCTGGGCTACGCGGAGCTGAACCGGCTGAATCGCATACAAAAGACCTACTGGATCGGGCATGTGCTGGTGGATCCGGCCCAGCGCGGTCAGGGTATTGGCACGGCGTTGATCCGCCTGCTGTTGCGCCGGGCCTTCAACGCGAAAGGCGCATCGCGCGTTTCCCTGGTCGTGTTTCCCGACAACCCGGCCGCGATCGCCTGCTACAAGGCGGCGGGCATGTCCGCGGATGGTTGGGAGACGCACAGCTTCCCGGCATACGGGCGGCGCGAGCAGCTGATCCGATTTGTCGCGCAACCACCGCGACGGTGATATGGCCGGCCGCAGCCACGCGGCGTACTGTGTCTAGGAGTGAACCGGCAAGCGCACGCTGCCCGGCATTGTCGGCGCCTCGATGACTTCCGCCTGTCGGGCCAGCGCCGTGGGCAGCACATGGCTTCCCGCCGCGCCGTCCGGGCTTCGCATCGGAATCTGGTTCATCGGCGGCGCGGATTTTCGCCGGATCGACATGAAACGCAGCCGCCAGGCCCACCCGATTGTTTTGCGCGCGGTCTGGGCCAGCCCCCACATGCCGAGCCCCTGCCAGATCGCGTCGGCGAGATACAGCCGGCTCTTCGGCCGGAATAGCGCGATCACGGCCCGCAGTGGGTTATAGAAATACGCATATGCCAGCAGAATGTTGACCTGCTTACGCCACGGATTGGCGTGATTGGAGGCGACGACGAAATTGCCGCCGAGCATGTGCTCTTCGACTTTGCGCCCGCCGACGCTCTCGTACGCCATGCCCGACGTGTAAGTGCCGGAGAACAGCTTTGACCCGGTCGCGGGAACGAGCATCAGCACCTGCATGCTGATGGCGCCGGCCTTCCGCAGCAGTCGCACCTGATTCAGCAGGCCGTAGGGCTTGGGCCCGCGGCTGACCAGCGGCTGCTCGTCGTGGTGCATCATCATCGGCATCGGATCAATACCGTTGGCCCGCAACAGTCCGAACGCCTCGCTGGTCTTGTCGACGCTTTGGCCCTTGTTGACGAGTGTGGCCGTCAGGTCTTCGACGCCGAGCCACATGGCCCGCGCGCCCGCCGCCCGCACGAGCGGGAGATGATCGCGCAGCTTCAACGTGTCATGCACCGTGACTTCGGTGCCCCAGCGGAAGCGGTGTCGCTCGCCGCTGTCGGTGCGGGTCTTCGCCAATGTTTCGACGATCTCGAGCGTGCGCGCTTCGTGATTGAAAAAGTTGTCATCTGCGCCGAAGAAGTGGCGGATACCGAATTCGCGCTGCAACGCCGACATTTCGTCCGCGATCCGCGCGCCGCTCTTTACACGATGCTGCCGCTGGTTGTAGGCGGGAATCGGGCAATAGGGGCATGCGAACTTGCAGCCGAACGTAAGCACCAGCGAGCCGATCGGCGAATAGCGCCGCACACGATCCGCGGCCAGCGGCTGACTCGCGAGGCCTTCCAGCCGACTCGGCGGCTCAAGCAGGCGATAGCCCAGCACGCTATGCGGCAGCTCGTCGAGGTCGCCCACGAGACGCTGCACGCCGGTGTCGATCAGTTCTTCGGCGACGGGGCCGTTAGCGCGGGCGTACACCAGGCCCGGCGTATCGTTCAGAGCGCCGCTTTCCCGCGCCCGCAGAAACGCGTTGCGTACGGACTCGCCGCGGGCGCGCATGTCCAGCACGACTTCGAGCAGGCTCAGTAGCACATATTCTTCGCCGGTGACGGCGACGTCGGCGCTCCACGGATCGTTGGGGTCGGTTCCGAAGGCGTCCCATGGCTCGTAAATCACCTTGGGGCCGCCGACGATGATCAGCGGGCGACGGGCGGGCTCGATGCGGCAGGCGTCTCGAATCAAATCGCGACAGGCGGCGTTATGCAGTTGCATGCTTGAGATCAGGAACAGATCGGGAATCCGCCCATCGAGCCGCATCTGCGACGGGCGAAATCGCTTGCTCCACTGCTGCAACACAATCCGCGTTTTCGAAAAACCCGCGTCGACCATTGCGGCGCCGATCGAACGCACGCCGGCAGGCGCCATCCGCAGGTCGGCGTACAGAAACGGCAACATGCGCGTGCGATGATCGAACGCGCACGCGATCACGGTCGTCAGGTCGTGATGATCGGCGCGGGCCCGCAGTCGGGTGCGCAGGTCGCGCAACGTCCCGGGGGCCAGGAGCTCATCGCCGCGCGATCGACGTGGAAGTTCCACCGGCTTCCCTCTCTACCAGACTTAGATCGCCTCGCCGCCGCCGGCGCTGGGCTCGATCGGATTCTCGGGCGCCTGCGTTTCGTCCAAAGGCGTTTCCGGCTCGCCGTTCAACCGCCGTTCGCGCTTGCGGTTCGCCTTCTCCGTCTTGAGAAATTCACGCTGGCGCTTGTTCTGCTCTCGCATTCGCTTCTGGACCGATGCGCGCTTCTTTGCCATTGTAGCTCCTTGTCGTCGGGATTCACCCGGTGAACATTCATTCCATCTGTTCGTTGCCCTCAAAAGGGGCGCCGGGAACCGCAGCGCCCTCGGCGCCGGCCGTCCGGCCCCCACGCCATACCGGCATGGTTTCGATCAGTTGTCGCACGTCGGCGAACGTGGTTTCATCGCCATCATTCAGCGCCTGCAGCCGCGAGAAGGCGTCAAGCGCCGTGTCGCGCGGAGGCCAACCGACCGCCGCGCGCTTGCCGTGCGCGTGGCGATCGAGTTGCTCAAACAGCGCCAAGCCGCGCCGCCAGCCGAACAAGTGGCAAATTGCTCCGGTCAGGTCCCATGCGACGGCCCCGGCGCTGTCATAGCGCACCGGCTCGCCACGCTGGTCCATGGCCTCCACATGTTGTGTCCAGCGCGTGGGCGCGTGGAACAACGTGAGCAATTGATCTCGTTCATCCGGCATCATCGCGCGGCGCGCCTCCCGGACCTGTGCCTACCAGCGACGACGGCCACCGCCGCCGCCACCACCACCGCCGCCGCCACCACCGCCGCCAGCCGGACGCGGACGCGCCTCGTTGACGGTCAGCGAACGGCCGCCGTGATCGGTACCGTTCAGCGCGGCGATCGCGGCCCGGGCCTCGTCTTCCGTGCTCATCTCAACGAAACCAAAGCCCTTGCTGCGACCGGTGGCGGCGTCTGAAATCACATCCGCGCTGGTCACGGTGCCGTGCGCGCTGAACAATTGCTGAAGATCCGCCGACTGCGTGTCATACGATAGGTTGCCGACGTAAAGCTTGCGTGCCATTTCTGCATCTCCGAGGTTCTGTTCCGGTTGTGCGCGCAGCGCAGACGCGTGATCCGCAAAGCGGTGTCACGCCGCGGCGCTTCCGCGCCGTCATGCTGAACCGAACCGGAAAGGACCTGACTTTGCCCTCAGCCTGCGCCGGGGCGGTTACTCGCGGCCACCGTGCGCGCGAACGATTCGCGCACCACGTGGGCGGAGCACCAGCGAGCCTCGTTGACCTGTCAAAGAAGAGACGCGATTGCCCCCGGTGAGGGGTGACGAACAGCGGCATGAATGATCAGGAAGTTCGTGGATATGCAAGAGTGTAGACGAGACGTCCCCAATTGCAAGTGCGCGACCCGTCACGCGCCTGCTTCGCGGCGCTCAGAAACCGCCATTCTGACGCAATCGCGGCCGCTTTGCGCCACATTAGGCCCGTAGCAACGCGTCATCGGTTTGCGCGAATCATTCGTCCGATTCCGCCTCGTGAGCGGCTCGCGACCCGCAGAAGGATTCTCCATGCGTTCATTTCGCGACAGCGCCATTTGCTGCTGTCCGCGTTCGGGAGCGGGGCCGGCAATCCGTTATTCGACGCGCGCGTGGATAGGGCGCAGGCCAAGCGTGCGCGGCCGGCGCGAAACGCTGCTGTTGCGGCCCCGGGTGGCGGGCACGGCCCGCCCTACCGTCCCGTGCAGGCGGGAATCCACGCAGTCGAACGGGGCCTCAGCCGCTCGAAGGTTGATCTTGAGCCGGGCCGAATCTTGGTTGCGGCTGTCCCGGCGGCGATGAGCGGGCCGCGAAGGCGGCGTAGATCGTTTTCGCGCCACCCCGACGCAGGGCCTTGGCGACCTCGCACAGCGTGGCGCCGGTGACAACCATGTTCTCGATGATGCACACCGCGGCGCCCTGTGGCGATTTGCGCCCGCGCGGCGCAAAACAGCGCGCGATGTTGTCAAACCGCTTGGCGCGCGTGTCCATGCGCAGCTGGCTTTCGGAATAGCGGGAACGCCGGGCCAGGCGTCGCAACGGAATCCCCAGCCGCGACGCGACCACCTCAGCCAGTTCGGCGGCGTGATCGCACGGGCGCTGCCAGCGCCGCAGGGGGTGCATCGGCACGGGGACAATCGCGTCAATCGGCGCCCAGTCCTGCGCGGCGATGCGATCGGCCAACGCCGCCCCCAGCCAGCGCGCGTTCGCCAGCACCCCTTCATACTTCAGACCCAGGACCATCTCACGCAGGGGCGCCTCATAAGCCCCGACGCGCGTCACGCCCGCCATGTTCCAGAATCGCTCGCGCCGGCACACGCCGCAGCCGTCGCCGTTCGTTGTTTCAGGACGGGCGGTTCGTCCGCAGCGCTCACAAAAGGGCTGTTGCTGAAGTGTCACGAGCGCGGCGCGGCAGGCATCGCAAAGGTCGCGCTCGCGCTCAATCAGCGCGTGGCAGCCAAGACAGGCGCGCGGCGCGACCACATCGAGCAGGCGCTGCGCAATCGACGCCAGGGGATTGGCCATCGCGTACTACGGAGAAACGCGCGACTCAGGCCGCGCCCTTCCCGCCCTCGATCAAGCCCAGGCGCCACATGAAGAAAATCCAGTAGTCAAGCTGCGAGTCAACCTTCATCCGCAAAGGCTTGCCTTTTCCGTGGCCGGCTTTGCGCTCGACCTTCAGCAGGATCGGTCGGTCCGACGTGGTCTGGGCCTGCAGCAGCGCTGTCATCTTCATCGCGTGCATCGGGTCGACGCGCGAGTCCGACTCGCCGGTGGTGAACAATGTCGCCGGATACTTCACGCCCGGGCGCACGTTCTGGTATGGCGAGTATGCCTTCAGCCAGGCGTACTGGGCCGCGTCCTCGGCCGAGCCGTACTCCGGAATCCACAGCCGGGCGATTGAGAACTCGTGGTAGCGCAGCATATCCAGCAGCGGCACGGCGCAATGCACGGCCGCGAACAGATCCGGCCGCTGCGTCAGCATCGCGCCCATCAGCAGGCCGCCGTTGCTTCCACCGCGAATTCCGAGGCGATCCGGTTTTGTATAACGATCCTCGATCAGTTTTTCCGCCGCGGCGATCATGTCGTCGAAGACGTTCTGCTTGCGCTCGAGGCGCCCGGCCGTATGCCAGTCCTTGCCGAACTCGCCACCGCCGCGCAGGTTGGCGACGGCATAGACGCCTCCGCGCTCCAGCCACACGAACAGGCTCGGATCGAATCGCGGCGTCAGCGAGATATCGAATCCGCCATAGCCGTACAGCACCGTCGGGTTTTCACCGTTGCGATCCAGGCCCTTGCGATGAATCACAAACATCGGCACGCGCGTGCCGTCTTTCGAGTTGAACCAGACCTGCTTGGTCTCGTACTGATCGGCATCGACGTCCACGTCCATCCGATCGATCACCTGCGCCTCGTGGGTCGCCATGTTGTACTGAAACACGGTCGGCGGATGCAGGTACGACTCAAACTCGAAGTACATTTCGCTGCCGTCCGGCTTGCCGGTGACAGCCCCCACACTGCCCAGCGATGGCAGCGGTATCTCGGTCACCAGCTTGCCGTCCGGTTCGTACACCAACAGGCGCGAGAACGCGTTCTCAAGCAGGTTCACGACGATCTTGTTGTCAACGATCACCATGCCGCGAATCACGCCCGGCTGCTCGGGCACCACCTCGGTCCAGTTGGCCGGCCCCGGCGTCGCCAGCGGCGCCTTCAGAATGCGATAGCGCGACGCCTTGTAATTTGTCAGCAGATACAGCGTGTCGCCGACGACGTCGGCTTCAAACGTCCCGTCGAGGCCCTCTGCGACGGGCGTGAATGACTCCGCCCCTTCCGCCTTCATGAACAAGTCGTTGCGCGTCCAATCCAGCGAAGCCGTGATGAACACATGGCGAAAATCGCTGGAGGACGCCACATCCGCCCACTCTTCCTTGGCGCGCCCGTCGCCAAAGACGAGCTTGTCCTCGCTCGGGTCGGCGCCAAAGCGATGGTGATAGACGCGGCGATAGTAATTCTCATCGCCCGCCGGCACACTGCCGGCCTCCGGATAGCGAATGTAGTAAAACCCCTGACTGTCGGCGTCCCACGCGATGGAACTGGCCCGTGTGCGCGGGATTGTCAGGGCGCTGTCGGTATTCGTCTCCAGCAGCCGCAGGTAAAGCGTGCTCAACTCGCTGCCGGAATCCGACCGTCCGTAGGCGATCAGCCTTCCGTTCGGCGACGGATACCACCAGTCAAGGGCAGTGGCGCCATCCTCGCTGAACTCGTTGGGATTGATCGCGATCTGGGGTTCGTTCTCCGGGCCGCCGTCCCGATAGTAGACAATCGCGTGGTTCTGATCACCCGCGCGGCGCGTGAAGAAGTAGCGCTGGCCGATCCGGATCGGCGCGGACGTTTCCGTCCCGCTGTAGAGCTTCATCAGCCGCGTGGCCAGTGATTCGCGCAACTCGGAAAAGCGCGTCAGATAGCGATCGGAGAAGGCGTTCTGCGCGTCAATCCACGCGATCACATCCGGGTCATCGCGGTTCTCCAGCCAGCGATACATGTCAACGACCTGATCGCCGTGCAGCGTGTCGGTGACGGGCGCCGCCCGCGTGGCGGGATAGGAGGGCCGCTCATCCGCCCACGCCGCCGCCGTTGAGAGCCAGCCCCCAATCGCCAGCGCCACCATGGGCGCGACGCGCTTCCTGATCATCTGCGACATCCCTCGTTACTCCTGGGCGAGTCCGGTCTTTGATTCCAGTATGATACGCGTGAACGCGACTTCGGCGCCTGTGAATACCAGCGTAGACCCGCCGCGGCGTCGACGCCAGTCAAAACCCACGCTACCGCCCTGGCGACCAGAGGTAGAGGAACGCCGGCGCTTCCCCGTTCAGCCAGGCGGGCAGCTCGACATTGACGACATTGACGGTCTCCGGGCCGCTACGCGCGTAGTAGTTGGCCCGATACTCCGCCGGGCGCGCGTACTCGACAATCACCACGTCGTCGTCCGCAATCCCCGCGCGGGCCTTGGCGGCCGCGATCGCATCCGGCATCGCGCCGAGCCGATCGACCAGGCCGAGCCGCTCCGCGTCTTCCGCGAAATACACCCGCCCGTCGGCGATCGAACGCAATTCATCAGCGGGAATCTTCGGGCGGCCCTCCCGCACGACCGTGAGAAACCGGTCATACATCTGATCAATGATGTGCTGAAACGCCGCCCGCTCCGACGCGTCCATCGGCCGGAACGGCGAGCCGGCGTCCTTCATCGGCCCGCTCTTGATCGTATTGGTGGCGATACCGAGCTTGCGCATCACGCCGCTGACTTCCGGCAGAATCATGATTACGCCGATACTGCCTGTGACTGTCGTCGGCTGCGCGATGATCTCGTCCGCGCCGCAGGCGAGGTAGTAGCCGCCGGACGCCGCCACATCGAGCAACATCGCGACGACCGGCTTGCCGGTATCCCGCCGAAACTGCCGGAGCTCGGCGTACATCATGTCCGTCGCGGTCACGCCCCCGCCGGGCGAGTTGATCCGCAGCACCACGCCCCGCACGCGATCATCCGCCGCGGCCCGCTGGAGTTTCTCGCGAAACAAGACGACCGGATTGTCGCCGGCGGGGCCGAGCAGCGACGATGAGCGCTGGTTCATGATCGGCCCATCGACCTCGATCAGCGCGATGCGCTTGATCGCCAGCAGCCCCTCACGCTCCACGACATGCGCTTGGAGCGACCGGGCCCCCGAGACCGGCGTGACCAGAAACGCGGTCGGCGCGCATCCGGTCATGGCCAAAGCGGTCAATAGCAACGAGATTGATGCGAATCGCCGAATCATGCCGACTCCTGTCGTGTGTCCGCGCGGGAATCGCGCGTCTGGTTCGCGTATAATCCCGGAAGCGGTCGCGATCCGCCAGACCGCGCGATCAGGCCCGCGGGGCGCGTATGATACGAGTCTCACCCGAAGAGTTCGACGCGATTGTGGCCGAGGCGCTGGATTCGATTCCGGCGGACCTGCGGCGCTATCTGAATAACGTCGTGATCGAAGCCGCTGACGCGCCGGAGCCGGACATGCTGGAGGCGGACGAATTGCCGGACGATCTGCTCGGGCTCTACATCGGGGCGTCGCTGGAAAACAACGGGCTGTCGTCGGAGCGGCCGCTGATGCCCGATCGCGTGCTTGTTTTCCGGCGGAATCTGTGCGCCATGTGCGATTCACGCGAAGAACTGGCGGACGAGATTCGGATCACGGTGCTGCATGAAATCGGCCACCACTTCGGTCTGGATGAAGATGCGCTGGATGAACTGGGCTACGGCTGATCGCCGTTGGATCACCGCCGTGCCGGACAGCGCCGCCAGATCGCGGCTACGTTTCGGGCGCGGGGTGGCACTTGCGAAGTGAAGGAGCGACAGAATGAATCGAAACGCTGGCCACGCGTCACTCCCCATCCGGCTCGCGCCGATCGCGATCGCCGCTGTACTTGCGGCGACATGTGCCGCACAGACGTCGTCAACCAGCAAACCGGCTGACGGCGCCGAGCCCTCGGTCAAGCGCTCCGAGGACGCCGAAACGCGTGTGCGCGCCGAGCGCCTGATCCAGCGCGGCGCGGCGTTTCTCATTGCCGCGCAGAACGCTGAGGGTGGATGGGATGAAAACAACTCGATCGGAGTCTCCGCGCTCGCGACCCGCGCGCTGGCGCTCGCCTCGGAGATCGGTCCGCAACACCCCGCCACGCGCCGCGGTGTCCGCGCCGTGTTGCGCGCCCAGCGCCCGGACGGTGGTATCTACTCGGCGGCGGGTCTGCATAACAACTACGAGACTTCTGTCGCGATCTCCATGCTCGCCGCGATGCGCGACGACGCGCTCCGGAACGAAATCGAGCGCGCCCGCAAGTACGTGACCACCCTGCAGTGGGATGAGACCGAAAATCGCAACCCTGACGACGTTTTCTACGGCGGGGCCGGCTATGGCCACGGCAAGCGCCCGGATCTGTCCAACACCCAGATCATGCTCGACGCCCTCCGCGACAGCGGTCTGCCGAAAGACGACCCGGCTTACGCCAAGGCGATGATCTTCGTGCAACGCTGCCAGATGCGCGGCGAAACCAATGACCAGCCATTCGCGCGCGGCGCAAGCGACGGCGGATTTATCTATTCCCCCGCGAACGGCGGCGAAAGCAAAGCCGGCTATGTTGAATCCGAAAACGGCGGCGACCGCGACGCGCAGGATCGCCGCCTGCGCAGCTACGGAACCATGACGTACGCCGGCTTCAAGAGCATGCTGTACGCGGGCCTGGATCGTAATGACCCGCGCGTGCAGTCGGCCTGGGACTGGATTCGCGCTCACTACACGCTCGACCACAACCCGAATATGCCCGAGCGCCAGGCGCGCGAGGGCCTTTACTATTACTATCATGTGTTCGCGCGGGCCCTCGCCGCCTGGGGCGACGATGTCGTCGTGGACCGCCAGGGCCGCCGCCACGACTGGCGCCGCGAACTCGTCGAACAGCTTGAGGCCGCGCAGCGCCCTGACGGCAGTTGGGTGAACTCCGAAGACCGCTGGATGGAGGGCAACCCGGTACTGGCCACGTCATTCGCCGTGCTCGCGCTGGCCGAGGCGTTTACGCCCCGCGCCGAGTAGCCGGAAATCGCGCGCGAGGTCGCGCGGCGGACATCATGATGAACTGGGACGCCTTCACACAACGACTCGCCGACTGGTTGGAGCAGCGCGATGCGCTTGCGCCTGCCCGACGTTGGGTGGTTGGCGTGTCGGGTGGCCCCGATTCACTGCTCCTGCTGCACGCGCTGGTCGACCTGAACCAAAGCCGCAAACTCGGCTGGACCCTGACGGTCGCGCACCTGAACCACGGCATGCGTCCCGACGCCGGGGCCGACGCTGATTTCGTCGCCGCCGAGAGCGAGAAGCTGTGCCTCGAGGCGGAGATTGAGCGCCTGGACGCCGGCGCCGAGGGCATGTCGGAGGACGCCGCCCGCGCGGCGCGCTACGCCTTCTTTGAGCGCGTGGCGCTAAAAACCGACAGCGCCTTCGTGGCCGTCGCGCATCACGCGGATGACAACGCCGAGACCGTGCTGCATCGGGTGTGTCGCGGCACCGGCCTGCGGGGCCTGGCGGGTATGCCGGCCGTGCGACTGCTCCGTCCGGGCAGCCGGGTGATGATTATCCGCCCGTTGCTCTCGACGCGGCGGGCGGAGATCGAAGCGCTGTGCGCGGAGCGCGGTCTGACCGCATGTCGCGACGCGACCAACGCCACCGGCCAGTTCACGCGCGGTCGCCTGCGCAACACGGTGCTGCCGCTGCTTGCTGAACAGGTCAACCCGCAGATTCGCGAGGCGCTGCTCCGTTTGGCCGAGCAGGCCCGCTGGGTCGACGACCACCTCGAAGAGGCCGCGGCGCGAACCTACGACGCGCTGCTGGTCAGCGAGCGCCCGGGGCTGATCGCCCTGCACATTACCGGTCTACGGCGAAAGCCGCGGATCATTCAGGCCCAGGTCGTGCGCCGCGCCGTCGCGACACTCGCCGGCCCCGATGTGGATCTCAGTTTCGCGCATTTCGAAGCCGCGCTGCGCCTGATCGCGGCCGGCGACAGCGGTAAGGAAACGCATCTGCCGGGGCCGGTTGTGGTCCGTCGCGTGTATGACCGCCTCGAATTCCGGCAGCCGGAGGCGAACGAGGCCGATGACGCGCTGGCGCCGACGATCGTCGCGATGCCGGGGCTCACGGCGATCCCGACCCTGTTCGGGCGGCTGCGCGTCGAAGTCGTGGACATCGCGCCGACCCTGATCGACGAATTACGGTCCTCCGCGCGGGCCAACGAGGAGTGGGTCGACATGTCGCGCGTCAGACCGCCGCTTGTCATTCGCGGCCGCCGCGACGGCGAGCGTTTCTGGCCGCTCGGCGCGCCGGGTTCCAAGACGATCAACGATTTCTTCAGCGATGAAAAAGTCGCGCCGGAATTGCGGGCGCGGGTTGGCGTGTTGTGCGATCAGGACGGGCCGATCTGGGTGATTCCGTTGCGGATTGACGAACGTGTCAAACTGCGGCCGACGACCAGCCGCGCGCTGCGGCTCCGGCTCGAAACCAATCTCGATGGCCCGGCCGACGCATGACGCGCCGCTGGACGCTGATCCTGCTGACATTCATGCTCGCGCTGTCGGTGCGCGGCGGGTGGGTGCTATACCAGTGGCCGCGCATCGGCACAACGTTCGAATTCGATGACGAGCGATTGCATTGGGACATCGCGAAGAACTTGGCCACGACCGGCGACATGCGCAGCAATGATGGTCGTTTCGCCGCTCGCATGCCGGTGTACCCGCTGTTTCTGGCGCAGTTTGCCGCGTTTGGCGACAATGGCGTGCTGGGGGCCCGCATCGCGCAAGCCATCCTCAGCGCGCTGACGGCCGCCATCATCGTCGGTGTCGCGGCGGGGCTCACGACGATCCCCGGCGTATTGCTGGTGGCGCTGCTCGCGATCTTCAATCCGTATGAGGTCTTCTTCGCCAACCTGCTGCTGACCGAGTCGTTGTTCACGCTCCTGCTCGTATTGACGACCGTAACCGCATGGCGATTGACCCGCCCGACGGCGGCGGAGTCGCGTCGCCGGGTCGGCCCGCTGATCGGCGTCGCGCTTTGCGGCGCCTTGGCCGTAATGACCCGCCCATCGTCCGCCGGCTGGGTCGGATTGCTGTGGATCGCGCTGCTCGCGTTTGACGCGAACCGCCTGCGCGGCGCGTGGCGGGTCGCGGCTTGCATCGCCGCGCTGGGGTTGATGATGCTGCCCTGGGGCGCGCGCAATCGCGCCGTGCTCGGCGAATCCGCGTGGCTCAGCGCCAACGGCGGCGTCACGCTGTTCGACGCGGCCGGGCCGCAGGCGGACGGCTCGAGCGATCAGTCTTTTCTGAAAGATGCGCCGCACCTGGCACAGATGACCGAGATGCAGCGCGACCGGGCGCTGCGCGCCAAAGCCGTCGAAGAAATCCGGAACGACCCCAGGCGCATCGCACGGTTGGCCGCCATCAAATTTGCCCGCACCTGGAATCCACTGCCGAACTACGCCGCGTATCGCGCCGGCCCGGCCGCGATCGCGGGGGCCGCGTTTACGATCGTCGCGCTGATTGCGGCGTTCGGCGGACTGTTGCGCGCTCGTGGCGTTGAACAACGACGCCTGCAGCGCCTGATCTGGCTGCCGGTCATCTACTTCACATTGTTACATTGTCTGTTTATTGGAAGCGTGCGCTATCGCGTGCCGCTGATGCCGTTGCTGGCGTTGGGCGCCGTCACGCTGATTCAGCCGCCGCGTTCGGAGGTCGCGGAAACATGAGACGTCATTCCTGCTTGCTCGTCGCCGTGCTGCTTTCGATGGCGACCGCTTTCGCCCAAACGCCACCGACGCCCGAGAAGCGTCCCGCCGCGGCGGACGCGTCGCCGGCGGAAGCGCCCGCCGCCGCGCGGGCCCGCCGGATCCGCGCGCTGGAGAAATCGCTGGAGGACGTCGTGTTGCGCGGCATGTTTCAGGCGACCGGGCCGGAGGGTCTGCGTGGCGAAGCGCCGCTGAGTACGCCGCGCGCAGAACGATATGAGATCAAAGGCGCACGGCGCATCGAAGGCGATCGCTGGGTCATCAGCGCCCGCATCGAGTTCGACGGCAACGTGCTGACACTGCCGATTTACGTCAACGTCGAATGGGCCGGCGACACGCCGGTCATCACGGTCGATGACCTCACGATCCCGGGTATGCAGACCTATTCCGCGCGGGTCATGCTCTACCGTGGTTTCTATTCCGGCGTGTGGATGGGACAGACCTACGGCGGCGTATTGAGCGGCCAGATCATCCCGCGCGACGCGGAACAACGTGTGTTCGGCAAACTCGGCGCCGACACGCCTGCCGCCGCGGGAGACAAAGCCCCGCTGCGCACGGTGCAAACCGCCGGCGGCGCGTACAACGTGAGTTACCGCACCGATCCGCCGACGATTCCGCTGAACGAGTTGTTCTCGATGGATGTCTACGTCGCGGGCCCGGAACTGGACAAAGTCGAACTGCAGGTCGACGCCGACATGCCCGCCCACCGCCACGGCATGAACACGGCTCCGCGGGTAACCACAGTCGCCCCCGGACACTACCGCGTCGCCGGCATGAACCTGCACATGGCGGGCGAGTGGGTCATCACGTTTGACCTCCGCCGCGGCGCCGTGACGGAGCGGGCTGAGGCGACCGTGGAAATGAAGTAGCGCGGCTCGCCCGCGCCCGATTACTGGCCACCCGGGCGCCCCGCCGATATCGTGAATGGATCGACCGGTCGCCGGCGCAAAACCTGCGCTTCGCCCGCGTCCTGCGCCCGCGGCGATCGGGCGAAAACAAGCGAACCAGAACAGGTCAAGCGGGGAGCCGGATCAGTGAAGATCATCAATATCTGCGGCGCACGGCCGAATTTCATGAAAATCGCTCCGCTGATGCGGGCGTTCGGCAAGCGGCCGGAGATCACGCCGCTGCTGGTGCATACCGGCCAGCACTACGACGAGAACATGTCGAATCTGTTCTTCAAGCAGCTCAACATTCCCGAGCCCGATTTGAACCTTGAAGTCGGCTCCGGCAGTCACGCCGTTCAGACGGCCGAGATCATGAAAAAGTTCGAGCCGATCGTGCTTGAACACAAGCCGGACCTGGTGCTCGTCGTTGGCGACGTGAACAGCACGATCGCGTGCGGGCTGGTGGCGGTGAAGCTGGGCGTGAAGCTCGCGCACGTCGAGGCGGGACTGCGCAGCTTTGATCGCGCGATGCCGGAAGAGATCAACCGCGTACTGACTGACTCGATCTCCGATCTGCTGTTCGTCACCGAGCCGAGCGGCATCGAGAACCTGAAGCGCGAGGGAGTGCCGGACGAGCGCGTGCACCTCGTCGGTAACGTCATGATCGACACGTTGCGCGCCAACCTCGACAAGGCGCGCCAGTCTGACATCCTCACGCGACTCAATCTGGAGCCGCGCGGCTACAACGTCGCCACGCTGCACCGTCCGAGCAATGTCGATGATCCGGTGGTCTTCGGTCGCATTCTCGACGCGTTCGACCACATTCAGCGCGATCGGCCGATCGTCTTTCCGATGCACCCGCGCACGCTGCACAACCTGAGCAAGATCGGGTTGAAAAACCGGGTCGAAGGGATGAAAAACCTGCGTGTCATCGAACCGCAGGGATATCTCGACTTCCTGCGGCTGACCGGCGACGCCTGCTGCGTTCTGACGGATTCCGGCGGAATTCAGGAGGAATCCACAATCCTCGGCGTCTGGTGCCTGACCCTGCGTGAGAACACGGAAAGGCCGGTTACGATCGATCAGGGCACCAACACCCTGGTCGGCACACAGACCGGTCGGATCATTAGCGCCTATGATAAATGCAGCAAGGGCGCTCCGCCGGCAGATCGTGTGCCGGCGCTGTGGGATGGACAAGCCGCTGAGCGCATTGCCGAAATCCTCATTCGAAGCGCCTGACGCGTCGCGAAAGACAGCGCGCGTCTTTTATTGGGGGAATGATGAGCGCTGCGCGCATGGCAAAATACGGAATGATCGGCGCCCTGATTGTCGCCGTCGCGGCGTGGCGCTTTCTCGCGGCGCCGCCAATGGAGGCGGGCGCGCAGGTCGGCGCCGAAAGCGAGTTTCCCGCTTTCCTGATCCGACCCTCCGGCGAGTCGGGACGACCGTACACCGCGGGCCTGCGTCTCGGCCCCGACGCGATCCGCATTGATGACGCTTTCGTGGACGCGGTCGTGCGGCGGATCGAAAACAACCTGTTCGAACTGACGCTCACTCCGAAGAAAGAACTCTCCGAGGTCTGGTTCCCGTGGCCCGCCAAAGAGTTCGCCGCGTCCAATACCAGCGCGGACGACTATGTGTATTACCCGTACATCATGGGCACGCGGCGCCCCGCGCGCGACCTCGTCGACTGGGGTTGGAAGGGCGTCGATTATCCCGGGCCGTTGTTTGCGCCGCTGATGGCGCTCGGCGACGACCGCGAGGCGATGTACGTCGCGGCCGCGAACTGGCCGCCGCGCCCGGTCGCTGTGCTGTACTGCAAGCAACGGCTGACCCTGCGTTACCGCGGCCACTTTCGCGCGGGTGAGTCCGTCAAGTTTCGCGCGATCATCGGCACAGCCCGGGGCAACGCGGCGAGCGGCGACGATCCGTGGCGGGCCGGCGTCAAGGAGTACCGCGCATGGCTCGATACCCATCTGAAAGCGGAAAACCTGTGGCCGATCGAGGCGCCCGCGCATGTGCGCAACGCGCACGGCTGGTTGAATGTCCAACTCGAGAATTTCCGCCAGTTTGACGCTCGCGAGATTCTGCGCCGCTGGGATGTCGTCCGCTCGTTCATGCCCTGGCTGCAGTTCTGGGGCCAGATGAGTAACTACTCCGGTCCCGCCGAATCGGCGATCCCGCCCCGACTGACGGATGAAGAAGTCGGCTGCTGCCTGGACAAGATCGCGTTTCACCACCGCTACCTGCCGGATCTGCCGGAAGTGGCCCGCCGCATCACCGTGTCCGGCGGACATGTCGGCTATTACTCGCGCCCGGCCCAAGACGCGCGGCTTGACGTTGAACTGCAGGAATCAACGCACAACGCCTGGTCACGACTGATCAACTGGACGGCATCCAACACACGGCACGGCGCCAACGCGTACTACGTGGACGTCCTCGCGGCCTCGACCTTTGGCGACCCGCTCACGATCGCGCGTCGCATTCGGGATGAGCTTCCCAAGGGCGTTGTGCTCGAATACGCCAAGGACATTTACCCGGCGGCCTTCCTGATCAGTGGCTGTCTGATGCACAAGGGGCAGGACGGCGCGGAATCCGACGCGTTCCCGCGCTTCGGGCGCAGCCTGCTGGCTGATCGCCATGTCTTCCTCGGGCAATCGAACGGCGATTACCACGGGTGGGGTCAGGCGAACGAGTACGCCACCGAGCGACAGGTGTTCCTGCTCGGCGCCAAGTTCGACGTGATGAACCCGTGGGCCAGCGGCTATTCCGGGCGTCTGAACCCGATCCTGGAGCGGATCATCCACCTGCGCGACAGCGTGCATTGGTGGGCGCGATCCCCGGTGTATCTGGATCGGGAGGGCATTGGTGATGTTCCCATCGGGATCGACGTGCGCCGATTCCGCGCCTCGGACGGCGCCACGCTGCTGGTCTTTGACAATCCCCGCCGGTTCAGCGGCCGGACGATCCAGCTTGATGGCCGCACGCTCGCGGTCCCGATCGAGCCGCTCGCCATCGTCGAACCACGCCCCGAACAACCCTGACCCGCAGCGGCGGGGCGAAAACGGACGATAGTGAGGGAATCGGGGCGGTTTCGCCGCGCGGAAGTTGCGCTACAATGCGGCATCGATATTGGCTCCAGATCGGAGTGACGAGCGGGTGGGCGTAGACACATTCATGATTTTCAGCGGCGTCTGCCTCAGCCTGTTCGGGCTGGCGGCGTGGCTGATTTACCTGATGCGCCCCGGCGCGATGCTGCTCGACGCGACCAGCATGGCATGGTTCGGCTACACCTTGTGGATCGGCCTCGGGTTCATCGGCGTCGGACAGAACATGTTCCGCGACTGGTCCGCCGGGGCGCAGGCCGCGGTGGGCGTCGTCGCGATCGGCACATTGGCGTTCGCGATCGGGCTGTGTTGCGGAGGCGCGCATCGCGCGCTGGCCAAGTTCATCCCGATTCCCCGCGATACGCTCTCATTGCCGATTGTGTGGACGCTGCTGGTCATCAGCGTGCTGATGTTCGCGGCGGGCCTGCTGCTCGGGGCGCGGATTTCTCAGGATCTGATTCGCGTGACGGCGTCGATGGCCGTCGCGGGCCTCGGCGCGGCGGGCGTGCTGAGCATCCTGTTGATGACGGCGTTTCGCGGAGCGGTGCTCAGCAAACTGTTCGGTGTCGTGATGCTGGGCGGCGTCATCCTGATGATGGCCTTCATTCTGTTTTCGCGTCGACCGATTCCCGGCCTGCTGGGCGCGCTGATCGGCGTGATTTATCACCTCCACGTTCGAAGGCGCTCACTGGGAACGCGCGCGATCTTTCTGGCGTCATCCGCCGGCATGGTCGTCATGGCCATCCTCTTCCTGACGGCGTTTCGCGGCGCGTTGACAAAGGGAACGCAGAGCACCGACATGTTCGGGGCCCAGACCGCCCGCTCCTTCATCGGTGGCATCACGATCAACATCGAAGTGCTGGAATTCATCACGCAGACGTACGGCCGGGACTACGAATACCTCAACGGATCCGGGATGGCGCCCGTGCTGGTGTGGTGGATTCCGCGCGCATTCTGGCCCGGGAAACCGATCCCATCCGGTGGCATCATTTCGGACCAGTTCACCGGTGGAAAGAGCTTTTCGGTCGCGTCGACGATCTTCGGCGAGATCTACATGAACTTCGGTTTCGCCGGCGTGCCCGTGTTCATGTTCTTTTTCGGATTGCTCGTGGGCGCCCTCACGCGCGTATTGCGCAACAACCAGCATAATCTGACGCTCTGGATCGCGTGGTTCATCGTCGTTCCCGACTTCATGGGCGAGTGGCGCGGCGACCTGACCAGCATGACGGTGCAGGGCTTCCTGCGCGTGGTGTTCTTCCTCGGTATGGCCTGGCTGCTCGGCAAGGCGTTTCCCAAGGCCGAGCCGATGCGGATGCCGGTTGGCCGGCCCGCCACCCCAACGCGGCCGCGCGAGTACATTCGCGTCGGCGCCAATCGTCCGCGGCGCGTGCGCGTCCAGGGGATTTAGGCCATTGTCGGTCCGCGCGCCACATGATCAGCCGAGGATTCGACGGTCCGCGCGGCGTTGGCTATAACGATCGCCAATCCGTGAACCGGGAACCCAACGTGTCCGTCCGCGTCGCCATCGTCCAGCGTGTGCTGAGCCCCTACCGGGTGCCCGTGTTTGAGCGCTTCGGCGACCTGCCCGGCGTGCAGCTGCGCGTGTTCTACGGCAAAGACGTGAAAGGCACGAAGGTCAAAAGTGCGCGCAACACTGGCCGACTCGACACGCGCGAGCTTGTGACCCTGACGCTCCAGGCCCGCAGCACCGGGCGGTCTGTTCCGCTGCTGCTGCACCCGGCGCTCTTTTTCCGCATGATCGCCTTCGGCCCGCGCGTGATCATCGCGGAGGGTAACTCGAATATTCTCAACAATATTCCGCTTTACCTGTACGCGGCGCTCTTTCGGCGGAAGATCGTGTGGTGGTCGCTCGGTCAACTGCCGGGCCGTGAGTATCGCGGGCTGTCCGCGATGTACATGAAGCTCGTGCGCTTCCTGGAGCGCCGCGCCGACGCCTGGCTCGGCTACAGCAGCCGGGCCGTGGCCCATTTCAGGTCCCTCGGCCTGCCGGAAGATCGCATTTTTCGAGCCGTGAACTGCATCGATACTGACCGCGTCTTCGCCGAAATGAACGCGGTTGACGGCGAGAGCGATGCGCTGCGGCAGCGCCTCGGCCTCGAGGGGCGCTATGTCGTGCTGTTCGTCGGCGCGCTGGAGCCGACCAAGCGACTGGATCGTCTGTTTCGCGCGTTCGTGCAGCTTAAGCAGCGGAACCCGCGCGCGAGTCTGGTCATTGTGGGCGCCGGCCACGCGCGGGACGAACTCGAATCGCTCGCCACGGAACTCGGAATCGCCGCCGAGACCCACTTCGCCGGCGAAGTCCGCGAGGGCGTGTCCGCCTGGTTCATGCTGGGCGACGCCTTTGTGCTGCCGGGGCTGGGCGGGCTCGCGATTCCCCAGGCCATGGCGCACGGCCTGCCGATCATCTGCGGCTCGGCCGATGGCACGGAAGAAGACTATGTGCGCGACGGCGTGACCGGCCACATCCTGAGCGGAACTACGGAAGACGAGCTGGTGAACGAAATCGCCGACACGCTGACCGGCTGGGCGGCGGACGCGGACCAAGCCGCCCGGATGGGGCAAGCCGCGCGGCGCGTGATTGAGGAAGAGTTCAACATCCACACCTTTGTCGCCTCACTGCGCCGCTGTGTCGAGCACTTCACCGGCCCGCTTGAGGCCGAACCGAAGTGAGCGCGCCGCCGTCGAAGCTGACGCGCGCCATGCGGCTCGGCGGACACGCCTTCTGGAACACCGCCGGCTTCGTTCTCAGCCTCGGCCTGGAGCGGCTGCTGGTCCACCCGTGGATGGCCGCCAAACTGGGCGACGCCAGTTTCGGGGCCTTCATCTGGGTGCTGGGCCTGGTCAACCTGTTCGGCCAGGTCGCGGCGAACGGTTTCGCGATCGTGATGCTGCGCGACTTCGCCGGTAAGCCGGAAACGGATCGCCAGATCATGGCGCGGCAGTCGCTGCTGATGTCCATCTGGCTGACGGTCGGATTGCTGGGGATCGGCGCGATCGCGGGGCTCAGCTTCGACGACGGCGCGATCCAGGAATTGCGCGTTCCGCTCTACACCACGCTGATGATTTTTGCCGTCATTCGCAGCGTTGAGCTCGTGCTGATCACGCTGCTGCGCATCCGGCGGCAGTTTGTCATGATCTTCGTGTTGCGCGTCGTCGAGGGCATGGCGCTGCTCGGTAACCTGTGGGCGGCGGAGACGCGGAGCTTCTGGCTGATCGGCGCGGTCTACATTTCCAGCATGGTGATCCCGACATTGATGGCCATGTGGCGCGAACCGCTGATCGGACGCGGCCAATGGTGGGATCGCGGCGCGACGCGCGGTCTGCTGCTCGGCTGGACCAGCGGCGCGATTCTCACGCTGACCGAGCAGGGTCAGATGTACGCCCCGCGCCTGCTGCTCGGCGTTGTATCCGGCGATACGGCGGTCACGGTCTTCTACGTCGGCGTTTCGATCAGCAACCTGTTTGTCGCGCCGATCGGGATTGTCGGCGGTCTGGTGATGGCCCTGCTCGCGGGCAAGACCGCCTACGCGCTCGGTGGACGACGGCATCGGCTGTATCTGATCACCGCCGTGATCGCGGCCGTAGGCGTCGGCGTCGCGTCACAGTTCATCGGCGGGTGGATGGTGCGCTGGCGCTATCCGCAGCAGGCCTCGGCCACGCTTGCGTTCTATTACTGGATCGCGATCGCGAACGGATTCATGGCGCTCACACAGCTGTTGCGTCCGATCGCGATTCGGTACCTCTCGATGCGGCTGGTCAACGTGTTCAGCGCGATCAGTGTCGGGCTGCAGGTGGTCGCACTGGCCGTGCTGACACCGCTTTATGACGAACGCGGCGCCGCGATCGCGCTCGCCGCCTCTTCCGCCCTGGCGTCGAGCTTCTGGGTGTACGCGTATTACCACTCGCGCGACCTTAAAAAGTTAGAACCGGACGCCGTGACGCCCGGTTCTGACGAGGGATAAAGGGTCAATCGTGATCCGCCGTCGAAGCGAGCTCGACGGCGGGGGGTTCGCTGAATCGCTACTTGATGAGATGCGTGTCTGACGCCTCACGCGGGCCTTCCCGCCCGGTGTAGCGCTCGACATCCTGCAAGGTCCAGATGTTGTCGCCATTCGCGCCGGATTGCGGCGTGGTGACCCACTTCACACGGCCATCGATCGTCAGCACATTCTCGCCCGCGCCGCGATGCGCCGCGGAATTCGCCTTCGAGACATCCACGAGTCCGAGCGCCCGGCCCAGGCCGACCAGCGGACGACCATTATCAAACAGCGGATTGTCATCGCCCATGATGACCATGTCCGGCGAGCTGCGCGTCGTCTGCGGACGGGCGCCGGACATGTTCTGATAGGCGTAGCTCAAATTGCGGGCTTCGAGAAAATCGTGTCGGCGGGATACTTCGGATGAGGTCATCGGCACGCAGGCGGTCGAGGGACAGACAAACCACCCTGCCTTGGCCGCCCCACCGCGCAACAGCGGATACACATGCTGGCGATTGGGCACATTGACCATGTTCGGTTGATCGGTCGGCGCCCAGGCGGATGTGGCCGTGTTCCAGCCGACAAACGGCAGTGAGTCATTGAATTGTGACGCGTAGGCCTGCAAACCGCGGCCGATATTGAGCAGATTCGAAGAGCAGGCCGTCCGCTGTGCCCGTTCACGGGCATGCATCAGACCGGGAACGCCGACGCCAACCACCAGCACCACCGCGGCGGCGATGCCCGCGATGTCGCGCAGCGAGTGATAGCGCGCCGCGCCGGTCGCGTTCTCGCGCTCCAGCAATTTTCTGGCGGCTTTGCTGAACGGAATCGATTTCGACATGCTCGGGACTGCGGCGATACGGCGCTTGACGCGCGCCGCAAGATCCGCCGGCGGGGTGACATCGCGGACCGCGTCGAGCGCGGCCAGCGCCTGATCGAGTGATTCCATTTCGCGAGCGGTTTCGGGGTTATCGCGCATGTCCGACTCGATCGCCGCTTTGGCGTCCGGAGAAAGCGTGTTGAGTCGAAACTCCAACAGGTCGTCTCGAAAATCGCTTTCGGTAGGTACTCGCATAGACTCGAAAAACTCCAGTTTTCGTTCAGGCCGACAACGTCGCGCCGTTTGTTATCCCGTTGTCGCCGATTGCTCGCGCCATAACTTTGCGAATTGATTGACCGCCGCATGCAGCCGCGACTTCACCGTGCCGACCGGGATCTCCAGCACCTCCGCGATTTCCGCGTAGGGCAACTGCTCGAAATAACCCAAGGTCAACACCAGCCGCATATTTTCCGGCATCCCACTGACAATACGTCGCACCTGTTCCGCCCGTTCATCCTGCCCGAGCGTTTCATCCACCGGGGCCGTGCCGGCCTCCAAGGTGTGTTCCGCCCGGCGAGACTGATCATCCGGGCCGCTGGAATCGAGCGAGTACGTCACCCGCCGCCCCCGGGCCCGCAGATGGTCGCGCCCCTTGTTCGCCGCGATGGTGTACAACCACGGGCGAAACCGCCGACCCTCATCAAACGTTTCCGCGGCCAGATACACCTGCACGAAGGTTTCCTGAACCAGGTCCTCCGCTGCGGCCGCATTGCCGACGAACCGGCAAAGAAATCCGAACAATTCGTTCGAGTAGCGATCCACCAGCTTATTGAACGCTTCCGGCGCGCCGTCGAGGTGCAACGCCAGAAGCTGCTCGTCCGTAGGCTGGCTCACGCTCATCCCTCAATACGATCCGGCCCGCCGACGGTTCGGGGGTTTGCGGAATTCTGCCCGAAGTGGGGAGAAATCGCGAACGCCCGGCGTTTCGAGCCCGCCGTCAGCGGCCGCGAGGCGTCAGATTATCAGACGAATAACCGTGGGCAGCGGATAGACCAGTCTGTTTCCGCGATCCCTGTTGAGAATCGCCACTGATTACGGACAACTTGGGCAATCGCAGCGAATCCCCGTCTGGTCTCGCGCGATCAGCTTGAGCCGAGTGGGTTTGCTGGATCGGTCAGACGCCGAAACGCGACCGCCGAAACGAAAGCCCTCGCAGAGCAGGAGACCGTCAGGAAGTATCAGGGCTCCGAATGACGGGCAGGGGCTGGCCCCATCTTGGACAACCACCCCGCGCCATATCCCGAGGCTGTCACATCGAAACCGCAGCGAGCCCCCCGGAACGGCCGTGAGTTGATCGGGCGTCAGGCCGCCGTAGCGAATCAGCTCCAAATCGATCGAACTCGCCAGATACCAATTCGCGGCAATTTCACCATTCGACGGACCGCGCAGCCTCAAGAATCGACATTGATCAGGATATCGCCAGCAGTCACCCGCCAGGCTGACGTAGATCCACACGATGCTGTCATACGCATGTGGGACACGGCGCCATTCTTCATGGGTAATCGGATGGAGAGCGAGCTTGGAAAACGAATCGCCGGAGAGCGACGGGTCCCCCGCGATGTCGTAGTAACCAATCAGGCGAGTCGTCAGGTCGGCGAGCTCACGCTCTCCGGCCGACACGCACCCAGAGATCAGCAACAGAATTGCGCCGGGCCAAGCGAAGCGACGCGGAGTCCTCATTTGATGCGATTCCCATGCGATACCGTTTGTGATGAGCCCAATTCGTGAGATTGTCGCGACCGCCAAGCTCATTCTGTAAGATATGCTCAACCGGCAGGCGGGTTGCATGGAACGAAGTCGCGAGCACGTCCGAGGAGGACTGACATGAGCTTTTGGAAGAAACTCAAAGGCGAGTTGATCGACATCATCGCCTGGACCGACCCCACGTCCAACACGATGGTGTACCGCTTCGAACGCTACGGGAACGAAATCAAGCATGGCGCCAAACTGGTCGTCCGCGAAGGGCAGGCGGCGGCGTTTGTGAATGAGGGCAAGCTGGCCGATGTGTTCATGCCCGGCACGCACACGCTCGACACCAGCAACCTGCCGATACTCTCGACACTGCAGGGCTGGAAGTACGGCTTCGAAAGCCCGTTCAAGGCCGAGGTGTACTTCACCAGCACGCGGCGTTTCACCGACCTGAAGTGGGGCACGAAGAACCCGATCATGCTGCGCGACGCGGAGTTCGGACCGATCCGCCTGCGGGCGTTCGGGTCCTACACGATTCGCGTCAGCGACGCCGGTCAGTTTCTCAAAGAGATCGTTGGCACGGACGGACACTTCACCACCGACGATATCACCAACCAGCTGCGCAACATGATCGTCGCCCGCTTTGCCGACATTCTGGGCGAAAGCAAGATCCCCGCGCTCGACCTGGCCGCGAACTACGACGAGCTCGGCAAGTTCATCACCGGCCGCATCCAGACCGAGTTCACGACCTACGGTCTTGAGCTGGCGCAGCTCATGATCGAGAACATCTCGCTGCCGCCGGCGGTGGAGGAAGTGCTCGACAAGCGGACCAGCATGGGCGTGGTCGGCGACATCGGGAAATACACGCAATTCCAGGCCGCCGAGGCGCTGAAGGCCGCCGCCGAGAACCCGGGCGGGATGGCCGCCGGCGGAATGGGCATGGGGATGGGCTTCGCGATGGCGAACCAGATGGGCACGGCGATGTCGGGGCAATCCGCGACGCCGCCCGCCCCACCGCCAGTCCCCGGTCAGCCGAGTTTTTTCGCCGCGATCGACGGCAAACAGGCCGGCCCATTCGACGCGGCGGCGCTGAAGCAACACATCACCTCCGGCAAGGTCACGGCGGACACGCTGGTGTGGTGTAACGGAATGGCGAACTGGACGCCGGCGGGCCAGGTGGACGCGCTCCAGGCCGGCTTCGCGGGGCCGCCGCCGCTGCCGAAGTAGCTTTGCGCCGCGGCCCGACTGACGGGGATAGCTGCGGGCTTCAGCCCCCCGGAAACGGGGCGTTCAGAACTTCCCGGGCCCGGCTCGTCGGCCCTCCGGGCCGAGAGTTGAAGGGCCCGGCGTCCAGGGGCTAAAGCCCCTGGCAAACATCGTCGGCCCTCCGGGCCGAGGGTTCAAAGACCCAGCATCCCAGGGGCTAAAGCCCCGGGCAACCATCGTCGGCCCTCCGGGCCGAGAGCGAGATAGTCCGGTTCTCGTGAACTTCAGCCCAGGAACAGGAACGATCAGTTTCCCCGGCCCGCAGGGCCGATGATCCTTGCCGGGGGCTTCAGCCCCCGGGAACAGGGGCAATCAGAGTCTCCCGGGCCCGGAGGGCCCATGATCCTTGCCGGGGGCTTCAGCCCCCGGAAAACGGCCGGATAGACGCCCGGCCCGGAGGGCCGACGAACCGTGCCAAGCGCGTGGACGCAAAACTACTATCACGCGGTCTTCAGCACGAAGGACCGCGCCGCGCTGATCACGCCTGAAATCGAATCGCGCCTGTACCCGTTCGTCGGCGGAATCGTGCGCGACCTGCGATGCGCCCTGCTGGCGATCAACGGCGCCGCGGATCACGTTCACCTTCTGATCAACTACCGACCGGACCTTTCGCATTCTGACATGATCCGCCACATCAAGGCGCGATCATCAAAGTGGGTCAACGATAACCGCCTGATGGAGGGGCGCTTCGCCTGGCAGGAGGGCTATGGCGGATTCACGGTAAGCCGGTCGAGTCTCGAGGACGTCGAACGCTACATCCGCAATCAGAAACCGCATCATGAGCGTTTTGATTTTGAAAGTGAGTTCCGCGAATTGCTGCGCCGGCACGGGATCGATGGCTCGTCGGCCCGCCGGGCCGAACCTTGAAGGCCCCGGCGTCCAGGGGCTAAAGCCCCTGGCAAACATCGTCGGCCCTCCGGGCCGAGAGTTCAAAGGCCCCGGCATCCAGGGCTGAAGCCCCTGGCAACCATCGTGGGCCCTCCGGGCCCCCAATCGGAGGCCAGTTTCCGAAGGGTTAGGCCCTTGCGAACATCATGGGCGGCGATGCCGGGGGGTGAAGCCTGCGGGCAGGGCTGAAGCCTTGGCAACCATCGTCAGCCCTCCGGGCCCCCAATCGGAGGCAAGTTTCCGAAGGCTGAGACGGTTGACAAACATCATGGGCCCCTGTCGGCGATGAGGTAACGGGCCGACGGGCGTTGCCGGGGCTCATCCCCCGGAACAGGCCCGTAGGGGCCGACGGTCCTTGCCGGGGGCTTCAGCCCCCGGAAAACGGCCGGTCAACTTGCCGGCCCGGAGGGCCGACGAAGCATGCCCATCGCTTGGACGCAAGCGACTATCACGCCCATGTTCACCACCAAGACTCGCGCCGCGATGAACCACGCCGCGCCTTCTTTCGCTGTAACATCTCACCCTTACCTTGCGTCCGCATCCGGAGCCGCCCGATCGCCCCATCTCTCGCCGCCGCCGCGCATTTCACCGCCCTCGATTGGGGCGTGCTGATCGCGTATTTCATCGCGACGTCCCTGATCGGCGCGCGGTTCGCCGGTAAGCAGGCCACCATCCGCGAGTTCTTCCTCGGCGGACGCAAGCTCCCGTGGCCCGCCGTCTGCGGATCGATCATCGCCACCGAGGTCAGCGCCGTCACGTTCATCAGCGTGCCGGCGATTGTGTTCGCCCCCGGCGGCGATTTGACCTACCTCCAATTCGCCATCGGCGCCATCCTCGCCCGCGTCATCGTCGGCGTGTGGTTCACGCCCGCGTTCTACGAACGCGAGATCTACAGCCCGTATGAATACGTCGGCCAGCGCCTCGGCGCGCCGGCCCGCGCGACCACCAGCGGCTTGTTTACCATTTCCGCCATTCTCGGCCAGAGCGTGCGCGTCTACCTCACGGCGCTGATCCTCCGCGAAATCACCGGGCTCGAACTCGGCTGGTCGATCGCCATCATCGGCGTCATCGCCGTCGCGTGGACGCTCGCCGGCGGCATCGCGACCGTGATCTGGACCGACGTCATCCAGTTTGGCGTGTTTACGTTCGGGCTGATCGTCGCGCTGATCTTCGCCTGGCGCCAGATCCCCGGCGGCTTCGGCGAGATCATCGACACCGCCCGGGCCGCGACCGACGCGGCCGGCGCCCCGGCGTCAAAGCTGCGTTTCCTGAGTTTCTCGACGGATCCGAAAAGCGCCTACACGATCTACACCGCGCTGAGCGCCAATGTGTTGCTGTGCCTGTTCGCGTACGGCGCGGATCAGCTGATCGCCCAGCGGATGTTCTGCTGCCGCGGACCGCGCGAGGCCCGTAAAGCGATCATCTGGAGCAGTGTCGGACACCTGCTGGCGGTGTTGGCGGCGGCGGTCGGATTGGCGCTGTACGCCTTCTATCAGCACTATCCGCTTGATCCTGCGGACGCCGCCCGCGTGGCCGACAAGCAGGACGCGATCTTCCCGCTGTTTATTGTGCAGCAGATGCCCGCCGGGCTGACGGGGCTGCTGATCGCGGGCGTATTCGCGGCCGCGATCTCGAGCCTGGACTCGGCCCTGGCGGCGCTGGCGCAGACATCCGTTTCGAATTGGTATCAGCCGCTGCGCCGTCGCATGGGCCACGCGGGAGTGGATGAAGATCAACACGCGGTCCGCGCGTCGTATGTGTTTGTCGTCGTGTGGGCGCTGGTGATGTGCGGGATGGCGGCGTTTCTGATGGAGCCGCTCGATCGGCAGTATCGCGGCGTGCTGAATCTCGCGCTGGCGATGGTGTCGCTGCCGAGCGGGGCGCTGCTGGCGGCCTTCTTGATCGCGCTGTTCCGGATTCGTGTCGACTGGCGCGGTGTGGCGTGGGGCGCGCCGGTCAGCATGCTCACCGTCTTTGCGCTGAACTTCCATTTCGCGCTGGCGCCGGCGATCGTCGCCGTTGGCGCGGGCGTGATCCTGATCTGGTGGTTGGCCAGCCGCGTCCTCGAAGCGGACTTCAGCGCGAAGCGCGTCGCGCAGTCCGGCCTGCTGCTGCTCAGCCTGGGGTTGCCGCTGCTGTTCACCTTCTACCAGCCGACTCCGGGCGCGTTCATCCAGTTCGCCTGGCCGTGGAATGTTCCGATCGGGTTTGGCGTGGCATTCGTGCTCGGCGTGGGCCTGGCGCGCCAGGCTTCGCCGCCGGACGCGGAAACCGGCGTTGTCGCGATATGATGCCGGAATGAACGCGACTGATTTCCAGCCGACCGAAGCCTGCGCCACGGCGCTCGACGCCGCCGACCCGCTGGCGAAATGGCGCGACCAGTTCCACTTTCCGCCGGGTCCCGATGGCAAGCCGACGCTGTACTTCTGCGGCAACTCGCTCGGATTGCAGCCCAAACGCACACGCGAAGCGGTGCTGGAAGAGCTCGACGACTGGGCCCGCCTCGGCGTGGAGGGGCACTTTCACGCGCGGCATCCGTGGTACCCGGTGCACGAGGAGTTTCGCGAATGCGGGGCGCGGCTGGTGGGCGCGCGGCCCGGCGAAGTCGTGATGATGAACGGCTTGACCGTGAATCTGCATCTGCTGATGGTCAGCTTCTATCGCCCCACCGCGCAGCGTTTCAAGATATTGATCGAGGATGCGGCGTTTCCGTCAGATATCTACGCCGCGCAGTCACAGTTGCGCGTACACGGATTTGATCCGACGGATGGACTGGTTGTCGCCCGGCCGCGCGCGGGCGAACACACGCTGCGCACCGACGACATTGTCGAGTTGTTGCGCGAAAAAGGCGCGTCGATCGCGCTGGTCATGCTGTCCGGCGTGAACTACTTCAGCGGCCAATGGTTCGATATGCCGGCGATTACCGCCGCCGCGCAGGAACAAGGCTGCGTGGTCGGGTTTGACTGCGCGCACGCCGCCGGCAATGTGCCGCTCAGCCTGCATGACTGGAATGTCGACTTCGCGGCGTGGTGCAACTACAAGTATCTGAACTGCGGACCGGGCGCGGTGGCGGCGGCGTTTGTGCATGAGCGGCACGGGCGCAACACCGACCTGCCCCGCTTCGCCGGCTGGTGGGGAAACGACCCCGCCACGCGCTTCCGCATGCATCTGAACGAGGCGTTTGAGCCGGTGGCTTCGGCCGAGGCATGGCAGCTCAGCAATCCGCCGATTCTGGCGATGGCGGCGCTGCGCGCTTCATACGCGATCTTCGACGAAGTCGGCATGCCGGCGCTGCGGGCGAAGTCCGAGCGACTCACGGCGTACCTGCAATTCCTGATCGACCAACTCCCGTCAAATCGGTTCAAAGTCATCACGCCGCGCGCGCCGGGGGCTCGTGGCTGCCAGTTGTCGATCTTCGCGCTGGATCGGCCGAAGGAACTGCACGACGCCCTGACGCAGGCGGGCGTGGTGTGCGATTTCCGCCCGCCGAACGTGGTGCGCGTCGCCCCGGTCCCGCTGTACAACTCGTTTGAAGATGTGTGGCGGTTTTCGCGCGTATTGGCGGCGCACGTGGCGTAGGGCGTCGCACGCGTCGGAAGACGCAAGTAAGATGCGGCTTGCCCGGCGCGGGCCGGGATAACACGCGGATACCGGAGAATCCCCCAATGCGGATCGCATTCGCGGCGCTGGTCGCGTTCTGGCTTGTCCCGACCGTCGCGGCTGAAGACGTGTATGTCGCGTTCTGGAACGTCGAGAATCTGTTTGACACCGTCGACGATCCGGATGTGGCGAAGGATGAAGAGTTTACGCCGGACGCCAAGAAGAACTGGACGCCGGAGCGCTACGAAGAAAAGCTCGAGCATCTGGCGCGGGTGATTCGCGACATGAACGGCGGCGCCGGGCCCGACGCGCTGGGGCTCAGCGAGGTCGAGAACCGCAAGGTGATCGAAGACCTGATCGCCAAGCTGGAGCCACTGAAGCGCGAATATGCGATCGTGCATACGGATTCGCCCAGCGACCGCGGGATCGACTGCGCGCTGATCTATGACAAATCGAAATTCGAGCTGGTCAGTCACGCGTTTCACTTCGTCCGCGCCGATCGCACGCGCGACATTGTCGAAGCCCGCCTGCGCCGCAACGGCAAGGACCTGACCGTGTTCGTCAATCACTGGCCGTCGCGCGGCGGCGACCGCAGCGGCGAGATGCGCATGATCGCCGCCCGCGAATTGCGCTGGCGGATCGAACACATCCTGCACGCGGAGCCCGACGCCGATTTTCTCGTCATCGGCGATCTGAACGACACGCCGATCGACGCGTCCATCGTGCGCGGCCTGCGCGCCAGCGGCGGCGACCCGGCCGACCTGCAGGGCGGCGTGCTGTATACCGCAATGTGGCCGATTCACGCGGCCGGGCGCGGCACGTACAACTATCGCGGCGACTGGCAGGTGATTGACCACATCATCGTCTCGCCCGGACTGTTCGACCCGCGCGGCTTCTCTTGGAAACGCGACTCGGTCGAGGTCATCGCCAACGACTATCAGATGTATCACGACAAAGACAGCGATCAGAAGCGCCCCAACCGGACGTACAGCGGCGACCGCCACCACGGCGGCTACTCCGATCACCTGCCGGTCGCCTGCAAGCTGGAGTTGTAAGACTTGCGCCGCCGATCTCGCGCACGGCGGATCGCAAAATGGGCGGGGCTGTGTCTGGTCGCGGCGCTGCTGATGGTCTGGATCGCCAGCGGCTGGGTGACGTGGCGCTTTTCCGCCGGCGGCTGGAGCGGCGGCGTGTGGGCCGGCTATCTGCAGGTCTACCGCTTCTATGGGCAGCGCGGCGTCAACAGCCGCGTCACGTTCTCACCGCGTTTTCGCATGGTCTGGTATCGGGGCGTGATATTCGGCCCGCGCCACAACGTGGTCAGCGTGTATCCGTTTCGTCACGCCGAAGCGCCGGTGTGGCTGATCGCGCTGCTCGTCGCGGGGCCCACCGTTTACTGGTGGAGGGCGGATCGGCCGTATGCCGCGAAGTGCTGCCAGCGCTGCGGGTATGACCTGACCGGCAATGAGTCGGGGCGCTGTCCGGAATGCGGGGCGAGCGCGGAGAGTTAAGGGAGAGCTTCCGCCATTAGAATCAGACGAGTCTTACACGCCGCGATGGACAGACCCAGATTCCGATGAGATCTGCCTCCGCGGCGCGGTCTTTCGAAACCCGCCTAGGCATCGTCAGTCGGCAACCCGGCCTGCTTACGCGCTTCGCGTCTGATCGCGCCGAAGTCGAGAAGCCCGGCATCGCCGCCCGCCTCCCCTTCGGCGAGCGCCTGTCGCAGCGCCTCTAGCCTCTGCTCGTGCTCTTCCAGCAGCCTCAGTGACGCGCGCACCACCTCACTGGCGCTCCCATACCGCCCCGACTCGATCTGGCGGCTGATGAACGTCTCAAGATGAGCGCCAAGCGTGATACTGGTGTTTTTCGACATCCACGAACCCCAAACGCCAATACCTAATAATACCATCTATTGGTACTAGATCAAGGGTTTCCTCGCCGAGGCGCTTAGTCGCCATCCAACAGATCGCCCAATCCGCCCAGGATACTGCCCTCGCCCTTGCCCCCGCCGGATGCGCTCATCATGCGGCCCGCCAGACGCGAAAATGGCAGCGACTGCAACCAGACGTCGCCCGGTCCCTTCAGCTCCGCGAAGAACAAGCCCTCGCCGCCGAACAGCGTGTTTTTGAACCCGCCGACGAAGCGGATGTTGTATTCCACGCTCGGCTGAAAGGCGACGATGCAGCCGGTGTCGACCTTGATTCGCTCACCGGCCTGAAGGCGTTTGTGGCAGAGCGTGCCGCCGGCGTGGACGAAAGCAACGCCGTCTCCCTGCAGGCGCTGCAGAATGAACCCCTCGCCACCGAACAGGCCGGCGCCGAATTTCTTGGTAAACGCGATGCCGATCTGCACGCCGCGCGCGGCGCACAGGAACGACTGCTTCTGACACAGCAGCTCGCCGCCAAGCTGGGCCAGGTCCATCGGCGTGATCACGCCCGGATACGGCGCGGCGAAAGCGCAGCGCTGCTTGCCGGGTCCCTGGGCGCTGAAGGTGGTCATGAACAGGGATTCGCCGGTCAGCAGCCGCTTGCCGGCGGACATCACCTTGCCAAGGATGCCCTGCTCGGCGCTGGGGTCGCCAAACCGGGTCTTCATCTCAATGCCGGATTCCATGAACATCATCGCGCCGGCTTCGGCCACGACCATCTCACCGGGATCGAGCTCAATCTCCACAAACTGCATGTCGCCGCCGATGATTTCGTAGTCGATCTCGTCAGCGCGGCGGGTTGGCGGGCGGGGCGGGGCATCGGCGGTCGCGACACCGCCCCCGACGCCCAGATGGGCGACATGTTTGGCGGCGGTCCACGAGCTCATTCCGGGTCCGAAAACGAGCGTTTCCCCGGCGCCGGGCCCGCGCAGGCGGGCCAGCAAGTCCTCGCGCGAAATCGGACCGACCGTCGCGCCGTTCTCGGCGACATACCACTCTGACATTGCGCCTCCTCACTCACTCGATCGGTGTGCGTGCGTGGTTTGATGACCACATCGTCGCATGATGACGGGTATTCTGACGGGTGATCGGAAATATCGCATGCGGAAATGGCGGGAAGTTTGGAATGGCCGCGTCACTGACCGTCACTCGCTGCCGCGTGTTCTGGCATCGGCGGATTCGCGGCGGTCGCTACGCCGCTGATTCCGCCTTGGCCGCCGCGTCGTCGACCAGGCGTGACACGCCGGCGGCGCGAACGCCCTCCAGCGACTCCAGCAGAAACTCCGGCACGATCGCCTTGAGGCGCTGCCGGGCCGCGTCGCGATCCAGCATGTCCGCATCGCCCAGCAAGGCCTCGATGACGCTGACCAGGCCGTCCCAATCCTCCGCGCGCCGCCGCCAGATGCCGATTTTCGGATGCGAGGTATGGGCGATGTCTTCGCCCTCGATCATCAGCTCTTCGTACAGCTTCTCGCCCGGGCGCATGCCGGTGAAGACAATATCGATGTCTTCGTCCGGGCGGAAGCCGGAGAGCGTAATCAGGTCGCGGGCGAGATCGACGATTTTCACCGGCTCGCCCATGTCGAGCACATAAATCTCGCCGCCATCGCCCATCGCGCCCGCCTGTAGCACGAGTTGGGCCGCTTCGGGAATGGTCATGAAGAATCGCACCATTTCCGGATGCGTGACCGTCACCGGTCCGCCGCAGGCGATCTGCTCTTTGAAGATGGGTACGACGCTGCCGCTGCTGCCGAGCACGTTTCCGAAACGCACGGTGACGAACTGGGTTTCGCTGCGCTCATTCAGGGCCTGAATGTACATCTCGGCGACGCGCTTCGAGCAGCCCATGATGCTGGTCGGGTTGACGGCCTTGTCGGTCGAGATCATGACGAACTTCTCACAGCCGGCCGCGTTGGCCGCGTCGGCCACGGTGCGCGTGCCGCGAATGTTGTTCTTGATCGCCTCGCCGGGGTTGGCTTCCATCATCGGCACGTGCTTATGCGCCGCGGCGTGGAAAACAACGCTGGGCCGTTCGGTTTCGAACAGCCGCGTCACGCGTCCGTTGTCGCAGATGTCCGCGATGTGCGGGGCGACGTCGATCTCCGGGAACGTGGCGCGGAGCTCGCGCTCGATGTGGAACAGGTTTTCTTCCGCCTGTTCAACGAGCGCAATCCGCTTGGGCTTGAAGCGGGCGACCTGCCGGCACATTTCGGAGCCGATCGAGCCACCGGCGCCGGTCACCATCACACAGCGGCCGGCGAGGAAGGCGCCGATCTGATCCACATCGAGCGTAACCGGGTCGCGGCCGAGCAGGTCATTGATGTCCACGTCGCGAATCTGCTGCACCTGGGCGCGGCCGGCGATCAGGTCCGTAATCGCGGGCAGCGTCTTGAACCGCAGGTTGGCGCCCTTGCATTGATCGACGACGCGGCGAATCTGATCGCGCGTGGCCGAGGGCATCGCGATCAGGATTTCGTCGATATCCTCCGCCTCGCAGATCTCCTTGATGTCGTCGATCGTGCCGAGCACATCGACGCCGTGAATCCGCGCGCCGAGCTTGGCCGGGTCGTCATCCACAAAACCGACGATCTGATACTGCATCACCGGCTGGCGCTGGATCTCGCGCAGCACGTTCTCGCCGGAATTGCCGGCGCCGCACACGAGCAGGCGCGGCAGCGCGCCTTCGGTGTTCGGGGCGACCTCTTCGTGATACAGGCGAATCGCGATCCGCGCGCCGCAGACCAGCGCGATTGTCCCCGCGAAATCGAGCAGCAGCACCGAATCCGGGAAATCCCGGCCCTCAAACGGCACGAATCCCGGGATCAGCACTTGCAGGTTGGCGATGCCGAAATACGCGGCGAAGATCAGCGCGAACGAAATCCACGCGGACTTGATCACATCCGTCAGGTCGCGCATTCCAACATAGCGCCACGAGCCCCGATGCAAGCCGCGGAGGTGGAACACGATGAACTTGACGCCCACGACCACCGGAAGCAACGGCAGAAAAAACACCCGGAACCAGGGTTGATTGCCGTAATGAAAGTTGTACGCCAGGCTGAATGCGAAGAACCACGACAGCGCATAGAGCAGCAGATGAAGACCCGCTTTCACCGTCAACCGGTGAGAGCGCGCCCACGTGACAATCGAATTGGTTCTGAGATCCGCTCCGCTCATCCCGTTCTTCGTTGGTCGCTGATCAACGCTCGCCCGCTAGTCCGGCGTCGTCGGCGTCGGACGCGACCAGATGCCCGCCTGCAACGCGAACCGGACCCGATCCGACTTCTGGTCTCGCACGCCGCTGCTCCGTCGCGCTTTCTCCGCCAGGTCAAACGCGCCCTTGATCGCCGACACGTCATTACCGAGCCACTGACAGTAGGCCTGCAGGCCGAACGTCCCGGCAATCTGCGGGTTGTTTTCGCCGACGCGGCTATTCGCGCGAATCGTCAGTTCCAACGCCTCTCGCGCGCCAAAGTAGCCGAATATGTCGTCCTGCGTCAGGTCAATGAACAAATTCGGGTTGCGCTGCAGGGCCTCATCCAGGAAGCGCACCGCCGAAACGTACTGGCGGCGCTCCAGCGCGATGTGAGCCAGCAACAACGACGGGATGTACGCCGCGCGGTCAGCGTCACGCACGGCGCGCAGCTTGCGATCCGCCGCCGCCAGAAAGTCGGTGCGCTTCGGCTCTTTCGGCGTTGTGCCGCGTTTGAAAAACTCCAGCGCGGCGCGTTCATCGGCGCGTGTAGCGCGCGCGTTGGAGGCCTCCAGGTGTTCGGCCATTGACATCGGTTCTCCGGCGCCCACCGGCTCTTCCGACGCGGCCAGACCGAAGTGCTGGCGGAACAGCGAGCCTTCGTAGTCCGGCGCGCGCATCCCGCGGGTCATCGGCGGCGTCATCGGCCCCGTGCCGCCAATCGGCAGCCAGCGGCTCGTCGCCAGTTCCATCCCGGAAATCTGCCACAGTCGATCGCCGGAGATACCCACCTGCCGGATGCTCCGCAAGCCCCGATTGGCTCCGGGGGCAAACACGCCGAGGCTGCCCACATCCACAATATCAGGCAACGCCAGGTAGCCACCCACATTCGCGGCCCGCGTGGTTCCGCCTGCGGCCGCAAGGTCAACCGCAAACGCGGACGGGCCGGCCTGGGCCCGCGACGGCAGATCGTTCAGCACGCTGCCGCGCTGACCGGAAAACGAGCCGCCGGTCACCAGTCCACGCGAAAGCTGGTCACTCGGCCGGTCAATCCGGCCGCGGTTGATCTGCGCGTGGGAAGCCGAAACCGTCAGCAGCACAATCCCGATTGCCAATCGGCCGGCACAAGATCGCATGATTTCTCGCTTCAAGGCGTACTCCATCCGGATCTGTCAATCGGTGATGGCGGGCGGTTCTTCAACTCGCGTTCGGCCGAAGACAAACACGACCACCGTGAGGGCCGCCGCTCCGCCCAGAAGACCGACCCACCACGGTTGATTGTATTGGCGACAGAGGAAATCTCCACAAATTACCGAGACAATTGCCACGACGATCGCGTACGGCATCTGCGTCCACACGTGGCGTTCGAGCGTGCAGCCGCTCGCCAGGGCTGATAACACGGTCGTATCGCTGATCGGCGAGCAGTGATCACCGAAAACCGATCCCGACAAAACCGCCCCGACCGCCGCGAGAAAAATCGGCGTCGCCTCTTCCACCGGCATGTCGCTGAGCAGTCGGGCCGAGATCATCACGGTCACCGGGCACAGGATGTTCATCGTCCCCCATGAGGTGCCGGTCGCGAACGAAACCACCGCGGAGGCCACAAAGATCAGGGTCGGGAGGTAAATCGGCGATAATTGCGCCTCCTTCAGGAAGGTCGCCGCCACGTCGCCGAGCTGCAGATCCTGCATTGTCGCCGCGAGCGTCCATGCCAGAATCAGCACCACGAACGTCGGGAACATGCGGGCCATGGTATTGGTGGCCCCGTCAATCGCCTTGCCGAGCGTCGCCGTTCGGGTCACGAGCGAAAGCAGCACCGCCACGAACAGCGAAGTCAGCGCCCCATACAGGATCGCAAAGTACGAGTCGCCGCTCTTCACGACGTCCTGCACGAGTTTGAAGCCGGTTGGCTCGGCAGCCGCGGCGCGCATCGCTTCCGTTATCTCGATCGTTCCGCCGCTGGCTTCGGCGGCGCGCAGCGCCTCCTGCGCGGCGGCGATCTCGCCCCACACCGCTGTCCATCCCGTCCACAGCAACAGTCCGAACGTAAAACCAACCAGGACCCCCACGGGAACGATCGCGTGCCACGGCCGGGCCCGATGCGCCATCTCATCCGGCTCTTCCGCATCATCCTCAAGCCGATCCGCCGGACCCTCAGCCTCGGCCTTGCGCATCGGGCCGAAATCGCGCCCGGTCACTGCGACCAGAAGCACCATGAACAGCGCCAGAATCGGGTAGAAGCGGTATGGGATGCTGTACAGAAACGCGGAATAGGCGTCGAGGCTGGCGATAAACGGCGCGCCGTCGTGCGGGAGCGCCTTCATCCCCTCATTGATCGCGTTGACTTCCGCCCCCACCCAAGTCCCGATCAGCGCAATCGAAGCGACCGGCGCCGCCGTCGAGTCCACGATGTAGGCCAGTTTCGCGCGACTCAGGCGCAGCCGATCAAACACCGACCGCATCGACGGGCCGACGATCATCGAGTTGGCGTAGTCGTCAAAAAAGACAATCAACCCGGCAAACCAGGCGGAAATCTGCCCGCGGCGGGCCGTCGAAGCGAACCGACTAACCGAGCGCACAACGGCCGCCGTCGCCCCGTTCACCGACAACACGCCGATCAACCCGCCGATCGCGAATGAGAAAATCAGCACCTTGATATGGTCATGGTCGGCAACGGCGCCGACGAAGTAGTGCTCCACAGCCAGTCGCGTTCCGCGCAGGGCCCCCGAACCGGCGATATCCGGTTGCACATGGGCCGCCGCCAGCATGTAGGCCCCGGCGAAAATCCCGATCCCGAGCGCGGGAATGACCTGGCGCCACCAGATGGCGAGCACGATCGTCAACGCCGGCGGCGCGAGCGTCCACAGGCCATACATCGCGCCCGGCGACGGCGGCGCAACGACCGACGCCCCGGGCGCGGTTGAAGCGTCCTGGGCCAGCGCGGCGGCAGCGCCGAGTGTGAGTGTGCCGATCGCCAAGCCCCAACGAAGCCGGCGCGATCGCCCCGCCGATGCGAGCGGCGGCAATAGTGGTGGGTTCATGCGGGCGGAAGCTATCCCGCGCGCCGAACAGCGTCAAATTGACGCGGGCGCGCCGCGCGGGTGCGACGAGCGTGTCGCCCGCACAGAAGGTCCGAGACGACACGGATAGCCAGCGGCGCCGCGACACGGGCGGCGATCGCGAACTGTCGGCTAGGGCGACTTGAGCGGCTTCAGTCCGTGGCGCTCGCGCATGCGTTGCAGCCGGGCCCAGGCCAGATGGTTCGCCGCGAGGAATTTCGTCAGGCTCGAACCCGTCAGGCCCAGCGCGGCGGCGGCCTCCGAGACGCGCCCCTGAAACTGGTCGATCGCGTCGAGGGCCAGCGCGAGGACATGCGGGTACGCCGGATTGGATTCGTTCACCCGAATACGCTGATTCTGAACGTGCACGGACGCCGGCCAATTGATCGCGTCCGGCAGCGGTGTGCGCACTTCGAGCGCAATCAGCTCGCGCAGACGTCGCACTGCGCTGGCGCGATTCTCATGCTGGGAACGGGCCTCGACGGCGAAGGCGACGAGTCCGCTGGGGTGGTGGGTCAGGCGAATCGCGGACGAAACCTTGTTGCGGTGCTGTCCGCCGGGCCCTGACGCCCGATACAAGTCGACCCGGCACTCCGCGAGCAGGGCGTCATCCGCCCAATCGAGCCGGGCGCGGTTCTCAGCGGCGGTCGCGAGTTTGACGGGCTTGGACATTCGGCAGCGGGCCTCGCGCAATCAGCGTGTTCCCCGCCTTTCATTGATAGGCCCCGGCGTCCGTAAAAGTCCAGTCGGTTCCGGAAACTTTTAGTCGAATAGCCCGAGAATTCCGGCGTCGTCGCCGAGGCTGATGGATTTCCGCCGGAATCGCGAATTTCCATGGAGAAATCGTGGAAATCCTGAATCGGCGCGACCTAGCATTGGCCGTGAAGAAGCGACTCTAGTTCCCCATCCGGGACATGGGGGAGGGAGAAGAACCACCAACCAGGAGTTAGCGATGCGCTACATACGCACATGGGCTTTGTGCGCGTTGTTGGCGTCCGCTACGGCGGCTCAGGCGGCAGTAACGTTTTCGGATGTCACGATCGGCGGTAGTTTGTCCGCCGGATCCAGCTTCGCAGTTTCAGGCGACGACATCGACTTTACGCTTCCCAACGCAGTCGTAGGAGACCCCGTCGATCCGGTGCGGGCCGGGACGATCACGATCACATTCATCGCCGAGAATCCCGATGGGATGGACCGCGATTTGCTGAGTATTCTCGGCGCGCTGTCCGGCTCCGGCATCATCTTCTTCAATGAAGTGGTGGAAGATCTGGTCAACCCTGGCATTATCGCATCGACCAACGTGGTCGCGGATGAGAACGGCGATCTGCCCGTCACGGAGACCATTTTCTTCTCACGCCCGTCAACGCGGGTCAAGGTCAAGAAGACGGTCGTGCTGGCCGCGATCGATACGCAAGAATTCGATCTGGCGAGTGTGACGCTGATTGAGCAGAAGCTGATTCCGGAACCGGCCTCACTGGGCCTGCTGTTGCTCGGTGGTCTGGCCGCCTTCCGACGCCGCTAAGTAAAAGAACGCCGCAACGCTACGAATCTTCACGCGAACGTCGGGCCTGGAAACAGGTTCGACGTTTTCGCGCGCCGTCGCGCGCTGCGACCTTGCGATGGCGCGGACAAATTCCCGACCGCCGCAGTCGCCCGGTTTCGTACCGGCCGCAAAATCGCTGAGCAAGAAGCTAGTTGTTGGAGGCCCCATCAGAGCCGGACGTGCCCGACGACACCGAGACATGAAAGCGGCGGCGACCGAGCATCTCGGTTTCCGACCACAATTCAAATCCGTACTGCCCCGATGTCGGCAGCGACAGACCCTGCATGTTGAACACCAGGTCCACCACCGACAGGGGCGAGGGCGATTGGATCGTGCCCTGCGTCGAGAAGATCGACTCGTTGTCGGAATCGCGCACCAGTCGCAATTCGACATCCGCCTGACCCGTGATTTCCGTCAGCGACGCCATGACCGTCATACTCGGGATCGTGATCGGTTCGGACCGCGTCATGATGCGATTGAACAGCCCGATCGCGCTTTTCTTGTTCGTCAGGCGATCGTCGATGACCTGATCGCAGACGATCAGGGATACCATTGTCGGTGTTGACACGCGGCGCCTCCGTCCTGTGACTCTCTCGCTATCATATCCGCGTCGTGCGCCCCCGGCGCGCGGCGGGCGCAAACGGCGCCGGAAAACGCACGCTGGATCGTCTATTCCTGGGGAACGATGGATCGCCGCTACAACGCAAACTGGGTTTTCCTGCTGACCGCGCTGTTTGCGCTGCCGCCGGCGCTCGGACAGGCCGGGATCGAGGTCAGCCAGCCGCCGGACAGCGTCATGGCGGGTGAGAAGTTCACGATCACAGTAAAAGTCCCGTTTTCCCGGGAGGCGACCGATCCGCAGACGCCGGACCCGCCGGGGTTGTTGATCGAGTTGGCGGGCACGAGATACCTGCGCATCAACCGCACCCAATATCGCCAGTATACCTACGCGGTGGCGCCGATTGTTCCCGGGACGTTCGAGTTCCCGGCGCTGGACCTCACCGTCGATGGGCGGCCCGTCCGCACCGACCCTGTGCCCTTTCGGGTCACGCCCAACGAGCTGGCCACCGCCACGGTCACCACCGAAGCGAACCGACTGTTCGTCGGTCAGCGCGCGACGTTCACGCTCCGGCTGAAGCTGGCCGCGCCCGGCCGGCGCACCTCGCCGATGAACTGGAACGACACGGCGCAGCTTCTCGAACGGGATCGCAGTTATCCGCAGCTTCGCTTCGCGGGCGCGACCCGCGAGGAAACCAGCGACGGCCTGCGCACGTTCTACAGCTACGAAGCGCAGTTCCAGATGGACCTGCGAGAGCCCGGTCCCCCGCCCGTTCGCTCGGTGCTGGCGACCTATGTTTTCTCAGAGACGCTTGGTCGCGACGTGTTCGGAACGATTCGGCCGATCGAGCCGCGCGTTTTCATCGTCACGCCCCACCCGAATACGCCCGAGGTCGAGGCCTTGCCGACGGATGGCCGCCCCGACAGCTTCACCGGCGCCGTGGGTCAATTCGACATTCGCGCCAGCGCCAGCCCGCGCCGCGTCTCCGAGGGCGAGCCGATCACGCTGCGCATTGAGATCACCGGCGACGGACCGCTCGACCTGCTGCCGGCGCCCGACCTGAACCGGCAAGCCGCGTTGACGGAGCGCTTTCGCGTGCCCACCGAACCGCTGGCCGGTGAAACCGATGGCGCCGCGCGCCGCTACTCGCAATCGATTCGTCCGCGCGACGCGCGCGTGACCGAGATCCCTCCGATTGAATTCGGCTACTTCGATCCGAAAGCGGCGGAGTACCGCGTCGCTTCCTCGCGCCCGGTGAAAATCGAAGTCGCCGCGGCGGATCGCTTTGATGTTTCGGGAATGAAAATCACGCTGCCGACGGATGCGGACCTGGACACGTTGGACGGATTGCGCGGTCCGCGGGTGGACGAGACCGAACTGATGTCGAGCCAAACCGAGATCACCCCCACGCACGTGGCGCTCGGGGCCGCCATCCCGCCCGGGCTGTTTGTGGTGGCCTGGCTCGCGCTTTCGGGTCGCGGCGCCGTGGGCGGCGCCGCGCTGCGCCGCCGGTCCGCGTTGAGCGCCGCGAACCGGCGCCTGAACGAGCTGCGCAGCGGCGCCGAACACCACCACGCGCGCGAACTCGCCGCGATCATCGCCGGCTATCTGGGGGATCGACTCAATGAGCCCGCCGGCCGATTCGTCGGCGACGCGGCCCTCGACGGCGTGCGCCGTTGCGGCGGATCGTCGGAATTGGCGGATCGGTTTCAGCGCCTGCTGGCGCGCTGTGAGGCCAGCGCGTTCGGCGGGGCCGAGACGGAAGCGGCGCTGATCGAGGAAGCGCGCGACGCGATCCGCGCGCTGGAGGCGCGGCGGCCGTGAGATGGCGACTCGGTCTGATGATGGCGGTCGTGATGACGTCCGGCGCCGGGGGACGGGCGGAAACGCTGTCGCCGGCGCGGGCGGCGGAACTCACGGCGCAGGCGCTGCGGAGTTACGACCAGGCGGTCACTGCCGCGCAAACGGATTCCGCGGCGGCGAAAGCCCTGTACCGCGACGCGATCGCGGCCATGACCACGTTGACCGACGCCGGCGTGCGCAACGCGGCGCTTGAATACAACCTGGGAAACGCGAACTATCGGGTCGGCGACCTGGGCCGCGCGATTCTGCACTACCGCCGCGCGGCGCGGCTCGCGCCGACGGACGCGGATGTCCGCGCGAATCTCGATTATGCGCGGCGCCGCGTCGAGCCCTATCTGGAGTCCGATCAGACCCGCCGCGCGTTCGAGAATCTGCTGATCTGGAAGCGCCTGACACGCCCCACACAGTGGTGGTTGGCGGTCGCGCTCGGCGTCATCGGCTGGGGGTTATTGGCGATCCGCTTACGCGTACGGTCCGCGGCGCTGTTCAGCGCGGGCGCGATCGGCGCCGCGGCGGCGCTGGTGCTGGTTTCGTCGCTTGCCGCCGACCTTCGCCGCGAGTCGTACACGCCGGACGCCGTGATTGTTGATCAGCCGCAGATCCTGCGCCGCGGGCGCGGCGAAGCCTATGAGCCGGTCGTCAAGCAGGCGCTCGGGCCTGGCGTGGAAGTGCGCATTCTGGACCAGCGACCGGATTGGGTGCGGGTGCGCCTGGTGACCGGCGAGAGCGGCTGGGCCCCCGCGACGTCACTCGAACGCATCTAGCCGCCGGCTGCGCGAACTGTCTAGGCGACGTGCGATACGACGCAGCCAAGCAGGTTCGCGCCGCCGCCGCGTAACCGCGCAACCGCCTTTCGCGCCGCGCCGCGCGCGACACGCCGCGGCGCCAGCACAAACAACACCGCGTCCACGACATTTCCGAGCGCCAGTCCGCCGGGGCCGCGCGCCAGCGCCGGCGCATCGACCAGCACAATGTCGCATGCGCTCCGAATCGATGACATCGCCAGGGTCAGTGCGGCTTCGGCCCAAGCGCCCTTGCCGATTGCGCCGGCGGGAATCACTTCCAGGCCCTCGACGTTTGTCGGGCGCAGCGCCGTGGCGACGCCGCTGGGATCTTTCAGCAGTCCGGCCCATCCCGCCCCGCCGGAAGCGCCGAGGAGAGCTGCGACGCCCCCCTTGCCCCCGCCGGCGTCGATAACCACTACCTGCTGCCCGCATTGCGCGAGGGCGACCGCCAGATTGGCGCAGGTCACGCTCTTGCCCTCCCCATCCACACTGCTCGTCACCACGAGCGTGCGCGGTCCGGCCGGGTCGTTCACGAGCATCTCCGCCAGCGCCCGATACTCGGCCGCCAGTGCGCCCGCCGGCTGCCGCAGTGTGATCAGTGCCGGATGCGCGGTGGACTTCGCCTTCCCGGCGACCGGCTTGGGCGCCTTTTCGCGGGCCGGCTGACTCCGTGCGGCCGGGGCTGGCGGCGTCGCGGGCGCGCTGGTTTGTTTGTCGCCCGGCGCTTTCGTAAACATCGCGAAGCGCGGCTTTTCCGTGCGCGGCGCAGCGGACGTCGTCGGCGTCGCGATCAACGACTCGCCATCTTCCAGCGCGCCGGCCGGATCGAAAATCGAGGCGGCATCGAAATCCGGCGCGCCGTAGTCTTCACCCTCAGGCGTCGCGTCATCACCCGCCGCAGATTCCGGGTTTTCCTCAGCGTCGCCAAGCTCCTGATCGAGCGATTCGTACAAGTCGGCGGCTTCGTCCATCACCGGAGCGAGCTCGCCATCGCCCGCCACCGCGTCGTCCGGGGCGATCGATGCGGCGCTCGGGTCATCTGCCTGCGCCCCCGCCGCTGACGGCTCCGGGGTTGCTTCACCCGCGTCCGCAACTGGCGTCGGCTCCGAATCATCCTCCGGCGCCCGCGCGGCGTCAGCGGTTTCCTCCGTGGCCGCCATCACAGCGGTCACTTCAGCAGCTTCGACTGCCGCGGGTTCTTCGGCGGCTTCATCGCTGTCCGTTTCGGCCAGCGACTGCATCACCTCATCCGCGATCGCGGACAGGCGATCATCCAGCGCGGCGTCATCCGGCGTCGCGGCGCTTGGTTCCGTTTCGTCGACGGCAGCGGTAGTTTCGGCGGACGGGTCATTCGCCGCAGCTTGATCTTGCGGGCTGGCGTCCTCGGTGGCGGTGTTGGCGGCGGCCGCGCCGAACTCGGCTTCCATCAGCGCGACCAGGTCGACTTCCTCACCCTCGACGCCGGAATCCGGCGCGGGCGGAATCTGCGGCGCGGCGGGCGCTTGCGGGGCGACGTTGGTCGCCGCCTCTTCCGCGTCAAGCTGGTTCATGACCTTAGCGATTGTGCCCATTGTCCCCGTCCTTCTCCGCTTCGATCATTGATGCTTCGGTCGCGTGGGCCTGGCGCGGGCCGCCGAAGGTGCTCCACACCATTTGCCCGCGCGTTTGCAGTGTTTCATACAGGGCGGGCGCGGCCAGGCGGGCGTAGGCCATCGTGCCGAGCAGCCCGGTGGCTACGCATGCGGCCGCCAATGTCGGCGCCCATGCCAGGCGCGAACGCAGGCGCCGGCGCCGGACTTGCGGCGTGTCGATCACGCCGATCCGCGCGACCACCGGCACACCCAGGGTTTCGGCGGCGTGATCGGCCGAACGAAAGCGCCGGCTGAACAGCGCCATCAGCGGGCAGATTGCGAGCGCGGCCAACAGCCCGAGAGCGGCGCAGGCGCCGGTCAACCAGATTGGATTGGGTCCGATCAGTCGCGCGCTTGTGTCGCTTTGGGCCGTAGACAGCGCCAACGCACCCGGATCGCGCGTGGCGAGCAGTTCGCGGAGCGCGGAAACCAGCGCAGGCGAGGCCGAACTGGCGCCATCCATCGGCGCCGCCGCCCGGGCCACCACCGGGGCCGCTGCGGACTTTGGCTCAACTGGTCGGCGAGCGCGTTCATAGACGCTTGCGAGCGTGGTCGCCTGGGCGGTGGTTTCGTCGAGCGCGATGCGCACAAAGCCGATCTGCTCGTCGATCTCCGCGAGTTCAAGTTCAACGCGGGCGCGCTCCGCGTCGTGCAGGGCGGCGTGCACGGAAATCAGGGTCGGCGCATCGGCGCGGTCGGACGCCATCGGCGCGTTCGCCACATCCGGTGTCCCGATTCGGGCGACAGCGCGGTCGCGCAGATCGCGCGCATCGGCGAGTTTCTGCACCAGTCCGACCACTTCCGGGTGGGCGTCTGTCATCTGGCGGCGGGTGCGCGCATCCAGCAGCGCCTGCTCGGTTTCACTGACCAGTCGCTCGTACTCGTCGATAATCGCAGTCGCCGTGTCTTGTCCGATCGGCGCAGGCGATGGCGACCCCATGGTCACGTCGACCGCCAGCGGCGCGTTGACGCTCATTGGCGGCGTCGCGCGCCCACGATCGGCAACGCCCGCCTGGATTGGCGTGGTCTGCGCAGTCGCCGGCGGTATGCGATCCAGAAACGCGCGCCGGAGCGCCGCGCTGGCGGAGAGCCGCGCGGCTTCGCGCTCCAGCCGGGCGGCTTCCGCTTCGGCGGCCGATAGCCGCAGCGCGATCGTCAGCGGATCGCCGGGGGCCTCGCCGGCATCGGACGGTTCTTTTTTTGCCGGCTCGTTTCCATCGAGCCCGGCGGACGCAGGGGTCGGCGCGTGCTCGGGCGGCAGCGCCGCCGTGGCGCCAGCAAGGGCGTCTCGAACGATCGCCGCCTGTCGCGCGGCGCCGATTTCTAGCAAGGCTGCGGTGAATCGATCCGCGATATCCCCCTCGTTCGCGGCGCAGACGACGCGCGTCGGCGTTTGCCGCACGTGATCGGCCGGTTCGTAGCGGGCCTCGATGGCATAGGCGCCCAACGCCGCGCGGAGCATGGAATCACCCGCGCGATCGGGCGCCGCCGGATCGGCCGACTCGTCATCCGGCGGGAGCAAGCCGCATTGAATCGCCGCCTGACGAAGCGTATCCGGGCCCATCAGCAGATCCGCCATGCCGTCGCCCGCCGCCGCAAGAGCGCGTCTCAGATCAGCGGGCGCTTCGCCTTCAGCGCCCGCGAGCGGGTCGCGCGGGGTGAGCGTAGTCGCCACCTCAAACCGCTGCGGAAGCGACTGGCTGTGCCAGAATGCGATCGACGCCGCCAGGCAGCCGGTCAACATCGCGGCTTTCCAGCGGGCGCCCCAGACGCGCCCCACGAACCCGCGCTCGGCGTCTCGCGAATGTTCGCTCATGGCGTCTCCTCGCGCTGCGAAGGCCGGTTCTCCGGCGGATCGGAATGTCCAAACAGCACGGCGCAACTTCGCCCAAACTGCGCCAGGCGCGTCGGCGGCACATCAATCACATCCCCGGCCCGCAGCGGCACATCCTCCACCGTGTCGCCGCGTATCAGTTGGTCGAGGTCGAAGCGCCACGCGCGGACGCCGCCATCGGCTTCGCGGCGAACCAGCACGATCGCGTCGCGTTGCGCCGTCGGCAGCGGATCGGCGGCGGCCAGCGCCGAGAGCAGCGTTTCGCGGCCATCCAACGCCCGTGGTCCGGGTTCGCGGACCTCCCCAAGCACCACATAGCGCCGCCCGGCCCGATCGACGACCTCCACAACCACGCGCGGGGTTTTGTAGTAACGAGCCAACCGCGCCTGAATCGTCGCGGCGACCTGTTCCGGCGTCTCGCCGACCGCCTCCACGGCGCCGATCAGCCGCAGACGCACCAGGCCGTCCGCCGCGACCGTATGCCGGGTCAGATCAACCTCGGGGGCGAGCGGGGCGTGAATCAGTAAGACATCGCCGACCTGAATCCGCTCCGCCGCCTGCCCGGGCGCCATCACGGGGACAAGTTCCGCGCGGGTGGCGACGGGCCGCGCATCACTGCGGGGGGCGCAGGCCGGCGCCAGCAGCAACAAGGCGGCGGCGATCGGCGCCAGATCGGGGAGTTTCCTGTTTCGACGGTGTCTCATCGCGCGTCCCGTAATGTCTTCCGGCGTATCGGCCGGATCGGGACGGCTATGCAGCAACGCCAAATCGCTCGCCGGCCCCCACCGCTTACTGAGCGCGCTGGATGGGGGGTCCGATGAAAACAGGGTTTGCTCGCGAACCGCCGGACCTGCTCTTGATTGTCGAACCGCGCAAGGAGCGCCGCATGAATCCATATCACGCGCTGGGCTGTCACGTTGCGCCTTTCGGGTCGCGGCCGGACGCGTTCTTCGAGGCCGAGTCGCACGCCGAGGCGCTGGCGACGCTGCGACTGGCGCTGCATGCGGGCTGGCCGGCGGCGCGCGTGATCGGGGACGCCGGACTGGGGAAGACACTTCTGGCGGAGTTGCTTGCGGCGGAAGCGGCGCCGATTGCGCATACGGCGATACTGGCGGGCGCCAATTGCGCGGTGGACGCGACGCAGGTTTGCGCCAAACTGCCAGATGACACGGAGTGGCGGCGAATGTCGCTGACGGTCTGGGCCCGCGCGCGGCGCGCGGGAATGCGCGGCCTGTTGATTATCGACGACGCGGATTTGCTCTCGAAAGCGAGCTGGGACGCGCTACGCGCGTGCGTGGCTGCGCCGGCCGGCGCGCTTACGCTGGCGATGTTGGGCTGCGACGAGGAACGGGACAGGACGCGTGACGCTGACGCGATGCGCGCGATGCTCGCGCGCGTGCGGCGCGTGGCGCGGCTGACGCCATTCTCCATCGATGAGACTCAGGCGTACATCGTGTTTCGACTGGCGCAGGCCGGCGCGCGGCGGGCGCGGTTTGATGACGCGGCGGCGGCGCTGGTCCATCGTCTGAGCATGGGCGTGCCGCGCTTGATTGACCATATCTGCGATAACGCGTTGTTCGAGGCGATGGCGGATCAACGGTCGTTTGTCACGACGCGTGATGTGGAAGCCGGCGCTCGGGCCGCGGGCCTGCTCAGCGCCATGGCGCCGACCGCGCCGGCGCGTGGCGAACGCCGCCCCGCGCTGGCGCCGGTCCGCCCGGCAAACGTTTCCGACGAAGCGGCGGCGGAAGCGCTGATCTCGCTGGAACGTCGGCTCAGCGCGGCGCTAACGGCCGTGCGCGCCGAGCGGGCGCGCGTCGCGGTCGACCGGGGCGATCGCCTGCTGACCACGCGTTCGATTCGTCTGGGCGGGCCGGTGGATCGCGTCGCGCCGACGGGCGACTGGTGGGTCAACCAGGCGGAGTCGGCGGCGCTGAATGATCTGGTACGGGGGTAGGGCGCCCGCGCAAACAAACGGCCCGGGCAGCGCGTCGCCCGGGCCGATGTTTTTCGGATTGCTCCGCGCGACTGTGGCTTAGACCATTTCCTTCAGCTTCTTCAACGGGCGGATCTTCACGGTCTTGCTGGCCGGGCGGGCGGGCTTGTCCTGCTTCTCGCCGGTGAACGGGTTGGTCCAGCCCTTGATGGCCTTGGTGGCGGGCTTCTTGCGGACCTGGATCTTCATCAGGCCGGGCACCGAGAACACACCGGGGCCACGCGCGCTGAGATCCTTCTTGATCTGGTTCTCCAACGCGGAGAAGACGGCGGCGATGTCGCGCTTGGCGAGGCCGGTCTCATCGGCGACGGCTGAGAACACTTCCGACTTCGAGCGCGACTTGATCACGCCGCTCTTGCTGGCACTGCTGGTTTTCTTCTTGGCCATTCTGTTTCGTTCCTCCAAATACGCGCCGTGGCGCCGGCCGCGTGCCGTGTTGCGGGTCGTCGCGGCGCGGAACCATTCCGCCGCGGCGGCGAGCCCACTGTCCCTCCGCATCCGTGCGGGTTGGGGTGAAAACCTCGGGAATTCACGAGCGAAATGCCGCGCGCTCGGTTCACTCGCGGCATCTTTTCGCAAGTTCTCGTGATTTCGTCAAGCGGTTTTAGCCGAGAAAACACGGGGAAAATGAAAATTCGCGCCATTTTGCCCGATTTTTCAGGCTTCGGCGGCCTTCCCGACTTCGGCGGCGGGCAGTTCCCAGCGGTTCACGGTGTCGATCAGACGCCGCAGGGCGCCGACGCTGCGCCGGTCAAAGTGCAGGCGCAGGCGGGCCAATTCGGGATGCTCACCCGACTCCATCGGGAGCGCCGGCGAGGCCTCGATCTTGCCGCGGGTCAGCAACAGGCGGGCAAATTCGTCGTTGAGCTGGCGCAGCTGGTCGGCGTTCGGCTGGACCCGGACGCGCAGCAACAACTCGTCATTCACGTAGCGGGCGGAGTGATACACGCGGTAGAAGTTCACGATCTCCGCCACCGCGACCTCGATCCGATCGGTGATCCGGAACAGGCTCATGTCCGATTCGCTGATCATGCCGGTGCGCAACAGCTCGGAGATCACATACGCGCGCCATTGCGCCCAGTATGTGCCGCCTTCCTGCTCGCACATCACGATCGGCATGATCGGCGCCTTGCCGGTCTGGACCAGGGTCAGGGCCTCGAAGTTCTCATCCTGCGTGCCGAACCCGCCGGGGAACAGCGCGATCGCCGATGCTTCTTTCATGAACATCAGCTTGCGCGTGAAGAAGTAGCGGAAATTCGCCAGTTTCGGATCTTCGGCGATGATGTCGTTGGTCTTCTGCTCAAACGGCAGGCGGATCGCCACGCCGAAACTCGCGTCGCGCCCCGCCCCGCCGTGGCCGGCCCGCATGATCCCGTCGCCCGCGCCGGTAATCACAAACCAGCCCTGCACCCCCATCAGCCGCGCGAACTCCTCGGCGGCCTCATAGTCCGGATGGCCCTCCGGCGTGCGGCTGGAGCCGTAGATGCTCACCTTCCGGACGCCCTTGTAGGGCGCGAACACCTTGAGGCCGTAGCGCATCTCGGCGAGTGATTTGCTGAGCAGTTTCATGTCGCCACGGGCCGCGTCATCGCGCTGGAGGCGGCACATCGTCAGCAGGATGTTCTCGTACAGCTCCTGATTCTTGCCCGGAAAGAACTTCGCGGCGAATTCCTGGATGGCGGCGTCGCGCTCTTCGCGCGACATGCCGGCGGGCTGCACGGTGGGGGAATCTGACATCTTCCGTTTTCTCCAATTTACTTTCTTTTTCGGCAGTATAACCGCTGAAACCGCCGTTCGCGTCGCCGGCCGGTTGGCGGAATCGGGCCTGACGCTACACTACCCTGGTTAACGTCGTCGAAGGCGCGGCGACACACCCACTGGCGGCCATTCCGGGAGCCGGCCCAACTTGGACAGCGCTGTTCAACGGTTCTATCGCTATCACGCGTATGTCTATGACAGCACGCGTTGGATGATCCTGCATGGTCGCCGCCGGGCCGTCGAGCGCATGGAGCTGCGGCCCGACGCGCGCGTGCTCGAAATCGGCTGCGGGACCGGGTTGAACTTCCGGTACATGATCGACCGGCTCGACCCGGATCAGGGCCGCCTGACCGGGCTGGACTTCTCCAACGACATGCTCGATCGCGCCCGCCGGCGGGCGGAGCGCAGCGAATGGGGCAATGTGGAGCTGACGCAGGGCGACGCGACCCAGCTCGATCTCGGACGCGAGTTTGACGGCATTCTGTTCGCCTACAGCCTGACGATGATCCCGGACTGGCGCGCGGCGCTGGCGCGGGCAAAAGCGCATCTCGCGCCCAACGGGCGCATGGTGGTGCTGGATTTTTGCGACTTCCGCGGCTGGGGGCCGATGGGCCCGGTGATGCGCGGCTGGTTGCGGGCGAATCATGTCGACACGTTGCAGCCGTACGCCGACGAGTTCGTCAAACTGTTTGAGGAGGCGCGGGTCGAACGATGGATGGGCGGCTACAACTTCACCGCGACGGGACGGCGCACCACATGACGCGACCGTGGACCGTCATTGACCTGCCCACGCCGGGTTCGCGCCCGCTGCTGGAGCGGATGGTCTTCAGCGGCATCGTATTCAACATGTCGTGGGAAGACCCGGAGATGGACCGACGGGCCTTCAACATCACGCCGCGCGACGCGGTGATCTCGATTACCTCCGCCGGGTGCAACCCGCTGAATTTTCTGGCGCAATCGCCGGCGCGGCTGATCTCCGTCGACGGCAATCCGGCCCAGAACGCCGTGCTGGAACTGAAGCTCGCCACGATCGCCACGCAGGATCACGACACGTTCTTCGATATTTTCGCCGCGCGGCGACCGGCGGTGGTTTCGCCGCTGTATCAGCGCGATCTGCGGCCGCTGCTGTCGGATCAGTCGCGCGCGTTCTGGGACAAGAACCTGTGGATGGCGCATCGCGGCCTGTACAACTTCGGCAAGATGGGACTGGCGGCGCGGCTGGTGCGGGCCATGCTGCCGCTCGTCGGGCTGCGGCGTTCGATCATGGACCGTTTCTTTGAGATCCAGGACCTCGAAGCACAGCGGGCGTTTTATCACGAGCATATCGCGCCGCGTCTGTGGGGGCCGATCGTCAAGCGGCTTTGTGAATCGACCACGTTCATGTACTTCTGCGGCGTGCATCCGGCGCAGCTCAAACTCGTCGACGGCCGACACGGCATTTACGAGTTTGTGAAGGAGCGCATCGAATACGTCCTCACGCAGGTGCCGATTTACGACAATTACTTCATGAGCGTCACCGCCACCGGCCGCTTCCGCGGCGAGCGCGTGCCGCCTTATCTTGCGGCCCAGAATTTCGAGACATTGCGGGCGAACCTCGATCGCGTAACGGTGGTCAACGGCTGGCTCGGGCCATATCTGGATTCGCAGCCGGCCGGCAGCATCCAGAAGTTCAACCTGCTCGACATTTTTGACTGGATGACGCCGGAGATGTTCGAGTCGACGTTGAACAGCGTGTTGCGGGCCGCCGCGCCGGGATCGACGATGATCTACCGCTCCGGCAGTTACACATTCGACCCGCCGCCGTCGATTCTCGCCCGCGTACGCCGACATGACGACATCGCCCGAGAACTGTTCAGCACCGACCGCTCCGCGACATACGGCAGTTTCTATGTGCTGAGCACGCCGGACGATGGCGCTGTCAACCGCAACGGCCAGTCGCGCGCGGCCGCGTCGGCCTGATCCGCTCCGCGATGGTGAACGAAGCCGCGATACGCCGGGAGATTTGCGAGATCGGACGCCGCGTGTACGCGCGCGGATTCGCGGCCGGCAATGACGGCAACATTTCGTTTCGTCTGAACGCCCGCGAAGTCGTCTGCACCCCGACGCTGATCTGCAAAGGATTCATGCGCCCTGAGGATCTGTGCGTCGTCAATCTGGACGGCGATCATGTCGCCGGGCACACGCGACGCACCAGCGAGATCAAGCTGCACCTGGAGATCTACCGCCAGGACCCGCACGTCAAAGCCGTCGTCCACTGTCACCCGCCGCACGCGACAGCCTTCGCGGTCGCGCAGGAGCCGATCCCGTCCGGCGTGTTGCCGGAAATCGAGTTGTTCTTGGGCGTGGTGCCCCGCGCACCGTACGAAACGCCGGGCGGCGCCGACTTCGCGGCGACGATCCGCCCGTTTGTTGGCGGATCGAACACGGTCGTGCTGACGAATCACGGCACGGTCAGTTGGGGTCCCAGCGTTGAACGGGCGTACTGGCAGACGGAGATGCTGGACCAATATTGCCGCGTGCTGATCCTGTCGCGCCAGATCGGCCGGGTGAATCGCCTGCCGGCGGACAAGGTGCGCGAGTTGCTGGCGCTGCGCAAGAACTTCGGGGCGCCGGAAGACCCGCGCGCCAGCGGCGAGGGGGAGTTGTTCGTGAATCCGGAGTTTGGGGCGTAGGGCCGACGGGCGATTGCCAGGAAGTGTTGCCGGGCCGTGTCTTCACCGCAAGGCGATGACTCTGGATGATCCGCGGCTGGCAGGCTTGCACTAACATAACGCGTCGCGAGGTCGCGCGGCGCCTCCGCCGCCGATCCCCACCATCCAGAACCGTATCGAGGATTGTCCGATGACAGGCGGCAGGCAACTCCAGGAACCTCCACACCCACCCAAACGTCGACGCTCTCTCGATTGCCTGTTCGAACCACGAAGCGTTGCCGTCATCGGGGCGACCGATCGCCCCCGCAGCGTCGGGCGTACCGTGCTGGCCAATCTGCTCGGGGCCTTTAAAGGAACGGTGTTCCCGGTTAACCCCAAGCGAACGACGGTCCTCGACACGCCGGCATTTCCAAATGTGGAGGCGATCCCCGAACCGGTGGACCTTGCTGTGGTCGTCACTCCCGCGGACACCGTGCCCGATCTGATCGACCAGTGCGGACGCCGCGGGATCAGCGCGGCGATCGTCATCTCGGCCGGGTTCAAGGAGCTCGGACCGACGGGTGTTGAACTTGAACGTCGGGTCCTGGAGAACGCCCGCAGGTATGGCATGCGCGTGCTGGGGCCGAACTGCCTGGGGCTCATGAACCCGATGATCGGCCTGAACGCGACGTTCGCGGCGTCGATCGCAAGACCGGGCAAAGTCGCATTTCTTAGCCAAAGCGGCGCGCTGTGCACCTCGATTCTGGATTGGAGTCTGGATGAGAACGTCGGCTTCAGCGCTTTCGTCTCCGTCGGCTCGATGCTGGATGTTTCGTGGGGCGATCTGATTGACTACGTCGGCCGCGACCCGCATACGTCAAGTATCCTGCTGTATGTGGAGTCAGTCGGCGACGCGCGCTCGTTTCTATCCGCGGCGCGCCAGGTGGCGTTGGTCAAGCCGATTATCGTCATCAAGGCCGGCCGCACAGAAGCGGCTTCAAAAGCGGCCGTCTCGCACACTGGTTCGCTCGCGGGCAGCGCCATGATCTTTGACGCCGCCATGCAGCGGGTCGGCGTGTTGCAGGTGGATCGGATCGCCGACCTGTTCTCGATGGCCGAAGTGCTCGGCAAGCAGCCGTGCCCCAAAGGACCGCGGCTCACGATCGTCACAAACGCGGGCGGGCCGGGCGTGCTGGCGACTGACGCGCTGGTCGAAGGCGGCGGCGAGTTGGCGACGCTGGCGCCCGCGACGATCGCCGCGCTGAACGAGTTTCTGCCGCCTCACTGGAGCCGCGGCAACCCGATTGACGTGTTGGGAGACGGTGACGCCGAGCGCTTCTACCGCGCCACGGAGATCGCCGCGAATGATCCGTCCAGTGACGGCCTGCTGGTGATTCTCGCGCCGCAGGACATGACAGACCCCACGGCGACCGCGCGCAGGCTGGCGCCCCTGGCCCGATCGTTCCAGAAGCCGGTGCTGGCGAGCTGGATGGGCGGCCCGATGATGCGCGAAGCGATCGTACTGCTGAACCAGGCCTCGATCCCCACCTTCGACTACCCCGACACCGCGGCGCGGGCGTTCAACTATCTGCAGCGCTACAGCGCGAACCTTCGCAACCTGTATGAAACCCCGTCGCTGGTGTCGGACGATATCGACGACGCGCCGGAGCGCAAGGGCAAGGCCGAGCGGATCCTCGCCGCCGCCCGAGAGGAACAACGCACACTTCTGACCGAAGTCGAGTCAAAAGAACTGCTTTCCGTGTACGGCATTCCGACCGTCGAGACGCGGCGCGCGCGTTCCGTCAACGAGGCGCTCGAAGCGGCGACACACATCGGCTATCCGGTCGTGCTCAAAATCTACTCGTTGACCGTCACGCACAAGACGGACGTGGGCGGCGTCGAGCTGGATCTCAAATCGCCTGACGACGTCAAGGCCGCCTACCAGCGGATTCAGTCCACGGTCACCACGAAGCTCGGAGCGCAGCACTTTCAGGGCGTTTCCGTACAGCCGATGATCAGCCGCGAAGGATACGAACTGATTCTCGGCGGCACGCTCGATCCGCAATTCGGCCCGGTGGTGATGTTCGGCCTTGGCGGGCAGTTGGTCGAAGTGTTCCGCGATCGCTCGTTCGGCCTCCCGCCGCTGAACGAGACGCTCGCCAACCGGATGATGAAGCAAACGCGCATTTACACGGCGCTCCAGGGCGTGCGCGGCAAAGCCGGCGTCGACCTGAAGGCCGTGCAGAAGGCGCTGATCGAGTTTGCCCGCATGCTCGTTGAGCGGCCGTGGATCAAGGAGTGCGACATCAACCCGCTACTGGCGACGCCCGGCGGCGTATTGGCGCTCGACGCGCGCGTCGTGTTGCACGACGCGAATGTGGACCTCGCCGACCTGCCGCGGCCGGCGATTCGACCCTACCCGGTCGAGCATGTGCGTGAGGTCAGGATCGATGACGGCACGGCCATCCGCCTGCGTCCGATTCGCCTGGAAGACGAACCGCTGATGGTGGACTTCCACGAGTCATTGTCAGAAGACACTGTCCATCGGCGGTACTTCCAGCTGATGCGGCTGAGCTCGCGCACGGACCACGAGCGGCTGATCCAGGTCTGCTACAACGACTACGACCGCGAGGTCGTGCTCGTCGCCGACTATCAGAATCCCGAAACCCGGCGCCGCGAGATCCTGGGCGTGGCGCGGCTGAGCCGGGCATGGCGCGGGACGAGTGCCGAGTTCTCGATCATTCTCCGCGACGCCTGGCAGGGCCGTGGGCTCGGCGCGCACCTTCTGGGCCTGCTGCTTGAGGTCGGCCGACAGGAAAACGTCCGCCGTTTCGTCGGACAGATCTTGCCCGGCAACACGGGCATGGGCCGGCTGTGCGACAAGCTGGGCTTCCGCATGTGGCGCGACGAACGCGAAGGCGTGACGCGGGCGGAGTTGGACGAAACAGGGTCTGCCTGACGGAGCTTCGCGCTGGCGCGGCGCCTGAGTCAGCAACCTCTGCCGAGACGGCTATGGCACACGGACGCGAACAGCGCAGCTCGGTGAGACTTGGGACCGCTAGAGGGGGCAATCGCCCGTAGCTACGGGCGCTCGCCCTCCGGGCGAACGGAAGACTCGTCAGCGGCTCCTTCGGGCCCGTCGGTGTCTTCGGCGCTATCCGCGTCCTTCGCCGGGCCGCCTGATGAATCGGTCGGCGCCGGCCCCGTTCCCTCAAAGCGGTTCTTGTCCCCGCCCTTTCGATATTCGCGCCGGCGCTCGGCGTATTCCTCCGGCGTCATCTCCACCGCGAACGCGCGCCCTTCGCGGGCGGACTCGGCGATTTTGCAGAGGATCGGGATGCACCAGCCGCAACCCGTGCCCGCCCCGAGGCACTCCGACATGCGCGATGGAATCTCGGGCTGCTCGCGGCGGGCGAAGTTGATCAGCTTGCGCAGCGAGACGTGGTAGCAGTAACAGATGTCGTCGTCGAGTTTCACGGTTTCCTTTTTGCCGCGAGGACGCCGAGGGTCACGAGAGAACAGCCCGGCAAAGGGGCTGACGCCGGCGCTCCGCCGTGGCCCCCCGCCTGCGCGGGCGTGACGACAAGGGGGCTGCGGCGCTTCGCCCATTCCCGTTGATTCACTGCGCGGGCGCGCTGGATGGTATCCGGCGCCCGGCGCGCTGATCGGAATTTCGCGCGCTTATTCTGACTTCGGCGCGCTTTTCGTCGGCGGGTTTTCCATCGGCGGCAGGTCCTTCAAATCAGACAGGCCGAACAATTGCAAAAACTTCCGCGTCGTGCCGAAAAGCTGCGGGCGGCCGACGACCTCCGCCCGGCCGACCACCTTCACCACGCCCGCGTCGCGCAGGCGGTTAATGCCGTCGCCGACCGCGACGCCGCGAATGGATTCGATCTCCGCCCGCGTAATCGGCTGGCGATAGGCGATGATCGACAGCGTCTCCATCGCCGCCTCCGTCAGCCGCGATTCGCCCCGATGACTGTGCAGCCGCATCAGAAAATCGCCGTAGACCGGCTCGGTGTGCAACTGATAGCCGCGGGCGATCTGGGCCACCCGGAAGCTCAGGCCGGCGGCTTCATATTGCTCGTTCAGATATGCGACCGCGGCTTTCACATCCGCCGACGTGCCGACGCCGATCAGGTCCGCCAGTCGGGCCGGCGCCAGTGAGCTATCGGACCCGAACAACATCGCCTCAACCACGCGGGCGAACGTCAGGCCGTTGGCGGCGTCGATCACTTCGTCCGGCGCCACGCGCGGGCGGGCGCCGCTCTCTTCCGCGTCATCGCTGTCGATGTCCCGCGCCTCGCTGTCTGCGGTCGGCTCGTTCGCGTCGGGCGTCGCCGCGGCGCCGTCGGTTTCCGGCATGGTCGCCTCACTCTCGGGCGTTTCGTCCGCACGCGCGCTGTCAGTCGGAGCGGACGCTTCCGGCGGATCAGACGCCAGTGGCGCAGCCTCGCCGTTCTTCGCGGCGCCGCCGCGGCGCGGGCGCTTGCGGGCGACCGGCGTGGGTCGCGTCAGTTCCTCGCGTTCGAGATCGGCGGCGAGCCGGGCGACTTCGTCCGCTTCGACGAGCGTCGGATCGTGATCGGCGGAATGTTCAAGCATGTGGCTTGGGGCGTCCTCGAGAACGGTGGCTTGCATGCGCGCGTCATCCATGACAAATGCGCTCCTGAATGAGGGTGCGATTTCGAGTATCGTAGAAAAGCAGCGAGCGCAAGTCCAGCCGGGAAAACGCGTGTTCGCCCGGATTCCTGCGCATTTGGCGCGATCGGGTGCGGTTTGCATCGTCATCCATCATCAACATCGAACGCCGAGCGGGACGCCGGCTGGCGCATCCAACCGGCCACGGCGCAAGTCGTGATCATCGACGCGCAGGAGCGCCTGGCGCCGCATATCCACGAGATGGATCGCGTGCTGGACCGCATCACGCGGCTGGCGAAAGTCGCGCGGGCGCTCGGATTGCCGGTCACGATCACCGAACAATATGTGCGCGGGCTCGGTCCGACCGTTGCGCCGGTGCTGGCGGCCTTCGCCGATGCGCCCCGGCTGGAGAAGCAGACCTTCAGCGCATGGGATGACAACACCACGCAGGAGCGTCTGCTGCTGTTGCGCCGACCACAGATGCTGATCGCGGGCGTCGAAGCGCATGTGTGCGTGCAGCAGACCGCCAGCGACATGTGGGCGGCCGGCATGGAACCGGTCATTCTGGCCGACGCCGTCAGTTCGCGGCGGCCGCTGGATTGCGAAGTCGGATTGGCCCGCATGCGGGCGCGTGGAATCGACGTATCGACACTGGAGGCGGTGACGTTTGAGATGCTGCGGCGGGCCGATGGCGAGGCGTTTCGCGCGGCGCTGCCGGCCTTGAAGTGAGGGGGAGGCGTTGGCGCCAGCCGATTGGGAGCGCGAAGACGAGGCCGACGACGGACCGCTGGAGGCCGATCTGGAGCGATTCGGCGACGACGACGAGCCCGATGCGCCCGACGCCGTCTGCGGCCATTGCGGGGCGCCCGTCCCCGGGTTCGTGAGTCAGTGCCCGCAATGCGGGATGTGGATCACGCCGCAGGCCCCCCGATCGACAAAGGGAATCGCGATCGCGGCGGTTCTGGTCGTGATATTGCTGCTCCTGGGTTTGGGCCTGCTGCGATAGGCCGAAAATTTGACCGGAATCGCCGTGGCGGGTCGTCAGGAGTACACTAGGGGTAATCCCGCGTTCCGCCGGGCGTCCATGTCTGTTTGGCGGCGGGCCGATTTTTGTTCTTGGAGACGGATCATGACCGCTCGGAAACGACTGATCGCGGCGACACTGGGAGTGAGTCTGGCGTGTGGGACCGCGATCGCCCAGATCGAAAAAGGCGCGTACGCGCCGGATCTGCAGTCGAAATCCTGGATTCTGAACTATGGCGACACGCCGAGCCTGATCAATGTGCGCGGCATGATCGTGATCCTTTACTTCTGGTCGCCCGCCAGCGGCGAGTTCGGCAAGGACTTTCTGAATCAGGTCGTAATGGTGCAAAACCTGAACACCATGGGCAGCGCGCTGTTCGTCGTCGGGGTGACCACCGGCACGCGCGAGGAAGTCGAGGACATGGTCGACAACTCGATGGCGTTCTTCCCGGTCGCCTGTGAAGCGAAGAGTATCTTCGACGAGTACGACATTCGCCCGGAAGTCCCGCACAGCGTCGTCATCGACCCGGACGGCAAAGTGGCGTGGGCCGGGCCGGCGTGGGAGCTGGGTCAGGGCGGCTTCCAGGCGGTCAACGAGATTTTCGAGAAGAACCCGCCCTTCCGCACCCATCCGCGCGAAGCGGCCCGGGCGGATCGCCATCTGGATAGCGCCCGGCAGGCCATCGTCGAATCCGATTTCCAGCGCGCCTATCTCGAGACGCGCGAGGCGTTTCAGGCCGCGCGGCAGGGTGATCCGCTGCAGACGCGGGCCGAGGATGTCATGGAGGTGATCGACGCGGAGGCGCGGCTGCGCCTGCGCGAAGTCGACGCGCTGGTGGACCAGGAAAAGTGGCAGGACGCCGTGGCCCGCACGCGGTCGGTCAAGACGGAATTCCGCGGATTGCCGATCGCCCGCGAAGCGCGCGACAGAGAAGAGAAGTACGCCGAGGATCACGACGGCTACAAGGCCGTGCTTGACGAATACAAGAAGGAAGACAAAGCGGCTGAGCTGTTGCTGCGCGCCGTTGGCGAAATCCGCAGCCGGCGTTTCGGGCCGGCGTTCAAGAAGCTCGAGACCATTCTGCGCGACTTCGACAATACAGAGGGGGCCGAATACGCGAAGCCGATCAAAAAGCGGATGGAGGAAAACCCCCGGGTCATGGCGGAAGTGCGCAACGCCAAGGCGGCGGCCGATGCCGGCCAGTGGATCGCGCAGGCGCGGTCATTCATTTCGCGCGGTCGTTACGAAGAGGCGCGTGCGCTGCTGCGTGATGTGATTCAGGAGTATCCGAACACGAAGTACGAGCGCGAGGCGATCGAGATCTTGATCAGCATGCCGGACGAGTAGCCCCGACCGCCGATATTGAATCATGAAATCGCGGCCCGACCTGGATTGCAGGTCGGGCCGCTTCTTTTTCGGGGCGTTTGCCGCATCACCCGCCGGGTCCCTACAATCCTGTTTTGCAATTGGGGAGTCGAAGTCGCCGATGGCACAGGCTGATCCTTACGATATTCTCGGCGTCGCCCGCAACGCGTCTCAGGACGACATCAAGCGGGCCTATCGCCGCCTCGCCAAAGAACACCACCCCGACCGCAACCCGAAGAACAAAGAGGAAGCCACGCGGCGATTCAAGGAAATCCAGGCGGCCTACGAAGTGCTTGGCGACGCCGACCGCCGCAGCCAGTTCGACCGCTTCGGCGCGGGCGGGCCGCGCCCGCAATATGAACAGTGGTCGACCCACGGCGACCCGTTCGGCGGCGCGACCGAGGTCGAGTTCGGCGATCTCGGGTCGATCTTTGAGCAGTTCTTCAGCCGCGGCGGCGCGGCGCGGGGCGGGCGGCGGCGCGCCGGACGGCGACCCACGCCCGGCGCGGACCTGCACCACGAAGTCACGCTGTCCCTGCATGAGGTCGCGCATGGGGCGGCGCGCGAAGTCGCGCTGTCGCTCGGTGAAGACACGGAGCGGATCCAATTCCGCGTTCCCGCCGGCGTCACAGACGGGCAGAAAATCCGCCTGCGCGGCCAGGGCCAACCCGGCAGCGGCGGGCGCGGCGACCTGATCGTCACCTGCCGTGTCGCGCCCGATCCGCGCTTTCGCCGCGAAGGCCGCGACCTGTTCGTCGATCTGCCGCTGACCTTTGCGCAGGCGGCGCTCGGCGCGCGGGTAGATGTCCCGACACTTGATGGCGCCGCCACGCTGACCGTTCCGGCGGGCACGTCGGGCGGCGCCCGCCTGCGTCTGCGCGGGAAGGGCCTGCCGGATCCGAAATCCGGCGAGGCGGGCGACCTGTTCGCTGTCGTGCGCGTGACCGTACCCAAGTCGATCTCGCCGGAAGCCCGCGAGTTGATCGAACGCCTGGACGAGGCGCTCGGCCCCGACCAGCCGCAAGGCTCGGCAAAGCCGTGAACCGATCATTTCCCAGCATGCCAGCGCCGCCGGTGGCGCGCGCGGCGCTATTCGCGCTGGCGGCATCCCTTACGCTCTCGGCCTACTCCCCCAGCGGTCGCGCGGCGCAGGATGCGCCGGCGGCGCAGGCGGAAGCGGAGGCTCCCGCGCTTTCTCCGGAACAGGCGCGGCGCCTGACGAGTCATACGCACCTGGTGACGGTCGCGGGCCTGCTGCTGATCGGCTTTCTGATCGTGTCGTATGTCCTGATGCGGATCGGACGAACGATGATGGCGCGACGCAAGGTGGAAGCCACGCCGTATGTCGACGCCTGGGGCGCGTACCGGATCTCCGAGGAGGAGGTCGACCGCATCGCCCCGCGCGACGGGCCGCGCCAGCGCCCGCGCACCTCGACGAATGAGGCGATCGACGAGCTCGAATTTGTCGATGATGAAGATGACGACTATGGCGTCGACACCGACGAGGATGAAGACGAAGACGCCCCCGGCCCCCGCTGATCCACGAAGGAGCGTGATCTGATGCCAAGCGCCCGTCCCCGCTCGACCAACCCGATCGAACGTCTGTACGCCTTGTGGGCGATCGGGCTGATCCTGACGCTGGTGGTCATCGTCGCCGTGACGTATCTGCTCACCGGCTACATCGCTCGGCAAACGGCGGCGATTCAGCGCCTCGACGAGCGATTGATCGCGCTGGAGTCGGCACTCGCGGCGCGCGACGCAAGACCCGCGCCGATCGAGCGCCCGGCTGAGCCCGACACGGACAATGCGACGCCGCCCGCCACGCCGGAATCGCCGCCGGACGAGAACGCGCCCGCCGATCACACGGAAGGCGCGCCGATCTTCCATGACGACGAAATCAGCGGGTCGATTCGCGCAGCGCTGCGCCGGGGCGAAGACGGGCTGATTGTCGTCGCCGACCCCGTGGCGGCGGATGCCACGCTCCGCGCCGTGCTGAGCAAGCGGCTGCGCGCTGAGGACGGCGCCACATTCGCGCGGCTGGCGGTGCTGGCGGCGGTGCTGACCGACGCCGACGCGGCCGAGGCGTTCGCGCAGGCTGCGATCGAGCGCGGTGAAACACCGCTCGATTACTTTGAGATCAAGACGCGTAACGCGCTGTTGCGCGGCGCGAACACCGAGGCGCTGCAAGCCGCGCGCGAGTTTGACGCCGCCGCGCCGGAGTCGCCGAAGGCGCGGACGCTGCTGGCGATCGCTGTCGCGCGCTCCGCGTCACTGGCGGAGGCGACGCGGGCGCTGGGACCCGCGATCGACGCCGCCCGCGTGCCGGTCGCGGATCGCCTGATGCTGGGACAACTGCTGATTTCGCTTGAGCGGTGGGATCAGCTCGCGGCGCTCAACGCGACGCTGCCGCAATCGCTCGCCGACGAAAGCGCTGACCGCCAACGGCGGTTGCTGCTGGCCGCGGAGCGCGTGATGTCGCGCCGGGTTTCCGGCCGCGAGTTCACACTGGAATCGATCGCCATGCTGGAGCGCCTGCTGGACGAGCAGCGCTCGGACGTGATGGCCCGCGTCTGGTTGGCGCGCGCGTACTACGAAGCCGGACAGTTCGAGGCCGCGCGATCGACGCTGTCGGTCGACGACCCGGCCCTGTCGCTGACGCCGGAGCCGTCGTATTGGCTCGGGAGAATCGAGCTGGCGACCGACAACCCCGCCCAGGCGGAGGCGCACTTTCAGCGGGCCGTCGAGATCCAGGCCGCCGCCGCGCCCGCCTGGGAGGCGCTGGCCTCCATGGCGCTGAACCGTGACGAGATTGCCCAGGCGATCGCGCATGCCGAGGCCGCGGTTCGCGCGAATACCGCGCGGGCTTCGGCACACTTTCTGCTGGCGATCGCCCATGCCCGCGCCGGCGAACCGGAACCCGCGGCGATGGCGCTACATGCCGCCCTGGCGCTCAATCCGGCGTTGCTGGAAGAGGCGGAAAACACGGCGCTGGGAGAGTTGTTCACGCCGGAAGAACTGGCCGGGCTCCTGCCCGAACCCGCGCCTGAAGATCAATAAAGCGGGCGCGTGACGCTACTCGCAATCCTCGCCAAAACGCGACAGCAGGAGCGCGACATCCTCCAGATCCACATCGCCGTCATGATCGGCGTCGCCGTCGACCGGGGCCGCGTTCGTCGCGCCAAAGTTCGCGAGTAGCGCGCCCAGGTCGAACAGGTCGACGAGATCATCGCCGGTGATATCGCCCGGGCAGTCATCTACGGGCGTATACGCCGCGAGGCTCCAGTCATAGTCGACATTCGCCACCCCGCTGTAGCCGCCCACCAGAATCCGCCCCTCCGGCGTCACGGCCAGCGCGCCGCCGCCCTGCTGCGGCTGATTGAACGTCGTATTGGCGGTTCCGTTCACGCCGAAGTACGGGTCGATCGTGCCGTCGGCGCGGAAGCGCGTGACGGAAAAACCGCCACCGCGCGCGAGGACGCCGCCAAACTCGTCGAGATAGAGATCACCGAGATTGCGCCACACCGTCTGTGTGGTTGGGGCCTCGATGCGCCCGTCAACGCCGAACGTCGTGTCGATCTCGCCATTTGGCAGGAAGCGGATCAGCGCGGTGGAACTTCCGCCGCCACTCGCGGCGAGCAGCTTGCCGTTCGGCAGCCGCAACAGGTCCGCGATGTTCTCCTGCTGGAATCCCTCCGTGACATAGCTGAACACGTGCTTTCCGCCACCGGCGAAGTTCGGATCCAACTCGCCGTTGGGGAGCAGACCGGCCATCGCATAAATGCGGTTACCCGTGCTCATAGCGGCGGTAGTCGCGGTAAGCCCGCCGGCGACGATGCGCCCGTTCGGCAGCACCTCGAGACACAGCAGGAAATCGATCGGATTCGAGATTTCGGGACGGCTGAAGTCGATGCGCACCCAGCCGGCGCCGCCGCCAAAATTCGGGTCGAGTACGCCGGTTGGCAGAAATCGCCCGATGATCCAGTCCCAATTGCTGCTGTCCCAGATGTCGTAGCCGCCGACCAGAATTTTTCCGTCGGGCTGCACGGCGACGCAGCGGGTGCTGACCTGTGATGGACCGGGGAACGTGGCCAATCCGCCAACGCCAAAACTCGTGTCCGTCAGTCCGTTGGTTTGGATCCGTGAGACGGAGAACTTGCGCGGGGCCGCCGTGCGGCCCGCCGCGAAGAGCATCTGATCATCCGCCAGCAACGTCATTACGCCATGAATCGCGCCGGTGACGGTGTGGGTTCCGTCGATGATGAACGAGTCATCCGGATCGCCGTTCGGGAGCAGACGCCCATACGCCGCCCAGTTCGTGGCGCCGGTCCCGGCGATGGCGATGCGACCCTGGGAGTCGATTTCCATCGAGTTGATGCCGTCGAACGCGCCGCCGAGGTCGATCGTCTTCCTGCCGTTGACGCCGAATGAAGTGTCCAGCAAACCGCCGCCGGCAAATGCGGACGGCGCCGCCCCGCAGGAAATCACGAGCATGGAAACGACGGCGATGGTGCGCACCTCAAGGCCTCCGCGATGGGTTTGAATTGGGCTGCGATCAGGACGTCAAGTGTAGCAAACCGGGCCCGCGGGTTGAGCAAAAAAAGCGCTAAGAATCCGCAGTTTCGCCCGACACCCGCGTGAACTGATCCATGGCGCGGCGCCGCGTCTGATCGCGCGCTCGGCCACACTGCGCCGCGTCATCCGGCGATGAGGCGGCTCGTCACACAATTCGCCGCAGGCACGTCGCCGCGCTCGAAGTCACTGATGTTATTGATCGTGGTATCGGCGATATTGCTCAGGGCTTCGCGTGTGAAGAAGGCCTGGTGGGCGGTAATCAGCACATTCGGAAAGGTCATCAGGCGCACGAAGACATCATCCTGAATCACCTGCTCCGACAGATCCTTGAAGAACAGGTCGGCTTCTTCCTCATACACGTCCAGTCCAAGCGCGCCGATCTGTCCACTCTTCAGGCCCGCGATCGCGGTGCGCGAGTCGATCACGGCTCCGCGACTTGTATTGATCAGCATCACGCCGCGTTTCATCTTCGCCAGAGCCGCCTCATCGATCAGATGGCGCGTATCCGGCGTCAACGGGCAATGCAGCGTGATAATGTCCGCCGCGCGAATGACCGCGTCGATATCCGCGTATCGAACGCCGAGCCCGCGACACTCCGCCGACGGAAATGGATCCGCCGCCATGACGTCGCAGCCGAATCCGAGCAGGATTCGACACGCGGCGGTCCCGATCCGTCCGGTACCGACAACGCCGACGGTCTTGCCGTGCATGTCAAAGCCCATCAGCCCCGCCAGCGAAAAGTTCTGCTCGCGCACGCGCTGATAGGCGCGGTGCAGCTTTCGATTCAGACAGAGCATCAGGCCGACCGCGTGCTCGGCGACTGAATAGGGCGAGTATTCCGGCACACGCGCGACGGTCAATCCCAATCGTTCGGCCGCGGGAATGTCGACATGATTGAACCCCGCTGAGCGCAGCGCGATGAGACGAACGCCGGCGTCGCGCAGGATCGCCAGCACCGCCTCCGACAACACATCATTCGCAAACGCGCAGACGGCGCCGCAACCGGAGGCCATCGGCGCCGTGACCTCAGACAGGCGTTCTTCAAACAGCAGCAACTCATGGTTCGCCTGCCGGTTCGCGGCCTCCAGCGGCTCGCGCTCAAACGACTTCACACTGAAAACAGCGACTCGCATGTTCAGGCTCCTTCCGCGGCGTCCCCACCGGCGCGACCCGTTACCTCGTCGGGACGCAGCATCCCCCGTAACCGGCGCACCAGCGCGATGGCCTCGTCGCCCGAGAGCCCATCGACCGCGGCCTCCGAAAGCGCGCGAATCGCCTGCTCTTCCGGCTCCTCAAACAGGCGGAGCTGCCGCGCCCGCCGCCGCTGCGCCGCCGCCAGCGACGCCCGGTCGGCGTCCGTCATGCGGCCGCGCTCCAGTTCGCTCAGGACGGCGTTGGCGCGTTCGAGCACTTCCGGCGGAGCGCCCGCGAGCCGCGCCACGTGCAGACCGTAACTGCGATCGGTGGCGCCCGGGCGAATGCGATGCAGAAACACGATGTGCTCATCGACTTCCTGCACGGCGACATTCAGATTGACGACGTGATCCAACACATCCGCCAGCGCGGTGAGTTCGTGGTAGTGCGTGGCGAACAGCGTCCGGCAGCCGACCCGCGCGGCGAGATGCTCGGTAATCGCCCATGCAAGCGCAACACCGTCGTAGGTGCTGGTGCCGCGGCCGACCTCGTCGAGGATCACGAGGCTGTGCCGCGTCGCGTTGTGCAGAATGTTCGCGGTTTCGGTCATCTCCACCATGAACGTCGATTGCCCGCGCGCGAGTTCATCGCTCGCTCCCACGCGCGTAAAGATGCGATCGACGACGCCGAGACGCATCGCCCGGGCCGGGACCCAGCAGCCCGCGTGCGCCATCAGCGTCAAGAGCGCCACCTGGCGGATATAGGTGCTCTTGCCCGCCATGTTGGGGCCGGTGATCAGCGCCAGCGCCGCGTCGCCGACGCGCAGCGCTGTGTCGTTCGGCACGAAACGCGCGCCGAGCGTCTGCTCGACGACCGGATGGCGCCCATCCGTGATCTCGAGCGTGGCGTCGTCGACAAACTCGGGACGACAGTATTCGCGGCGCGCCGCGAGTTCCGCCCATCCGCAGAGCGCGTCAAGCTCGGCCACCGCAGCGCAGACGCGCTGCAAGGCCGCTGTGTGCTGCAGGGTTTCTTCGCGCAGCGCGCAGAACAGATCATATTCCAACTGCTGGGCGCGCGATTCGGCCGACAGCACGTCCGCCTCGTAGCGCTTCAACTCGTCGGTGACGAATCGCTCACAGTTCTTCAGCGTCTGTTTTCGCTGATAATCCGCCGGGGCGCGATCGCGATGCGCGTTGGAAATCTCGATGTAATATCCGAAGACACGCGTGTAGCCGACCTTCAGATTCGGAATGCCGCTGCGCTGCGCTTCGCGGGCCTGGTAATCCGCCAGCCAGCGGGCTCCGTCGGCGCCGATCGTGCGCAGGCGATCGAGTTCCGCCTGATGTCCGTCCGTGAAGATACCGCCGTCGCGCAGCGTGAGCGGGGCCTCTTCCGCGAGTGTCGCCCGGAGGCGATCGCCCACCTCATCCACGCCGGCCAACCGCTCCACCAACCCCGCGGCCCGCGGGCTGACGCTCGACAGAATGTCGCGGATCGGCGCCAAGGCGGCCAATCCGTCGCCCAGCGCCCGCATGTCGCGCGGCGTGGCGCGTAACACCCCCAAGCGGCCGACCATGCGCTCCAGATCGCCGACATCGCGCAGCGCCCGGCGCAGCGCCGCGCGTGGCGCCGACGCGGCCCGCAAATCGCCGATCAGCGTCTGGCGCCCGCGAATCACTTCGACATCGCGCAACGGGTACAGCAGCCATTGCCGGGTCAGGCGCGCCCCCATCGGGTTCGTGGAGTGATCCAGCGCCCCGACCAGCGCGCCGGCCCGTCCGCCTTCGCGCAGCGTGCGCTCAATCTCCAGCGAACGCAGCGTGACCTGATCGAGCGTGACATGCGCCCCATCCGCCACGCGTCGCGGCGGCTGCAGATGGCGCGCGGCGCCGCGCTGCGTTTCTTCGATGAACGCCAGTAGCGCCCCCGCCGCCTGCAGCGAGGCGTCCATTCGCTCAAAGCCGAAACCGCGCAAGCCGCGGGTTTCGAACTGGCGCGTGAGTAACTGCTCGGCCCGCTTGGCGCCGAAGTCCGCCGCCGGGCGGACCGTCACCGCCGCGCCGACGCGCTCGCTCAACTCCGCTTCGCGCGGGTGCGGGCCGACGCCGAGCCCTTCGGGGAGCAGGATCTCCGCCGGCGCGAGGCGGGCCAATTCGTCGATCAGGCGCGGCTCGGGAATGTTCTGCACGGTGAGCTGACCACCCGCCAGCTCCAGCGCGGCGATGCCCACTTCGGCGTCGTTTTCAAAGACGGCGACCACAATGTTGCTCGTGACACGCTCGAGCAGGGCGTCGTCAGTCAGCGTGCCGGGCGTCACGATTCGCACGATTTCGCGCCGCACAACGCCTTTCGCCTGGCGCGCATCTTCAACCTGTTCGCTGATCGCGACGCGCTCGCCGGCGGCGACGAGTTTCGCGAGATACCCCTCCAGGGCGTGATACGGAATCCCGGCCAACGGGGTGCGGCCCTTGTCGCGACTCGTCAGCGTAATACCCAGCAGTTTGGCGCAATGCTCAGCGTCGTCGTAGAAAAGCTCGTAAAAATCGCCCATGCGGAACAGCAGGATCGCGCCGGGGACCTGGCGTTTCTGCTCCCAGTATTGGCGCATCGCGGGCGTCAGGTCCGCCAGATCCTCGGGCGGCGCGTGCGTTGGCCTGGCGTCGGAACCGGGCGCGTCGGGCGCGGGTTGGGCCGATTCTGGCGCGGATTGCGGATTCTGGTGGTCGCCGGTTGTCACGATTCACGCAATGTAAGGCCCGCCCGGGAGGCGGACAAACGGGGCGGCGATATCCCGCCGCTGCGCCCCAGATTTGAGATATTCTTCCGCAATGCTCATGGAATGGCCTCCCCCCACGCGGCTGACGTATGTGCGCAGCGCGATTGAAAAAACGCTGATCCGCGCGGGTCTGCGCTCGACGCGGGGTCTGACGCTGCCGCGGTTTCTGGGCATCGGCGCGCAGAAAGCCGGCACCAGCTGGCTGCACGCGAATCTCCGCCGCCATCCGGGCCTGTTTCTGCCGGAAACCAAGGAACTGCACTATTTCGACTGGCATTACCACCAGCCCTTGCGGACCTACGCCGCGCACTTCGCGGATGGCGGGGATCGCGTGTGTGGTGAGATCACGCCGGGGTACAGCACGCTGTCCGATGCGCGGGTCGCGTTTGTGCGGCGCGTGCTGCCGGACGCGCGGCTGATCCTGCTGCTTCGACACCCGATCGACCGCGCCTGGTCGCACGCGGTCATGAACCTGGTCACGCTGCCCGGCCGGCGGCTGGAGGACGTGTCGCTCGATGCGTTCCGGGCGCACTTCCGCGATCCGCGCTCGGGGCTGCGTGGCGATTACCTGCGCACCATCGACACCTGGACCCGCCACTATCCGCCCGACCGCCTGCTGATCGCGGGGTTTGAGGATATCGCGGCGCGCCCCAAGGCGCTGCTTGAGCGCGTATTCACGCATCTTGGCGTTTCGTGCGAGATTGCGTGGGACCGCTTGCCGTTGACCAAAGTCGTGTTTCGCGGCGCGGCCGCGCCGCTGCCGGACGAACTGCGTGAAACCCTGACCGAAATGTACCGCCCGGAGATCGAACGCCTGATCGAGCGACTCGGCCCGATGGCGGAGCGCTGGCGCGGCTAGAACCGGCCGACATCGCGGGGCGGCTCAAAATTGCGGCCTTCGCCGTGCTCGTTTATTCTCCCGGATTCGCCAGTTTACCAAGGAGCGGGATCAGCATGACAGCGACGCAGACCCGGCAGATCGGCAGTGAGGAATTCCCGCGGTCGTTTGTGGCGCCGGACGTCCGATTTGACGAGTGGGCCGCCGCCGAGCCGCTCGCGGACGGGTGTTGAAACGGACCAATACCTGTTCGGCAGCCGCCCGGAGCAAATTTCGTTGCGGATCGAGGTTTGCCGGTACCGGCGTGACCACTAGCTTGCGGTTGCTGTCGGTCGAATGCCCGAGCCCGTATAATGATCCGGTAGGAGACCAACGCTCGATATGGACCCAACCGCGCTGCCAAGCTTTACTAATCCGCCGGTCGTCGAGACCGTCCTCGGTGTCCAGTTTGACCCGATAGCGGGCTTTTCCAACGCGCATTTGGGAGTTTTCTGGAAGTACTGGAAGCACCTGAACGAAGGGGAAGGCGCCGGACAGCAATGGAATAGTGTCAGGTGGGTGCCAGCTCTTGAGCAGAGCTTCGAACGGTTCGACGAAGGACAATGGGCCCATGATCACCCCCTGCTGCGCCTCTCCAATGACGCCTCGGGTCGCCTACAGATCCAGAATGACCGTCAAGATGCGATGATCCAGATACAAAATGGAAGGCTTCATTACAATTGGACAGGTCGCTCCGGCCAAACGTACCGACGATATGTCGTCGTCCGCCCAGAGTTCGACCGAGTTTGGGCGGCCCTACAGGGTTTCTTGGCTGCCGAGGGGCTGCAGGCGCCTGTGCCAAACCAATGGGAAGTGACGTACGTCAACCACATTCCAAAAGGGACTGTCTGGAATAGCCCTGAGGACTGGCCTGACGTGGTTTCCGGCCTTCTGAAGTCAATCCCCGCAACCTGCGTCAAATGGGAGAGTCTGTCTCACTCGTGGCATTTCGAGATTCCTGAACATCGAGGACGACTGCACATTGACCTACGGCACGCTCGACGAAATGAGAGTGGCGAGGAGATTCTCGACATGAAGCTCACCGCGAGGGGCCCCATCAGCCCAACTGGGGGCCTAAATGAGGGGTTGGACCTCGGAAGGTTCGCAATCGTCCTCACGTTCCGCGAAGTGACATCGGAGTTGGCGCATAGGGCCTGGGGTATCCAATCATGAGCGTGCTCATCCCGGCAGAGGATCTGATGTCTCGTCCGTCACCGGCGGCCGTCCTTACGACAGCCGCGCAGGATGACGCTCTGGCGGTTTTTCAGAAATCGTACCGCCAGTGGCAATCGATCATCGACGACTCGCTTGTGGAGTGGGGTCGATCCCCTGAGGGATTGGCTGAAATTGATCTGATTCCCCCCACAACCGCGGCAATCCAAGTGGCCTGCAAATTGGCGATGTGGTTTCGTGATCGTAACCTCCCAGCGCCGACACGAACGATGCCGGATGGTGACGGAGGCCTAGTGTTTGAGCGGCGGATGGGGAGTCAGGTCGAGTCCATTGAGATTGACTCTGAAGGCTTGGCTGAATATGTCTTAGTGCGCAGCGGAAGCGTCGTTATGCGCAGGCGGTGAAGCTGTGTGCGCTGACGGGAACGACCCCGTTGCTGATGACGAACTCGTCATGCGACGCGTGTCGACGGCGAGCATGTGGTACGATCCCCAAGCAAGCCCTCCACTTAACTGGCTCGCATTCAAGCCAAACCAAAACGACACGAACGGCGTTTCAGTCTGGCGCGGAAAGTACTTGACTCCTGATGACGTGGCGAAAATGAACGCACGCCCCAACCGGCGATACTATGTTGTCGCCATACAAGTCGCAGCATTACGCGGGTCCGGGATTGAAGTGATAGCATCGCCGCAGGAAGGCGGCGCCGGCCACGCCTCCCTAGCGAACCTCAATAGCTCAGCGTACGACCAAGACCCGGACCTCGTTAGGGAAATGGCTATTCGAGCGAGCGAACTAAACGCGGAAATCTATGGCCCATTCGGCCCATTCTAGCGTCGGCTTCTTGTGACCCGATGCGAGCCGCACCGAGCGATCAAACTCACAGTGGAACCTACGGACCATGTCCCCTATCCTCCGGGTTTCACCGACAATCATGGAGCCGAATCAGCATGACCGCGACGCAACAGCGACAGATTGGCAGCGAAGAATTCCCGCGGACGTTTGTGGCGCCGGACGTCCGATTTGACGAGTGGGCCGCCGCCGAGCCGTACTACCAGCAACTCGTGGACCGCAAGGTCAACTCGCTCGCGGAGTTTGAGCAGTGGCTGCGCGACTTCAGCGAGCTGGACGCGGCGTTTGACGAGGAAGGCACGGCCCGGCACATCGCGATGACCTGCGCCACGGACGACGCCGAGCGCGAGCAGGCGTTTCTGCACTACGTCGAGAACGTGCAGCCGCACCGGGAGCCGCTGGCGCAGCAGTTGCGGCTGAAACTCGCGGACCTGGCGTCGCGCTACCCGTTGCCGAAGCAGCGCTACGAAGTGCTGGAGCGCAGCGTGCGGAGCGCGATCGAGATTTTCCGCGAAGAGAACATTCCGCTGCATGTCGAACTGGCGCGGATGTCGCAGCAATATCAGAAGATCACCGGGGCGATGACCGTCACGCTGCGCGGCGAAGAGCTGACCATCCAGCAGGCGGCCCGCAATCTGGAGGAGCCGGACCGGGCGCTGCGCGAGGAAGCCTGGCGGGCGATCGCGGATCGCTTCATGCAGAACGCGGACGAGTTGAACAAGCTCTACGCCGAGATGGTGCGCGTGCGCCACCAGACCGCGAAAAACGCCGATTGCGTGGATTTTCGCGAGTACATGTTCAAGGCGATGCAGCGGTTTGACTACACGCCCGATGACTGTCTGGCGTTTCATGACGCGATTGAGAAGGTATGCGTGCCGGCGGTCGGGCGACTGCTGGAGCAGCGACGCGAGAAGCTGGGGTTGAAGTCGCTGCGGCCGTGGGATCTGGATGTCGATCTGGATCAGCGCCCGCCGCTGCGGCCGTTCAAGACCGATGAGGAGTTGATCGCGGGCTGTTCGAAGATCTTCCACAAGGTGGATGACGAGCTGGGCGACATTTTTGACGGGCTCTCGGAGCGCGGCCTGCTCGATCTGGGCAGCCGCAAAGGTAAGGCGCCCGGCGGCTACCAGGCGACGTACAACGAGAAGCGGCTGCCGTTCATTTTCATGAACGCGGTGGGCACGGAAAGCGATGTGCGGACGCTGCTGCACGAAGGTGGCCACGCGTTTCACACCTGGTCATGCCGCAATGACCCGCTCGACGCGTACCGCACCTATCCGATCGAGTTCGCCGAAGTGGCGTCGATGGGCATGGAGATGTTGTGCCTGCCGCATGTCGATGTGTTCTACGGCGCTGAGACGGATCGCGCCCGCAAGCGTTTTCTGGAAGGCATCGTGATGTTCTTCCCGTTCATGGCGCGGGTCGACGCCTTCCAGCATTGGGTCTATACGCATGTCGATGCGACCAACGCGGAACGGCAGGCGCAGTGGCAGGCGCTGACGCAGCGCTTCAGCCCGCATGTCGACTGGTCGGGCATCGAAAACTACGATCGCAACGCGTGGCACCGCAAGCTGCATATTTTCGAGGTGCCGTTCTATTACGTGGAGTACGGCATCGCGCAGCTCGGGGCGCTGCAGGTGTGGCAGAACAGCAAGCGTGACGTTGAGGACGCGGTCGCGAAGTATCGCTATGGCCTGTCGCTCGGCGGCAGTCGGCCGCTGCCGGAGTTGTTCGAGGCGGCCGGGCTGAAGTTCGATTTCTCGGAAAAGACGCTGGCGCCACTGATTGAGGGTGTGCTGGCGGAAATCGGGGCGTAGGCGCGCCACGACAGCCGCGCCCCTCGGGAGCGCGCAGCAAAAACTGAAGTGAGGACAATCCGGGTGGTACGGGCGTCTCGCCCGTACACCCTCTTTTCTTTGTCATGCGCGGGCGGGACGCCCGCACCACCCACAGCGAAAGACCAGCCAGAAAGACCGTCCCACCGAAAGCAGACCCGGCAGGAAGCGCGGACTGCGGATGGCGGCTCAGTCCAGCCAACCCTTCTCTTTCAGCTTGCGCGGCAGGTATGTTTCCGTGATAAAGCTGAAGTGCTTGTTGCTCAGCGCTTCCAGTTCGAGCTTTACGCCAAGCGCTTCCATGTGCTTGATTTCCTTCTGCCACGGTCGGCTTTGGAACCACGGGTAGTTGCGAATCTCCCGCGCGCGGCGGCGATCCTCTTCCGTTAATGGCATCGGAATGTGCGAGGGAATATCAAACCGCTCGGCGTCGAAGCTGGACATACCGACGAAACGCGCCGCCGGTATCGCCATACGCTGGCTCTCGAACGCCAGATTGATCGACCCCTGCTTCACCACGCTGTATATGTAGTATCCCCAAGGGTCATTGTCGACCAGCACGTACACCGGCAGCTTCAACTCGTCGTGCATGCGAAAGATCAATCGGCGCACACCGCGCGGCGGCTGACCTCCGCCATGGATGATGACGCACTTTTCCTTTTCCCAGAAACGGTCCTTATTGAACCGCTGCCAGACGGCGCCCTTTTCGATCAGCAACACAAACTTCGCGTCGCTCTTTACGAAGCGAATGACATCCTGCTCGACGATGCTCGGGACCGCCCAGCCGCCGGAACCCATGTTGCTGAGCTGGATCGTGTCGCCGTTGTCGACGATCGTCATCGGCCCGACCATCGCCCCTTTGGTCTCGGCGTGTACGCCGAGCTCTTCACGCAGCGCCGCCACTGTGACTTCAATGTCCTCGATGATCGGATCGGACTCGGCCTGATCGTTGAAGACGAGTTCCTTGACGCCGCGCTGGCCCCGAGCGGCCTTGATCGGCACCTTCAGGTTGTAGAACAAATCACGGATACTGGTCGAATCCGTGGCGTCAATCAGCCGCTTGCAGACCTCCGCCACGCGCAGCGTCTGCATGAATTTCTTCGCCTGGCTGCCTTCGCCCTGGCGGCGGCCCAGCAGGCTGAAAAACATGCGTTTCTGCTTGGCGTCAAGCAGCTCGATGATCCGCTTTTTCTCGTTGAATTTCACATTGCTGAGCGTGCGCTGCGGGATCTCAACGAACGGATCGTCCCCCTTGTGGACCAGTCCGACCACGCGCTCCGCCATCTTGATGATCCGCGCGCCCGCGGCTTCGCGGTCGCGACCCGCCACGGCGCGCGGCGCCCGGCTCGGTTTTTCCGTCTTGGTCGTCGGCGACTTCTCCGCCGACGATCGCCTGGTGGACTTCCTGGCTGACTTGGCCATCCGCGATCACTCTCCCGCCTGACGCTGCGCGGCGCGGCCATGACCGCGCCCGATTGATAGCCGGATACTACGGGCAAACGCGTCGCGATGGCAGCCGGACAGTCCCGTCGCCGCGACTTCCGGCGTAAACTGCGGCCATGGCCCACGACGCCGCGATTGACGCGCTGCCGCCCGACGCCGCCGGCGCGGTCGAGATCATCGACACGCTGCGCCGCGCCGGTCACGTCGCGCTGCTGGCCGGCGGCTGCGTGCGCGATCTGCTGCGCGGGGAAACGCCGAAGGACTTTGACGTCGCGACCAGCGCGCGGCCTGAAGAAGTCAGCAGGCTGTTCCGGGCGACGCGGCTGGTCGGGGCGCAGTTCGGCGTCGTCCTGACGCGCAAACGCGGGCGCTGGGTAGAGGTCGCCACGTTTCGCAGCGACGGCGCCTACTCCGACGGACGACACCCGGACAGCGTGCGGTTCACCACGCCGCCGCAGGATGCGGCCCGCCGCGATTTTACGATCAACGGCATGTTTCTCGACCCCGGCACGCGCGAAGTGATCGACTATGTGGGTGGCATGGCCGACCTGCGGGCCGGGGTGATCCGGGCGATCGGCGCGCCGCGGCAGCGGTTTGCCGAGGATCACCTGCGCCTGCTGCGCGCGGCGCGGTTCGCGGCCCGACTGGACTACACGATCGAGCCGGAAACGCTGGCGGCGATGCGCGAAATGGCGCCGCGCGTGCGCGATGTCGCCAAGGAGCGCGTGCTGGACGAACTGACGCGGATGCTGGCGGTGGAATCGCGTGGGCGCGCGATCGAGCTGCTGCGCGAAGTCGATCTGCTGGGGCACGCGATCCCCGGTCCGGATTGGCGCGGCGCGGGGCTCGACATGGCGCTGGCGACGCTGGGCCATCTTCCGGCGGATGCCAGCCCGGAACTGGCGCTCGCGATATTGCTGGAGCACGTGGGCGCGGCCGCCGGCGCGCCGCGCGCGATGAAGTGCGCCAATGCCCAGATCGACGCGATTCGCTGGCTGCGGGCGAATCACATGGCGCTGGATGATCCGGACGGTCCAACGCTCGCGGAGTTTCGGCGACTCCTGGCTCATGCGCGTTTTGGCGATCTGCGCGACTGGGCCCATGCGCGCTACGCGGCGGCGCCGGACGGCGAGACGCGGCGAGCGGGCCTCGCGCGGCGCGTCACCGCGATCCACCCGGCGCATATCATGCCGCCACCATTCATCACAGGGGCCGATCTCAACGCGCGCGGCGTCAAGCCGGGCCCGGTGTTCAAGCGCGTGCTGGCGGCGTTGTATGAGCGGCAGCTCAATGAAGATATCCGGGACCGCGAAGCGGCGCTGGGAGAGCTTGAGCGGCTGTTGACCGGCGAGCGCGGCTAGGGCTTGGATGGGCTTCGGACGCCCCCCCGCCGACCGGCATTGTCGCCTCCGAATTGGGACTACTGCCGAGACGGCAGTGGCACACGTCCGCGGGCAGCCGCGCTCGTGCGTGTTTAGCCGTTTTCGCCCGCGGAGGTACGCTCAACAGCAAGAAAAGAAAGGGGGCGCGGCCAGCTGACCGCGCCCCGGGTGTGTAATTGCTACATCGGCCGCGATTGCGCCGCGGTCGCGGTCCGGCGGCTACTGCCCGCCAACCTGGTAACGCTTGAAGCGATTGATCGTCAGGCCCTTGCTGGCTTCGTCCAGCGCCTGCGTGATCGACTTCTTGTCGTCCTTGACGTACATCTGCTCCAGCAGCACGAAATCCTGGAACCAGCGGCCGAGCTTGCCTTCGACGATCTTGGCCGCGATCTCGGGCGGCTTGCCCTTCACGTCCGCTTCCAGCGTGGCGCGCTCGCGCGCGACTTCGGCCTGATCGGCTTCTTCGCGGGCGCGGATCGGCGGGTTCATCGCCACGATGTGCATGCACACGCCGCTGGCGAGATCCTCCGGGCACGGCCCACTGAGCTCAACGATCGCGCCGGTGCGTCCGTCAAAGTGCACGTACTTGCCGAGCTGACCGGTGAATCGCTCAACGCGCGCGATCTGGATATTCTCGCGCAGGCGGTTGAACACTTCGTCGATCATCTCGCTGACCTTGCCGCCGGCCTGGTCGGGTCGCGGCAGGGTCGGGAGGGATTCGGCGGTGGCGCCTTCATTCTCGGCGACGACGCGGGCGAGCCCGGTCGCAAGCGCCTCGAAGTCATCGGTCTGAGCGACCGGCGCGGTTTCGCAGCGCAGCTCGACAATCGCGCCGATCTGGCGGTTGTTGTCGATCCAGACCGCGACGCGGCCCTCGCCGGCCTCACGGTCGGCCATTTTGGCCTTGCGCAGCTGGCCCTTCTCGCGCATGATTTCGATGGCGCGGGCCTCGTCGCCCTGGGCCTCTTCGAGCGCCTTCTTGCAATCCATCATGGGCAGCCCGGTCTTTTCCCGGAGCGCCTTGACCATCGTCGCGTTGATGGTGGACATCTTGCTCAATCCTCCAAGCGGGGTTGGGATCGTCGATTGAAAAACAAGGCCGCCGCGGCTTACCGACGTGGCGGCCCTTTGATTCCTGATCTAACCGGCGGCGTCACTCGCGCGCCGGACACAGTGCGAACTTAGCCTTCGGACGCCGCCGGCTGCGGGTCGCCCACCGGCTGCTGGCGCGGCGCGGCTTCCACCGGCACGCGTTCCTCCTTGGTGGCCGGCCGACTGCGCTTGCCTTCTTCGATGGCGTCGGCGAGCTTGTCGAGGATCACCTTCGTAGCGCGCATGGCGTCGTCGTTGCCCGGAATCACGATGCTGACCTTGTCCGGATCGCTGTCCGTGTCGGTCAGGCAGATCGTCGGAATGCCGAGCGATTCGGCTTCACGCAAGGCGTTCTTTTCCTTGCGAACGTCAATACCGACGATCACCGCCGGCAGCTTGTTCATGTTGCGGATGCCGTCGAGGTTGCGGCGAATCTTGCGGAGTTCGCGCAACAGCATCGACTTCATCTTCTTGGAGTAGCCGCCGCCATCCCAAGCCGGGCTTTCCTGCAGCGCCTCAAGCTCTTCGAGGCGCTTCAGGCGCGAGCGGATTGTGCGGAAGTTCGTGAGCGTGCCACCCAGCCAACGCTCGTTGACGTAGTGCATGTTGCAGCGACCGGCGACTTCCTGCACGCTGTCGCGCGCCTGTCGCTTGGTCCCTACGAACAACACCTCGCCGCCACGCGAGACAAGCTGGGAGAGAAACTTCTGGGCCCGCAGGAGGCCGCGGAGCGTCTCCCGAATGTCGATAATGTGAATCGAATTGCGACGGCCATGAATGTAGGGGCCCATCTTCGGATTCCACCGACTGCAGTGGTGGCCAAAGTGGATACCGGCATCCAGCAGGTCGCGAACAAGCGGCGACGACAAACCTCACCTCCCCGCACGGGTCAGCAATGAGAAATCCGGGTTACACCAGCCGGTTACCCGCCAATGGGCACGCCCGTGAGCGACTGGAAACTCGGGAACCCGAGAGGATAGTCGATCGTCGTCGGAAGCGTCAAGCCGCCGCGGCCGGCGGAATTACGGCCAAAGGGCCACGGGATCGGGCCGTCATGGCCCCGCTTGCAGGGCGGCGAGGTCCGCGGCGTCAACGTCGCCGTCGGCGTCCGGATCGAAGGCCGCGGCACACTCCGCCGCCGAGTACGGTGGGCTGGGCGGAATCGGGCGCTCCGGACCGCGCATACATGCGGCCAGGGTCGCCAGATCGGCGGGGCCGAAAACGCCGTCCTGATCGATATCCCCAAGCGAGACGCCGAATTCCAGGGCGCCTCGATCGAGCCCGGCCCCGATGATCCGCGGCCGACCAAGCAGGTCCGTGTCGACGCCGCCGGGCAGGAGCGGGCCGGAAGCGGTATCGATCGCCGGCGAGCCGAGACTCAGGCGCGTGTCGTCGTCCGCGGTACCGGGAAGGTTGTCGGGGCCGTCAGGGTCGCGCAAGAGCGGATCAGCGCCCGTGTTGTTCAAGCCGCCGAGCGCACCCGTCCAACCCTGCACTACGCAATGGCTCAGCGCGGGCGTGGAGACCGCCCCGTCGAGTTGCGCCGCCTGTGTCGCCGCGGCGCCGATCCGGTTGCCCCACAGGACGCTGTTCTGGACCAGCGGGTCGGACTCAAAGCTGTAGACGCCAGCCGCGGTCGAGGCGGCGTCATTGGTCGCGATCGTGCAATTCACGATGCGCGGATCGCTGTCAAACCAGGTACTGACGGCGCCGCCGAACGACGCGGCGTTCCCGGTAAACAGGCAATTGACGACGAGCGCGGTAACCTCGCTGTAGAAACTGGCCCCGCCGCTGTCGTTGTCCGCGGTATTGCCCCGGAAGACGGACGCCTCGATTCGCGGCGCTCCCCCAAACAGGCAGGCGATGCCGGCGGCGGAAAGCGTGTGATTGTCGGCGAACACGCAGCGCTGGATCAGCGGCGCACAGTTGGAATAGAAATATGCGCCGCCGCCTTCCGCGTCCGCGGGGCGCGCGTGATTGATGAACGCACAATCGCGTATGGTCGGATCGCAATCAAAGTACATCGCCAGGCCCATCCCGACGCCGGCGTTGTTGTCGTTAAACGCACAGCGCGTCAAGCTCGGGTCGCAGTTGGAATACGCGTAGAGTCCGCCGCCTTCGCCCGCCGCGCCGCCGTCATTCTGGTGAAATTCGCAATCCTCAAACGTCGGCCCGCAGTCGAAGAGCATCGCGACGCCGGCGCCGAGCGTCCCGCTATTGGCGCGGAAAGCACAATCGCGAAAAACGGGCTGGGCATCGATGTAACAATGCGCCCCGCCGCCGCCCGCCGGCCACGCGGCCAGCAGCGCCGTATTGAACTCGATCTGGCAGGAAATGAAGGTGGGCGCGGCGCCGAACGCGCAGTACACGCCGCCACCGCGATTGCCGCGGTTATTCACGATGCGGCAGTTGCGGATGGTCGGGGCTCCGGCGCCGAAGACGCGCACGCCGCCACCGCCGTCGTTCGGGTCGGCGTCTGCGGCGCCATCGCGAATCGTGAATCCATCGAGCACGGCGGTCGCCGCGCGGGCACTGCCATCCACCACGTGATAGCTGTTGTCCGCGACGCCCGGGGCGCCGATTTCGCCGCCCAGCACGGTTTCGTTCAGGACGGGATCGCGCTGCCCGGCGTCGGTTTCGCCACCCGCGAATCCACCCAGAATCTCCACGCCATCCAGCAGGCCGAAACTGGCGCCGCGATCACCCCCGCCGCCGTCCGGCGTATAAGTCCCGGCGCGCACCCAGATGTGCGTCACAGCGCCATTCGAGCCGGCGGCCGCGCAGATCGCGTCGCGCAGCTCTCGAACCGCCGTCGCCCAAGACGCGCCATCGCCGCCGGGCGCGGCGTTCGCGTCGACATAGACGACGCTCGACAGCCCGTTGACGCGGCGCGGACGGAAGTTTGCCACGAAGTGGCGGGTCTCGTTGATGGTGCGCGCGATGTCACTTGCGCCGGGGCCCGCCGCGATGCCGGTCGGCCCGGGATTGGGCGGCGTCGGGCCCGGCCAGCTCACGCTCGGGTTGGCAAAGTAGTCGATGTAGTTCGTGGCCGAAGTGGCCATGATCGTTTGCCATTGTCCGCCGGGTTCGACATAGCCGTACGAATACTCCGCCCACGGCGTATCCGCGGTGTTCGGTCGATCGTGGGTACAGAACAGGTTGTGGCCGATCTCATGCGCCAGTGTCAGCGTGGTGGCGTTCGATAATCGCAACATCGAAAACCCGCTCGCGCCGACGCCGGTCAACGAGGCGTCCGGAAGGTAGCCGATGCCGCCCGCGTTGAGCTGGTCGACCCACAGACTGACGCAATCAGCGCCGTGCGCGTCGCGCAGCGCATGGACCTCATCCAGGAAACCGTCATTGGGGTCCACCAGGCGCGGACCGTCCACATTGAAGTCGCCGCTCTCCGCGTAAGTCACTTCGGCGGTGTGAACCAGGACGATCGACGCGTCGATGAGGCTGCGGGCGAAAGCCGCGTTTGTATCGGCAACCGCGCCGTCGATTAGCGCGAGGATCTGCGCGGTTCCGCCGGCCGCCTGCCGGGCCTGCGTCGTGTAGACGACAAGCAGATCGATCTCGCCGCCGTCATCGCAGAAATGTCCGACACCCGCCCCGCCGGCGCCTCCGGGTCCGCGATTGGCGGTCGGACTGTGCGACGGGCGCCACGCGAGGCCGCCGCCGCATGGCGCGACGGACTGCGCAGCGACGAAAGACGCCGACCACACGAGCGACAGCGCGAGCGCAAGATTGAATCGAAACCGCAACAAGACACAGCCCCCCGGCCCTGCCTGAACGCGCGTCCATCATAACCAACCGGACGCGCGGACCGGACCGACATTTCGCGCCAAGTGGCAGGTAAGCGACACGTGACCTTTGAGGGGATCAACCCGCGCAACGGATCGGGAAGTTCTTATCAGACCGGCGTCGGGGCAGGCTCGGTCGGCGGGCCGTGCCAGACGCGACGCGCCAGCGCGTAGAAGTCCAGCAGGATCATGTAGTTGGCGGGTATCACGATCAGCGTCAGCACGGTCGCGAAGATCAGCCCGTAGCTGATCGAGACCGCCATCGGAATCATGAATTTCGCCTGAAACGACGCCTCGAGCATCAGTGGCGCCAGGCCGAGCACCGTCGTCGCGGACGTCAGCAGGATCGGCCGCAGACGACGCTGACCGGCGTCGAGCACGGCCTGCAGCTTGTCGATGCCGGCCCGCATCTCGTGATTGATGAAATCGACCATGATCAGCGAATCATTGACCACGATGCCGGTCAGCGCGACAACGCCGATCATCGACAGAATCGTCATCTGATAGCCGCTGATGTAGTGCCCGACGATCGCGCCGGTGAGGCCGAAGGGCACCGCCGCCAGCACGACCAGCGGCTGCAGGTAGCTCTTGAACAGCGCCGCCAGCATGAAGTAGATCAGCAGCAGCGCCGTCGGATACGCGACCTTCAGCGAGCCGAACGTCTTGCGAAACTGCTCCGCGTTTCCGGCGTAGTTGATCCGCACGCCGGGCAGCGTGCTTTCCAGCTTCTCGACCAGCGGCGCGAGTGACGCCAGTACTTCCTCTGAGGTCGTGACGGCCTGATCGACATCGCCCAGCACGGTCACGGCGCGGCGCTGATTAACGCGCTGAATCGCGGAGACGCCCTCATCTTCGCGCACGCGGGCGACTTCGCTGAACGGGACGAGCGCGCCGTTCGGGGCTTTCACGCGCAGATTCGCGAGTTCATAGACGTGCTTGCGCCGGTCCTCCGGAAAACGCACGACGATATCGACATCTTCGCGACCGCGCTGCAGGGTGCGCGCCTCGAGGCCGAAGAACGCGCCGCGGACTTCGGTCGCCAGGTAGCGGGTCGTGAAGCCCAAAGCCCGGGCCGAGTCGAGCAGTTCGATCTGCATCTCGCGCTGGCCGGCTTCGTGATCGTCACCGAGATCGTACGTGCCCTCGATGTGCTCCAACGCGGCCATGAGTTCATCGCGGGCATGCAGGATCGGCTCGATCTGCGGACCGGTGATCTGAATCTCGATCTCGCGGCCGGCCGGCCCGCCCTGCATCGCGCCGAATCGGATCGAGTTCGCCCCCGCGATCTGCCCGACCTTGGTCCGCATCTCGTTGACGATCGCCTCGCTGTTGCGGTCGCGCTCTTCAACCGGCTTGAGTTCGATAATCGCCTGCGCCAGGTGGGAACGGAATGTCGTATAGGCGCCCGTTTCGTCCGCGGTCACCTGAGCGCCGAACACCGCCCACACCGTCCGCGTGTCCGGGTTCTCCAGCGCCGCGTCTTCGATCTGACGCATCGCCGCCTGTGTCTGCGCGATGGGCGTGCCGACCGGCATGTCGAGACTGACGAGCAGCGTCTCGGCGTCCATCTTCTGAAAGAATACGACCTTCACGCGACCGCCGGCGATCAGGCCAAACGCCAGGATCAGGGCCGCGGTCGCGGACGCCACCGTGACATATCGGTAGCGGACAGCGATGTCGAGCAGCCTGGTATAGCGTCGATTGATAAACGACATCAGAATGTGCTGCTCAGACCCGCGAAACTTCGCGATCCAGCGCTTGATTGGCGAATTCTGTCGCTCGGCGAGCTCCTGCGCCTGGGGTTTCAACCACTCCGCCAGGTGCGAGGGAAGAATCGAAAGCGCCTCGAACAGTGACACCGCCAGCGCGCAGATTACCACCACGGGCAGGACCCGCATGAAGTCGCCGATCTGGCCCTGCAGGAGCAACAGCGGCGCAAAGGCGCCCATCGTGGTCGTGACCGCCACGATCACCGGCCAGGTCACTTCCTGCGTCCCGACGACGGCGGCCACGTGCGGATCTTCGCCGCGCTCCACGCGGGCGTAGATGTTCTCGCCAACGACAATCGCGTCATCGACGATCAGGCCGAGGACGACAATCAGGCCGAACATACTGATGAGATTCAGGGATGCGCCGATGAACTGCATCAGCATCACCGCGCCGCACATCGCGAGCACCAGCCCCATCATCACCCAGAACGCGACGCGCCAATTCAGGAACAGCAGCAGCGACAGAAAGACCAGCGACAAACCGACAATACCGTTGCGCGTCAGCAGTTCCAGACGGTCGGAAATGAACTTGGCGAGGTTACTGTGCGTCATCACCGAGAGACTATCCGGGTAGGGATCGTCCCACGCCCGCTCGTGAATCTCGACCAGCGCGTCATGCCCGGTGAGCAGCAGGCGGGCCCGTGACGACAGTGATAATTCAAGCGGCTCGCGCGTTTTGCCCGCGACAAACGCCTTTACCCGATCCGAAATCGCGACCGCATCCTGGTCGCCGGTCTTGTAGACGGTGCAACTGACCGCGGCCCGGCCGTTAAAGCGGCCGCCGCCCTCGTCGTCTTCAAAGGTGTCGATCACGCGCCCGATATCGGCGACGCGAATCGTCTCCCCCTGGGGCGTGGCGAGCAGCACCGTTTCCGCAATGCGGGCGGCGTCATCACTTTCGCCGAGCGTACGCACGGAAATGTTTTGATCGCGCGTCTTGATCTGTCCGCCGGGCAGGTCCAGGTTCGCGGCCCGGACGGCGGCGGCGACATCGCTGATACCGAGCCCGTACGCCGTCAGCTTTTCCGGATCGACTTCGACGGTCAGCTCGTCTTTTCGCGTGCCGCCGAGCTCAACATCGGTGATCTGTTCGATGCGCAGCAGGTCGTCGCGCAGGCGCTCGCCAAACGATTTCAGCGCGCGTTCGTCGAGATCGCCGAACAGCGTGACGGAAATCACCGGCAGGCGCGGCTCGAACTTGGCGACGCGAATTTCTTCGGCTTCCTCCGGCAATTCATCGCGCGGAATGGTGTCGATCGCGGCCTTCACGTCGTTGACGGCCTGATCGATGTCATCGGCGTCGTTCGTCAGCACGACCGTAACGATGCACAATCCCTCGGTCACACTGGAGGTGATCTTGTCGAGATCGTCGACATCCTTGACCGCTTCTTCGATCCGCAGCGCGAGCCCGCGCTCGATCTCAGACGGCGTGGCGCCGGGGTACGGGGCGGTGATCATGATCCGATTCGGCCGCGATTCGGGGAACATTTCGCGCACCAGCGTGGCCGCTGAATACCCGCCGCCGATGAGCATCGCCATCATGATGACGCCGACGATCACCGGGTTGTCTACGCTGAAGCGGGCGAGCGATCTCACGGCGTCGGCGCTCCGGCGGATTGGGCCGCGGCGGCGGCAGGCGCTGGCGTTTCCGCGCGGGGCGTGACCCGCGCGCCGTCAAACAGCGCGTCAAGATTACTGGTAATCAGCGTCGCGCCGCTGGGCGGGCCGACCACCACCGCTGAGTCGCCGATGTATTGTGTGACGGTCACGTCGTAGGCATGCGCGACGCCGTCCTCCACCGTAAACACCTGGCCGCGCCGGATCGCGTTGCGCGGCGCGAGCAGCGCATTCGTCAGTGTCGGCCCCTCTACTTCCGCCAGCACAAACGAGCCCGGCGTCAGGGGCGTCTCCTGTTTTTTGTTGTCGACCTCGATGAAGACTTCAAACGTGCGACTGGCCATATTGGCGACGGGGGCGATGCGCGCGACGCGCCCGCTCCATGTCGCGTCCGGACGCGACTCCAGCGCCAGTGTGGCGGCGGCGCCGGCGCGGGCCTCGAAACGCCGCGACAGGCCCAGTTGGATCGGGATTTCCACGCGGTCCGTATCGATCAGCGTCAATAGCGGCTGCCCGGCGGCGACCCACTCGCCCTGTTCGACCGCTTCGGCCTCGATCTGGCCGGCAAAGGGCGCCTTGATCTCGCAGCGTTCCAGATTGCGCCGCGCCATCTCCAGCTCGGCCTGTCGGGCCTCGCGCGTCGCCTGGATGCGGGCCCGGTTGGCGGGAATCAGCGCCAACTGGTTTTCCAGCGTGACGAGTTGCCGCCGGGCCGCCTCAACCGCCTGCAGCGCGCGATCCAACTCCACCCGCCCGGTCTGGTTCCGCTCCAGCAGGTCGCGGACGCGATCGTATTCGCGCCGGGCGATTTCCATCTCTGAGCGCGCCACGTCCAGCAGTTTGTTCAGGTTTTCCTGCTCCACATCGAGACTCTTCAGCTGCGCGTCATCCGCCGCCCACAGCGATTCAATCATCTCGATGCGCTGGCGATAGTCTCGATCGTCGATCCATACCAGGGTCTGACCGCGCTCAACGCGGGCGCCGGCCGCGACATTGTCCGCGACCGTCAAGATTGTTCCCGACACTTCGGTGGCAATGTCGGATCGCCGCGGGGCCTGGGCTGTGCCATAGCCCGCCAGCGGCGTGACGACGCGCTGCGGGGTCAATTGCTGGGTGGTCACGGTGAGCGCGGTCGCGACCATGTCGCGCGGCCGCGGTTCGGGCTTCGCCATGTACAGCAGATAAAAAACCAGCCCCGATCCCGACAACAGCCCGGTGATCAGCACCAGCGAAATCAGCGTCTTGCGCATTCGTTGAACCGTCTCCCCCCGGGGCGTTGTCCCAAACCGGATTATAGCGCCGCGGCGGCGTGTCGAGGCGCAGCGCCGCAAACCACCCGGCGCGACGCCGGATAGACCCCGCCCGGGCGCGGTGGTTGGGGATGAGCGCCTCGCGACCGCCTAGCCGGCCTTCCCATGGCACTGCTTATACTTCTTGCCGGAGCCGCATGGGCAGGGGTCGTTCCGCCCGACCTTCGGCTCATCCCGGCGGATTGTCTTGGGTTTGGCCGCTTCTCCCTGCGGGCGCATCGCGGCCTGCTGATCACGGCTGGCTTCGGCGATGGCGGAGGCGGCGGCCATGTCCGCGCGTGATTCGGTGACATTCACCGGCATCCGCTGCGGCGCGGCGGCGGCGGCCTCGGGCCCCGGGCCGGCCGAGAGGCGGACCTTGAAGATCAGATCCGTCACGCGGTCGCGGACGTTGGCCAGCATCTCGTTGAACAGGCGCGTGCCTTCGCGTTTGTATTCGATCTTCGGATCGCGCTCGGCATAGCCGCGCAGGCCGATGCTGTTGCGCAGCAGGTCCATCGAATACATGTGATCCTTCCAGACGCCGTCGAGCGTCGAGATCATCACCATGCGTTCGAGTTGGGTCAGCTCGTAACGGCACATTTCATACGCGCAGCGTTTGAGCGCCTCCCGCGCTTCGGGCCCCGGTTCCACCGGATAGGCGTCGAGCACGGCGCCGAAGCGCTGTCGCGCCCACTCGGTCAACTCGGGCCCGTCGTGCTTGGCCAAGGCCGCGTCGATCTCCGCGTCCATCCGGCCGTTGCGCAGGAATTGTTCGTTGACGGCCCGCAGTTCGACAAACAACTGCTGCGGGTCCTTGTCGGCGACGGCCTCGACACTCCAGTTCAAGCCGAACTTCAGGTTGGCCCACTTCACGACCTGGTCGTAGAACGCGTTGACGTTCGAGCCGGCGCGCTGCGCGGCGAAGTCCAGCGCTGCGCTGACCGGATAGTCCACCTCGCGCTGGCGGTACGCCTCGCGCATGCGCTCGGTAATCGCCGCTTCGGCATCATCCGCGGTCGCGGGCAGGTCCTCGACCTGGAGCGACAGGCCGAATTTCTCGTGGGCCCAGTTGACCAGGCGCTCGCGGCCATATTGCGGATCCACCAGCGGCTGGAGCGGCGCGAGATCGGCGTTTTCAATGCGCTTGGTCGCCGCGTCCATCAGCAGATCGAGCGTTTTCTCCGGGTCGTTGTCGCGCGCCTGGCGTTGCGTGAGCGTGACGCCGAACTGGGCCGCCCACGACACGAGACCGCGCGTGTCCCATTCTTCCGGGTCGGCGTTGGTATCAATGTACTCGCCGAACGTCTGTTGAATCGTGGAGCGGGCTTCGGACGCGGCCTGGTCGCGCACCTGATTGCACAGGTGCTCGTAGTCCTTCGTATCGAGCCGATCGGGCGGGACCATCGCGCCCAGATGCTGCGCCACCCACTCCACCACCACGCCGGCCGCGAAGTCGGGGTCGTAGTAGCGGCGGGTCGTGTCGTTGACGACCTGGTCGATCATCTCCCAGACGAGTTCGCTGAGATCGCGCCCTTCCAGCACGCGCTGCCGCATTTCGTAAAACGTGCGGCGCTGATGATCCATGACTTCGTCGTACTCGAGCAGATTCTTGCGAATTCCGAAGTTGCGTTCCTCGACCTTGCGCTGGGCCTTTTCGATGCCGCGCGAGACGGTGCGCATCTCGATCGCCATGCCTTCTTCAAAACCGACCAGTTTTGAGCTGAGCAGCTTCAAGGCGAATTCGCCCATGAACAGGCGAATCAGATCGTCTTCCAGCGACAGGAAGAACCGCGAACTGCCCGGGTCGCCCTGGCGACCGCAGCGGCCGCGCAGCTGGTTATCGATGCGGCGACTCTCGTGCCGCTCGGTGCCGACGACGTGCAGGCCGCCGATCGCCGCCACGCCGGGGCCGAGCACGATGTCCGTGCCGCGGCCGGCCATGTTGGTGGCGATCGTCACATTGCCCTGCATGTACTTGTTGCGGCCGCGCTGCACTTCGTGCTGCTGACCGGCTTTCGCGACGATCTCCGCCTCGCGGGCGTGGTTCTTGGCGTTCAGCACTTCGTGCTCGATGCCGACGCGCGACAGCGCCTGGCTGAGTTTCTCCGAACTCTCGACACTGACGGTGCCGACCAGTACCGGGCGCCCGCCGCGATTCTCGCCGACCGCGTCGCCCAGGATCGCGCGGTACGCCTCGACGAGCTGCTCGTGATCGCCCTGGCCGTCGTTGAAGGCCTTGATCGCCGCGCTGATGCGATCGATGTAGCCGCGGAAATCGCGGTTATCCGGCGCTTCGCCGTGGCGGATCATCTCGTTCATCTGCTTGCGCGCCTCGCGAAGCTCGGCCTCCAGCGAGAACGGATCGGCGGCATACCCCTCGCGGCTGTAGGCCTCGATCTCGCGCACGGTCGCGTCAAATTTGCTCTTGATGGAGCGGTAGATCTTGTCGTTGTAGTCGATACGTCGAATCGGCTTGTTGGTCGGAATCGCGGTGACTTCGAGCCGGTAAATCTTCATGAACTCGTCCGACTCGGTCATCGCCGTGCCGGTCATGCCCGCCAGCTGTTTGTACATCTTGAACAGGTTCTGCAGCGTGATCGTCGCCAGCGTCTGCGTTTCCTGCTTGATCTGCACGCGCTCCTTGGCCTCGACCGACTGATGCAGGCCGTCCGACCACTGGCGTCCGTGCATCAGGCGCCCGGTGAACTCGTCGACGATGATGACCGTGCCGTCCTGCACGACGTATTCCTTGTCGCGCTGATAGACGATGTGCGAACGGATCGCGTTGTCGATGTAATGCGGCCAGTTCATGTTGCGGCTGTCGTAGAACGTGCCGATGCCGAGCTCGGCCTGGGCCGCCTTCGCGCCATGCTCGGTCATGTGGGCCGACTTGCGGTCCATTTCGACCACGAAGAACTGTTTGTGCCCGATCATTTCGGCTTCGTCGCTCGTAATCCAGAACGGATCGGCGCGGAACTTCTTCAGACCGGAGCGAAACTTGGCCTCGCGCTTCAGGTCGGCGGGCGCGTCGCGCTCGATCTCGTCCAGGCGCCCGCGCGTCACGCGAATCGCGTCTTCCTGTAGCTGAATCAGCTTGCGGGCGACATTGTCCGCCGTGCGGTAGTTGGACACATCATCGTGCGCCGGGCCGGAAATGATCAGCGGCGTGCGGGCCTCATCGATCAGCACCGAGTCGACCTCGTCCACGACCACGAAGTCCTGGCGGCCCTGCACCTGGTCGCGCACGTTGTGCTTCATGTTGTCGCGCAGGTAATCGAACCCGAACTCGCTGTTGGTGCCGTAGGTAATGTCGCAGGCATAAGCCTGGCGGCGAATCTCGACGCCCGGCCCGTACGACTCCATGTCGGACGTGATATAGCCGACGGAAACGCCGAGCAACTCGAAAATCGGGCGACAGAATTCGGCGTCGCGTTTCACGAGGTAGTCGTTGACGGTGACCATGTGGACCCGCAGGCCCTGGAGCACCTTCATGTAATTCGCCATGTAGCAGACGATCGTTTTGCCTTCGCCCGTCCGCATTTCGGCGACGTTGGAGTCTTCAATCACGCGACCGCCGATCAACTGGCACTCAAACTGGCGGTGGGCCCGGGCGCGTCGCGACGCTTCGCGCACCAGCGCGTACGCTTCGCCGCGAATATCCTCGGGGCCGGCGCCTTCGGCGAGTTTCTGCCGCAGCGCGATTCGCCGCTCGCGCAAGGCGTCGTCGCTCAGCGCTTTGACCTGCTCTTCGAGTGGATCGACGGCGCTGCGCACCCAGTTGCGCATTCCAATCACCACGCGATCATTTCGACCGGGCAACAGCTTGAACAGCACCCACGCCCCGTATGTGCCCCAGACGGCGCCGATACCGGTGAGCGCGATCGCAAAACTCTCAAAGTTGATGCCGGTCACCGCGGGGCCGAGCACCAGCCCGATCAGCAGCATCACCATCAGCACTGTCAGCAGCGCTAATACGGCGAGCGTTTTCGGCTGGCGGCTGGCGCGATGCCAGAACACCGTCCCGACGGTCGTGGCGTCGCGGAGAACATCATGATCGCCGCCGGAAAGTAGACCTATCATTTCGTGCGTTCCGTCCGTGATGCGCGGGGAGAGAACCGGCTGGGCGCGGCGCCGTGCAATCTACTTGGCGCGCTCAAGGTACTCGCCCGTACGCGTGTCGACCCGAACCACTTCGCCGTTTTCGATGAACGGCGGCACTTTGATTCGCAACCCGGTCTCTAGCGTGGCGTCTTTGGTCTGATTGGTCACGGTCGCCCCTTTGATGGGCGGGGTCGTATCCGTGATGGAAAGTTCGACAACGTTCGGCAACTCGGTCGTCACGATCTGGCCATCGACCATCCCGCACATCACGACTTCGTTGCCCTTCAGGTAATGGTCGGCGCCCGGCATCACGTCTTCAGACACGTGAATCTGATCAAACGTCTCCTGATTCATCAGGATGTAGTCCGTGCCGTCCTTATACAGATACTCATACGGCTTGGTATCGAGGTATGGCGTCTCGACGCGGTCATCGACCGAAAAGCGCGCGTCCAGCAGGTTTCCCGTTTTCACCGACTTCAGCTTGATCTGCATGTAGCTGCGCTTGTTGCCCTTGGCCACATGCTGGGCCGAGTGCACCGTGTACAGGTCGCCCTCGTAGCTGACCAGCTTGCCCTTCCGGAGATCGTTCGCTTTCAACATTCGCCGCGCCCGCCTTGCGTTTCGCTTTTCTTGAGGTTCGGCGGCCCGCCTGTCTGTCGGCGCAATCCGCCTCGCCGCCAAGGTCGCTTAACGCTATCTGGCGGCGGATTTTACGAATTCGGCACTATACCACGCCGCCCGGCCCCCGACCAGCGAACCAGCCCCTCCGCCGCAGGCCGCGATTGCCGCCCGCCCATGCCCGAGAGGGGCCGAAAAGGCGCCCGCCCGCGTGAATCAGCCCGTCATGAACTTGTCGGCCGCCGCACACAGCTCTTTGACGTGCTCCACGCTGACGTTCAGCATGTCGCGTTCCTGGGCGTTCAGCTCGATCTCGATCACCCGCTCCACCCCGCCGTGGCCCAGCACGCACGGAACGCCGACGAAATAGCCTCCGATGCCGTACTCGGTCGAGCAGTAGGCCGCGCACGGCAAGACCCGCTTCTTGTCGCGGATGATCGACTCCGCCATCGCGACGGTCGCCGATGAGGGGGCGTAATAGGCGCTGCCCGTCTTCAGCAGGCCGACGATTTCGGCGCCACCCTTGCGGGCCCGATCGACGATGGCGTCCAGTCGATCCTGCTTGATGAATTGCGAGACCGGGATACCGCTGATCGTCGTGTAACGCGGCAGCGGGACCATGTCGTCACCGTGGCCGCCCATCAGCACGGCGCTGATGTCCTCCACGCTGCAGCCGACTTCCATGGCGATAAAGCTCTTGTAGCGGGCGACGTCCAGCACGCCCGCCTGCCCCATGATGCGTTCCGTCGGGAAATCGGACGCTTTCCAGGCCGTGTAGACCATCGCGTCGAGCGGATTGGAAACGACGATCAGCGTCGCGTCCGGGCTGCGGACCGCCGCCTGCTTGGTCACTTCGCTGACAATCTTGACGTTCGTGGCCAGCAGATCGTCGCGGCTCATACCCGGCTTGCGGGCGATCCCCGATGTAATGATGATGACATCGCTGTCAACGGTGTCGTCGTAACTGGTCGTGCCGATGATCTTCGCGTCAAAGCCCTCGATCGGGGAGGCCTCGAACAGATCCAGCGCCTTGCCCTGCGGCAGGCCGTCGACGATGTCCACCAGCACGATATCGCCGAGTTCCTTCGCCGCCGCCCAATGCGCACAGGTCGCCCCGACATTCCCCGCCCCGATGATCGTGATTTTCGCCCGCTTCATCGATATTGCCTCTCTGTCTTATAGTCCAGTCCTCGCGATCTCCGCTTAGCGGAAATGTAACCGCCATACTGGGAATTGGATACCGCGCACGGGGTCGGACGGCCCCGTGACGCCGCGCCCGGCCGCACTTCGGCTTGGCGTGATACACTACTCGGCTCGCCGCGTTCGGAAACGTGGCGCTGGATTTTCGGGGATCACCGCGCGCCAATGCCTGCCCGGCCGACCAGTCGCAAGAAAACCCGCGCCCGGAAGCCGGAGGAGGCCCCGCCGCCCCCCGCGCCGACGCCGCCCGCCGCGTCGGCCCCAAACGGCGCCGTCAACTGGCTCACGGTCCGAGGCGCCCGGCACAACAACCTCCTCAACGTCGACGCCGCCTTCCCGTTGGCGCGATTCACCTGCGTCACCGGCGTATCCGGCAGCGGCAAGAGCTCGCTGGTCAATGACATCCTGCACAACGCGCTCGCGACGGCGTTGAATCGCGCCAACGCCGCCGCCGGCGCGCATGACGCGATCGAAGGCGTCGAACACCTTGATCGCGTCATCGCGATCGACCAATCGCCGATCGGTCGCACGCCGCGCAGCAATCCCGGCACCTACATCAAGGTCTTCGACGAGATTCGCAGCCTGTTCACGAAACTCCCGGACGCCAAGCTGCGCGGCTACAAGGCCGGCCGCTTCAGTTTCAACGTGCCCAGCGGTCCGAAAGGCGGCGGGCGCTGCGAGGCGTGCGAAGGCAACGGGTCCAATCGCGTCGAAATGGACTTCCTCGCCGATGTGTGGGTGACCTGCCCGATCTGCGAAGGACACCGCTTCAGCCGCGAGACATTGCAGATTCAGTACAAGGGCAAGAGCATCGCCGAAGTGCTGGAGATGGACGTGCAGGACGCGCTGACGCACTTCGAGAACGTGCCGCGCATCCGCCACATGCTGCAGACGCTGCACGACGTCGGGCTGGACTACATCAAGATCGGCCAGCCGAGCACGACACTGTCCGGCGGCGAGGCGCAGCGCATCAAACTCGCGCGCGAACTGGTCAAGAAATCAACGGACCGCACGCTCTACATTCTTGATGAACCGACAACGGGCCTGCACTTTGAGGACATCCGCCGCCTGCTCGAAGTGCTGCACGGCTTCGTCGACGGCGGCGCCACCGTCATTGTCATCGAACACAATCTCGACGTCATTCGCACGGCGGATTGGCTGATCGACCTCGGCCCCGAGGGCGGAGCCGGCGGCGGGCGACTGATCGCCGAGGGTCCGCCGGAAGCCGTCGCCGCCGTCGCGGAGTCCTACACCGGCGCGGCCCTCCGCGACGAACTGGAACGCGGAGGCCAGCCGGCGACCAACGGTCGGCCGAGACGCGGCGAGCAGATCGCGGCGACCGGGACGGCCGAGTCGCACGACATCGTGATCCGCGGCGCGCGACAGCACAACCTGCGCGACGTCTCGACCCGCATTCCGCGCGATCAGATCACCGTCTGTACCGGCGTGTCCGGTTCGGGCAAGACCAGCTTCGCGATCGACACGGTGTATACCGAGGGTTATCGGCGCTATGTCGAGTCGCTGTCGGCCTATGCGCGGCAGTTCCTCGGCCAGGTCGCCAAGCCACGCGTGGATCACATCGAGGGGCTTTCGCCCGCGATCTGCATCGAACAGAAGTCCGCCAGCAAAAGCCCGCGCTCGACCGTGGGCACGATCACCGAGGTGTACGACTATATGCGCGTGCTCTGGTCGCGCCTCGGCGTACCGCACTGCGTGAATTGTGATCAGCCGGTGGGCTCGCAGACGATCGACGAAATCTGTGACCGCGTGATGGGGCTGGAAGACGGCTCGCCGATCATGCTGCTGGCGCCGGTGCGCCTCAGTGACGGCGAAACGTGGGGCGCGCTGCTCACGCGCCTGCGCAACTCCGGCTACGCCCGTGTGCGGATCGACGGTCAGGTCGTGCGCGCCGACGAAGGCGCCTCGCTCGACGCGCGGCGCCGGCATCGCGTGGAGATCGTGGTCGATCGCACGGTCGTGAAAGCCCGCGGCCGCGGGCGCATCGCCGAGAGCATCGAGCACGCGCTCGCGCTCGGCGACGGCGTCATGATCCTGCTCGTCGAGGCGTTTGAGACCGTTACTGATGAGGGCACGGACAAGCGCCCCGAGCGCGAGCAGCGCTTCTCGCAGCGCCTCGCCTGCCACACCTGCGGCGCCAGCTACGAAGAGTTGACCCCCCACCATTTCAGCTTCAACAGCCAGATGGGCTGGTGTGAAACCTGCGAGGGCCTCGGCGTGCAGCGCGGCGCGCCGGCCCACAGCGTGATCGCCGACGCCTCGAAATCGCTGTGCAGCGGCGCGATCCAGGGCTGGCCCAATATCGATCGCCGCGGAAAGTTCGGGCGCATGCTGACCGCGCTGTGCGCGCACCTCGGCGTGGACCCGAACCTGCCGCTGGCCGAATGGACACCCGCCCAGACCCGCGCCTTGATGTATGGATCGGGCCGCGACTGGATTGATGGCGGCGACGCCTTCTCCGGCCTGCGATTCCGCTGGCGCGGCTTTTTCCCGACGATCGACACGGCTACGCGCAACAGCTGGTGGCTGCGCCGCAAGCTGCATGATGTGTTGACCGACATGCCGTGCGTCACGTGCCAGGGCGGGCGCCTGCGCCCCGAGTCGGCCGCGACGCGTTTCGCGAGCCGACGCGTAACCGAAGTCTGCGACCTGCCGCTCAAGGACGCGCTGCGGTTCTTTGAGGCGCTTGATCTCGCAACCGATCAGCGGAAAGTCGGGGGAGAGCTGCTGCACGAGATTCGGGCGCGATTGAAGTTCCTTGTGGATGTCGGGCTTGACTACCTGACGCTGCATCGCGGCGCGCCGACCCTCTCCGGCGGAGAGGCGCAACGCATCCGACTGGCCAGCCAGATCGGCAGCGGCCTGTCCGGCGTGTTGTATGTGCTCGATGAGCCGACGATCGGACTGCACCCGCGCGATACGCGGCGCCTGACCGATGCGCTCACGCGACTCCGCGATCTTGGAAACACGCTCTTGCTCGTCGAACACGATCGCGACGTCATTCGTGGCGCCGATCGCCTGCTCGACTTCGGGCCGCACGCCGGTCGCAACGGTGGCGAAATCGTCCGCGAAGGCGCGCCGGCCGCGTTTTCCGCGAAACGGAGCAAGTCCGATGACGACCGCTCGTTGACGGCCCGCTATCTGGCCGGCGACGAAGCCGTCTATGTCCCGCAGAACCCGCGTCCGGTCGATCGCGCCGGGATGGAGCGGGCTCTCGCCGATCGCAGCAAAACACAGCGCGGCGGACGCGTACGGCGCAGGCGAAACCAACCCGCCGAAGTCCGCGGGCCTGATCACCCGACCACTGATTGGCTGGTCCTGCGCGGCGTGCGGCAGAACAACCTGCGCAACATCGACGTCGCGTTCCCGACCGGGCGATTCGTCTGCGTCACAGGCCCATCGGGGTCGGGCAAGAGTTCGCTGGTAAACGATGTGCTCTGGCCGGCGTTGGCGAACGGGCTGAACCGGGCAGGACTGACGGTCGGCGCCCATGATGGCGTCGACGGCATGGATGCGCTCGATAAGGCGGTCAACGTCGACCAGTCGCCGCTCGGCGCCACGCCGGCGAGCAACCCCGCGACCTATACCGGCGTGTTCGATTGGGTGCGCGAGGTCTTCGCGCGAACGCCGGACGCAAAAGTGCGCGGCTACGAAGCCAAGCGGTTTGGATTCAACCGACCCGGCGGGCGCTGCGAAGCGTGCGAGGGTCAGGGCCAGGTCCGGATCGAGATGCACTTCATGCCGGACGTGTGGGTGAACTGCGAAACCTGCGACGGCCGCCGCTATAACCCCGAAACCCTCGACATTCGCTTCCGCGGCAAGAGCATCGCGGATGTGCTGGAAATGTCGATCGGCGACGCGCGCCGCCTCTTTGAAAACGTGCCCAAGGTGCGCCGCATGCTCGACATGCTGTGCGATGTCGGCCTCGAATATCTGCCGCTCGGGCAGTCGGCGACGACATTGTCCGGCGGCGAAGCCCAGCGCGTGCGCCTCGCGGCGGAACTCGGCCGACCCGACACCGGACGCACGCTGTTTCTGCTCGATGAACCGACTACCGGCCTGCACTTCGACGATGTGCGCAAGCTGCTCGAAGTGCTGCATCGACTCGTCGATCTCGGCAACACCGTCGTGGCGGTCGAGCACAATCTTGACGTCATCAAGTCGGCGGACTGGGTGATCGACCTGGGCCCCGAGGCCGGCGCCGAAGGCGGAAAGATCGTCGTCGAAGGCGGCGCCCAGGAAGTCGCGGATTGCGCCGCCTCGCATACGGGGATCGCCTTGAAGCCCGTGCTCGCGGCCGGACCGTTCGCCACGCGCGAGCGCTGCGACGCCGACGCGTACGCCGCGCGCCAGCTTGAAGACGAGAAGAAGCGCCTCGGCGATGTCGGCAAGGACGTGCCGATGCCATGGCAGGCCGACGGCGAGAAGTGGCACCTGCGGCAACGCTCCGGACGCGACGGACAGGATCGCAAGTGGGACCCCGACGCGCTGAAGTTCGTGCTCGACCTCGTGCACGAGGCCGGCGACTTCGACCCGACCAACTGGAGCAATCGCGCCAGCGTCGAGGTCACGATCAAAGATGCGCCGACATGGTTCCTGCACGCCCTGACCGGCGGCGAATGGCTGCTCGAGCTCTACTTCCGCGCGCCGCCGGGCGTTTTCGACGCGGAGCAACTGAATCGAAAACTGAAGCTGAAGACGCTCGACGAGCGCACGGATCTGGAAACCTACGGGAACTGGGCGCGCGCGGATGTTCGCCCGCGGCGCGACGGCTTCGACGCGATCGTCGTCTATGTCCATGATCGCGACGAAATCGATACGCCCGCGTTTCGCGACTTCGTCCGACGCGTGGCGCGCGAGTATCTGCGTGGCGTGAAGGCCGCAATGGCATCGGCGTAAGTGCGCCAAAGTCCATCAGGAGACGCCGAGATGCTGGAACAACTACCGATTCGGCCGTTCTTCGAGTTCGAAATCCCGATCGCCAAATTGCCGGCGCCGCCGCGAATCGACGGGAAAATGGCGGCATGGTCCCCAAAGTACCGCTTGCCGGCGCTGGTGGAGTTGGAGAGCGATCCGCCGACAGTCATCGCCTACGCGGGCTGGACGTTGGACGGTCTCGGCGTCGCGTTTGAGATCAAACGCGGGCGCCAGGCGCTGCACTGCGATGCGCAGTCGTGGTGGAAGTACGACGGAATTCGCGTGTGCGTGGACACGCGCGACGCCCGCGAGAACCGTCGCGGGACGCGATTCTGTCACTTTTTCTACATGCTGCCGCGCGGGGCCGGGCGCGACGGTCGCGGTCCGATCGTCGGCCTGCACCGCATGAGCCGCGCCCGCGAACACCCACCGGCGGTGGATACCTCACTGATCCAGGTGGGCGTGGAAGTCGGCCAGGGCAACTACAAGCTGGAGGCGTTCATTCCGTCAGCCTGCCTGAACGGATGGAACCCGGCCGAGCATCGACGCCTTGGTTTTTTCTACAAAGTGCGGAATCTCAGTCTGGGGGATGAACACTTGAGCGCGACCGACGATTTTGGATGGAACGTCGACCCGAGTGGATGGGTTACCGCAGTCCTGTCGGACTAGGTTCTGTTTGATGGATCACGTTCCAGGCACGCTCGCCCCGACGGGGCGCAGGGCGGCGCGGGTGGACCGGCGACTCAGTCCGCTTCCTTCGCCCCTTCGGGGCGAGTCACAATCAGACGACCAAACCACGGGTTACGCGTCGGTCGGCGTCCGCCGACCTCGCTTCACCCGTGGCTACCGTCCGGCGCCCCTTCGGGGCGTGAGTATCGGCGCGCGGCAGTGGCGCATTGTCGCGCTGGGGGCCAGATTCCGCCCTTCGGGGCGTGAGTACGGGCGCGGCGGCGGTCGCCGTTCGCTCGCTCGATCGGCGCACAGGAGTGGCGCATTGTCGCGCTCGGGGCCAAGTTCACTCTTTCGCTGCGATCCGTCAAACACGGCCTCTAGGCGCGGACCGTTAGCGTGGCTTGGATGTGATAGTCGAGGCCGGCGCGGTTGGGCCGGTGCAGCCGATGTTGCCTAAGACGGCGTTCAGGTCGCCAAGGCCGACGCATCCGTCGCGATCGACGTCGGCCGCGGCCGAGAACCCGGCGTCGCCCTGGCAAAGGCCAAACCCACCCAGGATCCCGCTCAGGTCGGTGAGATCAACCACGCCGTCGCCCGAGATTTCGCCCAGGCAACCGTTGGTCCAGATCACGACTTCCAGCCGGCGCTGCGTCGGTCCGAAGGCCGCGATGACCTCCGGCAGTTGGCTGCCCCACAGGTCGCGCGCCGCGAGCGTGTGCGGCCTCAGAATCGGATTATCCGGCGGGTCCGCGAATCCGGTCGTGTTGATTCCGGGACTCGCTTCAAGCGTCCAATCCAGTCCACCGGTTCGCCCGCGCAGGAGCTGAATCTGGTTCGCGGTCGCGTTCGTGCCATACAGATGCTTGATCAGCATGTCCCGATCGGAGTCGCCGTCGATATCAACGGCCACCCCGTGCATTCCGCGATCGGTCGAGATCCCGGCGAGCCCGGTGGCCACGGCGCCGAGGGAAACTTCCCCGCCGTCGCAGACATTCTTCCACAATTCGACCCGATCGCCGTTGATGCCCAGCAACATCAGGTCGGCCCCGCAGGGACGGTTATTCATCGAAACCAAGTCGGAAGCGAGCGAGCCAGGCACAACGGAACTGACCTCAAAGCGTTCGGTGGCGACGTTCAGATTCGTCCAGCACACGACGATCGGGTCGTCCTCGTTGGGCGGATTGATCGATCCGGTAAAACACACATCCGGGCGGCCGTCGCCATCCAGGTCATTCAACGCCAGCCCGCGCGTCCACTGAACAAAGGAGCCATCAAGCCCCTCCCAGTTCGCGAGCCGCATGTTGCTCATGGTGTTGGTGGTGCGCCAGATATGAACGACATCGTTGTTAACGTTGAAGACCGGATCCACCAGGTAAACGGCTTCGTCGCGACCGTCGCCGTCAAGATCAGCGCAAAGCACTTCCGGCGGCGTGATAAAGTTGCCCGTCGTGTTCGTGCCGAATGGGAACTTCAACCGCCCGGTGAACTGACGATCGCCAAGGTTCTCAAAGAACCAAACTTCGTCGCCAAAGTACGGCGTGACGATGATGTCCGGATCGTCGTCGCCGTCAAAATCGCCGATGCCGATGCCGCCGGGACCGTTGCGAAAAACGGACAGCGCTTCCAGAATCGAGTTGTACTGGTAGAGGTCGATATCCAGCCGCTGAAACGCGCCGACGCCGTTACCAAACAGAATCGTGAGCGTGCGCGTGCTGGTCGCCCGGCTCTCATCATCCGTGGCGAACCACACGACCGCGATATCCTGGCGCCCATCGCCGTCGAAATCATCGACCGCGATGCCGGAGATCAACGACTCGTCAAAGCGCGGCTCGTTCAAAGTGATTTGAACAACAACCGGGGTCGGGTCGATCATTAATGGCGGATTGGGCGTCCCCGCCGCCGTGGCCACGAAGGAGCCGACGACGCCGAAGAGCAGGACACGATTCAATCTCTCGACCCTCCATCACATCCCGCGGCGCGGCGCCGCGGGACGGCTCATCCCCGTGCAACTGTTGTTACTCTTAGGGGCAATCGGTGCCGAAGATCGCCAGCAGGCCGCTGAGATCGTTGAGCATCAAACAGCCGTCGCCCTCAAAGTCGAGAATCGCGTGGTAGTTGGCGTCGCCCGCACAACTGCCCAGCCCGATCAACGCGACCGTCAAGTCCGCTTGATCGATGATGCCGTTTTCATTGAAGTCACCGAGGCAGGCCTCGACCTGCATCGCGCCGAAATCCGTCGAGACGAAGCATACGTCGCCACGGGTTACGGTGAATGAGACTTCGGTCTTGATCGAGTCGTAGGCGCGCCCGATCGGGCGAAACCCGAAGAACGGATCGTTCTGGTTGCCTGAAACCGTGCCGCCGCCGGAAACCGCGACGAACGCGACAAGATCCGAGAAACGCTGCGTCGCCGGCGCAAAAGCGCGACAGATGCCGGTTCCGACGGCGCCTGTTCCGAGCGCGGTACCGCCGTTGCCGTTCGCGTCCGTCAGCGTGACCGTGCCGGAGAATCGCGCAAAAGCGTCCTCGACACGGATGGTTCGTCCCATGTTGAGCGTCGCCGTGCGGACCGTGATCACGGTATCCGCGTCCGCCGCCGCTACGCCGAAGTTCAGAAAGATCTGAGGGCCGCCACCCGCGTTGCTGATCATCATGTTGCAATTGACCAGCGTGGCGACCAACTGGCCCGAACTCATGATCGCCACCGGCGTCATTCGGTCGTACTCGATGATCTCCGCGTTCGGATCGAGATCTGTCGGAACGGGAACCATCCAAGCGCCGGTCCCGATGGAACTCGTCGCGTCAATTCGAAAAAAGGCGCCTGTCAGCTGCGGCGTCTCCGCCTGCGCGGCGCCAACGGCGCACGCGCACACAATCAAAAGGCCATTGAGCCTCATGCCCAGCCTCCCTCTCTCCCACCCCGGAACCCCTGAGAAACATCAGCGACACACAGCCACCCACGGCCCCAAAACCTCGGGCGACGACACCGCGGAACCCGCCGAATCGCCGCCCGTAAGTTGGACTCGCTTTTCACGCGTCGGCGATCATCGCCGGTTATCGCGTGCGGACTGTTTTAGCGACGACGGCGCACCAGCGCGAGCGCCGCCAGACCGATACCGGCGAGTGCGCTCGGTTCCGGCGTGATGACGTACTGACTGGTACCACCCAGAATGTCTCCGGCGGAAAGCGTGAACTGGAACTGCGCGCTCATGCTCGAAACCGGAACGCCGATCGGCGTCGGACCAACGCCATCGGAAGTGTCAGTGTTCGTATCGCCCGGCGGGGTTTCCAGCATGTCGTGGAAGCTCGCGAAGTCAGTTCCGCCGGGAACCAGGCCGTTGTACTGAGCGAGGTAGATGTCGTTACCGTCGTTCGTGGCGATGCCATGCCCACCGGTGGCGCCCGTCAGCGCCAGACCAGCCGACGCCGTGCCAACCGCGCTGTTGATCGTCGGGAAGGACAGCTCCGTGGAGCGAATGGTGAACGTCGTGTCGACGTTCCCGGCCTGGACACCGAAGAACAGATTGATCTGCGGATCTTCGATGACCGTCACGCCGGCGTAATTCAGCGTCGCGATCAGCATCGGGCCATCCATGATGTTGATCGGGCCGCTGCTGAACCAGGTATAGCCGCCGATGTTCGGGTCGAAAGTGATCGACGCGTCCGTGGACGAAACCGACCAAGTGCCTGACCCGCTTGAGTTCGACGCTTCAATCTCGAAAAAATTAGCTGAGAAGTCGGCCGACGCCGCCGAAGCGAACACGCCGACTGCCCCCAACCCGGCGATTAGCCGGATAATCCCCTTCCTCATGCTCCCTCTCCTTCCGTGAGAATGTGCGAAGCTTATGCTGCTACTAATAGGCAATCGACCAGGCAAAGTCAAGCCTGATAATCGAAAAATCCCGAGGACCGACCGCTGCAACCGGAAACCGCTCAAAAAAACCCGGCCTGCGGAAACCCACAGGCCGGGTGGTGATTCAAGCACCATTCACCCCGTCTAGCGGCGACGGATGAACAGCAGACCCAGCGACAGCAGCGCGAGGCTGGCGGGCTCGGGGACGATCTCGAAGATCGCGTTGCCGGCCGCGATGTCGCGGGCGCTCAGGCTGAACTGCATCACCGAGCTCATGCTGGTGACGGCGCCCGGAACCAGCGTGAACGGCTGATTCGCCGAGGCCGACTCCGACTGGAACGGCGCCAGCTCGGAAACGCTGGTGATCTGCTCGACGAAGGTGGTACCCGTGTTCAGCGGCGCGAAGCCATTGAACTGCGTCAGGTACGACATGCCGCTGCCGGTCGGGCTCTGGCCCAACAGACGGGCGGTCGTGCCCGCCGGACCGGCGCCGTTGATGTCGGTGATCGTCACCGAGCTACCCGCGCGGGCCTGGCCGTTGGTAATCGGGGCGAAGGTCAGGAGCGCCGAAGCGATCGTGAACGTCGTCGCCGAGCCACCCGACTGAACCGCGAAGTTCAACGTCACCTGCGGATCCTGGATGGTGTACATGCTGGTTTCGCCGCCGCCCGGATTCAGGGTGAAGACTTCTTCGCCCGTCACGGAATCCATGTACGTCGTCTGGGTCTGCGTCGCCCACCAGTAGTCGCCATTTTCGTCCTGAAACAGATCGTCCGCCGACAGCGAGAACGTCGCCGAAGCGCCGTTTTCATTCTCAGCGTGAATCAAAAAGGCGGCATGGCTGTTGCTGATGTCAGCGACAGCGTTCGCCACCAAGCCGCCGATGACCGTAGCCGCGGCCAGTCGACTCCACCCACTCATTTTGAGCATTCCCTTCTCCTCCTGGTAGAACCCGGGATCTGAACAACATTTAGATAGTGCCGTTATAGGCCGCTGAAATGGCAAAGTCAAGCTGATATGAGGGGTTTTTTCGCCCCATTTGCCGCAGGGCCATAACAACTGAAAAGCAAACAGCTTAGCGACTCAGCGAAGCGCTGCGCTCGACATCCAGCCCGACCTCAAAAGTCCCCGTATTGATCCGGCGGGAATGGGTCACGCGGCCCAGAAACTGAACCCCGGCCCCGCCGAATTCAGGCAGGACCACTTCGACGACGACGCCTTCCTCGACATGGGCGCCAACGATTACCGCCAGCCCGCCATCCGAAAGATTGACCGTTTCGCCAACCGCCTCACCGGATTCCGAACGCAATCGGCATGGCGTTCGATGGGAGACGCGCCGTCCGCCCAGCATCCGCCGGTCGCGGACAGTCGCCGTGTCATGCAGTCTGCGCTCACTCTTCATGGGGCGACCTCTGTCTGATAACCCGAACTCGGGCATATCAGCGCCTATCGACCCTTTTTCCGGGCGAATTGAGGCGTCCCAGGCGGAAGCGATCAACCCAGCACCTCGTAGCGCGTCGATGAATCGATGACCAGCATGGTCAGTTCGCCATCCGCCTTGCGCAGTTTGATGCGGTTGAGCCACAGCTTGTCATCCTTGCCGTGGGCGTACCAGCTCCCGGTCTTCTCGGAACGCACCTCCAGCACTTCGCCCTCAACGGCGTTGTCCCAGTCGCCTTCGCGGCGATGGATTTCCTGAAAAACGCGAATCCGCTGCCCCGGCGCGATCGTCGCCTGTGTTTCGCCCACGCTCATTCGCCCCACTTTCGATGAAGTCCGGCTCAATCCAACGCCGGATACCGCCGGCGCGCCTAGATCACGACGCGTCGATTATATATGTACCATTCCACGAACACGAAAAGCAACGCCGCGCCGACAAACCAGCGCCATAATTCCGGCATCGATGTCCGCATCCCCTCGCCCGGCGTCACGTCCACCCCTTCAAATGACGGCAGCCGCGGACGAATGTTACTCTCCCGCGCGTCGAACAGGTTCACGGCGTAGCGATCAAGCGTGCTTTCATCGATACCGACCGCGTAGACGCCGACTTCGCGCGTCGCGGCGAAGCGGGCCACCCCCTGATCATCGGCGATCACTTCTCGCTCGCTGCCATCCGGCAGTTCGAGCCGGGCCGCGCTGGATCCGGCCGGCAGAGGAATGCGCAAGGCGTCTCCGGGCCGGGCCGGCTCGTCTTCTTCGGACACGCCGGCGCCGGTCAGGAACTGAATCGCGTTGTATGGGAATACGGGAAAACTGGGCTTGGTCCACCAGTTGCTGTTCTCGATCGCGAAGGACAGGATCAGGATGTGGCGCCCCTCGTCCACCATCCGCGCCAGAATCGGGCCGTCGCGGCCCTCGATCAGCAATCGCGCCGTGTCGGGCAGGGTGACCTTCGCCACGCTCCACGCCACGACATACGCCAACTCGACGTGCCGCAGCACGGGGTGCGTATCATCCCACCAGATCAGGCGCTGCGCGGAGTCGTCCACCATCTCCATCCGCACGCTGTCCAACTCCGGCGCGGACGCGATGAACAGGTATGCCCCGCGCGGCAGACGCTTTGTGCTGTGCTTGTCGAAAATCACGGTGTCGAACACACACCGGCCATCCAGCTCGATCTGATCGGCCGGCGCGGATTCGTACTGCGCCGGCGACATCTCCTCGAACTCGATCGGAAGCTGGGCCAAAGCCCGGCGAATGAACTCATGCCCCAGATTCGAATCTCCGGGCTGGCTGACGAGCAGCGCTCGCAGCCGCTTTGGGGGCGGCACCACCGCCCAGGCGCGATTGTCCGTCGCCAGCGCGTCGCTGCGCGCGATGCGCGCTTCCAGCAAGGCGCCTTCGAGCAAGGTCAATTCGAACACCAGCGCCGCGGTGCTGGGCCGTTGCGCCCCCTCGGTCGGCTGGGGCTGCGCCTGTTCGGCGGCGTCCGGGTCAGGACCTTCGCCCGATTCGTCGAGCACGGCCCCGGCCTCTTCCGGCGGGGGCGACGGCGCGCGGGCGGGTCCGAGCGACACGCGGCTGACGTCTTTCAACGCCCCGTCGATATGCAGCGCGATATCCGTCTCCACCGGCTTGTCGCTGAAATTCTCGACCTGCGCCAGCACCGTCAGGCGCGTCGGCTCCTCGTAGCTGCGTTCATAACGCATCGACGTGATGCCCACATTGTCGGTCTGCTCGAAAAGCCCGCTGACGAACCGCACGGAGCCCGTCCGCAGCACAACATCCGAGCCGGACGGGATCGCCCCGTCCGAAAGCAGCACGACCGTCGAGCCCTCTTCCGGCGCGCCCGGCGTCTGTTCCACCGTCGTCTGCGTCAGATACGCCTCCGCCAGGTCGAGCGCCTCCTTGATGTTCGTGCGCCCGTCGGTCGGCTGAATCCCGTCAATCAGGCTGACCACTTCGTCCACATTGACCGTGAACGGACAAACCACCGAGGCGCGTTCGGCGAAGGCGATCACCATGATGCGCGTGCGGGCCGGCGCGCCGAAGAACCGCAGCCATGAACTGCCGCTGCGATTGAACGAGCGGGCCAGCGCCTTGGCCTCTTCCTTGGCGACATCGAGCCGCGCGCGGCCGTCCGCCTCGCGCGTCCGCATCGAGCCGGAGCGATCCACCAGAATGATGACGCTGTCTTCCTCGGCGATCTGCGACTCCATCACGGGTCGCGCCAGCGCGAGAATCCCCAGCAGAAGCACCAGTAACTGCAACAGCAGCAACAGGTTCTTCCGCAAGCGCTGGAAGGGGGCGTTGACCTGCAAGTCCTGAACCGCGCGCTTCCACAGCAGCGTCGACGACGCCATCTCCTGCCGGCGGCGCAGCTTCAGGAAATACAGCAGGATCAAAGATGGGATGACGATAGCGCCAATCGCCGCCGCGACCCATGGCGTCAGAAAACTCACCGGATCAGGCCTCGCTGGCGCAGGTAGCTCAGCACGAGCGCGTCAAACGGCACCCGCGTGCTGGTGAACAGGTATGTGATGCCGCGCCGTGAGCAATAGTCCTTCAGTTCCTGACAGTAGGTCGTAAGATTCGCCTTGTAACGCGCCAACAGCTGCTGCGTGACGGTCACTTCCGCCACATCGCCGTCCTCCACATCAATCAGCTTCAGATCGCCCGCGAGCGGCGGGTCGATCTCGTCCGGCGATAGCGTCTGAATCGCGTAGAGGTCAAGATTCCGGGCCAGCAGAAAGCGGAAGCCATCGGCATAGCCGCCCTTGTCCATGAAGTCGCTGATGACGATCACGACGCCTTTGCCGCGATGGCGCAGCGCGAATCGCCGCGCGACCGACGCGAAGTGCGAGGTCCCCTCGATTGGCGTGGCCTTCAGAAACGACAGCACCTGCGGGACCAGCCGCCGGCCGCGAACGCCGACCATTTCGCGTGAGATCACATCGGAAAAGCCGTACAGACTGACACGGTCGTAGTTGATCAACCCGATGTACGCGAGGGCCGCCGTCACCTGCCGGACGTACAGCCCTTTATTGGGATCGCCCCAATCCATGCTTTTCGACGTGTCAAACAGGATCGAGACGTTGAGGTCTTCTTCTTCCATGAACAGCTTGATCAGCAGCGTGTTCAGGCGGGCGTAGATATTCCAGTCGAGGAAGCGCAGGTCATCGCCGACGACATAGTTGCGGTAATCCGCGAATTCGACGCTTTCGCCCTTGCGCTTGCTGCGCCGCTCGCCCTTCATCCGCCCGGCGAAGATCTTGCGGCTGAGCAGTTCGAGCTGATCGAGTTTGCCCATGAATTCCGGCGTCAGCAACTCGTCCGGCTTGTCGGACCCGCGCTGCGCGGTTGGGATGGTCGCCATCGGGCTTCGCTCCGCCGAGGTTCGCCGCCTAGGCCGCGGCGGAAGCCGTCGTGCTCAGTTTCTCAAGGATGTCGGCCAGCACCTCGTCGGTCGTCAGGCCCTCGGCCTCGCCCTCAAAGTTCAACAGCAGGCGGTGCCGCATCGCGGGCAGGAATGCCTTCTTCGCGTCATCAAAGCTGACGTTGTAGCGCCCGTCGAGCATCGCGTAGATCTTGGCCGCGAGCGTGAGGGCCTGCGCCCCGCGCGGGCTCGATCCCCAGCGGACATACCGGTTCACCATCTCCGTCGCAAAGGCGCCGCCGGGATGCGTCGCGAGTACCAGTCGAATGGCATAGTCCTGCACATGCGGCGCGACAACGACCTGACGGACAAGCCCCTGCGCGGCCAGGATCTTCTCGCCATCCAGAATCGGCTGGATGTTCGCCTCGTAGCCGGTCGTCGTGCGCTCCACGATGGTGGCGAGGTCCTCGCGGCTCGAGTACCCCACGACCAGCTTGTAGAAGAAGCGATCGAGCTGCGCTTCCGGCAGCGGATAAGTGCCTTCCTGCTCGATCGGGTTTTGCGTCGCCATCACAAAGAACGGCCTGTCGAGCTTGTGGGACACGCCACCCGAAGTCACCGATTTTTCCTGCATGGCCTCCAGCAGCGCGGATTGCGTCTTCGGCGTGGCGCGGTTGATCTCATCCGCGAGCACAATCTGGGCGAAGATCGGGCCGCGCTGAAACTCGAACGAGCGCCGACCCGTTTCGGGGTTTTCCACGATGATGTTGGTGCCGATGATGTCGGCGGGCATCAGGTCGGGCGTGAACTGCACCCGCGAGAAATCGAGGCTGAGCGCTTCGGACAGCGTGCGAACCAGCAGGGTCTTGCCAAGTCCCGGCACGCCTTCCAGCAGCGCGTGCCCACCGGCGAACATGCACACGAGCACGCCTTCGACGATCTCGTTGTGCCCGACGATCATCTTGCCGATCTCGGCCCGCAGCGAAGTGAACAACGCGCCAAATTCCGCGACCTGTCGCTCGACCTGCCCTTCCGCATTCGCCATCGGGTATCGCTCCGCTCGGGTGTGCCGCCGCTCCGCCGCGCGACGGGCCGGTTGCGGATTCTACCAGCGGATTCGCCGACCGACAGGTCAGCCCGAAGTCATCCGCTGGCGAATCCAATCGCAGATCGCGGGATAGACGCGCTCGCTGGCGATCGGGGCGTATTCAAAGTCGCCGTGCGCGATCGTCGGATAAAACTGTAGGGTTTTGTCTTCAGCGCCGATCCGATCAAAGAACACTTCGCGCGTCACGTCGGCGCAGGCGATGCGATCCGCCCCGCCCAGCACGACCAGCGTCGCGTTGCGGATCAGCGGATATCCCTCGACATAGTCGATGTCCGGCGTTCCCGTATCGCTGACGAACGAACGGGCCCGCACGCTCTTGGCCATCTGCCGCAGAACGCCGGCCTGCATGTGATCCAGCGCCGGCAGCAACCCGCCAAAGAAAGTCTCCGCCGCGAAATGCTGCGTGCCCTTGACGCGCTCGGCGAAGCGCTTCATCCCCGACGCCACCGCCGCATCCAGCTTGTCCATGGCGCGGCGGACGCCTTCGGGGGCCCGTTCGCGCCAGCCGGCCCAGACGCCCTTGGGGCGCATCCAGTCGAGTCGTACGCCACCCATCGCCCCCAGGATCGCCTGGGCCCAGGTGGATCGCGACATCAGTTCAAACGGATAATTTGCCCGCGCGTCGGCCCGCAACCACTCGCGTGTGAAAACATCCCAACGCAACGACTGATTCTCGTCATACAGCGAATCCGGCCAGCGCAGCGCAGCCGGAAACTCGACGTACACGCAGCCGGCGACCTGGGCTTGGCGCTGCGCGGCCAGCGCCGGGTCGATCACCATGTGCCGCTCCGCCCCCGCCGTGCTGATCGTGGCCCCTTGCATGACACCCGCCAGCGCCATCGCCCCCATGCTGCTGCCCACGACAAACGGCGCCTGACCGGTCTCCGCCCGGACATGCGCGATCGCCGCCGGGAGATCGAACGCGATGAAATCGTCGACGCGCCAGTCCGTCTGCCCCTCCGGCGGCGCGCTGCGACCGCCCGGCCCGCCATGCCCGCGCAGGTTCAGCAGCCAGACGTCATGGCCCAGCGCCATCAATTGCCGCGAAAGGCTGCGAAACTCCCATCCCTCGCCAGCGAGCGGCGGCAGGTCCCAGATATCCGCATTGACCGCCAGCCCATGGATCAGAATGACGGGATCGGCCGCGGCCCGGCGTCGCAACATCGCCAGGCGGGCCCCGTCGGTGGTCTCGACCCAATGCAATTCGCGATCAATCACCGGCGAAGCGGGTTCGTTCATGGTCGAAGTGTAGTCCGCGAGGCCGCGTGCGGCCCATTGGTGGATCGGTTTTGAACGCGTCAAAGAAAAGGACACGGCCTGGCGCTTTCGCCAGACCGTGCCCGGAATTCCGAAAATCCGGCCGCGAGAAGGACTAGGCCGCCTGGGCCCGCGCCTGCGAACGAGCCAGCTCGACCAACTTGTCGAAGGCGACTTCGTCGTGGATCGCGACTTCGCTCAGCATCTTGCGATTCAGCGCCACGCAGGCGATCTTCATCGCACACATGAACTCGCTGTAGCGCATGCCGCGCGCCCGGCAGGCGGCCGTGATGCGCGTGATCCACATGCCGCGAAACTCACGCTTCTTCGCCCGGCGATCGCGAAAGCCGTAAACACCAGCCTTGATCAACGCCTGCTTCGCGTTCTTGAACAGTTTGCTGCGGGCGCCGACGAAGCCGCGGGCGCGCTTCAAGACGCGCTTGCGACGGCGATGCGTAACCGGCCCACCCTTCACTCGTGACATCGATTACTCCTTCAGGGTCCGCTGGGGCCTCAGGCGCCCAGCGCCACTTTGCAATTCTCGCCGAGCTGCCCCTCGATCAACCGCGAGCGGCGCAATTGGCGACGGCGCTTGCCGGATTTTTTGCTCATCAAGTGGCCGTTAAAGGTCGACTTCCGCTTGACCTTGCCCCGGGCGGTGACTTTCACGCGCTTGCTGAGACCTTTGTGCGGCTTGAACTTGGGCATCGTTTCGTTCCCGATTCAAAGTTTAGAGCCGCGTAGAATACTCGCCGCCCACAAACGCGGCAAGGGGCGATTCTGGGGGCGTGGCGGGCCCGCGACTTGTGTTCCGCGGCCGGTTTCGGCAAAATCAAGGTTCATCGGGATTGAAAGCGCTTTCATCGCAACCGACTGGGAGAGCACGTGGCGATAAAACGGATTGGCATCATCGTGGGAGGCGGCCCGGCCCCCGGAATCAACGCCGTCATTGGCGCCGCAACGATCGAAGCGATCAACCGCGGCATCGAAGTCCGCGGCTTCTACGAGGGTTTCCGCCGGCTGAGCTCGGAGGCGTTTGACCCAAAAACGGATACCACGGATCTCTCCATCTCCGACGTCGCCCGCATTCACTGGGATGGGGGTTCGATTCTTCGCACCGCCCGCACCAGCCTGCTGGACAAAGCCCGCATGCGCGAGCACACGATGGTCACGCCCGACGCCGAGAAAGTCCACCGCGTGCTGACCAATCTGCGCCAGTCGGGGATTGACGCCCTGATCACCATCGGTGGCGACGACACCGCGCTCAGCGCGCGGCTCGTGTGCGACTCGTCGGATCGTGAAATCCGCCTCGCCCACGTGCCGAAGACCATCGACAACGACCTGCCGCTGCCGCACGACGTGCCCACCTTCGGCTTTTCGACTGCCCGGTTCCTCGGCACGCAGCTCGTCAAGAACCTGATGCAGGATTCGCAGACGACGGGCCGCTGGTACCTGGTCGAGTCGATGGGCCGTTCCGCCGGCTGGCTCGCGCAGGCGATCGGCCTCTCAGCGGGGGCGACGCTGACCCTGATCCCCGAGGAATTCGACGACGGCAGCAAAGTACAGAACATTCTGGACGTCCTTGAGGGCGCCATTATCAAACGCCGCATGATGGGCCGGCCCGACGGGGTCGCGATCCTGGCGGAAGGCCTCGCCTATAAGCTGGGCGATGTGCCGGAGTTAGAGAAGTTGCTCGGCCGCCCGGTGCCGCTCGACGGGGCCGGACATCCGCGCCTGTCCGAGGTCAATCTCGTCAATTTGCTGAAGAACCAGCTACAGGCCCGTTTTGCGGCCCGCGGCATCGCCATCGAGATGATCGACCATGAACTCGGCTACGAGCTGCGCTCCGCCGACCCCACGCCCTATGACATGGGCTATTGCCGCAGCCTGGGCTACTTCGCCGTCGAGCTGTTGAGCACCGCCAACCAGCCGACAGCCGCGATGGTTTCCGTCGTCAACGGCAACCTCACCCCGATCGATCTGCACGACATGATCGATCCGAAGACCAACCGCACCCGCGTCCGGATGGTGGATCTGAAGTCGGACTCCTATCGGATCGCGCGGGCATACATGATCCGTCTCGAGCCGGCCGACCTGGACAACCCCGAGCGCCTCGCGGCGTTGGCGAAGGAAGCCAACATGCAGCCGCGCGACTTTGAGCAGAAGTTCCGTCGCGCCGCCACGCGTCGCGACTTGTAGCCCCTTCGACGGAGTCGCTCTGACGAATCACGCCGACATCATCATCGTGGGCGGCGGAGCGGCCGGGCTCGCGACCGCGATATTTGCGGCGCGCCGCGCGCCGCGAAAATCCGTGCTGATCCTCGACGGCGCCAGGAAACTCGGCGCCAAGATCCTGGTCAGCGGCGGCGGGCGCTGCAATGTGACCAACCGCGCCGTCACACCGGCGGACTTCTGGGGCGGCAGCCGCAATGTCATCCGCCGCGCGCTCGACGCGTTCCCCGTCGCGCGGACGATCGAGTTCTTCGCGGAAATCGGCGTGCCGCTGGTCGAAGAACCGGAGTTTGGCAAGCTGTTTCCGGTCGCGAATCGGGCCCGCGCCGTGCTTGACGCCCTACTGCGCGAGGCCGATCGGCTTGGGGTGAAAATCGAGCTGTCGCAGCGCGTCACCGCCATCGAACCGGCCAACGATCGCTTCTGCATCTCAACGGCCACCGACGACTTCGAGGCCGGTCGCGTCGTGCTGGCCACCGGCGGCCTGTCCCTGCCGAAAACCGGCAGCGACGGCGGGGGCTATGTCTTCGCGCAGCGCCTCGGGCACTCGTTGACGCCCACAACGCCCGCGCTCGTGCCGCTCGTCCTCGACGACGCCTACCACGCGGCGCTGTCCGGCATCGCGCACCCGGCCGTGCTTACGATTCGCGCGACCGGCGAAAAGCCGATCCGCCTGAGCGGGCCGATGCTGTGGACGCACTTCGGCATCAGCGGCCCGGCCGCGCTCGACGCCTCGCGCCACTGGCTGCGGGCCCGCCTGGAAAACCGCGCCCCAATGCTGACTGCCGGCCTGGCCCCCGATCTGGACGCGTCCGCTACGGACGCGCGGCTTCTGGCCCACGCCGCCGAGCATCCGCGCGCCAAACTACGCGCCGCTGTCGCCCACTGGCTGCCGGCCCGCGTCGCGGACACGCTGCTCGCCGAACTCGGGGCGCCCCTCGACGCCGCGCTGACGCAGATACCCCGCGAACAACGCCGCCACGTCGCGGCCGCCTTGACCGACTGGCCGCTGCGCGTCACCGACAGCCGGGGCTACACCTATGCCGAGGTGACAGCGGGCGGCGTGCCGCTATCCGAAATCGCGCCCGCGACGATGGCGTCGCGCAAACAGCCGGGCCTCTACCTCGTCGGGGAGATTCTCGATGTGGACGGCCGGCTTGGGGGTTTCAACTTTCAGTGGGCCTGGTCGTCCGCGGCCGTCGCGGCGGCGGCCTGCGTTGCTTAGCGCCCGCGCCAGGACTTGCGCGATCCGCCAAGTGCTAACGCTCCAAAAAAGCAACGCCCGACGCGTGGTTGCGAAAACTGAATCACTTCGGTTGTGTCAACAGCACGGAGCGCGATGACCATGCCCGCGCCATGGCGAGGAAACGCTGGGCTTCGCAGCCCAGCTTACCGGGCTCAACGATGTTCAACCGCCGAAAGCCGTTGGGTCGCTCATCCTTGGCTCTGCCTGCCGAGAGTAGCGGGCTTGTTCGTTCCGCCTTGCATGGGTGTTATGCCGCGCGATCCGATGAGACGCAACAGCGAGGACGATCCCACCGGGGACTCGGCCTGCCAGGGGACCAGAAACGTGCGCTGTGCGTGACGATCGCGAACCGCTTCGATCAGCACACGCTCGCCCCCGGCCCGAGCCCGAAGAAGCGGGTCAGTAGTAGGCGTGGCGGACAGGCTGCCGTTAATGACCCAGGCGTACGGCGCGATCTCGGCTCGCCGCAGGTCAGCCTGGAGCCGTGACGCCTCCAGCACGGGCGTATTCTCCGGGAGCGTCACGATGATGATCTTCGTGTAAGCCGGATCCTGTAGCTTCATCATCGGTGTGGTGACCCCCGAGGAGCGGCCATCGGCGCTTGAAGGGCCCCCGTCCGCATGTTGGACCTTGCCCATTTGTCGCATCATCTCACGGTGATACGAGCCGGTCGCATCCAGGAGCAGCAGCGTGTGCCCGGTCGGCGCCGTGTCGATGATGACAAAGCGGCGCTTGGCCTCGTTGAGGACCTTGGCGAACGCCCGAAAAACCGCGACCTCCTCAGTGCAAGGCGACCGCAGATCTTCTTCGAGTAGCGACAGACCCGCAGCGTCCAGCGTATTCGCCGAAGCGGCGAGCACCCCGTCGCGATAGGCCCTGGTCTCCGCCACGGGGTCGATGCGATCGACGCTGAGGTTCGGCAGCGTGCCGTTGATGGCCGCGGTGACGTGCGCTGCGGGATCGGTGGTCGTCAGATGTACGGCGTGACCGCGGCGAGCAAGTTCCACAGCGATGGCCGCGGCGATGGTCGTCTTGCCCACGCCACCCTTGCCCATGGTCATCACCGCCCCGTGCCCGGCCGCCTCGATTTCGTCGATCAGCACGGCCAACGGGGGAAGATCAACCGCGTCGATCGGTGCTGACGCCCTGTCATGTGACGTGAACTCCGGCGCTTCGTCGCGGAGCATATTGCGAATCGCATCGACCCCCACGAAGTTGTGCCGCATGAGGGGAATCACCGTGCGCGGCAGCGATGCGATACCGTTGGGAATTGCGAGGATCGCGGCGCGCTGGCGCGCAGCCATCGCATCGGCGACCGTGTCACCCGGTTGGTCGGGCGTGAACACGCCGTTGATGACAAGATGCTGATTCGTCAGTCCGAGCGCCGCAAGCTCGCTGCCACTGCGGTCGGCCTCGGCGAGGGCGCTGGGCTCGGCCCGCGCGACCATCACGAACGTCGTTTGATTGGCGTCAGCAAGCGCCGCGACCGTCGCCTCGTATCGCTCCTTCTGCGCATTGAGTCCCGAGAGTGGCCCCAGGCAAGACGATCCGTTGGTGTTCGTATTAAGGAAATCCGACCATGCCGCCGGAAGGGCAAGCAGGCGCAGCGTGTGACCGGTTGGAGCGGTGTCAAAGACAATGTTGTCGTACTCACCGGCAATCGCATTGTTCGTAAGCAGACCGGTAAACTCATCAAATGCCGCGATCTCCACGGTGCACGAACCCGAGAGCTGTTCCTCCATGTGTCGTACGGCATCGTTCGGCAACACGCCTCGGTACGGTCCGACGACGCGCTCCCGGTAGGCCCGCGCCGCGGCCTCGGGATCGACGTTTACCGCAGCCAGCCCGGCGACGCCGGGCGCCGGCGTTGGCGTGTTTAGGAGCCGGATGCCGAAGACATCGTCCAGATTCGAAGCCGGGTCGGTGCTGACAAGCAGCACCCGCTTTCCACGGTCCGCGAGTGTCACGGCAACGGCGCAGGCGAGCGAAGTCTTTCCGACGCCTCCCTTGCCGGTGAAGAAGAGATATCGGGTCGGCGACGTAAGGAAATTCACAATGACACCTTCGATCTGGCGATCGGTTTTGCGCTCGACGGCGCGCATGTGAGTCTCCGAATCATGAGCACTCGCCCGGACCACAGCAGCACCCACCGGGCTTCGGCGCGGCGGATGACACTGAGATAAGCAGTCCGAGCCAGCTGCCAAGCTGTTCCCGACTCGGGTACTGACGCTCCGCGACGATCTGGTCATTCACCATTACGATGGGCAATACGTCGGCGCCGCGCGAGCTCATCGCCTGCATCACCGTCGCATCCTTCGTGAACTTGTCGGGTTGCTGGGACAGACTGAAGCGTTCAACAACCACGCCCTGGCGCTGGAGCCACTGCACGTCGGCGGCAAAGCGTGCGAGCGCTGCATCGGGCTCCGGGCCACACAAGCCGGTGGAGCAGCACATCGGTGGATCAAAGACCTTGACAGTAGGCATCGCAATCTCCTTCGACATCGCGCTTGACTTACGCAATGAGCAGATAAATTCCCACGAGCAAAATCAGAACGCCGGCCATTCGACGCAAACAGGCGGCGCCGCGGTTCCAACCGCGCGATTCAGCCAAACGCTGCACAAAACCCCATCTACGCGAGCACGGGCGCCTTCCAATGCTTTGACATCATGTCCGTCCTTCCGCTGCATCATCCGGCACATTCCATGCTTATATGGCAATACAGCCATTGAATAGACGAGAAGAAGAGGAAGGCGCAGGGGCCGGCACAGGCTCATTGCAAGACCGCCTGCTGCGCCTTGAGATTCTGCGTCAGCACCGCTTCGATGCAGTCCCAGAACCCCTGCAGGCAACAAACTTTAATCCGGTAAAACACCATGACGCCGTCCTTGCGATCCTCGACAAGCCCGGCCTGCTTGAGCAGCGCCAGGTGCTTCGAGACCGTCGACTGGTCGACGCCGACCAGGTCCGTCAAGTCGCAAACGCAAACCTCCCCCCCCTCCAGCGCCTCTAGGATCATCAGCCGACTGGGGTGGGCCAGCGCCTTGGCAATTCGAGCCCGGGCGTCGTAACGAGGTCGAGAGTATCGGGGTCGAATCTTCATGGCTCTATGGCCATTATGCCATACAAAACAAACCGCGTCAAGTGGGCGGTCTTGGACAAGTGCTGCCGGCCCGGCGTCTGGCAGATCGTCCCCGGGGACTGGTGGCATGCGTTCGACGCAGTCGCAGGCATGGCTTTCCGTGTAATCCCGATATGCGTTTCCCCGATGGTCGCATTCGCACGCGTCGACGATCGTCGAATGACGCGGCGCCGCCCACGCGTTGACCTTCACGACCTGAGCGCGGCGTTCTACGCATGCGTTCGGGAAGGCCCATTGCGACCTGACGTGCCGTCGACCCCATCGCCGCCGACACATTGGCAGTTCTGGAGTATGTGGAGTTAGAATGCGCGGAGCCACAGGAGATTCGCGTGCGAACGATCCCGCGCCAACAAACGACCCCGCGCCAAACCTGCTTACGCCGGCGGCGAACGCATGCCACCCGGCCGGCCCGCGTTCGATGTTTGGCGGAGAGACTACTGGAAGCAGCGCGTGTTCGATTTGATTGGAGACGCTGTCCCATGACCATGGCACACTATGAGAAGGCGCAACTCATGATCTTGGGCCAGCCGGAATCCGCCTTTTTTTCCGGCGGCAAGCCCCCCGCGCTTGTTTCAAGAGCTGAAAAGGCGCTTGGTGTTGAGTTTCCACCAACCTATCGTAGGTTCCTATTGGAGTTTGGAGCGGGGAGCTTTCGGTCTGCTGAATTCTTCGGCGTAGTCGACGAAGATTGGGACGAATCTTCGGTACCAGACGCTATCTGGTACACACTCGATGAACGACGTCTCGCGGGGCTTCCACACAACCTAATCGTCGTGGGCGAAGTCGGGACAGGAGAACTATACGTAATCGATGTCACGAAGCCGGAGGGGCCGGTTTTTGTCGTCGGCCTTGAGCGGAAGGGGCAGCTTGAACCAGTGGCTGCGGACTTCGGAGATTTTTTCCTAGATCGGGTCCAGCGTGCAGGACTCTAGCATTGTTGTTCACCTTGTGGCGTGCGGGTAGCCCTCGCTACGCGCACGCCGTTTCGGCGTCGGCGTCGGCGTTCGCCGTAATCGCGGCGATGTTTGTTCATCTATGGCTTCGGCACAACCGCCGGCGGCGAGATACTGATCTGCGACCAGCACGGAATCTGGCAGATCGTCCCCGACAACTGCCTCCGCCGCGTCGGCGCGCTGCTGGCGCACTACGGCGCTGACGACCTCAACGACCCCGAATTCCCGTTCGACCTCGACGACAACGAAGACGGCCATATCAACCTCGCCGACCTCGCCGCCGTCCTCGCGACAGCGCCCTGCGGGGAGTGAGGCCCGCGCGCCGACGTCTCCCACCGGCGTATTCCCGTCTGCCGACGCCGCCGCGCGTCCGGTCGCCCGATCCGCGCTGCGGGCTTATACTGCCCGTATTCGGGTTTCGGCACTGATCCAGCGGACGTTCAATGATCATCACAATCGACGGGCCGGCCGGCTCCGGCAAAAGCACCGTGGCCCGCAAAGTCGCCGCGCGACTGCGGATCCCCTATCTCGATACCGGCGCGATGTACCGCGTCGTCACGCACGCGGCGCTGACCGACGATGTCGAACTCCGGGACGAGGACGCCCTGTGCCGGCTCGCCGCCACCGCCGACTTCGAGCTCGACTGCGGCCCGACGCACGTCCGCGTCACGCTGCGCGGCGAAGACGTCACCGAGGCCATCCGCTCGATGCGGGTCAACGATCACACGCGATTCATCGCCAACTCACCCGGCGTGCGCGACATTCTCGTCCACAAACAGCGCGAAATCGGCGCCCGTCTCGGCTCGATGGTCACCGAGGGCCGCGATCAGGGCAGCGTCGCCTTTCCGCACGCCGCCCTTAAGTTCTTTCTGGTGGCCGACTTGGATACGCGGGCGGCGCGCCGCTTCCACGAATTGTCCGCCGACGGCGAGGACACCACGCTCGAAGTCGTGCGGGCCAATCTCGCCACGCGCGACGCCTCCGACGCCGGCCGCGCTGTCGGCGCCCTGCGCGAGCCGCCGGACGCGGTCCGGATCGATACAACCGACCTGAGCATTCCGCAGGTGGTCGATCTGCTGCTGACGCACATCGGCAAAGCGGGCCTGGCGATCCCCGAGCCGCGCTCGTCGGAAGCCACCCCGTGAGATTGGGCTATGCGGTGTGCCGCGCGTTCTGTCAGGCCACCTCGATTTTCATGTTCCGCACGCGCCTGTTCGGGATGGAGAACGTCCCGAAGACCGGCCCGGTCGTGCTGATTTGCAACCACCAGAGCTTTCTCGACCCGGTGCTGGTCACGCACGCCCTGCCGCGCGAGGGCCACTACATGGCCCGCGACTCGCTGTTCAAGGGCGGCCCGCTCGGGCGCCTTGTGCGCTATCTGAACGCCTTTCCCGTGCGGCGCGGCGAGGCGGACATCACGTCGATCAAGGAAACGCTGCGGCGACTGAAAAGCGGCGCGCTGGTCACCGTGTTTCCCGAAGGCACCCGCACGCTCGACGGCGCCATCGCGCCGATGCGCCCGGGCGCGCTGCTGCTGGCGAAGAAAGCCAACGCGCCGATCGTGCCGACACTGATCCTCGGCGCATTCGAAGCCTGGCCGCGCCACCTGAAACTGCCGCGCCCGCGCCCGATCCTCGTCGCCTACGACCCGCCGCTCAGCCCGGAGCGCCTGCGCGCGACGCCGGATGAGGAAACGATCACGTTCATCCGCGACCGGCTGGAAAGCCTGCGCGTGCAGTACAGCGCCCATCCGATGTTTGCGCGGCCGCTCGTGAAAGCGGACAACGCGACGAGCCACGAAGACCCACGCGCGAGCTGACGCAACAGCGGCGCCCATCGCTGTCCGATGAGCGCCGCCGGAAGGCATGCACTTTGATAACGCGGCGCTGAACAGCGCCGGGCGCCTACGGCGAGCAGTTCGTGCCGAACAGCGCCAAGATGCCGGACAGGTCAAGGTAGATCGACCGAGCCGCTGCCGTCCAGGTCACCCGGACAGGGCGTTGGCGCCCTGCGACCCCAACCCGCGACACCCGCTCGATCGATCCTCCACTAATCATTCCCCCGGGAGCGGGAATCAAGGGGGTGGCCGGTCGGTTACCCAAACGCCGTATGCCACCGCCGTTTCGGCAGTGGGTCTTCTTATACTTGGAGAACCGAATGGGATCGACGCTGCCTCTAATGAACGCGCGCCTGCTCAAGCTCGCTGCCGTCGCCCTGTTTGTGGCCGGCTGCCAGAAACCGCCACCCGACGACGATCATGGCGCCAAATCGTCGATGCCCTCCGCAACCGCGCGGGGGGCGCGCGGCGAACAAACCGCTTATCGGGCGCGGCTCGGCCCCGACAGCCCCAAGATCCAGCGCGAAGGCGATCAGGTGCGCGTCCTTGCCGGGCAAACCGCCGACGGCGGAACCGAATGGTACGACTTCACCGGCGCCCCGTTTCCGCCGGAGCATTTACAATTCGGGATCGGCCGCGACCGAATACCCTCCATCGACAACCCCGTTTTCGTCAAACCCGATGACGAGCGCCTGCTTGACCCGCGCTTCCGCGTAAGCGGCTATCGCACCGGCGAGGCCGAGTCGATCGACGACATTCCGGTCATGGGCTACGTCCACAATGGCGAAGCAAAGGCCTACCCGATTAACATGCTTGACGCGCACGAACTCGTAAACGACCGCGTCGGTGGCAAGCCCGTCACCGTCGGCTGGTGACCACTCGCCAAGGTGGCCGTGGTTCATGGCCGAGACGCGCAACCCGAGACGGACGAATTCGGTGTCAGCGGGTATGTGTACAAAGATGTGTTCCTGATCTATGACCGCAAGACGCGCAGCCTCTGGTACCCGCTTGAGGACGACGCCTGGACAGCAATATCGGGTCCACGCCGCGGCGAGCGCATTCCGTTCATCGAAGAACCGCCGATCATGACACTGGGCGCGTGGCGCAAGGAACATCCGGACACCGTCGTGCTGCTGGGTGACACGCCGGAATGAACCCCACGCCCCGCGCGGGCGCCCGTATTTCCCCTCCAATCGCCAGATTCGCCCCTGCGCGCTACAATCCGGCCCTTGTCAGCGAAGGTGATCGAATGAACGTGCCGCGTTTCATCCGCCGACTGTTTCGTAAGCCGTTCGACGGCCTGGCCCACTTCGCGCCCGTTACCGAAGGCGCCCTTTACCGCTGTGGGCAGCCGACGCCGGACGAGCTTGACCGCCTGATCCGCGAACACCACCTCAAGACGGTCATCGCCCTGCGCGGCAGTCGCGACGCCGACGACCCCGACGCGTGGGAGCGCGATGAGCGGGCCGTTTGCGAACAGCACGGCGTGCAGTTCCTGACGCTGCCGTGCAACCATCGCAACCCGCCGACCGCCGAGCAGATTCGCGACTACCTCGCCGCCGTCGGCGACCCGGCCCGACGGCCGGCGCTGGTGCATTGCCGCATCGGCCAGCAGCGGACCGGCATGTTTTGCGCGTTGTATCGCGTCCACATCGAGGGTGTCGATGTCGAGGCCGCGCTGCGCGAGATGGACGAAATGGGTTTCAACATTCGCCACCGGCGACATCAGATGCTGCTCGAAGCGTTTCGCCGCTTCGCCGACCCGCGTTTCACGCCGCAGCGGAATTCCGAAACGCGCAGCCCGGCGGCGCAGCCGATATAGGTAAGGTGATGACGGCTGATTCCATCGCCGGGATGCTGGAGGCCCTGCCGGGGCCCGGCGCGCTGCTTGACCGCGCCGGCGCGGTGATTCGCGCGAACGCGGCGTTGTGCGCCCTCGCGGAGCGCGACCCGCAGGCGTGGACCGAGCCGTTGCCGGAGTTGATTACCGACGCGGCGGCCCGCGCCGCCGTCGTGGCCGCGATCTCGTCGGAACAGGCGCACGAGCCGGCGGAAGTCACGCTGGCGGCCGGGCAGCCGTTACCGGTGGAGATCACGCTCGGCCCGCTGATCGACGGCGCCCGCGTCGCGATGTTCCGCGACCTGCGCGCCGCGCACGCCGAACGCAAAGTGCTCGCCGCGCGCCACCGCGACCTCACGCGCCTGAGCGACACGGTGCTGGAACAGGCGATCGAGCTCAAACACTATTCCGAGAATCTCGAAGCCCGCGTGCGCGAGCGCACCGAAGAGCTGCGCGTGGCGAACATGGACGCGATTTACATGCTCGCCGTCGCCAGCGAAGCCAAGGACCTCGACACCGGCGAGCACGTCCGCCGCATCGAGCGCTACACCGCGCTGGTCGCCGAGCGGCTCGGCCTGCCGACCGCGCACATCGAGGAATTCGCGTATTCGGCGGTGCTGCACGACATCGGCAAGATGGCGATTCCCGACCAGATCCTGAAGAAGCCCGGCGAGCTCACCGACGTCGAACGCCGGCGGATCGAATCGCACACGATTGAAGGCGAGCGGATGCTGGCGGATAAGCCGTTTTTCACGCAGGCGCGCTTCATCGCCCGCAGTCATCACGAGAACTGGGACGGCAGCGGCTATCCCGACGGCCTGCGCGGTTTGGAGATCCCGCTGGCGGCCCGGATTGTGCACCTGGTGGACGTGTTCGACGCGCTGACCTCGCCGCGCGTGTACAAAAAAGCCTGGACCCCGACGCAGGCCCGCGACACGATCCTGGAGAAGTCCAAGCTGGACTTTGATCCCGCGATCGTGGACGCCTTCAAGAGCCTGTTCGACGACGACGCCTTCAGCGCGCTGATCAGCGCGGCGACCGCGACGCCGAGATAACCGCGCGAACGCACTGCTGTTTCGGCGATAGCCATGATTCCAAAGTGGCGTAGGCAGGAGCGCGCGGCACGCTCTCGGCATTCCGTATGCGGAGCGGCTCACGGTTATTGGTTGTGCCAGTCGGCCGTGCTGGATCACACAATGTTCTCTGACTCATTCATCCGGATCGATCGGCGAGTGGATGACGTGCTGGTAACCACCGAAGGTGAGCTATATACGGATCCCGCGCCAAACATGCTTACGCCCGCGGCGAAGGCATGCCGCCCGTCCCGGATAACGTTACATGAGAAGGAGGACGAGTTGGCGGCGCTTGAAAAGCGATACGATGAACAGTGTCTACCCAAGGTGTACTATTGAGAGTAGCGCTGATCTTGCACTTGGGGCTGCTGATCGTCTATGCGCTGACTGCGCTACTGGTTCGGCATGGAGTGTCGTGGCAGTTGCTGATCTTATTTATTGGCATTCAGCTATGGTCGATAATCGTTGCGTATCTGCGGCAAGATGATTGGGATCATGATTCGACGCCTCGTGGTCCGGCGCCGCATTGTCCACGTTGCGGCTACTCGCTCCGGGGTCTGAACGAGCTAACGCCGTGCCCTGAGTGTGGCTGGAGAGAACAATGACCTGCGCAGCCCGCGCGGTCCACGCTGGCTCGATTGTTAGGGCCGCGAGGCGCGCGGCTGGAGCAGCGAACACGGGGTGGGTGGCAGCTCATGCTTTACACGCCGGCTCAAGAAGACTGTCGGCACAGACCAACCAATGCGGTGCAAACAGAATGGAACATCGCCGCAATCAAGACACTGACAATCACCCAGCCAACATGCCCGAACAAACCGACCCAGACCCGGTCCTATCGGCTCGAAGAAATGCGCGGAAGCGATTGTCGACAGACGACGCGCTTCCCTTCCCTGGACAAGTGGGGCGACAAAGCTCCACCGCCTTCAAGGCGACTCCAATGCTGCCGCCGCTTCTTCAAACTCGATTGCCCGGTCGATCGAGACGTAGTTGCTTGCCGCTCCCTGAAAACGTCGAACACACCCGGCGACTGACACATCGACGCCTGTCGGGATAAGGATGACGTCGTTGACGCTGTTGTCTTTCGTAAGTCGGCCTTCAAAGGAAGCGACAAACTCGTCCCATTCACAAAGCCTGATCTTGACTCCGATCGGGACAAACTCCTCGATGTCGCGTTCCGTTAGCGCCAGATCGATCACCACAGAATAAATGTCGGGATTGTCAGCATTCGAAACCAGAAGCTCCAGTTTCGATCGGATGCGCTGCTTGTCATAGGTTTCGACGACGAGCCATGCCCCGTGCGGCAAGGCGTAATAGCAACCAAAAACAGCGATTGGAGGGCCGTCTGTGGTCCCTGAGACCAGCTCCGCGGCCCTTCTCAGGTTCCCGACTTGAACAGGCCCGTATTGACCATAGGCGCGCATCCACTCAGGGAGGTTGCTGATGGTTTCGAGACTTGCGCGCCGAATCGCCGCGTTTCGCTTCTCTCCCGTCACGAGCCAAGAGTCGTTCTCTGGGATTTGGTCAAGCTCACCGCCGCTACCTCGCTGATCACACCCAGCCAGCAGGACTGCGATGAACGCACAAAGATTGATTGCGTAAGCTGGGCGGCCAAGCCCGGCTTTTTCCGCGTGTCGCAATCGCATCGGTGTTTCTCGCTCGTCACGATGTTCGAAGATGATACCAGGGCGCCTTGTTCCGCTGTTTCTATATCATACAGGGCATGCGCGAGTGCCAGCGACCGCGAGGAGCGGTACCTGTACGCCGCTGGCGCGTGGTCGAGGAACGCACGGGCGGGGGCGACGTGATCGCCCAAACCATGATTCGACTGCGGCTTTAGTCGTGTAGGCGGGGCTGCCAAGCCCAGCAACGAGGCAGAGTAGGTTCTGTCTGATGGCTCCCGCTCCATCCTAGCGCGCCCCGAAGGGGCGCTGGGTGATCACCACGGGTGGAGCGAGGTCGGCGCAAGCCGACCGCGGCGCAACCCGTGGAATGCGAGCGCGGAACATGCTGCCCCGAAGGGGCAGGGGGGACGCGGCGTGTGCGGTGGGTCGGCGACTTGGTCCGCTTCCTTCGCCCCTTCGGGGCGAGTCACAATCGAGCGAACAAACCACGGGTTACGCGTCGGTCGGCTTCCGCCGACCTTGCTTCACCCGTGGCTAATCTCCTTCGCCCCTTCGGGGCGTGAGTATCGCGCGCGCTTGCGGCGGTCGAGCGCGCTTGCGGCGGTCGGGGCGCGCTTGGGGCGGTCGGGCGCGCTTGCGGCGGTCGCGCTCGCTCGATCGGCGCGGCGGTGGGGTATTGTCGCGCTCGGGGCTAGATTCAATCTTTCGCTGCGATCCGTCAAACACGGCTAGGCGTAGATCGAGACGCGGGTTCCAATCGCTTCGCGAGCCGTGAACGCCCCGCCGCGATTGTCCGACCGCGATTGCCGATCGCCACGCGAGTCGCCCCGCGCGGCGCCCGTTGGGGTTTCGTCCGGGCGGCCCGCATTCCCGGTGGCGGCGGACGGGTCCGAGCCTTCAGACTCGCTTCCGCCGGACGCCTGCGCTGAGCGGGCCTTGGCGATCTCGGCCGTCGCCCGGGCCGCGACCGAGCGGTCCTGACCCGATGGGTCCGCCGGGGCCAGCGCCGCGGCGCGGATCTGTTCCATCTTGGCGATCGTCGCCGCCGGGTCGCCTTCGACCGGCGACGTGTCGATCCTCACCTCGCCGCCCACGGCGTAGCGCTTGCCGTCCGGGCCGGTTTCGTATTCGTAGCTCGGACCGCCGCTCGCGTGCGGTCCGGCGGCGGCGGCATGGGCGGCCTCGTGCTGGCGCACTTCCAGGTCACGCCGCTTCAGCTCATCAACGGCCTTCTGCTCTTCTTCGGTCAGTTCGGATGAAGCCGGGCCGGCGTTTCGGGCGGAGGTCGCACGCTCAGCCGGATCGCGGCTGGCGGCCAGCGCCGCCGGCGACAGTTCGACCGAGTCCTCGACCGCCAGGACCGAGCGGGCGCCGCCGCAGGTCGGACACTCCGCCCCGCCGCAGTCGCAGTCGGCCTTCGTGACGGCGGCCGGGCCGGTCGCCGGGGAGAGCGGGCGCAGTCCGCCCGCCGCACCGCTCAGGGCCCGCAACAACGCGTTATCAGACAGAACACCCGAAACCTGCACGCGGGGTCACTCCTGCGGCCTGTTGGCGAAACCAACAGAGTCGCTTCGGATTCATCGCTTGCAGTCTTCATTAAGGGAGCGGGTTCAGCCGGCGACACACGAGCGCCGACAGCCTCTTCGATTCGAAAACGGAACCGATTTCGGTGGCTTGCGTCCTCTAATCCCCTTGCAGGAGCGGTGTTGCGGGCATTTGGCGTCAACCTCGCGCAAATTTTCACAGATCGCGCTTGACCAAGGCTTGCCCCTGCCGCCGGCCTGAGTTATACTTCCGTCAGTCAGGCTCCCCAATCTGACTGGAGGTCAACGCCTAACGCAGGGATCGCTCCCCAATCCTGCCAGTTGGCCGCTGGTTTCGTTACTCAAATTTTGGTGTGTGTATCGCCTCCAGAGGTTCGCGTGCGCGTTTGCGAGGAACGCTGCGCTCGGTACATGCAGAACACGGGCTGGTTCGCGTAGAGGAAACGCGGCTCGGTCAGGTGTTCAGGGGATTTCTGATGACTACGTCGATTCAGGGTCAATCCGACACAACCGTCCTTCGTCTTGAACCCGCGGCCAAGCCGCCGGTCGCCGCCGTGCTCAACACGCTGGGGGCGGAAGACGAGAAACTGCTTGATCAGCGGCTGACAACGCCGGCGGAGTGCATGTTCGTCGCCGACTTTGACGCGCCGGATGCGGAAGCCCGCTTCCTGGCGCCAATGCCGCCCGGGCCGGAGACGCGTCGCCGTCGTCGCATGCGAAACGACGACAGCGGCATCGATCTGCTGTGCGGGGCCGGCATGTCATTCACGCCGGAGCAGGAAACGCACATGTTCCTGCGTCTGAACTACTGCCGCTATCGCGTATATACCCTGCTGAAGGGCATCGGGGCCCGCCGGCTGAACGCCGCGGAGACGCGCGAGCTGTTGAAGTGGGAAAACGCGACGACGTTGACGCGTGAGGAAATCGTCCGCGCGAACGTGCCGCTGGTGCTGGCGATGGCCAAGCGCACCCGCATCACCGGCGTCGATTACGCCGAGATGATCAGCGAGGGCAATATGGCCCTGATGCGCAGCGTCGAGAAATTCGACTGCCACCGCGGTTACAAGTTCAGCACATACTCCTGCCGCGCGATCCTGAAGAGCTTTTCGCGCGTCGCGACGCGGACATCGCGCTATCGCGGCTACTTCCCGACCGAGTTCGATCCGAGCATGGAAAAGAGCGATCACCTCGGGTCCAAGCGCCGTGGCGTCGAAGGCGACTGCATCGATGAACTGCGGACGATCCTGAACGGGTCGGAAGCCGCGGATCTGAGCGATACGGAAGTCCAGGTGATCCGCGCCCGGTTCGCGCTGGACAACGCCCCCGAAGCCGGCGCCAAGACGCTGGAGCAGGTCGGCGAAATGATCGGCGTGACGAAGGAACGCGTCCGGCAGATTCAAAACAAGGCGCTGGCCAAACTCCGTACCGTGCTGGAAAGCCGCGTACTGAGCGCGTGATTCACCAAAAAGACCCTGGATACGCATACGGCCCGGCATCTTGCCGGGCCGTTTTACTTTGAGAAACGACGATGAGGCCGAAAGCTAGCGCGCGCGAAGCCGCTCCGGATAGCGGGTTGGGCGTGAAGAGTCCCAGCGCAGCAACTCGAAGTCCACCAGCGTCCCCGGCGTAACGCGCTCCAGCGCCATGCCGACATCATCGAGCGAATTCACCGCTCCACGGTCGATCCGCAGGATCACATCGCCGGGCTCGATCCGGGCCAGCGCGGCCGGACTGCCACGCTCGACGCTCTCGACGATCAGCGGCGGCGCGAGGTCGCGCAGCCCCAGCCGGGCCTCGATCCGGCTGACGGTATTCTCCGGCGCGACGGCGACGCGCAGACCGAAGCGCTCCTCGGCCAGCGCGTAGCCATTCGGCGGCGGAACAACTTCGAGCGGAATGCGGGCATCACGGCGGGAGCCATTTCGGTCGTAGCTGATCCGGATCGCATCGCCCGCCTTGTGCGCCAGCAAACGGACGTAATAGTCGATGCCGTTGTCGATGTCGCGGCCATCCATCGCGCGGACCAGGTCGCCGACCTGCAGACCGGCGCGGGCGGCCGGGCTCTGCGGGGCGACTTCCGCGACGCGCGCATCCGGCCCCCACACGCGCAACCCGAAGCGGACGCGCTCACTGCGCTCGATGTCCAGCATCAGCGGCAGCAGATCCCACAGGTGATCCACCGGAATCGCGAATCCCACGTTCTGGGCGTCTCCGCGAATGGCGGTGTTGATGCCGATCAACTGGCCGTTGATGTTGAAGAGCGGGCCGCCGGAGTTGCCGGGGTTGATCGCCGCGTCGGTTTGAATCAAACCGGTATACGTGACTTCGCGGCTGTAGGGCAATTCACGATTCAACGCGCTGACGATTCCCGCCGTCACCGTGTGCTGCAGACCGAGCGGATTTCCGATCGCGACGACGGTTTCCCCGACCATCAGGTCTGCGCTGCGCCCGAGCTTGATCGTCGGCAATCGCTCATCCGTATCAATGCGCAACAGCGCCAGATCGTGCATGATGTCCGTCGCGACCACATAGGCCTTTGCGGTCCGTCCATCGGCGAATGTGACCATCACGTCGGAGGTCTGATTGACGACATGCGCGTTTGTCACCGCGAGACCGAGCGAATGCACAATCACGCCGGAGCCGACGCTCTGCACCCGCTCACGCCGCGGCGGCGCGAAATCGAAGAAAAAGGATGAGTCGCGCAACGAGCCCACCCGCACGGTGCGCGTCGTGCTGATATTCACGACCGCGTCACGGCAATGCTCAAATACCTCAACAACCGGCGTACGGCGGTTGTGTTGCGGCAGATCGTCGGCCACAGCCGGGGCGACCATGCCGCTGAGCGCAAGGACGCTCATCAATGGCGCCCATCGCGGTCTGGAACAGACAATCGGGGAACGGTCTCGCACGAGCGGGGACATCTCAACTCCTTCAGATTGTTCGATCACGGGCGCGTGTCGCGCCCCGGCGGGACCGTCGGCGGGGTCCGGCCTTGGAATATGCTACGACGGCGCCTGTCGCCCGTCCCGATCGCGTTACTTCGGGCCGGGCAGTTGCGACAGCGCGGCGAATGTTTCGTCCGTGACGGAGAAGGTGTCGCGGCGCTCGATCACAGCGGCGGCAGCGTCGTATTCCGCCAATGATCGTTTCCAGTCGCGGATCGCGCCCGATGGCATGCGGCTGACGCGCTCCAGCAGCGCCGCCAGGGCGCCGTCCAGATCATCCGTCACCTGTGAGATCAACCCCGCGGCCAGGGCATCCCGGGCCGTGACGCGCTCGGCGCTCAGCGTCCAGCGCCGCAGCGCCGCCGGCCCGACGCGCCCGCGCAGCGACGTCACGATCACATCCGGCTGAATCGCAAAGCGCAGCTCACTCAGCGCGAAACCGGCGGATTCGGCCGCGATCGCAAAATCACAGGACGCGACCAGCGGCACGCCCCCGCCGTAGGCGTCGCCCTGTACGCGGGCGATCGTGGGAACGGGGCAGGCGCGAATGGCCTCGAAGAAGTTTCCGAGCAGCGCGACGTCCACGACGCCACCGATGCCCGCGGCCTCGATTTCGCGGCGCAGCCAGCGCAGATCGGCGCCGGCACAGAACACCGGTCCGCGTGATTCGAGCACAATCGCGCACACTGATTCGTCCGCCGCGGCGCGCTCGAGTTGCGTTCGCAATGCCAATAGCGCCTCGGGTGTCAGCGCATTGCGGATGTCGGGGGCCGAAAAGTCGAGGCGGAGGACGCCGCCGTCGCGCCGCGCGATGAAGTGGCGTCCGGTATCGGAATCAGTCGTCATCTCAGGATCTCTACTCGTCGGCGGTCAGGATTGCGACCGCTTTCGCTTCGCCGCCGCGCGCTCGCGCAGCAGGTCAAAGGTCGTCATCGCGGGTGATGACTCCGCCCGCGACTCATCCGATCCGCCGACATCGTCACCGGCGATGATCCCGCTCAACCGGGCCTGCAATCGGCTCGGATCCGCGCTGGACGATTGCGCTTCGGCCAGCGCCCGACCAAAGCGGCTGGCATTCTTATAGCGCAGAATATGGCGCTTGTGCAGGGCGCGCTCAACGATTTCCGCCAGTTCTGGCGCCACGCCGGCGTCGGCGAGTTTCTCCAGCGGTATCGGCGCTGAAGCGTGGCGGGCCTTCATATCCGATAGCGTGTCGGCCTGATACAACGGGGCCCCGACCAGCATCTCAAACAGGACGGCGCCGAGCGCGTAGACATCCGACTGCGCCGACACGTGCCCGTCGAACATCTCCGGCGACATGTAAAGCGGACTCCCGCCGACGTGGGACGCCTTGGCGCCCCAGTTCTGGGCGTCAAGCTGACAAGCGAGTCCGAAGTCGCACACATAGGGGCACGCGTCACGATCAAACAGGATATTCGCGGGCTTCAGATCGCGATGAATCACGCCGCGCTCATGCAGCGCTCCCACCGCGTCCGCGATCGGCATCAGCACATGCAGCGCCAGCGGCCCATCGAGCGGCGCCGCCTTGCGCAGCACATCCCGCAGCGAGCCGCCGTCGACACGCTCCATGACAATGAAAGGAAGGCCACCGGCCGCGTCGACGCTGTGAACGGTCACGATGTGCGCGTGTCGCACGCGCGCCGCGGACCGCAACCCCTCCACAATCTCATTGCGGGCGACCGAATCGCGATGGGCATGGTGCAGGAACTTCACCGCGACCGGACGATTCAGGGCTTCATCAAAGCCCGAGACAACGACGCCGCCCGCGCCTTCGCCGAGCTTCTCGCCCAGTTTGACCGAGCCAACACGCGCAGGCAGCGTCAGCGGCGCGTCGCTGACGTCAGCGCCGAGCGGCGCAGTACGCACCATGATCGTGATGGTTTCTTCCAAAGTCCGGATACCTCCAGTAACACGCGCGGGCGGATGCTGCGCCCGACGTCGCCCGCCTGAACACGGCAGCGCAAAATGGCGGCGCCTGCCGAGGCCCACAGAACAAGGGTTTTATCGTACCATCCCCGCCCGCATCCAGTCGTGCGAATTGTCGGCGTTTTGTGGAAACGGCGCGGCCAAAAAAGCCCCGTCCATTTCCGTCGGCGCGAAGCGCGTTACAATGCCGCCGACGGGCAGTCGCCCGGTCTACGCCGCTCATTCGTTCTATCCGTTTGACGAAGGGACGACCACATGCGCCCACTTTCGACGACGCCACGCTGCCCGCTCTGTGAAAAACCCGTCGACCTGCTCGGCGATTACTTCGTCACCAGTGGCGATTTTCTGCCCGCCGACCATCCGCTCCGCGGATACGCCGATCGCAAGATGCACTGGGAATGTTATGAGCCGTGGCCGCAGCGCCCGGCGTTCGCCAGACCGTTTATTGAGGCGTGGATCAAGGCCAATCGCGCGAATCCGTTCTGGACCGAACTCTTCCGCGACGATCATGTCTATATCACCGTCAACCCCAAGCCGCCGATCGAATCGGTTTCGTTGCGGTTTTATGAGACCGGCTCCGACGTGCGCGTTCCGGTCTATGAGTGGGAAGCCTGGCTCGCCGATGCCGACCGGCGCAAGAATCTGCGCAAGATGGAACTGAAGTGCTTGAAGAACTGCCTGAGCGCCATCCAGCAGGCGATCCCCAACCTCGAGAGCATCCGCCGCCAGACCGCGCGCAGCGCCGCGCCGATTCGCTCGGCCGCCGTTCCCATGATGCGGCCGGCTCCCGCGCGCGAGCCGCGCTGGCAGGCGTAGGGCCTTCGCCCCGCGTTATCGGCCGTCGTGTGTCCGCCGCCGGGCGATTTCGCCCATCCGTAACTCCCACCGCCCCGCTTCCAAACGAACACTTCTCAGAGGCCGCGCCAACTGAAGGGCCCGGCGTCCGCAGTCGATGACCCTCCCTGAGGGACCGCGCGCCGTCGTGGCGACGAAACGTTGAAGGGGTGTGATATGTCGCAGATCCGTTTGAAGACGCGTTGGACGCTGGTGGGCGCCGCCATGTCGCTGGCCGCGGTCGCGCAAGCCCAGGACAAGTTCGTCGTCACCGAGCTGACGCCGGGAACCGGTCGCGAATCGCGCGCTTACGCAATTAACAAAATCGGGCAGGTTGTCGGGTTGTTCGACACCGGCGAAACGCTGCACGCCGGCCTCTGGTTCAACGGGACGCAGACCGACCTGCACAAGACCTCGCACCTGAACCTGGGGTTGCACTTCACCGCCGACCATGGAGAAGCGTTCAACATCTCCGACGCCGGTCAGGTGGTGGGCACGGCGTGGACGATCGTCGATTGCCCGGACACGGACTGGACCGTAACGCACGGCTTCCTGCTGCGCCCCGCGACGCTCAGCGATCTGGGCACGGCGTTTCCCGGCGACGCGCTGACGGACTTCTGGACGTTCGGCAACCCGTGCATCGTCTACAACAGTGCCGCGACCGCCGTCAGCAACCGTAACCACGTCGTGGGATGGGCGGCTTCGGACGGCGGCATTATCCGCGCGTTCCTGGTAACGCCGAAGGACGGCGCCTGGTTCGTGCAGGATCCCAACGTCTTGTATTTCAAAAACCAGAACATGATCGACCTCGGCACGATTGACGGCAAAGGCGTCGAAAGCAGCGCCACCGATGTCAACGACGACGGTATGGTCACCGGTTACGCGTATCTGAACCCGGACAACCCGACCGCCACGACGGCATATCACGCGTTTCTCGTATCGCCGCTCGATCAGGACCTTGATCAGATTTCTGACCTCTGGTTCCAGGACAACGACGCCGACGGCGGCAACGACCTGATGATCGACCTCGGCACGCTCGGCGGGAACAACAGCTGGGGCCGCGCGATCAACAACGCCGGGCAGGTCGTCGGCGAATCGGATACCGCTGACCTGAACGTGCACGCGTTCATGTGGAGCAACGGATCGATGACGGATCTGGGCACGCTCGGCGGCGACAACAGCAGCGCGGCCGCGATTGACGAGCTGGGTCGCGTCGTCGGTTGGGCGGAAGATGTCAACGGCGAACGCCACGCGTGCCTGTGGATTGACAACAAGCCGTTCGACCTCAACAGCCTGGCGATCAACAAAACCAGCCTCGTCCTCACGGAAGCCCGCGATATCAACTCCAGCGGCGAGATCGTCGGCTGGGGCATCGTGAAGGGCGACTCAACCGCCACGCCGCAGGCGTTCTCGATGCGAATCGCGACCGCCGCCGAGATCGAGGAGGCCGAAAGCGTCGGCTCGACGCCGACCACGCCCGAGCCGGACCCGAACGACGGCGGCAACGGCGGCGGCGGGGACAACCCGAACAACCCACTGGATCTGGACCCGCTGTTCCCGGGCCAGCCGAGCAACGCGCCGGTTGACGGCGACGACCTGACGACCGACCCGCTGCCGAGCCAGTGCGGCGTCGGCTCCGCCGGTCTGCTTCCGCTGGCGCTGGGCTTCGGGTTCATGGCCTGGACGCGGCGGCGTTCACTGTAGCGCAAAGCAATCGCCCGCGGCGCCGCCGCGTGCGCAAAGCGCGTGAAGTATCCAAAGGGCGCGGTCTGGAGCGATCCAGATCGCGCCTTTTCGCATTGAAACGCGCGGGCCATTGTTTCGCGCCAGCCGCGCCGCTATTGTCTTCGCTTCTGTCGCGATCGCGAGAATGCGTGGTCGCGCTCGAACCGGGGCACTCCTCCTGAGACCGCAAATGCCGAACCGCATTGATCCGTTTCGTCCGCATCCATGGCACGGCCTGTCGATCGGGCCCAATCCGCCCGAGGTCGTGCACGCATTCATCGAAATCACGCCGTTCGACATGGTGAAGTATGAGGTCGATAAGCGCAGCGGCTATCTGCGGGTCGATCGGCCGCGCCGCGCGACTTCAGTGCCGCCGTCGCTCTACGGGTTCATTCCGCGCACGCTGTGCGCGGCGCGCGTCCACGCCCTCTCGCCCGGCGCGGAACGCGGCGACGGCGATCCGCTGGACATCTGCGTCATCAGCGAGCGCCCGATCGCGCGGGCCGAGGTGATTTTGAACGCGCGGGTCGTCGGCGGGTTGCAGATGATCGACGCGGGCGAGGCGGACGACAAGATCGTGGCGGTCCTAGCGAACGACAACATGTGGGGCGACGTTTCGGAACTGGCCGACCTGCCGGACGTGCTCCGCGACCGGCACGTGCATTACTTCAGCACATACAAGCTGGCCTTCGGGCGCGAGAATCAACGGATCAACCGCGTCTATGATCGCGCGCACGCCTGCCAGGTGATTGAAGCGGCGATCGCGGACTATCAGGCGGAGTTCGTGGAAAACTAACGGCGCCGATCACGCGGCGCAACCTCGTGATCGGGTTCTCGCTACAGCGCCCGCACAATCACGGCCGTAAGGTCATCCGCCTGCGGCGCAGCGCCCGTAAAGGTTGAAATGTCGGAGTACAGGTCGGTAATCAGCTTCGCGACCGGCTGATCGGCATAGCGGCGAATCGCGTCGATCACGCGCCGTTCGCCAAACTGCTCGCCGCTCTCGTTCGACGCCTCGAAGAAGCCATCCGTCAGCAGCGCCAGCGTCGAATTCGCCGGCATGTCAAAGCACTCCGGCTGCGCGTACGCCTGGCCGGGTATCACCGCCAGCGGCGGCGCCGACGCGTATCGCATTTCGACGTCCGTCCCGCTCTTGACCAGCAACAGCGGCCCCTGTCCGGCGGCGATATAGTCGATTCGGCGTCGGGTCGGGTCGAGAATTCCGAGAAATGCGGTCACAAAACGATTGTCCGCCAGGTCTTCGCTCAGCAGATCATTCACACCGGCCGCGACGCGGCACAAGTCGGTCGTGATGGTCAGCAAGCTGCGCACGATCGAGCGAAACTGCGCGATAATCAGCGCCGCGCCGATGCCGTGCCCGGTCGCATCGGCCAGCACCAGCCCGAGTCGCCCGTCCGGCAGTCGCATGAAGTCGTAGGTATCGCCGCCGGTCTCGTCCGCGGATCGATTCCAGCCGGCGATTTCGAAACCTGTCGCCTCGGGGTTTTTCTTCGGCAGCAGGTCCTGCTGAATCCGCTGCGCAATCTGGAGATCGCGCTCCATGCGGCGTTTTTCGGCGTACGCCTCGATCAGCCGTCCGCGATCCAGCGCGACGCCGGCCTGGGCGGCGAAGACCCGCGCCAGTTCCTCGTCATCGACATGAAACGCCTCGCCGACTTTGTTCAGCGCCTGCAGGACGCCGATCAGCTCGCCTTCGAGATTCTCGAGCGGCAGGGTCAACAGATTGCGCGTGCGATAGCCGGTCTGGCGGTCGATGTCCTGATTGAAGCGCGCATCGGCGTAGGCGTCGGCAATGTTGATGATGCGGCGCTGCTGGGCGGCGACGCCCACAATGCCCTCGGTCGCTGGGACGCGGATTTCGTCGACGCCGCGGGCCACGCGGCTGACGAGCTCGTCGCTTTCGGCTTCGTAGAGAAAAATCGTCGCGCGTTCACAGGAAAGCACGTCACAGACGGCGTCGACGATCACATGCAGCAGGTCGTCGAGCGGCATGGGCGACGCCATGCGCAGCGACACATCCAGGATGCGCCGCAGTTTTTCGTTTTCATCCCGCAGTTCGTTCATCGGGCGCATCCGCCGCGCAATCGCCGTCATGACCGAGACGGTCGCTCCAGCCTGAGAATCGGCGCGTGTTCCAGAATGTACACTCGTTGTCCCTGTCCGGCGAACTTGATCGCCGCCCGCGTCTGCGTCGGACTGTGTTGGATCCATAGCACCTGCCCTACGCCAAGCCCCTCGTGGCGCACCCACGTACCCGCGCTCCAATCCGCGTACGGGCCACGCTCGGTCGGCGCCGCCCCGGTCGTCGGATCGTCCACCGAGAACACTGTCTCGGTTTCCTGAAACTCAAAACGGCGTTCCGGGCGCGGTCGAAAGCCGCCCGGCCGACGCGTGGGACGGGCGCCATCGGCGGGCGCAATTTCCGCCTCGTCCCACACCGCTTCCTCATCGTTATATCGGCTGCGCGCGTCCCCATATGCGGACTTACTGATTGTCTCGACGACCGCGGCGCTGTCCGGCAATTCCCCCACAAACTGCGACGCCGCCCGCGGCGTCAGTCGCCCGCGGATTGCCCGCGTGTCGGCATAGGAAACGAACAGCCGCCGCATGGCGCGCGTCAGGCCGACAAAAAACAGCCGTCGCTCTTCCTCGAGGGTCGCCTCATCCACGCCGAACGGGCCGCTGAGGGTCCGCTCGTGCGGCAATAGTCCCTGCTCGAGACCGACGAGAAAGACCACCGGAAACTCGAGCCCTTTGGCGGCATGCAGCGTCATCAGTTGCACACAACCCGCGTTGGGATCCACCGCGTCCTGGTCACTCGTCAGGCTCACGCGGGCGAGGAAGCCCTCAAGGTCGCCGTCCGGCTCCTCCTGCTGATAGCGGGCGGCGACGGTGACCAGTTCCATCACGTTGGCGAGCCGATCCTCGGAGCTGTCATCTTCCGCTTCGCGCAAATGTTGCTCATACCCGCTCTCCTGCAGCGTCTGGCTGACGAGTTCACTGAGCGGGCCGCCGACGTAATCGCCCAGGCGATCCAGCAGCGCGACGAACCGGCGGAGTTTCTTGGTCGTGCCGGCCGCGATCCCCGGCACATCGCCGGCGCGACGGATGGTCGCACTCAGCGGCTCGCCCGTGCGCTGCGCCGCGGCCAGCAGGCGATCGATCGTTTTCTTGCCGATGCCGCGCGCCGGCGTATTGATGATGCGGAGCAGGGCCTGTTCGTCGCGCGGATTCATCAGCACGCGCAGATACGCGACCGTGTCGCGGATTTCCCGGCGGTTGTAGAACTCGACGCCGCGCACGATCCGGTAGGGAATCCGCCGGGCGCGCAACGCGTCTTCCAGGCCGCGCGAAACCGCGTTTACGCGGTACATGATCGCAAAGTCCGCATACTCAAACTCGTCGGTTTCCGCGAGCGTCGCGATTGTCTGGGCGACATGCTCGGCCTCCTCGCCGCCGCCGGCGAACCGCCATACGCGGAGCGGATCGCCGTCGTCGCCTTCGGTCCACAGGTCTTTGTCCTTGCGGCGCCGATTGGCGCGAATGACCGTCGACGCGGCCCGCAGGATCGCGCCGGTGGAGCGGTAGTTCTGCTCCAGCCGCACGACGCGCGTCTCCGGATAGTCGCGCTCGAAATCGAGAATATTGTCGAGGTTCGCGCCGCGCCAGCCATAGATGCTCTGGTCCGGATCACCCGTGGCGCAGATGTTCTGGTTCTCCTCCGACAAGCGCCGCGCCATCAGGTATTGCGCGTGATTCGTATCCTGATACTCATCGATCAGCACAAACTGAAACCGGCGATTCAGCATGCCGCGCAGCTCGTCATCCTCGCCGAGCATCACCGCCGGCTTGAGCAGCAGATCATCAAAGTCGACCGCGTTCTGTTTGCGAAGCAGTTCCTCATACGCCGCATAGACGCGCGCGATCATCCGCTCGTTGAAATCGGCGGCCGTCGCTTCGTACCCGCGCGGCGAGCGGAGCTCGTTCTTCGCCGCGCTGATCGCGTGCACGGCGCGGTCGACCGTCAGCACATGTCCGCCGACACCCGCCTCCGCCATCGCCGACCGCATCGTCTGCTTGCGGTCGGCCTCGTCATAAATCGAGAATCCCCTATCAACCCCGATGCGCTCGCCATACGCCCGCAACAGCCGCGCGCCAAGGGAATGGAATGTGCAGATCCACATGCCCGCGCCGGCGCCGAGCGCTGTAATACGGCGCCGCATCTCGTCGGCCGACTTGTTGGTAAAGGTGATCGCCAGAATCGCGCCGGGCGGGGCGGCGTCGCGCGCCAGGCGGGCGGCGCGACGCGTGATCACGCGCGTCTTGCCGCTACCCGGGCCGGCCAGCACCAGCAGCGGGCCATCCTGATGCGCCACCGCCTCGCGCTGCGGCGCGTTCAGTCCTTCCAGAATCGGATCGGCGCCCGGCATGCGGCTATTGTCCCGCCGCGTTCTCTGGGACCGCCGAAACGCGGCGCGGCCGATCGGCCGCCGGCAGGCTCTCCGGCGTAAAGCGGTTGTACTTCATGAACGAGGCGATCTGCTGCCGGTTGGGGGCGGCGCTGCGATACGCCTGCCAGATCATCTCGGACAGCAGCGAAGCCGCGGCGTCGAAACACTCGATGGTCAACCGCTTTCCGGGCGCCGCGCGCAGCTCGCTGCTTTTTTCGAGCTGGTACAACGGTTCCATGCGCGCGTGCGATCGCTCGATGTGGTCGATGATCGTGTCCCATGGGTCCATCGGATCGAGCCGCGTCTCATAGCGGATCAACGGGCGGAGTTTCTCATACGTCAGCGCATGCGCATCGAATAACTCGCCGTCGACGTACGCGTGAAATCCCTTGTCGGTCGTGTATCCGCGCGGGTTGTCGCCGACCCACCCGTTGTAGTGCATCGTCGTGTGCAGCGGCTGGGCCGCGTCGCCGACGTAGTGGCTCAGCACGCCGATGTGATAAAGCGCGTTTTCGCGCGACTGCTTCAGTTGGTGCGCCCGTTCCGGGTCATTGATTTCTTCCAGCATGCGCACGTCGTGAAACGCCGATTGCAGCTTGACGAACTCCTCCAGAATCGCGTGCGGCAGGAAGCCGGGCCACTCGCGGGCGCGCTCCGTGTCGCCCGTCGCGTCGTACGCCGGCGCCAGCTCCGGATGCGCGTACTTGCTTACCGCCAGCGCGCGGAGGTACTCCATGCGAAAGCGCGGCACGGTACGCAGCGTCAGGCCGTAGCCCGCGAGGTGTTCGACATCCATGAAGTGGTCAGGCTTATGCTCATGTCCCAGCGTCGGGGCGGCCCACCCCCGCCAGCGATCCGGGCCATTCGACTGGAACGCGGCCCGGTTGCGCGCGTCGGAATCCCGCAGCCAGGCAGGCGCCTCCGCCGACAGTCCGTCGAACGCAAGATAGGTAATTGTTCGGTGTCCTTGGGCGTCCCAGGCGAGGGCCGAACTGGCCGGAACCACCGTCAGCAGCAGGCTCACAATCCGTCGCATCGATTCGTTTCCCCGTTCGGTGAGGTTGACCAACTGGGAGTGTAACGGCGAGCCGCCCGCGCCGTCTCGGCCTCGGGGCTCAAGTCGGGGCCGCGCCGTCGCCGATGGCGATTGACGGAGGGCTTGGCTCAGGGAGAGCCACCCGCGCCACCGGTGGAGACTGTAAATGTTTTACGCCACGCTATTTGCGCTCGTCGCCTTCATTTTCTCCGGCTTCTTCTCGTTCATTTAGGACGAGGAAAAGCTCCTCCTGACAACCGTTTCCCCGGCGGTCGCCCGTGTGATGCGACCGCGGCAGAAGGCGGATTTTCGGTTCCCGGCTCCTTGCGGAGGCCCGGGGCCCGGGAATACGCTTTCATGCGCCGCTGTTTCCTGCAATTAGGACGCGGATTCGCGCGTACAATCAGTCCTTGGCGGGTCGTCCGCCGGACCGGCGATTTTTTCAACGATGTCTGAAGAGGGAATACGAATGAAGAAGCTGTTCGCATTGATCGTGGCGGGCGCCTTTGGCGTGGCCGCTTACGCTCAGGAATCGGGCTGTACCAAGAGCGCGCAGGCGAGCTGCGACAAGAGCAAGTCGGCCGCCTCGTGCTGCGCCAGCAAGTCCAAGTCGGCCTCGGCTTCGTCGTGCTGCGCCAGCAAGGCCAACGACGCCGAAGTCGCCCGCAAGGCCGGCTTCAAGATGCCGACCATCGAGTACGTCGTCGGTTCGGAGCGCACCTGCTGCGACAAGATGGCCACCGAGATGGCCAAGGGCGACAAGAGCCAGATCCGCTTCGCCGTCGCCAAGGACACGTTCGAGAAAATGGATGAAGCCGAGCAGGCGTACGCGAAGCTGCTCGACTCGACGCTCACCGACCTCACCTCGCCGCAGTACGCGGTCGCCGGGGAGTGCATGCGTTGTCCGATCAGCGCCAAGGCCAGCGCCGAGGCGACCGGCAAGCCGGTGATGTACCGTCTGGCGAGCTTCGAGTTCTCAAAGGAAGCGCAGGCCCAGAAGGCGGCCGAGGTGGCCAAGGCGGCCGCTGACAAGGTCGAGATGAAGATGTACGTCGGCGACGAGTGCGTCGGTTGCCCGCACGCCGCCAGCGAAATGGCCAAGGCGAAGAAGACGGAAGTGCAGTACGCCGTCGGCGAGATGAAGACCGCTGATCGCCATCAGGCCGAAATGGAACTGAAGAAGGCGCGCGTCAACGCCGCCGCCGCCGCCGTGGCGCGCGTGATGGAAAACGCCTAAGCACGAACGACGCGCGCGTCTTCGCGCGATGACGATTGTGTTGACCCCTTGAGGCTGTCCGGCGCAGAGGCGCGCCGGGCAGCCTCTTTCTCGTGCTGAGACGGTAAAAAAAAAGGCGCCGGCGCGAAGGATCGCGCCGGCGCCATCACATCGGATCAGCTATTGCACGAGGTCGATGCGTTCGGCCGTCGCCGTTACAGCGAACGGATCAAACGTAAGGATCAGCGCCTCGCCGCAGACGAAATCAAACGGGTTTTCGAAGAACGCGTCGGTCAGGTCGAACTCGCCGACAAACACACCGTCAAACGGGTCGAAGTCTTCTTCTGTGAAGAGCTCCAGCAGCTCGATGCACGGATACTCCAGCAGCAGCGTTTCCCCGTCGAACACGAGAATGCCCTGCTCGATGCCGTCGACAAAGTACGTGACGTAGATGTCGAATCCGGTCAGGTTCTCGAAGCCGAGCAGCGTTATGTCCGGCAACACCTCGACGACGAGATCCGAAGAGATATCCACGATCACCTCCACATCCGCGCCGATAATGATGGGCTGGTTGAAGTCCCGCGGGAATGCGAAGTTCGGATCGCGCGGGTCGCGCGCCTGAATCACGTCCACGGAGTTGTCGATGTTGATTTCCAATTCCTCGAGGTCGTCGAGGATTTCCTCAAGGTCCGGGCAACCGCCCATCGACAATCCCGCCACGCCGCACGCCAGGGCCATCAAACACAAACGAAACTTGGTACGCATCAGTCACACTCTCCAGCAGTTGTCTTTGTTCATGAGCGAGTTACACACGTAACCGCGCTCCCCCCAAACGGATGGCTACGGGCGAATCACTTTGCGGCGCGGCCCGTCATCCGAGCTGACGCGAATGACCAACTCGGCCTCGCGAAACAATCCCTCAAACAGTCCCGTGAAGTCACGCTCGTAGGCGTCCGACGCCCGCAGGGCGCGCTCAAAGTCATCGCTGAGCACTTCCTCGTGCACGAGCAGCCGGTCGCGATCGGCCGCCGCCAGGCGCCACTCCCCTTCAATATCGCGATACACGCCGGCGCCGCCCGGACGCCGCGCGTCGTCGCGCAGTTCCGTCAGGTCGTCCAGATAGGTCTCGAGCCGATCAATCGAGTCGCGGATGTACGCGAGCTTCTCCGAGTAAAGCCGCAAGCCCGGATCGCGCTCGGCGGATACGCCCTCGCGCGCGACGTAATACATCACGTCGTCGAGGTCGACCTGCAGTTCGTAGTCGCGCAGCCCGGCGACAAAGCGACCCCAGGCGCGAAAACCGTCATCGCGTCGCCCTTCTCGAAAGCAGCGCACGACGACATCAATGCTCTCGACATCCTGCTTGGGAAAAATCGCCAGCGGCCTGCGCCCGACGCGGGCGCTGCGCACAATAATCGCCCGCGAATCCAGCCGACCATCCGACAGGCGCGGCGCGCGCTCGACGCGCACATGCCGGTAATCGCGACCGACGCGCACATACTCGCGGCTTGCTTGCTTTGATCGGGTCGGGCGGGCGGTCGCCGGGGGCGGATCGCCGCGCTCAGCCCGCGTGGAAGAACTTTGTGGCACTCGACGCTTTTCCGTCTGCGCCAGCGCGACGGTGGTTACCGTCACGGTCAACAGCGCCAATCCAATCGCCAAACGCATCAAAGTCCCTCCCTGAGTATTGTGATGTCTATTCGCAAAGGAATCGTAACACGCCCGGCGCCCAGCGGCGAGCGAACCGCGCGCCGTGCGCCGCGCCGGATATTCGGCGTCACAGGCGGACACGCGCCGCGACCCAAAGTTTGTGGCGCGCGGCGCCGGAATCGACGATAGAATCAGGAATTCGCGTTTTCTTCCGACCCAGGAGCGCCGCCACGCGCGCGACAATCTGACCATGCCATCATCTCGCGCCGCTTTTCGGGAGTTCCTAAACGCGTTCCGCACGCGCCAACTGCAAAAGCGACTCGAGCAGGAGGACGCCGCCGCGCGCGGCAGCGAGGCTCCACCCGCCCCGGCTGATTCAGATCGTAAGACCAAGCGCCGCAATTACTTATGGTCGTATATCCGCTGGCTGAAGCCGTTCTTCGGGCCGATCGGCCTGGTCGTCGGTTTGGCGTGGATCACCGCCGCGATGTCGCTCGTCATGCCGCGGGCGACGATGTACATCATCGATCACGTCCTGCCGGCGGGCGATTACCGCATGCTCCACCTGCTTGGCGGCGGGCTGCTGGGGATCCTGATTGTTCAGCAATCGCTCGATTTGCTCCGTAACTGGCGCACTGCGGTCCTTAACGCCCGCGTTTTGTTCCGATTGCGGCAGCGCCTGTATGCCCATCTGCTCCGCCTGCCGCTGCACAAACTGGCCGCCATGAAGACCGGCGGCCTGACATCTCGCCTTTCCGGCGATGTCGACGCGATCACCGGCATGATCCAGATGTCCCTGATCACGCCGGCTGTGGCGGGGTTGAAGATCATCCTGACCATCACGATGCTGCTGCTGATCAACTGGCAGATGGCGGTGGCGGCGGTGATGCTGATGCCGCTGATCGTCACGCTCAATGTCGTCTATCTGCGCCGCGTACGCCCGATCTATCGCAGCATGCGCCATGATCGCGGTGAAATCGATGGACGCGTGGTCGAGACCTTTGGCGGCGTCCGCGTCGTGCGGGCCTTCGGGCGCGAAAAGAGCGAAGAGCGCCGCTATGCGCAGCGCCATCACGCCGTCATTCGGAAGGCGCTGCTGGCGAACTGGTATGAGTACCTGATCGGCTCCGGCTGGGGCTTTGTCATCCCGCTGGTCGGGCTCGTGATTATCTGGTTCGGCGGTTCGCTGGCGCTGGCCGGCAAGGCGACCGTGGGTGGAATCATCGCGTTTCAGATGTACCTGATGATGCTGCTCGTGCCGGTGTCATCGATCGTCCGTTCGTATGGCGAGATGCAGCAGGCGCTGGCGGCGCTGGAGCGCGTGTTTGATCTGCTGGAAACGCCGATCGACAAGCCGGACCGCCCGGGCGCGCTCGACGCGCCGGAGAAAATCGAATCATTCGAGTTTGACGCGGTCGGCTTCCGTTATCCGCAGGGCGAGCGCGTGCTGCATGACTTTTCCCTGCGCGTGCCGGGCGGCGCGACGGTCGCGCTGGTCGGCCCCAGCGGCGCGGGCAAGACCACCGTGACAAACCTCGTGGCGCGCTTCTATGACCCGACGGACGGGGCGATCCGCGTCAACGGCGTCGACCTGCGCGACATTCGCCTCGAGCGCTATCGCCGCCTGCTGGGCATCGTGCAACAGGATGTGTTCCTGTTCGACGGCACGATCGCGGAGAACATCGCCTATGGCCGGCCCGACGCGGCCACGGAAGCGATCGAAGACGCGGCGCGCCGCGCGAATGTGCACGACTTCGTGATGAAGTTCGAGGCCGGGTATGACACGCTGGTGGGTGAGCGCGGCGTGCGGCTGTCAGGCGGTCAGGCGCAGCGCGTCAGCATCGCCCGCGCGATCCTGGCCGATCCGCAAATCCTGATTCTCGACGAGGCGACGAGCAATCTCGACTCCGAAAGCGAGCGCCTGATTCAGCAGTCATTGCGGGCGCTGCTCGCGGATCGCACGACATTCATCATCGCCCACCGCCTGTCGACGATCGTCAGCGCGGACCTGATCGTCGTGATGGAGCGCGGCGGCGTGCTGGAATGCGGCACGCACGAGGAACTGCTGGAGCGCGACGGACGCTATCGGACGATGGTCGCCTTGCAGCAGCGCGGCCTGAGCGAATCCGCGGCGTGGGCCGCGACCTGATCGCCGGTCGCGCGCAATAAGAAAACGCCGACCGCCTGAGGTTCAGGTCGGTCGGCGTTGTGATTACGGCAATCGTTGGATTCGTCGCGGCCTACGGCTCGTCCGGCGCATCCACCTCTTCAGCCATGTTCGTCATGTCCATCACTTCGACGCCCTCGGGCGGAGTGAACTCGAACGTGGCCTTGTCCATCTTCTCATTCAGCTTGTACTTCGTCATCTCCGCGGTCGACAGCTTCTTGCCGGCGGCGTCAAAGCTCTCGGTCTTCGACATCAGGCCGTCGCTCTGACGGAACATGTACGTCTGGCGGGCGGGCATGCCCGGCGACGGCGACTTCGGCGTCGCGGCGATGACCCAGCACTTCTCGCCGTCGAAATCAGCGTCCGCCTCGACCTTGAGCGTGTGATCCTTCTTCAACTGCTCGAACATCTTGCGCGGGTCCTGCATCTGGTCGGCAGTGTCCGGGTTCATCTTCATGCACTGCTTGGTCGGCGGCATGCCCATCATGCCGGACATTTCCTGCAGGGTGTAGGCGTCCTTGCCGTCGCTGACGGTCAGGTAGGTGCCGTTCATCTTCTGCTCGGTATCGCCCATCGCGAAGGACATTTCCATCTTGCCTTCCATGCGATACATGCTCTTGCCGTCCTGCTTGAGGTACTTCATGTCGCCGTCCATCTTCATCTTGCTCGGCGGCTGGTCAGAGGTCATTTCCATGTGGCACTGAATCGACTTGACGTCCTGCCACTTCTTGATGATCTGCTTTTCCACATCGTCCAGCTTCGGATCCTGCGCGGTCGCGCCTTCTGTCTGCGCCAGCGCGCCGCAACAGCCCAGCGCCAGCGTCGCCGCCAGCGCGATCACGTTAAAACGTCGCATACCTGCTACCTTTCGTAGTTGTACGGGGAGCTTGCCGTCTCACGCGACGGCCGCCGCGCCCCCTGCGTTAGCCGGGCGTCGATTCCCGGACCCACAGAATATAGTCGACTCCGGGCGCGGGCGCCCCGAGCCGGCGGATCATATTCACCGCCTGGGCCCGGTGGTGCGTCCCGTGCATCCCGAGCTGCAGCGCCGATTCGCCCCGGCGGTATTCCATCCGCTTGCCGGGGCGGAAGTAACAGGCGACCGGCGACCTGACAGTTTCGTTATCCCAACCCGAAAGAATCCGACCCCGTTCCGCCGCCAGACGCTCCAGCCGATCCGCGATTTCGACCCGCGGGGTGTTCTCCGGCAGCTTCTGAAACCCGTCCGGCGGCGCCACGCTCCAGTTTCCGTGCCACCACATTTCGGCCTCCAGAATATGCGTCAGCGTCTTCCGCAGGTTGCCCATGCCCATTTCAAACGGGCGATCGAGGTCCGCGTCCGAAAGATTCGCAGCCGCGGCCAGAATCCGACGGAACGCCCAGTCGCCGTACTTCAGCCAGGCCGCGAGGGTTTCGACATCAAAATCGCACGGGGCGACCGGCGCCGCGGGGCCGCCAAAGCCGAATTCGGCGATCGTCCGCTTCGCCTCGTCCGAGATTTCGAACGTCGGCGCCGACACGCGCATGCGCAGATAATCGACCATCGGAAGCTCAACGCCGAGCGATCGCAGCATGTTGCGCGCCTGGGCGCGGTGATGAATCCCATGATTGCAGACGTGCAGCATCATGTCGCCAAGCGGATAACGATACGGATTGCCCTTCGTGTCGTGGAAGCCGATTCGCTCGCGCTCGCCCGCCGGGCCGCGCTCAGCGAGAAACGCGTCGCGCTCGGCGGCGGTCTTCTCCATCCGCCGCCGGATCTCCGCGACCGCCGGCCGATCGGAATCCGGGGGAAACACGGCCGAGGCCCCCTTCCACCGCGCCAGCCAGATCGCCTCGGCGTCATGAATGTGGCGCAGGGTCATGCGCACATCGCCCATGCCGATTTCGAATGATTGATCGAGCTGCGCGTCCGTCATCGCCTCCGTGGCGGTGAGCGTCTGCGCGTTGGCCCAGTCGTTATAGAGGAACAATTCCTGCAGCGTAGTGCGCGGTTGCGCGGCCATGGCGAACTCCGTTGAATCGCCCCAAGGTCAGGCGCGGGCGCCGCGCGGGGCGGCGAGCAGGTACGCGGCGCCGGCGACCAGCACGATCATCGCGCCGGTCGGCAGGTTGGTAGTGTAACTCAGCCCGAGTCCGATCGTCGTGAACAGCGCGCTGAAACACGCCCCGAGCAGCATGATCCGCCACAACACGCCGGTAAACGTGTTGGCGATGGCCACCGGCAAGGTCAGCAGCGCGATCGCCAGCACAATGCCCACGACCTTGACCAGCGCCACGATCGTCAGCGCCGCCAGGCACAGCAGCAGTAGAAACCACAACTGGACGCGCAGCCCGCGCAGCGCCGCGAATTCCGCGTCAAAGCAAACCGCCATAAAGCGGTTGTAGAAACCAATCGACAGCACGATCACGACGATGTCCAGCCCGGCGATCAGGCGCAGGTCCGCGCTCGACGCCATCAGTATGTTGCCGAATAACCAGGTGTTCAGATCGCCGCTGTAGCCGGGCGTGATCGACACGAACAGCACGCCGATCGCCATGCCGATCGCCCACAGCGCGCCGATCACCGTATCTTCGCGTTGCTTGGCCCGCAGGCTGATCACGCCGATGATAATGGCGGAGATCAGCGCCGCCGCGACGGCGCCATACATCGGGCTGAGCCACGGCCAGTCGCGTGTGACCTGCAGATAACGCGCGGCGCCGATGCCGCCGAGGACGCAGTGCGACACCGCCCCGGCCATGTAGCTGATCCGCCGCGCGACGACGTACGCCCCCACAACGCCGCCGGCCACGCTGGCCAGCAGGCCAGCCAGCAGCGCGAACTGCAGAAACTGCTGATCGCGGAGCGCCGCGAAAAAGTCCATCACGGGCGATCACCCGGCCCGGCATGGTCGGGCGCGATGGGCTGCGGCAGATGATGACAGTCCGGCCCATGCTGATGATTCGGCCCGGCGGCGTGCTCAACCAGGCGGATTTCGCGGCCGTATAGCTTGAAAATCTCTTCCTGCGACATGCCGCCCATGGCGTGGACGTGCACATTGCGGTTTACGCAGACGGCCGTGCGCACGTGTTTCGACACAAAGCCAAGATCGTGCGACACCATGATGACCGTCAGGCGTTTGTTCAACCGCGCCAACAGCGCGTACATCTGTTCTTCCGACGGGATGTCGAGATTCGCCGTGGGTTCATCCAACAGCAGCGCCTGCGGATCGCACGCCAGCGCCCGCGCGATCAGCACGCGGCGGCGCTGACCGCCGGAGAGCCGCGCCAGCGGGCGCTGCGCCAGATCCGCCATCCCGACTTCGTTCAGCGCGTCGAGCGCGGCTTGCCGATCGCGCCGGGCGAACGGGCCAAACCCCACGCCAGGACTGAGCCGGCCCATCAGCACGACATCAATCACGCGCGCCGGAAACTGGGGATCAAAGCTCGACTGTTGCGGCATGTAGCCGACGTGGCGCTGCGCTTCGGCCGGCGGCAGGCCGAGCACGCGAACCTCTCCGCGCGAAGGACGCAACAGGCCAAGCATCAGCTTCAGCAACGTTGTCTTTCCGCCGCCGTTCGGACCGATCACGCAGGCGAAATCACCCGGCTGAATCGCGAGCGTAACATGCGTGAGGGCTTCGGGGCCGTTCGCGTATCGAAAACTGACGTCGCGCAGCGCGACGACCGGCCCCGTGGCGGCCGCGCCGACTTCGGCGCCCGCGACTGCGCGCTCCTGCGCAGCGCTCATCGCGCCTCTCCGATCGCCGCCGCGACGCGCTCGCCGATGTGGCGCATGTTCACGAAGTAATCTTCCGCGAGCGGATCAAGCGACTCGAGCGAAATGCCGGGTTGCGACTGCAGCGTGTCAACCAGGTTGCGGCTCGTCTGCGGATCGAAGAAAACGCGCCGGGCGCCGGCGGACTTCAGCCGCTCCATGACCTGCTGCAACTCGCGCGGGCCCGGCTGCCGACCGCCGCTTTCGATCGAAACCTGCTCCAATCCGTAAGCGTCGGCGAAATACCCGAACGCCGCGTGGGTCACAAAAAATGGTTTTCCGGCGCAATCCTTCAGTTTTTCGCGCATACCGGCGTCGAGCGCATCGAGTTCGGTTTCGAGTTTCTCCAGGTTCTCGCGATAGGTCGCCGCGTGCTGCGGCCACTGCTCGGCGAGCGTTTCGCACATTCCTCGCGCGGCGATCTTCATTCGTCGCGGATCAAGCCAGACATGCGGGTCGATTGCGCCGTGGTCGTGATCGCCGTGTCCGTCCTCGGCATGATCGTGATCGTGGTCGTGGTCGGCATGGTCGTGCTCCGCGTGGGAATCGTCATCCGGCGGCGACTTCGTGTGATCATCGCCATGGGGCGCCATCGGAAGCAGATCAAGGCCGGTCCGGATGTCGACAAACCGCGTGTCAGGATTCGTGGCGCGGAGCTTTTCCACCAGCCGCTGCTCGAACGCCTCATCGATGTGAAAATAGATCGCCGCCGCGGACAGCGCCGTCATCTGCTTCGGCGTCGGCTCGAATGTGTGCGGCGACTGCCCCGGCTGCACGAGCGCATCGACCTGCACGCTGTCGCCCACGAGCCGCTCCACAAAATACGCCAATGGCGGCAGCGTCGTGAAGACGACTGCGCTGTCGGCGTCGGACCGCGCAGCGCCGGCGTCGCGCCCCTGATCGCAGCCGATCATCGCCAGCAACGCCGCGCCCAGCAGCCCAAGCCCCGCAGCGCCCGGCCGCCGCCCGCTACCGCTTCGTCGAACGCGCATGAGCTTTCCTTCGCGGATCGTGGTCGCAGACAATGTGCCATTCGTGGCAGTCATCACACTCCGCCAGCGAGTGCGTGTCCGTCAGTGTCTCCCAGTGCTCGCGTTGCCGCGGCGACAACATGCCCGCCCCGCGACATAACGGGCAGATGTTCTCGAGCGCCGCCAGCACCGCGTTCCGAATGAACGCCGAACGGTTTTCGATGCCGCGCATCGCCCGCAGCAGCGACGGATCGGCCTTGAACGTGACAATTTCCGGCTTGTTGGATTGAGCCATAACGCTGGGATGGTATTACTTCGTAATACCCCCGTCAACCCCCCCTGGCTCCGCGGCGTCCGCGACGGTCGTCTGCTCCACGTCGGCCCGCGGTCTGGCGCCGGCCGAACGCACCCGCCGCACCAGCGGACGACCGTCGGTCCCGCGGCGTTGCACGATCCGCGTGGCCAGTTCGACCGCATGCAGCGCGGAGCCGAATACGCGTCCGCCTGTGGTCAGCAGCAGCTCCGGCCGCCGCGCCGCGAATGCCGAGCGCTGGAGCAGTTCCCTGCGCATCGCCCGCGTCAGCCCGCACACCATCAGCACGCCGCCCGCCTGCTGATAATTGGTGACCACGCGGTCCAACCCGGCGATGACCGACGAATCCAGCTGGTGCGTGCGGCGCATGCGCAAGATCACCACGCTCGGCCCGCGCGCGAAAATCTCCGAGAGTGTGTCGGCGATCTCATCCGCATGCGCGAAGAACAGCGGCCCCTCGATCTGGACCAGCGTGATCGCGGTCTTGCCGGTGTGCCCATCGATGCGGCGCTCGCGAAACTCACCCTCATCGCGCGAGATCATCTCCGTCATCCGCAGCACGGACGCGCGGCGCATGAAGATCGCCGCCGAAAGCGCCATCCCGACCAGCACCGCCCAGTGAATCGGCATCACAAACACGCAGCCGATCATCGTCAGCAGCACGATGCGGTCATAGCGGTCGCTGCGCAACAGGCGCGCCAGTTCGGACCAGCTCACCATCCCGACCGCCGTCGCGACCAGCAGGCCGGCGATCGCGGCGGTGGGTGTCCAGGCCGCCAGCGGGGCCGCGAAGAACGTAATCGCGGCGGCGCCGAGCGCGGCGACGACGCCCGCCAGACGCGTCTGCGCGCCGGCCGCCTCGTTCAGCGCCGAGCGCACAAAGCTGCCCGCGACCGGAAAACCGTGCAGCGCCCCGGTGGCGATGTTCGCAAATCCGAGCGCTCGCAGCTCGCGTCCGGCGCTGATGCGCGTATTCCGCTGATCTGTAATCGCCTTGGCGATCGACAGCGTCTGAATCAGCCCGACCAGCGCGATCGCGCCGGCGCCGACCAGCAAGTCGGTCGAAATCTCTCCACCGAACCAGGGCGTAATCGTCGTGCCCATCGAGCGCGGGATGGCGCCCACCCGCTGTAATTCAATTGCCCAACCCGCCCGGACCAGCAGCCACATCGACACGGAACTCAACGCCAGCACCACGAACGGCGTCGGAAACCGGGGCATGTACCGCCCGCCCAGCAGCACCAGGAAAAACGACAACGCCGCGACCGCGACCGCCGCCGGCTGGGCGTGTGTGATTTCCCGAACGACGCCGAGCAGCAACCCGACCAGCGTCGGCGGGCGACCGACATCCAACCCCAGCATCGGAGCCAGTTGCGAGCCGGTAATCAGCAGCGCGGCCCCCACCGTGAACCCGAGCAGCACCGAGTGCGACACAAATCGCACAAAACGGCCAATCCGCAACGCGGCGCCCGCCAGCGTCAGCAGCCCCACCAGCACGGCCAGCGCCCCCGCCAGCGCCGGCCAGCGGTCATGGTCATCCGGGGCGGCGGTCGCGAGGACGGCGTAGATCATGGAACTGGTCGTGACGGCGGGACCGACGTTGAGCCGCGCGACGCCGGAGATCAGCGCGCTGACCAACGTGGCCACGATCATCGCATACAGGCCATGGATCGCCGGCAACCCGGCGATGGCGGCGAACGCGAGGCCCTGCGGAATCGAGACCAGCGCGACCGTCAGACCGGCAAACAGGTCGGAGCGCAAATCCGGAAGTATCGCGCGAGGCGGGGTCACGTGGACAGTGTAGTGCTTGCGCCGGTCGGCGGTAGGTCACGACCGGGCGCCGGCTGCGCGCGTTGCCCCGACGTGGCGACCACCACCATTACCCGATCGGGGCCAGGTTGGTCCGGGCAGTCGCGGAGAACCGGCCACCTGAAGAACCGGCGCCCCGCCCTTCGATTTCGCGCGGCAGTCGCCCGCACGCTTTCCGTTCTCTATTACGGCGCCCGCCTGCGTGTCGAATCGCGCGGAAATGGCGTCGAGCCACCCAAAAGCGGCCCTCTCGGGCCCGCGAAACTGGAGGTTGATGCGATGATGAGCCTTAAGACGGTTTGGCGCAGCGTTTTTCTGGCGACCACCATGGCGGCCGCGGCGGTCGCCGCCCCGCTCGGGACGGCGTTCACTTATCAGGGCAGCCTGGAGGATGGCGGACAGAAGCCGACCGGCGTGTACAACTTGCGGGCCACGCTGTGGACCGAGGCGGCCGGCGGGGCCCAGGTGGGACCGACGGTCAACCTCACCAATGTCGACGTGTTTGAGGGCGCCTTCACGGTCAAGCTCGACTTCGGCGCCCAGTTCGCGGGCGACAAGCGCTACCTGCAGATCGCCGTGAACGGCCCGGGCGACGGCGCGGTGTACACGACCCTGAGCCCACGCCAGGAGCTGACCGCCAATCCGTACGCGCTGCACGCGCTGGGGGGCGCGTTCTGGGCCGCCGGGGCCTCGGGATCGATCTTCAACACCAACACCGGCTCCGTCGGTATCAACACGAACGCCCCGTCAACCGCCTACGCGTTGCATGTCGTGGACGGCGCCCGCACGAACGCGGTCTGGGCGCAAGGCAGCGTGGCGATCTCCAAGGGTAGTGGCGACGTGGGCGTGGGCCTTCGGGTGACGCGATCCTCCAGCGCCGGCCCGATCCTGACGTCGACGTCAACTGAGATCGACGGTAGTGATATCGACGCGGTCGGCTTGCTGGGCGACACGTCATTGAGGCTGAATCGCAACTCGACCGGGAATGTGCTGCTCGCCGGCGCAGGTGGGTTCGTGGGCGTCGGGCAACTGCTGCCGGAAGCGCGGTTCCACATGACCGGGACCGACCTGAGTGTCGACGACGGCCACCTCAGCAATGACGACATGATCATCGAAGACAGCGACGCCGTGTTGGGGCTCTACAGCTCGGCCGGCGGAACGTGGGGGTCGGCGATCGCGTTGGGCGAAATCAACGACTTCGCGCTGACCAGCAAATGGGCCATCGCGCGGCAGACGAGCGGCGCCGGAAGCGAACTGCATTTCACAGCTGGTCCAAGCGCAAACTACGCCGACAATGATTCCGTCATGACGCTCGACGACGACGGCGATGTCGGCATCGGCGTCACCAACCCGACATCGCGCCTGCATGTCTTCGCCTTTGAGAATGAGAGCCTCGGCAACTTCGCGCAGTGGGGATCGGGCGGCGGCGTGCGGATCGCGACGATCCTGAATAACAACAACAACCACGCGCTTGAGGTCGTCGGCGCCAACCCGAACGTCGCGGCACTGTCGGTCAGCGGCACGGCCAGCATTGATGTGCTCGAAATCTACGGCGCCGATGTCGCCGAGCGTTTCCCCGCCAGCGAAGCAATGAAGCCCGGCCAGGTGGTCGAGATCGATCCCGACAATGCCGGCCAGCTGCGCGTGTCGCGCGGCCAGTACAACCACCGCGTGGCGGGCGTCGTGAGCGGCGCGGGCGACATTCCGGCCGGCACGATCCTCGGCAATATGCCGGGCAGTGAGGGCATGCCGGCGATCGCGCTCAGCGGCCGCGTCTGGGTGGATTGCGACGCGACCACGCACGCGATCGGGGTCGGCGACCTGCTCACCACGTCCGATACGCCGGGACACGCGATGGCCGTGCGCGACCGCGCTCAGGCGACCGGGGCGACACTCGGCAAGGCGATGACAGCGCTGCCGAAGGGTGAGCGTGGCATGGTGCTGGTGCTGATCAACCTCCAGTAGGCGCGTCGAGATCGCGATTCTCGGGAAATTTGACAGCTTTGGGACCGCGACCGCGAATTGGAGTGGGTCGCCGCGTCCCAGCCTAAGTGGAGATCGGCACATGTTTCGCATATTCCCGGCCATACTGGCCTTCACCGTCGCAACCGCCGCGTTCGCGCAGGAAATGAACGCCGGCGCCGACCACGCCGATCGCGGCGATCGCGATGTCGCCGATGTCGCCGATGTCGCCGATGTCGATGTGATCGACAAGGAGATCATCGAGCATCCGGCGGCGTTCGCGCCCATCGATCTGCCGGACGCGAATCCGATGGTCGAGCCGTTCAGTCTCACGCTGGCGGATCCGTTTCCGCCGCGCAGCGCCGTGACGCTGCCGCGCGTGACGGTCGAGCGGATCGCCGAAGCCGATGAAGAAATGCGGCAGACCTACGCCGGCATCAGCCCCGGCCCGGCGCGCGTCGGCGTCGTGCGTCCGCTGCACGCGCCCGCGATTACGGACTTCGCGGTCGCGACCGAGCTGGAAGACGGCGGCAAGCTCTGGACGTTCACGGTCGAGTCGGCCGAAGCGTACGGCACACGGCTGCACTTCTCGAACTTCGATGTCGGCCACGGCGAACTGCTTGTGTTCTCATACGTGGATGATCAGGTCATCACGCGCGGTCCGTATACGGGTCGCGGCCCCAACGGCAACGGCGAACTCTGGACCGCTTCTCTGCCCGGCGACATCGTGTATGTCGAATTCTGGTCGACCGAGGCCCCGGAATTCACCGTCGACGACGTGGTCCACTTTGATCAGCCATTCATGATGGTCGAAGACGGCGGCTCAAACGGCAACGGCGTGTTTTCATGCCACAACGATGCGATGTGCGAGCCGGTGAACAGCGCCGCCCGCGCCGCGACGGGTCAAATGAACTTCGTCAGCGGCGGCAGCAGTTCCGTCTGCACCGGCACGATGCTGAACGACTCTGACCCGGACACGCTCGTGCCGTACTTTCTCACCGCGAATCACTGCGTCAGCACGCAAAGCCAGATCAACTCGCTCGAAGTCGTGTGGCTCTGGCAGCGTAATGGCTGTGGCGGCGCGCTGCCGGACTACAACACGCTGCCGCGCAGCAACGGCGGCACGCTGATCGCGTCGCAGGGCTCGAACGACATGACGTTTGTCCGCCTCGCGGGCAGCGTGCCCGGCGGCGTGGCGCTCGCGGGCTGGACCACCGCCACCAGCCTCGACAACGCGTGGGGCGCGCACCATCCCAGCGGTAGCTGGAAGCGCGCCACGCTGCTCGATTCCGTCGGTGTCTGCCCGGGATGCCTCTGCGAAGATGGCACGGACTTCGACTACTACAACATGGAAGACGGCCTGGTGGAGGGCGGTTCCAGCGGATCGGGCGTGTTCACCAGCAGCGGGCAGATCGCCGGACAGTTGCTCGGTCGCTGCTCAAGCTGCTGTAACCCCGGCAACATGAACTGCTCGAACATCGACGACTATTGGGCGATGTATGGCGAGTTCGAAGAGACCTATCCGACGATTCGCATCTGGCTGCAGCGCGGCGGCACCGTGCATGTGAACAAGGCAAACACATCGCCGCCATGGGAAGGCACGCCCGCCGACCCGTACCCGACGATCGCGTTGGGGCATTCCGCCGCGTGGAGCGGCGCGCGGATCAAGATCCAGGCCGGAAACTACAACGAGACGCTCACGTTGAACAAGCGCGTCACGCTGGTATCCAACGGTGGCATCGTGCGGATCGGCCAGTAGCAGAGACACCCGATTGGGGAGCATGTGATGTTTCGTCAAGTCAGTTGGCTGGTCGTGATCGCGGGGACGTCCGCCGCATTCGCGCAGGAATCCGCAAACGCCGATCGGAAGGCGAACATTCCGGCTGCGGCGACGGCGCGCGACGCGGCGAATGCGAACGATCGCGAAGAAATCGCCGTTGACGCCGCGTTCGACGAGCTGGCGCCGGAGTGGACGCCGCAGGCGCGCTTCGCGGAGTACATCCCGGCCGCGTGGCAGCCCCTGCCGCCGACGCGCCAGCCGGACGAGAACACTGACCCCGGCTTCGGCGTGGTGGGTTATGTCGAACCGGCGCCGGCCGGATTGCTGGACGAGTTGGAGTGGCAGGCGACCGACGAGGGCGACGCCTGGGTGGCCGCGATCGAGTTGTCCTCGACCGCAGCCCACGCGCTGCGTGTTCGATTCGATGACGACTTCGGCCGCGACGGCGTCCAACTCCGCGTCTATGACCCGGTCAGCGGCGCCGCGTTCGGTCCTTACTCGCGCCCGATTCGTGACGAGGACGGGCACTGGTGGACAACGCCGATCTTCGGCGAACGCATCGGGCTCGAATTCACCGTGCCGGCCAGCGTCGAGGAGCCATTTGTGCCGAGGATCGGCGCAATCGCGTATATCTACGGCGATTCGCCATTTACCGAGCGCGGCTGCGCCCACAACGATGTGACGTGCTTCTCCTCCTGGGCGAACGAAGCGGACGCGGTCGTCGAGTTGTGGTTCATCGACGGCAACGGCAACGTCGCCGGCACGTGCAGCGGCGCGCTGCTGAATCGCAGCCCGTCGGATCTATGCCCGCTGGTGATGACCGCCAATCACTGCATCGGCTCGCAGTCACGCGCAAACAGCACCGCGTTTATCTGGCAGTTTGAAACGCCAAGCTGTAACGGCACACCGCCGAACGCCAATACGCTGCCGCGCAGCGACGGCTCGTTGCTGCTGAAGCGTTATACGCCCAGCGACTGGAACCTGGTCGGACTGTACGAAGCGCCGGGCGCAAACTTCTTCCTCGGCTGGACGACCGCGGGCTGGAGCGACGGCGCCGGCGCGACCGGCATCCATCACCCCGGCGGCACGTTCAAGCGCATTTCGTTCGGTTCAAAGGTCGGCGACCGCGAGCAGGAATTCTGCGACGCCGCCAACAACTGCTTTGACGCCGAAGTGTGGGATATCGAGTTCACCAGCGGCATCACGCAGCCGGGCTCGTCCGGATCGCCGATCATGGACAGCAGCAAGCGCGTCCGCGGCACGCTCAGCGGCGGGCCGACGGATTGCATGACCTCGCGCTATGGCCGATTCGATCTGGCGTTCACTAACTTGCAGTACTACCTGAGCACGATCGCCAGCCCGGTGGTCGTGACAAACTGGGTCGGCGACAGCGGCAATAACGGATCGCTCGAGCGCGGCACGTCCGCAAATCCGTTCAACACCGTCTACGAAGGCAGCTTCGCCGTCATCGCCGGTGGAAACCTGGAAATCAACCCGGGCAACTACAACGAGCGATTCACGATTCGGCGTCCGATGACGCTGATTCGGCGCGGCGGCAGCGGAATTGTGAGAATTGGGCAATAAATCTGAGGGCTGACGCCCCTGGTTTGCGTATTCAGTGTAGAGCGGGTCTGCCCGCCTACGAATCAGCAGCCGATTGGAGAACAACCATGCTTCGGAATCTGGCGATGATCGCGATGCTGGCGGCGGCGCCCGCCGCGTTCGGGCAATACGAAATCAACTGGTTCACCGTCGACGGCGGCGGCGGAACCTCCGCCGGGGGGGACTATGTCCTGTCCGGTACGATCGGACAGCCGGACGCCGGCGAGATGGCCGGGGGCGATTACCACCTGTCCGGCGGCTTCTGGGTCGGCATCGGCGAAGACTGTCCGGCCGACCTGACCGGCGACGGCGTCATCGGCCTGGCCGACCTGTCGCAGCTTCTGGCCGCGTTCGGCACGATGGTCGGCGATCCGTTCTACGACCCGGTGGCGGACACGACCGGCGACGGGATCGTCGGTCTGGCGGACCTCGCCGAACTATTGGCGGCGTTCGGGACGATGTGCCCGTAGGCGACGCCCCACACAATCATTAGCGACTGTCTCAAAGCCCCTGCCCGCAACAAACCGCGGCAGGGGCTTTGTTTCATGAAACGCGAGCGCGGCACTACTCACCGGCCCCCGCCCCCCGGGCACTACTCACCGGCGAGACGCCGATGCTCCCCCCGGGTGGGACTTTCCGGGTGGGACCGGCGTCCCGCCGGTCGCGTCTCGACTCTTTCCGGTGGGACCCCCGGGTGGGACCGGCGTCTCGCCGGTCATGTGATGCCCAAGAGTGCGGCAACTCAATAAGGCCGATGTTGCTCGTGCGCCAGCCATTCCGGGAACAGCGCCGCGCATTCCGCCCGCATCACACCGCTCTCGACGCGCGTCGAGCTTCCGCCGACCGAATAGAGCTGCTCGATCGGCATCCGCAATTCGGTAAAGCCGGCGGCGGCCGCGTCGGCGATCGACGCGCCGTAATACACCGCGTCGAGCTTGGCCCAGTGAATCGCCGCCGCGCACATCGGACACGGCTCACAGGTCGAGTACAGCACGCAGCCCGCGAAGTCGATCGACCGCAGCGCGGCCGCCGCGGCGCGAATATTCGTGATTTCGGCATGGGCGGTCGGGTCGCCACGCAGCCAGACCTCATTGTGATTCGCGGCGACAAGCGCATCGCCCCGCACAATCACCGAGCCGAAAGGCGACTGCCCCATGCCGATCGCCCGCCGGGCCTGCTCAATCGCGAGTTTCATCCAACGATCATGGTTCATGGCGTGTCATGATGCCGGACCAGCCGTCGATCCGCAATTGTCTCGGCCCGCGGCCCGGAATTGGATACAATCGACACGACTCGCCCGGCGAAGGCGGATTGACCCCGGCAGCGGGCATAACGACGGGCGGCGCTCGCGCCCCCCTTCGAACGCGCCCACCAAAGAGGCGAATGGCAAAGAACACCTGGATTAACCAAGCCGTACGCGACGATCTGGCGGTCAGCGAAGAGCGGGCCGTACTGGTCGGCGTATTACTCGATGACGGCTCCGCCGGCGATCCGGAACTGGTCGAACTGACCGAACTGGCCCGCTCGGCGGGCGCGGTGGTCGTCGACAAGACCGTGCAGCGGCGCAAGACCTACAACGCCGCCTCGTGCGTGGGCAAAGGCAAGCTGGAAGAAATCCGCCAGCGGGCCGACGCGGCCGAGGCGAACCTGATCATTTTCGACAACGATCTTTCGCCTTCGCAGATTCGCGAGATCGAAAAAGTGGTGGAGCGCAAGGTGCTGGATCGCAGCGAGTTGATCCTCGACATCTTCGCGTCCCGCGCGCGAACCGCCGAGGCGCGCCTGCAGGTCGAGCTGGCGCAGCTCGAATACACCGCGCCGCGCCTGCGCGGCATGTGGACCCACCTGGAGCGGATTGCCGGCGCCGGCGGCGCGGGCGGGGTCGGCAGCGTCGGCGGCATCGGCACGCGCGGCCCGGGTGAACGCCAGATTGAAATCGACCGCCGCATCGTCGGTCGACGGATCGCGTTTCTGAAAGACAAACTGAGTGAGATCCATCGCCGGCGCGTGCGCGAAGTCGCCGCGCGGCGCGATTACTTCAAGGTCTCGCTCGTCGGCTACACCAACGCCGGCAAAAGCACACTGATGAACGCGCTGACGGGCGCCGGCGCGCGGACAGAAGATCGCCTGTTCGCCACGCTGGACACGCTGACGCGGCGAGTGGAACTCGGCGCGGGTCGCGCGGCGCTGCTGTCGGACACGGTCGGGTTCATCCGCAATCTGCCGCACCACCTGGTCGCGTCTTTCCGCGCGACGCTGGAGGAAGCGATTCACGCCGACCTGCTGCTGCACGTCGTGGACGCCGCCAGCCCGGACGCGGAATCACAGATCGAGGCCGTCGACGAAGTGCTGCGTGATCTGGAGGTCGCCGACTTGCCGATGGTGATGGTGCTGAACAAGATCGACGCCGTCAGCGATGAATCGCTGCTGACCGTGCTGCGACACGCGCACCCCGACGCGCTGGAGGTATCGGCGCTCACCGGAAAAGGCGTGGAGGCCGTCCGCGACTATATCGACGACCGCATGCGCGGCGAACGCGAGTGGATCACGCTGTCGATCGCGCAGGCGAACGGCAAGGCGCTGAACTTCGTCGAGCGTTTTGGCGAACTCGAAGATCAGCAATACGAAGATGATCGCGTAGTGTTACGCGTGCGGATGTCGCCGCGCGCCGTGGAAGAGTTGCACAAGATCGCCGCGGACGTGCGGCACATCACCCCGGAAGCCGAATAAACGGAGCGAAAGCCCATGAGAAGCATCGTAATCGTCGTGGCGCTGGCGACCGCCGCGCTGGCGCAGGACAAGCCGAAGGACGCGAGCAAGAACGCGAAGGACCAGCCGGCCGCTGAAAAGTCCGACAAGCCCGTGACCGCCGAAACCGCAAAGAGCGCGCTGGACTTCAAGATGCCGGACATCGACGGAAAGGTCGTGCCGCTGGAGAAGTTCAAGGGGCGCGTGGTGATGATCGTCAACGTCGCGTCGCAATGCGGCCTGACCCCGCAGTATGAGCAGCTCCAAAAACTGCACGAAGACTATGCGGAGAAGGGACTGACGATCCTGGCGTTCCCGGCCAACGACTTCATGGGCCAGGAGCCGGGTACGAACCAGGAAATCGAAGAGTTCTGCAAGACCAACTTCGGCGTCAAGTTCCCGCTGTTCTCCAAGGTCGCCGTCAAGGGCAAAGAGTCCTGCGAACTTTACAAATACCTCACCGGCAAGGAATCGAACCCGAAGTTCGGCGGACCGATCCGCTGGAACTTCACCAAGTTCCTGACCGACGGCGAGGGCGCGATCATCGCCCGCTTCGAGCCGCGCACCCGGCCGGATGACGCCACCGTCATCAAAGCCATCGAAGAAGCGATCGCCAAACTGCCGAAAAAGACTGACGAGAAGAAGCCGGAATAACGCGTGCGAATCGCCCCACGCGCGCGGCGGCGCCTGTTCGCCGCGCTCCTGACGAGCGCTTGCGCCGGCATGTGCGCCGCGGAAGAAGACGCCGCCAAAGTCAGTGTCGGACGCAAGCGCCTGACGCTGGAAGCCGTCTTCCCTGAAAAGCGCGCCGATGCGCTCGGCGGGCGCGTCACACCGCGCGACTGGCTCGACGATGACCACTGGCTCGAGCGCGGCGACGACGGCTGGCTGCGGGTTGCCGCCGCCGATGGCTCTTCACAACCCGCTTACGACCGCGACGCCCTGGCGCAAGCCCTCGAAGCGGCGGGCGTGGATTCGGACCGCGCCAAGACGCTCGCCAAAACGCCCGGCGACGTTTCCGCTGGATTGGACCTAGTTCTCATTCGCGCCGATGACGGGGGCGTGTTCGTCGCCGACCTTTCGCGCGATCCGCCGCGCCTGCGCCGCGTCAGATCATCCGACAAACCCCGCGAACACATCGGCCTCAGTCCGGGCGGTCGCTATCTCAGCTTCATCCGTGACAACGATCTCCATGTCGTCAGCGTTGAATCCGGCCGCGAAACGCGCCTGACGCGCGACGGCGCCGAAGCCGTTTTCAACGGCGTATTCGACTGGGTATATCAGGAAGAGCTGTATGGACGCGGGCAGTGGCGGGCCCACTGGTGGCGCGAAGACGAGCGCTATCTCGCCTATCTGCGCCTCGATGATCGCAACGTCCCGCTCTATCCCCTCGTGAATTATCTCACCGACCCGCCCACCGTCGAGAATGTCCGCTATCCACGCGTCGGCGAACCAAACCCGACGGTCCGCCTTGGCGTGATCCGCCCCAGCGGCTGGGGGCACGAATGGGTGGATCTCGACGCCTACGCGGATCGCGACATTCTGATCTCTCACGTGAGCTGGGCGCCGGACGGACGGCTGATTTTCTGCGTGCAGAATCGTGAGCAGACCTGGCTTGATCTGTGCGCCGCGAATCCGGCAAACGGGCGCAGCGAGCGCCTCGCGCACGAGTCTTCGCCGGCATGGGTCGAGGTCGCCGCCGGCCCGCAGTGGCTGGCGGACGGCTCATTCCTGTGGCTCACGGATCGCGACGGCTGGCGGCATATCGAACACCGCTCGCCGGATGGCGCGCTCCTCCGCCGCGTCACGAGCGGCGATTGGAGTGTGAGTTCAATTCTCGCGGTCCGCGAGACGAGCGAAGGCGCCTGGGTCTACTTCAGCGGAAACCGCGAAACCCCGCTCGAAACGCAGGTGTACCGCGTACCGCTCGCCGGCGGCCCGGTCGGGCGCCTGACGGCCCTCGGGTCTTCGCACCGCGCGGCGTTCTCCGCCGACGGGACGTGGTTTATCGACAGCTACAGCGCCGCGGACCAGCCGACGCGCGTGGCGCTCCATGCCGCAGACGGGAAGCAAATCCGCGCACTCGACGACAATCCGGCGACCGAACTCGCGAAATGGGACGGTGGCCAAACGCGCTTCGTGACGCTGGAAGCCGGCGATGGCTATCCGCTCAGCGCCCAGCTGTTCCTGCCGTCCAGCTTTGACCCGACCCGGCGTTACCCGCTCTGGGTCCGCGTGTACGCCGGACCGACATCGCAGACCGTGCGCAACAGTTGGAGCGAGGGTGACCTGTTTCTGCGACTGGTCGCGGCGCATGACGTTGTCGCCTGCAAGATCGACCCGCGCTCCGGCGGCGGTCGCGGCGCGATCTCGTCGTGGCAGGCGCATCGGCGGCTCGGCCGCCAGGAGTTGGCGGACATTGAAGACGCCGTCCGCGGACTGATCTCGCAGGGCTACATCGACGAATCGCGGATCGGCATCAGCGGCCACAGCTACGGCGGTTTCATGGTCGGTTACGCGCTCACGCACAGCGACATGTTCAGCGCCGGCTTGTGCGGTTCGCCGGTGCTGGATTGGCGTGAATACGACTCCGTCTACACCGAGCGCTACATGGGCGCCGCGGCGAATGAGGCCGCGTACGACGCCGCCTCGGCGCTGGAAGCGGCGGAATCGCTGCGCGGCGAGCTGCTGATCTACCACGGGTTGATGGATGACAACGTCCATCCGGTCAACACGCTCGCCTTCGCCCGCAAGCTGCAGAAGGAGAATAAGGACTTTGAGCTGATGATCTACCCGCAGGATCGGCACGGCATCTACGACGGCCGCAAGCATTACCAGCGCACGCGGCTGGAGTTCATCCTGCGAACGATGGGCGCCAACCGCGGCGAACTGCGAATCGCGCCGACAATGGAACCCCTGCCAGCGCCCTAGCCCCATCCGCCCCCCGTCACCCCGGCGCCCCTTCCGTCACCCCCGCGCAGGCGGGGGTCCACGAACGTCGAACAACGCGTCCCGCTCGGCGCAACCCTTCCGCAGGCGCCCGGCTTTACATCCAAGCACGCGCACCGTATCAATCGTCGATCATGATCTTCACGCTTGCCGAAGCCGCGCCTGGCGCGGAAGCCGCCGCGCCGCTCGTTACTGATCCTGGCGCCGTGCTCGCGATACTGACGCTGTCGCTGGCCGCGATCTTCGGCGCCGCCCGCACGCGCGCCGGCACATCGCTGTTCCGCATCATTCCCGCGCTCGTTTTCTGCTATTTCGTGCCCACCGCGCTGGCGACATTCGGCGTCATTCCGCACGACAGCCCGCTCTATGATTGGATCAAGCGCTTTTTGCTCCCGTGCAGCCTGACGCTGCTGATCCTGTCACTGGATGTCCCGGCCATCCTGCGCCTCGGCCCCAAGGCCGTCATCATGATGCTGGCCGGAACGGTGGGCGTCGTCATCGGCGGGCCATTGGCTTTGGCCGTTTGCGGCCCGCTGCTGAGCGACACGTTCATGGCCCTCCCGCCGGAGAGCTGGAAGGGCTTCGCCGCGCTTTCCGGCAGTTGGATCGGCGGCGGCGCCAATTTTGTGGCGATCGGCAACGCCGTTGGCGCCTCGTCGGACATGATTGCGCTGATGGTGATTCCGGACGTGTTTGTCGCCAACATCTGGATGGCGGTGCTGCTGTCCGCGTCCGTCCATCAGAAACGGATCGACCGCCGCACCGGCGCCGACACGACCGCGATTCAGGATCTGCAGGTTCGCATCGAAGCCTTTCAGGCCAGTGTCAATCGCATTCCGCAGCTCCCGGATCTGCTCACGATTCTCGCGGTCGGCTTTGGGGCGACGGCCCTGTGCGGCGGCTGGGGCGCATGGCTCGCGCCGCAGGTCACGCTGCGGGGCGAACCGCTGATGACGGCCACCGTCTGGACGTACGTGCTGGTCACGACGCTGGCCCTCCTGATGTCATTCACACCCGCGCGCAAGCTGGAGGGTGTGGGCGCGTCGAAAGTCGGCTCCGTCATGCTGTATCTGCTGGTCGCGTCCATCGGCGCCCACGCGGATTTTGGCGGCGTGGTCCGCGCGCCGGGTCTGATCATCGTCGCCGGCGTGTGGATGCTCGTGCATATCACCGTGCTGCTGACGGTCGCCTGGCTGATTCGCGCGCCGTTGTTCTTTGTCGCTGTCGGCTCGCAGGCCAACATCGGCGGCGCGGCCAGCGCGCCGATCGTCGCCGCCGCGTTTCATCCGTCGCTCGCATCGGTCGGTGTGCTGCTGGCGGTCGCGGGCTATGTGCTCGGCACATACGCCGGATTGCTGTGCGCAAAGTTGCTCGCGCTCGTCGCGGGCGCGGAATTCTGAACGGCGCTTGCGCGCCGCGATACGCCCTGTCAACCCGCGGCGCTGGAAGCCCTTCGAATTTCATTTGTTGAACGCGCCGCCGCCCACTGGGCGCATTCGCGCGGCGCGACTATGCTGCCGGGCAGATGGTGATCCGCCGGGAAAGCTGTTCTCCGCGCGGTTTTGTTTCTTATATTCATCAGAGACCCGCGCACTTTCGCGCGGAGGAGCAGGGCTCGATGCGGCTGCGCGCCGAAGAAGGCTCGGTCTACCGGCTTGTCGTCTCGCTCGATGAACGCGACATGGTCTATGGCCCGCGCTGTTTTGATGGTTTCAGCGAAGCCCAGTCACATGTCGCGGACGCGGTGCGCGCCGCCGCCCGCGTAGGCGATGTGCGCTACGTCCGCCTTGAAAAGACCGAACAAATCGCCGCAAAGGACGCCGACTGGCGCGAGACCAAGCGCTGGAACGGCCCGGTCATCGCCCGCGTCCTCGCCCAGGGCCAGCCCGCAAGAAAAGCGCCGGTCGCCAACCCGGCCACCGCGTTGGGTCCGGCCCCCGTCCCGTTTCAACCGACGCGCCCAGACCCCGCCCCGCCGCCGAGGCTCTATCGCACCAATCGCTGGGATTTCGCCGCCCTGACGGCCTTCGTCGCGATCTCGATCGGAGCCCTGGCGTGGATTCAGTTCGGCTCAAGCGATGATCCCGCCTGGCGAGCGCCGAAGACCTCCACGGTTAGCCTGCCCTTTCGGGCCGACCCGGCGCGACCCGGCGCCGATCCGGCCCGCCGGGCGGTTTCGGCCGAGCCGGCGCCGCCCGCCGGTCGGCGACCGACTTCGCGCTAACGTTAGCTGATGAAGGCCGACTGGAGGCCTGCGATTGCCGGGTGGGGCAGGCATCTGCCTGCCCATCTGCCGGCGCCAATACCTTGCTGAATCAAGGATAAGGAAAACGGGGCCGCGTCCCGAAGAACGCGACCCCGCTGGTTGTTAGCGATTCAGCGGTACTTAGCTGGTTCGCCGAACGTTGACGGCCTTGGCGCCCTTGTCGCCCTGGGTCAATTCGAACTCCACCCGCTCACCATCTTCCAGGCTGCGGTACCCATCCGATTGGATGGCGGTGTGATGCACAAACACATCCTGACCGTCATCCGAGGCAATAAAACCAAAGCCCTTCGCGTCATTGAACCACTTCACTGTCCCAGTCATGCTACACCTTTCGCCCCGCGCTGGTCGGTTACGCGCTGGAAACAACGCTGCTTCATAATCATGCACGTTTCCGACAACCGGCGGTTTTGCAAATTACATCATGATTATCGCCGTTCGAAGCCCCGAAGTCAAAGCCCGGGACGCGGGGGGCCCGTTTTTTCACCCCCGCTATTGCCAGACCGCCCCCTCGCGCACCCACTGCGCAATCGCCTCGATCTCGCCATCCGTCAATTCGTCGCGCGGCGGCATCCCGCCCAGGTCCAGCTCCTCGTCACCGCCGCGGATCGCCCGCAGCAGCAGGCTGTTATCGTCCCCCGGAAGGACCGCCACCCCGCGCATTCCCCCCGCCAGCATCGTGGTCGGCCCGGTCAGGTCGAGACCGGACGCCGCCTCGTCCCCGCTGTGACACCCGAGGCAGCGATCCGCCAGAATCGGGACCACAACATCCCGAAAGTGAACCACGCGCAGATCCGCGTCCGCGCCCAGTTGCACCTGCGAGAGCGGCGGCTTCGGCGTGCCCACGCCGTGGTCGTAGACCAGCGTGCCGCCGTGATGGGCGGTCAGGCCGATCCAGCCCGCCGCCACGCCCGCCGCCAGCGCGCCGGCTCCGGCCAGCGACAGCAGCATGCGCTGGGGCGCGAACAGCCCCGCGACACTCACCACCAAACCGGTCAGCGCGAAAATCCAGACCTTGTCGGCCATTTCTTCGTGCTGTTCCAGTCGCTCGTGGGCCACATCGGACATGGCGCCGGCCGCCTCCTCGGCCCCCTCGCCGCTATTGGTCGCCAGCCAGGCGCTGAGCAGCAGGGCGGCGAACAACGCCGGCACAATCACCCGCAGGGCCCGGTCGCGGCCGCGCGTGACAGCGTGCGCGATGGCGAACACCACGCACAGGATCGACAGCACGATCGGGAAATGCACGATCATCGCGTGCCGCATCGACGGCGACCGCATCGCCTCCAGAATCTCATTCATCAATCTGTTCCCTCTTTCAGGATTCCCGGCCGTTTGGGGCCAGCCGCCAAGGTTCCGCAATGGCGCCTTCGCCAGGCCGAGACCACGCGCCCTTCTATTTTTACCGCGATTGGATAACCCCGGGCATGCCGATTCAGGGATAAGATGCCGTCCGCCGATTTTCGGCGGAATCGCATTGCCCAACTCCGCGAGGCTGACACATGCTGCTGGTGAATACCGAAACCATCCCCGGTCACACGATTCGTGAGGTCAAAGGCCTCGTTCAGGGCAATACCATCCGCGCCAAGCATATCGGCCGCGACCTGGCCGCCGGATTCAAGAACCTCGTGGGCGGAGAGCTCAAAGGCTACACCGAACTGCTGACCGAGGCCCGCCGCCAGGCGATTGAGCGCATGATGGCCCAGGCGCAACAACTCGGCGCCAACGCGATCGTCAACGTCCGCTTCACGACCAGCGCCGTGACCCAGGGCGCGGCCGAACTATACGCGTACGGCACCGCCGTGGTGGCGGACTAGCGGAGAAGGCCATGGACCTCATCGGCATCGGCATTGTTGGCGTCATGCTCGCCATCGGGTTCGGAGTCGGATCGCTGCGCGAGCGCCGGCACCTGACCGACCTCGACCAGCGCGAAGCCGAATCGCAGGATATCGGCGTGGTCAACCTGAAATCCGTTACCCGACCCGAAACCGTGGAACACGCGGAGCTTGTGCTCGGCCAGGTGGTCATCGCGAATGACTATTTCAAGAGCTTCGCCGCCAGCCTGCGCAACATCGTCGGTGGCGAAATGAAGTCGTTGGAAACACTGATGGGCCGCGCGCGCCGCGAAGCGACATTGCGGATGCTGGAGAACGCCCGCGCCATCGGCGCAACTGAAGTGTGGAACGTGCGCTACGACACGTCCAATATCGCCAGCGCCAGCTCACGCAACCCCGCCACCAGCGTCGAAGTGCTCGCGACCGGCACCGCGGTGCGCCGCCGGGTCAACTAGGCGCGTTCGATGGCCGGACGCGACCCGCATTCAATCGAAAACGAACCGCACCTGCGCGGCGGCGCTGCGCGACCCGACCCATCCGAACGCGTCGCGGATCGCATGCGATCCGACGCCGAGGCCGACACCGGCGCCGGTCACAGCGTCTTCGAAGAGCCCGCGATTTTCGCCGAGAAGACGCCCACGCTGATCGAACAGGACTGGAGTTGCGACAGTTGCGGCTACAACCTGCGCGGCACGATGTTCGGCCGCGCCTGTCCCGAATGCGGCGCCATTCCGCTCTACCGACCGCCGCCGGCGGGCGCCCCCAGCTATCGCGCCTGGCTCGAAAAACGCCTCGCCGGCGCCAGTTCGCGGCGCGGCTGGATGATCGCGGTGATCGCCGCGCTGCTCGGCGGGCCGTGGGCGGTGCTGGCGGCGTTCCTGAATGCCGAGCCGGGCATGATCGCCGGCTCCAGCATGCTCGTCATGGCGATCATCTTCGGGCCGGCGCTCGAAGAGACCATGAAGATTGGGATGGCCGCCGTCTTTGTCGAGACCAAACCCTATCTGTTCACATCCGCGTCACAGCTTCAATTCGCGACGCTCGGCGCCGCGCTGTTGTTCGCGTGCATTGAGAACGCGCTGTACCTGACCATTTACTTCCCCAATCCGCCGCTGCTGCTCGTGCTGTGGCGCTGGACGGTCTGCGTCGCCTTGCATATCGCCTGCACCACCGTGGCCACCCGCGGCCTGCTGACGGTCTGGCGCCGGTCGATCACCGAACTCCGCCGGCCGCAACTCGGCCTGGGCCTGCCGGTGCTGACCACCGCGATCGTGCTGCACGGGGTCTACAACGCCTCGGCTTACTTCATTTTCGAAGCCCTCGACCTGCCATGATGGCAGCGAAACGTGGATCTCACCCGCCTGGATGGATTCCATAACCGCCTTTTAATCAGGGGTTTATGGTAATCCTCGCTCCGGGGGCTAGTTTGGTACCGGATTTGCTATCGGTTCTGGTCGGGGGCCGCGCCCGACCTGTGCGTTCGACCGTTGGGCAGCGGATACTTCGCCTATTTGACCGCGGAGGTTCGCGGAAGGAGTTTTGAGAATGTCCAAAATCATCGGTATCGACCTCGGCACCACCAACTCGGTCGTCGCCATCATGGAAGGCGGCCAGCCCAAGGTGCTGATCAACGAGCAGGGCTCGCGCCTGACGCCGTCCGTCGTCGGCTTCACCGACAAGGGCGAGCGTCTCGTCGGCCAGCGGGCCCGTAATCAGCAGGTCACCAACCCGACCAACACCGTCTTCTCCATCAAGCGGTTCATGGGCCGCCGACATGAGGAAGTGTCGACCGAAGAGAAAATGGTCCCGTATGCCGTTGTCGGCGCGCCGAGCGAGCTCGTCAGCGTCAAGATCGGCGACAAGGAATACGCCCCGCCCGAGATCTCGGCCATGATTCTGCGCGATCTCAAAACCACTGCGGAGCGCTACCTCGGCGAAACCGTCGAGCGGGCCGTCATCACTGTGCCGGCGTACTTCAACGACGCCCAGCGCCAGGCAACCAAGGAAGCCGGCCAGATCGCCGGCCTGAAGGTCGAGCGCATCATCAACGAGCCCACGGCCGCGGCCCTGGCCTACGGCCTCGAGAAAAAGAAAGACCAGAAAATCGCCGTCTTCGACCTGGGCGGCGGCACGTTTGATATCTCGATTCTCGATGTCGACGAAAACGTCTTTGAAGTGCTCAGCACGCACGGCGACACCCGCCTCGGCGGTGATGACTTCGACGAGACGCTGATCAACTACCTGGCGGATGAGTTCCGCAAGAAGGAAGGCATCGACCTCCGCACCGATCCGATGGCCCTGCAGCGCCTGAAGGAGGCCGCGGAGAAGGCGAAGATCGAACTCTCCAGCAGCATGGAGACCAGCATCAATCTGCCGTACATCACCGCCGACGCCGGCGGACCGAAGCACCTCCAGCTCACGCTGACGCGCTCCAAGTTTGAGCAGCTCATCGGCAGCCTGGTGGAGCGTTGCCGCGGCCCGGTGATGAACGCGATCAAGGATTCGAAGCTGTCCGCCAAGGACATCGACGAAGTCGTGCTGGTCGGTGGATCGACGCGCGTCCCGCTCGTGCAGAAACTGGTCAAGGACATCTTCGGCCAGGAGCCGGACCAGAGCATCAACCCGGACGAGGTCGTCGCCGTCGGCGCCGCGATTCAGGGCGCCGTGCTGTCCGGCGATAAGTCCGATGTCGTGTTGCTGGACGTGACGCCGCTGTCCCTCGGCGTCGAGACGCTCGGCGGCGTGATGACGACGCTGATTCCGCGCAACACGACGATTCCGACCAGCAAGAGCGAGGTGTTCTCCACTGCCGCCGACAGCCAGCCGGCCGTCGACATCCACGTGCTGCAGGGCGAGCGCGAAATGTCGAAGGACAACCGCACGTTGGGTCGTTTCCAGCTCACCGGTATCTCCCCCGCCCCGCGCGGCACGCCGCAGATCGAGGTGACGTTCGACATCGACGCGAACGGCATTCTCAACGTCTCGGCCAAGGATCGCGGTACCGGCAAAGAGCAGAAGATCGAGATCAAGTCGTCGAGCGGCTTGAATGACGACGACATCCAGCGGATGGTCAAGGACGCCGAGTCGCACGCGGACGAAGACCGCAAGGCGCGACAGTTGGTCGACCTGCGGAACCAGTCCGACCAGGTCGTCTACCAGACCGAAAAGACGCTGAACGAACACGGCGACAAGGTGGACGGCGCCGCGCGGGCCGACATCGAGCGCTCGATCAACGCCCTGAAGGAAGCGATGAAGGGCGAAGACGCCGACCGCATCCAGAAGGCGCTGAACGACGTGCAGACCGCCGCCCAGAAACTCGGCGAGGCGGTCTACAAGGCGACCGCGGCCCAGCAGGGCGCCGCCGGCGGCGACGGAGCCGAAGACGGCGCGCCGAAGAGCGGTTCGAACGATGACGACGTGATCGACGCGGAGTTTGAGGTGAAGAAGTGAAGCCTCAGGCGCGTCTGCACGGCGCCTTTCGGGGCGCCTTTTTCATGGGCACACGAGTAACTTTGCCAATGAGTACATGCACCGATGAGTGACTATAGCGCGATCGACAAACGCGATGATGGTGCACGAGCGTATGTATTTTGGCTCGGAAGCAAGGATCGTGTTTGGTGCGATTTCGCCACGCTCACGATTTTTGTCGAACATGGCGAGAGTGGTCGCGACCGACGACGGGCCTCTCCAATGGTTGCCGCTAAGGTAAATAAGGCCCTAACGAGCTTCGGGCATCGCGTACGCTGGATTTCGAGTGTATCGGATCTCGATGGCTGGCTGCTCCAGAGCGGGTGGGCAATGGCCTCTACCGAGTTCTCGGAGCGTTACCTTAAAGCTTTCTTGGAAACACGGGAGTGTGTTACTTCACCGCAACTGCGCTACCTTGATGCGCAGTATAGGGCAGCCGGCAAACGTCGCCCCCCCAATAAAATGAAACGGGATATGTTTACACGGGACGGGAACAAATGCAGGCAGTGTGGATCCCATGACAGCCTCACCGCCGACCACGCCATTCCTTACTCGAAAGGAGGAGAGACTTCTCTGAGTAACCTGGCGACGCTGTGCAAAAGCTGTAATCAGGGATTTGGAAACGCACCTCATCCTGATTTGCTAATGGGTCTTGACTATGATCCAAATCAATTTCGACCGTCGCGCGATGGCGCGCTCGATCATGCGCGGTACTTTTCCTCCAATCTCATGTATAGCCGCGCGAGATTGGATGCCATCCCTAGCCACGCAGCGTCCGACTAGAGTCGCCATAGTCGTCACTCCACCGGCAACCGCAAGAACGGCTCCGCGCGCCCGCCGCCAATAATCTCTTCCACAATCTCGCGCACCGCCGCCCGCTGGCCCGGCCACATCAGTTCCCGCAACACATCATCCACCGCCAACCAGCGATGATCCGTGTGTTCGTCGGAAAGCCGCACGACCGCGTCCGGCGCCGCCTCGACCGCGAAGCACGGACACATGTAAATCGCGTCCTCCGCCGCGACGAAGAACGTGTTGAGCATCTCCAACTGCCAGAACCCCGTCGGCGTCAGGCCGGTTTCCTCTCCCAACTCCCGGAGCGCCGTCGCGGCCGCTGTTTCGCCGTACTCAATCCGGCCGTGCACCGCCTGCCATGTGCCGCCGATGGCCCGCTCCGGCGCCCGCAGCAGCAGCAGAAACTCCGGACCGGCCGGCGCCCGCCGAAACACGTAGACATCCACAATCGGCGCGACAAATCGCGGCATGCGCTGATCCCCTGTTTGCGTCGCGCTTTCGGAACCGGCGCGGCGTGGCGTGTACAATGTCGCAGATGACGACCGAGGGCAACATTACGATCGTGGCGCTGGCCAGCGCGGCGGAAGTCTGCGGCTTCGCGCGAAAGTCCGTCTCGGTTTCGCCGAATGAGACCCTGGGCGACGCGCTGACGCGGCTGGAGCGCGAGGCCCCCGGCCTGCGCGACGCCCGCCCGCGGCTGCGATTCGCGGTCAACGGCGCGTATGCCGAAACCGACGCGTCGCTCCGCCCGGGTGATGAAGTCGCGATCATTCCGCCGGTGTCGGGGGGCTAGTGGCGTGTATCCCTCCGACGATCCGCGTCTGGCGGAACTGACGCGCGACCCGCTCGACATCGCGGCCATGACGCGCGCCGTCGAGAGTCCGCAGGCCGGCGCCGTCGCGACCTTTGTCGGCGTCGTGCGGGCGGAAACGCGCGGCGGTGAGGCGCCGGCGGCGCTGCGGGCGCTCGACTACACGGCGTACGACAAAATGGCCTTGGCCGAAATGCGGCGGATTTGTGAACAGACGCGGGCCGCGCACGACATCATCGCGATGCGCCTCGCGCATCGTTTGGGGGTCTTGGAGATCGGCGCGGCGTCCGTCGCCGTCGTCGTGAGCGCCGCGCATCGCGCCGCCGCGTTCGACGCCTGCCGCGCCGCGATCGAGAGGCTCAAGGCCGACGTGCCGATCTTCAAGCGGGAGATCTGGGAAGACGGCGCCGCCACCTGGGTCGACGGAGTGCAAACATGACCGGGCTTTTCAAATGCGCATTGCTGCTCACCTCGTTCGCGCTGCTCGGCGCTAGCGGGTGCGAACAGAAACCAGCCAATTCGACGCCGAGTCCCGCCGAAACGGAGGCGGTGAAAACCCCCGCGAAAAACAACACGCCGCAGCCCGACACCGCGCCGCGCGTAACGGCGGATGAAGCGCCGCAATCCGGCCCGCAGCTACTCATCGAGCGCGAGGGCTGGGACGTGACCACCGCGCTGATGAAGCTGCTCGGAGACGACACGCGCCTCAGCGCCGCCGTCCGACTCGTACGCCTCTCCGGAGTCAAGCCGGCCTGCATGCCCGACCCGCTGCCGGACAACCTGGTCGCGAAGCTCGCGGTCGTGCCGCTCTCAGACATGTACTTCGCGCTCGGCTATCCGGCAGAAGGCAGCGAAGCCCGCTTGCGCTGTCCGGTGCTGATTGAGATGAACGGAACCGTGACCGAGCCCGCGCAGGGGCCCGAAGCGGAGACCGCCGTGTTGCACACCGCGACCGCCGCCGGATTCCCGCCGGTGATCATCACGCCCAATCAACTGATCCTGATCGGCGAAACCACGCAGGCCGCCGCGGTCGGCCTGAACTTCGCCCCGCTGCGATTTGAGCTGCGCGAGAAAAACGGCGTCCGATATGTCGGCCTGATGCTGCCGCTGGAGGATGCCCGCAAACAACAGCCTGACGCGAGCGAGCCGGTCGAAGTGGCCCAGTATCGTTGGGATCCGTATGAACGGCTGTTCGTCGGGCCGATCGCCGACAATTACCCGGAGCCGTATGAAGGCCGGTTTGAAATGGACCTGGAATTGAGCGAGGCGTTGCTGCCCCGCGGCGGCGACATCGACGTCGAACCGCTGGAGAACAAGCCGCCGCCCGGCCCGCCCGGCGTTGACCCGAACAATCCCGCCGCGCCGCCGTTCTAGAAGCGGCGCGGGTGGAGCGGGCATCTTGCCTGCTTGGCCGACTGAAGGCCCCGCATCACGCCTCCACATCCAGCCGCTGCCCCGGCTGATCGGGCGCGGGCGGATGGGCTGAATCATCCTCGTCCGACTTGTCGCGCTCGTCCTCGGCCGCGTCTTCTCCGAACGCGCGGCCCTGTCCGCCGGCGCCTTCCGCGTCCGCATACACCGATGTGTCGGCGTCGGTGTCCTCGATCTTGTCGCGCAGTTTTTCCGCAAACGCCGTTTCGCGCGCCTCGGCGTCCCGGCTGATTTCGCGGGACTTATCGCTGGCGGCGCGCTGCTGCGCGCCACTGATCTGGATCAGCGAGGAAAGTGGATTGGGCGGAATCGCGGACATGCGTGTTCGTCCGTGGCGTCGCCCCCTCCCGCGCGACGCCCCATGTGTTTTCAGTTACGCGATCGTATCCACGGTCGCGGAGGTCGGGCGCGTATCGCGCCCGGTCGTCGGCTGCTCCAGCTGCTCGCGCATCCGCGTGATGATCGCCGAGTGCATCTGGCTGACCCGCGATTCCGACAGATCCAGCGTCGCGCCGATCTCTTTCATCGTCATCTGCTCATAGTAGTACAGCACGATGATGAGGCGCTCGGCCCGCGACAAACCGCGCGTGACGAGGTCCTTCAGGTCACTTTTTTGCGCTTCAAAGACCGGATCAATGCTCAGCTCGTCCGGCAGCACGTCGATTTCCGACACCTCGCGCGAAGAATCGGAGTCGCCGAACGTCTGCGAAAGCGAAATCTGCGAAACGGCGGTCGCGTCGCGAATCAGCTTGTCAAACTCGGCCTTCGGCAGCGCCATTCGCCGCGCGATCTCCACTTCGCTCGGAATCCGGCCCAGCTCGACCTCCAGCGTGCGCACGGTCTCGTCGAGTTTATGGGCGCGATGCCGCACCAGGCGCGGCACCCAGTCCATGCTGCGGAGTTCATCGAGAATCGCGCCGCGAATGCGCGGCGCGCAGTACGTTTCAAACTTGACCCCGCGATCGAGATCGAACGCGTCGATCGCGTCCACCAGGCCGAAAATGCCGGCGCTCATCAGGTCGTCGACATCCACCTCGTCCGGCAGCTTCAACGCCAGACGCTCGGCCGCGTAGCGCGCCAAGTGAATGTAATGCTCTACCAGTTGGTTGCGCAGGCCCTCGTCGCCATTGCGCTTATAGCGCTTCCAGATCTTCGCCAGCTCATCATCCGCAATCGTCCGCGCCACCGGCACGCGGCTGACCCGTCGATAACGTCCGCTCGTCATGGGTCGTCTGTTCATGAGGGGTTAGCTCGCTTGGGTGGTTGGGGTGTCCGGTTCCGGGTCGTCCCCGTCGGCGCCCGGCGTGTTCATGCGGTCGATCGCGACTTTCTTCCGCTGCAGGTGATCGCGCAGCGCCAGTTTGCCCGCCCAGGCCACCGCCTGCGCGACAAACAGCACAATCGTCATGGCGATCAGGGCCCGCGTCAGCACCGTCCAGAACGAGTTGCCCGCCGACACGCCCGACAGCAACGCGACGGCAAAGGCCAGGATGGAAATCTGAGCGCTGATTTGTGAGATCATTTGTGGTTCCCATCCTGCCTATCGGCGTCAATCCGCAGCGAAGTGTCCGGGTCGGGCCGACCTCGGCAGGAATCGCCGAACCGCCGTCCGATAGCCGAGTTTCAACCACAAAGGGCGCGAGCAATGCGCTCCGGGCTGGCTTCTTGCAGGTCGTTCGGCACAACCTGCCCGTCGCATAAATATGAGACGTCGAACTTCAGCCGATCGATCGCGTTCAACACCACGCCCAGCCCCACCGCCTCGTCCAACCCGGTCAGCGTCACCTGCGTCACGCCCAGTCCCTTGAAGCGTTCCGCGGCCGCCGCCTGCCGCCGGGCGTCCCACATCACCGGAATCACCAGGTGGGTTTCGTCGACGCGCGCCGCGCGCAGCATCGCCGCCAAGCGGGCCAATCGGGCCGGATCGCGCGGACCGACGCCCGGCGTGTCAATCAACAGCGCGTCAACGTGCTTCAACCCGCGGCAGATGTCCCGCACCGCCTGCTCGGTCTGCGCGACGTGCGCTTCCACGCCGATCAGCTCCGCATAGCGCCGCACCTGTTCGCCGGTCGCCATGCGGTGCATATCGATCGACAGCAACGCCACGCGTCGTTTTTGTCGCAGCGAAAGTTGCGCGGCCAGTTTCGCGATCGTCGTCGTCTTGCCGCAGCCCGGCGGCCCGATCAGCGCCACCCGCCGCGGGCCGCGCGTCCCCGCCGCCACGCCGCCGGTCGTCGGCACACTCTCGCGAATCACCTCGATCAACGCCGCCTTGAGTCGTCCCGGCGTCGTTCCGGCCCGGGCGGCCGCGCGCCGCACGATCTTCATCGCCAGCTCGTCGGCCACCTCCTGCTCGACCAGACGCGTGTAGTAGGCTTGCAACTCCGGCGTAAGTCGGGAAGTGTCCTGCGGCCTGGCGTCGGCGGACAGCCCGGCGCCGTGGGCGGCCGCGTTCCACTCAGGCGAACCCGCCCGCTGCTGACTTTGGTGCGGCGCCGGCCTCGGCTGAGCCCGCGCCGGCGTTGGAGTGCCTGGTTGCGCCGCGTTTGTACGGGGCGCCGAAGGCGCGTGCGGCGCCGCCGTGATCTCCACGCCGCCACTGCCCAGCAGTCCGCCCATTTTCGCCGGCAGCGCCCGCGTGCCGAGAATCACGGCGTCAGGGCCGAACGCCCGCTTGACCCGCGCCAGCGCCTCCGGCATCGTCGCCGCCTGGAATGTCCGCAGTTCAGACGTCAATACTCACCACTCCGTGGGCCCGCACATCCAGGCCGCGAATAATCTCGTTCAGCGCCAGCACCGGCGTCTGCGGCAACGTCGGTTCGATCAGTCGCCGCGCCCACGCCCGAATCTGCGGAGAGCAAAGCACCACGACGGTCGCGCCACCGGCCGCCGGCGACGCCGCCTCCACCTGCGCCCGCGTATTGGCGGCAAACTGCGCCTGCCGATCCGGCGGGATGTTCAGCGATGAGCCCATGTCGTGGCGCTGAATCGCGCCGCTGATGTAGTCTTCGGTCGCGGGGTCAATCGACACGCAGTGGATGATGCCGGTGATGTCCCGGTATTGCGCACAGATGGTGCGCGCGAGCGCATTCCGCGCGTATTCGGTCAGGATCTCGGGGTCCTTCGAGCGCGCCGCCCAGTCGCCGAGCGTCTCGAGGATCGTCTCCAGATCGCGGATCGGCACCCGCTCGCGCAGCAGGTTCTGCAGCACGCGCTGCACATCGCCCGCCTTCAGCAGGTTCGGAATCACTTCGTCCACCAGCGCCGGATTGCTCTGCTTCAAATGGTCGATCAGTTTGTGCGTTTCCGCCCGCGTCAGCAGATCGGCCGCGTGCCGGCGGATGACCTCCGTCAGGTGCGTCGCCAGCACACCGGTCGGCTCGACCACCGTGTAATTCGCCCGCTCGGCCCGATCACGGTCGGTGGGCGCAATCCATGCGGCCGGCAACTGGAAAGCTGGCTCAACCGTGCGCTGCCCCGGCAGCGGCTCGCTCGTCATACCGGAGTCGATCGCCAGCAGTTGGTCCGCCTGCAGTTCGCCCCGCGCAATCTCCTGACCGCGCAGCATGATCGTGTACAGATTCGCGTCGTGATTCGCGTTGTCGCGAATGCGCACCGGCGGTGTCACGAGGCCCAGATCGGTCGCAAGTTGGCGCCTGAGCGACGCCACCCGATCGAGCATGTCGCCGCCGCGCGTGCGATCCACCAGCTTCACCAGGCCAAAGCCGATCTGGAGCTCCAGCGCATCCACTCCAAGGTTGGACTCGATCTGTTCCGGCTTGGCGGTTTCCTTTGCGCGGCGCTCGGCCACCTGGCGCTTTGATTCCGTCTGCTGCGAACGATTCATGAAAAACGCCATCGTGCCGCAGCCGGTCGCGAGCGATACCAGCGGGAGCTTCGGCAACGGCGTCAACGTCAGCAGCGCGAGAAAACCGGCGGATGTGCCGAGCGCGACCGGCCGCGAAAGCAACTGGCCGATCACCTCCTCGCCCATGTTGCTCTTGCCGGTGTTGCGCGTCACCAGCATGCCGGCCCCGACGGACAGGATGAACGCCGGAATCTGGCTCGACAGGCCGTCGCCGATCGACAGCTTCGTATAGACCTCGAGCGACTCCATCAGTCCGAGGCCGCCTTCGACCATACCGACGTAAAGCCCGCCCAGGATGTTGACAATCGTGATGATGATGCCGGCGATCGCGTCGCCGCGCACAAACTTGCTGGCGCCGTCCATCGCCCCGAAGAAATCGGCTTCGTCGGTGATCTGCTGCCGCCGCCGACGGGCTTCTTTGTCGTCGATGATGCCGGCGTTCAGGTCGGCGTCGATCGCCATCTGCTTGCCGGGCATCCCATCCAGCGTAAACCGCGCCGCGACTTCCGCGATGCGCGTCGCGCCTTTGGTGATAACGACAAACTGAATGATCGTGATGATCAGGAAGATGATCACGCCGACCGCCAGCGAGTTCGCCGCGACGAACGTGCCGAACGCCTCAACGACATCGCCGGCGGCGTCCGTGCCGGACGCGCCGTTGGAGAGGATCAGGCGCGTCGTGGCGGTATTGAGCACCAGGCGCAACAGCGTCATTGCCAGCAGCAGCGAGGGAAAGCTCGAAAACTCCAGCGGGCTGCGAATGTACATCACCGTCGCCAGCACGATCGCCGACAAAAGAATGTTCATCACCAGCAGCATGTCGAGCATCGCCGTCGGCAGCGGCATCAGGATGACGAAAATCAACCCGACCGCGGCCAACGGGAACAAAATGCCCCGGTGCTCGTGAATCGCATTCAGGATTGCGGCGCGACTGGCCATTCCGCGTTTGATCTCCGCTTAGCTCGCCCGCATCGCGCGGCCGGTGATTTCATAGACATACGCCAGCACTTCCGCGACGGCGCGGTAGTACTTCGGCGGCACCTCGTCGCCGACCTCGGTCGACGAGAACAAGGCCCGCGCCAGCGGCGGGCGCTGCACGATCGGCACGCCGGCCTGCTGCGCAATCTGCCGGATACGAAGCGCCAATAAATCCGCGCCTTTCGCCACAACCCGCGGCGCGCCCATCGTCGCCTCGTCATAACGCAGCGCGACGGCGAACTCGGTGGGGTTGGTCACGATCACATCCGCCTTCGGCACGTCCATCTGCAGACGCTGCATCGCGATCTTCTGCGCCACCTGGCGGCGTCGGGCCTTGATCATCGGGTCGCCCTCCATGCGCTTCATCTCGTCGCGCACTTCTTCCTTCGTCATCTTGAGCTGCTCGCTGATCTTGTATCGCTGATAGAAGTAATCAATCAGCCCGAGAATCAGCATCAACGCCGCCAGCCGCAGCGCGAACATGAACATCAGCTCCGTCGCGACGTAGTAGATCCCCAGCGGTTCCAGCCCGCCGCTGCGCAGCACGGAGAAAATCGACGAGCGCACCGTGATCCACGCCACGCCCGCGACCATCGCCATCTTCAGAATGCCCATCGCCGTGCGCATCAGCGAATCGGTCGAAAACAGTCGCTTGAGCCCCTTCAGCGGGCTGATGTGTTTCAGATCCGGGACGAGCTTCTTCGGCGTATAGAGCAGCCCCGTTTGCGCAACCTGCGCGATCGCCGCCAGCGCCATCAGCGTCAGCAGAAACGGCAGCGTCATCTGCACCGTCGCGGCGCCGATCCGCATGATCCAGCCGTTCAGCGAGGCTGTGGTGACATCGCTCGAGACGCCGATCTCGCGCGTCATGCCCAGCATCGTGTCAAAAAGTCCCGGACCCAGCGCGTTCAACAGCATCAGCGCGCCCAGCAGCACGATCGCAGTGGACAAGTCCTGGCTGCGCGCCACCTGCCCCTGCTCGCGCGCCTCGCGCAGCTTGGTAGGGGTTGGTTGTTCGGTGCGTTCGCCGCCGTCCGCCGCCATCTCCGCTCCTTAAGGGCGCAACAAATCCGTGATCCAGCCGTTCACGTCGTCGACGCCGCCGACGAACGCGTCGATCCCCAGTGGCAGCGACACCGCCATCAGCAGCAACCCGATCAACGACTTCAGCGAAAAGCCCAGAATCGTCACGTTCATCTGCGGAATCGTCCGCGCGAGAAACCCGAGCGCGATGTTCAACAGAAACAGCGTCACCAGCGTCGGCGCCGCGACACGCAGGCCGATGTTCGCCCCGATCGTGAGCGAATCCGTCAACAGCCCGGCGCCGCGATCAAACAACCCCGTCGCCCCGAGCACCGGAAGCGTCTGGAACGAATCCAGACACGTCGCCAGCAGCGCCCGATGCCCGCCGACCGCCAAAAACACCACGCCGGCAAGCTGCAGGTAGAACGTGGCGAACACGCTCTGGTCCTCGCCGAACGTCGGATCCACCGCCTGCCCATAAGCCAGTCCGGCTTCCTGCGCGATGATCTGTCCGCCCAACTGCACCGCCATGAACAGCCCGCGCATCGTCAGACCCACCAGCACGCCGATAAGCACTTCGCCACTCATCGCCAGCGCCACGCCCGCCGCCGAGTCGATCGGCGTGATCGGATCGGGGACGAACGGCGCGACTATCGCCGACAGCCCGATCACCAGCAGCGCCCGAATCCGGAACGGCACCGCCAGCCCGCCGATCATAGGCAGGAACATCACGACGCCACCCAGCCGCGCGGCGATCAGCGCGAACAGCGGCAGACGGGCATAGATGGCGAGCAGGTCGAGCGGCATCCGTGTCACATCCCGGTGAACATCGCCTGCGTGTATTCGATCAGACGATTCGCCACCCACGGCGTAAAGAAGATCGCGGCTCCCACCATCGCGACAATCTTCGGCACGATGCTGAAGGTCTGATCCTGCAGTTGCGTAATCGACTGGATCAGGCTGATGATCAGGCCAACCACGACCCCGCACGCCAGTATCGGCCCGGCGATCAGCAGCGCCGTCAGCAGCGCTTCACGACTCAAGTCCAGCGCGACTGGCATACTCAACATGCGCGTACTCCTCGCAGTCCAGTGGTCATACGACGCTCGCCATCAACGAGCCGGCGATCAGGCGCCAGCCGTCGGCCAGCACAAACAGCAGCAGCTTGAAGGGCAATGAGATCAATACCGGGGGCAGCATCATCATGCCCATCGACACCAGCACCGTGGCGATCACCATGTCGATCACGAGAAACGGCAGATAAATCTTGAAGCCGATGATGAACGCGACCTTGAGCTCACTCAGCACGAACGCCGGGGCAAGCGCACGCATCGGCACATCACGCCGATCGAGCACTTGATCGGTCGGCACCACCGTGCGCGTCGCGTATTCATGCATCATGTACACGTCGCGGGCGTTATCCGCCGCCTCGATCTGGTCGAACATGAAGCTGCGCATTTCCGCCGACGCGACCTCAATCGCCTGCATCTGTCCGATGTCGCCATCCAGATAAGGCTGAATCGCGGTCGAATGCACCCGCTCCCACGTCGGTCCCATCGCCAGAAACGTCATGAACAACGCCAGGCCGATCAGCACCTGCGACGGCGGCAGCGACTGCGTGCCCAGCGCCTGGCGCAACAGCACCAGCACGATCAGCATCCGCACAAAACTCGTCATCATCAGCAGGATGCTCGGCGCGAGTGTCAGCAGCGTCAGCAGAACGAGAATCTGCAGCGAAGCGCTGATCGACTCCTTGTCCTCCGCGCGCGGCAGAAACCGGGAAATGTTCGGAATCACGAACGGACTGTTCTGCGATGCGCCAGGGCCGGAGGACGACACCGAGTCCGGCGTCGTCATCCACGCCGGCGCCTGCCCCCGCGCGACGCCGGCGCCAGCGCCGCCGATCAGCAGCGCCAGCAGAAAGAACGAAATGGGTCGCGCGTGTGTCATGGCCCTCCCTGGCCGATTTCGCGCGCCGGCTCCGCCGATCTGCGCTGATGCGTTTCAAAATTCGCCCGACCGCGGGATCAGCCGCCGCCGAGCCCTTTCCGCACACGATTCAACGCGTCTGTCAAAGCGACGCGCGCCCGCTCCACGCGATCTCCATCCGGCGTCACACGCTCATCCACCGGCTCTTCGACAAAGCCGCGCGACTGCGCGGAAAGGTCCTCTTTGAACGCGCGCGTGGCGCTGTCAGATTTGTCACGCTGCGCCTGCCCCAGCAGCGACGAAACCTGCTCCGGATCAGAAATCACATCCAGCGGCGTCAGCCGCTCCGCCGACACCCCGATCAGCACCAGGCGTCGACCGATGCGCACCAGACACGCGGAATGCCGCGGAGACAGCGCAGTTCGAGAAACGACCTCGACCAGCCCGGATCGACCGCCGCTCATCAGCCCGGCCCCGCGCGCCGTCATCACCACGCGATAGCCCCACGCCAGCAGCACGATCAGACCGACGACCGCAATCAACGACCCGACCGACCGCAGCCAGCCGCCTGATTCCGGCTTGGCGGCGGCTGGCGCCGTCTCGGCGCGATCCCGCATGTCCGCATCGCGGAAAATCGGGCGCGGCGTGACCGCTTCAACTGGGTTTGTCGCCGCGGTCTCAGTTGGTGAAGCCTGTGCAGATTCGACCGGCGCCGCTTCTTCGGTGGCGGCGGCCGTGGCCGGGGCGATCAGGTCCCATGGGTCCGCGGGAGTCTCCTGCGCCCGCGACAAAGCGCAGGAAAAAAGCACAGTCGTCAGCGCCAGGGCGCGCCCCATCAGGTCCCCTCCGGCTCAGGGATCGGACTGATGATGTCATTGACGCGAACGCAGAAGTTTTCGTTCAACACCAGGACTTCGCCGCGCGCCACCAGGCGATCATTGACGTAAATGTCGACCGGGTCGCCGGCGTTCTTGTCGAGCTGCACAACCGAGCCTTCGCCCAGTCGCAGCACATCTTCGATGTACATGTCCGTGCGGCCGAGTTCGATCCGCACATCCAGTTCCACATCGTCGAGCAGTCCCAGGCGACCAAAATGCGCCTCAGGCGCGTGGGGCTTGTCGAACACCTGCGGCTTGAACGCGCGGGCGTCCGCCTTCGGTCCCGGCGCCGCCTCGGCGGATTCGGAAGCGACCTCGGGCGAATCGGCTGCGGGCTCCGACTCGACCGGCGACTGCTCGACCGTCGAGTCTTCCGGCGTCTCGGCGCCTTCGGCTTCGAGTTTGGGATCTTGCGGCGTTTCGGACATCGCGACGCTTCCTTGCGTATGGGCTGCGCGTCTTCCCTGACGCGCCTGCGCTTAGTTGGACTTAATCGGCACGCACCGCGGCACGAAGATCTGCACGAACGGCTCCTCATCGCCCGCGATCTCGCCGATCGCCTGGCGCAGCTGCAGCCGCAACGTCTTGAGTTCGGGTTCGTCCAGCACGCGCGGCTCGGCGTTGCGCACAATCCGCGCGATCGCGTCCGACAGCTCGCCCTGGCGATCCTCGACCAGCTTGTTCACCCGCTCGGAGTCAAAGCCGCGGACCTTGGCGACCACGTCCAGGTCGTAGATGTACAACGCGCCCTTCTTCGTGTTCGGCGCGCGGAACTTCTTCACGATCGCGATCTCGATCGTGTTCGGCGTATTCGGCGTCGTGTCGTCGATCACCGACTCATTCTCGCCGGCGACGACCTCATTGGCCCCTACGCCGAACATCTTGGCCGCAAAGAAGAACCCCACCGCCTGAACGATCGTGATGCCGGCAATCAGGATCGCCGTCATCGGCAGCTTGCGCTTCTTTGGGGCTGGCGCGTCGGATTCTTCCTCGGCGCCTTCCGCTTGCTTTTTCTTTTCTTCATCCGCCATTTGGCCCAACCTTTGAGAGGGTTTGTCCAAGTCATCGGTCAGGTCGGGGGGGATGTGCGAGTTGCGCGACCCCCACTGCGCAATCCCGCGCGAGAAATGGGTGGATCGGCATTGTTATGAGACCTATGTGCGCCAATTGCGCCCGAGCGCGGTTCCTGCGACCCGAATCGCGGCCAGAAAAAAAAGCGGGCGCGCCCCGAAGGCCGCGCCCGCTAGCGAATTGTCGTTGAACCGGCGCCCGCCGGGCCGGGCCTAGTCGTCGATCTCGATTTCAATCCGCCCGTCGTCGAAGTCGACGTCCACATCCAGGTCGGTCGCGCGATAGACCACCCGGCCGGCGATGATCGCCGCCTCATAGGCGACCTCTTCGTAGATATCCACGTAGTACAACCGCCCGCGGTATTGAACTTCCTGGCAGTCCGGTGGGAGCTGATCCAGGATGGCGTCGCGCGGCGGCAGCGTCACCACATAGCTTTCCTCGCCATCGATGATGTCGCGCAGGTAGTACGTGTTCCCGAACCGGAAGTACAGCCGGCCCCCAAAGTTAACCGACACATACCCTTCCGGCAGCCAGGTGACCCGCACGCCGATGGGCGGCCGGACCACGCGATACACGCCGCCGTAAGAGCGGTAGCAAATCCCATCATCAAAGTAATAGCGCCGACCGTGATGCGAGATGACGCGATGTCGGGCCGGGAGTTGCGTAATGGTCGTCCCGTAACGCGGCACGCGGCGCACGCGAATATCACGGGTGGAGACGACCGTCCTCGACGGCAATTGAACAGCCGCCGGCCGGTAGCGGCTGACCGAACCCGAAGACGCCACGTGCCGCGAGCGGGTGGAGACTGTCGGCTGCTTGACGCTCACACCCCGCCGGTCGCCCGGCGTCGCCCGCCGCGCAGACGCGCCCGCGGTCGCGCTCGGAGCGCGCTTCGTCGCCCCCTGACTCTGATAGTGCCGGACGCTACCGGACGAAGCGATATGCTGTCGGTCCCGGCTGGACGACTTGCCGGTTCGAACTTTCGTCGTCGAGCGGGGCTTCGCCGAGGCGCTCGGCTTCTTCTCCTGCCCCAGCGCCTCGATACCACCGACAAACGCGATCGTGGCGACAATCAGCCACGTGGTCTTGTTAGCGATCACCTGCATCCTCCCGTCCTGCGGAGTCATCTTCCGCGTCCGATTGCTTGTCCGCCGGGGCCTCCAGCGGCGTTTCGGTCGCGCCGCTCGGCGCATCGGTTGAAAACCGCGCTGCGCTCAGTGACGGATCCGCGCTCCACTCTCGAAAAACGGCCACGAACTGCGGCCGCACATCGACATCCTTATATGTGATCACCAACTTCCGCGGCCACGGCGAGTCGCCCTTTTCGATCCAGAGCTGCCAATCGAGAACGGGGCCCGTGAACGCGATGTGTTCACACGCTTTCTCGGCGACCCACGCGTCCCCCAGCAACGCGCCGGTCTCCGCACCATCCGTCAACGCCGCGTGCGAGTCCGCCAGCAGGAAATCCGTGAGCGGCGGCGCGGCCCCATACTTCTCGAACAGAAAGTCAAAGAACGCTTCCAGTGTCGCGGGCGTCTCCACGCGCGAGTAGAGGTTGTGCAGCCGGTCATGGAGCAGGAAGTGCTTGCCATCGAAGACACTGAGCTGACTCCAGCCGCGATCCCCCTGCGAGTCGACATACAACCCGCTGGGCCGCTTCACCTCGACCCGCGAGCGCCGGCCGAGTTGCACCTTTTGGCCGTCCGGCTCCACCGCGTCGTAGGTGATCTCAACGCTGAAGCGAAGTTTCGGTTGCTTGGCGAGAAAGTCGCTCATCGCTTTGACGCGCGCGTCGGCCCGCGCGTCGATCCGCGGGGTGGCCGCGTCCGCAGTGCCTGAAACGGTCGGCGTTGCGCCTTCGGTCGCATCCTGGGCGCGGGCAGGCGCCAATGCCAGACACAGCCCAACTACGAGAATAAACGGGAAGTACCGTGCCATCGCTCTACCTCCGCATGAGACTTGTTTGGTTCGCAATACACTACGGCAGATATTCTAGCCGAATCGAACAATGGGCGTGCTGCGCGTCGCATTCGCCCGCAATCCGGTTTGAGACGCGTTGTAACAAAAAAAACCGGGCGAGCCGATCGCTCGCCCGGTTTCAATTGGATTGGCCTGTCCAGCAGCGATTAGTGCATGTGCGGCATGCCGCCGCCGGGTTTCTTCTCGTCCTTTTCCTTGATCTCGCTGACGATCGCGTCGGTGGTCAGCAGCAGACCCGCGACGCTGGCCGCGTTCTGCAGCGCGATCCGCTCGACCTTCAGCGGAACGATCACGCCCATCTTGATCATGTCGCCGTACTCTTCGGTCAACGCGTTGAAGCCGAAGTTCTTGTCCTTCGACTCGCCGACCTTCTGGCACACGATCGACCCATCCAGACCGGCGTTCTCCGCGATCTGCTTGATCGGCGCGCTCAGCGCGCGACGCACAATGTCGATCCCGACCTTCTGGTCGCCCTTGGCCTTCTTCGCGGCCGCGTCCAGCGCGCCCATCGCCCGCAGCGGCGCAACGCCGCCACCCGGCAGGATGCCCTCTTCGACGGCGGCGCGGCAAGCGTGCAGCGCGTCCTCGACGCGGGCCTTCTTCTCCTTCATCTCGACCTCGGTCGCGGCGCCGACGTTGATCTGCGCCACGCCACCCGACAACTTCGCCAGACGCTCCTCGAGCTTCTCGCGGTCGTAGTCGCTGGTCGTGTTGTCAATCTCGGTGCGAATCGAATCGATGCGACCCTTGATATCGGCTGACTTGCCGGCGCCTTCGATGATCGTGCAGGTTTCCTTCTCCACGATCACGCGCTTGGCCTTGCCGAGATGCGCCAGCTGCACGCCTTCGAGCGTGATGCCCAGGTCCTCGAACACCGGCTGCGCGCCGGTCAGAATCGCGATGTCCTGCAGCATGGCCTTGCGGCGATCGCCAAAGCCCGGCGCCTTCACGGCGCAGCACTGGAGAATGCCGCGCAGGCGGTTCAGCACCAGCGTCGCCAGCGCCTCGCCCTCAACGTCCTCCGAAACAATCAGCAGCGGCTTGCCGGCCTTGGCGACCTGCTCCAGCAGCGGCAGCATGTCCTTGACCGAGCCGATCTTCTTCTCGTTCACGAGAATCAGCGGGTTGTCCAGGACAACCTGCATCGATTCCGGCTTGTTGACGAAGTGCGGCGAGATGTAGCCCTTGTCGAACTGCATGCCTTCCACGAGGTCAACCGTCGTGTCGAGGCTCTTGCCCTCTTCGACAGTGATGACGCCGTCCTTGCCGACTTTCTCCATCGCCTCGGCAATCTTGTCGCCGATTTCTTTGTCCTGGTTAGCGGCGCACATGCCAACCTGCGCGATCTGGCTCTTGCCCTTGACCGGCGTGGCGAGCTTTTCCATCTCGTCCACAACCGCGGCCACACCCAGGTCAACGCCGCGCTTCAGGTCCATCGCGCTCGCGCCGGCGGCGAGATTCTTCAGGCCTTCGGCGAAGATCGCCTCGGCGTAGACGGTGGCGGTGGTGGTACCATCGCCCGCGACGCTTGATGTCTTGCTGGCCACTTCGCGGACCATCTGGGCGCCCATGTTCTCGTAGGCGTCTTCGAGCTCGATCTCCTTGGCGACGGTCACGCCGTCCTTGGTGACCGTCGGCGCCCCGAAGGACTTCTGGATCACGACGTTCCGGCCGCGCGGGCCGAGCGTGACCTTAACGGCCCTCGCGAGCTGCGAAACACCACGCTTGATGGCCTCACGGGCCTCCATGTCGAATGCGATCTGCTTGGCTGCCATCCAATTCTCTCCTGCGGTCTATCCCCGCGATTTCTGAACCCAGCGACTGGTTTTGATTGGCTGCGTGAACGGCGGCGCCGACACAAATCCCGGCGCAGACCCGTTGCTGATGAGGGATCAAGCAATCGGCGCGCCAAAGATTGCGCCCCGACCCGCAGAAATCCACAAGTTCAATCCTGGAAGAGATTTACGTGCGCAACCCGCGGCCTCGCCCGCCGACCGCGGCCCCGAAAAACCGCCACGTTGGCAGTCATGCCGGTTCGATCTGACACCGCCGCGGGCATGCCGCTCTCCACCCACCTCGAACTCCAGGCGGAGGCCAGGGGCGCCCGAGATCCGCGCGACCGCGCGGGCTACTGACGCAGCCGTCAGGTGTCCGGATTCTGCAGCCGAAACGCCACCGCCGCCAAGACCCCGCCGAGAATCGGCCCCGCCAGGTAAATCCAGAGCATCTCCACGTTGCCGCCGCCCCAGATCATCTTGACCAGCGTCGGCCCGACGCCCACCGCCGGATTGAACGCCGCCCCCGACAGCGGGCCGACCGCGTACGCCCCGGCGGTCACGGTCAGGCCGATCGCGGCGCCGTAGAACGAATTGCCCTCAAGCTTTGGGGCGGTCGCGACGTTCAAAATGACGATGACCAGCGCGAATGTGAAGATCGCCTCCGCGATCAGCGCCGTCGACACGGTGACCGTCGCCGCCGGAGCCGGCGCGAACGTCTCGCCCAGCAGCCCATAGACCGACGCCGCGGCGGCGAACGCGCCGAGCAGCTGCGCCAGAATGTACGGAATCACGTCCGGCCAGGCGATCTTGCCGCGAATCAGCACCGCGATCGTGACGGCGGGGTTGTAGTGCGCCCCGGACACGTGCCCACCCATGTAGACCATCGCCATCAGTCCGAGTCCGATCGCGATCGGGGCGAGATTCACCGGCGTCTGGTGCAAGGCGTTATCGACGACACAGAACCCGATGATGGCGACGAGGAAATAGGTTCCGATGAACTCCGTGAGATATCGTGGCATTCGGATTCTCGCTTCGTTGGCCGTTTGGGAGATGCTCGCACCGCGAGCGGCCGTCTTTATATGCCCCCTCGCGAACGCAAACAAGCGGCGCCGACGTTTCCAGAAACAGGGGAACCCTCTTCGCGCCCCTCGGCCCGCCGACCCCGGCGGGAGACTCCCCCGCCGGGGCAAGAACTTCGCGCCCGACATGGCACTCCCGGCCAACAGAATGCGCCCCAACTGACGGCGGAAGCGATAAGATTCCACTCAAACCACGTCTGAGCGGGCAAAGAAGTCCCTTGTCGCTCGACGAAACGTCAGGAGCCCCCCGATGCCAAAAAAAATCACCACCCTGGCCGCGCTGCTCACTCTCCTCCCGCTTGTCGGCTGCGCCGGTGCGTCAAAGCGCGGCTCCGACTCGGTCGGCTTGTTCAAAGGCATGGGCGACCATGGCTACGCGGTCACGACCGACTCCGATCTCGCGCAGCGCTATTTCGACCAGGCGCTGACATGGACATTCGCATTCAACCACGACGAAGCGATTCGCTCTTACAAGGAAGTCGCGCGGCTCGATCCCGATTGCGCCATGGCGTGGTGGGGTGTCGCGCTGTGCAACGGACCGCACATCAACAACCCGGTCATGAGCGAGGCCGCCTCGGTCGCCGCATGGGAGGCGATCCAGAATGCCCAGCGCCTCAAGTCCGGCGCATCCGCCAAAGAGCAGCGCCTGATCGAGGCGCTCTCCCGCCGCTACGCCGCGCCGCCGGTCGCCGACCGCGCCCCGCTGGATCAGGCTTACGCCGACGCGATGCGGGCCGTGTATCGCGCCTATCCGGACGACGCCGATATCGCCACGCTCACGGCCGAAGCGCTGATGGATCTGCACCCGTGGGATCTGTGGACGCATGACAAGCGGCAGCAGCCGTGGACGCCGGAAGTGCTCGACGTGCTCGAGCGGGCGCTGCGGCTCAACCCCCATCACCCCGGCGCGCTGCATCTCTATATCCATGCCTGCGAGGCCGGCGACCCGCACCGCGCGAAAGTCGCTGCCGATCGGCTGCGCGACCTCGTGCCCGCATCGGGCCATCTGGTGCATATGCCGTCGCATATCGACGTGCTGACGGGCGGCTGGGCGCAGGCGGCGGAGCAAAACGAACGCGCGATCGAGATTGATCGCGACTATCGCGCCCAATCGCCCCGGCAGGGCTTCTATCGGCTGTACATGCTGCACAATGCGCACATGCTGTGCTTCGCGGCGATGATGCAGGGCCGCTACCAGGTCGCGCTGGAGGCCGCCCGCGCAACGGTGAACACCGTGCCGGCGGATTACGTGCGCGAAAACGCCGCGTTCGCCGACCCCTACATGAGCCCGGTCTACGACGTGCTGAAACGCTTCGGCAAGTGGGATGAGATCCTGCGCGAGCCGCAGCCGCCGACCTATCTGCCGATCACAACCGCGATGTGGCGTTACGCGCGCGGGCTGGCGTACGCCGCGAAACACGACTTCCCGGCCGCCGAGCGCGAGCGTGAAGCGTTTCGCCAGGCGGTGGCGAACGTGCCCGAAGATGCGATGCTGGCGATCAACAAGGCGCATCACATGCTGAAGCTCGCGGCGCTGATACTGGACGGCGAAATCGCGTTTCAAAAAGGCAATAACGACGAAGCGGTCGCGAAGTTGCGCGAGGCCGTCGTGTTGGAAGACCAGATGATCTACATGGAGCCGCCCGAGTGGATTCAGCCGGCGCGGCACACGCTGGGCGCGTTCCTGGCGGACGCGCAGCGCTGGTCCGAGGCCGAAGCGGTGTACCGTGAAGACCTGCGGCGTTGGCCGGAAAACGCGTGGTCGCTGTACGGCCTGAGCCGCTGCCTCCGCGCCCGCGGCGCGAACGACGAAGCGACAGAAGTCGAAGCCCGCCTGAAAGTGACGACGGCAAAGGCGGAACGCCCGATCGGCAGCAGCTGTTTGTGCGTGCCGCAGATGTAGGTAACATTGCCACTGACGAGGTGGCGGGCGCCGGGAGACGCTGCTGTCCAGGTTGCGGAGATCGACATGCGGATCGTAATCGGCGTCGCGCTTGCATGGCTGCTTTGCGGCGCCGCACATGGTGAGTCGTCGCTCGTCGGCCCGCCCAGCGAAGCGCCGACGAGGCCGTCGGATTGGTGGAAAGCCCAAACGGACCGCACGTTGGCCAGGATCGACACCGATCGCCGAGACGCTTTCGCCGCGCGCGTCACACACCTCACCGATGGGCAAGTTTCCAGCGGAATCTACCAGTACGGGTCTCGATTCTTCTATTGGGGGCCTGGCAAGGCTGGAAAACGCAAACTGATGGCGCGGATCGGCTCCCTCGACGCGGACCCCGTCGTCGTCTTCGATGCGACTAACTTCAACACTGATATGGAGCACTATCACAACGGCTGGTCGCCGTCGCCGCGCGGAACATACGTCGCCTACAAAGAACCTGATGAAAACGGCAAATTGTTCCTGCGCGTTTGCTCAGTGGCCGATCAACGCCTGCTTCCGGAGCGTATCCCTGATGTTGATTGGTGCCTGGTCGCGTGGGACGCGCACGAGGTGGGCTTCTCATATGCTCGCAAATATGATAGCGGAACCGGCCGCCGAACGATGAAGGGCCTTTATCACCACCTCGGCACGCATCACGACCGAGATGTAGTCGAACTCGATCAGCCCGCTCTATGGCCAATGGTTACGAACACACTCGATGGTAAGTACCAATGGCGCAGGGTAGTCTTGTATGATGAGTCCATTCTCTTGGTTCGGCGGCGCTTCGGAGATTTTCGGTTCGTCGCCCGAGCGCCGCGGCTCTGGCCCCAGTCGATCAGCATCGACGGCCGGCTCTATGTGCACTTCAACGGAGTGACGCCGTGCCCCGGGTTGGTTGAACTACACCTGGAACAACTTGAGCCTCCGTTCGAACCATGGACGACGATCCTGCCGGGCGAACAAGGCCGCGAATATGACAGTTTCGACCACGTATCGAGAGACCTCGCCCTCGTGCTCGAGGATTGGGAGGGAACGCGACGACCGCGTATCTACGATCCAACCAATAACTGGACCCCGGTTCAGGAAATCCCGGTACCGTTGTCATCAGTGATTCGCGCCATCAGCAGCGACCAGGATTCCGATGTCCTCACGATCATGATCTCCTCGCCGACGAATCCCGAGCAAAACTATCTTTATGACTTGGCGACCCGTGCGTTAACCCACTGCCTGACTCCGAATGCGCTGGCGCCGGTTGTTGAATCATATGAAGTGGACCTCGGAGACGCGCCCGCAACGCTGCAGATCGCCGTCGCGCCCGGCGTCGAGCCTAGCCGGGCGACGCTCATCCGCGTCGATTACGCATACGGCGAACCGCAAAACATGGCAATCGAGCCGGCAATGGGCGCCTGGATGGAAAACGGCGGCCGCTACGTCCGCCTGTGGCTTCCGGATCCCCCATCCCCAGACGCTGAACAGCGGCACGCCGCGCTGATCGCGGCCGCCATCCGTCAGTTGGCCGCTGAAGGCGATCGCCTCGCCGTATGGGCGGACGGCCCGACATTCGGCGCCGCCAGTCAGGCGATCACCGATGTGGGTAACGTGATCGCGCTGATCGCCGAAGACCCGGGTGCGTGCAAGTCAGCACCGCCGATTCCAACGCTGGTGGTTGAAACGCCGCAGGCCGGCGACGATCTGCCTCTACCGATGTCGATACGGCTGCTCAACGGTCAAGCCGCAACAGCGCACACGTATGGGGTTTGGGCGCCAGTCAAGACACGCGAGGATCGCATTCAGTTGCTGGCGACGGTGCTAGCGTTCGCAGAAGCGGAACTGGCGAGGTAGTTGACTTCGCGGCGCTCCCGCCGCAGCCGACTCCCCGTCGTCCCGGAACATCTTTATTCGACGCCTCGCCATCCTGTCGGGTCCGCTACGCCCAGGGCGCGACAAAGAACCTTGCCCCTCCGAGCGACGATCATCACGCCCCGAAGGGGCGCAGGGTGGTAGCCACGGGTGGAGCGAGGTCGGCGCGAGCCGACCGACGCGTAACCCGTGGTCAGTTCGCTTGATGGTGACTCGCCCCGAAGGGGCGAAGGAGCCGGACAAAGTCGCCGACCCACCGCATGCGCGCCGTCCCCCTGCCCCTTTCGGGGCAGAAAAGTTACAGCGCCTGGAACCCACGGGTTGCGCCGCGGTCGGCTTGCGCCGACCTTGCTTCACCCGTGGCTACGATCCTGCGCCCCTTCGGGGCGAGCCAAGCGTGAATCGTGATCCGTCAAACGGAAGGCTACTTGCAGCGCGGCAAACGCCCACGCCTCCACGCGCCCGCTCGCGCCAGCCGTAGCGTCCCCCTAACGCCGCGCTTCCCGCGCCATGTCGCGCTGAATGTCCCGCTTTTTCAAATCCTGCCGCTTGTCATGCAGCTTCTTGCCCCGCGCCACGCCCAGCACCACCTTCGCCCGCCCGCGCTCGTTAAACTCCAGGCGCAGCGGGACCAGCGTCAGCCCCTTTTGGGTCAATTTCGCATGCAGTTTCAGGATTTCCCGCTTATGAAGCAGCAGAATCCGCTCCCGGGTCGGCTCGTGGGCGTGCTTGCCCGTCGCGTGGGGGTAGGGCTCGATGTGGAACTGGCGCAAAAACGCCTGGTTGTCCCGGATCATCGCAAACGCCTCCGTCAGCGAGGCTTTACCGGACCGTAAACTCTTGACCTCACTGCCAGTTAGAGCGATTCCGGCCTCGATTTGCTCGAGAATCTCGAAGTCGTGGGTCGCCCGCTTGTTCAGGATGCGGGGTTTGGATGGAGCCGACGGTTTGGGCATGCTACAATTCTAACAGCGACGCCCTCGCGCCGCCGCAACCGGCCCTCGATTCGCGGGTACCAAATGGTGGAAAACGTGCGGAAACCGCTCGGCGACCCGGACAACCGAATGTCACGAGACGTGGAAAAACGGACCATCGTCCTTGCGCGCAACGGCAACGCCGACGCGTACCGCGATCTCGTGGAGGCGTACAAAGATCGCCTGTTCGGGTTTATCTGGCGGATGGTGCGGAACCATCACGAAGCCGAGGACATCTGCCAGGCGGCATTTGTCAAGGCGTATGAGTCGCTCGACAGCTACAACGACAAATACGCCTTCAGCACGTGGCTATTTACGATCGCGTATCGGCTATGTCTGAATCAACTACGAAAAAAGAAAGCCCTGTCCGGCGAGACGGACTTCTCCGGCTTCAGCACGGACGAGGAAGCGGCGTCGACGCGCCTGGCCAGCAGCGAAGAGGCGGAGCGCCTCAAGCAGCGGGTCTGGGAAGCGGTCAGCGCCCTGTCGCCGGCGCAGCAGACCACCGTGCTGATGTTCTACCGCGAGGGAAAGAGCTGCCAGGACATCGGGCTGATGCTGGGCATACCGGCGGTGACGGTCAAGAGTCATTTACATCGGGCGCGGGCCCGTTTGCGCGACTTGCTGGGGGCGGAGGTCGAACGCGACTGGGCGGCGGCTCCGCACATCCTGCGATCCGCGTCCGCGTGAGAACGGCGATGCATTGCGTTGAAATCGAACAACTGATGGACGCCTGGCTCGACGGCGAACTCTCCGGCTCATTGAAGCTCGAGTTCGACGCCCATCGCCTGTCGTGCGCCCGCTGCCAGAACATGCTTTCCATGCTCGAAGCCTGCCAGCACGTCATCGCCGATGACGCGCCGCCGGCCCCTTCGTTTGACTTTACCGATCGCGTGATGGCGCAGGTCAGCGCCCCGCGCACGCTGAAACTCGAACGCGCCCGCTGGAAGAACCGCTGGGTCGCGGTGGGCCTGGCCCAGGTCGCGGCGGTCGCGGCGTTCGCGTTGCTCTGGTCCGGCGGCTTCGGCGGACAATCGAATCAAATTCAGCCGATCAGCGCCGCCGGCGAAGCCGAGCTGGCGAACGCGGTGCATTACATCGTGGGGGCCGGGCGCGGCGTCGCGGATGGGCGCGGGCTCGCGTTCTGGGGGGATGTGCGTCAACTGGCCGCGTCGGCCGTCAACCCTGACGTCGTCAGTCAGTTTGACCGGTTCCTGTCCGTCAGCCCGGTGACCCATCTGTTCGAAGCCATCGCGCCGGTCGACACCTCGACCGAGGCGCCGGCGGAATCGGATGGCGTCTTCTCCCTCTAGAGACGGTCGCCGTCCCACCGAAAGGTATATGACTGTGAACGCGCGGCGACGCCCGAGTGTGGTTACTGTCGTTGCGGCGTGCGCGCTGCTCGCCGCGGCCCCGCTGATCGCGCAGGACAAGTCCGACCAGTCGGCGCTCACCCGCCTGGTGCCGGCGGACATCGGGTTGTATGTCGAAGCCCGTCTCGCCGAAGAACTCATCATTCAACTGACCGAGCCGCACATCTGGAGCGGTCTGGCCAATCTCGTCGGCCAACCGGCCACGCCGGACGATGTCGAAGAGTGGCGCCGTCGCATCCGCGCCACGGTCGGCATGGAGCCGGCCCGCGCCGTGCGCGCCCTGTTCGGCGAACGCGTCGCGTTTGTCGCCCGCAGTCCGGATCGGGCCGTGGACCCGGTCGTGTTGTGTCGGCCCACCGGCGTCGACGCGGACGACTTTCTGCGCCGCCTTGGCAAGGCCGAATCGCGCTCGATCGACCCGACCGATCCGCGCGCCCCGGTGATCTGGGCCCTCGGCGGCAATCTCGGCGTCGCGGCCCTCGGAAAAACACTGGCGTTCGGCGACGCCGTCGCGCCGGATGCGCTGCTGCGCCGCATCGCCACGTTCGCGTCAAGATCGGAAACGCGCGAATCGCTCGCGGAAAGCGCGACGTTTCGCAAACTCGCGCGCCGCGCGGACGAGTCCGAAGCGCACGCGATCCTGTTCGCCCGCCTTTCCAGCGACCGCTCGCCGCCAATGACGCTTGCGCCATTCCGCGCCGCGGAGTCCGTGCTCGTCACGATGCGCGAGCAGCGCGGCGCCATGCGGTTCACGATTGTCGGCGACCAGCCGGAGCGCTCGCGGCCGACGTCGCCAGCGCGGGCCGTCGAATTGCTCGCGCGACTGCCGCGCGCGACGTTATTCGCGTGGAGCCGGGCGTTTGACTACGCCGCGGTCCGCAAAGAATTCGAGGCCCTGCCCGCGCGGGCGCCTGTGCGCCAGATCACCGAGCAACTCGGTCTCGACGCGCCCGAGATCCTCGGCGCGCTGCGCGGCGACACATGCGTCGCGATCGGACCGGGAGCCGCCCAGGGGGAAGCCCCGCCGCCGCCCGCGGTCGCGTTGTTGTTGCGGTGCAAGCCCCAACCGCTGCTGGACGCGCTGGAGACGCTGACGAATACCGCCGTGCCGTTGATCAACATCGCCGCACTGCGCCGCGGGACGGCGCCGCTGGCCGCGCCCACGACCGAGCGGATCGAAGGCGCCGAAGTCTTCGCGCTGGAACTCGCCGGGCTGGCGGACCTGCTGAACGCGCCAACGCTGCGCAAGGCGACGCTTTGCTGGACCGCGAGTGATGATCTGCTGATCGTCGCGACTGATCGCGCCTGGCTGCGCGAAATCATCGCCGCCCAGCGCGGCGCGGCGTCGCTGGCCGAGTCATTTGACCGCGTCGGACATGGGCTGGAACCGCGCGGCGAAACCACTTTCTACGCCAACGCCGGCGCCATCAGCGACCTGTCGCACCGCTGGCTGCGCCACCTGCAGAACATCGCGCCCGGCTCGATTGAAAACGTCTGGTGGCGCCCGCCCGGCGCCGGCCGCCCGCGTCTGGGCGTCGACGTGAACGAAGACGTCGAAAAACTGCGCCTCGAAGTGACCAAGGTGACGTCGGGCTTGCCGTGTGATGGCCGGCTACGCCCCGGAGATATCATCCTCGGCGTGTCCGGGAAGCGCTTCGCGACGCGCCCGATTCACGAACTGACCGCCGCGGTCGATCACCCGCCCGCCGGGCGTTGGATCGAGCTGCTCATCGAGCGCGAAGGGGCGATCATCGCCCAGCGCATCCCCATGCCCGGCATCGACCCGGTCGATGCGCTCAAACGCATCGCGGCCCTCGGCGGCGTCGCGCGGCAGCTTTTCTATCAGGACGAACTGACCCCGGAAGGCGCCGTCGGCCGGCTCACGATCGAGCTCCAGAAACCCGGCTCCAGCCAGCCGCCGGAAGATCACGCCCCGCGCCTGCCCGACCTGGCGCAAGACGCGGCGCCCGATTCGCGCGGCGGCTGACCGCCCCCGCTTCACGCCGCAAATTCCCCGGCGTCGGAAATATTGACGGAACACGCCGCCCCCGAACGAAAAGCCCGTCGAATGCCACTGGGCTCGCGGCATCACGAACGCCCACTCGGCCGATAACGCCTCCCCCTGAACCGCAACGCCATTTTTTTACGCGAGTTCCGCATATCCGTCGCCGATACCCCACCATCGCGGTGGAACCGCACGCGGCCCGTGCGCCGCACCCGAGGCGGTAGTTCCGACGGAGAACGGCAGTGAAGACATTGCTCATCACAGGCGCTGAGGGCTTCACGGGGTGGCGCCTCACGCAGCACCTCGAACAGCGCGGCTACGACGTAATTGGCGGCGTCCGAAATCGAGCCCGCAAGCTCGCCTTTGAACGCCGACACGGCAAAGCGCTTGTCTGCGACGTCAGCGACGCGATCAACGTCGCCCGCGTCGTTGCCAGCGCCAAACCCGATGGCATCATTCACCTGGCCGGACAGTCCCGACCATACGCCGCCGCGGAAGAGCCGCTGACCGCGTACCAGTCGATCGTCTCCGCCTGGGCAAACGTGCTCGACGCGGCGCGACGCATCGTCCCGCGTTGTCATGTCGTGCTGGCCAGCGCGTGCGACGTCTATGGCGACACGGCCGCCTCCGGTCAGCAGCTGAAGGAAACCGACGCGACCAATCCGTCGACGACCTTCGGCGCGCTGAAGTCCGCCGCCGAACAGATCGCGGAAACATTTTTCAACAACTATCACCTGAACATCACGATCGCGCGGCCGTTCCACTACACCGGTCCCAACCAGTCGGACGCGTTCTTCCTCGGCAATGTCGCCCGCATGCTGGCCACGTGGGACATCTCCGAGCAGGGAACGAACATCCAGCTGCCCGATCTCGATTGCGAACGCGACATGATGCATGTGCAGGACGTGGTCGAGGCGTACACGCGCCTGCTCGAAGACGGCAAGCCGAACCAGGTGTACAACATCTGCTCCGGCAAGACAGTCCGCGTCGGCGAAATGGTCCGCCACCTGATCCGTCTGAGCGGCAAGCCGCTCACCGTAAGCGAACTGTCGACCGGCGAAGAGAATCAGACCAAGAAGCTATGGGGCGACAACACGAAGATCCGCAGTGAACTGAGCTGGAACCCGACCCGGACGGTCGAGCAGGCGCTGCTGGACCTCTACAAGGGCCACCAGGCCGAAGCCGCCGCGACGGCCCGCTAAGCCGAAATCGAATCGCCGCCTTGCGCGGCGCGAGCGAGAAACAAAACGGGGCCAGCGCTTTCACGCTGACCCCGTTTTCTGTTTCTGCGGGCTGGGCGTCGCGCGCCTCAGTCGCCCAGCCGAGCCTTCGCGGGCGTAGTTGCGCGGCTATCCTCCGTCAGCGACATCGCCGGCGAAATCGTGCGGCAGCGCGGTGAGCGGATGTCCAGCACGATGTCGTAGCAATAGAACCCGTTCATCGCGACCCGAATGTCGATGCGATCCGGGAATTGATTGTCAAAGTCGTTGTTGAAACCACTGTCGAACGCCGTCAGCGGACCGCCGTCGATGCTCAAGGCCAACTGCATCTGCTCGATCACACCGGCAAAACCGGACACCCAGATGTAGCGACCCACCCCGCGGAATGTCGAGCTCGGCGGATCAAACGCGCTGACGACGCGCAGGTCCATGTCGACCACCGCGTACTCAATCCACGTGCCGTAGTTTCGCAGTTCCACCACCCCGTAGGAACCACGCAGCGGCTGCGACGCCAGAATCGGGCACAGACACGGCGGCAGACAGCCTTCCTGGTAATTGCTGGGACGCCCAAGGCAGTAGCGCAGAATCTCATCCGACCGCACCGGCGACGCGTCGACGCCGATCGCGATGTCATAGCATTCCATGTTGTTCGCGCTGATGGTGACGCCGTCGATGGTCGGGAAGTTCCCGTCAAAGTCATTCGCGCCGCCACGGAAACGCTGCGGCTCGCCGCCATCAACGACCAGCTCCAGCTCAAACTCGTGAATCGGACCGGCAAAGCCGTCGATGCGGCGATAGACGCCGGAGCCCGTGATGTGCTTGTCTTCGCCCTGATACGTCACCCACCAGTTCACGTCCGTCACGCGATAGTTGGTTGTCGTGCCGGTCACGCCACTGAATGTCAGCAGAAACGTGCCGCGAATGTCGCCATCGGCGATCAGACAGCGGCAGGGCGGAAAGCACCCTTCCAGATAAGTCGCCCCGTCGTTCAGACGGTAGAGCACCGGTCTCGCGTCGACCGGGCCAATGCTCGGGCCGGCGAATGTGACCGCCAGCGGTCCGGTCAACGCGATCAACGCCGCGCAGGCCAGGGTTCGAATGCGCATCATCGGAACATCTCCCAATTCGCCTACATTTTGTTTCACCATCCCACGGATGGCGAGAACGGCGCCGCGGGACGATGGGTAAACTTGGCTCTCGATTCCCACGCTACCCCCCGGGTCCGAGAACTGCGCCGAAATTTCCCAAAAAGGCAATCAGCGGCCCGAAAATAAAAAAATCCCGGAATTTTCTTGCCAGGCTACTATGTATCTAGTAGTCTTCCGATACAGATAGTAACTGACCCGAGGACCTGTCCGAATGAAACGACCGATACCGCACATCACCGCCGCCGAACTGCGCGTGCTGAAGGCCCTCTGGGGGCTCGGCTCCGCCACGGTCCGCGACGTGAAAGACGCCCTGGCCGAGGCCGGCGACTCATCCGCCTACACCACCCTCATGACCCTCATGAACCAGCTCGCCCAGAAGGGCGCCCTGGACGTCGATCGCGAACGCCAGCCGTTCGTCTATCGGCCGGCAATCCGCCGCGAACAGGTCCTGGGCCAGCGCCTGCGCCAGTTCGTCGACCAGGTGTTCGACGGCCAGGCCGGCGAACTCGTGATGCGACTGGTCGAAGATGAAGAGCTCTCGACCGACGACCTGCGCCGCATCGAGCGGCTGATCGACGATCGCGACGAACCGCAAAAACCCGACCAGACGCCGTCTGGGGAGGAAGTCTGATGCTTACGATTGAGGCGCTCAGCGCCATATCTCTTCTGGTGCTGCAGTGGATCGGCCAAGCCGTCATCATCGGCACCGTCCTCGCGCTGGCGACGTGGCTGGTCATGCGTCTGGCGTTCCGCAAGGCCGCTCCGGCGCTTGTTTTCGCGATCTGGACGGTCGTGCTCATCAAATTCGTCGCGCCGATCGGCCCCGCCTGGTCCCTGAGCGGGGCCGCGAATCAACTGCGCGATTGGGCGCTGCCCGCCGCGACGACCGTCATCGCCCCCACGGCAAACGACCCCGCGCGATTGCGCGCCAAACTGATCCCGATTACGCGCGGCGCCGAAACCGCCAAGGCGAAATCCATCGCCCGCTGGCCGATCGCGTTGTGCGGCTGCTACCTGGCCGGCGTGGCGTTGATCGCCGCCCGGCGCTGGACGCGCTATCGCAACCTTGTCTCGGGCGTCTGGCAAATGCCCGAGCCGGCGGCGGATGTCCGCGCCCTGGTCGCGCGACTCTCGCGCCAGATGCGCGTGCGTGTGCCGGAAACCCGCATTACATCGGAACGCGTTTCCCCGTTTGTGATTGGCGCCTCCCGACCTGTTCTGGTGCTGACGAATAGCGTGCTCCGCCGCGCCGAAGATCTCGAAGCGGTGATTTTGCACGAGCTCGCGCACCTGCGCCGCGGCGACCTGTGGGTCCGCCGCCTGCAGTGGCTGGCGGGCGTCCTTCTGTTCTTTTGGCCGATCGTCGCCTGGGTCAACCGGCGCATCGACTTGGCGCGCGAGCAGGCGTGTGACGAATGGGCCCTTCGTCACGGTCGTCTGAGCCCCGCCGCCTATGCCCGATGCCTGCTGACCGTCGCGCGCGACGGCACAAACGCCTGGCGCAGCGCCATCCCGGCCGCCATGGCTGCCAACCCCTCACACATCGAAAGGAGAATCGGGATGATCATGCGCTCGCCTGCACGCCGCCCGCACGGGCGGAGAATCGGAGTCGTAACTGGAACATTGGCGCTCGGTTGGTGCGTTTTCGCGCTCAGCGGCGCCGCCATCGGCGCGGCCAAGGACGGCCCTGAAAAATCGCCGGAGCAGAAGAAAACGCGCATCCGCGTAGCGCAAGCGACAGCCGACGGCGCGCAAGCCGGCACGCTGACGCCCGCCGGAACCCGCGTGTTCGTGCAAAAATCGCCGCAACCGACCGTGATTCGCCGCCAGCATGTGACGACGCACGGCGTGCCGTTCCTCAGCGACATTCCGCTGATCGGCAATCTGTTCAGCAGCGCTGCCGCCGCGCCGATCGATACCGACATCGAGACCCATGGTCCGATGATGTTCGCGATCGAGTTGGATGACGAATCGCCGGCGACGCTGCAAGCGTTCATGGACAGCCATCCGACCGCCGACGCGGACGCCGACGGCGCCGTGACCAAGGTCGAGCGCGACGCCTACCTCGTCGCCCGCGCCATGGCGCGGCCGAATGAAGTGCTGGCGCAGTATCCGTCCGCGGATCGCGACGGCGACGGCGTCCTGACCCCCGCCGAAGCGGCGCGGCTGGTGGACGGCAGCGGCATGTGGACGCCCCAGGGCGGAAATGTGATGGTGATGAGCCGGTTTGTCAGCGGCTCGCCAGACGCTACCTGGCAGACCGCCGATGAGGTGATCGAACTGGACAACGGCGCCTTTGAAGACGCGCACGCCATCATGCTTGATCGGCCGCACTTCGCCATCGCCCGCGTCAACAGCGATGACGGGGCGGAGGTGGAGGTTGAAGAGCTGCACGGCGCGCTTTCGTTGCAGATCACGGAAATGCTCGGCGACATCGATGAGCTTGACGGAGCCCAGAGCGTCGAGGTGATCATCGAAGACGGCGGCGCCGATCACGCGATGGCGAGTGGCGAGTGCCGGCTCGCGCTCGAGGGACTGCACGACAAGCTCGGCGCGCTGCACACGCTGAATCTCAGCGCCGCCCGCCCCGCTTCCCGCTGGCTTGAGGAGGAAATCGACGCTGAGCCCACCAGCGCCGATGTCGCCGCCTATATCGACGTCGTCGAAGCCGCGCCGCTGGAGACGTTCCTGGAGCTGAACCCCGACGCCGACACCAACGGCGACGGCCAGCTGACGGCGGACGAGCGCGACGCGTTTCTGCATGAGCTCACGTCGCGAGCGCATATGGAAATGCTCATGAATCACCCGGAAATGGACATCGACGGCGATGGCGAACTGACGGGCGACGAACTCGCCGACTTCTTCGCGGCGCACGATGACGCGACCGGCGGCGCGCTGGTGAATGTCGAGAAAGTCCGGACCGCCGGCGCAGCGTCGCGCTCGAACTCGGTCGCCACGATGACCAGCGGCGACGCCAAGATGACGTTGACGATCGACGCCGCCCGCGGCGCGACCGACAACGGCGAGCACACGTTCACGCTGACGCTCGATAACCAGGGCGCGACCGCCTTCGGCAAGATCCGCCTGATGTGCCGCGCCGCCGGTGGCGAGATCATCGCCGCCAATGGGCCGGGCGAGCCACAGATCACGGATGGCGCGGTCGAGTTCGCCCAGATGGACGACCTGGCCGTCGACGGCAAGCACACGTTCACCGTCGTCGTCGAGGCCGAGGGCGACAAGCCCGTCCGCCTGCGGGCGAACCTGCGGACCGACCACGGCTCGATCATCAACGACGCGGAGCTGCGTTAGTCGCGTTTCCGTAGCCAATCAGCGGTCCGGGCGCTCGCCTCCCATTGCCCGGGAACCGCCTCACGGGGGTCCGCCCGCCTCGCCGGCGCGGACCCCTTTTCTTTGCGCGGATCGGCGAACCGGGCGATTTGCCCGACCGGCCCGCTTTGCTGTAGGTTACGCGCTCACCGATAATGTAATCAGGGTCGTGTGTGGAGCGCGACGAAGACGCCGCCCGACCTGACACCAGGAACCTCATAACGGAGACGCGGCCATGATGTCCGACCGTGTGCGACAAATCCTCGGCTACTACGAATCTGACTGCCCCGGCGTGCTGGCGAACATCCGCCGCATTCTCGGCGCCGGCACACTGGCCGATACCGGCAAGCTGGTCATTCTGCCCGTCGATCAGGGCTTTGAGCACGGCCCGGCCCGCAGTTTCGGGCCCAACAGCGCCGGGTACGACCCGCACTATCACTTTGAACTCGCGCTCGAGGCCGGCTGCAGCGCCTACGCCGCCCCGCTCGGCTCACTCGAAGCCGGCGCCCGTACCTTCGCCGGCGAACTGCCGCTGATCCTCAAGATCAATAACAACGATTCGCTCTTCAACGACAGCAACCCCGCCCAGGCGGTGACGTCGTCCGTCGACCACGCGCTCCGCCTCGGCTGCGCCGCGATCGGCTTTACGATTTATCCCGGCTCGGCCCAGTCGCAGTCCGCTTACGAGCAGATCAACGCCTTGGCCGAAGAAGCGAAGTCCGCCGGCCTCGCGGTGGTGATTTGGTCGTACCCGCGCGGCGAGCAGATCAGCAAGGACGGTGAAACCGCGATCGATGTCGTCTGCTACGCGGCCCAGATCGCCGCCCAGCTCGGCGCGCACTTCATCAAGGTCAAACTGCCGAGCGCCAATCTCGAGCAGGACGCGGCGCGCAAGGTGTACGAGAAGGAACAGATTCCAATCAAGACGCAGGCCGAGCGCGTTCGCCACGTCGTTCAGAGCTCATTCGCCGGCCGCCGAATCGTGATTTTCTCCGGCGGCGCGACCAAGGGCGAAGACGCGGTGTTCGAAGACGCCCGGGCCATCCGCGATGGCGGCGGATTCGGTTCGATCATCGGCCGCAACGCCTTCCAGCGACCGCGGGCCCAGGCCGTGGAGATGCTCAAGCGGATCATGGCGATTTACCGCGGAGACGAGAAGTAAGCGAAAATGGAGCGATCTCGCGTGAAAACGGGGAACACCGAGAAGTCGCGCGGCGGCGGGCGAGAGAAATCGGTGCTGGTGGTCGAGGATGAACGCGATCTCGCGGAACTGATCAGCTTTAACCTGGAGCGCGAGGGCTATACCGCCCGACGCGCCCACACCGGCGATGACGCCGTCACCGAAGCCCGCCGCCAGCCGCCTGACCTGATTATTCTCGATCGCATGCTGCCGGGGCGTTCCGGTGATGAGGTGATCAGCGAACTGCGGAAAGACGCCCAGACGGCGCGCGTCCCGGTCATGATGCTGACCGCCAAGAGCGATGAATCCGACCAGCTCGTCGGCTTCGCGCTGGGCGCTGACGACTACCTCACCAAGCCCTTTTCCATGAAAGTGCTGATCGCGCGCGTGCATGCCATCCTGCGCCGCGGCGAGCCCTCCGAAACGGATGTGCTCAGCGCCGGCCCGTTTATCCTCGACCGGGATCGCTTTGAGGCCCGCATCGACGGCGACGGCGTATCGCTTACCGCCACCGAATTCCGCCTGTTGCGCGTCCTGATGGCGGCCCGCGGTCGCGTGCTCGATCGGTCGCAGATCATCGACAAGGTACTCGGCTCCGGCGCCGTCGTGACCGACCGTACGATCGATGTGCACATCACCGCCTTGCGAAAGAAGGTCGGCCAATCCAAGGGCGGCGCCGAGGCCGCCGGCTGGATTCAAACCGTGCGCGGCGTCGGATACGCCTTCCGCCAGCCCGCGGGCTAACTAGTCCATTGTCGATGTTACCCAGCAGCTTCTTCTGGCGGCTCGTGATCGGCAACGTCGTGCTGGTCGCGATCGGGCTGGGACTGTCCGGCTGGGCGATTATCCGCCAGATCGACCGCGTCTACAGCGCCGATACAACACGCCAACTCAACAGCAGCGCCGAGTCGCTGCGCCTCGCGCTGGAAGAGCCGTTCAGAGCCGGCGCGGAGGGGCGACTGCAGGAGCACGCCAGTCGCCTCGCCAGCATTAACGAAAACGAACTCCGCATTACGCTGATCGCGCCGGATGGCGCCGTTCTCGCGGAAACGCAGGCCGACCCGGTCGATATGGAGTCGCACGCCGATCGCCCGGAAGTCATCGAGGCCATGCGCGGCGGCCGCGGTGAGAGCGAGCGATTCTCGACAACGATCAACGCGCCCATGCGCTATGTCGCCGTCCGCGTCGGTTCCTCCAACGATCCGATCGGAATCGTGCGCGTGGCGATGCGGGCCCGCGGTCTGGCGGCCCGCACCACCGCCGTCCGCCTGCTCGCCTGGACAATCGGCAGCGCCGGATTACTGCTCACGCTCGGCCTGGCGCTCTGGCTGGCCTACTTCTGGTCGCGCCCGCTGGCGCATATCGCCCAAGCCGCCCGCAGCCTGTCACGCGGCGACCTGAATACGCATATCGCCTGGCAGACAACCGACGAGCTCGGCCAGCTCGCCCGCGCGCTGAATCGCATGCGGCGGCAGATCTCGACACAGCTCGCCACGATTGAGCGCCAGCGCGCCAAACTGGCTGACCTCGTGCGAAATCTCACCGAAGGCGTGATCGTCGCGCGCGCGGACGGGCGCGTGGTCCTGATCAACCCCGCCGCGCAGCGCCTGATCGCCCCGGGTTCGCTCGTCGCCGGCCAGTCGTCCGAAGAGTTCACCGACATTCCCCTGGAGTCGATCGTCAGTCATCCGGATTTGCTGCGGATGCTGCGCCGCGAGGCCCCGGAAGCCGCCGGCCAGGACAGCGGCGTCAATCGCCGGCTCGCCGGCGTCACCGTCGATGAGCAGCGGATGGAGTTTGACCACCCCAACGGGCCGGTGGCGGTGCTTGCCCGCGCATCGGATTTCGAGTTCACCGATCCCGACACGGACGACGCGCGCGACATCGCCGCCCGCCTGCTGGTCATGACGGATATCACCGAGCTGGCCCGCGCCATGCAGATGAAGACCGACTTCGTCGCCAACGCCTCCCACGAGCTCCGCACGCCGCTATCGACCGTCCGGGCCGGCATCGAAACGCTGGCGCAACTGGACCCGAAGACGGACGAGCCGGCCCTGCGCCAATTCCTCACCGTGCTCGATCGCCAATGCGGCCGACTCGAGGAACTCGTCCGCGACCTGCTGGACCTGTCGCGAATCGAGGCCCCCGGCGCGCAGTTCCCGGTGGAGGCCGTCAAGGTCCTGCCGATTGTCGAGGACCTCCGCGGCCGCAACGCCCGGCTGATCGAGGAACGCGGGTTGGAGTGGACCGTCACCTGCCCCGAAGATTGCCGCGTGCTTCAGACCAGTCCGCACCTGTTGCGGCTGATCCTCGACAATCTGGTCGACAACGCGGTGAAGTTCACGGAGCGGGGGGCGGTGCAGGTCAGTTTCGAGCGCACCCCCAGCGCCGTGAAGGTCTCGGTGCGCGACACTGGCTGTGGGATTCCGGTCGCGATGCGGGATCGCGTGTTCGAGCGGTTCTTCCAGGTAGAGCGGGCCCGCACCGGCAGCGCGCAACGTGGTACTGGACTGGGACTTGCGATCGTCAAGCACGCGGTCTCGACGCTCGAGGGCGCGCTGCGCCTGGAGAGCACCGTCGGCGTCGGCACGACCGTGACCGTCACCCTCCCCACCACCCCGAAACTCGTGTTCGCCGAAGTCTAAAGAAACCTGAACCTGATCTTAACATTGTCCGGTTCCAATTTCCTCCAAGGCGCTGTCAGGGCGGGCCCATCCGGGCGAACGCGCCTGTTCTAATTCGGGGAGGCGCGGCGTGGCGCTGCCCATAGCTGGTTACAAAGACCGAGCCTCCGCATGAGCTGGTTGCCCGCGTTCCCTGCTGATATCACCCCATTTCTGTACGCGGCCGGCCTGATTGCCGTCGTGATGTTGTTGTGGGACACGGTTGAAGTCGGCCGCAACGACGCCGCAAACCTCGTCAACGCCGTTTTCGGATCACGCGTGATGAAGCGCCGCGCCGCGGTCTTGCTCGCGGGCGTCGGTGTCGTGATCGGCGCGACGTTCTCCTCCGAAGTGATGGAGACGGCCCGCAAGGGCATCTTCAACCCCGGAAATCTGGCGCAATCCGGCGCCGACTGGAAAGACGGTCTGATCCTCGTCCTGACCGTGTACATCTCGGTCTACATCGTCGATACGGTCCTGCTCTACGGCTACAGCGCGTTCGGCATGCCGGTCAGCACGACCGCCTGCCTCGTGTTTGAACTGCTCGGCGCTTCACTGGCGCTCTCGCTGCTGAAGAACGGCAGCAACATCGTGAGTTGGGGCAAAGCCGGCGACGTCACGCTGGGCATCGTCTGCAGCATCATCGTGTCCGGAATCGCCGGATACGCGATACAACGCATCATGCGCGGCGTGTTCGGGCGCGAGGGTCAACTCATCGCGCGCATCCGGGCCCATGGCGCGTGGGCCGGCGGCGGACTGGTCGCCGGCCTGCTGTATTTCATGATCGTCAAGGGCATGTCGAAGGTCGCCTGGGTAAAGGCGCTCAGAGATGACGCCGGCGGACTTGCCGAGCAGATGGGCCTGGGGTCGTGGGCCGGGGCACTCGTCTTGATTGTCGGCATCTGGCTGATCGCGTCGATGATCATTCAGGCCAGCCTCGTCGCATATCGCGAAACCGCGTCCCGCAAGCTCTTCCCGGTCCTCACGGTCACTGGCATGTTCTGCATGGCCGTCGCCTTTGGCCAGAACGATGTCGCGAACTGCGCCGCGCCCGGCTTGGGCGCGATGAACCTGATGGCGCACGTCGGGCCAGACGGCATGTCGACGGCCGACGGCGAAACCACGAACCGTGACGCGGTCGGATACGCCTCGAAAGCCACCATCCCGTTCTGGGCGCTCGGGCTGTGCGGCCTGTTGATGGCGGTCGGCATGACCACGCGCAACGCTGAGCGCGTCACTCGCGCCGAAGTCCGCACCGGCAGCATGAGCGACTCGGTCAAGCTCTATGCGCCCGGCTGGTGCAAGGCCCTCGGCCGCCTGCTGGCGCGCAAGCGAAATGACGGAGATGCCGCCGCGCCAAACCGCAAGGAAGAACGCGTCGGCGACTTGTCATGCATGCGCTGCCACGCGCCGCTCGAAGGCAAACGCGTGACTGACAACTGCCCATGCGGAACGCCGGTCGCCCAATCCGTCGAAGAGCACACGCCGGACTACGACTCGCTGCGCGCCGCGGTCATCCTCTCCGTATCGGCGAGCGTGATCGCGTTCGCCTCAGGGCGCGGCCTGCCGGTCTCCACGACGTACGTCGCCTTCGCGGCGGTCGTCGCCACCGGTGTCGCCGATCGCGTCTTCACCCGCGGCAGCGCTGATCTGAAGATCGCCCGCACCATCTGGACGGTATTCAGTTGGTTCGCCGCGAGCGTGGTCGCCGCCGTCGCCACGGGCGGCATGGCGATCCTGATCTACAAGCTCGGCGTCGCCGGAATGGTGATCGGCATCGGGCTCAATCTGACGGTGCGTTATCTGCTGCAGCGCCGCTCCGACGCGCAGGAAGAGGCCATCGCCGCGCCGCTGCCCTCCAAGCCGATCAGCACGCCGATCAGCGGCCTGGTCATGGGGGCGATGGCGCGGGACCGCGAGCCGGTCGAAGCCTAGCGCGCCACCTGACATTTCGCGGAATCTCGCCGCGCGTTCGACCGTTGTCTCTCGGTCGAGCTCGCGGTTATCTTGCGCTTGCCCGCGTTCCTTTCCCCGGGGATCCTGACCCGATGAGCAAGCCGCAACTCGTCGTCGGCGTTGCCGGCCACATTGACCACGGAAAGTCCGCGCTGGTGCGCGCCCTCACCGGGATCGATCCCGATCGACTGCCCGAAGAGCGCGCCCGCGGAATGACGATCGATCTCGGCTTCGCACATACCAGCGTGGACGACTGCGACCTGTGGTTCGTCGACGTGCCGGGACACGAGCGCTTCATCCGCAACATGGTCGCCGGCGCCACCGGCGTCAGTTTCGCGCTGCTGGTCGTGGCCGCGGATGATTCGATCATGCCCCAGACGCGCGAGCATGCGGAAGCGCTGGCGCTGCTGGGTGTCGAATCCTGCGGTCTGGTGCTGACCAAGATGGACCTGGTCGACACCGAGTGGGCGGACGCGGTCGAACAGGAGGCGCGCGAACTGCTCCAGACCATCGGGCTGAAGCCGAGCTGGACCGCGCGCGTGTCCGCACCGTCGGGCGATGGGATTCCGGCGTTGTTGCGCCTGCTCGCGGGCGCCGCCCGCGCGCGCGAAAAGACCACGGACCGCCGGCGCTGGTTTCGTATGCCGATCGACCGCTCGTTTCTCGTGCCGGGCCGCGGCGTGATCGTCACGGGCTCCGTGCTGCACGGCGCCATTGACGCCGGCGCCGAGCTTGACCTGTGGCCGGCCGGTCGACGCGTGCGGGCCCGCGATCTCCAGACCCACAACCAGGCCCGCGAGCAGGCCGGCGGCACAATGCGCCTGGCGATCAACATCCCCGGCATCACGCTCGATGACGCGCAGCGCGGATTTGAACTCGCGACGCCGGACTATCTCGCGCCGGCCGCCTGCCTCGACGCGCGCCTCACATGGCTGCGGGCGCCCGGTAAGCGACTGCGCCGACGCCTGCGCCTCCGGCTGCATATCGCGACGCGCGACACGCTGGTCGAAGTGCGATTGGCCGAAACGCCGGACGGCCGCGAGGTCCGCGACGCGTGGGCCCAACTCATTCCCGCCGACCCGCTCGTGGCGGCATGGGGCCAGCGGTTCCTGCTGCGCGACGAAGCCGCGACCCGCACGCTCGGCGGCGGGGTCGTCACGCGCCCGCGTTCGGCCCGTTGGACGGCGAAGACCCCGCCCGATATCGCGGCGCTGGAGATCATTCGCGCCGGTAAGCCGCGCGAGCGGCTTGAGCAGGTCGCGCGGCTGGCGGGCCTGGACGAAACACACGAGGCCCGCCGCGCGGCCGAAGCCGGCCTGAATGAGGCCAACGAAGCCCGTTCGCTGCTGGCGGAACTCACGCGCCAAGGGGTTCTCGTTCGCCTGGAAGCCGGAACCGCCGTCATGCACGCCCACGTCGAAACGCTCGATACCCTCGCCCGGCGTCTGGAATCTCGCCTGGACAAGTGGCTCGACGCGCGGCCGCGCGCGGCCGGCGTGCCGCTGCGCGAGTGGCCGGCCTGGATGCCGAGGCGCTGCCCGGACAAGTTCCGCGCGGCGCTCGCTGAATGGCTGCTCGTCGATGGACGGTTCGTCGCGGCCAATCAGCATGTCACGCCGGCGGCGCGCAAGACCGCGATCACCGACGCGGACCGCACTTTGTTGACGGAGATCATCGCAGCCCTGGACGCGGGCGGATTTCAACCGCCGGCGCTGGACGAGGTGATCGCAAGCGCCGGGCGCGACGAGAAACGCGCGCGGGAGTTGCTCGAATACGGACTGGCGAGTGGAGCGCTGGTCCGCGTCAGCGACACAATCTGGTTCTCAGCGCCGATGTGGCGCGCGCTCGGCGCGCGGGTCATCGCCGCGATCCAGTCGCGCGGCCCGCTCTCCATGTCGGAACTCAAGAACGAACTCGGCACGACGCGGAAATACGCCGTGCCGCTGATCGAAAAGCTCGACGCGCTCGGTGTCACGCGCCGTCAGGGCGACGCGCGCGTGCTCGGCCCGGCCGCGGCCAATCAGTCTTCGGTCGCCTGAATCGTCGTCTCGACCGGGCTGTCGTCGGGCCGCTCGCCGCGACGTCCGCCGGCCTCGCGAAACTCCTCGAGCCCGACCGGCGCCGGAAACGCCTTGGCCACGTCCCAATCCCAGAGCTCACACTCCTTCTGGAACAGCGGCAGCGCGTCGTCATACAGCATCAGGCGATGCGACAGCGGCAAACGCGCCCAGAGCCGCACCTTGTCGCGGGTGGTGGCGAAGCTCATCGGCGGCTCGCCAAAAATCACGCGCAGCGCGTCGATCACCATGTACTGAAAGTCCGGCAGGCGATTCTTATCGGCGACAATCTGCTCGTTGTATTTCTCGTGGCTGCGCTTCAGCACGCGGTAGATATAGTTGTACGTCGCGTCGTCGCCACGCGCCAGCGCCCGCATCGCGGTCACCATCTGGCCGAATAGCGCATTGCGCGTCTCGCGGTTGTTGTTGTCGATCTCGATGAACGTATCCGCCACATAGTCGGCGAGCGGCTTCTGCAACGCGTAGTTGATTTCGCCAAACTCGTTGGTCGCGTAGTTCTCCTGCATCCAGCGATAGTACTTCGCGGCCTCTGCCCGTCGACCGGCGAACCACAGCATGCGGATCCACTCCGCCAGGAAGTTGATGTGGCCTGTGCGATACGTATCCAGGCCGCCCGTGGTCGACGTCGTGCCGGGGTCGATCAATGGGCCATAGGTAATGTACGCCTGATGCGTCGACTCGATGAAGTTCAGGTCCGGCATGAAGTTGAAATACGAAAGATTGATATCCGGCAGAAACGGCTCGAAGATGATCTTGTTCCGCAGATACAGGTTGCGTAGGCTGAAGAACAGAATGCGGGACGTGTTCGTCTTGTCGTTGCCGAATTTGTTGAGCGTCTCTTCGCCCATCAGAATCGACATCGCCGTCCAGTACAGACTGTGCGCGTCGACCGAGCGCCAGTCGATCGGCCCGAAGCGCTCTGTCAGCATCAACATCTGCTGCGGGTCCAGCTTGTACACTTCCTTCAGCACCTTCTTCTGCAGGAAGTGATACAGCGCCAGACTCGCCGGCGACTTGCGCGTCACGCCGACGACTTCGTCGAATTGCCGCACCAGCGCCGCCTCGGCTTCGTCCGCCTTGTTGTTCGTGCTCGACAACATCGATGGCGGATCCGTCAATCGCCGCCAGCGCAGGAAGAAATGTCCCGCCAGGCCCTCGCGCCCGTCGCGCCGCCAATACTCCTCCTCGGTCAGGCGGTCGTCGTCGATGACGGCGCCCAGCCCGCGCAAATCGCGCACGATCTGCCGCGTTTCCGGTGATTGCGCGTATAGGCCCGCGAGCGTATCGGGCGCGTCGATAATCTTGCGCAGCCGATCGGCGGCCGCGTCGGTCACGATCTTGAAGCGCTCGTCCGCCGCTTCCAGCGACGCCGGATCGGCATAATTGATGCCGGCGATCTTGTTCGGATCAGCCTGCACGGTGACATCGATCAGCTCACCGCCTGTCTCGTCACGCGCCTCCTGCAGCGCGCGGGCCTTCTTCGTCGCTTCCAGCAGCGCATCGTCCTTCAGCACATTCTCGAGCGACATCACCTCGCCGCCCGGACGATAATCACCCAGCGGATCCGCCGGCGGGCCGAACAGCAGGTGCATCCGCCACGCCCAATAGCGCTTGTAGGTGTAGTGGTGCTCGTCAACAAACTCGCTCATCTTGTTGTTGAAGATCCACGCGATCTGCTTGTAGAGGTTGACGGCCCGCGGGTTGTACTTGAGCCCCTCGTCGCGAATCAGCTTCACGCCGTTGTAGACCCAGTTCCAGCGCTCTTCCGGCGTGTACGTCGTGACCGAGATGTTCCACGCCATGTTCCAGGAGCAGTACTCCCATACCGAGGGGAATCGCGGCTGAAGCTGGCAGATCCACTCGTGAAGCTGCATCGCGTCGTAATAGCGACCCTTCCGCTTGAACTCCTCGGCGCGAATGAACGCGATATCCGTCAGAATGCTGCGAAACGCGCCAAACGCCTGGATCGCGAACGCGTACTCCGGCGGCGCGGATTCATAGATCGACGCGTCGCCGTACAGGTTCATATCCGCCCGCCGCTGGTCAATGCCCGGCGTCAACATCGCCGATCCCAGCAGCAGCGCCACCATCAGCGCGAGCGAAACGATTTGCACAGTTCGGGTGTGACTCATAGCGGCTTACTCTTCAAAAAGAACCCGCAGGCGCGGGGACATTCGCGTTCCATATGTTGATTGTAGCGCGCATACCCGCCGGAACATGGACATCGGCCAGCCTGTCCGTTCTCAGACCACTACCTCGGCCACTTCGCGCCGCCGGAAGAACAGCAGCCAGCCCAGGAACGCGATCAGCAGGCCCGCGCCGAGTGTGCGCAGCGCCCCCTCCAGCACGAGGTCGCCGGGTATCAGGATGCCGTCAACCAGGAACGTCCCGCCGTCATAGCGCGTGAAATCCGGGAACACGACGCGGACCAACGGCTCCAGCACCGTGCGCACCGCCGGCCCCCAATGCCCGAATGGATCAATGCTGGCGGTCCAGACCTTCATATTGGCGCCGATCGACTCCAGCCACCAGGGGCGCGCCAATCCGATCAGGAAAAACGTGACGGTGCAGAAGCACGCCACCGGGAACGACACAAACGTGCTGAAAAATACGCCCACGGCGCTCAAGAACGCCAGGCGGCAGAAAACCAGGAACACGGCCTTGATGTAGTTCGGCAGGAAGCCGCCCACTTCGTAAAGAATCTCGATGTCATCCGGGCTCACGAAGAAGATCTTTGAGCGCGTGCCCTCGATGTTCGGGTTGCCGACCATGATCGCCGTCTTGCCGTCGCGAACGATCGGCGCGGCGCGGAACAGAAACTCGTGGCGGATCGCCTGCCGCTTTTCGCTGCGCAGCCGCCCCTTCTCCACGCCCGACACCGGATCCATCAGGAACCAGTCGATCGCCAGCATCTCCGTCGATGGGATGGGCGTGGCCCGCGCTTTGAAACGCACCTGAAAAGCGGTCTGGTCGTTGCGCGGTTGCCGCAGCCCCTCGAACTCGTAGAGCTTGGTATAGCCCGGCTCGATCGACAGCCACTCGCCCTCGAGCCGCTTCCGGGTCTGCTCGATGGCGACATCGCGCTGCTCGACATCGACCTCGCCTTTCTCGATCCGCTCGTCGACGATCTCCTCCGCCTCATTGGCGAAGTCCGGCTTCACCGGGTGCGCCGTCTGACGCGCGATCCAGACCACGTCGCGCACCTTCATCCGGTCGCGGGCGTTCTCTTCCGTCTGGCCGCGAATCAGCAGCGCGAAGCCATAAATCGACAACGCCGAAAGCGCGAGCAGCATCGTTGTCAGCAGATTGGCCCCCAGCCACTTGCCGAGCACGATCTCAAAGCGGCTGATCGGCTTGACCACCACCATCTGCATTGACTTCGTGCGAATCTCGTTGGCGACGCTGGAGCACGAAATGAAAATCGTGCTCAAGCTCAGCAGCAGGCTCACAACCCCCAATGAATAGGCCAGGAAATTCTGCAGCCGACCCGCCAGCGTGTCATCACCCTGCAGCGCGAACGGCAGGCGAATCATCAGGAACACGAGCAGCATGACGAATACAAGAACCACCCGCATGCGGATGCCTTCCTGAAACGTCAGCTTCGCGATCGCCCAGACGCGCGTCATTTGGCATCCTTGCGATCATCGCCGGACAACTCTTCCAGCAGGCTGCGATCCACCGCCTCATCCTTCGCGGGCGGCGGCGGCTTGCCGGACGGCGGCGCGGGCGTGGTCGGCGGGGCGGCCTGTGTCTCCAGCAATTCGCGCAGCACCTTTTCGTCCTCTTTCGGCCGCGCCGGCGCGGATTTCGGCGCGACCGGCTCCGGCGCCTTCACGAGCGACTCGAGCACGGCGTCGCCGTCCTCTTCACCCAGGAAGCCGGCCACCGCGCCCGCCATCTGCGAACCCGCGGTTTCGACCTGCGTGCGATGCGCCTCCTCAACAATCCGCAGGAACAAAGACTCCAGCCGATCGCGCGGAGCCCCGACCACCGACTGCTTCCCCTCGCGCCGCTCGATCACCGCGACCACCTCGCGAATCGTCTCATCGCTCAGCCGATCGCACAGAATCTGCGTCTTGTCGCGCTGCTGCAGCACTTCATCCAGTGCGCCCGCCACGCGCACCGTGCCGCCATAGAGAATCGTCACGCGCGAACAGACTTCTTCCACATCCGCCAGCAGGTGGCTGGACAGCAGGATCGTCTTGTTCAGTTCCGTGCCCAGCCGCTGAATAATGTCTTTGACGAGTTTCGAGCCGATCGGATCCAGGCCGCTGGTCGGCTCATCGAGGATCAGCAGGTCGGGGTCGTTGATCAGCGCCTGCGCCAGACCGATCCGCCGCGCCATGCCCTTGGAGTATTCGCCCACCGGCCGCCGCGCCGCGGACCGCAGCCCGACCATCTCCAGCAGTTCTTCGATCCGCCGCCGGCGCTCTGCGCGCGGGATCTGAAACAGCGACCCGTAGTAATCAAGCGTCTCGCGGGCGTTCAGGAACCGGTACAGGTATGACTCTTCGGGCAGATAGCCGATGCGGGCCTTGATTTTCACGTCATCCGCGGGCCGGCCGAAAATCGAAACGCGGCCGCGCGATGGATGCAGCAGCCCGAGAATCATCTTGATCGTCGTGCTTTTGCCGGAGCCGTTCGGCCCCAGCAGGCCGAAAATCTCGCCGCTCTGCACTTCGAAATCGACATCGCTCACCGCGCGCACCCGCGCGCGGCGCCAGAAATCGCGAAAGAACTTCGTCAGACCAACCGCCTGTATGACCGCGCCGGTCGCCATGCGGGCCCCTTGTGCTTATTGCCCCGGCCGTCGTCTCAGCCGCTCGTTTTCCGCGCGCAAGCGCTTGTTCTCGTCGCGATTGGTGATGATCTCGAGCACGTCGCTGCGCGGCACGAAAAACACTTCGTTCCCGATGCTGCCCAACACCCGCGCCCGCATGTCCGTCCACAAGCTCAGCATCGTCGCTTCCGGATCACGCTGATACAGTTCCACATACTTCGTAAACTGTTGATACTCGCTGCGGATCTGCTCGCGGTGCTGATTGGCGCGCGCTTCCGCCGCCCGCAGTTGCACCGCGACCTGACCCTGCGATTCATCCCGCGCCAGTTCCAGCAACGCGTCGATCTCCGATCGCAGCTTCGCCTGCTCCTCCGCCGGCAGGCCCAGCCGCTGCGCCTCGTCATACGCCCGAATCGCCGCCAGAATTTCGTCCGCCCGGCGACCCGCCGCTTCGCTCAGCGCCTTGTTCCGCACGCCTTCGGCCTCGTGCAGGGCCTGGGCCCGCGCGCTGCGCGCCTGCGTGACGCGGATGAAAGCCTCATTTACCTTTTGCGGCAGGAACGGGCGCAGCGTCACCTTGGTCACGACGATTCCCGTCCGCAGCCCGTCTTCGCCCAGCGTCGCGTTCAGCCGCTCCTCCACCCGGGCCGTGATCGTCGCGATCTCCTCGCCCCGCACGCCCTCCACCGTATGCGACGCGACCGTGCGCGTCACCGCGGCGTCGAGCAGCCGTTGAATCAACGATTCCGCCGCGGTCTGTCCGCGCCAGATGCGGGTCGTGGCGGCCTTGTTGATCTGGTCCACACTGGACGCTTCCTCGCCGACGGTCGTCACGAATTCTTCGCCGCTCTGGATGCGGTAATCCACCGTCCACACGCCGTGACAAAGACTGCGATCGCCGGTCAGCATCGCCCCGTCCTTGCCGGGCTCGAGCTGATCCTTGTACGAGACGTTTTCGTCGATGATGTCCTGCCCGCGCTGCTCGAACGGCACAAACGACGATGTCCGCAACGGAATCGACTCGCCCGTCAGCCGGATTTTCTCATCAAACGGATCCGGCAGCGCCCAGTAACTGCCGGGCTCAAACACCTTGCCCTCGCCGGGCGCGGAACGCAGTTCACCAAAGCGCGCCACCAGGCCCTGTTGGCCGGGGTTCACCTGGAACCAGCCCGACGCGATATACAACCCGACCACGGCGATCATGATCAGCCGCAGCACGAAAAAGCCCAGTCCCAGCGCCGAACTCAGCGACTGCTGCGCCGGATCGCGATAGATCTCGATCGCGTCGGCGCCGTGGTCGTGGTCGTGCGAATGGTCGTGGCCGTGATGCCCGTGCGTATGAGCCATAACGCGGACGCTCCTAGTTATCGTCGCTGGCGGCGGCGGTCAGCGGCCGGCGATCCACCGTCGGCGGCTGAATGAATGTCGTCATCAGTTCGTTGGTCGAGTCGAGGAAGATCGTCGCCTTCTCGCGCAGCGCCATGCCCAGCGCGTCGAGGCGCCGCTGGAAGATGTAGAAGTCGCGATATTCATCCGGGATCTGCGCCAGGATGCGGGCGCTGGCGGCGATGCCTTCCGACTCGATCGCGGTCGCCTTGGCGTTCGTGAACGCCAGGATCGTGTCGCGCGCTGATTCGGCCCCGCTCCGAATACCGGCCCGGTCCGCCTCACCTTCTTCGCGGTACTTCTGGGCCTGCTTGTCGCGCTCGGCCACCATCGCGTTGAAGATTTCCGACGTCGCCGACTCCGGCAGCGAAATGCGGCGAATCTGCACGGATTCCACGAAAATCCCGTAGTCCTTGCTCACGCCGTCCTTCAGCCCGTCGCGCAATTCCGCTTCGATCTGATTGAAGGTGCGATCGACGACCGCCTGGTCGAGATTCACCAGATCCGCCATCCGATAGCGCGACATCACGTCCTGGCGAATGCCGCTGAGGCGCTTCCGCAACTGCTTGCGCGCCTCTTCCTCGCTCTTGGCGCGAATATAGAACTTGAGCGGATCGTCGATCCGCCAGATCGCGAACGCGCCCACGATCAGATTCTCATCATCCTTGGTCTTGGTCTCGGTCTCCGGCGTGTCCAGCACCTGCAGCCGCATGTCAAACTTCCGCACCGTCTCAAACGGCGGCGGCAGCTTCCAGTGGATGCCCGGCTCCTTCACGACGCTCGCTTCCGTCGCGGAACCGAAGCGCACGCGGATCGCCGCTTCGTTGAACCGGACCTGAAACGACACCGCATACACCAGCAACACCGCCACCAGCAGCGCCGCCGTCAGAATGGTTGGTAATGGCCACTTTTTCATTGCGATTCCTTCGCTGGGCCGCGTTCGGCCGCGCTCTTTGAAACCCGGTTGCGTATCGTTCGGCCGCCGCGCTACTGATTGCCGGTCGACCCGATCAAGCTCAACTCCGCGTCTTCCGGACGCACCTGCTCCTGCGTCTCCAGACGCACTTTCACTTCCTGCTCCGACTGATCAAACCCGAGCACATACTTGCGGGCGCCGTTCAGCCCCTCGACCCACGCCGCCAGCGACCGCCGCGCCGTAAATACCTCGGGCGCCGCCGCGTACGCGGCATACTCGCGCCCCACCCGAATCAGATACGACTGCGACTGCATTTCCTTGTCCCAGCGGCTGGCCTGGGCCCGCGCGATGATCGTGCCGGCTTCGCCGCCCAGGCGATTCACGCGCTTGTCCAGCGCCGCGCTCCAGAACAGCCGCGCCCCAAGCCCGTCGAGGGCGTTCGCGATCTCGGCGCCGAATGCCGCACGCAGCGCCTGCAATTCCCGTTCGTACGCGGCTTTCAGTTGCTCGGTTTCGCGTTCCGCGGCGACAACGGTCTCCGCCGCGACCGCGATGTCGCGCAAGCTGCCGCCGAGGCCCTTTTCCATGTCATCCCGCAGCGTGCCGAGCGCTGCGCGGGCCATCGCCTCGGCGAACGTCTGCTCCAGCGCGGCGGTCTGCGCGGCGCGAAACGCGCTCAGGCGTTCATCATCCGGCGCGGGCATGTAGTCCACATCCTCCAGCCGGTCCAGCGCCGTCTCATACGCGCTGGTCGCCTGGCCGAACTGCCGATAAGCGTAGGCCATCTCGCGCGCCAGGCTGGCCGCGCCGATCGAGCGTGACAGCACCTGATTCTCCGTCACGCGCGCTTCTCGGATCGCCTTGATCTTCTCCTGCTGGGCGGTCACGACGCGGCGATAGGCCTCCGCCACGCTCTTTTCCGGATGCACGCCGAGCATGCCGACATAAACAACCGCCAGCCCCAGCTTCATCTCGTCCGCCCGCCTGGAAATGCGCTCGCGCAACATGTCGCCGGCGATTTCGTGCCGCTCGCCCAGCAGTGAATCCAGCGTGGACGCCGCGTTAAACCGCTGCGCCTCTTCCCACGCGATCCGCCGCAGCGCCAGCACCGGGTCTTCATGATTGCGCGTGTATTCCGCCAACCCGTCTTTGCGGATGCGATACTGCACGACCACCCGCATCCGCACGATCTCGACCGCCGCCCGTTCCGACTGCTCCGCCTTGTTATCCGTCAGCGGGCGCGGCGTCGGATGCACAATGAAGTTGAAGTGGCTCTGCCCGGCGTGCTTGTCGTCCGTCCACAGCTCCACCTGCTCCATATGCGCGTCTTCGAGGTCGGCGTCCGTCGCCAGACCGACCACGATCTGATGCAACTCGTTCGTGTTGTATTTCCGCGCGACCTCAATCGGCCACGGCGCCTTGAAGTGCACGCCCGGCGCCAGTGGATCGTCGGCATTCGTCTGCCGTCCCCAACGCTCGATGACCGCCACTTCGTACGGGTGCACGATCACGACGCCGGAAAGCAGCCACAATGCCGCGATCCCCGCCCAGAACAGCGGTATGAACGCGCGTTGCAGCAGCTGATAGAACCACGTCTGCGAGACCTGGAAGCCGAACTGATAGTTGATCGCTTCCGCGAGCGTATGGGCGATTCCGCCCGGCTCCGAAATCAGACCGAGCAGACGGCTGTCAAACGCCGGCCGCGCCATCGCCCCCGGCGAACGCGGACGGTAGATATCGAGGATGAAGTTGAGCAGCGTTTCGCCGCCGAGCACGAGCATGATGATCGGGATCGCGTAAGCGACCGCGTGTTCCCAGGTCGCGTCGCGGCGATAAATCACCACGCCGATCGCCACCACGATCGCGAGCGCCACCACCGCGGAACCCAGCATGTTCGACGCGCACGATCGCAGAATCTGCCAACGCTCAACCCGCGCCATTCCCGACGCGTAGCGCGAAAGGAAGAACATCGCCAGCATCAGACCGACCAGCAGAATGACCGCGACATTCTCGCCGCCGATCGCGCCCCACTTCTCCGCGTCGTCCCATCCCGGCAAAGCGAAAAACCGCCATAACCCCACGCCGATCATCGCCGCCGCCGTCAGCAGCGCGAACGTCGGCGTCATCCAGCGGTCCATCCACTCCAGCCGCTGCTGGGCGATGCGATGCGTCAGCCCGTCGCCGCCTTCCTCGAACATCGCCGCGCCGCCGCCGGTGGCCGCCTTCTCGCGCCGCAACTCGTCGAGGTCGAAGGCTTCCAGCTCCGCCAGCTCGTGCTGCCGCAGGACCAGCAGCGTGGCGAACCAGATCGGGATCGTCACCAGCGCCATCCAGGCGAACTGGTGGACCGAGTCGATCCGCGTGTAGCGGTAAAGGATGAACAAAGACGCCGCCGCGAGCACCTGAAGAATCAGGCCCCACAATGCCACTTGACGGCTGCGCGCGTACGAAGTTTCGGTCATGCCAGACTCTCGTCTTGTAGGTCGAAGCGCCAATCGGCCAATCGGGCCCGGCCACCGCGCCGCGGCGCCGCCCGATTGCGATCGGCAGGTTGTGTCTGATCCGAACGGCTCATACTATCCGACGCGACGCTCGGCGCGGAGTCCGCCCCGGGCGCTGCGCAACGCGACAGGAAATCACGATCATGCCGCAAAAACTCTACGCGATCGCGTGGACCACGTTCTTCGAAACGATCCGTCAGCCGATCTACTCGGTGCTGTTGTGGGCGACCTTCGGCTGGCTGCTGCTGGCGCCGCTGCTGTCGGGATACTCGCTGCAGTCCGGCAGTGACACCAAGATCCTGATCGATGTCGGCGTCTCCACCATGCTGCTCTACGGTCTGTTGATCAGCGTGTTTGCCGCGACCGGCGTCATCACCCGCGAGATCGAGAGCATGACCGCCGTCACCGTCATATCCAAACCCGTCGGTCGGCCGACGTTTGTCGTCGGCAAGTTTCTCGGCGTGCTGGCGGCGGTGCTTGTCGGCTACGCCCTGTTGAGCGTTGTGTTCCTGATGGAAGTGCGACACGGCGTAATGGAAACCGTGTCGACCAAGTACGATCTGCCCGTCCTGGTGTTCGGCTTCTCCGCGCTCGGCGTCGCGCTGATCGCCGCGACCTTCGGCAACTACGTTTACGGCATGCATTTCCCGACGACTTTGCTGGCGTGGGTCGTGCCCGGCGCGCTGGTCGCCTTCGCGGCCGCGTCGTTCTTCGGCAACGAGTGGGAGGTCAAACCCCCGCTGGAGAATCTCAACCCGCAAGTGCTCGCCGCCGTGGCCACAAACTTCTGCGCCGTATCCGTGCTGACCGCGCTGGCGGTCGCGCTCGCCACGCGCCTGTCGCAGATCGTCACGCTCGTGGCGTGCGGCTCGGTGTTTCTGCTCGGCCTGCTCAGCAGCTATTACTTTGGCCGCTTTGCCGATCAGGACGCGATTCGCGGTTTCGTGTATCACCTGTTGCCAAACTTCCAGTTCTTCTGGTTCGGCGACGCGATTACGCTCGATGTCAAGATCAGTTTCGAGCATGTCGTCCGTGTCGCGGCGTACGCCGGTCTCTACACAATGGCGATTCTCAGCGCCGGCGTCGCGATGTTTCAAACCCGCGAAGTTGGCTGACGCCGCGGCCCGCGCCGCGCTGTCATTCGCGATTACACCTGCGCCCCATCCCCCGCTCGCGCTCATCCTTCGCACGGGCTACGCGACCGCCTGCAATGCGACATGACCTTCCGGCTCGTCCGTCGCCATCTGGCGCGGCTGCGGCGTGTGCGCCGCGATCTCCTCGCCATAACGCACCATGCGGGCGCTGTTGAAGATCACGACCGCCGAGGAAAGCATGTGCAAAAACGCCGCCGTCATCGGGCCAACCAGGCCCCACAAAATCAGCAGCCCGGAAATCAGGATGAACAAAACGCCGAACGTGAGGTTCTGCCAGATGACGCGCGTCGCCGCCCGCGAAAGCCCGACCAGGAACGGCAGCCGCCGCAAGTCGCTGCTCATCAGCGCGACGCTGGCGCTGTTCATGGCGACATCGCTGCCCGCCGCGCCCATCGCGATTCCGAGATCGCCGGCTTTCAGCGCCGGCGCGTCATTCACGCCGTCACCCACCACCGCGACCGTGTGACCCTTCGCTTTCAAGGCGTCGACCAGCGCGAGCTTATCCTGCGGCAGCACCTCCGCCTGCACATCCGAACAGCCCATTTCCTTCGCGACACGACGCGCCACCGACCAGCGGTCGCCCGTCACCATGATGAGCTGCCGGATACCGGCTTTCCGCAATTCGTCGAGCGCCGCCCGCGCTTCCGGCCGCGTCCGATCCTCAAGCCCGATCCAGCCCAGCGGCTTGCCGCCGCGCACGACGAACAGCGTGCTGAGCCCTTCCGGCTCCGCGTATTTCTCATCGGAAAGCGCGGACAGATCTGCGCCATTGTCCGCCACCCACGTGCGCCGGCCGACCATCACGACTTCGCCATCCACGACGCCGCGAACGCCGCGGCCCGACACCTCGGTCACGTCCTTCGCGTCCGGTAGGGACACCCGCGCCTTTTCGGCGACCGCCGTGATCGCGCGGGCCACCGGGTGCGTGCTGAATCGCTCCACCGCCGCCGCGACCCGCGTCAACTCCGCGACATCAACATCCGGCGCCGGGTTGAGTCGCGTCACGGCCAGTTGGCCGGTCGTCAGCGTGCCGGTCTTGTCGAACACGATCGCGGTCAGTTTCCGCGCCCATTCGATATTGCTCACATCCTTGATGTACACGCCAAGCCGCGCCGCGGCCGACAGCGCCGCGACAATCGCCGTCGGCGTCGCCAGAATCAACGCGCACGGACAGGCGATGATCAGCAGGCCGATCGTCATGTCCATGTCCTTGGTAAAGAACCAGACAATGCCCGCGATCATCAGTGTCACCGGCGTGTACCACGCCGCATACTGGTCAATCAGCCGCATCAGGGGAATCTTGGTGCGTTCCGCGTCCAGAATCAGCTCGCGCACGCGGCCGAGCGTCGTATCCGACCCGACCTTCGTGACCCGCACCTGCAGCGCGCCCGTCACGTTGCTCGTGCCGCCGAACACCTCCGCCCCGACGCCCTTCTCCACCGGCAGCGATTCGCCCGTGATGTTGGCTTCGTTCAGCGTCGAAGCGCCGTTCGTGATCTGACCGTCCGCCGGCACATTGTCGCCCGGGCGCACAACGACCACATCGCCCGGCGTCAGCCGATGCGCTTCGACCTCTTCTTCCGAACCGTCATCGCGCAATCGTCGAGCCCGCGTCGGCGTCAGCCGCACCAGGCCCTCAATCGCCGCCCGCGCGCCCAGCGCGGTCCGCGTTTCAATCAGATTTGTAATCAACAGAAAGAACGCCACCACGCCGGCTTCCTGAAATTCACCGGCGCACATCGCGGCGAGAATCGCGAGCGCGATCAACTCGTCCATGTGCATATGGCCGGAAAACAGGCAATGCGCGGCGTGCCACCACAATGGGATCGCCAGCAGCAACGCCCCAACCGCCGCGAGAATTTTCGCCTGCAGGTTGTCGCCGGAGCCGTCGGAAAACAGCCAGTTCGCGACAAAAGAAGCGAGCACCAGCATGCCGCCGAGCATTGTCGCGACAAGTTTTGCGGTTGCCCGCCAGGTTTCCGACTTTACGGAAAGGTGGTCGTGTGCCATGTAGGTCCGCCGAGACGTTGGTTGAAGGCGTCGCCATCGCCGCGCGCGCCCCGCCGCGCCGCCATCAGGCGGACCACGACGATCGTTTGAACTGGCGACGGAAAGCTGTCAGAAGCGACGACGCCGAACGATCATGAATCGATAGCGAATACGAGCGAAAGGGTGCGACAGTTCGCGAAATTCGAGTTTTTTTCAGCCATGCCGCCAATCGCGCGGCGCAATCACACAGGCGCCGGCGCGGCCACCGCCAAACCATGCCGCCCCTCGCCTTGCAACACACGTTACTTCGCGGGCGCCGCAGCGTCTTCCTCGCCGCCCTTAGCCTTCTTTTTTCCGCCGGTTTTCGGCTTCCGGTTTCCAACCTTCGGAAGCCCGAGCGCGTCCATGCCATCGCTCCAGCGCTCAAGTTCCTGCAGTCGCACCACGCGCTCCGCCCGCGACAGCACATTCCGGTGCCGAGACAAGCTCGCGCTCGTGCGTAGGGATTGATCGATCGACATTTCGCAAATACTCCCGCCAAGAAATTCCGAGCCCGGGAGTATAGGCCCGTCAACAGCCGCTCGCAACTCCCGCTCCGACAACCGGCCCCGAGCCGCGCGAAACCGATTCCGCCCAACCCGGCGCCTGGTCATAACTCATTTTGAGATTCAAACTTAGATTATCTCCCGCCTGCGCCGCCCCACCGGAAAACCGGCTTCCTCGACCGGCCGATAGAGACTATAATGGCCGAGTCTTGAACTCAGATCTGGCTTGTCGCCGCCCTCGCAACCCGCCCTCCGCGAATCCGCTCACTGGACGCGTTGCGACGCCGGCCGGCCCATCGGGAAAATCACCTATGCCGCGCGTCGAAACGCTGGCGGATTGCCAGGAGCGTCTGGAATATCGTTTCAACAACCCGGACCTGCTGCAGGCCGCCCTGACCCACGCCTCATCCGCCAACACCCGCGTCGAAAGCAACGAACGCCTCGAATTCCTGGGAGACGCCGTTCTCGGCCTGGTCGTCTGCGAGGCCCTGTATGAGCGGCTGCCCGAGGCCCTCGAGGGCGATCTGACCAAGGTCAAGTCGGCCGTCGTGTCTCGTCGCGCCTGTGCCCGCATCGCCGATCAGATGGGACTGACCGATTCGCTCGTGCTGGGCCAGGGCATGGCCCCCGGCGAGCCGCTCCCCCGCTCGCTGGCCGCCGCGGCCCTCGAAGCCGTCATCGCCGCCGTCTATCTCGACGGAGGCATCAAAGCCGCAACCGATTTCATCATCCGCCACATGGGCGACGAAATCAGCGCCGCGATCGATTCCGAGCATCAATGCAATTTCAAGTCGCAGCTCCAGCAGCACGCCCAGCGTGAATTGGGCATCGCCCCAAACTACGAAATGCTCGACGAAAAGGGCCCGGACCACGCGAAATGCTTCGAGGTCGCGGTCAACATCGGCGGCCGGCAATTCCCCAGCGCCTGGGGCCCCAGTAAGAAAGAGGCCGAGCAGAAGGCCGCCCGCCTGGCGCTCGTCGACCTCGGCGCATTGGCCGATAACCCCGACGACCACGAACTCAGCTACTAGGGCGGCGGGCGGGGCAGGCATCTCGCCAGGATGGAGCAGGCATCTCCCGGGGTGGGGCAGGCATCTTGCCTGCCATTGCTTCCCAGCCCGGCCCCCGATCCGCTTTTCCCCATCCCCATTGCGCGGTACCGTCTATTCTCAAGATCATCCGCACGGAGAGCCCGCATGGCCGGACCCCTGTTTCGCCCAGCCAGACCCCACGGCCGACGCGTCGTCGTCACCGGCCAGGTCGGCGTCGACAAAAAGCCATTCCTCGAGAAAGTCGTGCGCATCGCCCAGTCGCGCGAGAAACCCGTCAAGCTCTATAACGTCGGCGACATGATGTACGCCGATGCGCCCGACGTGCGCCCCGGCCGCATCCTCGATCTGCCGCTCGGCCGTCTCAACTCGCTCCGCCGCTCGAGCTTCAAGGAGATTCTCGCCGACATCGATCAGCACGAAACGGCGATCATCAATACCCACGGCTGTTTCCGCTGGAAGCACGGGCTGTTCCCGGCCTTCGACCACGACCACATGCTGGCGCTCGACGCCGATCTGTACATCACGCTCGTCGACAATCTCGACGCCGTGCACGAGCGTCTGACCCGCGACCATGACGTGCCGCAGACGCTGAAGGACATCATGGTCTGGCGCGAGGAAGAACTGCTGGCGACCGAGATCCTCGCCAACGCCATCCGCGGCCACGGCGCGTTCTACATCTTCGCCCGCGGCATCGAGGACAATACGCTCGAATCGCTTTATCGCCTGATCTTCAAACCCGAAACAAAGAAAGTGTATCCGTCGTTTCCGATGACGCACGTGATGGACATGCCCGACACGCTCGCCGAGATCGACGCGTTTCGCGATTCGCTCACCGAGCACTTCATTACGTTCGACCCCGGCGACCTCGACGAAAAACGCATGCTGTTCGACGCCGGCGCCGCCACGCAGCGCGGCGAAACCACCATCACGATGAACGTGAACGGGCGCGATGTCGTTTTCAATGTCGCCGAAGTCACCAGCGTCGCCCGCGATATCGATTCGCAAATCTACGCCCGCGATTTCAAGCTGATCGACCAGTCCGACATGATCGTCAGCCTCGTGCCCGAACTGCCGAACGGCAAGCCCGGCCTTTCCAGCGGCGTCGAGCGCGAACTGCAACACGCGTACGAAGGCACCAAGGAAGTCTACGTCGTCTGGAAGCCGAAGGCCGAGCCGTCGCCCTTCATCACCGAAACCGCGACCAGGATGTTCCGCTCCACGATGGAGGCGCTCGAATTCTTCCAGGATCGCGGCTACCTGCAGCAGATCCAACAACCCCTGTTCCAGAGCGGGCCGGCGCGCGAGCGCGGCCGCTTCGGCTAAGCGCGCCAACTACCGAATGGCGCCGACCGACCATCAGCGACAGCAGGTCAAGACGCACGCCCGCACCCACTTCGAGAAATGGGCGCTGTCGTATGACCGCTCACGCCTCAACGAATTCGTTTTCTTTCCGAGCGTGCGCCGCTGCCAGGAGGAGATCATTCGCTGGAAAGCGAATCGCCCCGCAGCGCCGTTTCGCGCGCTCGATATCGGCTGCGGCACCGGCACACTGCTCTCGCTGCTCGAGGCCGACCCCGACGCCGAAGCCCTCGTCGGCCTGGATTACGCCGACGGCATGGCCCGCCGCGCGCATGACAAGTTCGCCGCCGCCAATGAGCCGCACCGCATGCTGGCCGTGCGCGGCGACGCCGAGCGCCTGCCGTTCGCCCACGCGGCGTTCGATGTCGTCACCTGCTGCAATTCGTTCCATCACTACCCGCATCAGGAGCGGGCCGTCGCCGAGTTCTACCGCGTCCTCCGCCCCGGCGGCATGCTGATTCTGATCGACGGCTTTCGCGACAATGTCATCGGCTGGGCGATTTTCGACGTGTGCGTCGCGACGATCGAAAAGCATGTGCATCACGCCAGTTGGTCACGCGTCCGCGCGCTGCTTATCGACGCCGGCTTCCCGGAGATCACACAGTCGAAGATGAACGTCCTCGCCCCGCTGCTGGTCAGCCGCGCGATCAAGCGCTAAGCTCGGGGGCTGGGCAACTTCCGCCTTCCGGGTGGGGCAGGCTTCCAGCATTCCGGGTGGGGCAGGCTTCCAGCATTCCGGGTGGGGTAGGCTTCCGCCTTCTGGGTGGGGTGGGGCAGGCTTCCGCATTCTGGGTGGGGCAGGCTTCCAGCCTGCCGCCGAACGGGCGTCGAGCGCATGCGCGCGAATGCGGCGCCCGCGCCGGCGCCGTCACATTTTCAAGTCGCGGGAGCGAGCGCCGAGGTTCGAGCGACCTGCCGGGAATGGCAACCTCCCGCCACCGGTTCACATGCGAGAACAGGAGCCCTCAATGCGTCGCCTCGCCAAGACTGCCCGCGCCACAGCGCTCATCGCGCTCTGCCTCGTGTCCGCCCCGTTGACGCTGGGGCAACGCAGTGACCACAAGCCCGCGACATTCGACCACGCGCAATTCGACGCGCTGCTGAAAGCACATGTCGACCGTGACGGCTGGGTGAATTACGAAGCCCTCGACCGCGACCCCGACAAACTCGACGCCTATCTCGCATCCATCGCGAAAGCCGACCTGCCCGCGCTCTCGCGCGATGAGCGCCTCGCGCTGCTGATCAACGCCTACAACGCCGCCACGCTGCGCCTGATCCTCGACCACCGCCCGCTCAAATCGATCATGGACATCCCCGAGCAAAAACGCTGGAAGGCCGAACGCTGGACCATCGGCGGCCGCAAAACCAGCCTCGACGCGCTCGAAAACGAGTGGATCCGCCCCGAGTTCAAAGAACCGCGCGTGCACTTCGCGCTGAACTGCGCCAGCATCGGCTGCCCGCCACTGCGGCCCGAGGCGTACACCGCCGCCAGGCTTGACCGTCAACTCGACGAACAAACCCGCCACGCGATGCGCTCCGACCGCTGGCTGAAGATCAGCGACGTGGGCGCGACCGTTCACGCCACGAAGATATTCGAATGGTACGCCGCCGACTTCGGGACAACCGAGCGCGACCGCCTGACGTTCATCGCCCGCTACGCCCCGCCGCTCGCGAAACGCCTCGCGGCAAAACAGCCGGTCGAGCTGGCGTATCTCGATTGGGATTGGTCGCTGAACGACCTCAGCGCCAAACCGCGCTAGCCAAGAAAAAGCGGCCACCGCGCTTCCGCGCGGTGGCCGCCGATTTCATCACGCAGACCCGGTCGCCTAGTACCGGTAGTGATCCGACTTGAACGGACCATCCGCCGACACGCCCAGGTATTCCGCCTGATCCGTCGTCAGCTTCGTCAGCTTCGCGCCGAGCTGGTCGAGGTGCAGCCGCGCCACCTTCTCATCCAGGTGCTTCGGCAGGCGATACACCTGCTTCTCGTACTGCTCCTGATTCATCCACAACTCCATCTGCGCAATCACCTGGTTCGTGAAGCTGCTGCTCATCACGAATGACGGGTGACCCGTCGCGCAGCCCAGATTCAGCAGACGACCCTCGGCCAGCACGATCACGCTGTGCGGCTCGCAGCCGGCGGCCTTGCTGAACTTGAACTCATGCACCTGCGGCTTGATCTCGATCTTCTCGACCTTGCCGGCTTCGACGAGCGCCTCGATCCCGGCCATGTCGATTTCGTTATCGAAGTGACCGATGTTGCCGACGATCGCGTTGTGCTTCATTTTCTTCATGTGCTCGACGGTGATGATGTCCTTGTTGCCCGTCGCCGTCACAAACAAATCCGCCGTCGCCACCGCGTCGTCCAGCGTGACCACTTCATAGCCGTCCATGCACGCCTGCAGGGCGCAGATCGGGTCGATCTCCGTCACCTTCACGCGCGTCTTCTGGCCGACCATCGCCTGCGCGCAGCCCTTGCCGACGTCGCCATAGCCGCAGATCACGGCGACCTTGCCCGACAGCATCACGTCCGTCGCGCGGCAGATGCCATCAACCAGCGAGTGGCGGCAGCCGTAGATGTTGTCAAACTTGCTCTTCGTGACCGAGTCATTGACGTTGATCGCCGGGAACAGCAGCTCGCCCTTCTCCATCATCTGATACAGACGATGCACGCCCGTCGTCGTCTCTTCCGAAACGCCGACGATCTTCTTCGCCATCCGCGTCCAGAACGTCGGATCATCCTGCAGCTTGTCGCGCAGCAGCGCCAGCACGACCTTGAACTCGGCGTTCTTCGTCGACGCCGGGTCCGGCAGCTTGCCGTTGTCCGCGAACGCCTTTTCCGCCTTCACGCCCTCGTGAATCAGCAGCGTCGCGTCGCCGCCGTCGTCCACCAGCAGCGTCGGGCCCGTCGGGCCGTCGGCGTCCGCCGGGAACGTCAGCGCCTGCAGCGTGCACCACCAATATTCTTCGAGCGTCTCACCCTTCCACGCGAAGACCGGGCAGGCCTGCTGCTTCGTGCGACCCGCGGCGACCGCGGCGGCGGCGTGGTCCTGCGTGCTGAAGATATTGCACGACGCCCAGCGCACGTCCGCGCCCAGGTCCTGCAGCGTCTCCAGCAACACCGCCGTCTGCACCGTCATGTGCAGCGAGCCCATGATCTTCGCGCCCTTCAGCGGCTTCTTGGCGCCGTACTCGCGCCGGCACGCCATCAGGCCCGGCATCTCATGCTCGGCCAGCTCGATTTCCTTGCGCCCATAGCGCACCGTCTCGGCCGACATGTCCCGTACCTTGAACGGCTGATCCGTATTCAGCGGCAATCCCGTCCGTCCGAATGTTGAAAGCGTAGTCGTCACGTCCATGCGCTCCTTTTGAGGTATTCGACGCGTTTTCTTCCGCGTTTTCTCACTTTTCCAGCGCGGCCCACTCACATGCGCCGCGATCCATCACTCCGCCGCCCGTGAACCGCGCGCCGCGAACAATGCCGGCCCGCGCGCCTCCGGATCAATCGGCATCGTCCAGGCGTGAATATCCGCCAGCCCGGCGCCCGCCATCAGTTCCGCGATCATCTCGGTTGAGAATCCGAGATGCTTATGTCCCATCGTCTGGCGATATTCCGCGCGATCGTGCGACCGCATGTCCACCACCAGCGCCACGCCGCCGGGTCGCAGCAGGCGCGCCATCTCGCGTACGACATCCGCCGGGCGCTCCACATGGTGCAGCACCAGCAGGCACATCACGATGTCCGCCGCGCCCGCGCCGATCCCCGTGCTTTCCACCGGCGCCGCCACCCACTCGACATTGTCTCGGTCGGCAAGCCGATGTCGGGCCGCGTCAAGCATCGCCGCCGACTGGTCCACCGCGATCACGCGCGCCACATGCGGCGCCAACAAAGCCGTCGCGCTGCCCGTTCCGCACCCCAGATCGACCACCGTCCACGTCCGCGGCAGCAGCCCAAGCAAAGCCTGAATCGTGAAGTGCTCGCCGAACAGATCGCGCCGAATCTCTTCCCACTGCCCGCCGACGCGCCCGAAGTACGCCGCGCTGTCCACGCCGCGCTCCGCCACCACCGCCTCGACGCGCCCCATCAGATCGCGCAACGCCTCCGGCGCCTGCTCGCGCAGCGCCAGCCAAACGCCGCGCAACTGCGGCGGGAGATCATCCAGCGATAGCCGATAAAAAACGGTGGGACCGACGTTGCGTTTCTGCAGCCAGCCGGCCTCGGAAAGCTGTTTCAGCCGGCGGCTGACAGTGGACTGCGGCAACTGCAACGCGCGTCCAAGCTCGCCGACCGTAAGCTCTTGCGCTTCAAGCACATAGCAAATGGCGAGCCGCCCACCGTCCGCGACCGCGGCCAAGCTCTCCGGAATGAACTCTGTGGCGATCTGATCCATATATCCCTATTCCCGGATATATGGTAATAAAGGGCGGGCGTCTGTCAAGCCACCGAATTGGTGGTCCGCTCCAGCACTGTCCGCGAGGCGGCGCATTCCTCTCGCGTGCGGATGATCTGCTCCTGCCACCGGCCGCGATCCCGGCGTACGCAGTCGATCACCAGCGAGACGAACTCGGGGTCAAACTGGCTGCCGCTGGCGCGCTCCAGCTCGATCAGCGCGTCGTCGATCATCATGCCCGTCCGATAAGTGCGCGACCCGGTCATCGAGTCAAACGCCTCGATCACATTCAGCAGACGCGAGCCGATCGGAATGCTTCGCCCGGCCAGGCCATCGGGATAGCCCGCGCCGTCATAACGCTCCCGCAGGTGGCGGATGATGGCGATCTCGGTTTCAAAAACGCGCAGCGGCTCCAGAATTTTGCAGGTGATCAGCGGCGCCTGCCGGATCGTCGCCAACTCTTCCGTGGACAGCTCCTCGCTCTTGAGCAGCAGCGAGTCCGGGATGCCGATCTTGCCGAGATTATGCAGCATCGCCGCATTTATCGTCGCCTTCCGCAGCGCGCCGCCCCAATCGACCCCCTCCAGCACCCAGGTGGCGTACAGCGTCACATTGCGCGAGTGCCAGGCGGTAAACGGATCGCGCGCCTCCAGCGCCTGAATCAGCGCCCATACGCTCTGCAGGCAAAGCTCCTTGGCCCGCAGGCTCAGCGAGTGAATCTCCTTGCGGAGCCGATCGACTTCGTCCAACTGCACCGGCTCGGCGTCTCGTTCCTCGACTTCGTCGATCCGCGTCACGCGATTGCGCCCGGCCCGCTTGCTTTCGTAGAGCGCCTGATCGGCCAGATCGATCAGATTGCATACCGAGCCGACGCGCGGGTCTCCGGCGCTCGCGACGCCGACCGACGCGAACACCGTCATGTCCGGATAAGCCTCCAGCCGCACGCTGCGCTGCACGGCGAGGCGAATGCGCTCAGCAAGATGCGCCGCCGCGTCCATCGAGGTCTCCGGGCAGATCACGGCGAATTCCTCGCCGCCATACCGCGCGACAAAATCCGTATCGCGAACCGTGCGGAGCAGTTGCCGCGCCGTCTGTTTGAGCACCTGGTTTCCGATTTCGTGACCGTAGGTGTCGTTGATCGACTTGAAGTGATCGAGATCCACCATCAGCAGCGATAACGAGCCGCCGTAGCGCCGCACACGCTGATATTCCTTGTCGAGCAGTTCACGAAACTGGTTGTGGTTCCAGAGGTCGGTCAGCCCATCGGTCAGCGCCACGCGCTGCAGTCGTTCCTGCAGGCGATGAAATCGCAGGCCGTTGCGAATGCGGGCCCGCAGCTCATTGGGATCGTACGGCTTGCCCAGGTAGTCGTCGGCGCCGGCCGCGAGCGCGCGCTGCTTCTTCTTCCCGCTGTCGTAGGCGGTGATCACGATGATATAGACGCCGTCCAGTGTCGGATCGGCGCGCACCCGCTGGCAGATATCGATACCGTCCATGTCGGGCAGTATCAGGTCGCAGATAACAATCCGCGGGCGATGCTGATACACCGCCCGCAGTCCTTCCGAACCACTCGCCGCGTGCGCAACGGTGTACTGCTGCTGTGCCAATCGCTGCACCAACAGAGCGCGCTCCGTTGGATCATCATCGATGATCAGAATATCGAGTCCATCGCCCACCACGGTCGGCCCCCCAATGCCGAGTGCGTAGACCCACCCCGCGAACAGGGAGCGCCACCACGCAACAAGGATTCAATTGAGAATGGCCCGCCGCCAGCCGCAATCGGGCGGCGCCGGGGATGGTCCGAAAAAAGTGGGGAGCGCCGAGCGCTCCCCACCTGCGATTATTGAAAGCACTGGAAAATCGGGCGCTTAGTCGGCCGTTTCCTCAACCGATGGGCACTGACACATCGGGTTACGGTCGCCCCACACATTATCGATCCGGGCCACCGCCGGCCAGAATTTGTGGTTGCGCAGCCAAGGCGCCGGATACGCCGCCTGCGTCCGCGGATACGGCCGCCCCCATGTGTCGGCGGTCACCATCGCCGCGGTGTGCGGCGCGTTCTTGAGCGCATTATCCGCGCGATCCGCCTTGCCCTGCTCGATATCTCGGATTTCCTGACGAATCGCGATCAGCGCGTCGCAGAAGCGATCGAGTTCCGCCTTCGCCTCGCTTTCGGTCGGCTCGATCATCAGCGTGCCGGCCACCGGCCACGACATCGTCGGCGCGTGGAATCCGTAATCCATCAGGCGCTTGGCGACGTCCTCCGGCTCAATGTCAGCGGACTTGCGAAACGCCCGCAGGTCCACGATGAACTCGTGGGCCACGCGTCCGTTACGGCCGGCGAACAGCACATCGAAATGGCCGCGCAACCGGGCCGCCATGTAGTTGGCGTTGAGAATCGCGACCTCCGTCGCTTTGCGGAGACCCTCCTCGCCCATCATGCCGATGTACATCCACGAAATCGGCAGGATCCCGGCGCTGCCCCACGGCGCGGCCGACACCGGACCAATCGCCCGCTCGCCCGCGGCGCGCCGCCCTGGCGCGCTGGGCGTGATCCTCGGCGCCCCGGCTTCATCGGCGTCAAAGCGCGACTCGCTCACGGCGCCGGCGCTCGCGGCGACAAACGGACTGACCACCGGATGCCCCGGCAGGAACGGCGCCAGCGCCGCGGTCACCCCGATCGGTCCCATGCCCGGGCCGCCGCCGCCGTGCGGAATGCAGAACGTCTTGTGCAGGTTCAGGTGGCACACATCGGCGCCGATGTCCGCCGGCCGGCACAAACCGACCTGGGCGTTCATATTGGCGCCGTCCATGTAGACCAGCCCGCCGCTGTCATGCACGGCCCCGCAAATCTCGCGCACCTCTTCTTCGAACACGCCGTGCGTCGAGGGGTAGGTAATCATCAGCGCGGCCAGTTTGTCGGCATGCGCCGCGGCCTTCGCCTTCAGGTCGGCGACATCCACATTGCCGTGCGCATCACACTTAACCGCGACGACGCGAAAGCCCGCCATCACCGCGCTGGCCGGATTCGTTCCGTGCGCGGAAACGGGAATCAGGCACACGTCCCGCTGCGACTCGCCGCGCTCATGGTGATATGCGCGGATCACGAGCAGTCCGGCGTATTCGCCCTGCGCTCCCGCGTTGGGCTGCAACGAAATCGCGGCGAAACCCGTAATCTCCGCCAGCCAGTCCTCCAGCGTCTCAAACAGCGCGCGATAGCCGGCCGTCTGCTCCGCCGGCGCAAACGGATGCAGGCCCGCGAACTCCGGCCACGTCACCGGGAGCATCTCGCTGGTCGCGTTGAGCTTCATCGTGCACGAGCCAAGCGGAATCATCGAATGCGTCAGCGACAAGTCGCGCGACTGCAATGTGTGCAGATAGCGCAGCAATTCATGCTCAGAATGATGCGTGTTGAAGACAGGATGCGTCAGATAGTCGCTCTCGCGCGCCAGTGGCGCATCGGCCGCGCCGTCAAGTTCAGCGGCAATCGCATCGAAGTCAAAGTCCGGATCAGCGCCGCTGAACACGCGCCACAACGTTTCCACGTCGCGCACGGTGGTCGTCTCATCCAGCGAAACGCCGAAACCGTCCGGCGCCCGCCGCAGATTCAGGCGGTGATGCCGCGCGCGAGCCGTGATCTCCGCGCTCTCCTTCGCGTTCGATACGCGCACACGCAGCGTGTCGAAGATCGGCCCCTCGTCCACTTCCAGCCCCAGGCGCCGCAGACCGATCCGGAGCCCCTGGGCAAGGCCGCGAGTCCGCTCGGCGATGTCGCGCAGTCCGCGCGGCCCGTGATAGATCGCGTAGGCCGCGGCCATCACCGCCAGCAGCACCTGCGCCGTGCAGATGTTGCTGGTCGCCTTGTCACGCCGGATGTGCTGCTCGCGCGTCTGTACCGTCAGCCGGATCGCGGGATCGCCCTGCGCGTCGCGCGAAACGCCGACAATGCGACCGGGAATCTGCCGCAGATACTCGTCGCGCGTGGCGATGAACGCCGCATGCGGTCCGCCAAACCCGAGCGGAACGCCGAAACGCTGCGAAGAGCCAACCGCGACATCCGCGCCGAATTCACCCGGCGGGCGCAGCAAGGTCAGCGCCAGTAAGTCGGTCGCCACGACCACCATCGTGTTGTGCTTGTGCGCCGCCGCGACCAGATCGGAGTAGTCCTCAATCGCGCCGTATGTGTTCGGATACTGCACAAGCGCGCCAAACGCGTTTGCGTTGGCGAAGTCGAACGCCGCCGCCGACGCCACCACGAGCCGGATACCCAGCGGCTCCGCCCGCGTCCGCAACACGGCGATCGTCTGCGGGTGGCAGTCATCCGAGACGAGGAACGCGTCGCCGTCGCCGCGCGCTACGCGCTGGCACAGTGTCATCGCTTCCGCCGCCGCCGTCGCTTCATCCAGCAGCGACGCGTTCGCGAGCGACAATCCGGTGAGGTCCGCCACCATCGTCTGGAAATTCAGCAGCATCTCCAGCCGACCCTGCGCGATCTCCGCTTGGTATGGCGTGTACTGGGTATACCAGCCCGGGTTCTCGAGGATGTTGCGCTGGATTACGGCCGGCGTGATGGTGTCGGAGTAGCCCATGCCAATGTAGCTGCGAAACACCTGATTCTGCGCCGCCATGCGTTTCAGGCGCGCCAGCAGGTCGCGCTCGCCAACCGGCGCATCAATCTTCAGCGGCGCTTTCAGGCGAATCGAGCGCGGAACCGTGTCATTAATGAGCTGTTCCAGGCTCTCGCAGCCAATCAGCCGCAGCATCTCGACGACCTCGGCGTCGGACGGGCCGATATGGCGATGCGGGAAGGAATCAGACGGCGCAAAACGGCGCAACGTGTCGGGAGCGAGGGTGCTTTCCAAGCGGCGGTCTCCAGGGCCGGCGGTCAAATCGGTTCCAATTCATCCGGATATCTCGAAGTAGCGCCCGGGGCGCTCGAAACTACACCCGGACAGGGTAGTGTAGCAAACTGCCGAGCGGGGCGTACGGGCGTCCCGAGACGCGAATTGGAGCGCACATGGCGGAAAACCGCGAAAACGGTTCGCAAGCCCCCTTCCCGGGCGGCGCGAGCCTCGCCCACAACGCGTGGCGCGCGGCGCGGCGGCTGGTCATCCTGATCACCGGAATCGGCACCATCCTCGTCGGCGTGCTGATGATCATCCTGCCGGGGCCCGCCTTCATCGTCATCCCCGCCGGCATCGCGATTCTGGCGGCTGAATTCGTCTGGGCCCGCCGCGTCCTGACGGCGCTGCGTGACGGCATCGGCAAACTCTCGGGCAAGGACCTGCGCGGCATGAGCATGCCGAGCATCGTCGAGGAGGTGCTGCGCGACAAAAGCCCGACCAGCGCCCGATCGCGCACCGGCCGCTGGCTGGCGGGCATCATGCGTCGCTTCATGCGTGACGACCGAGCTCCAGCGCCTCCCACTCCGCCAGCGTCCGCGGCCAATCATCCTTCAGCAGGCGCGACAACGACCGATCCGCCAACACCTTCCCGCCCGTCTGACACGTCGGGCAATAGTTGACTTCGTTCTCAGCGTAGCGAATCCGCTGCACCGGATCGCCGCAATCCGGACAGGCCTGACCGTATCGACCGTGGACGGCGAAGTCCGGCCGAAACGCCGTGACCTGGCCGGGTCCGGGAAAGCGATCTCCGAACTGCGTGATGAGTCGATCACGCCAGTGGCGCAGCAAATCGCGCATCGCCCGCCAGAGCGTTTCGATTTGCGCGTCGTCGAGACGCCGCGACAGCGCCAGCGGCGAGAGTCGCGCCGCGTGCAGGATTTCGTCCGAGTATGCGTTGCCGACGCCCTGAATCAGTCGCTGATCGGTGAGCGACCGCTTCAGCGTATGGTTTTCTGCCCGCATCGCGCCAGCAAACGCCGACAGGTCACATGCCATCGCGTCGACGCCGCGCGGGCGATGGGCGTTCAGGCCGTGCTGACCCTCGACAAAGTGCAGCTTCGCGCGGCGCCGCGTGCCCGCTTCGGTAAACGTGAGGGAGCCGTGTTCAAACACAAACGTCGCCAGACCGCCGCGCGGAGCGGTCGGCCGCCGGGCGGCGGGCTTTCCGGCGTCAGGCGACTTCGCCGATGCGGCTTTCGCCGACCTGCCGCCGGTAGCGGCGTCCGCCCAGCGCAGGCGTCCGGCGATCATCAGGTGCAGCACCAGATGCCGCTCATCCTCCAGACTCAACACGATCCGTTTGCCCAGGCGGCTGACCCCCGTGACGGCCCGGCCCTCGGCTTCCTCAATCGGCGGATCGTAACTCTGCAACACGAACGGGCTGTTGACGCGCAGCTGCCGGAGTTCGCGACCGACAATCCGCGGCCGCAACGCGTGCAGGTACAGCTCAATGTCGGGCGCTTCGGGCATGCCCAAAGTCTACCATGTGGCGCGGTCGCGCCCGACCTGTGACCCGAACCCGAAATCACGGGCGAGACGCCCAACCGTCCGAATCACTTTGTCCCCTCGCACGCCCTCTTTCTCGCTACACTGACCGAATATGAGCGGCACGCGATTCATCGGCACGTCCGGCTTTGCCTATCCCGCCTGGAAGCCGGCGTTCTACCCCGAAAAAACCGCGCAGAAAGCGTTCCTCGCGTATTACGCCGAGCGGCTGTCGTCCGTCGAAATCAACAACACCTTCTACCGCTTTCCGTCGACCTCGGTGATGGCGGGCTGGCGCGACCAGGTCCCTGACACGTTCCGTTTCGCCGTCAAGGCCAACCAGCGCATCACCCACAAGAGCCGTCTGAAAGATGTCGGCGAGACCGTCCGCGACTTCGCCGAGCGCTGCGGCGCGCTCGGCCAGAAAATGGGGCCCGCGCTTTATCAGTGCCCGCCAAACCTGCGGCGTGATGACGAAGTGCTGACGCAATTCTGCGCGACATTGCCGCGCGCCATGCGGCATGCGCTGGAGTTTCGCCATGCGAGCTGGTTCGACGAAACCGTGTACGATATCCTGCGCGGGGCCAACGTGGCGCTGGTGCTGTCCGAAGGTGAGAAGCTGGAGGTTCCCCGCGTGCTCACTGCGGATTGGACCTACCTTCGGCTACGGCGCGAAGATTATTCGGACGCTGACCTGACGGCGTGGGGCGACTGGATCCGGGATCGCATCGCGGCCAATATCGACGTTTACGCCTATCTGAAGCACGATGACACGGGCGAATCGCCGTTGCGGGCGCTGGCGTTGCTCGGCAGTGGGTAGGGCCAAGACTCGTCTCGCCAGGCGCCGATTGGTAAGATAGAGAGACTCGGTTCGTTACCCCTGTGATCGCGCAGCGAAAGGGCGCCGCATGGCCGTAAAACCCCTGACCAACGCCTTGGCGGAGTTGTTCTCCGAGCTTGACGCCTACGCGCGCCGCGTTCCGCTGGACGTGCTGACGGCGCGTTTGCGTGAGCTGGACATCTCATTCGACGACGTCGCCCATGTCGCGCGCTTCGACCCCGAACGCTATCGCCGCAACCTGCTGCACGCCGGGCCGGGCTATCACGCGCTGATCCTCTGCTGGCGGCCGGGGCAACGCAGTCCGATTCACGACCATGCTCAATCCACCTGCGGCGTCCGGGTGTTGAAGGGCGTTTGCACGGAAACCGTGTTTGAGCAGAACGCCGCCGGTTATGTGTTTCCGACCGAGACGCGTGAACTGGCGCAGGGGGGCGTTTGCGGTTCGCAGGACGCGGACCTGCATCAGGTGTCCAACCTGCAAGGCCCCGGTCGCGACCTCGTGACGCTGCATGTGTATTCGCCGCCGCTGATTTCGATGCGGACGTACTCGCTGACCGACACGCAGGTGCGCCAGGTGGTGGATCCGATTTCCGGATTCTGCCACGGCGACGGCATCTAGCGGCCCCAGAAACTACTTGACCGCTACTTTGCGGCCTCTATCATGTTGATAGTCACGTGCGGAATATCATGAATCGACCATGGACCAGATTATTCGGCGCCTTGCTCGCCAGCGCGTTCTTCGCGGCGGGCATGTCGGCGTATGTCCATATCGGCCATGACCACGGGCACGAGCACGGTCACAGTGATCACGATCATGAGCACGATCACGATCACGACCGGGACCAAGAGCATCCCGACTCGCACGACTGCCCGATCTGTATCGCCATCCACACCGCCGCTGCGCTGGACCTGCCGACGCCGGCGATCACGCCGGAAGCGTCGCGTCCGGTCATCCGGGTTCGTCCGGGCGCGCAGGCGGAACCTGTCCTGGCGACTGTTTGCGTCGCCCGGATCCCACGGGCGCCCCCCGTCTAGCCCCACGCGTCATTGTTCCGTTTGCGCTGCGCGCTCGGCATAAGCCGTCGGGTTGTTGCACGCACGCGCCATTGGCGCATCAAGTTCCATCTGAGCAAATTTCGTTTGAACGATTCGCGTCCGGGCGCCCTTGAGCGCGCGGCGCGTCGTAAGAACTGGCAGTCCATTGCGCAAAGCGCAACAGGAGGCAGCATTGCGAAAGCGCGCCTTCACACTGATAGAGCTGCTTGTGGTCGTCGCCATCATCGCGCTGTTGATCGCGATTCTGCTCCCCTCCCTGTCCGCCGCGCGGCGGCAGGCGAAGGTCGTGCAGTGTCTCGCGAACATCCGCGGCCTTGAGCAGGCGCATTGGCTCTATATGAACGAAAACAATGGAGCCATGATCAACGCCGGACTGGATCACGGCGGCGGCGGACTTGACGAACGCGTCGCGTGGATCAACACGCTGGAGCGCCAATACGGCAATCCGCTGTTGGCCCGCTCGCCGCTCGACGACAGCCCACATTGGGGGCCGTTTCCGGACGGCAAGCCGATCCCCGGCGCGCCGCCCATGCAGCGCCGACGTTCCACTTATGGCGTCAATAACTTCCTGACGGACGTTTCGGACAACGGGCTGAATCCGTATGGTCCGCCGCCGTCGGGGGTCGCCGTCAAGCAGTGGCCGGGCGGTGACGGGCGCGCCTATACGCGCCTCGAGCGGATCCCGCATCCGGCGACGACCGTTCACTTTCTAATCATGGCGTTTGAAGGCGAGTTTGCCGGCGCAGATCACCCGCACGTAGAGGAGTGGGTCGAAGCGCCGGCGCCGCCGGTCATCGCCGGACAACAGGTCCAGATCAACGCCGTGGAAGGCGCCGCGAACAGTTGGCAAGCCCGTTCAAACTGGGGCTTTGTCGACGGTCACGCGGAGACAGCGCCGTTTCGCAGCGTGCTGGAAGACATCAACAGAAACCGATTCGATCCGCGCGTCGCTTACTAGGCGACTTGGAATCGAACGCAACGACAAGAGGAATTATTGACATGAGAAACTTCTTCATTCGCGCCGCCGTTCTGGCCATCGCCGGCGTCGGTTCGGCCGTGGCGCAGGAGCATTTCGACGCGATGCCCGTTCTTGATCCCGCCACGCCCGGTTTCATGCCCACGGGCTCATTCGACTTCGATGGCTTTTCCGTCGAGCAACTTCCGCAGCAAACCGTTTACGGCAACGATCTTGAGGACGCCGGCCCGGGCACGGGCGTGTTCGTCGGGGAAACCGGGTTCACCGCGCTGTCGGCGACAGCCGCCGCCACGCAGTTGGCGGGGACCGGGTTCTCGAACCTGGCTGGCGGGCTGGACCTGCGGTTCGATTTTCGTTCTTTCACGCTACCGGGATCTTCCGCCCAGGCAAACCTCTTCTACTGGGACGGCGCGGACACGAATGGAAACATGGACCCGTCCGACGACATCGCCTTCGCCCCGGCGACCGGCGCGATCCTGACCCTTGAGAAGGATGGTGGATTGACGTCCGCGGCCGTCAGTGGCGTCGATCTCGCGACGCCGGGTTTCGTGATCGGCGCCACCGCGTTCGACAATCCCGGCACGCCGGGCGTCGATGAGACGGGGTTCCTGCATCTGGACCTGGACGCGCTGCTGGATGACGGTGACGGCGACGGTCTGACCAGCGCAGCCGCCGGCATATATGTGATGTCGATGCGACTGAGTGTGCCGGGCGCCGCCAGCGCGCCGATCTTCTGGGTCTACAACGTCGGTCTGGGCGAGGAGGGTGAAGCGGCCCACGACGCCGCCATCGACTTCGTTCCGGAGCCGGCCGCGGGCCTGATGCTGCTGACGCTCGGCGCTTTCGTATTGCGCATGCGTCGCTAACTCATGGGTGTCGCGACCAATGGGGGTCGCGGCTGATCTTGATGGGGAAAGCGTGGTCGGCCGGCGCCCGGTCGGACCGCAGGCATCGCCAATCGCGCTTTCCCCTTTCTCGCGTACACGGAGGCGCAAATGTTCAACCGATTCCTGGTCGTAATCGTCGTCGCGACGCAGATCGCAACGGCCCGCGGCCAGAACGAAAATGACATCCTGATCGCGCTCGTCGCGGACGAACCGCAACTGCTGCGAACAGGCAGTATCAATACCGCTACCGGGAGCATCACCGCTCCGACCCGCATCTATGTCGAAACCTTGACCACACTCCCCGGGCTCGACCAGGCGGTGGGCGACGAAGGTTTCTTCGCCGTGAGTGATGGCAATGACCTGCCGCCGGGGCTCGTGCCGCTCGCGGCGACTGCGGACGTACGCTTTGACTTTCGCGCGCTGACGATCGAGGGCGAAACGGCCAATCTGTGGTTCTGGGACACGAACGCCTCACCCGGCGCGCTCGACCTGCGCCCGGTTTCCGACTCGCGGACGGTCTCATTGCGGAAGTCGCCGGTGGCATTCTTTACTGCGGCTGTCGACGGCGGCCCGAACGACGTGCCGGGATTCGTGATTGACCGCACCGGAGGCGGCGGTCAATTGCATAAGCACCTGTCGATCCTGCTCCAGGACGCCGACCCCAACGTGGCATTGCCGCCGGGCCTGTACGTCGTCGGATACACGCTCAGCTACGGGCCACAGTCGGAACTCGTGCTTGAAATCCTGAATGCCGACCTCGGCGCCGCGGGGCAGCCGTTCATCGACCAGTTGTTCGCGTATCTGACCGACTGGTTGGACGACGGCCCGTCGCTTTGCCTCGGAGACACCAACGGCGACTTCGTCGTGGACCTCAGCGATTTGTCCGGCCTGCTGAGCAACTTCGGTCAAACCGGCGCGACTGTCGAGCAGGGCGACTTCGACGGTGATGGCGACGTCGACCTGGGGGACTTGTCTCAGTTGCTCGCCGTGTTCGGCACGGTGTGTGACTAGAGGTCGTGTTTGACGGATCGCAGCGAAAGAATGAGTCTGGCCCCGAGCGCGCGATCATACGGCGTGGCCGCGCCGATCGAGCGAGCGCGCTGTAACTGTCGCAAAGCGCGCCGATCCTCACGCCATGCGCGCCGATACTCACGCCCCGAAGGGGCGCCGGAAAATAGCCACGGGTGAAGCGCGGTCGGCGCCAGCCGACCGACGCGTAACCCGTGGTTTGTTTCGTCTGATTGTGACTCGCCCCGAAGGGGCGAAGGAAGCGGACCGAGTCGCCGACCCACCGCATTCGCCGCGTCCCACTGCCCCTTCGGGGCAGCATCTTCCGCGCTTGCATTCCACGGGTTGCGCCGCGGTCGGCTTGCGCCGACCGCGCTCCACCGTGGCGATCACCCTGCGCCCCTTCGGGGCGGGCTAGCATGGAACGTGATCCGTCAATCAGAACCGATCGATCAGGCTGCTGAAATCCGGCGCACTCGACTCGGCCGCGACGGACTAAGCGCCGCCTACTCCATGACCTGAATAATCCGCTTCCCCTCAAACACCTGCCCGAAGCGGTCCGTCGCGCGCACATCGATCACGTGGCCGCCGGGCGGCAGCACCCGCCCCACGACGCCTTCCCACAAGTGCGGGCAGGGATTCGCGTCGGGAACTTTGCGAAACACGCCCACCATCGCGGTCTCGCGCAGCAGCAACTCGGCGTAGTAGGGGTCAACCCGCTCCGTGCGCGTCAAAGCGCTCCACGGTCCGCCCCCGATCCGCATCTCGACGCGATCGTCCGCGCGACCGACGAAGAAATTCACGGTTACAGCGGTGTTCGCCGAAGCCGCGACCGTCACCGCGTCTGGCGTGTGAATGCTCATCTGATGGGACCACGGCCGACGGGCCGCCTTATAGCGCCAGCTGTACGCGCCGTTCTCAAAGCGCAGCAGCAGCCAGCCATTCGGCGCGCCGTCGCGCATCTGCGTGTGCGGGATGCCGTATTCATCGGGAATGCCGCGCCACCAGCTTCCACTGGCCGTGCCCACTACAAAGTGCTGATGTCCGTCAAATGACTGGTGGCGCGGCGCGCCGGACTGGTTGACGCCGTGGTGGTCGTCATGCGCGTGCGTGTGGTCAGCGCCGTTTGTGGCGTGCGCATGATCGTGGGCGTGTCCCGCGTGACGGGCGGCGATATCGTCTTCCTGCCGCTCGTACAGGCCCTGCTGATGCCAGTGCGCCGCGAGCGACAATGATGATCGCCGCGATTTCATCACCGCCAGGAAGGCGTCGCGCTCCGATTCCTGCACATCGGGCAGCGGAATGTGAAAACACACAACGACAAGCTGATCGTCCGGCGTCAGGGCAAGATCTTGGCGCAGCCACGCCAGTTGCGTCTCGCCGAAGGCGCCGACATAGCGGCCCTTCTGATCGCCCTGCGGCCCGATCCAGCGCACATCATCCAGCACGACAAAGTGCACATTGGCGTAGTCGAATGAGTAGTACGCCGGGCCGTACACGCCCTCGAACGTTTCATCACTGGTGGCGTCATCCGGCGCGTCGAAGTTCAAGTCGTGATTGCCGAGAATGTGATACCACGGCAGGCCGATCGTGCCGGTCGCGTTGTTCAGCGGACCGAACATCGACAGATCGTCGCCGACCAGATCGCCAAGCGACACGCCAAACTCGGCGTCGACGCCGATCACTTCTTCAACGATGTCATGCGCGTAGTAGTGGACTTCCTGCAGGTTGTAAGGCTGCGGATCGCCGAAGGCGACCACCTGAAAGACGGGTTTCTCCGCGCGGCGGCGCAACGGAAAGTCGATCGATGACGGCAACGGGCCGGTCGGCGCCACGCCGGGGAACTTCAGCGCCGGCGAACCGGACGGCTTGTGAATGTAATAGAACTGAGGAAGCTGATTGCGATTGACGGGCGTCATCCAGCCCGCGGGCTTGCGGATGAAGATCGGCGTGTCGTCGCCCACGGAGAGCGAATATCGCCCCGCGTCATCCGTGCGCACAATGTCGGTTCCGTTCGAGACGGCCACGCCGGGCAGACCGGGCTCACCCTCATCCCGCATGCGGTTGCCGTTCTGGTCGTCAAAGACAATCCCCCGGGCGGTTTCAGCCGGCGCGGTCGCGCCGACGCCCCAGAGGAAGAAGGTTGCGGTCAAAAACCGAAGCGTGATCGTCATGATCGATCCTTTCACCGGCGCTCCACGACATGGAGCGAGTTCTCTCGGAGTATGGCGCCGCCGCGCTAAGTCGCGATGAAGCTCAGACCCCGACCGGTTGAGGCAGGCCGGCGCCCGTCAACCGGGCGCGGGTGCGCCGAACCAGCATCAGGGCGATGGCGGCCAGCGCGCCCTGCCCGATCAAACCGCTCAGCAACAGCCCGGACTCGCCACGCAGCATCATGAATGTGCCGAACGGCGACAGCCCGGAAAACACATAGGCGAACTCCTCCGGTCCATCGGAGAACACCAGCCGGACGATGCTCAACAGCCCATCCACGATCAGCGGCCCGATACGCAGCGCCAGAATGATGATCAGCGCAATGACGCCTTTGCGACCGGCCGCCGCGGCCCAATAGAGAATCGCGTAATCCACAATCGCCGCCGCCAGGAACGCGGCCCCCAACAGCGCGATCGATCGCAATTCCAGGAACGCGTCGACGCTGCGCATCGTGGCCATCGCGACCATCGTCAGGATCGTGATCGCCGCCGAGAGCAGTGGAAACCCCAACCAGGCCGCCCCGGAGCCCCTGCCCTCACCGTATCGCGCCCGGCGGTCGTCCGTTACGGCCTTGGTGGCCGTCGCGCTCAAAATGAACAGCGTCACCAGAGCCTGGGTGGCGGTCGAGAACACGATCTGCATCGGGGTGGCGAACTCATTCCCAAGTTGCTGCAACAGCTGCGGGTTCAACATGCCGCCGACGAGCGTGAATCCGGTCATGAGCGAGAGCAGCAACGCCAAGGGAAGGCTGAACATGCTCTTTTCAGGCTGGCGAATCCGGCGACAGCAGGCGGCAAAGAAGATCGCGCCAAACGCCGCCTGCGCCACGCATCCAACCAGCGGCGTCAACGTGAATCCACCCGTCATCCCAAGCAGCGACAGCAGACTGAACAGATTCAACACGCCGAACAGCAGCGCCAGTCCGGGCACCAGTTGCAGCAGGAACACGCCGCCAAAGAACGCGAGGACCGCGAGGCCGGTGATCACATTGCCCTTGCCGCCGGTCACCAGCGACACGAGCAGCATCAGCGCCATCAACATGAAGCTCAGACACAGCATCGAGCTCTGGATGCCGGCCCAGACCGTCAGCGCGGTCTGCTGCTGCTTCTGAATCACGATAATGGCATTGAAAACCGCGCCCAGGAACATGCAGACCAGCACAAGCAGAAACAACTGCGCGGCGGGGCCGGTCATGTACCCGACCACGATCTTCGTATTGCTCATCGGCGTCAGTCGATGCGAGATCAACATGCCGCTTTCCGTGTCCCGGCTGACCGCGCGGCGGACGGCGCTCGGCGCCATCAGGAACAGGAACAAGGCCTGCGCGCCGCAGCATAGCCATTGCCAGAAATTCGCGATCTGCCACGCGTCCGCCTCGCCCTGCACGGAATTGAAACTCATCGCCGAGAGAATGACGATACCCACGCCCACGATCGCCGGCATCAGCACGATGCTGCGCTTGCCGATCAGGCGCATGTGGACCCACAGCAGCGGATTCCAGTTCATCTAGTCCACCTGTCTCAAACCGGCCCGCAGGTAGGCCTGTTCCAGATCCGCCGTAACCTGCGTGAATGACGACACGGGCAAGCCCGCCTGAATCATCTCCGCCAGCAGCGCCGCCGCCGCGGTCGCGTCGCGCTCCGCCTCAAAGCGCAGTTCACCATCCTGCGCAACCAGATTATGCAGGCGCGCCGCAAGCGGGCCCAGTCGATGCTGCACATCGCCGATCCGCGCCGCCAGCTTCACGCGATACCCCACAAACTCCGAGGCGGCGTCTTCATCGGAGATTTCCGCGACGGTGCCGTACTTCAGCAGTTTGCCATGACCGATGATCGCGATATGGGTGCAATACTCCGCCAAGTCCGCCAAAATGTGCGAAGAAACAATCAGCGCCTTGCCCTGATCGCGCAGATTCGCCAGCAGCCGCCGAAACTCCACGCGGCCGGCCGGGTCGAGTCCGCCGGCCGGCTCGTCCAGCAGGATCACCGCCGGGTCGGGCAGCAGCGCCCGCGCGACGGCCAGCCGCTGCCGCATGCCGCGCGACAACGCCTCAATTTTGTGTGAGCGCCGATCGGTCAGCCACAGGGCCTGCAGCCAGTGGTCGATCCGCTCTTCAATCGTGGACGCCTTCAAATCATGCGCCATGCCGATGAACCGCAGAAAGTCCTCCACCGTCAGATTCGGATACACCGCCGGCGTATCCGGCGCGAAGCCGAGATACTCGGCCACGCGGGTCGGATGCAGGAATACATCCTCGCCCATGACCTGAATGAAGCCGGTGGTGATCGGCTGCAAACCGGCGGCGGCGCGCAAGGTCGTCGTCTTGCCGGCGCCGTTCGGGCCGATCATGCCCAGCAGATCGCCGCCGCGCAGCGCGAATGAGATGCCGTCCACCGCGACAAAGTCGCCGAACTGCACGCGCAGATTTTCAATCGAAAGCAGCGTTTCGGGCATACCCGATCCTTCTCGAACGCGAAGCCCCGCGGGCGTTTCGCCACTGGGTGAGGCGGCATGCTAACAGCCGACGCGGCCCCTGTCGCTATAATCACTGACTGGTCGTAGAACGCGACCAATCGCCCGCGGGGAGCGAAATTGAACCGACAGATCGACCCCATGTCCGGTTTCTGGCTCGCGCCGATCGTTTTCGGCGTCAGCCTGATGCTGCTCGGCTGGCTCGTGATCGCCGTGCCTGGCTTGCGCTACCTGTTTGCGGGCATGTTGATCCTGTTCGGCGTGATCGCGATCGGACTCGGCGTGCGACTGCGCAGCGCGACGCGCGTGGTCATTCGCCGCCTCGACGACTAGCGCGGTGCGCGATCAAGATCCGAACAACGCGCGTTTGACGCGCGCCAGTTCCACGCGATCCTCCGCCCGCAGCGCAAATAACCACAGCACCAACGCATAAACCGCCAACCCCATGAGCGTCCAGCCGCCCAGCGCCAGCCAGGTCGCGGGGGGCGCGACGACCAGCGCCCCGACCCACACCGCCGCCGCCACAATCCCCGGCCCAAAGCCGGGCAGAATCGTCTCGCGCAGCCAGCGCCCCGCCGACACCTGCGCCGTACGGAATCCCATCGGCCAGCGCACCAGCGGCTCAAACAACACGGCGATCGACAGGGTCGCCAGGGCCGAACCGATCGCTCCGAGCTTGAATTGAATCACCAGCACCAGCGTCAAACCGACGTTGACAATCTGCGCGGCCAGCACGCTGAGCGCCAGTCCGCGTAACTGCCCGCGCGCCGTCAGAATCTTGTTGACCATGATCGCGCCATAACTCAGCGGCAGAATCGCGAGCAACAGCGCCATCACGGTTCCCGCGGTCACGTAGCGCGGATCGTCCAGGTACAGCACGAACAGCGGCCGATGAAACACGATCAATGGTGTCACGACCGCCAGCACGCCCCATAGCGCATACCGCCCGCCACGCAGATACAGCCCGCGCAGCACATCATCACGCCCCGTCGCGTGCAACGCCGTCAGCGGCGGACTGAGCGGCCCGGTGATCAGCACCGCGACCCGCTGCAGCGAAAGCAGCGCCAGCGCGCCAAGATAGAACACCGTTACATCCACCGCCGTCGCGAACTCGTTGAGAATCAGCGGGTCGGCCTGCGTGCGCAGCGTCGCCGCCAGATTCAGCGCGAGCGACCAGCCGCCAAATGCCAACAGTTCGCGCGCCACGCCGCGATCAAACCGCCCCGCCCGCCGGGCCAGGGCCGGGAACGCTCGCGCCCCCACCACGGCCTGCGCGACGCTGCCGAGCCCCTCGGCAATGACCGTCGCGACCACAACCCACAATACGCGCGTGCTGACGCCGAACAGCAGCGCGCAAAGCAGCAAGAGGCGCATGACCTGCGTCGCCAGAATGATCGCGTTCTGCGCCAGAAACTGCTGTCGCACGAACATGCCGACACTGAACGGCGTCGCGGCGACGCGCAACGCCACCATCAGGATCATCAGCGCGAACATCAGCCGCGCGTCACCCTCGCGCCCGGCGGGAATCGATATCACGGCGTCCACAAACGGCGCCGCGCTGACCCCCACCACCGCCAGACCAAATCCGCTCAGCAGCAGCAGCGGGCGCATGGTCGCGACGATCACGCCGATACGCGCTTGATCGCCGCGGGCCAGCGCCTCGACCAGATAGCGCCCCAACCCGCCCGAAAGCACACTGAACGCCAGCGGCACAAACGCGATCGGCGCCGCGATCACCGGATACAAGCTGTACTCTTCCGGACCGATGTTCTTCAGCAACAAACGCTGCAACCACACCAGGACACCGATATTCAGCGCGTGCCCGAGCAGCGCGCTGCCGGCGTTGAGCGCGACCAGCCGTTTGCTGACCTGGACTGAGGAAGTGTCCGTCAATGCGTTCCGCTCAGGCCTCCGGCCCGATCACCGTTTCCACCAACTCAAACCGGTCGACATCGATCAACCCGCGGTCCGTCAGCTTCAGCCGCCCGATCACCGACAGGCTCAGGAACGACAGCGCCATGAACGGCCGGCGCATCACGCCGCCAATCGCCAGCGCCGCCTGATGGCAGGCTTCGAGCTGGCGGCGGGCCTCGGCCGGGGCGGCGTCGCTCATCAGTCCGGCAACCGGCAGCGCCATTTCTGCGCACACCGCGCCATCCGCCACCACGCACAAGCCACCACCAATCTCCGTCATCCGCCGGGCGGCGATCAGCATATCGGCGTCGTTCGCGCCACACAGCACGAGATTGTGCGCGTCATGGCCGACCGTCGACGCGATCGCCCCCCGCTGAAAGCCGAAGCCGCGCACAAACCCGACGCCGACGCGACCGGTGGCGTGATGCCGCTCAACGACTGCGAGCTTCAGGATGCCAATTGCCGGGTCCGTCTGGATCAGGCCGCTGCGCACGGGCAGCGTTGCGGTCTCGGCGTTTGTGTCAATGCGATCCTCGATCACGCCGATGACGCGCACTCGCGTCGTGTCTCCGCCGGGCGCCTTCACCGCCAGCGCACTTTCCGTCAGATGGCCGGTGTTCATCGTTGAACGCGTCGGCGCGACCTTGATTTCGCCGGCCTGACGCGGCGCGCCATCCATCGCGACCAGGACGCCGTCCTGATAAACGCGCGTGACGCGAAACGCACGAAAGTCATCCACGATCGCGAGCGACGCCCGCATTCCCGGGGCGATCGCGCCCAACCCGCGCAGGCCGTAATGCCGCGCCGGATTCAACGTCGCCACGCGCACGGCCAGCATCGGGTCCATCCCCTGGCCTATGGCGCGGCGAATGATGTGATCCATGTGCCCCTCGGCCAGCAGGTCCTCGACATCCTTGTCGTCGGTGCAGAACAGGAACTGCTGCGCGCTCTGGGGCGTCACGAGCGGCGCGAGCGCGTCGAGATTGCGCGCCTGGCTGCCTTCGCGGATCAGGATCGTCATGCCCAGCCGGAGCTTCTCGCGGGCCTCGTCCGCCGTCACGCATTCGTGATCGTTGCGGATGCCGGCCGCGACATATGCGCATAGCGCCTTGCCGCGCAGTCCCGGCGCATGACCATCCACTCGCCGGGCGCCGGCCGCGGTGATCTTATCCAGACAATCCGCGTCGCCCGCCACGACGCCGGGATAATTCATCATCTCCGCCAGGCCAAGCACACGCGGTAGATCAAACAGCGGCCGCAGCGCATGCACATCCAACGGCGCGGCGGGACTCTCAAACCCCGAAGCCGGGACGCATGAACTGAGCATCACGCGCACATCCAGCGGCAGGTCGGCGCTGGCGTCCAGCATGTAGCGGATCCCGTCGACACCCAGCACGTTCGCAATCTCGTGCGGATCGGTCACGACCGCGACGGTCCCATGCGGCACAACCACTTCGGCATATCGCGGGGGATTGAGCAGGCTCGATTCGATATGCACGTGCGCGTCGATAAACCCCGGACAGATCAGCTGCCCACCGAGGTCAATCACCTCGGCGGCCTCATAATCTCCGATGCCGACAATCACGCCGTCGCTGATCGCGACATCACCGCGAATCAACTCGCCGGTGGTGGTCTGGACGATGAGACCATTGCGCAGGACCAACTCGGCGGGTGTGCGACCGGCCGCCGCGTCAATGCGGGATTTCAACGACATGCGCCACTCCATGACGGAAAGCGCGGCATCGCGGCGACGCGCATCGCGCCGCGTGGGAAGACGCGCCAGACCGAAAGGTAGCCGAATCAGCCTCAGTTGAGCAGGGGCGCGACCGTGATCGATGTGGGCGCATCCGCCGGCGCCGGCGGCGCCTCCGGCGGACCGAGATTGTCGGGTGGCGGCGGCGGCGGGATTTCTTCGCCGCGCAGCAAGGTCAGCGTCACGGTCTGGGGCGCGTCATCGCGGACAAAGGTCAGTTCGACCTCATCGCCCGCCGCGTACTGCGCGGCCGCCCAGCGAAATGCGTTGACATCCGGCGTCGCGATACCGGCGAGAGATGTGACCACATCGCCCTGTTGCAGGCCCGCTTCGGCTGCGGGACCGCGCGTCGGAGCCGCGATCACCAGTCCGCCGCGCGACTCCGCTTCGGAGCCCACGATCGGCGGGGCCATCTGAAAGACGACACCGATTTTTCCGGGATGCAGGTCCTCGCCGTTCCGCATGCGCTCGACGCGCCGCGCGACATGATCGGTCGAAACGGCGAACCCCGAGCCCGAGTCGTACCATTCCACACCCGCCACCGCGCCAGCGCCGAGGCCGTATGGCACCACCACCCCCAGCAGCGCCCCATCGATATCAAACAGCGGTCCGCCATAGTTCGCGGGCGATGTCTTGGCGTCGGTCTGGATCGACACACCGAACATGCGACGGGTCGCGCTGACAATCCCGACCGTCATCGCGGGCCGCGCGCTCGCGTGTCCGAAGCCCGCCGCCAGCGCCCACTGACCCGGTCGCGCATCCGCCATGGGGATCAGGCGCGGCGTGGGTAGCGGCGCGCGCGGCTCGATCTTCAGCGCGGCGAGTCGCGTGGCGTGGTCGCGGGCCAGGAGCTTCGCGACATATCGCTCGCCGTTCGCGAGTTTCACCGTAATGACCGTCGGGTCCTTAACGAAGTTGAAGCTGCTGGTGACGATTACGCCGTCGGCGGACCATATTACGCCCGTCGTCGGGCCGTCCGCCTGTCGGAACGGCGTTGTCGTCGTGCGAACGCCGCGCATGTCGACCTGCGAGCGCACCGGATCCGCGCCGCCGATCGTATCCACACGCACGATGAACGGCTCGATTTCGGCCAGCGCATGTTGAAACACGATTCGCTGGGCCGCGGCCAGTTCGCGATCGTCCGCCGTCGCGAAACTCGCGCTCAGCGCGCCCATCAGCAGCGCCGCCATTCGTAGCGATGTGCGAATCATTGCGCCGTCTCCGTAGCGAGCGGAATCGTGACCTCAATCACCAACACGTCCTCACCGCGCTTGACCGTCAGCGCCACCGCCCGTCCGGGCTCAAGCCGCGCGAGGGCCGTCACAAAGTCATCGCAACTGCCGATCGGCGTCTCGTCCAGCGCGACAATCAGGTCGCCCGCCCGCAGTCCGGCGCCGCGCGCCGCCGACTCGGGCGTCACGCGCTCCACAAACGCCAGCGGCGAGCGCCCGCCGATGTCAAACAACACTACGCCCAGGTCGAAGGGCGATGTGCGTTGCTGCGCCGATCGCACTGCGCCATCCGGACCGCGGGACGTCGTCTCACCACGCTCCACGGCGCTCACAAACGCGCGGATTTCCTCCACCGGATACGCGAAGTTGATGAACGTATTCGTATTGGTGCTGGTCACGGCTTTGCCGACGACCCCAACCAGCGCGCCGCGCAGATTCACGAGCGCCCCGCCCGCGAACCCCGGGGTCGTCACGATCGCGTCCGTAATCAGCACATCGCCGTCGTATGAAAAATCCTGCGCCCGCCGCCGCGCGCTCAGCGGCGCCCGCGCCGCCAGCACACCCAGCGAGACGGACACCGGCTCCGGCCCGTCGGCGACCTTGAACGGGTTGCCCGCCGCGATCAGCCACTCGCCCGGAGCGATTTCGCCCGACGCCTCAATATCAAAGTGCGGCAGCGCCTCGTCGCCGGCCTCGACCTTGAGCAATGCCAATTGCCGCCACTCGTCGCGCCCGATCAGCCTGGCTTCGAGCGAGCGCCCGTCAGGCAGCACGGCCCGGACGCCCGGCGTTTCCGAAAGCACGGAGAGGTCGGTCACAATCCGACCATCGGCCGAGATCAGCACGCCGGAGCCGTATCCCGCGGTCTGACCGATGCGCCCGCCGTACAACTTCACAACGCCCGCGCGGGCGGCGCGAATCGCGTCCTCAAACTCCGGGCCGTCAGCCAACACCGGGGCGCCGACGGTAGCGGCCGCGCAGATCAACGCGAGGCAATAGCGCGTCACGGCTGATCTCCCGCTTCATCGGTCGCGGGCGGCTCCGCAGCCCCGGCGGGCAGCCATTGCAGATCGAGCGGCGTAACCACCCCCACAGACGAGGTGCGCGTCCAGCGCTCGCGATCGTTCCCGAGGATTTCGCGCTTCCACACGGCGCGCAGCGCGTCGCCGTCGAACACGCGCGCCTGGATGAATCGCTGATCCGCCTCCGCGAAGTACCAGCGCACAATCGTGATCCCGTCTGCGCCGCGATGCTCATTCACCCGCGCGACGCGCCCGTCGATCGCCGTGCCGCGCGCCATGCCCCATCGCAATTCATCGCGAACTTCAGCGACCAGCGGCGTCACAATCGTCGCCAGTTCTTCCAGTGTCGCGGCGTCTTCGTCCAGCAAGCCGACCCACGCGTCTTCCTCGGCCTGATCCGGCTCGGCGACGGTGATCGCGCCGTCACGGATCACGAGCCGCGCCAGCGCTGCGCCGGCCCGCGACACGGTCGCCGCGCTCGGGCCGCCGACGCCCGCCACCGCCTGCCACACCGCGAACTGCGCCCGCATTTCGGCGAGATTGTGGCCAATATCGAGCACATAGGGGTTGGGCAGGTCAAGCGGCAGACGATCTACGCGCACCGCGACGCGCCGCGTCTGATCCCCGCGTCGAACCGTCAACTCAATCGGCCAGTCCGCGGGCAGCACAGCCACCGCGTTGTTGTATTCGTTCGCGGTTCGAATCGGCGTATCGTCAATCGCGAGCAACGCGTCGCCGACCTCCAGACCGGCCCTCTCCGCCGCGGTGAGCGGCTGCACGCGCCGCACGACAACCGCGTCGCCAATCTCGCCAACCTGCATCCCCAGATTGCCGTGTTCACAAAGGTAGCCGGCCCGCAAGCTCGGCAGAAATCGCTCAATCTGTCGCGCGCTGATCGCGTAGCCCAATCCGACGTTGACGCGCCCGCGCTCCTCAAACGACGCGCGGCCATTGATGCCCATCACGCGGCCGTCAAGATCGAACAGCGGCCCGCCCGAATTGCCCGGGTTGATCGATGTCGACACCTGGATGCAATCCGCGTATTCGAGAAAGTTGCCCTGCCCGGCCTGATAGCGATTCAAGCCGCTGACGATGCCGAGCGTGATTGTCGGCTTGTAGTCCTCGCTGAGCGCAAACGGATTACCCATCGCCGCGACCCACGCGCCAAGCCGGAGCCGCGTCGAATCCCCCAGCGACACGGGGGGAAACGCCTCGCGCCCCTCAAGCTTGAACATCGCCAGATCGCCGCCGGGATCGATACCCAGCACCCGGAGCGGATAGAGCTTGCCATCGGCCATGCCGCCCACGCCGCGACGAGAATCAATAAAGTCGGAAACGACGTGGAAGTTGGTCAAACCGTAACCACGCGGGTCGATCACCACCCCGCTGCCGCCGCCCGCATAGACGCCGTCTTCCGGGAAGATGGCGACAACCGCCGCCGCCGCCTGATCGAAAACAGCGATACGCCGTTGCTCATCCGCGCGCGTCAGCGCCAGCGCCTGCTCAATCGTCAGCGACGCGTCCGGCTGGGCCATGGCGACGGCATGCGGCGCCAGCGCGGCCAGCGCCACTCGCATTATTGATCGCGCAGCAGGCGGGCGTTTCCAAAGCACACATGGTCTCCCAGATCGAGGGCCTCGCCGAAGTCGACGAACAACTCCAAGGTGCGGCCGCGCGGCACGGCGATGTTCACTTCGATCGGCGCAGCGCCGGCGACCACCCGCTCGTTTTCCCACATCGGCCGGCCATCGACGGAAATCAACACATGCGCGGACGCGTTCGGATGCCCATCCACGATTCCGACCGAAGTCGCAAAGCGGTCAAAAGCGCCGCCCACATCAAACTGGATCAGTCCGCGCGAATGCAGCACAACCGCCTTATCAAACGCCACGCCCGCGACCCGCAGCGGCCGACCGTCAAGCGTTCGGTCGAGCCCGTATTCCCACTCGCGCGTGAAGAACGGGTCGAAGCGATACAGCGCCGGCCGCATGTCCGAAAGGTACCGCACGCGATCACTTTCACAGTCGATGCGCGCGATGTCCGACCAGGCGGCGACATAGCCATCAAACACCGCGGAGCGAATCTTGATCGAACGCTCATCCCCCGACACGATCCGCCCACCGATCACTTCCCCACTGCGCAGCGTGACGCGCGACGAAGCGCTCCGCGTCGGCGGCGCGGCGAGCACGACCGCCGCGATCCGCGCCCAGGGCAGCGTCGACTCGCGATTATTCCATTGAAACCGCACGCCGTCCTGCGTCAGGCCCTGCGCGCGTCCGCGCAGCGTCAACGCCTTCTCGCCGCGGGCCACGATCGCGATGTCTTCCTCGCCATCGCCCGCGCCACGCGCCGCCTCCGCCGCCGCGGCCGTGTCCTGATCCGCGGGCGGCCCGTAGATCGCCCGCAACTCGCCGCGCGCCGCGTAGCCGACCTGACCATCCGCCGTCTGAAGCGTCAGGCGCTCGCCATCCGCCCCGATCACCGTTCCGCGCAGCAACGACCCATCCGCGAGCGCGAAAATCAGGTCCGATCGGGAATACTTGAAAACCGAGGGCGTCTCCGCCTGAAGCGGCGCGACCCGCAGCGACAATACAGCGCTCCAGGCGACGGTGTGTTCCTCCTGTTCATGGCGAAGCGTCAACTCCGGGGCGACCCCGATCACGCGGCCATTGAACACGCCGCCATCGATGCGACGGCCCGACACTTCGACCTCGCCGATCACCGGCGCGACCGAGGCCACAAAAAGCGCACACGAAAGCCAATGCGGCGCGCGAAGTGGAACCGCGATTCCGAATAAACGCATCGCTATTCCTTCTGCTCCGCCATCGAGCGATAGAACTGCTCAACGATCTCGCGGTAACGCGACGGGTATCGCTCGCGGATGGACTGCAACACGCGCTCACGTTCCGCGGGCGGCATTTTGCCCCACATCTCGCCGGGGTTCGCGCGCGGCGCGGCGTGCAGATCCATTTCCGCCGGCCCGGTCGGGCGCGTCTCTGATTCCTCGGCGGGGCTCATTGGCTGCCCCGGCTGCCCCGGCCCGCCTGGCTGTGGCTGACCTTGCGATTGTCCGCCGCCACCCTGCTGTTGTTCCTGTTGCTCCTGCTCTTCGATCAATTGATCCAGCAGATCGATGATGCGCTGCTGATGAGCCTGCAGGCGCTGCGAATAGTCGGACACGTTGAGGCGCTCGGTCGAGTAATCCATATACATCGCGACCTCTCCGAGCGTTCCCTGCTCGTGCGCCTCTAACTCTAATTGCAACTGCGCCGCCGCCGTCCGCGAGAGTTCCGACGCTTCGGGATAATCGCGCTCGAGGCGCGCCAACGTCATTTGCGCCTCGACAAACTGCAACGTCCGCGCCTGGCTGGCGGCTTGCAGCACGATCAGACGATCCGCATAAGGCGAATACCGGCCGAGCAGCGCCTGCTGATCCGCGTCCGCCAGGCCCGCGAACAACTCGTCCGCTTCTTCGGTCAGACCCTGCCCCAGCACGGCCCGCGCCTGAAAGTACGCCGCGTTGGCCGCGACAAACGGATCGGGGTGCGCCCGCAGCGCGCCGAACAACCGCGTCGCGGCTTGCAGGTCGCCGCGATCAAACGCCGCCAGCGCCGCGTCAAACTCCGGATAGATTCGCGCGAGCGAGTCGGCCACAAAGTCGGTCGGGGCCTCCTTCGCGTACGTCTCGCGCCACGCCAGGCGAGCCGCCCCGCTGGCCAGCGCGTGCGCCGGCCCCAGCTGGTCGAGATGCTCCAGAAACGCGGCATTAACCGAAGCCACATCCGCGCGCACACCCGGCGCCATCGCCACGACGAGCATCGCGGCCAGCGCTCTCAGCAACGTCACGCGTATGCGCGGTGTCATTATTGCCCCGCCTCATTCAGCCGCCGCGCCTGCTCGGCCAGTTGTTCCTGCCGAGTCGCGAGCCGCTCGAATAACTCCATGTCCGGCACAATCGCGCGCTCGGATTCGGACCGCGTGCGCTCATTGATCCGCGCCTGCGCAAAGCGGAGCAGCTTCAGCTCTGCCGAGCGCGGCAGCAGCGGTGTGGCCTGCTGCTGAGCGCCTTGCGGCTGCTCCTGGCCTTGTGGCTCATTCTCCGCCATCTCGTCGCGCTCTTTTTCGATCGCCGCCAGCAGCGCATCCAGCAGCGCGATCACATCATCCAGCGTCGCCGCCGTCAGGCTGGTCACATCTTGTTTCGCGAGGGCGCCCGCGACAAGCGCCATGTCCGCGCCCGCCTGCTCCAGCAGCGCCGGCGCCGCGACTGTCGTGCCCTCGTCCCGCATGATCCGCAATGCGAGTTCGCACTCGGCCCGCGCCGTATCGTGCGACTGCGCCGCTTCCTGCGCCCGGCCGTGTTGGGCCTGCGACCATGTCGCCGCCGCCTGATCCACAAGCGAGCTGATCGAAACCCGCGCGGCGCGCTCGGCGTCGAGCATCCGCCGCAGGCGATCTTCCAGCGCGTCGAGCGCTTCTTCCTTCTCTTCTTTCCGCAGCTGGCGCAGGGCCTCATCGACTTCGTTCATCGCCGACTGCAAGTCGCGCAGCGCCTGCTTCTGCTGGGCTTGGGCATCCGGCGGCGACCCTTCCGCCAGACGATCCGCCGCTTTGCTCATCGCCTCGACCGCCCGCTCCAGCGGAGCCGCGCCCGGCGTGCTCTCCTCGACCGAGCGCCCCAGTCGCATCTGCTCCAGCGCCGCCTGCGCCTGATCGCGCGTCATGCGCTGCATGCCCTCAATCTGGCGCATCTGCGCGAGCGCCTCGGCCTCAGCGTCCAGCCGGCGGGCGGCGTCCGCATCCGTCGCCGCGGCTTCCAACTGCTCAGCGGCGCGCGACGTGAAATACAATTGGCGTGTCTCTTCATCGGACAGTTCACGCAGCGCTCGCCTGGCCGCCTCGAGGCGCTCGCGCGCTTCGCGCAATCGGTCCAGCGCGCTGACCGGACTGGTCAGCATCTGCAGCATCGAATCGAGCTTCGCCAGCAACGCCTGCTGCCGCGCGTCGGCCTCGCCGAACCGTCCCTCTTCCAGCGCCGCCACCAGTTCGGCGACACGCCCGCGCAGCCGCTCGCGCCCCGCGAAATCGAGCCCTTCGCTCAGGCGGTCGGCCTTGTCCGGCTCGGTTTCCGAAAGCAGCGCGACAAGCTGCGCCATCCGCGCTTCGAGCCGCTCAAGTCGACTCTGCACATCGCGCTGCCGTTCGGGCAGTGGCGCATCGGCGCGTGTCGCCGGCGGCTCGGTTTCAAAGTCATCCCACGCGTCCGCGGATTGTCCGATAACCGCGGAATGCGCGCAGCACAGCAACACCGCCAGCGCGCAGGCCCGCCCGAGCCCCGGCGGGCGGAAGCGGCGTGGCGATCGCGATGTAAGCGCGCAGGTCGTCATGCTTTCATTGTATCGACTTACAAACCCCAAAAAGCGATGACGGTCGATCACGGCTCGGGATCATCCGGCTCGTCCAGGCCCAGAATCGCGTCCAGCTCGTCCGCCATCGCCGCTACCGTTTTGTCGCGCAGGTCCTTCTGCTCAGCGATAATGTCCTCCAGCAGCGTGACCGCCTCGCGGAAGCCTTCCCACTCGCGCATGTTTTGTAGTACGTCGTCCATCTGACGCATCACGACCGCCTGCTGGTCTGCCGCATCCGGCGCCGCGGCCCCGCCTTCCGCGCTGACGCGCTCCAGCGACGCCGACGCCGACGGCATCTCCTCGTTCTGGAGCTGGCGCAACGGCTGCAGCAAGTTGTCTTCGACCCGTCGCTCCTCCGACGGGCGCGCGGCGCGGTTGGCGCGCATCTCCTCCAACAGCCGCTGATATGTTTCCGAGATGCGCGCGATCACTCCGGTTTGTGTTTCCTGGCGCCGGGCCAGCCCCGCCGCGCGCTGCGTTTGGCTTTCATCGGGCGCCGAAATCGGACTCATTTCCTCAGCCAGCCGATCCAGCGCGTCACGAATCGCGCGCTGGGCGCTGATCGCCCGCTCAAACTCGCGGCGCAGGCCCAGCTCCTGCTCCGCGATGCGGGCCGCGAACTCGCCCGCCGACAACACCCGCAACTCCGGCGCCTCGGCGCGTCCCGTGTTCGGACCCGCCGGATCGCCGTCGTCCGCCTCGGCCCAAATGCGCAGCCGATCGCCCGGACGCGCGCCGAGTCGCGATACGTCGATAGCCAGTCTCGTTTCAAACGCGCGCTCCCCGCCCGTAAAGCCGTCGATCGGAACTTCGATCGGCGGATCTTCGTTTCGCTGCACGCGCATCCGCGTTTCCGCCAGACCGAACTCGTCTTCAAACTCCAGCGCCACATCAAACACGCCCGCCGGCGTCACCGCGTCACTGACGCCGACCAGCGTCAGCGAAACCCGCGGCGCCTCATCCGTCGCCACGCGCAGCGTGAAGCGCACCGGCCGGCGGTTCTCCCAACCATCGGCGTCGCGCAGCAGGAAGTTGTACGAACCGGACCGCGGCGCGTCCCAGGCGAATGAAATCCGGTTGTCCGCCGCCTGTTCGGCGACGCCAATCGGCCCATCCGGCGCGGTGAAAACGGCTTCGGCCACGGGTTTGTTCAGCCACGCGTCGATCTCCACGCGCGACCCGGCCAGCGCCTCGAAGACCGTCTGCTGCTCCAGCGTGATCGGCTCGCGGCGCGTGTAGTCCGGCGGAATAATGCGCGTTGATGTCCGCACGACGCGCGGCCGCTCCACCGCCCGTACGACATATTCGGCCGTTTCCTCGTCGCCGCCGCGAATGCGAAAGCGAACATCCGTATCCATCAGACCCAGCGAGGCCCGCAGCCGCGATTCACCGATCATCGTCATCGCGACTTCGCCCGCGCCGTTCGGACCGCGCCACGCCAGCATCACGCGCTTCGGCGGTTTGCCGAACAGGTCCGCGCGAATCTCCAGCTCATCGCCGATCGGCCAGCGCAGCTCGCCGCGCGCGTCAAAGCCGATCGGGCGAATTCGTGTCTGCTGCGCCCAGGCGACGTCACGCAACAACCAGTTGCGCATGAACCAGGTGTTCATCAGATCCGGCGCGCCGGCCCACACCACCCCCGTCAGGCCAAGCAGACCCAGCAACTCGATCAACCGTTGCCGCGCGCCGCGATGGTTCAACACGCCGAGAAAGGCGACGCCCTCGGCCCGCGCGCAGGCGTCGCGCATCACCTCCGCCACCAGCGCCGGCGAGTTGCTGTCCGCGTCGCCGACTTCGCCACGGGCGAACTGCACCGCCGTGGCCACCCGATCCTGCAAGTCCGGATTGGCATGGTCGACCACCGCGGACAGCTCATCATTGGACAGCGGCGCGCGCAATGGCCGGATCAGCCAGCGATACGCCACCCAGCCCCACCACGCCGTCAACAGCAGATTGAACAGCACGCGCTGATCCGCCGGCATCTTCAACCAGCGATCCAGCGCCAACTGGCCCAGGCCGCCCAGCATGAACGCCAGCCACAGCCGCACCGATCCGCGCAGCAGGATGTACGTCCGCGCCCGCGTGCGCAGGCGACGCAGCGGATCGAGCAGGCGCGCCTGAACGGCGCTCTGATCGATCCCGGTCGGCGGCAGCGGCGAAATCGCGCTCATAGCAGATGGCTCCGCCGCCGCAGTGTCCATTCCAACGCCAGCAGGCCAAACACGGCCCCCAGCAACCACGGCTCATCCCATAGGGCTTCTTCGGGTCCACGGGTCGGCGGCGGCGTCATGGTCGCGTTTGAGATCAGTTCCGGCGCCCGCGCCGCCTCGCTCAGATTCATGTATACGCCGCCGGTCGCTTCCGCCAGCGCTTTCAATTCCGCTTCGCGCAGGCGCAGCGCCCGCAGTTCGAGATCCGATCGCAATGACTGGACATGCCGCGTCAGCGCCGCCTCCGGATCGTCGCCGGGCAGCGGCACGCGAATCGTCGCCGGCCCCACCCAATCCACAACGAAACGGGCCGCGAACCAGCCCGGGCGGTCAGGCTGCGCTTCCAGCGTGACGCGCCGCGGCCGCCCGTCCGGCGCGGCGATCACTGCCTCCACGGCGCCCGCCAGCCACGGTGAAAACCGCTCATCCAGCACCTGCGCCTCGACGCGCACATAGTCGCCAACCTGAATCGTCTCGCGCTCCAGCGTGAGCGCCCCGCGCCGGCTTTGTCCCTGGCGCCGCGCGAACGCGAGATAGCGCACGGTCTGAATCCAGAACTGGTCATATCGCGCTTCGGCCACCGCGCGCCAACGCCACACGTCGGGAAACGCCTGGAACACCACCCGGCCTGCGCCAAATGGCTGCGTCGCCATCGCCACCGGACCATCATCGCGACCGACCCGCAGCGCGACACTGGCCAAAGGCTTCTCGCGCAGCACCGGCGCCACCCAGTACACGCCCGGCAACGCGCCCCAGATCGCCGCGTTGGTCGCCGCATCCGGATGAAATCGGGTCAGCGGATGGCCGGCGGCCTCCCGCCCGGGCGTCAACGCGATAGTCTGTGTGAGATACGCGCCTTGGCGCGCAAGGCCGGTCGGCTCCGTATCGGGTTGCGCGGGCATCATCGTAATGACGTCTTCGAGCCGCGGATCGCGGAGAAACTGCGGAGAAAACTGCGGTCCGGCCTGATAGAGCAGACCGCCGCCGAGTTCATCCACCAGCCGCCGCAGGCTGATCGCCCAACCGGAGTCCAGATCGGCCGGATTGGGATCGAGCAGAATCACCGCGTCATACGCAAGCAGCGCGTCGCGCTGTGGCAACTCGGTAATGACAGTGTCGCCATCGCGAATCGCCGTGCGATCAGCCGATTGCAACCAGCAGCTCACATCGATCGACGGATCACGCTCCAGCAAACGCGTCAGATAGCGATACGCGAATGTCGGCCGACCCGCGACAATCAACACGCGCACCGACTCATCCAGCACGACCACCGGCGCCTGCCGCAGGTTGTCGCTGTCAATCGCTTCGCCCTCCACCGGCGCCAGCCGCGCCCGATACAGAAACTCGCCCGCCTCCGCCGCCGGCGCCTCAAACCGCGCCTCGAGTGTGGGCCGATCCGCGCTCAGGTCCATCTCCTGCGAAAAGACGCGCTCCTCCGGCCATTCCTCATCGCCTTCGCCGATGCGCTGCCGCGTAATCATCAGCGTCGCGCTCGTGTCATCGAAACCGGTCGCCGCGACTTCGACGCGCATCTCAATCGGGTCGCCCAGCGCCGCCGATCCCGGCGCGACGAACTGGGATATCCGCACATTCGGCGGCTCAATCGCATCCCCAACGCCAATCGGGTAGAACGCGGTGTCGAGCCGCTCGGCGTATGCCGCCAGGTCATCCAACCCCATGCCGGAATTCACTTCGCCATCCGTAATCAGCACAATTCCCGCCAACGGCGCGTCGCCGAGGTCGTCCAGCAACCGATCCAGGGCCTGCCCGACATCGGTGCGCGGCCGCGTCGCGTCGCCGAGCCGTTCGGCGAACGTCGGCCCTTCGGGTTCCATTTCGTCAGGCGGTTCGCCCTCGCCACCGGTCAGCGCGCCGGTCGCCGGCAATCGCTCCGCGCGATCACCGAACGCGTACAGCGCCACCTCGTTACGTTCGCGCAGGCGGCGGAGCCACTCGAATTCGCGATCCGTCAGCAGGCGCTCGACCCGCGCCGCGCGCGACTGCTCGGTATCCCACGCCGCGCCCGCGCTGGCGTCGGTAATCGCCATGCTCGCCGACAGGTCGACCAGCACCGCCGTGGTCGCCGGGATCGCGCGCGACACATACTCCACACGTACCGGCTCCAGCCAGACGACAATCAGCAGCGCCAGGACCGCGCACCGCAACCCCGCCAGGAACAACCGCAATCGCCAGCCGGCGCCGGCCCGCGCCTCCCGCCGATACAGCCAGACAATGATGTAGACCAGCAAGGCCACCGCGAACAGGCCGAAAATCCGCCCCCAACCGGTCGGCGCGCCGGCCAACTCGGTTACAAGCGATCGCTGTTCAGTAATGGTGGCCAATAGCATTACGCCAACCCATCCCTCGCGCCCGGCGCCATCGTCAAGGACGAACCGCAGCCACTCAAAGTTCCCGCCGCGCGCGAGAATCGAAGATCATCACGCATTTCGCGTCTTCGCCCATGCGGGCGTCCCCACCGCGGCGCGACCCGCCGACTGCCCCCGCGGGCGGCCAAACCACCACGCCAGAAATTGCTCCATCATCAGCAGAGCGACGAGGCATAGAAGCAGCGTCGGCCAGACCTCGCGCCGCGATCGATCTCCCGCCGCCGCGAACGCCGCCCCCGCCTCCACCCACTCGACATTCAAACCCGTAAGCCCGGGCGCGAGATCACGCTGCCGCGCCACCGCGAGGTCGGACTCCGCCGCCGCCAGATTGACGCACACCGGGACGACCTCCGGCTGTCCATCCAGACGCGTCAACTGCGCCTCATACACGCCAAGCTCTTCGGCGCGCGGCCCGACCACCCGCAAGCGCTCGCCAAGCCGGGCCTCATCCAGCCGCGGAGCGCCCGCGACCGCCGCGGTCATCGGATAGCGCGGCGGCTGGAACTCAATCTGCGGAGCGTATCCCTCGGGCGGAAGGGACAGCTCGATCCGCTCGCCACTGGCCACGGCGGCCGGGTTCGGCGGACGTCGCGCGACCAACTGCGCCAGATCCAGCATCGTGACGACGAAACTGCCATCCATCGTGCGCGGCCATGTGTTCCACTCCGCGTCGATCGACGACAGGAACACGGCCACGCGGCCCGCGCCAAAGCGGCCTGTCACGAGCGCCGGAGACTGCGCGCTGTCCGTAAATCGCGCCAGTGTTTCGACCGCGTCAGGCTGCGCCGTCGGCGTCGCGCCGTTCAAGGCGGAAGCCGCGTTTGCGGATGGTTCCGCCGCCGCTTCCGGCGCCACGCCGGCCTCGCGCTCGCGGCCGCGGATCATCGCGAAGACGCGAATCTGGTCGCTCTCAGCGGCGCTACCGGGCAGCAGCGCGGTCGTGACGCCGTCGCCGGATCGCACCAATCCGACCGCTTCGCTCACCGCGCCGTAACGCTGCGTGGACTCAAACCGCACGGGAGACATCCCGGCGCCGCCCTGGTACCAGGCGTCATTCATCGCGCTGATGTCTTCGCATCGATCACCAACGAAGATCGTCAACCCGCCGCCGCGCGTCACATGCCGCTCCAGCGCCTCGACCACTGACGTTCGCGGCGGCGCCACATTGCACAGCATGACCACGTCGAACGGCGTCAGGTCGGCGCCCTCCAGCTCGGCGTCCGTAATCACGGCCACATCCAGACCCGATGAGAACGTCCCGATCGGCGCCAGCGCGTTCCGCAAATAGAAGACTTCATCATCCAACGGATCGCCGGCAGGCTCGCCGTTGACGATCAACACGCGCACCGCCGGCTTGACATCCAACGCCAACCGGTACGTGTCGTCCGCGGCAAAACCATCATCGCCATCGAGCGTGAGCGTCAACGGGTGCGCGCCGGGGTCAGGGGCCGTCAACTCAAACGACGCCTGTGCCGTCTCGCCGGGATTGATCGTGTCGATGCGCGCGGACGGGTACGCCGCTCCGTCGAGATCAACGCGGATCGTCAGATCACGAGCGGGATCGGGACCGTAATTCGCGACCTGCACCGAAATCGCCGCCGGCAGGCCGGCGACCGTCTGCGCGCGATCGGCGCTGGCCGAAATGATCGCCAGGTTCGCCCGCTCGCCCGCGATCGGAATCATCACCAGCCGATCTTCCTCGCCCAGCGCCGCGCGCAATGGCTCAAACACGGACGCGTCCGCGCTGTCGGTCGGGGCCCATGGCGCGCGTTGAAAGTCTGACACCAGATATACGGTTCGAAGCTGACCCGGATCGGCCGAACCAAGATCACGCGCGATCGATTCCAGCGCCCCGCGCGGCGGCGCCGGCAGGACCGTCGCGCGCAAATCCCGCAGCTTCTGCGACAGATTGTGCTCCAACGACAACCGCTCGCCGCGCGCCAACGGCTGATCCGGAGCCGACAGCCGGTAGATCCAGACCGGATCGCTCGGCGATTCCTGCTCGATCCACGATAACAGCCGCAGAGCGCTCTCCTGAATCCGCGCAAAGTCGGTCTTGCCCGCCGCTTGATATCCCGTGCTGGCGGAGTCATCGAGAATCAGAATCCGCGCTGATCCGCCGCTACCGCCGATCAGGGACGAGATCAGGCCCGGCTTCACGAACGGACGGGCAATCAGCAGCGCCAACAGGGCCAACGCGACGCAGCGCATCGCGACCAGCAGCAACTGCTCAAATCGAAACCGGCGCCGCGTCTCCTTCTCGGCCTGCAGCAGGAACAGCGTCGCCCCCCACTCGATCCGCTGATAGCGGCGGCGCGAGAGCAGGTGAATGATGATCGGCGCGATCGCGAGCCCGAGTCCGGCCAGTATCGCCGGATTCATGAACTCCAGCGCGAGCAGCGGCGCGATCACGAGCGCCCTCCCGCCATGCGCCCGGCGCGGCGCGCCAGATAGGCGCAAAGCGTGACATCCAGCGGGTCACGCGTATTCACCGGCACATAGTCCGCGCGGTTCTTCAGGCACGCCGTGCGAACCCGCGCCGAATACTCCGTGACGGCCTTCATGTAGTTCGCGCGCAGCGCCTGCGGATCGGCCAGCAGTCGCGTGTCGTCCTCCATGCCCTCAAACATCGTGTTTTCGACGAACGGGAAGTTCCATTCATGATCGTCCATGACGTGAAACACGATCAGTTCATGTCGCGCGTGGGCGATGTGCTCCAGCCCACTGACGACCGCGTCCGGATCGGCCAGCAGATCCGAAATCAGGATCACCATCGAGCGCCGGCGCAGCTCCTCGGCAAGGCGATGAAACAATATCTTGACCTGCGTCTCGCCGCTGGGTTCGGCGCCCTCCAGCGCGGTCACAATATTCCGCAACTGCGTGCGGCCCGTCGCCGCCGGCAGCCGCTGGCGGATCTCGTGATCGAACGTAATCAATCCGGTCGCGTCCTGCCGCCCGATCAGCAGGTAGGCCAGACTGGCGGCCAGCGTGGCCGAGTAATCCCATTTGTTGAGCGGCCCGCTGCCATAGCGCATCGAGGCGCTGCCATCCAGCAGGATGTTACAGCGCAGGTTGGTTTCCTCTTCGTATTCCTTGATATAGAAACGATCCACGCGTCCGAACACGCGCCAATCAATGTAGCGCGTGTCGTCGCCCGGCGCATACTGGCGGTGCTCAGCGAATTCCACGCTGAAACCGTGATACGCGCTGCGATGCAGGCCGGAGATCGCGCCGGCGACGATCGCCTTGGCGCGCAGCTCCAACCCCCGCATTCCCGCGATCGTTTCAGGATCTAAATACTTCGGCGACGCCGGCATGCTTGCTTTCTGTCAATTCGGCGGGAGAGAACGAATCCAGAATATGGTCGATGATCGCGTCGGCGTCGAAACCCTCCGCCTCGGCCGAGTAGTTCGTAAGAATGCGATGTCGCAGCACCGGTCGCGCCAGCGCCCGAATGTCGTCCGTCGATACGTGCTTGCGGCCGTGCATCACGGCCCGCGCCTTGCCACCCAGCAGCAGGAACTGCACGGCGCGCGGCCCCGCGCCAAACGTGATCAGCCGGTTGATCAGCTCGAGCCCCGGCCGCTGCGCGTACCCCTCTTCGCCGATGACCCGCGCGCCGGCCTGATTATCGCGCGGCCGGTTGAACTGCGCCGGACGCGTCAGGCGTGTCAGCTCCAACGCGTAATGCACCACGCTCGGCGCCGCCGGCACGCGTCGCACGACCTCCTGCAACTGCAGGATCTCCGCGCCCTGGAGCACCTTCTGCAACTCGGGCGCGGCGCCGCCGGTCGTCCGCTCGGCGATTTCATACTCTTCCTCATAGCTCGGATAATGCACGAAGATCTTGAACATGAAGCGGTCTTCCTGCGCCTCGGGCAGCGGATAGGTCCCTTCCTGCTCAATCGGGTTCTGCGTGGCCAATACGAAAAACGGCGCTTCGATGTCGTGGCACACGCCGCCGACCGTCACATGCCGCTCCTGCATCGCTTCGAGCAGCGCCGCCTGCGTCTTCGGCGGGGTGCGGTTGATCTCGTCGGCGAGAATCACGTTCGCGAAGATCGGTCCCGGCAGAAAACGAAACGCGCGCTGGCCGGTGCGGCGATCCTCCTGAATCACCTCGGTGCCGGTGATGTCCGAAGGCATCAGGTCGGGCATGAACTGAATGCGGTGAAACTTCAGCCCGAGGCAGTGCGCCAGGCTGGAAATCATCAGCGTCTTCGCCAGGCCGGGCACGCCTTCGAGAATAATGTGCCCGCGGGCGAACATCGCGATCAGCATCAACTCGATCACGTCGTCCTGACCGACGATGACCTTGGACAGTTCCGCGCGAATCGCGCCATAGGCCTGGTGCAATCGCTCGACCGCCGCGACATCGTCGAGCGGAGCGGAATCTGCGGCAGTGCGCGTCTCATCGGCCATACTGTTCTCCAATACGTTTGCTTGCCAGACCGGCGCCGCGCCGGCGCTCCTCCGGGCGACCCGCGATCAGCGCTGCATGATCGGCAGGTACTTATACGGCAACTGCAGGATGATCAACGCCACCGACGTGCCATATGTCTCACCGACATGATCCCCGTCCCACCATCCGTCCGAATGCTGCAACTCCAGCAACTTGGCCCGCATGTCGGCATAGTACGGCTTCCACTTGGCCTCCCCCGACAGATACATCGCCTGCGCCATGTACAGGTGGGCGTAGAAGTAGTGTCCGAAGGAACGCGCGCTGTTGGCGCCACGCGGCGAGAGACTGTCCTCGCTGAACTTCATCGCCTTGATCGCATGCGGATCGGTGTACTGCCCGGCGTTGTAATAGCACACGACCGCCGCGGCCGTGATCGCCGGCCGACTCGGACCGTTGTCGCTCACCTGATAACGAATGCCGCCATCCGGGTTCGCCGAATCGACCAGGTACTGCATCGCCCGATCAATCACACGTTTTGGAACCGCGATCCCGGCGTTGCGCGCCGCGCGCATGCCCTGCACCTGCGTGACCGTCACCGACCCCTCGTCGCGATTCGCGTCCGGCGTATACAGCCATCCGCCGGCCGGACTTTGGCTGCGCCCCGTCAGCTCCACGCCGCGTTGCAGCGCCTGGCGAATCTGGACCTGCCGTCGCGGGTCTTCCTCCATCCCGTAGCACTGCGCCAGGAACAACAGCGCGAAACCGTGCCCGTGCATGCACTGCGACTCTTCTTCGAGCTGCGCGATCAGGCCGTCGGGCCGCGCGCTCTTCAGCACGAATGTCAACGCCGCGCTGACGTTCCGCGCGTACGGCCCCTCGGTGGGCGTGCTGCCTGACGCCAGCAGCGCGAGCCCCGCCAACGCCGTCATCGCGGTCGGATAGCCACCGGTCGAGCCGTTCGTGCGCCAGCTTCCGTCGCGATTCTGGGTCCGCGCCAGATACCGCAACCCCTTTTCGATCGCCGCGCTCGTGCGGGCGTCGATTTCGGGCGGCTTGCTCGGCGGCGTCTCGGCCGCGATCGGCGCTTCGGGCGCAGCGGACTGCCCCGCCCCGCGCGGAACGCACGCGACCATCGCCGCCAGCAGGCACGCGGCCCGCAACCGAGTTTTCCAGACGCGTCTCACCATCATGGCGCCCGACTGAGGGAAGAGATTCCATACGCGTACACATGGTCGCCGACCTGCACCAGCACCCGCGTCGGCGTCGCGATCAATCGAAACTCGACGCTCTCCACGGCGGCCGGCTGCTGATCCCGTTTGACCACATCATCCAGCACGTCGCCCGAACGCTTGTCGATCAGCACAATCCGCGGCTCAAACGTCGCGCGCGATCGAATGCCGAACCCCGGCGCTTCCGGCTCGCTGGGTGACACGCGCAACAGCGGCACGTAATCTTCGCTCGCGACCAGCTGCGCCTCTGTCACCGGCACGAAGCTCTTTACTTCCGGGGCGGTCACCAGTTCGCCACTCATTGTCGCGTAGATGGATAAGCGGACCAGCGAAACCGGTTCGCCGCTTACGTCATCTTCGTCGTTCGGCGTCAGGCCCGCCACCAGCAGTCGATCGCCGCTGACCGCCGCCGCGGTCACCACGCCCAAATCGTGCAGCGGCTCTTCAAACACGTCAGCGCCATCGTGCAGGTCAATCAGCCGCGCCGCTTCGCCGCGATCGTCACTGACGATCACCCAATCGGCGCCGATCACCGGCGTAAACCGCGCGAAAACGTCTTCGCGCGTCCAAAGCGCCGCGCCACTCCGCCTGTTGATCGCGCTCAGATCGCCGCCAGACCAGACCAGCAGGGAATCGCGATATGTCTCGACACGGCGGATCGCGGCCCCGACATCCACCACGCGCACATCGCCGCCATCGGCGCCGCGCATCAGTCGAACCGCGTTGTCCCGCGTCAGCGCCACGATATCCGCGCCCAGTGACTGCACCGAAACGACCGGGGCGGCGAACCGTCGGCGCCAACGGATCTGGCCATCCGTCCAGTCGCGCATTTCCACCACGTCCGCCTCTGAAACCAGCGCCAAACCCGCGTCGACGGTCGCGGAAAGCCGCTCAAACCGCTCCGGCTGCCCGGGAATGTCGGGTTTGGCGATCTCCCACAGACGCTGACCGCCATCGCGCTCCGGGCCGAGGCCGACGCAGATCAACCCGCCGCGCACCGGCGTCGCCGCCAGCCGACCGTGAACCGCGGATGTCCAGACCGTCGCGAAGTTCGCGCCGGCCGGGCGGGTTTCGCGTTCACGGCCGAGTTCGATGCTCTGCCGTTGGCTGCGCGCATCGCTCAATCCGTCGGCCGTGACACTCAGCGCCGGGCCGCTGGAATCGCAACGATGCAGCGCGAGCGTAAACGCGCGGTGATTTCGAATCAGCTTCCACGGGCGCAGCAGGTCCGTGATGTTGCGCGGATCAATCACCAACTCGGAATCGGTCAATTCCCACTGCCGCGCAAGCTCTCGTGAGAATGGGACGCCGCGCGATTGTTCCAGCTTCAAGGTCGCGATCTGGATCGAATCCAGCCCGTCCTCTTCCAGTAACTTGCCGCGAATATCGGTGGGCGGCTCGGTCGCGGCCGCGACACGCGTCCACTCCGAGCGCTCCAGCGCAGCTTGCGTCAGATCACCCAACGCGACGGCGACCTCCCAGCGACGCATCTGCACGGCGCGGCGCGCCGCGGGCGGAGCCTCATCCGCCGTCGCCAGGCGTCCGACCACCAGTTCCGGCGGAGCCCCGCTCAATGTCAGACGCACACGCAGCATGCGGCGTTGGTCTTCATCGTCGATCGCTTCCAGCAGCCGCATCAGCGCCGCCGGGGCCACTTCCGCGTCGGCGAGCGCCGCTTCGATATCGATCTCGGCATCGCGCATTTCGCGCAGCGCGTGCAGGCGGCGCGCCGCGATCAGCCACGGCGCGGTGAACAAGCTGCCATCATCCGAATCAGAAATCAGGTCCGGATTGCCGGAGATGATCACCTGCAAGTACTGATTGACCGCATCATCGATTCGCTCGGCCCGCTCCAGCGCCTCGCCCAGCGCGATCGCCACTTCGCCGCTGCGCGGGCTGTCACCGATCGCGGCCGCTTCCTGCAGCCAGCGCAGCCGTTCATCATCGACGCTCGCCTGCTGCGACAGGCGCAGCAGCGCGTTCACGCGCAACTCGGCAGACGCCGATCGCATCTGAGAATCCGCCGCAGTCGGCGCGGCGGCCAGCTCTTCCAGCACGCCCTGCTCGTCCCCGCGCAGGAAGCGCAGCCAGGCGCGGGCGTAGGCGAGACTCGGATCTTCGGGCCCGCCCTCCCAGCGGCGCTCAATCGCGGCCGCGACCCCGATCGGGTCGGCGTACTTGATCACGCGATCCGGCGCGACGACAAACAGCCCCTGCGCGGATGCGATTACATTCGACGCCGCGCGATCCAGTCCTTCCGGGAGCGCCTCGTTCAGTCGCGCCTCCGCCGATGAACGCGCGAAACGCTGGTCGGCCACGATCCGGCCCGACGCCGCGTCAACCGCGATCATGCCTTCGCGCGTCGGCACATACACGCGATTACCTTGCAACGCCGGTCGCCCCGATACGCGCAGCGGCGGCGTCTCCCAGACCGGCGGTCCGGACGGGTCGCCCAGATCCAGACAGCGAATCGTCGCCCCGCCCACGATCAGCCCGGCGGGTCCGCCGCCAATCAGAAACGCGATATCCTGCCGCGGAATTCGCCACCGCAGGCGACCCTCAAACCGATCGATAAACAACACTTCCGGCGCCTCGCCCACATCCGGCGAACGGCGGCGCGAGTCGATCGGCGCGACGACCAGCATGTCGCCAGCCAGCACCGGACGATCGATCGCGCTTTCATCGGTTACCGGCGGCGGGGCCCAGCGCACGGTCAGTTGTTGCGAAAGGGAACTCTCATATGTCGTCGCCCAGCGCCAATCGAGGTCGTCAAAACCCAGGGCCGCGATCACCCCGTTCCCCGTCGCGACATAAACGTGGCTTTGATCGGCGCTGATCAGGCAATATCCGCCGCCATCGGGCAACCGCGTCGGTGGCCCGACGAGATTGACGGTGCGCGTCACTTCCCCGGTCGCGGCGGACAGCGCGGCCAGCACGATGTCGCCATCGCTCCGCACCGGGAGCAACAGCCGCGAACCGTCGACCAGCGGACGATCCAGAAACGCGGCGACGCGTCCGGTCACGACATCGGACGCCTTCTTCCGCCACAGCAAGGCGCCATCCGTCAGGCGCCGCGCGACGAGATCATTCGAGCGGGCGTCCGGCCGTGGGCGCCGCATGAAGCCGATGTCCGGCGCGGATTCAAAGATCGATTCGATCGAGTACACGGCCTGATCATCGGCCGCGAGCGTATGCTGCAGATGCGCCGTCAGCAGCGCCCGGGTATCGTCGCTCAGATTCGCGGACCAGCCCGAAGACTCCGGCTGGCTCCAATGCCGCATTTCGCTCGCGTCGCCCGCTATCTCACCGGCGCGCTCCGTGGCCACCCAGCGCGGCAACAGCGTCAGCGCGTCAAACGCGTAGACATTTCCGCGCAGCCGAAACACCAGCGTGTCCGCGCCGACCACCGGCTCGATCAGCGGCAATCGCCGCCAATACTCCACCTCATGCGCGATCGCCGCGGCGTCATCGATGTCCACATCGGCGGGCGCGGGGACGGCCGCCGACCATTCAGCGGGCGCATTCAGCAACGGCGCTGTCGCGCCGACGGCGCCGCGCGCCCGCTGCCCGAGCCAGGCGCGCACCGCGCCAAGTCGCGGATCGTTCGGTTCGCCTTCGGCCGTCAAGGCCCGGCGGGCCGCGTCATCCGCGCCGGCCAGCGCCAGGGTCACGGCGAGTTGCGCCTGCAGGTCGGGCGCGTTGGGCTGCTCACGATGCAGCAGGCGCAGCGCTTCGATCGCCTCGGGATATCTGCCCGACTCCACCAGCAGCGTGGCGAAGTCGCGCGCGATCCGCGGCCAGATCGCGCACAATCGCTCGGTGCGAAACAACGTGCGCAAGGTCGGGATGTCCGCGTTGCGCGACGCCTCCTCAAACCGCGCCCGCGTCGCTTCCTCGCGCAGTCGACGATAAAGCTCCACCCCGGCCGGCGGCGTTTCCCCATAGAGCCGCCACGCTTCGCGCCAGACCGGCTGATAGGTCTCGCTGGCCGGGATCGCGACCAGCTCGCTGCCGCCGCGCGGGTAACCTTCGAGCAACCGAAACGCCAGCGCGTAATCCTGATTCTGCAACGCGGATCGAATCCGACTGCTGATGAGGAGGGCCTCGTTGCTCTCCGGAAGCGTCGCCGTCGCGGAGGGGGCCGGCCGATCCTCCGCCGGCTGGGCGCTGGCGGACGCAACCGCCATCACCGTCAGGACGCCACCCGCCAATTGGATCGCAATGCGCTGGAGCATGTATATATCGTATCGGAATCGGACGGGCCGAGCCCGGCGAGCCATGGACCCTTCAGACGCCGCCCGCACAACCGGAGTTCCGGGGTGACCAGATGACGGATGCCGCATTCATCGACCTTTTCGAGCGCCGCGCCCTTCCATTTGCGGAGTGGACCCACCGGGCCCACTTGCGCGTGGCATTCGTCTATTTGCGGCAATACGGGCTGGACGACGGAATCGATCGGCTCCGATCAGGAATCAAGGCCTACAACGCCGCCAACAATGTGCCCGAAACCCCGCTTCGGGGATACAACGAAACGACCACGGTCGCCTTCGCGCGGATCGTTTACGCCGTCATGCGGGCCTATGAAGCCGAGCTGCCCGCCGCCGACGGCGAGGCGTTTTGCGACCTGCACCCGCAACTGCTGAGCAAGCATATTCTGCGCCTGTTCTATTCGCCGCAACGCCGTCTCGATCCCGCCGCGAAAACGACGTTCCTGGAGCCGGACCTAGCCCCGCTCCCGGTCTTCCGCTGACGCCGCCGCGTCGAGGATCTCCATCGCCGTGAGGTTGTGCGCAAGGCTCGCCAGCGGATCCACCTCCCCGCCTTTCGTCAGGAAATGGCTGAGCCACGCCCACTCGTTCGCCAACTCCGGCGGCATGGGGTCGCAGGTCACGCGCCGCGGCGGCTCGCCCGGGCGCCGGATGGTGAGCTCATTGCCGCGACCGGCATTCAGCGAGCCGTCCTCGCCAAAAAGGTCCATTTCCTTGCAGTCGTAGGGCCAGTTCCATGACGCCTGAATCACCGCCGTCACCCCGGCATAGGCCAGGGTAATGGTCGCGTCATCCTCGACCGTCCCGTGTTCCTGCGGGCGCAGCGTCGCGCGCGTCGCGGTCACGCGGTTCGGCGCCAGCCCGCCCATCAACCAGGTCGCCAGGATCGCGCCGTAGCAGCCAAAATCAAGCAACGCCCCGCCGCCGCGGCCGCTGTCCGTCAGCCACGCCACAAATTCCGGCCCGCAGCCGATCGCGCGCGGGCCGCGATGTCCGTGGCGGAACACCATCCGACGCAGCCGACCGATGCGACCTGCCGCCAGCCACGCCGCCGCCGTCCGGACCGAGGGGTACCAGCTCGTTTCATAATTCGTGAGGACATGGACATTGCCCCGCGCCGCGAGCGCCGCGATCTGAGCGGCATCCCCCGCGTTGATCGCCAGCGGCTTTTCCAACAGGACATGCGCGCCCCGCCGGGCGCAGGCCTCCACCGCGGCCGGGTGCGCGTCGATCGCCGTCATGACGCTCGCGGCCGTGGGATTCGTCCGATCCAGCATCTCGTCCAGACTGGAGAACCACAGGTCGTCCGGCAGGCCGTACTTTGCGGCCATTCGCGCGAACAGGCCCCGGTCCGGCTCCCAGACCCCGACGACCTCGACGTCCCGGCCCCCCGCGGCGTGGGCCAGGACATTCTCGACATGCCCGTGAGACATGCCGATGACCCCGAGGGGCAGTCGTCTGGGTTGGGGCGGGGATTTCGACATATCAGACCTTTCGGAATCAGACTGATCCGCTAGTTGCGCGAATCTTGCAAAGAATTATGCTAAATGGACACCAAACAACTTGACGACGATGCCCAATAGTGGAAATAATGACCATTCGAATTCAGAGAATCGACTGGGATCGTCAATCTCCCTGTCACCGTAACCACCAGGAGGCGTCCGCCCAATGTCAGAGCCCGTCAAGTTGCGCGATTTCCTCGAGCTGCCGTACGAAGAGATTGAGGAGCTTAACCTCGAATCCAAGCGGCAGCGGATCGAACGCGTGTCGGCGGACAAGATCCGGGAGGAGCGGGCCCGCTACCTGACCGACGAACGCCGGATCAAGGCCGTGACGGTCTTGTTCAGCGACCTGGAAGGCCGCCTCCACACGCTCGATTATGACAAGAAGTTCCTGCTGAATTCGCTCGACAACCTGACCTTCGACGGATCGTCCATCCGCGGGTTTACCGAGATCGCGGAGTCGGACCTGATTCTTGAGATCGACTGGTCGGCGTTCTACTGGTTGCCGTCCGATTTCTTTGGTCCCGGCAAAGTCGTCGTCTTCGGTACCGTGCTGAACCGGGACCGCACGCCGTTCGCGTCGGATTTCCGCGCTCGCCTGCACAACTACAGCGAAGAACTCCGCAAACGCGAAGGGGTGACACTGATCGCGTCGGCCGAGATCGAGGGATTCCTGTTCAAAGGCCGTGAAGCCGAACGCAAGTACCACGAGACCGACAAGTTCGACCTGATTTCCATCGGTGGCTACTTCCACTCGTTGCCGCAGGACCCGCTGCGCCAGTTCATCGACGCCGCCGCCGAGGTGCAGCGCGCGATGGCGTTCGGCAACGAGAAGGACCACCCCGAGGTCGGCCCGTCGCAGTTTGAAATGAACTTCGGCCCGGCCGAGGCGACCATCGCCGCCGACCAGATGCAGCTCTACAAGCTGATCTGTCGCCAGGTCGCGCACCGCTTCGACATGACGGCGTCGTTCCTGCCGAAGCCGATCACCGGCATCAATGGCAACGGCATGCACACGAACGTATCGCTCTCGAAGGGCGGCAAGAACATTTTTTACGACCCGAACGGTCGTGATCGCCTGTCCGAGATCGCCTGGAACATGATCGCCCGCCTGCTGCACAACGCGGATGATCTGTGCCTGGTCGCGAACGCGAGCGTCAACGCCTATCGCCGGCTCGATCCGAACTACGAAGCGCCGAACGAGATCAAGGCCTCGCCGGTGGACCGCTCATCGATGATCCGCGTGCCGCACGGTAATGAGCGCTCGGCCAGATTCGAGGTGCGCAGCGTCGGTCCCGACGCGAATCCGTATATGTGGTTGTACACGCTGCTGCGCGTGGGCCTCGAGGGCCCCGAGCCGGCCGCGGACGATGACAAGCGACCGCGGACGCGGATTCTGCCGGACAACGTCAACGCGGCGTTGCGTTCGTTCAAGCGCAGCGCATTCATGAAAGAGATTCTCGGCGAGTTGCCGCACAGCAAGTACGCGATGCTGAAACGCGCATCGGCCGACCGCTGCCCGCGCCTGCTGGGCAACCTGATCAAGCGCGGCGAGATTCTGTACCACCACGAAGTGACGAACCAGATGTTGTGGGCGAATTTCTAAGACGCTCACGCGCCTCCGTGAGCGGACATGCGGAGCAAGCCGGCGCGCCAGCGCCGGCTTGTTTTCTATTGCGATCCCACTAGATTGAGAAGCTCGCCAGTTCGCCGTCGGCGCGCGCGTGGGCGACGTCGCTATCACAGCGCCTCTTGGCGCTGTTCGCGCCGGTCGGATCGTGGATCGACTGATGAGTGACCGTCCTCGCACACCCTGGCACACGCTCAGCGCCGCCGAAGCGCGTAACCTGATCAATGCGCCGGAACACGGACTGACCAAGGCGGAAGCGGACAACCGCCTTCAATCTCACGGGCCGAACGCGATTCCCTCCCGACCCCCACCAGCCTGGTGGCAGATTTTCTTCAATCAGTTTCGAAACCCCATCATCTACATTCTGGGCATCGCCGCGGTCATTTCCGTCGTGATCGGCCACGCCACCGACGCGGCCTTTATCGCCGCCGTCGCGATGATCAATGCCCTGATCGGCGGATACGAGGAGCTTCGCGCCGAGCGCGCCGCCGGCGCGCTGCAGAAACTGTTGCGATCCCGGGCGTTTGTCATGCGCGACGGCGAGATACTGGAGATCGACGCCGAGGGCGTGGTTCCGGGTGACATCATCTGGCTGGAGTCGGGCAATCGGACCCCGGCCGACGCGCGTCTGCTGACCACGCAGGGACTGGAAGTCGATGAATCGCTGCTGACGGGCGAGTCGCTCGCCGTATCGAAGGACGCGACGTCCGTGTGGGCGGCCGAGACCGCGATCGGCGATCGGCGCAATATGGTCTTCGCGGGATCGATGATCGCGCGGGGGCGCGGCGAGGCCGTTGTTGTCGAAACCGGCGCCGGAACGCAGGTCGGCCGGCTTGCGCAGGATGTGCTCGGCGAGCCGGCCGGCAAACCGCCGCTGCTGATCCGACTCGAGCGCTTCACGCGCGTGGTCGGCATCGCCGTGCTTGTCGCGGCGGCGATCGTCGCGACGCTGGGCGTGCTCGTGCAGAACTACACCGTTCAAGAGATGTTCATGTTCGCGGTCGCGCTGGCCGTATCCGCGATCCCCGAGGGACTGCCGATCGCGATCACCGTCGCGCTGGCGGTCGGCGCGACGCGCATGGCGCGGCGCGGCGTGATCGTGCGCAAGCTTGGCGCGGTAGAGGGCCTCGGCAGCTGCACGCTGATCGCAAGTGATAAGACCGGCACGCTGACGTGCAACGAATTGACCGTGCGGGAAATCGCGCTCGCGGATGGAACCACGCTGTCGGTCAGCGGCGAAGGGTTCGCGCCGACGGGGCAGATGCTGCGGGCGGAAACTCCGGTCGCGCGCGGCGAGATTCCCGCCTTGGATCAACTGGCGCGCGTCGCCGTCCTGTGCAACGAAGCCGATCTGCACCTCCGCGACGGCGCCTGGGTCTGGCGCGGCGATCCGACCGACGTCGCCCTGTTGTCGATGGCGCATAAGATCGGGTGGGTCAAGGAAACGGCGCTCGCGGACTGCCCGCGAATATCGCAGATCCCCTTTGAGCCCGAACTGCGTTTCTCCGCATCATTTCATCGCGAAGGCGATGGCGTAAGCGTACTCGTCAAAGGCGCGCCGGAGCGCGTCCTGGACATGACCGCGCTCCCAGCGCCGGCGCGGGAACAGGCGCGTAGACAGGCCGAAACGATGGCGGAGCGCGGGTTCCGCGTGCTCGCCATCGCAACCGGCGCGGGGCCGTCCAATCTGCAGGCCGAATCCGTTCCGCCGCTCCCGGGCGACCTCGAATTCATCGGGTTCGTCGGGATGATTGATCCGCTGCGCGCCGGAGTTCGAGACGCCGTTGCGCGTTGTGGCGAGGCGGGCATCACGGTCTCGATGGTGACCGGGGATCACCCCACGACCGCGCTGGCGATCGCCCGCGATCTGGGATTCGCGCAATCGCGAGCGCAGGTCGTGACGGGCGATCGGCTGGCGGTCGCGGAGCCAGGCGAAGTCCGGGACCTCCTGCGGCGCGCCCGCGTATTCGCGCGCGTCGCCCCCAACCAGAAGCTCGACATCGTCCGCGCGGCGCAGCAGGCGGGCGACTTTGTGGCGGTTACCGGAGACGGCGCAAACGACGCGCCGGCGCTGCGGGCCGCCAACATCGGCGTGGCGATGGGTCGCTCAGGCACTGACGTGGCGCGCGAGGCCTGCGATCTGGTCATCAGCGATGACAACTTCGCCACGATCGTCGCGGGCGTCGAGGAAGGCCGCGTCGCCTATGATAACATACGAAAGGTAATATACCTGCTCGCCGCGACCGGCGCCGCCGAAGTGATACTTGTCATGCTGGCCGTCGTAACCGGATCGCCGTTGCCGCTCATGCCGGCCCAACTGCTCTGGCTGAACCTCGTGACCAACGGGATTCAAGATATCGCGCTCGCCTTCGAACCGAGCGAGGGAGACGTCCTCCGCCGCCAGCCGCGCCCGCCGCGCGAGCGGATTTTCAACGCGCTGATGGTCCAGAACACGCTGTTCTCCGCGCTCGTGATGGGCGTGCTGGGGTTCGCCGTTTTCAAGTGGATGCTCGCCGCGGGCTGGTCGGAGTCCGCCGCGCGCAACGGCCTGCTCCTGCAGATGGTGCTGTTTGAGAACGTGCTGATCGGAAACTGTCGCTCAGAAACAAAGGCGGCGCTTTGGATATCGCCTCTAAGGAGTCCGCTTCTGCTGGCCGGGGCGCTCAGCGCGCTGCTGGCGCATGTGGTCATGATGCATACGCCATTCGGCCAGGCGATCCTCGACACGGAACCGGTCAGTCTCGACACCTGGCTGGCCTTGGCGGCAGTCTCCCTCGGGCTCTTTACGCTCGTGGAAACCCAGAAGTGGATCCGGCGCGTCTTCGTCCGCCGGCGCGAGCGTCAGACGCCGCATCAGCGCGACGCGGCGCCGTAGCGTATGGATGTCGATGTGGCCGCAGCGTCGCGCCGCCCGGCTTGTCGCGTGATCGCGCCGCATTCGCCTACGCGCGCTTCAGCACCGCCGTCGCCGACATCACCGCCAGATCATCCGCCGACATCGCCCGGTACCGCGGCGCCAAGGTCGCGATCGCCTCGGTGGGCACAGCCGCGCGCGTTTCCGGTCGCCATGTGATCACACGCAGCCCGGCGCGTTCAAACATCGGCGGGTAATCCGGATAGCGCAGCCGATTCGTACCCAGATACGCCGGCTCGTCGAGGTCGATCAGATGCGACCAATGCTGATATCGGCCCGGATCGACATAGCAGCGATGATCCGCGAAATCGATCCGCAGCGTCATTACGCCACCCGGCGCCAGCGCGGCGCGCAGCGCCCGCAACGCGGCCGGCACGTCCGGCAGGTGCTCAAACACCGCCCGCGACACGATCGCGTCAAACCGCTCCGACGCGAGCACCGCGTCATAAATCGACTCCGCGCGCAGCGCCAAGCGCGTCGCGTCGACGCCTTCGCGTAAACGACCCGAGCGCAGCGCCCCCACACGCACAACCGACGCGATGCGCGCCGCCGCCGCGGCGACGTCGACGCGCTCCCCCAGCGCCGTGGACGGATCAAGCGCGATCACGCCCGCCAGTTCCGCCAGCGCTTCGCCCGCCCGCGCGAGATCGAGCGGCGGCTCCAGGTCCGTCGCCAGCGTTCGCTCGGCCCCGGCCGCGATCGCCAACAACGAAAGCCCCAACGGGTGATAGCGCCCGCAGCCGAAGTTGTAGAACCGGCAGCCGGACCAGCGAACATGGGCGTCCAGATCGCGGCGCAAGGCGTGAAACTCGGCGACCTGCCGCGAAAAGCCATAGCGCCACCGCGCAGCGGATTCGAGCTTTCGCCGCAGCCCCGCCGCCAGCGCGTCGGCGTTGTGCCACAACGCGTCATCCACATCGGCCGGCCACTCGGCGTCGAGCGTTTCGCGCATCTCGCCGCAGCGACCGGCGAGCGTGGCGGCGCGCTCGAACAGGTAGTCAAGCGGAACCTCGGCGCCGAAAACCGCGCGGGCGCGGTCCGCGAGCCGCGCAGCGTGCGCCGGAGACGTAATCAGGACGTAATCGATGGCGACGGCCCCCGACGGACGCGTGACGGGCACGCCGCTGATCTCCGCCTCGCGCGGGGCATCGTCGAAAATCACATCGACGAGGGCCCCGGCTTCCGGACCAAGCGCGTACAGCAGCGCGTGTGTGTTCGAGCCGGCGCCAAAAAGCGCCACACGCTTGTCCTGTAACGCGCGCAGGCGACGAATCGCGTCAGACAAGTCAAACGCGGGCGAAACGGCGGGACCGAGCGGTTGGATCGTGACGGTCATAAGTGACCTATCGTCGAGGCGCCGGGCCGGCGCTGAGCGAAGCGAAGCCCGCCCGCTGCCCGCCCAGGCGCGCGGATGGCTGGCGTGCGCCCTACCCATCCTCCGCGATGTTCCGCAGCGCAATCTTGGCGTTACGCATCCACATCGGCCGCGTCGCCCGCCGCGCCGCGCTGTCGCGCGTCAGCCGGCGATAGTCGCCCGATGTGAGCCGCGTCAGCGGCGCAAGCGGAATCCGCGCCGGCAGCCGGTCCGCCATCAACGCCGCATGTGTTCCCGGCGCCGCCTTCCGCGTAAACGGGCACACCTCCTGACAGATGTCGCAGCCATACACCCAATCACCCATCAGCGGCGCCAGATCGGCGGGAATCTCCGAGCGGCGCTCGATCGTCAGGTAGGAGATGCACCGCGACGCGTCGAGCGTATACGGCGTGGGAAACGCGCCGGTCGGGCACGCGTCGATACAGGCCGTGCACGACCCGCAATGGTCGCTCATCGGCTCATCCGGCTCCAGCGCCAGCGTCGTCACCAGCTCCCCGAGCAGCAGCCACGACCCGAATTGCGGATGCAGGAGCAGCGTGTTCTTGCCGACCCAGCCCAAACCGGCCCGGGCGGCCAGTTCCCGCTCCAGCAGCGGCCCGGTATCGACAAACGGCCGGGCCTCGAACGCGACATCAAGGCTCGCGCGCAGCCGCTCGGCGACCTCCAGCAACATGCGCCGCATGATCGTGTGATAGTCGTACCCGCGCGCGTATTGCGCGATCCGGCCGCTGGGTTCCGCGGCATCCGGCGGCGGTTCCGGGCGGCGATACGCCAGGCCGACGCAGATGATCGAACGCGCGCCGGGCAATAATTGCGCGGGGTCGCCGCGCAGCGCCTGATAGCGATGCAGGTAGGCCATCGAGCCGGCGTAGCCGCGTTCCAGCCAGGCCCTATAATGCCCGGCCCGCGCCGGCGCGGCGACGCTTGTGACGCCGACCAGATCGAAGCCGACGCCCTGCGAAATGCGGCGAACCAGGCGCGTGCTGTCGGCAGGGGTCATCGTGGACGATGATACCCCTCAGCGGGCCGTGAGCAATTTCGGGCGGGCGGAGAGAGCCGCATGTTCAACTACGAGTGGTTCAATGGCGGCGGTCTCGACCGCCTGATCGAAGAGGCCACGCAGCGGTGCGCCCGCGCCCGCTATCCGCAGTGGGAAACCGACCAGGCCGCGGAATACCAGACGTATCTCGCCAGCCTTGAAAAGCGGACCATCCTGTACATGAAGGATGGCCTGACGTACGAGATGCGCGAAATGACGAGCGCCGGCACGAGTTCCGCGCTGGCGTTCGAGTGCGTGCCCGTCGACGAGAATTATCATGTCGGCGCGATTGTCATAATCGCGCCATTCGAGGATATCGCCCGCGTCGAGGTATTCGCGGTGCATCCGGATGAGAAGCCGGCGGAGAACATCCGCATCCCGGGCTTCCGGCCACCGGGCGGAAAAGACCTGAGCTAGTCTCAGCGTGACCCTTCATGGGTGGCGCGGGCATCTTGCCCGCCGAACGGGCCGCGCGCCCGCGCCCCGCCGGTTGAGCTCGTCGCGAGGTGTCAGGTCTTTGGCCGCCTAAGCCCCCACAAACGCCGCCCGCAGGGCGCAGCGAGTTTGCCAGGGGCTTTAAGCCCCTGGCATCGAGGTCGTTCCTTACCGGCCCGGAGGGCCGACGCGCGCGGGCCTCCGCTCGCCCGCCGGGCGAAGCCAAGGCGCGGAAACCACGTCCAGGGGCTAAAGCCCCTGGCAAGGCTCGTTCGCCCGCCGGGCGAAACGCGGGGCTGGCGGCATGCCTTCGCCGCAGGCGTAAGCATGTGGTGCGCGCGACGCGCTCGCAAGCTGGAGCAGCGTTGACGCGGGCCTTTGAAAACGGCTCGTTTCGAGGAAATGGATTCTGATTGTGGATAGACACTTGGGACACACAGATTGTCTTGTTAGTTCGGCCGACGGTAATACCCTTGTTGCCAAGACCCGGGTGTCAAATGGAACGATCGACGTGGCGAGTCTAAAGACTCGCAAAGTCAGACAGATTGACACGATTTACCGCAGCGGCGGAAAGCGGATTGCGATGCTGGAGAGCCCTCGCCCGCTTCTGGTCGTCGCAGGATGGCCGTCCGGCATTGCCGCCTACGACATTGAGTCCGGTCGACAACTCTGGAGGCAGGACAGCCCACGGGAAGTTGGGAGCATTGGGTTGTGCACGCAGAACGGCAGTTGGGTTGTCGTGTGCGTACTTACGTCGAGTCCTCGGAAAGCTGTGTTCCTTAACCCGCGGGAAGGGACTAGGCTTGGCACAATGACGCCATTGGATGGGGCCGTTTGCAACCAATATGGCGTCGCATATCACATAGATACCGAAGTGATCGTCAAATCGGCCGACGGGCAGAGTTATAGGCGGAGGTTGAGCGGCACGCCCTATGGCATATATCTAGGAGATCACGGTCTCATTGTGAAGCTATGGAAAGATGCGGGGGATAAGCCGGGGGTCGTTGGTTGGGGCCCGGACGAAGCGCTGTGGACTATCGATCAGCCCATTTGCTACGCTCGCTGGAATCGACAGCTCAATGGATGGATAGTCGTGATGGATGACCCTGGTGCGATGCGAATTCACTGTGTATCCGAGGAGGGGCGCGTCACCAAGCGGGCGCGATTGGGCAAGGCTCGCGAATCGACTGTTACATATGACGGCTCGCTCCTGGTTTGTGAGGATGGCCGCGTACTAGAGTTGCCGGGTCTGGAGGAGAAGCTTCGAATCAAAATGCCCCGGTAGCAGGGTGGTGTGCTTTTCGCCGCCGGGCTGGTGGCATGCTTTCGCCGAAGGCGTAAGCATGTTTGGCGCGCAAATCCTGACGCGTGACGACGCCGATGCGGCGACGCTGGCGGCGGAGGTCGGGTATGTGAAGCGGATTTTCAGGCGGATCGCGGCGGCGGCGTCCGCAGGGCGCACGGAGTTTGCCAGGGGCTTCAGCCCCTCGAGTCGAGGTCGTTCCCTCCCGGCCCGGAGGGCCGACGCGCCGCGGGCCTCAGTTCGCCCGCCGGGCGAAGCCAAGGCGCGAAACCACGTCCAGGGGCTAGCGTGTTTTTTCGAGCGGAAGAACTCGCCGACACCTTGGGTCTGGAGTTACAGTGCGCAAACCAAACGGGAGATTCGCATGCGAACGGCCCCGTGCCAAACATGCTTACGCCTACGGCGAAAGCACGCCACCTGCCGCCTTCTTAGTTACCGGCGAGCTCGGCGTCTGATCCGGCTCGCTGCGGCGGGGGCCGTTCTGTCGCCGCCTTGCGCGCGTTTGCTTTTTGAACGCACCTTGATTGGCTGATTTGGCCGACTAAGTTGTGCAACAAGTCTCTCAAGACGGCTATCAAGTTCTGGATTGGAGGTATTCAGATGCAGATCGCTTATCATCTTTTCAACAGCAGAAAGAAGCAATAGCGTCGCATGCATGGTCGCCGCAATCGGGCTCGCGAGAAGGTCCGTCGTCGACTTGCGAGTGATTAGTTCGCCACCCTCGAGTTTCACGTGTCCCAGAAGGCACGCCGGCCTACCATGTGCCGCAGCATTACCTGGCCCTCGAATCGACTGCGCAGTGATTCGGGTAGCATCTCGAAACTCAGGTAACTTCTTCAGCTTGTCGGCGACCGAGAATCGCCGCCATCTCTTGGACTCAGGGATTCCTGTTTTGGCTTTCTCTAATTCGTCCTCGGCCGCTTTCCATCCCGGTAAATCGGTTACCGAAGAACCCCGCAATAATGCCTGCAACTCCAAATGCGCAACGCGGTCTTCACATAGTTCTAAATGGTAATACCGCTGGTCACGTAGCCCCGAAGCATCGAATACATAGTAGATGTCGATCACGCAATCGAGCATAACCCGAGCCAACACGGTCAAGTCCCAAGTGTGTCCACGCGTAGCCAAGATCTGGATTGAGCGCGCGCAATCGGTACATCGAGCAAATAGGGAACAAGCCCAGAGTACGTGCCCTGTAATGACCTTTGTCCGATTGCAAACACCTATAACATCACTTGACAACCGGATCGAACCGGCTAGCAGCCGCTCGAAACTCGCTAGGGCGGTTTCGTCATTACTCAGCCCCATCGGGGCCTCCTTGCGATGCGGCGAATCGGAAGCTCGCCCGCTACGGCTCGACCTTTGCCTCGACCGATTCCCGCGTTTTCTTTCGTTCGCGCAGTGTCGCTTCCGCTGCCGCCGGCAGCGCCAGGCCGCTGAAAGGCGCCTCGACCTCCATCAGCCCCGTGCTGACGATCGCGACGCCGCGCGCCAGGTCCAGTCGCACCAGTTTGCCGCGGCGGTGAAACCGCTTGACGTATAGCTCGTCGCCGGGTCGCAGGTCTTTGGCCGCCTGTTCGGTCAGCGGCGGGATCGGCTTGCGATCCGGATCGCTCGGGCTCGGGCCGCGCGCGCCGTCGCCGGCCCGTGAACGCGCGGGGCGTCCGCCTTCCCGCCGGCCGCTATCGGCGCCGGCGCCGGCGCGACGTTTGCTCTTGCGCGTAATCACCGGGCCGCGCGGGCGTTTCTCGCGCGGGGTGTCGGGTTTTTCGCGCGGTTCGGCCGGCGGCGGCGCGGGGGCTTCGGGCGGGAGAATGTCGCCCAACGGGGCCTCGATCGTAAACGTGCCGACATTCACTTCCGCCCGCTGCCGGTCGAGCCGCACGCGCACGATCTTGCCGTCGCGGTCCCAGTTGCGGACGCGCACCGCGTCGCCCGGCTGCAGGTGCACGACCCGCCGCACCCACTTTTCGAAGTCCTGCTGCTGACGCTGGAACAGCGCCTTGGCCTCGTCGGCGCCGCGCAGCGCGTGCGTCGCGGCGACGCGGGCGTCGTCCGCCTGTTTGCGGGCGTCCTCGGCGTCGCGCTTGGCGCTGCTGGTCTGCTTGATCGCCTCGCGCAGCGCCTTGGCGCGGCGCGACAGATTCGAGTGGGCCGCCGCCACCAGTCGCTTCGGCATGCCCAGCCGCCTGGCGATATCGATCGCGTTGCTGTGCCCGGGTTGACCGATGATCAGGTGATACGTCGGCTTGAGCGTTTCCATATCAAACTCGACGCAGGCGTTCTCCGCGCGGTCACACTTCAGCGGAAAGCTCTTCAGCGCGCCGAGGTGGGTTGTCGCCACGCAGCGGCTGCCGAGTCGTACCAGTTCTTCGAGCAGCGTGCGCCCGATGGCGGCCCCTTCATCGGGATCGGTGCCGGCCCCGAGTTCGTCGACCAGAATCAGCGAGGAAGGGCAGGCCTTCTGCAACATGTCCAGTTGGCGCGTCAGGTGGGCGCTGAATGTGCTCAGCGATTGCTGCATATTCTGTTCGTCGCCAATGTCGATCAATACGCGTTTGAATACGCCGAACGCGCTGCCATCTTCCACCGGCGCCGGAATGCCGGTCTGCACCAGCAGTGTGAGCAGGCCGATTGTCTTGAGCGTGACGGTCTTTCCGCCGGTGTTGGGGCCGGTGATGACCAACTGGTCGAAATCCTCGCCGAGCCGGTAGTCGATCGGCACAATCGGGCTGGGGATCTTGCCCTGGGCCTCCTGTTCGATCGCGATGCTGACGAGCACGGGGTGCCGCGCGCCGCGCACCCGCAGGCGCGGTTCGTCGAGAATCTCCGGCAGTTTGGCGCGAAACGCCTTGGCGAATCGCGTTTTCGCGGAGACCAGATCAAGCACGGCGATCGCGTCCAGCGTCGTGATAATCGGCTCGGCGTTCAGAAAGATCTCGTGCGCCAGATCCCACAGCAGGTGGTTGATTTCCTCCGTCTCCGCGGCGCGCAGGTTGCTGATTTCGTTGTTCAACTCCACCGCCTGCGCCGGCTCGACAAAGATCGTCGCGCCGCTATCCGAACTGCGGTGCACGATCCCCGGCAGCCGACCGCGACACTCCATGCGCAGCGGCAACACGAGACGGTCATTGTGGAACGTATAGTTCGCGTACGTCAGCAGCCGGCGCGTTTCCGGCTGCTGAAGCAAGCGCGTCACGCCGGCGACAATCTCCGCCCGCGCCGCCTCGATTCGCCTCCGAATCTTCAGGAGTTTCGGGCTGGCGTCGTCGCGCACTTCGCCGCGCTCATCGATCACCTGTCCGATCCGCCCCGCCACCACGCCAAAATCGCCGATGCGACTCGCGAGGCGCTGCAGCTCCGGATACGACGGGCCGAGATTCGCCAGCCAGCGCGTCAGCACATGCGTGGCCGCCAGTGTGTCGCCAATCTGGGCGACTTCCTCCACCGTAACGCGCAACGGCGGCGCGCAACGCGCGATCGACGCCCGCACATCGCGCACACCGCCGAACGGCGGAGCGCCGCGCTCTTCGATCAGTTTCTGCAGCTCGCGCGTCTGCTCAAACCAGCGACGGATGAGGTCCGGCGCGACCGCCGGCTCCAGACTGAGGGTGAGCCCGCGCCCGAGCGCAGTGTGGGCGTACCCGGCGAGCAGCTCGCGCACGCGGAAAAAGTCGAGACATTCCAGCGAATGACGGTCCATAAAACGGAATTCCCTTGCCCACAACGCCCGGCGCTGACAGAATCAGGCATTCTAGCGACCGAGCGGCGCAAAGGGCGAACGCCGCGATCCCGCGCGCACACCGAATGCGCGGGACCACACACGGCGCTGGCGTGAGCGAGAATGCGGCGAATTCCCACAAACTTTCGACACAATTGCGCCATGCTCGCGGCGTTCGCGCCATTATTGGCGTTATCGGTCGCGGCGGGCGTGATGGATGAAGCCGCGACGCCACCGGCGATGTCGTTGGTGGAACGGCTGCGGCAGGAGCCGCCGCAAGGGCTGATTACGGCGCTCGAAGCCGCGGCCGCCGATGTGGGCCGGCCCGAGGCGGAGCGGACGCTCCTGATCGCGGCCCAGGCCGAGGCGCAGCGGCGCGCCGGCGATGACATCGCGGCGCAGCTCACGATCAACGAACTGCACGCGGCGTTTGGCGTCGAAGTGGCGCGATTAGCGCAGGCCCGCGTCTGGCTGGCGCTGGATGACGCGCTGCGCGTGATCAAACTGCTGGAGCCGCTGGAGTCGCGATCGCTGGATGAGACCCTGTTGCTGGTCAGCGCGGATCGCGCGCTGGGGCGCAAGGACGCGGCGGTCGATGCGCTGCGCGACGCGGTAACGCGCTGGCCGGGCGAGATGGACGCGTGGGCGGCGCTGATGCGCCTGACGATCGACGACGGGCGTCTGGATGAGGCGTTGGATCAGGCGCGCCTGGCGGAGCGGCGCGTCGCAGACGCTTCCGAAGCGCATCTGCTGGCGGCGGAGGCGCTATTGGCGCTGGATCGGCCGCTGGGTCGCGTCCGCGCGCGGCGCGCGCCCGGGGCGCGCGTCGGGCAGATTGTCGGCGAGTGGTTCATCCTGGAACAGCGCGGGGATGATGGCTACCTGTGCTGTCCGCGCGAGTCGGCGATTTTTCATGTGCGGGCGGCGCTGGATGGCGGGATTGATCGCGTCGACGCGCACGTGCTGCACGCGCGGATTCTCAGCCGCGCGAGTCGGCATGATCTGGCGATGTGTGTGCTCCGCGGGCGCGAGCCGTTGCTGGCGAACGCCGATCCGGCGCTGATCGGGCAGGCGTGCGAAGTCGCGCTGGCCGCGGATGCCCTGCCGGAGTACGCCCGCTGGGCGCGATTGTGGGCCGAACGTGCGCCGGAGCGGCGGCGTGAGATTCTGCTGAACGCGTATCAGGCGCTGGCGGAGCGTTACAACGAGCGTGGGCTGGACGAAGTGTTCGTCTGGTTCCTCGACAAGAGTGTTGAGCTTGATCCGCTTAACGCGGAACTGGCGCTGCGTCTGGGCGACGCGCAGTGGGAGGCGCAACGTCCCGAACTGGCGCGGCCACTTTACCAGCGCGTGCTGGAGTTGAACCCGCTGCATCCGGACCATCGCCGCCTGCTCGAGCGCCTGGCGTCGGACTGAACTGGCGCAGGCGGATCTCCGCTTTCTCAATGATTGACTTTAGATCGGACGCGATTGACGCGGTGGGAAGCGGCGCCGCGCCATCCGAGCCGGCTGAGGGCTGCGCCACCTCGCGCGCTGTCTGCCACGCCTTGACGGCGTCGTTGCGCCGGCCGAGGCGATGTTCAATATCGCCCAGGCGCAGCCACGCCTCCGGGGCGCGCGGCGTCAGCTCGATCAACTGCAACAGGCGCTCGCGCGCGACCGGGTACTGGCGCTGCATCGCCGCCACCAGCGCCAGGCCGTCAATCGCCGGGGCGTAATCGGCCCGATGCGTCAGCGCCTCGCTGAAGCGACGACCGGCCTCGTTCAGGTCGCCCACGCGGATCAGCGTCTCCCCCAGCGTGGTCAGCAAAGATGGATCGTCGGGTGTGTAGTCGAGCGCGTTCTCCAGGTGCGCCCGGGCCAGGCGCACCTGACCGCGCTCGCTGTAGCGGGCCGCCATTTCGCGCATCCGGGCGGCCTGCGCATAGTTGGTTTCCATTTCCGGCAGCGGCACGGCATCCGTTTGCGAAACTTCCGGTTTTGATTTCGATTCCTGCGCGGCGCCGGTCGATGGCGACGCGGCAGGTGTTTTCGCCGGCGCCGCCGGGTTCACAATTGGCGAGGGCGCGACCGGCCGGGCCGGCGCGACTTCCACATCGGCCACCAGCGTCGACTCCACGAGCGTCGGCGGCTCCGTTTTCGGCGTGGGCTTGTCCGCCGGCAGCGTCAGGCCAAAGAACTCCACCGCGGCGCGATTTCCGGCCTGGTCGGTGACAACGAGTTGCACATCCAGGGGCTGGCGGGCCTCAGCCGGGACAGGCCAAGTGAGCAGCCCCGCACTGACATGCGCCGGGCCGCCGTCCTGCCAGCCGGCGGGTGTGCTGTAGTAAACGCGGATGCTCTGGGCGGTGAGCCGTTCGTCGACAATGACCGCGCGGGCGTGGAAGACGAACTGATCGCCAACGCGCGTGAGCAGCGGTTCGGTGGCTTGCAGGGTCGGCCCATGGGTGTCGATCGTCACGCGCAGGTGCGCGGGCGACCCGGGGGTCGGCGGTTCGGATGACGCGCCGAACTTGTTGATCAGAACCAGGTAAAAGTCGTAGTCGCCGTCCTCGGATACTGTGAAGCGGACCGAGCCGGGGCGATCGGGCTCGACGACTTTTCCGGCCCAGGTGGCGCCGGCGTCGCGGGAGATCCAGACATTCGCTTTTTCGACGGGCGTTTCGGCGTCGGCGACATAGGACAGGATGATCTCGCGCGTGTTCAGGAAACGGCGATCCTCGGCCATGGCGCCAGACGCGAGCAGCACGCAGCCGACGATAGCGGCGGCGCGAGAGTGGCGCCGGACGGGCGGGACGCCCAAACCGCCCACGCGCGGGCCCCCCGTACCGCCCGAGGAAGATGCTCCGATCCCAGTCAATCCGGCAATTTTGACGCGCATGGCGGCCCCACTCCGACTGTCCGGTTACGATCTGATCATTACTCGTATCGGCGGCGCAAGCACGGCAGGCCGTGAGGCGCTGCGCGAGTTGCGCCTTCGGCGCCGCTCGCCCCAGGGAGACGCGCGGGAGATGTGATGAATCGGCAAGCGTTGCGCGGATTGGCGGGGTTTCTGTGCCTGGCGACTCTTGCGGTCCCGGGGCGGGCCGAAACGCTGACCTACACGCTGACGCCGCAGTTTGACCGCGGCGTGATGGAGGTCGAACTCGAGTGGGAGACCCGCGGCCGGCGCAGATCGGCTGTGTTCGTGCCACCGCAGGCCGGTCAGATCGACGACGTGGCCGCCATGCTGACGGGCGTGCGAACCAGCGGCGGAAGCTTCCGCCGTGAGGGGTCGCTTTGGGGGGCGACGCACCGCGAAGGAGCGACGCTGAAAGTCAGCTACACGGTGGACCCGCGGACGCGGACATTCGATTGGGAAAATACCTACGCGCCGGTCACCTCACGCGAATTCTTCATGGGGCTGGGCAAGACGTTTCTGCTGACGCCGAGCGATGATGGCGGCGCTCCGGCGGAGTTCCAGGTGATCCTGCGCTGGAAGCTGCCGGCGGGCGCGGACGCGGTTTGTTCATGGGGCGCGGGGCGGAGCGTCGCCGACACGGTGCGGGCCGAGGACCTGCGCGATTCAGCGTATCTGGCCGGCGAACTGGAGATCGCGCGGCTGGAGCGCGGCGATCGGCGCGTAACGGTGGCGATGCCGGACCGGTTCAACTTCAGCGCCAAAGCCTTCGCCGAGCGCGCCGCGCGGATTGTCGACGCGCAGGTCGCCTTCATGCGCGAGCGCGATTTTCCGGACCTGGTGATCACGGCCGTGCCGGTGGGCGAGCCGCTGGGCGAAGGGGCGTCACGACTATCGGGGACGGGGCTGTATCACGGCTTCGCGCTGTGGATCGCGCCGCAAAGCGAGCTCAATGACGCGGTCGAGCACTTGTTCGCGCACGAGCTGTTTCACTACTGGAACGGCCGCATGCTTGAGGCGGCGATGCCGGATCGCGAAGTGTATTGGTTCATCGAGGGCTTCACGGACTATTACGCGCTGCGGATTCTGTATGAATCCGGCTATTGGTCGGCGGCGACGTACGCGAAGTGGATCAACAAGCACCTGCGCGAATACGCGGCGAACCCGGCGAAGAATGCGACCAACGCCGAGATCCGCGACCGATACTGGACGGATCGCGACACGTATGGACAGGCGCCATATCAGCGCGGGTTGTTGCTCGGCCTGCGCTGGCGGGTGCTGGCGCGCACACAGGGCAAGCCGGACGGATTAGACACCTGGTTTCACAAGCTGATTGATCGCGGACGGACGGGAATGAAGCTGACGAATCGCGAGGCGCGCAAGGCCGGCGAGGAGGCGCTCGGCCCGTGGTTCGCGGGCGAATTCGATCGCTTTGTGGTGCGGGCCGACACACTGGAGGTTTCGACCGACGCGCTGGGGCCGAAGCTGAAGGGTGAGCAGCGGACGGTCTACGCGTTTGAACCGGGCTTTGACTGGGCGCGCTCGCTGCAGGAACGGCGCGTGATCGGGCTGAAGCCGGATTCAGCGGCGGCGCGGGCCGGGCTGCGCGAGGGCGACGAACTGACCGGCTGGCGGCTACGCAGCGACCCTGACGAAGAGGCGCAGCTGCAGGTCCGCAGGGGCGGAAAGGCGGTGGAAGTGAAATTCTTCCCGCGCGGGCGCGGTCGGCCGACGGTCGTTTTTGAGGTGGTGGAGTAAAAAACCAAACAGCGGTCCATACTGCCCCGAAGGCGCATGGGGACGCCGCTCATGCGGCGGGTGGGCGCGGGACGGGTCTCAAATTCTTCGCGCAGCTTTCGCAGACTAACATGCATTCATCGAGTGGCAGGCTGAAGTGGCCCTGCCCCTGAATCCCGAACCCTGAGAGGGACCATCATGGAAGCACTGAAGGGCAAGTCGGTCGTTATCACTGGAGCCAGCAGCGGAATCGGCGCCGAGATTGCCCGGGACCTCGGCCGGCATGGCGTCCATCTCACGCTCGGCGCCCGGCGGGTCGAGCGGATGAAGGATCTCGCCGAGGAGATTCGCGAATCCGGCGGCAAGGCCGAGGTGTGTGCGACGGATGTCACGAGCCGCGAGCAGGTCGAGGGGCTCGTCGCGGCGGCGGAGAAGGCCTTCGGCCGCGTGGACGTGCTGGTCAACAACGCCGGGCTGATGCCGCTTTCGCTGATGGAGAAGCTGCACATCGACGAGTGGGAGCGGATGATCGACGTGAACATCAAGGGCGTGCTGTACGGCGTTGCGGCGGTGCTGCCGCGGATGCTCAAGCAGGGCGGCGGTCAGATCATCAACGTCTCGTCGGTGGCGGGCCATCATGTCTTCGCGGGGGCCGGCGTGTACTGCGCGACGAAGTTCGCGGTGCGGGCCCTGTCGGAGGGGCTGCGGCGCGAACTGGCCGGGCGGGTGCGGGTGACGAACATCTCGCCGGGCGCGATCGCGACGGAACTGGCGGAATCGATCACCGACGAAGACGTCCGGAAGGGAATCGCGCCGGTGCTCGACATCGCCGTCGGCCCGGATGCGATCGCGCGGGCGGTCCGCTACGCGATCGAACAGCCGGCCGACGTTTCGGTGAACGAGATGATCATCCGGCCGACGGCCCAGGAACTGTAGCTCGCGGGCCGAGTCGCGATTCGTGAGCCACCCGGTTGGCGGCGAGGTGGCGTTCCCCCCAGCGCCCACAGCTACCCATCGACCTCGGTCGCTGCGAGTCCCCGGACCACGCACGCTTCCGGCAATCGCGCCCGGATTGCCGCGGTCCGCGCCTTCGCGTCGGCGTCATAGAGCGCATGCGCGCCGCGCCGCGATTCGCGCACGGATGACTTCCGCAGCGGCGACAGCCACACGCCGTACTTCCCGAAATCGGCCCGGCGGATTTCCTCCCAGCGCAGGCGGCGGATCTGTAGCGGCTCGCGGACCTCGATGCTGTCGGCGGTCAGCGTGACGCGCGTCGGGAGGAAAAATCGATGCAACGCGACGCCCAGCACGCCCAACGACACGCCGGCCAGCCAGCGCTCGCCGGTGGCGAGTTCGACAACGATGCTGAAGCCGACAATCGCCAGGCCGCCGAGCACCGCCGCCACCGGACGCTGCCGGGCGAGGTGCGCCGTCCAGACGACATCGTCGTCTGCGCGGTTGCCTGTGTTGTTTGTGGCGTTGTTCATTTTGTGCGCTCGTGGTTGGTGGCAGGATAGTCGGACGGGCGCACGGCGCCATGAGGACCTCACCAAGTCGCGCCCTTCACAAGTCCGTGGACCCCCGCCTGCGCGGGGGTGACGGCGGGCGAGCGGGGGTGACGATGGGCGAGCGGGGGTGACGATCGGCGTGCGGGGTGACGATGGGCGCGCGGGGGTGACGATGGGCGAGCGGGGGTGAAGAAGGGGCGATCGCTGGGGGTGACGAATCGATCAGTCCCTATCGATTGCCGCCCTCGCGCGTTCCGTTTAGGCTTTCCCGCGTGACGATCGAAACGCAAATGGAATCCTCGCTGTCGCTGCCCCGCTGGCCGCAGCGCATCCGCTTCATTGCCGCCGTGGCGCTGGTCTGGGCGGGCTTGCACTACGTCGTGGGCTGGCTGCTGCCGAATCGCGGCCCGTCCGCCGCGCATACGCTGGTCGGCGGGTGGGCGTTCTTGGGCTGGATCGCGTTGTATGCGATCGCGCGGCTCGGGGCGCTCGTCGCCGGCGAGGGCAAGGCGTTTCGCGGTTTGCTTGTGCTGCTGGTGGCGCTGGGTGTGTGGGTGTTCTTCGGCGGCACGATGGATGATTGGCTGATCGAGCGCAACGTGGATCCCGGCGTCGCGCGGGCCGGCCCATATCTGGCGCTGCTGATCGATTATTTCGCGCTGTTTCTGGTGGTCGGCGCGCTGGCGGGAATCGACCCGGATCATCACCCGCGGCGTGAAGCGCTGGGGTCGCAACACGCCTGGCTGGCGCTGCCGGTGCAGGTCGTGGTCGCCGGCCTGCTGATCTGGTTCCTGATGGGGCCGCGGAATCAGTGGACCTATCACGGTCAGGTGTTCTTCGCCGTCGGCGTGGCTTTCTGGGTCGCGACGCAGGCGTCGATTTATGTCGTGCCGGATCGCGCTCCGGCGCCGCGCCTGGTGGGCCCGTTTGTCCTGGGCATTCTGGGGCTCATCTGGGCCGCCGCCAGCCCGGCGCCGGCTGCGCCCTATGATCATCTGAACAATTTGCCGGCCCACAATCTCGCGCGGGCCCTTCCGGTGGAAATGATCGCGGTGGGCATGATCGCTGTGATACTGTCGCTGCGCGCCGCCGACAAGCTGACCCACGCGGACGAAGGGACCAGCCCAGCCGGAAAATGAGACCGCAGGTATGGAATGGCGTTTCGGTATCTTGTCCGGCCGTCAGTTCGAGACGGCCGAGGAACTGCGTGATCGGTTGATCGCGGAAACATCCGCGTTTCTGACCGAGTCGCTGCGCCATCCGGAGTTGTGCGTGCGGATTCCGATTATCCAGGTGGGCGCGGGGCGGTTTCCACCGTCGATGTGCAACGCCTTCTGGGCGAACGCGCTGGCCGAGTAGGCTCGCGGGCGCTGGCCCCCGGTCCCGGAAACAGCTTGCGAATTCTGATCCTCCAATTTCGCCCGGCCGTTCGCGGACTTCGCGTGCCGCGGTTTGATCCGCAGCTCGGCGTGCTGATCAGCCTGCTGCGCGAGCGCGGACACGAGCTGTCGCTGCTCGGCGTGGCGCGTTTTCAGCAGGAGCGCGTGAAATCGGCGCTGGCCGCCGGCCTGCCGCAGTTGATCTACGCCGATATCGCGGCCGTCTGTTCCGACATCGCGCAACGGACGCTGCGCTACATTCAGGATCACGAGTTCCTGCCGGTGGTCGCCGGCGGGCAATACGCCACGACGGAGCCGGCCGCCGCGCTCAGCCTGCCCGGCGTGCAGGCGGTGGCGCTGGGCGAGCCGGACGCCTCACTGATTACTTACTTTGAGCGGATGAAAGACCCGGCGATCGGGCAGGTGGTGCGCGGGGTCTGGCTGCGCGATGAAAGCGGGCTGGCGCGGCCGCAAATGCCGGCGCTGGTGGAGGACCTGGATTCGCTGCCGTTCGCGGATCGCGAGTTATTCGGCTACGGGCGGCACGTGGAAGAGACGGGCGAGATCGAAGTGGCGATCGGGCGCGGCTGTCCGCAGGCGTGCGGCTATTGCCTGCTGCCGGGCACGCAGGCGCTGTACGGGTCTGATCAGAGCTGGGCGCGGCGCCGCTCGGCGGGCAATGTGCTGGAAGAACTGGCGGCGTTACGCGCGGCCTATCCCGGCGCGAAGCGCGTGCGGTTTCTGGATCACGCGTTTGGGTTGGATCAGAAGTGGCTCAGCGCGTTTCTGCCGCGATATCGACGGGCGATCGAACTGCCGTTCGGGTTTCACGCGCGGGCCAACGCCGTGAATCCGGAGATCATCGCGGCGCTGGCCGAAGCCGGAGCGGCGCAGGCGGATGTCGAGGTGATCAGCGCCAGCGACTTTATCCGCAATGAGATGTTCGGAATGGAGCTGAGCGCCGAGCAGCTGACCCACGCGTTCGCGGCGCTGCACGGCGCGAACATTGAAACGCGCGCGATCTTCTATTTCGGCGCGCCGTATGAGAGCGAAGCGTCGCTCGAAGATGCGCTGGCGCTGATTCGCCGCCTTCGCCCGTCGCGCGTGGATGTGCGGCCGTATTACCCGTGGCCCGGTTCCGCCGCGACGGGGGTCTGCCGCGAGAACGGCTGGCTCCACCGGCGCGGCGAGGAGCAGTTTCATCAGGATCGACCGGGAATTGACATGCCGGCGTGTCGTCCGGAGCTGATCATGCGGTTTATCCGGCAGGCGGCGGCGATCTCGCCGACCGGGCTGGGCGCGCCGTGGTGGCGGCGAGTGAGCGCGGCGGCGCGATCGATGCTGGCGCAGCTGCGCCCGAAGCAGCGCTGACTGTTCGCGGTACGCGCGCGACTATTCCAGCTCAAAATCTTTCAGCTTGCGGTAGAGCGTGCGGGTGCCGATGCCGAGCATCTTGGCGGCTTTTTCGCGGTTGCCCTCGGCGGCCCGCAGGCTTTGTTCGATCATGATCCGCTCGACCTGTTCCAGTGTCAGGCCGGTCAGGCCGCGGGCGCCGGCCGGGGCGAGATCGCGCGAGCCGCGGATGTCGTCCGGCAGGCACGCCAGTTCGATCTGCCCGGTCTCCACATCGCAGGCGGCGGACTCGACCACGGCCTGCAGCTCGCGCACGTTTCCGGGCCAGGCGTGACGCGTCAACGCCAGCATCGCTTCGCTCGAGATTCCGTCCACCGAAAGCTCGTGCGTCTGGTTCGCCTGTTGGAGGAAATGATGCGCCAGGACCGGGATATCCTCGCGGCGTTCGCGCAGTGGCGGCACTTCGATCACCCATGAGCGCAGGCGATAATACAGGTCCGGCCGAAACGCGTGCTCTTCGACGCGCGAGGCGAGATCGACATTCGTGGCGGCGATGACGCGGACATCGGCGTGGCGCGTATCGGTCGAGCCGACCGGCGCGAATTCGCGATGTTGCAGGAAGTGCAGCAGCTTGGGCTGCATGCCGAGCGGCATGTCGCCGATTTCGTCGAGGAACAGCGTGCCGCCATCGGCCGCCGCGAAGTAGCCTTTCTGATCGGTCAGCGCCCCCGTGAAGGCCCCGCGAACGTGTCCGAACAACTGGCTCTCGATCAGCGTCTCGGTGAGGCCGGCGCAGTTCAGCGAGTGAAACGGCTTGCCGGCCCGATCAGAGACGTTGTGAATCGCGCGCGCGATCAGGTCCTTGCCGACGCCGGTCTCGCCGAGAATCAGCACGGTGAGCTTGTTGCGCGCTGCTTTCTGAATCCGCTTGATGATCTGCTTGAGCGCCGGCGAGGCGCCGACGATGCCCTCGAACACCGTTACGTCGCTGCGCGCGACGGATTCGCGCAGCAACTCGTCCTGGCGCTTGGCGACGGCCTGGGCCGCCAGGCGCCCGATCGGCTCGACCAGTTCGTCCGGGTTATCGGTATCGGGCAGGCGCTCGACGGTCAGGCCATCGGTCGCGGCGCCGAGGTCCGGCGTATCGCCGATCAGCAGCAGCGTCGCGCGCGGCGCGTGGGCGTGCAGCGCGGCCAGCAACGGCGTCGGCGTCGAATCGCCCTTCACGTTGGTCGCCGCGACGACGACATCCGGGGCCCGGCGTTTGATGGACGCCAGGGCTTCCTCGACATCGTGCGTCACAAGGCAGGAGTGATTGTGCTCAGCGCGGAGCTCGTTATTGAGCCGCTCGGCGGCGTCGGGGTCGTTGGACAGGATCAGAATGAACGCGCGTTGGGCCATGACGGGACGATTCTAGCATGTGACGGAAGCCCCTGCGTGGCAAGCGCCCCCGCCGGAATGCTGTGTTTACCGACCATGATCGTGCGCTTCGGCACGCCCTGCCCCCGGGCGCAGGCCCGATCTCTCGACATCAACAGTTCCCCCTTGCCGCCCTGCTGGCTCGCTTAGCGCGTGCTGTCGCCGTTCGCGCCGGCGCCACCCCGTTCGCGTATCCTCTTGGCGGCGAAAACGCCGGAGGGTCGCGAATGACGCAACAACCTGGGGCGCGGACCATCATCTGCCTGTTGACTTGCGCAATCCTGACGGCGATCGGTTGTCAGCGCCACTATCCCGCCGCGGACGTCAAGCAGTTCGGCTCGGCCGAGCTGTTCGCCGCCGATGCGCTGCGGATGTCGTATATCGAGGCCTCCATCAACGGCAGCGCGCCGATTCGACTGCTGGTCGACACCGGCGCCGGAGCCGGGCTGATCCTGGCGCCCGCGCTGCTGGATCAGCTCGACCTCACGCCACGGCCGGGCGGCATGGTGGCGGGACTGGGCGGGAGCGTGCAGACCGACGCGGTGGACATCGACGAATTGCGCATCGGCTCAGTCGTGTGCGCCAACGCCGTCGCGATGTGTCCGCGCGACGGCGGTCCGCTGCTGGTCTTCTTTGAGGGGATCATCGGGTGCGGATTCTTCGGATCGGCGCGCGTTACGCTCGACTTTTCCGACGGCGCGTTTCACGTCGCCCCGTCGGGCGCATCCGCGGGCGCCGATCCCGGCGTCGCGTTCAAGCTGGGCCCGCAGGGCCATATCCTGATGAACGCGAATCTCGACGGCGTCGACGCGCGTGCGATGCTCGACAGCGGCGCGAATGTCTCACTGCTCGCGACGGCGTGGCACACGCGGCATGGGCAAGGCGATCTGCTCAAGACACCGGCGCCGATGGCGGGACTGGGCGACCAGATGCAGACGGCGGATCTGGCCGGCTTCGCAACGCTGGAATTCGCCGGCAAGCGCATTGAGCCGTTTGGCGTGACGGTCAACAACGCGTTCGCCACGCACCTGCAGATGCCGATCGACCTGATCATCGGTATGGATGTGCTGACCCGCGCGCACCGCGTGGAGATCGACTACGGCGCCAAGCGCGTGTGGCTCGACTGGATACCGTGAAACCCGCGACCGGCGCTGCGCGACGATGATGCCGCCTGGCGTCGGACCCCGCCGGGCCCCCACCCAGCGCCCATTTCATTCATCGCGCGTCTCCTCACGGGTGACGGCGTGACAAGCCAGCCGGCCGCATCGAACGCAGCGGAGCAGCGTCAGTTTCCCACCTCGGGCGCCGATGCGAATGCCATACCTTCCGAATGGTCCGCGAAAGCCGCATCGCATGCACCGCGCGACCCAGCCGGGCGCTCGGCGCGCGGCGTCATCCGTGCGATGGTCGGGCCGGTCGCTCATGCCGCGAATCGTACCCGATGTCCGCTGGCCGCGCGATTTGTGCGCCTCGCTTGTTGAAGGCGCCCGGTAATCGGACCGATGCGTCCGATGGCGCGCCCCCGGATTTTCGGCGTCGGGCGCAGCGCGGATCGGCGGCGGTCGCCCGGTCGCGCGACGGCCCCGCGCTGCGGCGCGGCACGGGAACTGGACGCGTCGGCGTATGCCGCAGATCGAGAAATACTATCAGTGGCTCACCCAGGGCCCGACGCCGGACTGCGACCGGATTCTGTCGGCCGGGCTCGATCATGCGGAACCCGCGTTCGCCGAGCGGATTTTGCGCACGCTGCTGACGCGCCGACAGGAGCAGTCGTGGGGCGTGCTCATCGGGCGCTATGACCGGCTGGACGAAACCACCCGCGCCACCCTGCGGGCGGAGCCGGATCTGTTCCGCGCCGGCCTGACGCGCGCATTTCAGAGCGGCCCGGAGTGTCGCGTCAACGCGCTGACCGCGTTTGAGGCCGCGCCGTCGGCGGGCTTGGCCTATCTGCTGATCATGGGGCTGAGCGACCCTGACACCGCGATTCGCGATCGGTGCGCGGCGCTGCTAAAGTCCATCGCCGAAGACTATCTGCGAAAACAGCGCGCTGATGACGCGACGGCGCGCGACGCCCAGAACGACCATCGCCAATTGGTGGACGCCGCTTTTGAGGGTGGTCGCACGTTTCACGCGCACCATTGCCTCGACGCGGTCCGCGTGATGCTGTGGTTCGCGCGCGACATCGGCGAACGCTTCTGGGACATGGTCGAGGGCCGCCGCGGCCGGTTGCAGCATGTCATTCTCGAACATGTGGCGAGCTGGAACAGTCCGTTCCTGGCGGGCTTCCTGCTGGAGTGCCTCGGGCGACAGACCTGGCGCCAGACGGCGGGTCGCATCCTGGCGAAGTGGTCGAGCCCCGAGGAAGTGATCGCGATTCTCCGGCATGATGACCTGCTGAAGCGGCCGGACATACAGCGCGGGTTGGCGTCGGTGCGCTCGCCGGCCTGGTTCCAGCAGTGGGAAAAGACATCGCAGGCCGCTACGCCGGCGCGGCGAGCCGCTGCGCCGCTGTGGGCGCGCTATCTTGGTATTCCCGACGCGCAGAAAGTCGCGCTGCTCGTGCGCTGGATCGACAGCCGGGAAGGCGACCTGCGCCGCGCCGCGCTGTACGCGCTCGCCTCGCTGGACCGCGATGAAACGCTCGAAGTGTTTGAGCGCGTCGCCCGGACGAGCAATCCGCTGTCGAGCTTTGCGCGTTGGTATGTGCGCTCTCACCAGGCGGAGCTGATCAAACGCCCGCGGCGAACGGAAACGCTGCTGCCCGACGCGACCACGGAAGCGGGCGACTTTGTCATGCTCTGGCAGATCTGCCGCCGCAGCTCCCCGACCATGCGGATGGAGGTGATCGCCGTTTTGCGCGAACATCTCGATCTGTGGCGACCGCGACTGCGCCCCTACTTTCGCTCGCCCGATCCGCGCGACCGCGTGCTGGCGCTACAGGTGATCAGCGCGTCCGAGGCGGCCTGGAAGTTCCGCCCCGAATTGCAGGCGCTGCAGGGCGACACCGTGGAGGGAATTCGCGCGCTGGCGACGCGCCTGATGCAGATGGTCGACCGCCGCGCGCGCGGCGAGGAAGCCGCGCAGATCGAACCGCAACGCGAACCGGATCGCCCGCCGGCGGCCGACAATTCGCCCGCGCGCCAGGAGCTTTCCACATTGCTCGGCCAGCTCTCCGGCGCGCCGCAGCGCATCAACCCTGACGCGATCCGCAAAGTGCGCGAACTGCTCGGCAAGATGCGCGACGAAACGGAGGCGCGCAAATGATCGGCCAACTTCTGGCGCAGGCGCGACTGGACGAACGTCGTGAAGCGCTGCTCAACTCGATCCAGGATTCGCTTTCGACCGGTCCAAGCGACGACCAGATCATCCTCTTCGTCGTGGCGGCGGGCGTAATGACGCTGGGCCTGATCATCGCCGCCCGCTTTGTGAACCGCGAGCGCGGAACCCGCCGCGTCGACTACCTCGTACTGACGATCGATCTGCTGGGGCTCAGCGAAGATGATCGCCGTGATCTGCAGACCGTCGCCCGCTATGCCGATCTGCCCGAGCCGGCGGCGATGTTGCTGTCGCCAATGAACCTGGCGCATGCCGTCGGGCTTGCCAAACAGCGCCTGTCCGACAAGACGCTGGAGCGCCGGATGAACGACATTTCGCTGCGCGTCTTCGAAGAGCCACTGCCGTATGTGCCGACGCCGGCGAAACCCGGCGCGTAGCTTCTGTTTGACGGCTTGATGCGCGGTGGCGCGCAGGGTGCCACGAGTGGAGCAAGGGCGGCGCAAGCGGGTCTGCCCCGAAAGTGGCAGGACGCGCGCTGGCGGTGGCTCGGCGACCCTGTCCGGCTCCTTCGCCCCTTCGGGGCGAGTGACAATCAAACAGAACTGACCACGGGTTGCGCGTCGGTCGGCTTGCGCCGACCTCGCTTCACCCGTGGCTACTGTCCGGCGCCCCTTCGGGGCGTGATTGACGCGCGGGACCTATCCGCTCTCGCAGAATCACGATCCATCAAACAGAACCTAATAGCCGCCGGCGCCGCCGTCCTTGCGCGATTCCGAGGCGCCGACCCAGAAGCCGCGCGGGTCGCGCATGATCGCCTGGTAACCGCCGAAGTATCCCTTGTCGGTCAGGGTGTGCCCCCACGCCTTCAGTTGGGCGCGCGCCTCGCTGCTGATCCCGGATTCGAGCCCCAGCTCGCCGCCATCGCTCATGACCTCGCCGGTCGGCTCCGACGATCCGACATGGTGAAAGCGGGCCGCGTCGCCGGCTTCCTGCAGGTTCATCTCAAACACCAGCAGGTTGAGCAACACCTGCACATGACCCTGCGGCTGCATATCGCCGCCCATTACGCCGAACGCGAGCAACGGTTCGCCGGCGCGGGTCACGAAGCCGGGGATAATCGTGTGAAACGGGCGCTTGCCGGGTTCCAGCGCGTTTGGATGGTCCGCGTCCAGCGTGAACAGGGAGGCCCGGTCCTGCAGGCAGAACCCCAGCCCGGTCGGACACAGCCCCGAGCCAAACCCGCGATAGTTGCTCTGGATCAACGAGACCATCATGCCATCAGCGTCGGCGACGGCGAGATAGATCGTGTCGCCGTCGCGCAGGCGGGCCTCGGCGTCGGCCTGCGCGGACGCGCGCGGGTCGCCGGGCGAAATGCGTGTCGCCGCCCGCTGCGGATTGATCAGCTTGGCGCGTTCGGCGGCGTAAGGCTTCGAAATCAGCTCGGCGATCGGCAGCTGGACAAACGCGGGGTCGGCGTACCACCGCGCGCGGTCCTCGAAGGCGATCTTCTTGGCCTCGACGAGATGATGCAGATACGCGGCGCTGTTGTGGCCCATCGCTTTCAGATCGAAGCGCTCCAGCATGTTCAACATCTGAAGCGCCGCGATGCCTTGTCCGTTCGGCGGCAGTTCCCACACTTCGTGACCCAGAAACGTGATTGAAACCGGGTCGACCCATTCGGCGCGGTACGCGGCCAGGTCCTCGGCGCGCAGCGGACAATCATTTTCGGCGCAGAACGCGCTGATGCGCTGCGCGATGTCGCCTTCATAGAATTCGCGCGGGCCATTCGCGCCGATCCGCTCGAGCGTGTCGGCCAGCGCCGGGTTGCGAAACATGTCGCCTTTGCCGGGGGCCGCGCCATCGATCAGAAACGTCTCCGGAAACCCGGGGTAGTCGCGCAGCACGCGGGCGCCGGCCGCCCAGTGATGGGCGATCACTTCGCTCAGCGGAAACCCGTCGCGGGCGTAGCGGACCGCCGGCGCGAGCGCGGCGCTGAGCGGGAGCTTTCCGAAGCGCTCATGCAACGCCCGCCAGCCGTCAACGCAGCCCGGCACACTGATGGATAGCGGGCCGTAGTCGGGAATGCGCTGCAGTCCGCGATCGGCGAACAATGCGCGTGTCATGCGGCGCGGGGCCGGGCCGCTCGCGTTGAGGCCGTGCAGCTTGCGGGTCTTCGGGTCCCAGACGATCGCGAACAAATCTCCGCCGATGCCGGAGCCGGTGGGTTCCATCAGTCCGAGCGCCGCGTTTGCGGCGATCGCGGCGTCCACTGCGCTGCCACCGGCCTTGAGAATGTCGATCGCGACCTGTGTCGCCAACGGCTGGCTGGTGGCGGCCATGCCATGCGGAGCGAACACCTCGGAGCGCGTCGCGAACGGCCGACCGACCGGCCGATCAGAAAACGCGAAACACGCCGGGGCGGCGAGGAGGATTGAGACGAATGCAAAAAGGGACAGCGAGGACATGGCGTCTCCGATTGCCAGGCGGTTCCTGCGAATCAGATGCGAAGTGGAACCCGCCCCCAGTTTATCGCAAACTGACGCCTGCGGTCGCCGCCGCGATCGTTAGCCCTGGGGCGTGGGCGAGTCGGGCGCCCCGCGCAGCGAGATCGCCCGGCGTGCGATCTGATCGCGCTCCGCGCCTGAGATTCGTTGCACGTTGCGCGTGGCCATCGCCATCCGTGGATTGGACTTCAACGCCTCCGCGTGCCGGCTGAGGAAGTCCCAGTACAGCGTGTTGAACGGGCAGGCGTTGTCCCCCACCCGCTCGCGCACATCGAACCGACATTGCGCGCAATAGTTGCTCATGCGGGAAATGTACTTGCCACTCGCGGCGTATGGCTTCGTGCCGACCACGCCGCCATCCGCGTGCATCACCATCCCGAGCGTGTTTGGCAGCGTCACCCAGTCCACGCCATCCACATACATGCCCAGATACCAGTCGCTGATCTCTTTCGGATCGACGCCGAGCAACAGTCCGTAGAGCCCGGTCACCATCAGGCGCTGAATGTGGTGGCCATAGCCGTGTTCGAGCACCTGCCCGACACACTCGCGCAGGCAGTTCATTTCCGTTTCGCCGGTCCAATACAGTTGGGGCAATGGCGTGTGCGCCCCAAGCGCATTGCGCTCGCGGTAGTCCGGCCCCTCGGTCCAGTAGAGGCCGCGGATGAACTCGCGCCAGCCGATGATCTGCCGCACAAAGCCCTCCACCGCGTTCAGGGGAGCCTCGCCGGCGCGATAGGCCGCCACGGCGGCCTGCACACACTCGCGCGGATCCAGCAGCTTGAGATTCAGCGCCGGCGACAGCAGGCTGTGGTAAAGGAACGGCTCCTCACTCCACATCGCGTCCTGCCACGCGCCAAAGCGCGACAGTCGATCGGAAATGAAGCGGCGCAAGGCGCGCTTGGCCTCGACGGGCGTCACCGGCCAGTGAAAGTGGTCGAGGCGTCCCGGCGCGTCGGGAAACCACGCCGCCACCAGCCCCATCACTTCGCGCGTGACGGCGTCCGGGCGCGCGCGGTACGGCGCGGGCGCCTGCGGCGCGTCGGAGAAAGACGCGCGATTCTCCTGGTCAAAATTCCATTGCCCGCCCTCGGGGGCGTCATTGTCGTCAATCAGAATCCGCAGGCGCCTGCGCTGGGCGCGGTAGAAGTGCTCCATGACGGGTCGCTTGCGACCGCGGCGCCAATGCTTGAACTGATCAATCGTCGTCAGGAAGTGAAGGTCCTCCTCGATCGACAACTCCACGCCGCTTGATTCGGCGACCGCGCTGAGGGTCTTCATCACACGCCAGTCGCCGGGACGCGTCGCCGCCACGCGTCGCGGGCGGAACCGTTTGATCGCCCGCGTCAATTCGCCTTCGAAAGACTGCGTGTTCTCCGGATTGTCGAGCGCCACATACTCCAGCCGGAATCTGTCACCGATAGAGCGCGCGAAGTGACGCATCGCGGAGAGAAAAAGCGTCGTTCGCTGCCGATGGGATCGAGGCCGCTCGGATTCGGACGCGACCTCCATCATCAGTACCGCGTCACGTTCCGGGTCGGCCGCGCGCAGGGGTGTGGCGTTCGGGTCGAGCTGGTCGCCAAAGACGATAATCAACGTCTCGACCGGCGCCTGCGCGGGAAGCCGGGGCGGGTTGAACGCGCGACTCATGGTGTCGCGCCGAGGGGAAAGCTCAGCGCCAGCGCCGCCCGCCCGGTCCACGCGACGGTGCGGATCCAGTTCGAGTTGACCAGCCGGCGATGGGTGGCCGCGTCAAAACCGCGGCTGAGACGCGCGTGACAGGGAACCTGAATGAAGGCCGTCGAAGCCCAGATGATGAGGACAGCGACGAAACCGAGCCATGCCAGCGACGCAGGCGCGAACGGCGCGGGGGCAATCGCGATGATCGCCGCGGTTCCGAGTTCGATCGCCATCACCGGCGCCACGATCCAAGTGATGCGACTGGCGTGCATCGCTTCGTAGAGCGCAAACCCTTCCGATCCGACTTGGGCGAAAAGCGGATAGTGCACAATCTGCACAAACCAGATCAGGCCGGTCATGAACAGCGTCGTCGCCAAGTGGGCGGCGTTCAGGCCCTGCCAGGTCGCATCGTCAAGCATCATTCCGTTGTTCATCCCTGGCCCCCGCCCTGTCGCAGGCGAATCGGGCCCTTCGCCCGTCCCGCGTCGATCACACGCCCACGCTGCAGGACCTCAACGCGACCCTCGCGCGCCAGGCGCCGCGCTGCCCGGCGGGTCGGTTCGAGCAGCGGCCGCCAGTCACGATCTCCGGCGACGAGCCGCGCGGCTTCGCTCGGACAGATCGTGGCGGACCGGCCGCGCCTCGACAACAGATCAAGGATCGCCGCTTCGAGCGTTGCCCCGCGCAGACCACCCGCGTCCCGGCGACAGGCGTCGGAACAGTAGCGGACCTCCGTCCAATTCCGCCGCCATCGCTTCCGCCAGGCGAACGGCCGGCCGCACGCGACGCAGATTTTCTCCGGGGTTTGCGGCATAATCCTTCTTTCGCGGCGGTTGGGGGAAAGGGCGCAGTGACTTTCCCACGCCGGCCCCGCCGATCGGGGCCAACGTGAAGCGTACGCATGCCACTACAATCTGAGCCAGAATGAGCGAGCCACTCCGAAACATTGTCCGGTTCGGCGCCGTAGCGTTACTGCTGGCGTCCATTACTGCGGCGCCGGCGTCCGCGCAGGCGGAACCCGAGTTATCGGTCGCCGTGCGCAGTGAACGCGCCCTGGCCGCCCCCGGCGCGAGCGTGGAACTGATGATTGAGCTGCGCGTCCCCGAGGGCTGGCATCTGTATCACCCGGTCCTGCTCGACACCGGTCTGCCGACCGAGCTCAGCTTCGAAGTTCCCATCGGCGTGCATATCGAGAATCTGCGATTTCCCGAGCCGGAATTAGGCGAGGCCGGGATCGATCAGTATCTGGCCATTCCCAATCCGACGTTCGTGCTCGCGACGCTGCGCGTGGACGCGGATGCGAAGCCTGACCGCGCCGCGACGATCCTCGTCCGCGCCAAGGGCTTGGCATGCAAAGAGGCTTGTCTGCCGGTGAAAGCCGATGCGCGATTCAGCATCGCCGTCTCCGCGAAACTCGGCGAGGTGATTCCCAGCCACGCGCCGCTGTTCAAGCAGGCCCGCGAAGCGCTGCCGGCGCCGCTGGCGGAGGCCGATTATCTCAAGGGCAGCAGCGTTCGCGTAGAGCCGATGTCGCTCGTGCCCGGCCAAAAGGGCGAATTCGTCGCGACGTTCAAAGTACAGGACAACCATCACATCCAGGCGAACAAGCCGTTCGGCGACATGTTCGTGGCGACGACCGTCTGGATTCAGGGCGATCCGGCAATTGAATTCGACTACGCCGACCAGAAGTGGCCCGCGCCAAAAGTCCGCGAGGTGGAGTACATCGGCAAGGTCGCGGAATACGCCGGAACCATCGAAGCGCGGCAGCCGTTTACCGTGGCGGAGGACGCGACGCCCGGATCACGTTCGCTCGGCGTGGTGATCCAGTATCAGACCTGCAACGAGGAGGGTCAGTGCTATCCGCCCGAGATCGTGGAAGCGCGAGCGCGCTTCCACATCGGCCCGGCGGAGATCGAGCCCGGCGCCGCGTCCGATCTTGCCGATTATGCGCAACGGGAAAATCTGTGGGACGCCGGTGGTCAGCCCGCCGAAGTCGGGGCGCCATCCGCGGATGGATCGCCGATGTCGCTCTGGGGCGCGATCGCGCTGGGGCTGCTGGGCGGGCTGGTGCTGAACCTGATGCCATGCGTCTTACCCGTGATCTCGATCAAGATTGTCGGGTTTGCGCAGCAATCCGGGCAGGACTACGGGCGCGTGCTGCGACTCGGGCTGGCATTCTGCGCCGGGATCATGGCATGGTTCTGGATGATGGCGTTGATGACGATCGCGCCGCGCGTATTCGGCGTCGATTTCGGTCAGAACCCGCTTCAATATCCGTGGATTGTGATCGTCGTCAGCACGGTCGTTTTCGTAATGTCGCTGAACCTGTTCGGCGTGTTCGAAATCACGTTGCCCGGCAGCGCCATCGACAAGATCCAGGGCGCGGCCCCGAAGAAAGGCTACGGCGGCGCGTTCGCGATGGGCTTTCTGGCGACGTTGCTCGGAACCGCCTGCACGGCGCCATTTCTCGGTACTGCGGTCGCGTACACCCTGACCGCGCCGACGGCGGCGGTCTTCGTGGTGTTTACGGCGATCGGGGTAGGGATGTCGGCGCCGTATGTCGCATTCAGCGCCAATCCGGCGCTGATGAAGTACATCCCCAAGCCCGGCCCATGGATGGTGAACTTCAAACAGGCGATGGGCTTCGCGCTGGTCGGCACGGCGATCTGGCTGTTGTGGGTGCTTGCCGGTCAGCTTGGCGGCAGCGCGATCATCGGGCTGCTGTGGTTCTGGGCGTTCCTGTCAGCCGGCGCGTGGATGGTCGGCAAGCTGACGCCCATGTCATCCAGAACAACGTTCTACTGGGCGTGGGGATCCGCGCTGGCGCTGGCTTTCGGGGGCGTACGGCTCGGCTTCTTCATGTACACGCCTGATGAGGCCGCCCCCGCCCGCGTGGTAATTGACCCCGGGGCGATCGCCGAGTCGGTGCGCACAGCGAACTGGGACGATGGGATTCCGTGGCAACACTGGGCGCCCGATGTCGGGCCGATCCTCGCGGCGGCGGGCTACCCGGTTTACATCGACTACACCGCCCGCTGGTGCGGCAACTGCCAGGCGAACAAGTACAACGTGATCGAAACAGACGCGGTGCGCGCGAAAATGCGCGAGCTGGGCGTGATTCCGATCAAGGCCGACTACACCAGCGAGAGCGAAGAAATCAAAGTAGAGCTGCTGAAGTTCGGGCGTAACACCGTGCCGCTGAATCTGATCTACGCGCCGTTCAAACCGGACGCGCCGATCGTGCTGCCGCCGCTGCTGCTTTCGAGAAGCGTCGTGATTGATCCGCTCGAGGCGGGCGGTCCGGCGCAAGTGGATACGGCGACGGCATCCGCACAGTTGGAGCCCGAAGCGACACCCTAGCGCGACAGCCCGTCGAATGGGCCGGCGATGACCACTTCGGCCGCGGGGCCAAGCGCGGTGGTGAGCGCGCCGGCGACGGCGCCCGCCGTCTCCACATCCTGAACAAGAGCGAACATCGCCGACCCGGAGCCCGTCAGCGCGAACCGACGATCCGTCGCGGCTTCTGCGCTGCGCTTGAGCGCGCACAATCGCGGTTCAACCTGTGACGCGGGCGGTTCCAGATCGTTGAACAGCGCGGACATGATCGACGCGTCCAACGCCCCATGCGACGCCAACGCGGCGAATCGCTCCGCGCCGCTGTCCGCGCCGATCTCGTCATAAGCGCTGTACACCGCGCCGGTCGCGCAGCCGAACGGCGGGATCAGCAGCACGATCGTGGCATTCAGACGCAGCGCAGTCGGGGAAACCAATTCGCCTCGCCCACCGATCACGCTGACGGGCGATGAAAAAAACAGCGGCACATCCGAGCCGATTTCCGCGCCGATCTCCGCCAGCCGCGCCGCGCCGCAGCCCAGTTCCCAAAGTTCATCGAGGGCGCTGAGCGTGGCGGCCGCGTTCGAGCTGCCACCGCCGAAGCCGGCGCCGGCGGGAATGCGCTTGTGAAGGTGAATTCGCGCGCCGCAGCGCGCCGCATCCAGCCCGGCGGCGGCGCGCAGGGCCAGCGCGGCCTTCGCCACCAGATTGCGGTGATCCGTCGGAATGTCGGACGCCGCCCGCGGAGATTTCGGATCCATCTCGATCGTGATCCTGCCCGACGGGTCCGGCTCAAACGTCAACGTGTCACACAAGTCAATCAGCGCGACCAGTGACTCGATCGGATGGAACCCATCAGCGCGCAGGCGCGAAACGCGCAGCGCCAGATTGATCTTCGCGGGGGAAAGCCGGGTCAGCCGGGCGGTCACGACAGGTTTTCGAGGCGCTGCTTCAGATCCGCTTCGTGCAGCGCGGCGTGAAACTCGTCCAGCTCGCCGCGCACGACGACGCCGACGATGTCGAATACATCGACGCCGACGCGGTGATCGGTAATGCGGTTCTGGGGGTAGTTATAGGTGCGGATGCGCTCGCTGCGGTCGCCGCTGCCGACCATCGACTTGCGATCCGACGCCATCTTCTGCTGCTGCTCGCGCAGGTGGTGCTCATACACGCGCGAGAGCATGATCCGCCGCGCTTTGGCGCGGTTCTTATGCTGGCTCTTGTCGTCGCGCATCGAGACGGTGATGCCCGTCGGAATATGCTCCAGCTTGATCGCGCTCTCGACCTTGTTGACGTTCTGACCGCCCGGCCCGCCGGCGCGGCTGGTGTGTTCGATCACGTCGCGGTCCCAGTTGATGTCGACTTCGACCTCTTCCGGCTCCGGCATCACGGCGATCGTCGCGGCGGAGGTGTGCACCCGGCCCTGGCCCTCGGTCTTCGGCACGCGCTGCACGCGATGGCCGCCGGCCTCGAAGCGCAGGCCCATGTAGACCTCTTCGCCGCTGATGTTCAGGATCGCTTCTTTGACGCCGCCGAGTTCCGTTTCGGAGAAGGACAACGTCTCGACCTTGAAGCCCTTGCCCTGCGCGTAGGCCGTCAGCATTCCGACGAGTTCGCCGGCGAAGAGGGCCGCCTCGTCGCCGCCGGTGCCCGCGCGAATTTCCACGATCACGCTGCTGATCGAGGACTCGTCGCCGGTCAGCAACTTTTCCTGGAGTTTCTCCAGCAGCTCATTCCGCCGCGCGGAAAGCGTTTCGATCTCGCTTTCGGCGAGTTCGCGCAGGTCGGCGTCGCTGGCGGGGTCGTTGATGATCGCGAAAGACTCCGCCAACTGCTCCGAGATCGTGCGGTATTCGCGGTAGGGCTTGGCGATTTTTTCCAGCTCGCCGCGCTCGCGGGCGATCTTGACGATCAGCGCGCCGTTGGTCGCGATCTCCGGCTGGTTCATTTTCTCGGTAAGTTCGTCGCTGCGCGCGGACATCTCCGCGACGCGGGCGATCCAACTCGGATGTTCAACCGTCATCGTCATGCGACGCTGGCCTCAGGCGACCCGGGCGATGCCCAAAAAGAACCGGGGCGGCCCCGCGGTTTCAAGCGAGCGCCACGCCCCGGACATTGAATCGGACAAAAGCTAAGCCTTGGTTTTGGTCGGCTTCTTGAAATAATCGCCGCCGAACTTCTTCTGGAAGCGCTCGACGCGACCGGTCGTGTCGACGAATTTCTGCTTGCCGGTGTAGAACGGGTGGCACACCGAGCAGATATCCACCTTGATCTCGGCCTGTGTCGCGCGGGTTTCAAACGCGGCGCCGCAGGCGCACGAGACTTTGGCGGTCGTGTATTTCGGATGAATGTCTTTTTTCATGACGCAATGCCCTCAATATCGTCGGGTCGGCCGGTTTCCGGCGGGCGACCGTGCAAAACCATCGAGCCCTATAGTATCGCGCAACCGCCCTCGCGGTGCAAGGGACCGCCGAAGTCCGCGGCTCGACCGCCCGCCGTCTGTCGCAAGCCGCTGAAAATCAACAACTTACGGCGCTGCCGGCTTATTCCCGGCCTCCAGCCGGTAGAGATACAGCCCATCGCCGCCGCGGTAGTAATTGGACATGACGTCGTACTGGGCGAGCAGGTCCCAGGCGTACCCCCCCTCCGTCAGCAGCCTTTGCTGAAGGTCGCCGATCGGGCCGTACGCCACGAAATGCGTCGGCCGGTACCGCGCCAGGTCGAAGGCCTGCCAGCGCTCCGTCTCGCGGCCAAAATGCGCCCCGACCGACGGCACGCCGTTGAACAGTGACAGATTGCCGGACACGTGCCCCAGCAGTAGCGGCTCGGGCGCCGGGTCGCGCTCGATTTGCGCGCGGATCGCGCGCGCCGCCTCCCGGAACGTGTACCGCGCCTGCGAGAGGTCGCGCCCGATCTTGTAGCTGTTCCAACTGGTCGACGCGACGATCGCGGCGACCGCCAGCGCGAGGAATACGCGTTCGCGGCGTCGCAGCGCGTGCTCGACCCCAACGGCCACCAGCGCCATCAACGGCACGATCATCGGCAGGTAATAGCGCGTCGGCCGCGCGCCGCCCTGTGTGCCCATCATGCCGGCGTACAGGACGATCCAGAGCAGCAGCGCCGTCGCGATCGGGCGCAGCCGCACATCGCGCCAAATCACGACAATCCCCGCCAGCAACCCCAGCGGATACAGCGCCAGATCGATCCGCGATCCGCCGGCGAACATTCGCCACACGCCGAAGGCGAGCGTGGCGGGATCGAGGCGCAGGCGATCACTGATGACGCTGCTGGCGACGATCCGGTAGTCGTCGATGAATGGCGCGACGATGAAAACCGCGTACGCGATCAGGATGACTGCGCAAGTCGCGCACATCGCGAGCATCGGCGCCCAGCATCGCCGCGCGCTCGCGGACGCGGACGACGGGGTTCCCGCAGGCGCGCCTGCCGCGGCGCCGGCGGCGGGTGGCGCCGGAAGGGCCTCGCGCGACTGCCGCCAGACCGCCCAAAGCAGCATGGGCGCCGCGAACAGCGCGTTGGTCTTGGTCAATACGGCGAGCGCGAGCGCGACGCCGATCGCGCCGCCGCGCAACACCGAGATCGGGCGGCGGTTTCCGAATGCCAGCAAGAGCGCCAGCGCCAACCACATCGCCATCGGCACATCCAGGTGCGCGAATCGCGAGAAGAAAAACAGAATGTAATTCGACAATGCGAGAGCGGCGGCGGCGCAGGCCGCCAGCGGGCTGACGCGGCGCCATAGCAGCGCCGCGATCAGCCCGATGAGCACGATCGAATACACGGCGTTCAGGCTTCGGGCGACGGTGATGTTCGCGCCAAACGCCTTGAACACAATCGCCTGCGGGGCCGAGAACGCCGGGTAGTTGATCGCCGTGTTGTAATCCGTGGGCGCGCGCCACGGGCGGTTGTTGGCAAGATTGAACGCGTTGCGGGCGTAGATGCCCTCGTCGGTAAACAGGCTGAACGAGGGCGTAATCCCGCGCGGCAGGTCGGCGTCGACCCGCACAAACCGCAGACCCGCGAAGACGGCGGCGACCAGCAGCGCCAACGCGAGCGCGCGCCGCCGCCACGGGCGCGACGGCTCGTCGATGCCATCCAGCGGGTCGGACATGTGCGCAGCTTAGCGGGCGTAGGAATCTTGCGCACGTAATGGCGTGAGGTTGGGTGCGGGATCTTGGCCGCGCCGCTGGGCGCATCGGCGCGTGGGACGGGGTGGTGGGCATGCGATCGTGTTCCGAGCGCCCGAGAATCACGCCCCTACAGCCGAATACGCCCGATCAGCGGCTGCTTGATCAGTTCGCCCGCGCGGTGGCGACCGGCGCGGAACTCCGTCGCGTTTTCCAGCTTCAACGACGCGTTTGGATCGGTCACCTTCGTTCCCAGCGGGTATTCGAATGCGCCGCCCTCCACCATGCGGCGCGCATCGGACTTTGACATCGCCCGGCCGTGGGCCACCCACGCCACCAGCCAGGCCGGCGCCCCGCCGTCGACCGCCTCGCCCGGCGCGAATGTGACGTCGATCGCCTCGACCTGCTTCTTGCCGCCAAAATGCGCGTGCCACCAGGCCGCGGCGCCGCGCATGTCGTCAGCGCTGTGGAACATCGCTCCGACCTGTTGGGCCAGAAAGTCCTTGGCCTTCATCGGGTGATCCGCGATCCGCGCCCGCCAATCGGGCTCCGGAATCGTCGTCAGCAGTGTGAACCACTCTTCCAGCAGGTTGTCGGGAATGCTCATCGTCTTGCCGAACATGTCGCGCGGACCGTCCGTGACCGCGATTGTATTGCCGTAACTCTTCGACATTTTGCGCTCGCCATCGAGTCCGCGCAGCAGCGGCATTGTCAGCACAACCTGCGGGTGTTTCCCGGCGTCGCTCTGCAAGTCGCGCCCGACGAGATTGTTGTATGTCTGATCCGTGCCGCCGAGCTCGACATCCGCTTCGATCATGACCGAATCCCAACCCTGGGCGAGCGGGTAGAGCAATTCGTGCAGACTGATCGGCGTCTGCGCTTCGTAACGGTTGCGAAAATCCTCGCGGTGCAGCATCTGGCCGACCGTCATCTTGGCGGTCAGGCGGATCACATCATCAAACCCCATTCCCGCCAGCCACTCGGAATTGCGGCGCACCTCAAACTTGTCGTCCGCGAGGTCGAGAATCGCGCCGGCCTGCTGAAGATATGTCTCGGCGTTGTGGTCGATTTCGGCGTCGGTCAGCACCGGGCGCGTCTGGCTGCGGCCGGTCGGGTCGCCGATGCGGGCGGTAAAGTCGCCGATGATCAGGACGGCGCGGTGGCCGAGGTCCTGAAACTGCCGCATTTTGCGGAGGACGACCGAGTGCCCGAGATGAATATCCGGCGCGGTCGGGTCCATCCCAAGCTTGACCCGCAACTGCCGGCCGGTCTTCGCGGCGACGGCGAGCTTCTTCTCGAGTTCGACCGGCGTGTAGACATGGGCCGCGCCGCGAATCAGGGATTCGATCTGTTCTGTGCTCATGTCGTGGAATATACGAGGCGCGAGGCGGGGTCGCCAATCAGGCCAAAAATGTCACACGCGTGTCCAGTTCTCCACACTCAATCCCGGTACCCGCCTGAACTCACGCTCGTTGGCCGTGACGAACGGAACGCGCAGGGCCAGCGCCTGCGCGGCAATCAGCAGATCAAGCGGGCCGATCGGTGTTCCCTCGCGCGCCAGGGCGCCCCGCGCGATGCCGTAGGCAATCGCAGCGTCCTCCCCGAAGTATTGGATCGAAAGCGGGGCGCAAAACCGCAGCAGCGCCGACATGGCGCGGTCCGGAGCGCTGCTCTTTTCGGCGCCATACCGCAATTCGGCGAGCGTAATCGTCGAAATCGCGATGGCGCCGGGCGCGTATCCCCTTAGCGTCGCGAGCGCTTTTGAGACCTCTTTCCCGCGAATGAAGTCAATGCAGGTGCTCGTGTCGAGGAGACGCTCGATCAAATGTCGTCGCGCTCCTCCGCCGCGGGTGGTTGCTCCCGGTCCTCCATGAAGTCTGACGGGAACAACGCCAGCGAACTCTCGAGAAGGTCCCAGGCCTTCCCCCGCGGAAACAGGATCACCATGTCGCCGAGGCGGCTGATGCACACCTCGTCATCGTCAAAGCGGAATTCCTTCGGCAGGCGCACCGCCTGGCTTCGCCCGGTTTTGAACACCTTCGCCATCTTCATGAGCGGCTCCCTGATCCTGCGGTATATACTATGATATATACCACTCGGTTTCAAGGCGCCTTCGCGTAGAACGCCTACAGCGATTCCAGAAACGCCAGCAGCGCCAGGCGGTCCGCCGCGCTCAGCGCCCGGTAGGCGTCCGCGGCCGCCGTCGCCTCGCCCTGATGACCCCGGATGGCCTCATTCAGCGTGTCCGCCGAGCCGTCGTGCAGATAGGGCGCCGTCTGGCTGACGCCCCACAGCGGCGCGGTGCGGAACTCATGGATGCCCGCGAAGCCGTCGACGATGCCGACGCGCGGCGCGTCCATCACCTCATGCAGCAGGAGATCGGAATACAGCCGCGCCTCGCCAAGGTCGCCCGTCAGCGACGGGATGTGGCACTTCGTACAGCCCACTGTCGCGAACAACTCTTCGCCGCGCAGCGCCTCGGCGCTGTCGGCGCTCGCCTGCCGCGGCGGCGGCGCCAGCATGCGCATGAAGAACGCGATGTCCTCGGCTTCGTCAACCGACAACTCCGGATCCGGCACGTCGTCGGTATCGGTCGTGATGCCGAACGTCAGACCCGGCTGCTCGGGCAGCGTCAGGCCCAGTTCGGCGGCCATCGCGTCGCGGATGAACTCGGCGATGTCGGGCACCTGCGCCTTCCAGCCGAGCCGGCCGATGCGACCGTCGGGCAGCACATGCGCCCGGCCGCTGATACCGTCGGCGTCGGCGTCGTTCGGGTCCGCATTGGCCAGAATCGTCTCCTTGCTGATCGACTCCACCAGACCCAAACCGAACAACGCCGGCGTCTGGCGATGTTCGAATACGTTGATGCCTTCGGCGGCGCCGATGCTATTCCCGCCGATTCGGATGTGGCGATGCAGAATCGTGTTGGGCGTATCGGTCGGGGCAAAGAAATCACCGACCTCGTCCATCATGCCGCAACGCATCACGTTCACATCGCGCGGACCCGCGCCACCGATCACGGGATCAAAGTGGCACGCGCGACAGCTATCACCATTGAAGCGGCCGATTTTGTCGGCGCCGGTGAGCCCGCCAATCCCCTCGCTGAAGCCGAAATCACGGTCAAACAGGGCGCGACCGGCGATGAAACGATCCGCTTCGCGGTCCGTCAGATCACGGCGCGGCCCGGCGTAGTCGCCGACATCCGGAACGGGGGCGTTCGGCGGCAACAGACCGCCGGTGGTCTGATCGCGCCCACCGAGGGAAAGCAGAAACTCCAGCACATCGTCGCGCTCCTGCGCGCTGAAGGCGGCGAACGCGTCACGCGCCGCCTGGGCTTCGCCACCGTGCGCCAGGATCGCCTCTTCGATTGTGCTGGCGCGGCCGTCATGCAGGTACGGCCCGACAGCGCCGATGCCCCACAGCGGCTGCGTGCGGAACTCAGATCCGCTCGCTTCCTTCATCACAATCCCGTCGGCCAGGTCCGGCCCCATGTCATGCAGCAGCAGATCGGAATATGCCGGGATCGGACCGCGCGGGCCGTCCAGCCGCGGCGTGTGACACGCCGAGCAGTTGGCCTGGTGGAAGAGCAGGCGGCCGTTGTTCGTCTGTTCCGTGAGCGGCTCAAACTCCGGCGGCGCCAGCAGCATCGAAAAGCTGATCAGATCAAACAGCTCCTGGCCGGTCATTTCCGGATCGGCGATGCCGTCGTCGTCGAAATTCGGCGCATCGGGCGCTGCCGCCTGACTATGTGGGCCGAGCTTTTCGGCCGGCAGCAGAAAATCGGGCAAGCCCTGAACGGACTTGGCGCCGGCGGCTGAGGCCGTCGAGCTATCCACCGGCAGTTTGGCCCGCTGTTCATCAGTCAACGGAACCGTGGTCACGCCGAGGTGATTGAAGAGGGGCCCGCGAATAAAGCCCTCAATCGACACGGTCTGCGACTTGCGCCCGAATCGCCCGACAAAGCCGCGATCGAAATTCGGACGACCACTGATGCCGTCGCCGTCGGCGTCATTCGGATCGGCGCGCTTCAGAATCTCCTCTTCGGAGAGCTCAGCGAGCAAACCGACACCAAACATCGCGATCGGGTTGCGCTGCGCGAAGATTGTCGCGTTTTCGGGAATGGTCGGGCGAAACGGATCATTGGCGTCTTCGCTCAGCCCGCGAATCACGCCGCCGGCCGGGCCGGCGGAATCCACGAAGAGAAAGGCGCCGTCATTCGTGCGCCGACCCGCCAGGAAGAAATTGCGATATAGGCCGGCTGCGCCACCGGGGACCGGGCGCTCATGGCACGCCGCGCAAAACGTCACGTTGAATGCCGGACCAACGCCATCGCTGAGGTTGAAGCGCTTCAGGGAGACGTCTCTGCCGCGTTCAAACGTCGCGAGTTGCTCGGCCGTCGCGTAAGGAACCGGGTCGCCAAGTTTCGCCTGGATGTCCTTGGCGATGGGGCCGTCATCGGTCGATTCGGGCATGAACAACGGGCAGCCCGACATGCCGAGCGTTCCAATCAAAAGCACATGGATGGCGCCGATTGTGACGATGCGTTTCATGACGATCCTTCGTTTTTGTCCAGACTGGGGGCGCCGCGAGGCCGCGCCCCGGTGATAACCCTCAATTACAAAACGAGCCGCGCGTGCGAACCAGCACGTTTATACTCACGTTCGCCCGTACCTGCCCGTCATTCGGGTCCGTCAGCGTCACCCGAAACAGCCCCATGCGATTGTCCACCGTGGCCGGCGCCGCAAACAGGAACATCCCGATATTGCTCAGCCGATGCGTCTGGCTGGCCGCGTCCCACGGGTATTGCAGACCAAAGTTAAAGCCGCCGACGTCCGCCTGCTCGCCTTCCATCCGCAGCGAAACGCGCGTGGTGATCACGTGGGCGCCGTTTTGCGGCGTGCCGTTACTGAAGCCCGTGCCGACGACATTGAACGCGGCGTCGCCAAAGCCCTGCAGGCCGCAGGTCACCCACATTGTCCCGCCTTCGGTCAGCAGGTAACCCGACGCGGGATTGTTCGGATCGGCAAGCACGTAAACCGCGACACCAAGGTCGCAGCGGTTCATCACGCCGTCGCCATCCAGATCGGGACCGTCGTCGTCAAAGCCCGGACACTGATCGCACGCGTCGGCGACATCGTCGTTGTCTGTATCGACGTTATCGTCGCCGGCCAGACACACGTCACAGGCGTTCGGAATCCCGTCACCATCATCATCGGCGTTGTCGTCGCCGCCGGGGCAGAGATCACAGGCGTTCGGCACGCCATCCCCGTCCGTGTCCAGCGCATCATTCGCGCCCGGGCAGGCGTCGCAACCGTTCGGAACACCGTCGCCATCCGTATCCAGCGTGTCGTTCGAGCCGGGGCACAGGTCGCAGCCATCCGGTCGCCCGTCGCCATCCGCGTCCGCCAGATCGTCGGAACCCGGGCAGATGTCGCAATCGTCCGCGACGCCGTCATTGTCCGAGTCCGTCAGATCGTCACCGGTGCATTCGTCGCAGCCGTTCGGCACGCCGTCGCCGTCCGTGTCGAGCCCGTCATCGGAGCCCGGACACGCGTCCACGTCGTCACAGACACCGTCGCCGTCCGTGTCGCCCCCGTTGGGGCAGTCGTCACAGGCGTCCGGCGCGCCGTCATTATCCGCGTCGCTGAAATCGTCGCCCGCGGGGCAGGCGTCGCAGCCGTCCGGCACGCCGTCCTCATCCGCGTCGAGCGTGTCATCATGTCCCGCGCACATATCACACGCGTTGATCACGCCGTCGCCGTCCGCGTCGGCCTGGCATTCGTCGGGCCGCCCGTCATCATCGCAATCGCTGCTCGTGCCGGCGGCGATGTCGTCCGCGTCTTCGACGCCATTCGTGTTGCAGTCGAACTCGGGCGCCTCAGGCTCGTTCGGATCCGGCGCCTCCGCGAGCGGCGCGGGCTTGCCGACCGCGATATCCTCGTTGACGTCCGCCCGAACCAGCGCCAACCCCTGAAACGGCGGCGCGAAGTTTCCACCGACCGCATAGGTGCGTTCGCTGTCGCCCCACACGGCGTGAATCACTTCGTTTGTGCCGCTCTCCTCCTGCTTCAGCTCACCCGTCTCCGGATTGAAGGAGCCGAGAAAGCCGTTGACGCCGCCGACGATGGCCTGCCCGCGCCCGGTCAGATAAACGCCATTCAATCCCGGCACGCCGCTCGGCTTCGTCGTCTTCCACTCGGTTCCGTCATACGTCGCGATCCGCGCGGAAGAGCGGCCGCCCACCGCGACAATGTGATCCTCGCTCGTGCCCCACAGCGAAACAAAGTCTTCGTCGGCGTCGGGGCCGGTCGGGACCGGCTGCCAGGCGCCGTTGCGCAACTCGATGATCAGGCCCTTCTCGCCGACCGCAAACGTCTTGCCGCCGATACCCCACACCTTGAAGAGCGAACCGGCCTCGCGGTCGTTGTCGGGTACGGTCGAGGGCGTCAGATTCTTTCCGTCGAAATGCAGCAGCGTCGGCTTGCCGCTCGGGTCCGGGTCGCCGACGATCCAGACGTCGGTTGACGATGGCCCCCACACGCCCCACAGATCGGCGGTCACGCCGCTTTCGATCTTGGTCCAATCCTTGCCGTCGTATCGGATGACGCCGCCGCCCACCCCGACGGCCAGCACATTGTCCGGCGCCCATCCAAACACCCAGACCAGCAACCCGACATCGGGCACGGCCATCTGTGACCATCCCGATCCGTCAAAGTGGTAGACCTCGCCCTGGCGCGCCGTACCGCCGACGACAAAGACGTCGTCAGACCCGGTTCCCCAGACCGACGACAACGCGCCGGTGTCCGAGGCGTCAAAAGCGGTCTTCCAGGTGAAGGTCTTGGCGGTCTGGCCGGAATCGTTCGGATCACCGGGGTCGTCCATCATCGGACAGCCGCCGAACGTCAGAACGAAAACAAGCGCCGCCGAGCCGCGAAGAATCGGCGCGCGGCGAAAAGATCGCGTGTCCATTTGGCAGTTCTCCACTGATGCGGCAACCCTGCGAGTCGTGGCGACGCCTCCCAAGCGGGCCAACCAACAGGATTGCGGTTCTCCGTCGCGCGACGGAACGTCGCGGCTGAAGATGAGTACCCAGTATACACGTCTCGGAAGACGGAGGGGAATGCAAAGCGGCCACCAGGACCCCCGGAAAAGCCGATTCTTGGCCCGAGAATCGCCCACATGCGCCACGGGGTCCGCGGCGCCGCGACGATATCGGCCGTTTGCCGCCCCCGTCAGGCCCGCTATCCTGTCCCCAATCGACGATACGGGAGCCGGATCGCGGATGTCGTTGTCGCCCCACATGCTGAAAATCCTGGCGTGTCCGGAGCCGGACTGCCACGGCGCGTTCGACCTGCGCGACGATCGGCTGATCTGCCAGCGCTGCGGTCGCCGATATCGCATAGACCAAGGACTGCCGGAATTGATCCCGGAAGAGGCCGAATCGCCGCCCGCTAATGAGTAAAAAGGCCCAACACGCCAAACCAAAGCAGTTCGCGATTATCAGCGACGTGCACGGCAACCTGGAAGCGTTGCAAACCGTGCTCGCGGATATCGACGAGCGTGGCATCACCGAAATCGTCTGCCTTGGCGACGTGATCGGGTACGGGCCGAATCCGCGCGAGTGCGTCGACCTCGTGATGGAGCGTTGCCGCATCTGCCTGATGGGCAATCACGATCACGCCGTGCTGTTCGAGCCCACCAATTTCAATAACGCCGCCGAGCGCGCCGCCTACTGGACGCGCCGCGCGCTCGAGATTGAGCCCGATGACGAAGCGCGGCGGCGGCGCTGGGCGTTTCTCGGCCGGCTGACCGTGCGCCTGCGCGAGCAGGACGTGCTGTATGTGCACGCCTCGCCGCGGCGACCGATCAACGAGTACATCTTTCCCGAAGACGTGTTCACCAATCAGCAGAAGGTGCAGGCGAACTTCGAACGCCTGGACGGGCAGATCTGCTTTGTCGGGCACACGCACGTGCCGGGCGTGTTTCTCGATGACCCGTATTTTGATCCGCCGGACGAGTTGCCGGACTCGCCCTATTACGAGGTCGGCGACGAGCGGGCGATCATCAACGTCGGCAGCGTGGGCCAGCCGCGCGACAAGGACCCGCGCGCCAGCTACGTGATCTGTGACCGGCGCGATGTGGGCGGGACCGAGAGCATCGTGGCGGCCGCCCTCAGTTCCACGCTGGAGCAGATCGAGTTCATCCGGCTCGAGTACGATATTGACGCGGTCGTGAACAAGATTCTCGCCGAGCCGGAACTCGACGACATGCTCGGCCACCGCCTGTATGAAGGCCGCTGACGCGGAAGGACCCGCTTTGCCGAAACGTTTTCTGGTCACATCCGGACTGCCGTACTCCAACGGCCGATTGCACGTCGGGCATATTGGCGGCGCGTATCTGCCCGCGGACACCTTCGTGCGCTATCAGCGCGCCAACGGCGCCGAGGTGAAGTTCATCTGCGGCAGCGACGACAACGGCGTCGCGATCGAGATTTCGGCGATCAAGGCCGGCGTGTCGCCGCAGGAAATCTGCACGCGATTCCACGTGGGCCAGAAGCGCGACTTCGCGGGCCTGCGGATCGACTTCGACGTCTATGGCGGCACGCACCAGCCGCACTACCTCGAAACGCATGAGCGACTGAGCCAGGCGTTCTTCAAGACGATCTACGAAAAGGGCTACTTCACGAAGCGCACGTCGCGGCAACTGTTCGACCCCATGGCGAATCGATTCCTCCCGGATCGATATGTCAAAGGCGTCTGCCACCATTGCGGCGCGCCCGACGCCAACGGCGACCAGTGCGAAGCCTGCGGGCAGATGATCGACCCATTGCTGCTGAAGAGCCCGATCAGCACGATCAGCGGGCAGCCGGCAGAAGTGCGCGAGACGACGCACTGGCACCTGCGATTGAACGAGTTCGAAAAGCCGCTCAAGGCATGGCTCGATTCCAAGCAGGGGCAGTGGCGCACGAGCGTGTTGAACTTCGCGCTCGGACAGATCAAACAGGGACTCCCCGAGCGCGCGATGACGCGCGATATCTCCTGGGGCATCCCCGTGCCGCTCGATGATCCCGAGGCGCAAGGCAAAGTCCTGTTCGTCTGGTTCGACGCGCCGATCGGCTATATCTCGTTCACCGCGCAACTCTGCCAGGACGCGGATGGCGACGCCGCCGGATACGAAAAATGGTGGCGCGACCCGGAAACGAAGATCGTCCACTTCATCGGCGAAGACAATACGGTCTTTCACGCGCTGATCTGGCCGGCGATGCTGATGGCCGAGGGACGGCATCAGTTGCCGGACAATGTCGTCGCCAACAACTTCATCAATTTCCGCATCGACGGGGCCGAAGCCAAGGTCAGCAAGAGCAAGACCGCGGACGAGTCGCCGGTGTGGATCGAAGAGTTTCTGAAGCGGTATTCGCCCGATGCGCTGCGCTATTACCTGACCGCCATCGCGCCGGAAACGGCCCGGACCGCGTTCGACTTCGATGATTTCATCGCGCGTAACAACAACGAGCTGGTCGCCACCTTCGGGAATTTTGTCAACCGCACGCTGCAGTTCGTCGCGAAGTATCTTGACATGCGCGTTCCGGACTACGCCGCGGCCACCGACGCCGACAAAGCCCACATCGCCGCCGGCGAAGCGGCCCTGACCCGCGTCGGCGAACTGATCGAAGCCCACAAGTATCGCGCCGCCCTGGAGGAGATGATGGGCTATGCCCGCGCCTCCAACCAGCACTTCGGCGCCCGCGAACCGTGGCGCCTGCGCAAGGAAGATCTGCCGGATTGCCACGCCGCGATTGCGACGTGTGTGCGGGCCGTGCAGTTTCTCGCGGTGCTGTGCGCGCCGTTCATGCCCGAAGCCGCCGAGCGCATCGTCGACTGCCTGCGCGTCGAGCGCGCGGCGTCTCTGCGCTGGAAGGCGCCGGCCCCGCTGCCGGCGGGCCATACGCTGCTTGAACCGAAAATCCTTTTTGAGAGACTCGATGCCTGACAAGATTCGGATCATCCTGTGCGCCGCCCTGCTGGTCGCGGTCGGGTGCAAGCCCCCAGCGAAGCCCGTGGCGCCGGTCGCGCCGGCCGCGGAAACCGTCAGCGCGCCACTCGCGCTCGCGCAGGAGGCCGTGCGGCAACTCCAGGCCGAACGCGCCGCGCTGAAGGCGAACGATCAGAAGGCCGCCGATGCGGCGATCGCGGTCCTGCGGGGGCTGTCGGATGAGGCGGAACTCGGACGTCGCGTGCGGGCCGCCCGCGTACCCGAGGACAAGCTTGAGCGCGGTCTCGTGGAACTCGTGCGCAGCTGGGGACGCCCGATCGCGAGCGTCCTGGATCAGGCCAGAGTCAACGAGGCGACCGTCGCGGCGCCGGCCGCGGAGGATCGCGTGCGGGTCAACATTCCGGCCACCGCCGAAGTGGGCATTGTCGTCACCTGCGCGGCGCAGGCCGACGGCGCCTGGCGCCTGCTCGATGTCGCGCCCCAGCGCCTGGCCGCGCCCGGCGGCGGATAAACCGAACGACCACCGCGCCCGCTCGACAGAGGGACGTGTTCTTTGACCGCTGCGCCCATCAGCGACACGATCGTCGCCGTTTCCACCGCATGGGGCGCGAGCCCGGTCGGCGTGATCCGCCTGACCGGCCCCGACAGTCACCGGCTCGTCGCGTCCCTTTGTCCGCGGGCCCGGTTCGTGAACTCGTCGCGCCCCACCCGGCTTTCCACACGCCTTGAGATACCCGACCCGGCCGGCCCGCTGGATGCGCCCGCCGAGGTGCTGCTGTTCCGCGCGCCGCGCAGCTACACCGGACAGGATGTCGCCGAGATTCATACGCTTGGCGCGCCGCCGCTGCTGCGTTTGATCTGCGAGGGGCTCATCGCCGCCGCCGCGCGGCGCGCTCTGCCGGGCGAGTTCACCAGTCGCGCGTGGCTGAATGGGCGCATGCCGTCGGAAGCCGTCGTCGCAGTGCAGGGATTGCTGGCCGCCGAAACCGAGACGCAGGCCCGCGAGGCGGCCCGTCTCGCGCACGGAGGACGGCGGCAGGCGGTGGACGACATCGCCGCCGCGCTGCTGGACCTGCTGGCGCTGATCGAAGCCGGCATTGACTTTACCGACGAGGAAGATGTGCGGCTGATCGAGCCGGCCGCGGCGCTTGCCCGCATCGATCTTGTGCTGACGCGGTTGGATGGGGCGCGCAACGCCGAGGCGATGATCACGCGCGGCCGACCGCGCGTGGCGCTGGCGGGCCTGCCGAACGCGGGGAAAAGCACGCTCTTCAACGCGCTCATCGGCGCCCAGCGCGCGATTGTGTCTCCCGTGATCGGGGCCACCCGCGATGTGGTCAGCGCCGATGCGCGAGTCGCCGGGATCGATGTCACGCTGCAGGACTGCGCCGGGCTCGGCCATACGCCGGGGGAAGTCGAACTGGCGGCGCATCGCGCGGCGGAGGCTGCGGCCGAACTCGCGGACCTCGTGCTGTGGGCGCATGACGCGACCCGCGCCTGGGACGCGGCGGAGCGGGCGGCGCGCGATCGCATTCCGGCGGACCGGTTGTTGATCGCGCATACCAAAACCGACTTGGTCGAAGGCGCCGGGGCGGCGCCGGGCGAGCTGCGGGTCTGCGCCCAGACGGGTCGCGGCCTCGATCAACTCCGCATCGCGGTGGCCGATCGCCTCGGCCGTCAGGCGGCGGGGCAGCCGGGCATCCTGGACCTGGAGCTGGCGCCGACGCGAAAACTGCTGGATGAGGCAAAAAAAATTCTGGAAAATTCGGCGGCCGATCCGGCTTGGCCGGAACTGGTTTCGATCGCCCTGCGAGAATCGCTGGAATCGCTCACGAACGTCAGCGGTCGTGCGCATACCGAGGCGATCCTAGGCAGAATATACGCCCACTTCTGCGTGGGAAAGTGATCCTAGTTTCACGCAATACCCGTTTCCGGTGCGAAAACAGGGGATTGGCGGTGACTGGGGGATCGATAGGTTCGGGCGTAAGCGTCGAGCCGGCAGACACTTGCGGGCCCATTTTCCGAATTTGACGATTTTCCGACAATCCGCTCTAAAGCCGTCCGCCGCGCGGGCCGATAGCCTTTGCGGACGCCGATCGGCAAAGGAAAAGTTGCTAAGAAATCTTGACGTAACCGGCTTTGTCGAGAATACTGGAGTGGTTCTGATAATTTCATAACTCGCTGCGGCGAGACTGATGTTTCTGGCTTCTTTCCCCTCCGGAGAGCACCGGGACGCCTCAGGGCCCCTGGTGCCCTCTTTTTTTAAACCTACCCGCGCGAACGCCGGCCGCCGGAGCGTTTCGGCCCCTTGTTGCGTGTGGTCCGCTTCGGTTTTCCCGCCGACTCTGTTCGCCGCTGACCGCCGCGCTTGCCTTGCGGGCCGCGAGCGCTTTCATCCGACCGTCGCCCCACTGCGCCGGGCTCAGCCGGGGTCAGCACGAGATTGCGCCGCGCCGGATCAACGGACGCGACGCGCACCGCGATCGGCTGACCAAGTGAAATCGCGCGTCCTCCGCTGCCCGCAAACAGGCGCATGGTCGCATCGTCGTAGCGCCAGTCGCCGGGCAGGTCCTCGATCGGCACGAAGCCCTCGATCAGCTTCTCGTCCATCTGCACAAACAGTCCGCCGCGCGTCAGGCCGCTGACCACCGCCGGGAACGTCTCGCCGATATGCCCTTTGATCCACTCCAGCGCCAGCAGGTTCTTCGCGTCGCGTTCGGCGGCGACCGCCTTGCGCTCGCGCTTCGAGCAGTGAATCGCCACGCCGCGCAGCGCGTCGCGCGACGCCCATGCCGCGTCCGACTTGTCCTTGCGCAGCAGTCGATCCAGCACACGATGCGTCACGAGATCGGGATAGCGCCGGATCGGCGAAGTAAAGTGGCTGTACGCGTCGCTGCCGAGCGCGAAGTGCCCCTCGTTGTGCGCGACATATTGCGCTTGCGTCAAACTCCGCAGCAATAACATGTTGATCGTCCGCTCGCCCGGCTTGCCCTTCACCGCGTCCAGGACTTTGCGAATGCCGATCGCGTCCAACTCCGCGGGAACGGGAAGCCCGAGCGCCGACGCGACCCGCGCGAACTGCGCCGCCGCCTCGTCGCCGGGCGGCTCGTGCCCGCGGCGGATGTGGGGCAGGCCGCGCTTGGTCAGCATGCTCGCCACGGCCTCGTTCGCCTCCACCATGAACATCTCGATCACGGTGTGCGAATAGCTCGTGTCCGCGGCGCGCGTGCCGGTCACCTGCCCCGACGCGTCGAGCACGATCTGCATTTCAGGAATGTTGAGCGTAATCATGCCTTCGCGCATGCGGCGCCGCTGAATCGCCCGGGCCAGCGTCGTGGCGCTGCGCACCAGCGATACGATTGGTTCCGGCCAGTCGCCGTCCTCGCCGTCGATGATCGCGCTCGCCTCTTCGTAGGCGAGGCGCGCGTCGACATCGATGATCGAATTCACGAATTCCGCCTTGACCCGCTTGCCGCCACGCCCGTAGGTCAGCCACGCCGTCTTCGCGTATCGGCGCTGACCGGACTGCAGGCTGCATACGCCATTGGAGAGCGTCTCCGGCAGCATCGGCGCGACAATGCCGGGAAAATAAACGCTCGTGCCGCGGCGCAGCGCCTCCCGATCCAGCTCCGTGTCGATTTCCACGAAATGCGCCACATCCGCGACATGCACGCCCAGCCGCACCTGTCCATCCGCGAGCCGCTGCAATGAAATCGCGTCGTCAAAGTCCTTCGCGTCCACCGGATCGATCGTCAGCGTAAAAACGTCGGTCAGATCTTCACGCCCGTCGAGCGCATGGCCATCGAACGTGCGGGCGTGATCCTGCGCCTCGCGCCGCACGGCTTCGGGAAACTCCGCGGTAATGTCATGCTGGCGCATTACGCCGCGAATCCGCACTTCGGTCGATGTCGGCTCGCCCAGCCGCTCGACAATCACGCCGCGCGTGACGCCGTCGCCCGTATCGGGCAGCGGCTCGATCACCACCAGGTCGCCGGGGTTCGCGCCGTGGGCGACGTCCGCGATCTCGACGACCGGCGTCACCGTCGCGCCTTCCGGGCGCACCAGCAACCGCGATCCATGGCGCTCCAGCACCCCCACCCAGAACGGCGCCGCGCGTTCCAGCACGCGCAAAACCTCCGCCACCGGCGCCCCGCGCGGTCCACGCCGCCCGGAAATCCGCGCCAGAATGCGGTCGCCTTCCGCCGCGCCGCCCGTGAATCGCTGCGGAATCAGCAGATCGGGTCGGCCCTCTCGTTCGATAAAGCCGTGGCCGCGGCGCGTCGCGCGGAAAACCCCCTCGAATCCGGCGGGCCGCTTTTCCTTGCCGTCGCCCTCTTCGGTTACGCCGCGAAACGCCCGCCGAAAGTCGGTGTACTCCTCATCCGGCACGTCCAGCGTCCGCGCCAGTCCGCGGACGCGCGGTGTGCGCCCCGGATTCGCCGCGATATACTCTCGGATGACACGTCGCCAGGCGTCAACAGGAGCGTCATGGTCGTTCCGCGTCATTTGGGCCCTCGGCGCGCGGCTGGAGATAGGTCGAGTCGAATCCGTTCGATCACGACCCGATCTTACGCGCGGCGCCGCACTTCGACCAGAACGCCGTTTGTCGCTTAGGCTTGAGTTCGAGCATCCCGCGCGGGATCAGGCGCGCGGCCAATCCATGGAGGAGCGGCGATGAGCAACACCAACGGTCATTTGTCCACTGAATCGCAGTTCTCCGTCTTCCTGCCGAGCAAACCCGGTGCGCTGGCCCACGTCGTCCAGGCGCTGGCCGACAGCAGCATCAACCTCGTGGCGATGAGCCTGATGGATTCCACCGAGCATGGCGTCCTGCGGCTGGTCACGGATACGCCGGACCGCGTCCGCGCCGCGCTCAGCAAACTCCAGGTGAGCTTTACCGATACGCCCGTCCTGCTGGCGACGTTGCCGAATCGTCCCGGCGCGCTGGCGGACGTCGTCGAACGGCTGGCGTCGGAACACATCAACGTGACCTACGCCTATTGCACGACCGGCGCCCGCAACGGCAAGACCAACGGCGTGTTCAAGGTCTCTGATGTCCCCAAGGCCATGAAAGTGCTCGGTGGCGGACGCACGCCCAAGCGCAAGAGCAAGAAAGTGGTGCGCCAATCCCCGGCGAAGATCACCCGGCGCTAGATCCGTCTGACGGCGCGAGCCCGGCTCCCCGTGCGGACGCTTCACTCGAACGCGCCGCGGCCGATACGCCGCGCGCCCGCCCGATGTCCACGGACTGGCGCCCGCCGACCATGCCCGCGTGGCAGGCGCGCCTGCTCGGGGCGGGAATGGCGCTCACGCTCGCCGCGCCGCTCGTGATCGCGTGGTGGCTGCAGCCCGACGGTCGCGGCTGGGGCACGCACCATCAACTCGGCATGGCGCCGTGCGGCATGCTGGTCAGCACCGGCCTGCCATGCCCGTCGTGCGGCATGACGACATCATTCGCCCATGCCGTGCGACTTCAATGGTGGCGCGCGTTTCTCGCGCAGCCGGCGGGCTTCGCGCTGGCGCTGGGCAGCGCGCTTGGCGTCGGAATCGGCGGATTCACGCTTCTGTGCGGTCGCTGGCCGCAGTGGCTGCGCCGCGTCAGCCCGCTGGCGCTCTTCTGGAGCATGTTGATTGTGCTGGTCGCCGGCTGGGCGTTCGTGCTGGCACGCGGCCTGTGGACGGGGGAACTGCCGGCGCAGTCGGTGAAGTGGTAAAGTCGCGCAGCGGCCGCGTTGCGACCCGGGTGGGGCAGCATCTTGCCTGCCATCGAGTCACTTGCCTCTCTCAACCGGCGCTACTCGCTCCGCGCAAATATCCGCACCAGCCCCACAATCCCGCTGATCAGCAGCGCCACCACCAGCAGCAGCGTCAGCATCCCGACCGCGAAGGACAGAATCGGCCAGCCGCCTTCCACCGCGCCGCGCGCCCCGGCAAAGATCGCCCCCACCACCGCGATGATCGCCCCCGACAGCAGAATCGCGACCAGCGCCCCGCGTCGATTTCCCTCGAACGGCGTCATGCGAATCGTCAGACAGATCGCGAGATAGAGAAACAGCAGGCTCGGCCAGTTGGTCAGCTTGGCGTTGATGATCGCGCTCAGCGTCTGCTCTGCGCTGGCGACGAAAAAGCGGATCAGCGCCCAGAATTCCGCCAGTGAGCGCGGCAATTCCGCCGGCAGTTCCGGCGCGCCGGCGACGATCGACCCGCCCCACGCGCTGGCCGCGAAGTACAGACTCGCCGCGCACGCCAGCAGCGGCAGCAGACCGACAATCACCGCGCCGACCACCGGCAGGCGCTGCCGATCAGGCGGCTCGCTCTGCGGGTCGCCGGTTTCGTCGTCGCGCATCAGCGCCGTGTTGCGCACCGAGTTGCCGGTAATCAGCATGCCCAGCACATGGCCGAGTTGCGCGACCAGCGTCCCCGGCAGCAGCGCGACATTCACCACGCGCGGCTTGACCAGCCGACTCAACAGACAATGCACGCCCCAGGCGGAAAAAACGATCACGAGCAACCAGAGGGTCAGCGCCGCGTACAGCATCCGTTCACCTCGCGCGCGGTTTGGATCGGTCAGGCGCGCCCCGTCCTTGAGGCGTTAGCGCCGCAGTCATTATGCCCGCCCGGCACCCTGCGGACAACGGAGATTCTGTCACGCCGGCGCAGCCCGCGCCGCCCGGCGCGCTAGGCCGCCGGATACGCGAAGCTGTAGTGCAACTCGCAGTGCCGTAAATGCAGTGTGACCCACTCCGCATGCGTCAACGGCCCGAAGAGCGGGCTCGGGCGCGTAAACCGCTCGCCGGCGGCGACCCGCTCGATCACCCGGCGCATGCGGGCCACGGCTTCGGGCAGCGTCACATCGTCCGGCGGCATGAAATTGCGCAACCCGCCGCGGGCTTTCAGGCCGGGTTTGAAGCCATTCTTCAGGAAGCGTTTCTTGAGGAGGCCGCCGATCCAACGAAGCGGCGCGGGGGCGTTGAAGTTGAACCCGTCGAGCGCCATTTCCATCACGATAGCGCAATGCGTGATGATCTGGGCGTCCGTCCAGCCCCCAACCGTGCGCGCGCCGCCGGCGGCGAGGCGCTCGAAATCCCGACAAAGGTCATCCCATGTGTCGAACTTGACTTGACGGCGCTGCCCGGCTGGCGCGGCCACGCTTGAAGACGTCATCTCGGGTCCTCCGCTGCACGACACGCGTTGGGCGATTGGCAAAACGCGCGCCGCTAATCATCAGGCGCGTTTGATCGCCCGCAGAATCAGAATGAACACCACCGCGCCGACGGTCGCGGTAATCAACTGCCCCAGCAGCCCGACCGCCGCCAGCCCCAGCAGGCCGAAGAGGAATCCGCCCAGCAGCGCCCCGATCACCCCGACAATCATGTCGCCGACGACCCCGAAGCCTCCGCCTTTGACCAGTTGGCCCGCGAGCCAGCCGGCGCATAAACCGATCAGCAGAAACCAAAGAAAACCCATCGTTCGCTCCTGAGACCGCGCGGGGGGACAATTCGAACCAAGACGCTAACCGCCGTCGACTACGGCCCGCTCCGGCGACAGATAGTAATCGCGCGGCAGCGCCGCCGCATTCGCCCGAAAACGCCGCGCCATCCACACCATGGGAATCGCCAGGATCAGCACCGACCACGTAAACACGCCGCCGGCTTCCATCACGCGCGTACCGCTGACCCACTTGGAAAGCAGCGAGGCCTGGGCGGCGACCAGCAGCACCAGCGCCACGATCGCCGCGACCACCCACGCGTTCCCGCCGACGCGGGCGATCCCGGCGCGCGCCGCGCGCCCGATCCGTTGTCGGTCATAGTGAACGCCCGCGAACAACAGCGACACGGTCGGCAACGTCCAGATCAGATGGTAGCGCCGCATGATCGGCATGAACCACAGCATCGCCAGTACGAACAGCGCCCATTCAAATCGCAGATGCCATTCGCTCATTCGATCCGCCGGCGTGCGCCCCAGCCAGAGCAGGCCAAGCAGCGACAGGATCATCACGCCCATCACGATGCCCGAAATCGTGGCCCGCGAAAGATTCGTGATATTGATGTAGCGCGGCTCCTCATGATCGCCGTATGTAATGCTCGGGTCGTTATCGAAATGCGTCGCGTAGTTCGTCGGGTGCAGCAGGCGACTGGCGGTGGCGCTCACGCTCTGATTGCGCCAGTCCATCTCGTAGTCGTTCATGATCAGCGCCCGATGCGACGTCTTTCCCACCGCCGCCGCGACCCACGCCTGATAGCGATCCGCGACAAAGCCGACGTCGCGAAACGCGATCAGATCCGCGACCGGACCGGCCAGCGCCATGGTCAGCCCGGCGGCCGCCACAACGCGATACTGCCGTTTCAGCAGGAACCACACGATCAGCAGCCCCGGCGTGACCTTCAACAGCGTCGCCAGGCCCACCCATAAGCCCGCCGCCCCCCAGCGGCCACGCCGCCAGCAGACGAACGAACCGACCAGCAGCAGCAACGTCAGGTTATCGATCTGGTTCAGGCGGAACTCCCAATGCCAGAACAGGATCGTCGCCAGAATCGGGAGCAGTTGCGTCACCATCCAGTCGCGCGGCGGCAGACCGACCAGGTTGCGACCGATCAGCCGAATCGTGCAGATAAACACCGTCAGGTTGAATAGCAGCCAGAGGATGCTCGAGACCGATTGCCCGGACACCGCCACGCCAAACAGTGTGAAGTCCGGAATCCACGTCCACAGCGTCATGAAACGGTGCACAAACGGCAGATACCACTCGATCGTGCCGCGCGCGATCCGCTCCCCCGTCGCCGAGACGTCGTAGCCGGGGTCAAACACGCCGTGCCGACCGAGCCACCAGCCGCCCTGATAGAAATAGTCGAAGTCCGGCAGGTGCGCCAGCGCCCACTCCTGGCCGATCTGAAACAGCGTCAGCACCAGGATCGAAAACCCGATCGTCGCCGCCACGCGGACCGGCGGGGGCGCCAGCGGCGGCGGATCGATCGTCACAAGCTGTTCATCAAGGCGGGCCCCAGCGAGGCCCGCCGCCGCGGATTGCGCCATACGGCGATTCTAAGCAAAATGGTCGGCAGCGCCTCCGGAGCGCTGCCGGGCCGGCCACCCCGGCCGGCGCCCCATTGGCGGCAAGCGCCCGCGCCCCGTGAGCGCGGGCGCGCGACGCCGTCAGTGCTTCACATAGAAACTCCCGCCGATGGTCGTCAGCGTCGCCCCGAGACTGTCGACGCCGGTCGCGGCTTCGAAGGTCGCGACTTCGATGTCACCTGCGGCCGCCGGACCGGTTTCTGAGTAGTACACACTGCCGAATCCGGAACTCGTGTCGGCGCCGGACACACCGCTGACGTCGATCACGATCCGCATCACCGCCGCCGGGCCGTCGTGCGATGCTCCGCTCGTATCGAACCACGCGATATCGAACTCGCCGGTGGTGTAGGTGAACTCATCGCCGCCGTTGAAACCGCCCGCGTAGCTCGCGCCTGGCGAAGAGAATCGGAGTCCCGCGCTAACCGGCTTGGGCACACCAATGAAGCAGACATACTGGTTCGGCTCGCCGGCCCCTGTCGGCTCGGGGTCGCTGTTCGGGTCGTTGGGGTCGTATGGCGCCAGCCGCAACGTCGCCCCGTTCAGCGTGTCTACAGTTCCGCCGTTGGATGTCCAGTCGTCATTCGGATCGCTGACTGTAATCAACAGGTCAAACACGAAATGGTCGCTCTCGCCCGCGAACCCCCCGCCCGTGTACGCGCCGGTGTCAAAGCCGTCGACCTCGAGCGTGACCGCCGGTCCGAACGAGGATGCGCCGAATAACTCGATCGTTTCGCCGCACGTCGGCGGCGTCAGTTGCTCAAAGCAGCAGTAGTCACCGAACTTCGCCAGCAGCGCGGCGAGGTCGGAAAGATCGACCGTTCCGCTGCTGTCAAAATCCGCGTCGGCGTCGTAACCCGGGTCGCCGCTGCTGAGCCCGAATGACGCGAGCAGCGCCGCGAGGTCGGACAGATCGACCTGGTGAGAGTCGTCGATGTCCTCCGGGCAGCTTGACGGACACGAGCCCTGGAATTCGTAGGAGCCCATATCGACGACCGCGCCGCCGGCGCCGTCGCCATCGACAATGCGCGTCGCCCCGTCGAAGTCGAGCGATGACGACACGAATGTGTTGTTGCCGGCGTCAATCACCGGCGAGTCCGGCACGGGACGCAAGTCGCCCGCCGCTTGGTCAGAAAACAATGGATCGCTGTTGATGTTGTTCGAACCCGCGCCCGACCAGCCGCCTTGGATGTCGCTGTAGTTGACGGCGGGGTGGCATCTATGAGCGAGCCGTTGTCAAGCGTGTTGGAACTGGTTGCGGTTTT
>CAZGTH010000001.1:308138-417818 GCA_964528455.1 uncultured Planctomycetales bacterium | reverse complement strand
TTTACGGCGTGGACTACCAGGGTATCTAATCCTGTTTGCTCCCCACGCTTTCGCGTCTCAGCGTCAGTATCGGCCCAGCGTCCCGCTTTCGCCTCCGGCGTTCCTCTGGATATCTACGCATTTCACCGCTCCACCCAGAGTTCCGGACGCCCCTACCGACCTCAAGCCAGACAGTTTGCCCTGCAGTTCCACGGTTGAGCCGTGGGATTTCACAGGACACTTGTCGAGCCGCCTACACGCGCTTTAAGCCCAGTAATTCCGATCAACGCTTGCCTCCTCTGTCTTACCGCGGCTGCTGGCACAGAGTTAGCCGAGGCTTCCTTTGGGTCTGCTCAACGCCGGGGGCTATTCACCCCCCTTGCTTGCTAGACCCTGACAGCAGTTTACATCCCGAAGGACTTCCTCCTGCACGCGGCATTGCTGGGTCAGGCTTTCGCCCATTGCCCAATATTCGTTACTGCAGCCACCCGTAGGTGTCCGGACAGTGTCTCAGTTCCGATGAGGCGGGCCACGCTCTCACGCCCGCTACCCGTCGTCGCCTTGGTAGGCCATTACCCCACCAACAAGCTGATAGGACATGGGCCGCTCCATGACCGGCAGGTCCGAAGATCCCCACCTTTGGTCGCAAAACCATTCGATTTCACGACGTCATCGGGTATTAGCCACACTTTCGCAAAGGGCCGAAGCCCGTGGTTGTTCCCGAGTCAAGGGTACGTTGCCCATGCATTACGCTCCCTTTCGCCACTAACCGCCAATGCAAGCAAAAGCGGTCCGTACGACTTGCATGTCTTAACCATGCCGCCAGCGTTCGATCTGAGCCAGGATCAAACTCTTCGATGAGTTTTCGTCGATTCACGGCCCGAAGGCCGGTCATCTACCTGACATTTGTTGCTTGAAGCTCAAACACTCACGTCTATTGCGAGAGCGTCCGAGTTGGACCCGAAAGGATTTACGGGTCCGGTTTGGATCGCGAATGCAAACCCCGCGTTCAAATAGAACGGGGCCCGCTTCGCGTACGCTCTCACGGCTTTATCGTCCACTGTTTACTTGTCAAAGACCGGTGTGTCGCCCAGTGGGGTGACAGATCGGCAAGAATACCACGCGATGGAAACCTTGCAAGGGGGTCGAGCCCAAAATTTCAGACCACAGATGATAAACCGTTATCGGAGCAGCGGTTAGGGAAATTCCGATATTTCCGACCACCCTACCGATCCAGCCGCCGCAGCGCCCCAGAGCCCGTTTCCGGCGCGATCAGCCACTCGCCCCGCAGCCCCCTCCCGAAAAACGCCGCCACCAGGTCGCCGCCACGCCGGCCCACTTCCACTTCCCCCGCGTCGACCTGCTCCACCCGCCCGCGACCGCCGCCCAATTCCCCCGCGTAGCTCAGGTACGCCGCCCGATGGTCGCCGATCCGCTCGCACGCGACTTCGCGCGCCCCGCCCCGCGGGTCCGCCGCCAGCCGCCACGTCCAAAGCGGCCCGCCCGGCGCTGATTCAATCATCAGATCCCAGTGCGCCGCGAAGGCCGCCGACACGCCCGGCTCATGAAACAACAAGCTGAATCGTCGCGGTGCGAGTGTGTCCATCTGGCAACTTTTATGGAAGGGTCTGAGGTGGGAAGCGATCAGGAATAAGTCGCTTGGCCGGGTAGGAATAACGGCAACGCGCGCGATCTCCGCGCGACCCGCTCAATTGCCCTGCGCGTCCGCCGGCGCCAGCATGTCAATCTCGCGCACGATCCGCATCGTCGCCGCCGCGTCTTCGCGCGCCAGCAGATCGCCGGCGATCCCGGTCGGGCCGGCGTCCTCGGGCGGGGCGTCGCCGACCTGGTCGGTCATCTTCAATTGGCCGCTTTCGACGCGCGCGATCATCCCTTCCGCGAAGCGCCGCTCCTGCGGATAGACGTAGCCACAGCCCTTAAAAACCGCCGCGCCGGTTGGCGTCACGATCGCGTAACGAATCACCGCGTCCACCGATGAGGAGTGATCAAACGTCTTCGAGGGAACCGGCTTCCAGTACAGGTGGAGATGAATCAGGCGCTGCTCGCCGTTCGGCTCTGTCACGCGGCCGGCGATATCCAGATTGCCGTTTTCAGCTTTGCGAAATACGCAGCCGGGCACTTCCGTCTCGAAGCTCGTCGCGGTCAGGCCGTCCGGCCAGTAAGTGAGCTTGATGTGCGAGCGCGTTTCGACGCAGCCACTCGCCCACACGGCAAGCGTCATGCACGCCAGAAAGCCGAGGGCTCGCATACTACGCGTCATCGTCATCCATGATGGCCCGCGACGGACGCCGATCGGAAATGCCGAGCAGGGCCAGCGCGTCCCGCTCGACAATCCCACGCAATTCGTTTCGCGGGATGGCCGGCAGGTTGGTGCCGATAGTAATCTGATTAATCGAGTACAGCGCCTCGATGCATTCCGACGACGAGCGATACGGGAAGTCGCTGCCGAACAGCAGTTTGTTCATCACGCCGTATTCATGCGCGATCATGAGCGCGTTATACGCCGACCACGGCTGACGCAGCAGCCCGGCGACATCGGCATATACGTGCGGGTGCTTGCCGAGCAACAGCACCGTCTCGCCCAGCCACGGGCTGCCGAGACGTGTGACTACCATCCGCAACTGCGGAAACTCGCGGGCGACCTCGTCCAGCAGGTGCGGCCGCGCAAAGTCGAGCTTGGAAGCCGGGTTGCGATGATTCTGATCGAAGAACACCGGCATCCGGCGCTCGGCACAGGCGGCGTACAGCCGCATCGCGTCAGTGGCCGACGGGTGGAAATTCTGCAGCGCCGGCGACACCGTCACACCTTGAAGGGACAGTTCCTCATCCGCTGTCGCCAACTCCTCAAGGCAGTCCTTGGCCAATGGGTCAATACCCGCGACGCCAATCAGCTTCGAGGAGTACTGGCGCACATAATCCGCGACCATCCGATTCGGGATGCCCGCATCGAGGTACACACTCCTGAAACCATGCACCAGCGCCCGATCAACAGGCGATAGCGACTGCACGTGCCGCGACGCGTCGGCGTGCATGACGACCGCCTCGCCGGGCCGCATCACCGCGGGATCACAGATTTGGGTGTGGCAATCAACAATCATTCAGATGTGTCCGATACCGCTCGGCGCCTTTTTTCCAAACGGGCGGCGCTCCGCTGACCACGGGCCTCGAAAAAGACCCAACCCGGAGCGAATCGTAACCGCCACCGTAACGCCCGGCAAGCGGCTCTGACGGAATCGCGTCAGCCGACGTGCTCCTCCGCCATATATGCGGTAGTCGGAGAGACACTACTACTACATAGAGGGTAGATTGGGCAGGCAAGGGGACCTCAGAACCGCTTCCAGCGAGACATCCGCGCTAGCGGCCGCCCCAGTTGTCCAACCAAGCGGCCCGCGGGCCGTGACGTGACCAAACCTCACGCATCGGTCACAATTCGAATCGCCCAATGCCCGCTCCCGACCCGACCACCCTGCAAGCCGCGCTCGCGAAGGCCGTCCGCGGCGAAGTCCGCTTCGACCGCCTGAGCCGCGCGATCTACGCCACCGACGCGAGCCTGTATTCCATCCCGCCAGTCGGCGTGGTCATGCCACTGGACGCCGCCGATGTAGCCGCCACCGTCCGCGTTTGCGGCGAGTTGGGCGCGTCGATTGTCCCGCGCGGGGCGGGGACCGGCATCGCCGGCGGGGCGGTCGGCGCCGGCGTGCAGATCGACTTTTCCCGCCACATGCGCGGCATCCTGCGCATCGACCCGGCGCAGCGCCTCGCCCGCGTGCAACCCGGCGTCGTGCTCGACGACCTCAACGCGGCCCTCGCAGCGCACGGCCTGCATTTTGCGCCGGATGTCGCCACCGCCAGCCGCGCGACGATCGGCGGCATGATCGCGAATAACTCGTGCGGATCGCACTCGGTGCGCTACGGCCGAACCGTGGACCATGTCGCCGCGCTGACCTGTGTGCTCGCCAGCGGAGAGACCGTCTCATGGCCACACGAACCGTTCGAGGACCTGCCGACGGCCGGCGCGAAGACGCCCGCGCCGCGCGATTGGCCGAACCGCCAGGATCGCGAAACCAGCCCGTCGCAGGCGCGTATTCACGCGGCACTCGACCATATCCGGCGCACCTACGCGAGCGACATCTACGAACGATACCCGCGCGTGATGCGCCGCAATGGTGGCTACGCGCTCGATCGGCTGCTGACGTCGGCGCGGCCGAATCCCGCCACACTGATCTGCGGCAGTGAGGGCACACTCGCGCTGGTTGTCGAAGCGGAACTGCGCCTGACGCCCTTACCGCGCCACAAGGCGCTTCTGATCGCGGCGTACGACGATGTGCTGTCTTCGCTCGGCGCTGCGCCGCTCTTTCTGGAGCACGACCCTGCCGCCGTTGAACTGGTTAATCGTTCCATCCTCGCGCAGGGTCTTGTTTCCGCCGCGCCGGATGTGCGGGCGCTATTCACCCCCGCGCTCCCGGGCGCGATTCTGATCGCCGAACTGTACGACGACGATGACGCGTCACTGCGGGCGCGCATGGAATCGCTCGAAACGCACTTGCACGCCGCGCGTCCGCCCGGCGCCGGGGTCGCTCGCGCCGTATTTGAGCCGGCGGCGCAGCGCGAAGTGTGGAGCATCCGCAATCGCGGCTTCGGGCTGTTGATGGCCCGACCCGGCCCGACGCAGCCGCACGAGTTCATCGAAGACGCCGCCGTCGACCCGCGCCGCCTGCGCGAATACATCGCGCGGCTCGATACGCTCCTGGCCGAAGAAGGCGTGCGCGATGTCGGCTACTACGCCCACGCGAGCGTCGGTGTGATTCATGTCCGCCCGGCGCTGAATCTCGAACAGCCTGTGGATGTGCAGCGAATGCGGCGCATCGCCGAGCGCACGGTGGATCTGGTCCGCGAGTTCAGCGGGGCATTTACCGGCGAGCACGGCGACGGGCTGGTGCGCTCGGAATGGCTGGAGCGCGTCTACGGTCCGCGCATCGTCGCCGCGTTTCGCGAAGTCAAGGACGCGTTTGATCCTCAGCGCGTGCTGAACCCCGGCAAGATTGTGGATGCGCCGCCGATGACCGACAACCTGCGCTATGCCCAGCCCAGCCGCCCGGTTCCGCTCACGCGCTTCAGCTATGGCCCGCACGCGAGTATGCCCGCGCTGGCGAAAATGTGCAGCGGCGTCGGGCAGTGCCGCCAGAAACTGGTCGGCGTCATGTGCCCGTCCTACATGGCGACGCTCGATGAACGCCACACGACCCGCGCCCGGGCCAACGCCCTGCGCGTCGCGCTGTCGGAGAACGGATTGATCGACGGCCTTGGCGACGCGGCGCTCGATGACGTGATGGAGCTGTGCCTCTCCTGTAAGGCGTGCAAGAACGAGTGCCCCACCGGCGTGGACATGGCCAAGCTCAAAGCCGAATGGCTCGCGGCGCGCAACGATCAGCGCGGCGTGTCGGCCGCGGCGGGCTTCATTGCGCGCATGCCGGATCGACTTGCCCTCGCGGCCCGCTTTCCCGCGATCGCAAACCGAATCGGCCAGTCCCGCGCCGCGCGCGCGCTACTGGAAAGCCGTTACGGTCTCGATCGGCGCATCGCGCCGCCGCGATTCGCGCGCGAGACGTTCCGCACCTGGTTCGCGCGTCACGCGCACGACCGAAAAGAAGTCCGCCGATCGCCGGCCCGCGGCCTTGTCGTCTATTTCGCCGACACCTTCACGAATTACTTTCAGCCGCAGGTCGGCATCGCCGCCGTGCGCCTGCTGGAGGCGGCCGGGTTTGAGGTGATCGCGCCACAGACCGCCTGCTGCGGCCGCACGCGCATCAGCCAGGGGATGCTGGATGAGGCCCGGTGGCTCGCGGGCCGTAACCTCGCACTCCTGGCGCCATTCGTCGAGCGCGACGCGTGGATTGTCGGCTCCGAACCGAGCTGCGTGCTCACGCTGATGGACGAGCTGCCGGCGCTCCTGCAATCAGACGCCGCCAACCGCCTCGCGCAACGCGTGCGCCTGGTCGATTCGCTACTCGCGGAAACGCTGCGCGACGCGCCTGACGCGCTCGGGGCCAATCAACCGCGGCCGACGCCGATTGTTCAGGTTCACGGCCATTGCCACCAGAAGGCGCTGGTCGGCATGCGCGACACGCTGACACTGCTGAAGGCGGTCGGCCGCCAAGCGGTCGCGCTGGACACCGGCTGTTGCGGTATGGCGGGTTCGTTCGGCCATGAGAAGGCGCACTACGACATCGCGCGCGCGATCGGGGAGCAGCGCCTGTTCCCGGCCGTCCGCGCCCGCGGCGACGCCGAGATCGCCGTCACCGGCTTCAGTTGTCGCGAGCAGATCCAGCATCATGTAGCTGTGACGCCGCGGCATGTGCTGGAGATTGCGGCGGAGTCGCTGCCCGGGGAGTTCCGTTCCAGGCCGTGAGCGATAGCCCCACATCCTATCGCTCAAATCTCGGCATATTTATGAGCGATAGCAAGTACCCCTATCGCTCAACCCGGTCCTGATTGCCAGCCCGCACGACCTGCGCCCGCCCCTCCGACTTTGCGCTTCCTCCCGGCTCCCATGTGCGGGCCACGCTGCGAAAACCCGCAACTGTGCCCTGGCGGCCCATTTTGGCAGGGACCGCCCGACCTGGCACGCGGCTTGCTCACCGGCCATTCGTCACCGAAGACCGCCGCCGCCGGAGCGCGGGGCGAGATACGCGATGGAGTCGTGCGACATGAAGACGCAGGCGGAGAAACGACAACGGAAACCGCGCAGCCAGCCGCAACCCGCGCCGGATCGCGAGATCGTCACGCGCGTCGACTGGACGCGGATCGGCCAGCGCGTGCTCGCTGAGGGCATGCGCCGCGCGGTAATCGAGGTGGAAGCGCAGACGGCGCCGATCCTGGGAGATCAGGCGTGATCTACGGCCTGTACCACTCCGCCGCCGGCATGATGGTCAACGAGTACCGGCAGGATGTGCTCGCCAATAACCTGGCGAACGCGGAGACTGTCGGCTTCAAGCCGCTGCGGGCCGTGTTTGCCGAGCGACAGCCCGCCAGCGTCGCGGGTGAGCGGCAGGGTCCGAGCGCGGACGCGCTGCGCGACCTGAGCGGCGGCCTGTGGCTCGGGGCGACGCTGACCGACTTCGACGAAGGCGAACTCACCCGGACCGACCTGCCCACGGACATGGCGCTGGCCGGTCCCGGCTTTTTCATGGTGGAACAGAACGGCGAGACGCTGCTGACCCGCAACGGATCATTCATTGTGGATCGTGACGGCGTGCTGGTCAGCACGACCGACGGCGCGCCGGCTCTGACGCTGGGTGGCGCCCCGATCCGCGTAAATCCGCGCGGCGGCGAGATTCTCGTGGCCGAGGACGGCACGGTGCGCCAGGACGGCGCCATCGTGGCCCGGCTCGGCGTTGTGGATGTGGAAAACTACGACGAACTGCGCCATATCGGCGCGGCCCGCTTCCGCACCGCGCAACAGACCGTCCCGTCGCTTGCCCGCGTACAGCAAGGCGCCCTGGAGCGCTCCGGTGCGGAGCCGATCGAACAACTCACGAACATGCTGGAATCCGCTCGCGCGTTTCAGATGAACGCGCAGATGGTCACGATGCAGGATCAGTCGATCGGTCGACTGATCAACGCCGTATCGGCATAGGCCCGACTCTTTTTCCGCGCCGGCGTTTCCGGCGCTCTGACAGGAAAGAACACGCATGGCGATTACCGCACTGCATACCGCCGCGACCGGCATGAGCGCCCTGTCGCAGAAAATCGACGTGATCGCGAACAACATCGCGAACGCGGACACGGTGGGATTCAAGTCATCCCGCGTCAATTTTCAGGACGCGCTGTACCAGATTCGCCGCCAGCCGGGCGTGCAGACGAGCGAATCAACCAACGCCCCGCTCGGCACGCTGGTCGGTCTCGGCGTCGTCGTCAGCAACACGCAGATCCAGTTCACACAGGGATCGCCGATGGCCAGCGGGCAACCGCTGGACGCGATGATCAACGGCGACGGCTTCTTCCAGGTCGAGCTGCCGGACGGCTCGATCGGCTACACGCGCGCCGGCAACTTCATTCGCAACGCGCAGGGCGAGCTGGTGCTGGGCAATACCGAGGGCCATCGCCTGGCGGACTCCCCCACGATTCCCGAAGAGGTGCCGCTGAACGCGGTCAGCATCTCGACGGATGGGCGGATCAGCGCCCGCGCGGCGGACGGGTCGATTCAGGAACTCGGACAGATCCAACTGGCGCGCTTCGCGAACCCGTCGGGCCTGCTGCAGAACGGCGCCAACATTTTCCTGGAGAGCGCCTCGTCCGGGGCCCCGGTGGTCGGCAATGCCGGCACAGAGGGCCTTGGCACTGTGCAGGGCGGTTTTCTGGAGCTGAGCACAACCGAGGCCGTGACCGAACTGGTTGAACTCATCAAAACGCAGCGTGTGTTTCAGATGAACTCCCAGACGATCGAGACCGCCGACCAGGCGCTGCAGGTTGTCGCGAATCTCAGACGGTAAGCGCGGCGTAGCCGCTGAATGACGCGCGGAGCGCGAAGGGACAGATGATGAAACGTCAGCGAAGCACAACAATCACACTCGGCCTGCTCATCGCGCTGACCGGCGCGACCCGGGCCCAGTCCCCGATCGACGCGTTCGCCGATGGGGCGGTCGTGACCCGTCCGGCGTTCAGCCAGCTTCGGATTTTCGCCGAAGTCGCTGTGCCGCCGGGGCAGGTCACGTTTGGCGATGTGCTGTCGCTCAGCGAGGCCGACCCGCGCCTGGTGGCGGCGATTCGCGACCTTCCGGCGGCCTCGGATCCCGTCGGCGCCAACGGCGCGATGATGTTGTCGCACGGCGAACTGCGGGAGCGCCTGGCGTCGGTCGGCGTAAACATGGCGCTGGTCACGCTGACCGGAGCGCGGGTCTGTCGCATCACGGCGGCCGCCGCGCCTGGATCAGCCGATGCCGCGCAGGAAACCGACATCACCGCGGCGCCGGTATTGCTCGCGTCGGCGCCGCAGACGCCGGCGTTCTCAACGCCCACGATCTCAGCCGCTTCGGTCGACGCAACGCGAGCGGCGCGCCCGCGCAGCGGCAATACGCTGGCCGACGCGATCGAAGCGCATGTCGCCCGCGAACTCGCGCAGTATGGCGGCGAGCCGGAGATCGCCTTCGGCGTCGGCAGCGAGGCGTTGTGCGGCCTGATGGCGCCCACGTTCACGTTCAATGTGCGCAGTGTCAGCGGCTCGCCGCTGGGCACGCGTACTTTTCGCGTCGAGATTTCGCGCGACGGCCAGCCGCAGCGCGAAGTGTCGCTGATCGGGCATGTGCGGCTGATTCGGCCCGTCGTCGTGGCCGAGCGGCCGTTGAATCTCGGGCAGGTGATCGCGCCGCTGGATGTGCGCATTGAGGAGCGCGCGTTTGATCAGCTCGACGACCTCGGCCTGGCCGAGCCCGGCGCAATCATCGGCCAGCAGGCGGCGCGGTTCATGCGCGTCGGCGAACTCGTCAAGGAAACAGACGTCAAACGCGCCAGCCTGGTGCGGCGCTCGCAGCGGATCAAGCTCGTTCAGTCCGGCGGCGGCGTACACGTCGAGTTTGTCGGATCGGCGCTGGAAGCCGGCGCCTGGGGCGACACGATTCGCGTGCGTATCGGCGAGACGCGCGGCGATCGCCGCGAGACCCTCGGCCGCGTGATCGGGCCGGGGCGCGTCGAACTCGTCACTTCGGACGCCTAGGGAAATTGGGGACATGATGAGAACGATTCTTGTGGCGTTTCTGGTTGCGGCAACAGCGTCGATCGCGGATGCGCAGAGCAATTCGCCCTATAGCCGGGCGAATCGCAGCCGCGGCGTCGCGCCGGCGCGCCCCGCGCAGGCCGACGGCAATGGCGCGAAAGCCGACGAGGCGCAAGCCCCGGCCCCGCGGCCGATCAACGCCGCGCGCGTGTCGCATGCCGGGGCCGGCGCGCAGCCCGCGCCGAATCCGGCCCTGCTGCGCTGGTCGCTGATCGCGGTTGAAGCTCCGCCGCCGCGGAAGTTCAAGGTAAATGATCTGGTGACGGTGATCGTCCGCGAAGACAAACGCGCGACCTCCGATGCGCGGCTCGAATCCAGCAAAAACTGGGAGATTCAATCGGAATTCAGACGCTGGTTCCGGCTCGATAAGGACGCGCGGCTCGTCGGGTCGCAGTTGCCCGGAAACCCTGGCGTCGATTTCACGTTTGAGAATGAATACAACGGCGAGGGCAAAGTCGATCGCCGCGATCTGCTCATCACGCGCCTGACCACCCGCATCCTCGACGTAAAGCCCAACGGCAATCTGGTACTCGAGGCCCGCAAGGAACTCGTGAACGATGAGGAGCGCGAGGTCGTCACGCTGATGGGCGAGGTGCGCAGCGAGGATGTCACGGCGCAGAACACCGTGCTGAGCACGCAGATCTTCGGGCTGTCGATTCAATCCCAGCACAGCGGAGCGGCGCGTGACGCGGCCCGCCGTGGATGGCTGATGAAGACCTTTGATTGGGTGCGGCCGCTGTAGGCAAGGATCGAATGACGCGGTGTAGCACGATTACGGCATGGAGGCCGAAGATGCGGAGCAGACTCATGAAGCGAGCGACAATCATCCTGCTGGCAATCAGCGCGATCGCCGCCCAGGCGGACGTGCGCGTGCAGGACGTCGCCAAGCTGAAGGGGCAGGACGAGATCCCGCTGATGGGGTTCGGCCTGGTCGTCGGCCTGAACGGCAGCGGCGACGGCGGCAAATACCTGACCACCATGCGGGCCCTGGCCCGCCTGCAGGAGCTCTACGCCCAGCCGACGCTCAACATCGATGACCTATCCGCGAACAACAGCGTCGCGATGGTCACGGTCGAACTGGTTGTGCCGGAGTATGGCGCCCGCGACGGCGAGCGCCTGGACGTGGTCGTCAATACGATCGGCCCGGCGAAGAGTCTCGAAGGCGGCCAACTGCTGCTGACCCCGCTGCAACACACGCTCGAGCGCGGCGAGCCGCTCGCGATCGCCCACGGCAAGCTCTCAATCCCCGACGCGGAAAATCCGCGCCGCGCGATCGTGCGTAACGGCGGCGCGCTGGTGGATGAGTTTATCTACAACTTCATCGTTGACGGCTACATCACGCTGATCATCGACAATGCCCACGCCGGCTTCCCGATGGCCCAGCAGCTCGCCAAGGCGATCAACATCGGCATGCAGTCGCCGCTCGAAATGGGGCAGGTGAAATTTGACGAGCATGGTCGCCCGATTCGCCAGGAAACCATCGCCACCGCGATCGGCCCGAAGAATGTGCTCGTGCGGATTCCCGACGCCGAACTGCGCGGCGGGCAGGCGCCGGCGTTCATTCACCGCGTGCTCGAAACCCAAATCGTCGATATGCCGGCCCAGCGGGCCCGCGTCGTGATCAATCGCACGACCCATAACGTCTCGTTCACCGGCGCCGTGACGATCTCGCCCACCGCGCTGCAGATCGCCGGCCTCGGCTCGGTCTCGGTCGGCGGGCCGGGCGCCGCGGGCGGGCCGGGCTTTGTGCCGCTCAGCACCGACGCCGAACAGAACGTCCCGCTCGAGTCACTGCTGGCCACGCTGAGCCGCCTGAATGTCGAGCCGCAGCGCGTGGTCGAGGCGATCGAGCATTTGCACAGCACGGGCACGCTGCACGCGCAACTGATCTATACGGAGTAACCGGGTGAACGCCATCAGCGACAACCTGAACATCGCCATGCCGGGCAGCGCCGCCAGGCCGCTGCGCCCCGGCGCGAGCGACAACCTGCAATTTTTGCGCGAGCTCGGCCGGGCACAGGAAGCCAACAACGCCGCCGATCCACGCGTCGCGCGCGAGGCGTCGTCCAAGTTGTTGAGCACGTTGTTCTTCCAGCCATTGCTGGCCGAGGCGCGCAAGCTGCCGTTCCAGTCGGAACTGTTCAATGGCGGCCGCGGAGAAGAGGTTTTCGGCGAGCAACTCGACATCCGCGTCGCGGACACCGTCGCGGCGGCCAACCCGGGCGGCATCGCCGAGCGCGTCGAGCGCTACTTCGATCGCCCGGCTCAGCGCGGGGTGGTGGCCTGATGACCACGACAATCGCCCAACCCGTGCGGCAGGATCTGCGCGAACACGTCGACGCCTTGATCGCGGAACTGTCGGCGTTGACCCAGCCGCTCGCGGACCTGACGGAACTCGCCGGGCACAAGCTCGACGCGATGCGCCGCGCCGACGCGGCCGGGCTGCGGGCGCTGACAGATCGTGAGCCCACGCTGATCGCCGCGATCAGCCAGATGGACCAGCGGCGCGGCGCGGTTCTTACGCGGCTGGCGCAAGCGCTGCGGGCGCCGGACCTCGCGACGGCGCGCGTCTCCGAGATCGCGAGCCACCTGCCGGAGCCGCATGCGTCGCGCATTCGGGCGAAAACCACCGGATTGCAGCGGTTGGCGGCGGATCTGCAGAAAAAGAACGACATGGCGGGGCGAGTGGCACGCGCGTTGCACATGCATGTGCGACAGGTCTTCGCGGAGCTCGCGAGGACCAGTCAGGACTCGGTCGGCTACGGGCCAACCGGCCAGGACGAACGCAGAAGCGGGCAGCTTCTGATCGACGCGGTGGGATAGGCGATGACACTCGGCGCATCATTCCAGATTGGACGCAGCGCGCTGGCTAGCTATCAGGCCGCCATCGCGATCAGCGGCCAGAATATCGCCAACGTCGGCAACCCCAACTACACCCGCCAGAGCGGGCGCCTGTCGGCGCTGTACGGCGGCACACTGATCGGCGGCGTAAAGCCGGGGTCGGGCGTGCGGATCGCCGCCCTGCAGCGGCACTTCGACTCGGCGATTGAAGACCGCCTGCGCACATCGCTGGGCGGGCGGGCGGCGTCGCAAACCGTTTACGACAACCTGTCGCGCGTAGAGTCGCTCTACAACGAGCTGACCGATCAGGACCTTTCCACGCGCCTGGGCGAACTGTTCTCCGCTTTCGGCGGTTTGCAGGCCGAGCCCGGGGAGTCCACCGCCCGTGACAACATCATCGCCGCGGCGGACTCGCTGATCGGCACGATTCGCCGGCAGCGCGAAGGCCTGCTGGACCAGATCGACGGCCTGAATGAGCAGGCCGTATTGGCGGCGCGGCGCGTGGGCGAGATTTCGCGCGAAGTCGGCCGGCTGAATGAGATGATCGTGCGCGAAGAAGCGGACGGCCACACGCTGGCCAGCCCGTTGCGCGACAATCGCGACGGCCTGTTGCGCGAGCTGTCGGAACTTGTGAATGTCACCGTACGCGAGCAGGCGAACGGCACTGTTAACGTCTATACCGGCAGCGATCCGCTCGTCGAGTTCAACCGCGTCCGCGAGTTCACGTCGGAGATTGAGCGCGTGGACGGCATCGAGATCGTGCAGATTCGCTACGCCGACGACGGCTCGATCGTGCGGATCGGCGAGGGCGAATTCGGCGGCATTCTGGCGGCGCGCGATACGCACCTGCGCGATCAGCTCGACAAGCTCGACCAGCTCACCGCCGGCATCATCTATGAAGTCAATCGCGTGCACTCAACCGGCGTCGGCACAGTCGGCTATGCGAACATGACGTCCGGCTACCCGGTCAACGACGCCGACGCGGCGCTGAACAACGCCGGGTTGCCCTTCCCGCTGCAGAACGGCAGCTTCATCGTCAACGTCCGGGACAAGGACACCGGCCAGGTCATCACGCGCCAGATCGAAGTCGACCTCGACGGGCTCAATGGCGACGACACCAGCCTGAACGACCTGGCGGCGGCGCTGAACGACGTGCCGGGACTGAACGCGAGCGTCGGGGCGGACAATCTGCTGCGCATCAACGGAGACACGGGCGCCGAGTTCTGGTTTACAGAGGACAGCTCCGGCGCGCTGGCCGCGCTCGGGCTGGGGGCGCTGTTTACCGGCCAGACCGCCAGCGACATCAATGTGCATTCCGCCGTGCGCGGCGACCCGCGGCTGATCGCGTCGTCGCTGACCGGCAAAGTCAATGACGGCGACAACGCCGGTCGGCTCTCGAAGCTGGCGGACCCGAGCACGACCAGCGTCATGCTCGGCAATCGCACGATTCAGGACTATCAGCGGCTGATCGTGACGGATCTGGCGGTGGAGGCCGCCTCGGCCCAGGCCGCGTTTGACGCGAACGATTCGACATTTCAGGCGCTGGTCGCGCAACGCGAAGCGATCAGCGGCGTGAGTCTGGATGAGGAAGCGCTGAATCTGGCGCGTTTTGAGCAGGCATATCAGGGCGCGGCCCGGTACCTGAATACGGTCAATCAGTTGTCCAGCGAAATACTGGCGCTGCTCTAAGCAACGGAGGCAGAGCGAGACGAGTATGCCGATCGCACCGGTCAACGTGGCGCGCGTGAGCCAGTATCTGAAGTCGTTCACGCTGCTGAATACCGTCCAGTCGAGCAATCTGAGTCTGTTTCGGATTCAGAACCAGCTCGCGACGGGACTGCGCTTTCAGGCGCCGAGCGAAGACCCGCGCGGCGCTTCGCAGGCGTTGCGCCTCGACCGGCAGATGGACACGATCAACCAGGTCGAACGCAATCTGACAACGGTCAACGCCACGCTCCGCAGCGGCGAATCCGCCATGCAGGACGCGATCAACATGATGATTGAGGCCAATACGCTCTCGCTGGAGACCGCCAGCGACACCGCCTCCGCCGAAGAGCGGACGGCCCTGGCGGTGATCGTCGATTCACTGATCGAGAACCTCGTCAGCGTCGGCAACCGCACGCATGTCGGCTCGTACCTGTTCAGCGGCCACACCGCCGGTCAACCGCCGTTCGAGCTGAACTCGCAGGGCGTCGTGTTCCACGGCGACAACGGCCGCCGCGAGGCGATCGTCGATTCGGACTACAGCCAGGACTTCTTCACGATCTCCGGACAGGACTTCTTCAACGCGGTCTCGGCCGGCGTGCGCGGGGCGGTGGATCTCAATCCGGCCCTGACGGCCAACACGCGCCTGGTCGATCTGCGCGGCGCCAACGCGGACGGAATCCGCATGGGGCGCATCCAGGTCGGCGACGGCTCGACCAATTCCGAGATTGACCTGACCGGCGCGGACACGATCGGCGATGTCATCGATCGCCTGAACGCCGAGATGCCCCCCACGCTGCAGGCGTCCTTCAGCGCCAACGCCATCAACATTTCGCCGACGGTCGCCGGACCGCTGAGCGTCACGGTTACCGACATCACCGGCGGAACGACCGCCGTGGACCTGGGCATCGCCACGACGACGCCTGCGCCCGCCGTCAGCGGGCAGGACTTGGACCCGATGCTGACCGAGCGGACGCGCATCGCCGATCTCGTGGGCGGCGCGGGACTGGCGCTGACCTCCGCCATCCGCGTGCGTGTTGGTGGACAGACGGCGGACATCGACCTCAGCAGCGCCGAGACGATCGAGGATGTGCTCAACCGGATCAACCAGAGCGGCATCGGCGCCGAAGCGCGCATCAGCGCGGACGGGCGGGCGATCGACGTCTTCAATCGCGTCTCCGGCCCGGCGCTCAGCGTCGAAGAGCTTGGCGGATCAACCGCGCAACTGCTCGGCATCCGCTCCAGCATCCCGACGACCAGGTTGTCGGAATTGAACGAGGGCCGCGGCCTCGATTCGGTCGACGGCGATGATCTCCGCATCATCACGGCCGACGGCACGACCATCGACATTGACCTTGACACGATCGATCTGCAGAACGGCACGATCCAGGACCTGCTGGACCTGTTCAATACGGCTGGCGGCGGCGCCATCACCGCCCGCCTGGCGGACATGGGTAGCGGCGTACAACTGATCGACAACACCGGCGGCGGCGGCATGCGGCTGGAACGCCTGAATGTCTCGCCGGCGCTTGATTCGCTGGGCTTTGAGTCCGGTGTTTTCGCCGGCGGCGTGATCGGCGGGAACATTCATCCGCTGCGCGTCAGCAGCCCGTTTACGGCGCTGCTCGATCTGCGCGCGGCGCTGCAGGCGGACGATACCCGCGGCATCGCCTTCGCCGCGGAGCGCCTGCAGGAAGTGATGCCGGTCATGCGGCAGATTCAGGGCCAGTTGGCCTCGAAGGCGCGCTCGATGCTGGATCGCGAGGAACGCCTGTCGGCGGAAAAGACGGCGACACAGATCATGCAGAGCGATGTGCGGGATGTGGACCTGGCGGAAGCGATTGTGCGGTTTCAGCAGACGCAGATTGCGCTGCAGGCGAACCTGAGCACATCGAGCCAGGTGTTGCGGCTGAACTTATTCGACTTCCTGCAGTAGCGGGGGTCGCGTGATATCGGGAGTGAAGCGGAATTCGCGCGTCGCCAAACGGCTCGGCACGCGCGCATGGGTGATTCAACGGCACGGAGGCGGTTGAGGATCCGGAGGATCCGTCCCGCTCGACGAGGCGAGGAACCGGTCACAGGGACCGGCGCGTCGAGCGATGGAAGATCACAGTGGCCAGAGCCGTAGGGAGCAAAGGACATGCTCATCGAAACGTCGCGCTTCGGTCGCATCGGAGTGGATGGCAGCCGCATCATGCGGTTCAAGGACGGCTTGCCCGGTTTTCCGGGTGAGCAGCGCTTCGCCCTGTTGCAGACGAACAACGACCCGGCATTTTACTGGTTGCAATCCGTCGATCGGCCGGAACTGGCGTTTGTCGTCTGCGATCCGCGCACGTTTGTGCCGGACTACCAGGCGACAATCCGGCGCGACGAACTGGATGCGCTCGAAGCCGACACGGTGGAGGGCTGCCAGTTGTTCGTGATCGTCAACAAGGTCGACGACGCCCTGACGGCCAACCTGCTCGGACCGCTCGTGATCGGCGTGGAATCGCTGATCGGGCGGCAACTGGTCCTGTCAGAGAAGAAATACAGCACCCGGCATCGGCTGATGCCGGCCCGCGCGGCGCGTCCGGTCGCCCGCACGGCGTAAATCGAAATCGACCAGCGAACTTAATGACAAGGCTGTCTATAATGAACCGTGGGTTTCAATCGCAACCGAGCCTCGTAACGAGCCCCATCGGCGGCGCGACAGGAAGTCGCGCGATCTTACAGGGCGTCCGCTTTAGCGTGCGGCGGCGAGCTTCCCACCGCATCGGCATAACCCAGGAAGGAGCCGCGGATGTTGGTGCTTTCACGGCAGCGCGACGAGTCAATCATGATCGGCGACAACGTGCAGATCACGGTCGTCGATATTCGCGGGGACAAGGTGCGTCTGGGCATCATTGCGCCGAACGAGATTCCTGTGCATCGCAAGGAAGTCTTCGACGCGATCCAGCGCGAGAACCGCAAGGCGGCCGGACTCGATCCGGAAGAAGCCGCCCCAGCCCCCGCCCCGTCGCGTGGCCACAACCGAAAGTAATTTCCCGTATTACCCCTTTGGTCGAAACGGAATTCGTGACCCCCAGGATTCTGGCCAAGGCCCATTCATGGAGGATGGCAAATGGCTCGTATTAACACGAACATCGGCGCTGTTGTCGCGCAGCGACATCTCGCCGGAGCGAACAGCAGCTTAAACAACACGATTCAGCGCCTGTCGAGCGGCCTGCGCATCACGCGCGGCGCCGACGACCCGGCCGGGTTGATCGTGTCCGAGCGCCTGCGGGCGGAGATCAGCGCTGTCGGCCAGGCGATCTCCAACACGCAGCGCGCCAGCCTGATCATCGCGACCACGGAAGGCGCGCTTGATGAGGTCGCGCGACTGCTGGTGGATGTGCAGGATCTCATCGTCGAAGCCGCCAACGATGGCGCGCTGTCCGAGGAGGAGATTCGCGCCAACCAGTTGCAGGTCGACTCGGCGATCGAGAGCATTACCCGCATCGCCAACAGCACGACCTTCGCCGGTCGACAACTGCTCAACGGCTCGCTGGACTACATCACCAGCGGCACGGATTACAGCGTCATCAACGCGCTGAATATCCACTCCGCAACCTTCGGAACGCGCCCGTTCATCCCGGTCACGGTCGAGGTCACCACCTCCGCCCAGCCCGCGATCCTGAACTACCCGTCCGATACGGTGACCAGCTCCGTCGTGCTCGAAGTCCAGGGCAACCTCGGCGTGGCGACATTGCAGTTCACGTCCGGCACCGCCGCGTCCGCGATGGTCGCCGCGATCAACGCCGTCGCCGAAGCCACGGGCGTCACCGCCACGCTGTCGAGCAACGCGACATCCGGCTTCTCGCTCGAGAGCCAGGCGCTGGGCAGCCGCCAGTTCGTTTCCGTACGCACACTCAACGCCGGCGGCTCGTTCCAGACAACGGACGCGAACGGCAATCCGCAGACGCGCGACATCGGCCGCGACGCTGTCGCGACCGTCAACGGCGCCGCCAGCCTGGGCGACGGCAACCACCTGTCGCTGAAGACCGGCACGCTCGACATGGAAATCGCGCTCGATCAGTCGTTCGGACTGGGCACGACGTCCTTCGCCATTACCAGCGGAGGCGCCAACTTCCAGGTCGGGCCCGAGGTCAATACGAATCTGCAGGTCGGCCTCGGCGTCCAGTCCGTCGCGGCCACGCGGCTCGGCGACAATAATGTCGGCTTCGTGACCCAGATCCAGTCCGGCGGGCAGTTCTCGCTGATCGCCAAACAGACGCATCAGGCCCAGCGCATCATTAAAGAGGCGATCCGCCAGGTGGCCGTGATGCGCGGCCGGCTCGGCGCCTTTGAGAAGAACACGCTGGATACGAACGTGAACCAGCTTGGGATCACGCTCGAGAACCTGATGGCGTCGGAATCGCAGATTCGCGACGCGGATTTTGCCCAGGAAACGTCGACGCTGGCCCGCGACCAGATTCTGGTCCAGGCCGGCACCTCGGTCCTGGCCCTGGCCCAGCGGACGCCGCAGTCCGTGCTCGGCCTGCTCGGCTAACAGCCGGCGGAAATCAGCGGCGCGGCGCTCAAACCGCCGCGCCGATAAAAACACGCAGATTCGTGCCCGGAGTCGGGTGGTTCGCTGGTAAACCCGGCGAATCGCCCGGCTCGCGTGGCGCGCCCCCCTGTCCCTCAAGCCCTCTAATCAAGCGGCTCACAGCGCGCGACGATCCCAATTGCGTTCAGGTTCGCGGGGCCAGCGCGTCACGCGGCGCCAAAAAATTGAGCCGAACGGCACGGCGGATCAAGTCAAGTCCGCGACGTTCAAAGAAGCCTTTGGAGGCTATGGGACATGAGTCGTATCAACACCAACATCCAGTCGATGGTCGCGCAGCGGGTGCTGAGCGCTCAGAACCGAGGGCTCGATCAGTCGCTGAACCGGCTGAGTACGGGTCTGCGCATCAACAACGGCAAGGACGACCCGGCCGGCCTGATCGCATCCGAGAACCTCCGCGCTGAAAAGTCCGCGATCGGCGCCGCGCTGACCAACATCAGCCGCGCCAACAATGTCATCGCGACGACCGAGGGTGGCCTGATTGAGATCAACTCGCTGCTCGTTGAGCTCGAAGACCTCATCGATCGCAGCGCCAACGAGGCCGGCATCAGCGATGACGAACGCCGCGCCAATCAGCTTCAGATTGACGCCATCCTCTCATCCGTCAACCGCATCGCCAACTCCACCGAGTTCCAGGGCAAGAAGCTCCTGAGCGGTGAACTCGACTACACGACGTCCGGCATCAGCAGCACGGACTTCGCCAACGTCGATATCTACAGCGCTCGCGTCGCCAATAACTCAACGCGGGCCGTGGTGGTTGAAGTGACCACCGGCGCCTCCGCCGCCAAGCTCACCTACAGCGGCTCGGCCACCGGCGCCGGCACCACGACAATCGAGGTCTCCGGCAACCAGGGCACCGAAGTGCTCAGCTTCGCCTCGGGCACCACGATCGCCAGCGTCGCCAATGCGGTCAACCAGGCGAGCGGCCTCACGGGCGTGTCGGCCTTCGTATCAGGCAGCGCCCTGCTGTTGTCCTCGACCGAGTTCGGCTCGAAGCAGTTTGTCTCCGTGAAGGCGCTGCAGGGAACCTTCGCCACAACCAGTGACGATCCCGGCTCCGACATTGACCACGGCGTTGATGCGGTCGTGTTCGTCAATGGCGTGCAGGCGGATGTCGACGGGCTCAACGCCCGCCTGCAGTCCTCGACGCTCAGTGTCGAACTCGACTTGACGTCCACCTTCGGCGGCGGACCCGGCTCGCGCACGTTCAATATCACCGGTGGCGGCGCCGACTTCGCGATCTCGCCGACCGTCAACCTCAATGGCCTGGCGAGCTTCGGTATCAGCAATGTCGCCACGAGTTCGCTGGGCAAGGGCACCGTCGGGTTCCTGTCCTCGCTCGGCAGCGGCCAGACGAACTCGATCCAGACCGGCAACTATCTGACGGCCCAGCGCATCCTGCGACTGGCCCAAACGCAGGTATCCGAGCTTCGCGGCCGAATCGGCGCGTTCCAGAAAAACACGCTCGAAACGACATCAAACTCGCTGCTGGTCTCGCTGGAGAATACGACTGCTGCCGAAAGCTCGATCCGCGATACCGACTTCGCCTATCAGACCAGCGAACTGACACGTTCGCAGATCCTGGCGCAGTCCGCGACGAACACGCTGCGACTGGCGAATCAGTTGCCGCAGCAGGCGCTGGCCCTGCTCGGGTAGTCAACGCGACACGACTGAAGTTCCGCGCTGATCACAAGCGACGGGCGAGCCACGGAAGGCTCGTCCGTCGTTTTCTGCGCAGTTACGGCCGCATCAGCGCGCGTCACTCCCGCGCAGGCGGGAGTTCACGCAGTAGAAATACGCAAACAACCCTTCACATCGAGGAGATTCGGAAGCACCGCGGTGGGCGAGGCGCCGACAACAACACCGCATCGCGGTTGTCTAGCCGCAACGCGCCAGCGACGCCGCGCCGATCATGCCCGCGTCGTTTCCCGCCGTCGCTAGTTCGATGCGGGGCGCATCGTCGATCAGCTTCCATGTCAGCGTGCGGGTCCATCGGCGGACCGGATCGAGCAGAACAGCGCCCGCCCCCGCCACGCCGCCGCCAAGCGCCACCAGTTCCGGGTTCACAAGATGCTGCAGCGTGACGATCGCGATCGCCAGAAACCGCGCCGCCTGATCGATAATCGCGGCGGCGGCCGGATCGCCGCCCGCCGCCTGTTCACATATCTCGCGGGCGCTGACGCCACTGGCGCCGGTCGCTTGTGTGAAAAGCTCACTGATCGCGGTCGCGGAGGCGTATCGCTCCAGACACCCGCGCTGGCCACAGGGGCAATCCCGCCCCTCCGGATCGACAATCATGTGGCCCACTTCGCCCGCGCTGCCGAACGCCCCGCGAACCAGCCGGTCATCCAGCACGATGCCGCCGCCCACCCCGGTGCCGATCGTGAACAGCACCATCGACGAAACGGACTCGCCCCGTTTCCGACGCGTGAAATACTCGCCGTACGCGGCCGCATTGGCGTCATTCTCCAACCGCGTCGGAATTCCGAGGTTTTCGCGCAGTAGCGCGCAGAGCGGCAGATTTTCCCAACCCGGGAGGTTGGGAGCCGCCAGCAGCACCCCGCGCTCGCGATCAATCGGACCCGGCGCGCCGACACCGATGGCGCAGACCTCGCCATTTGAGCGTGTGATGGCCCGAATATGCTCCGAAAGGCGCGCGATCGCCGGACCGGGGCCCTCGTGCGCACGCGTCGACAACCGCGCCGAATCGGCAAGGACGCCATCGCCATTGAGCACCCCGACCTTCATGTCGGTGCCGCCCAGATCAACTCCAATCGCCAAACCCATCACAGTCCTTCCAGCCAACCCTGCTGTCGCCCGCCGACATCGTAACCGCCAACCGCCGATCCGCGCGGCGCCAGGCCGGCCATTTGTTCCGGCCGACAGCCACGCGGGTCGCTCGGCCAGATCGTGAGATCCGCCCACGCGCCCGGCCGCAGCACGCCGCGATCCGGATCGCCAGCCGACAGCGCCGCCCCACGCGTGTACGCGTCCAACGCCTCTCGCACGGTCAGACGCTGCCCCGGAAACCAGCCGGCCGCCGGATCCGCCGCGCCCCAGGGCGATCGCGCCGCCGCGCCCCAGAGCCCGCGCCACAGGTCCGGCGCCTCGATCGGCATGTCCGATCCAAACGCCAGCGCCACACCCCGATCCAACATGGCCCGAAACGGATACGCGTTCCGCCGCGCCCGTGGCCAGGCCGCATCGGCGGCGGCGATGTCCCCCGGGAGATGACAGGGCTGCATCGAAGCGATCACGCCCAACCGCGCCATGCGCGCAATGTCTCGCGGCCGCACGCATTGCGCGTGTTCGATCCGGTGCGGTAACCGAGCCGCCTCAATCCTGCGCGCCGCCGCGATCGCGTCAATGGCGTCGCTGACCGCCCGATCGCCGATGGCGTGAATCCAGACCGGCCACCCGGCCGCCGCCGCCCGCGTCACGGCTTCGATCAACGCCGCCCCGGCCACAACCGCCTGACCGTAATCATCATCCGTGCCGGGATAAGCGTCGAACATCAGCGCGGTACGCGAACCCAGGGCGCCATCCGCGAAGATCTTCACCGCGCCCAGGCGCAGCCATTCACTCCCCAGTCCCGCGACCAGCCCCAGCCGTTCCGCCTGCTCCAGGCCGGCCAGCGGAATCGCGTGCGTGACCCGAATGCGGCCGCGGGCGTCCGGGGGCTTGGCCACGCGCCGCTGCAATGCGCGCAGCGACTCGGGCCCATCCATCGTATGTACGCCGACAAAGCCCAGCCCGCGCAGCCGCGCACAGGCCCCGTCCAACGCCTCGTCCACGAGCGCGCGCGACGCCGCATCATCGCGCAGCGCGATCGCCTGAATCGGATCGGGCGCCAGATCCGTCGCGCGCTCAAAAAGCACGCCCGTCGGAAGGCCGCGCTCATCCATCTCAACGCGCCCGCCGCCCGGCGCGACGCTCCGCCGCGTAATCCCCGCCGCCCACACGCCGGCCGAATTCAAACACACCGTGTGCCCGTCACGACTGCGAATGTACAGCGGCCGATCGGCGACAACCGCGTCGAGTTCCGCCGCAGTCGGAAAGCGGCCGCCGAAGACCTGCGCGGACAGGCGGCCGCCGACCAGCCACGCGGCGTGATCGCCGGGTCGCGCTCCCCGACGCGATCGAAACGCGACCGCCAACTCCCACGGGGCGCGCACATCGCGCAGATCGACAACCAGACGCTCGTTCAGGGCCCAATACAGGAGGTGGGTATGGCTGTCGATCAGCCCGGGCGATACGAAGGCGTCGCGCGCATCAACGGTCCGGGCGCCGGACCGCTTCCATCGCTCCACCTGCCGCCGTGAGCCGAGCGCGACCACTCGCCCGGCCCGCGTCAACATCGCGGCCGCGGCGCGATCCGACGGCTGGAAACCCGGAAGCACCGCCCGCGCCAGCCAGATCGTGTCGTAATCGGGGATGGAGGCGTCCGCCAACATCGCCCTATCTTAGGGCGGGGGGCGGAACGCGTGGACCGCCTAATCCGTGCCGCGCCGGCCACCCGCTTCCAGCATCTTCGCCGCGGCCGACTGCCCGTTTCGCTCCGCCAGCCCGCGCGGCGTTGTGCCGACCGCGGTCTTCGCGCCGGGATCCGCCCCATGGGAAAGCAGGAGATCGATGACGTCCGTCGCGCCCCGGCGGGCCGCAGCGTGCAATGGCGTCATTCCATCGCGGGTCCGCGCGTTCACATCCGCGCCGCGGCTGATCAGCAACCGCGCCACCGCCAGCGCCCCGGTGTCCGCCGCCAGGTGCAGCGGCGTGTCGCCGTGACCGTTTGGCGCGTCAACCGTGGCGCCGAGGCCGATCAGCACCGCCATCGTTCGCAGCCGCGCTTCGGTCGGCGTGGCCGGGTCGCTCAGGGCGTAGTGCAAGACGCCCATCCGTTCGATATCCAGCGCGTTAAGATTCGCGCCGCGCGCGACGAGCATCTCCACCAGTTCCGACGCCCCGGCCTGCGCCGCAAAATGCAGCGCGGTTCGCCCCTCGACATCGGTGGCGTCGACCGCCAACTCGTGTTCCAGCAGATAATTCAACATCGGACGACGCGAAATGTCGCGGCGCAGGCCCGCGCCGCGCGCCGCCGCATGCAGCAGGGTCATTCCGTAGGTGTCATTGCCGCGCAGCGTCGCGCCGCTGTCGACGAGGAACTCGACGACCGCGACCTGACCGGTGGTCGCGGCGAAGTAGACCGGGGCGCGCCGTTCATTGTCGCGCGCCAGCAGGTTCGCCTGCGCGTCGCGCAAGGCGCTCAGGGCGTCAATCACCTGCGCCGCCGGCGCTTCGGCGACGGCGCACAGATGGGCAGCCGCCAACCCGTGATCATCCGCGAGGCCGACATCGGCGCCCGCGTCGATCAGCCGCCGCATGACCTCGGCCCGGGCGAAGCTGGCCGCGTAGTGGAGCGGACTGCGGCGGGCCGTATCGCGCGCGGCGACATTCGCCCCGCGCTTCAGCAGCAGTTCAACGACGGGCATATGCCCGCGCAGCGACGCGTAATGCAGCGCCGTCGCGCCGGCCGAATCGGTTTCATCGATCCGGGTCCCTCCGTCGAGTCGTTTCTCGACTTGGGAAACGCTGCCGATCTTGGCCGCGTCCAGCAGTGACGATTGGGGCGGCTCCGGGCGACAGCCGGTCAGCGCGACGATGAGTGGCAGGGCCAGAAGAAGGCGCAAAACCGGCTCCCTGGAGCGCAGTCATTCGCGGCCGCGGCGCCTAGTCCTGTTTGACTCGCTGCCGCAGCCGGGCGTCGATGAACGGCTGAATGTCGCCGTTCAGCACGCGCTGCGTATCTCCAATCGCCAGATTTGTGCGGTGATCTTTCACATGGATCGTGGAGCCGTGCAGGACATAGCTGCGAATCTGGTTGCCCCACGCGATCTCACCCTTCTCGCTGTACAGCTTGGCGAGTTCCGCGTCGCGGCGGGCCTGCTCCATCTGCTCCAGGCGGCTTTGCAGAATACTGAGCGCCAGGCGCTTATTTTGCGCCTGACTGCGCTCGTTTACGCACTCCACGACCAAGCCGCTCGGCTTGTGCTTGACGCGGACCGCGGTCGCGAGTTTGTTGACATTCTGTCCACCGGCGCCGGATGCGCGCCGGAAATACTCGAACTCAAGCTCCGCCTCGGCGATCTCGACGCTGGTTTCCTCAAACTCCGGCACCACGTCCACGCCGACAAATGACGTCTGCCGCTTTCCCTGGGCGTTGTACGGACTGATCCGCACCAACCGGTGAACGCCGGCTTCGGTGGAGAAATACCCGTACGCGTACGGGCCTTCGATCCGCAGCGTGACGGATTGGATGCCGGCCTCCTCGCCATCGCGCCGATCGACCTCGGAGACGTTGTAGCCGGCGCGCTCGAAGTACAGCAGATACATGCGTAGCAGCATTTCCGCGAAGTCGGAGGCGTCGACGCCGCCGGCGCCGGCCTGGATGCTGAGAAAGCAGGGGCGGGCGTCGTTCTTCCTGCCGAGCAGGGCCAGCAGCTCCACGCGATCGGTTTCGGTGGCCAGCGCCTCGACTTCCGCCAGCGCTTCCGCCTTGGATTCTTCCCCGCCATCTTCACGAACGAGTTCCAGCAGCAGCTTCGCGTCTTCCGCGCGGCTGACGAGTTTCGAGACCGGCTCGGTGATGGCGCGCAGCGACTTCATCTCAGCCACCACTTTCTGGGCGGCCTCCTGATCATCCCAGAAGCCGGGGCGCTCCATTTTCTGCGACAGTTCGGCCAGTCGCGTCAGTTTTCGCGGCAGGTCAAAGAGAGTCCCGCATGGCGGTAATACGCGTGGAGAGTTCGTCGAGGATTGTCGCGGGATCGGTATGGCTGACTTGCATGTGAGACTCCTGTTTTGACAGTATATGGGAAAGGCGCTCCCGGCGGCGCGACGTCAGTTGTCAGCGGGCGCCGACATCGGCGCCGAGCGCGAGGACGCGGTCTGAACCAGCAGCGGCTCCAGCCCCGTGCGAATATGCAGGTCGCGCTGCGGGAAGGCGATCTCGATTTTCGCCTTGCGGAACTTGTCGTCAATCAACGTCAGCAGATCATCCTTCGACGACAACAGATCATCCAGCGAGCGAATGAACGCGCGGAGCTCGAGGTTCAAGGTGCTGTCCCCGAATCCGATGAACAACGCGCGCGGGGCCGGATCGTTGATGATCAGCGGGCATTCCTCCGCCGCCTCCAGCAATAACTGACGCGCCTTGCGCGTGTCTGAGCCATAGGCGACGCCCACCGGCAGGATCACACGCGTCACCGTGTCGCTCAGCGTCCAGTTGACGATCTGGCCGGTGACCAGGTCCTTGTTCGGGATGATCAGTTCCTTGCGATCCCAATCGAGCACCGTCGTGGCCCGAATACGAATCTTGGTGACGGTTCCGCTGATCGAGCCGACGGTGACCGTGTCGCCAACCCGAATCGGCCGCTCAAACAAGATGATCAGGCCGGAAACGAAGTTGGCGACGATCTCCTGTAAGCCGAAGCCGAGACCGACCGACAACGCCGCGACCAGCCATTGCAGCTTCGACCACTGGAACCCCAGCGCCATGAATCCGACAATCAGGCCGACGCCGCCGATCGCGTACCGGGCCAGCGCCGCGATTGCGAAGCGCCCGCCGGGATCGAGCGGCAGCCGGTTCAAGACGGTGATTTCGAGCAGGCCGGGAATGTTGCGTGACAGAATATACGTCGCGCCCAGCACCACCACGCTGAACAGCAGACTGGTCAGCGTGACGCGCTTCACGGTCTGCACGACATCCCCGCCATTCTCCAGCGCGGAGGCGGCTTCGGTGACGTAGGTCCACAGCGTGATGTTGTCGAGGAACTTCAACGCCGGCAGCATCGACCCCCACACGCCCCACAGCCCGAGCACCAATGTCAGCACAATCGCGCTGTTCAATGTCTGACGAGCCTGCGCCCCGATCGTGACGAGATTCAGCTCGCTTTCTTCGATCGCCGCGATCTCCTCGGCGCTGACCTCGCTCTCGCGCTCGCGGGCGGCGGCCTGTTTTTTCTCCGCGCGTCCGAGCGCGAGCCGCCGCTGCGCGATGAACAGCCAGCGAATCGCCAGGGCCTTGAACAGCGAGATTGACAGCAGCACCACCAGCGAGACCGCGACGCGATCGACGATCTCCGTGACCGCGTAGTGATATCCAATCAATGACGCGACCGCGAGCGCGATTGGAAACAGCAGCGCCAGCGGATACCACAAAAACCGGCTCATGTAGAGCCAGCCGCCGCGGGCACGCTGCAGGCGGAGCGCGACCGCGCCCTTGTTCGGGTCCAGCAGCCGCCAGGCGCTCATGGCCACAAACAGCAGCAGCCCGCACATCGCCGCGCGCCCGAACGTGGAGTTCCAGTTGTCGTCCGGTATCTCGTCGCAGGCGGTCACGATCAGCGCGCCGATCGGCAGAATGAGCGACGCCGTGATCAGGTGCCGCGCCAACATCGACCGGTTGTTGCGATTCCAGCGAAAATGGGCCGCGCCCAGGCCGCGCGAACGACACACATGCCGGAAAAAGAGCGTCGGAAACGCCACCAGCCCCGCGCTGAACAATCCGGCGCCGAACGCCTGCGTCAGCGTGAATCCGAGCGCGTCCGCGTCAAAGCTCGCGATCGAGAGCCGCCAGCCGATGAACAGCAGCAGGAACGGGATCGGGGCCGCGAGCATCACCGTGTCAAACAGCGCCAGCGCCGTCAGCCGCATCGAGTCGCTGCGCGCCTTGCCGACACGATCCGCAATGTCCGGCAGTCTGCGCACCGCGACGATACGCCCGACCCACAACGCGCAGAACAGCGCAACCGCCAGACCGATGATCGCCGGCGACTCAATCGCGTCGGCCCGCAGCGCCGTCAACAGGCGCATCGGCACATGCCGCAATTGCCGCCAGTTTTCCGGCAGTCGCGCCTGGTAAACCGGTACGATGCTCCGGGCCCACAGCGCATAGCGGCTGAGCACGCGCGTAAAGCTCTCGACCTTCTTTGAAAGCTGATCTTCGGCAAGGTACAGATCAATCAGATCCGCGTGATACGTCCCGTAGTCTTTCGCCAACGCGTCGAGGCTTTCGCGGCGCGTCGCCAGCGCTTCGCGCGCCAGCCGCTCATAGCGCGGGCGGCGGCGATTATCCGCGCTCACATCCGCGAGCGCCGCGGTGACGACCTCATCGACATCCACGGGCTCCAGCGCGTCGCGCAGCCGCGCCATTTCAACCTGCGCCGCCGCCAGCTTGCGCCGCGTCTGCTCGCGATCAAGCTCAGCCGTCTTCAGGTTATTAAGCTTCTCCAGCTCCTGTCGCACCGACGGGCCGATGAAATCCGCCATGCCCGGCGTGGCGACCTCGCTTTCGAACTTGCGCTGCGCCGCCTCCAGTTGCCGCAATTGCTCGCGCACGACCGGTAGCGCCGCCTGAACCGCTTCGAGCTCCTTGTTGAGCGCGGCGCGCTGCGCGGCCAGCGCCGCGTTCTCCTCCGCGAGCTTTCGAATCGCCTGCGGCGCGTCCTTGAGGTCCCTTGCCGCCTGCTCCTGCTGCTTGTCAATTTCCTTCTGCCGGGCGCTGCTGAGTTGCTCTCGCCAGAATTTCGCCCGGTTCTCCGCCGCGGCGCGCTCCGCCTGCGCCAACTCGCGCCGCACCCCGAGCGTTTCGCCACGGGCCTCGTAGTATCGCAATTCCTCTTTGTATCGACTGCTTTCCGCCTGAAGCGCCGCGCGCTTGGCCTTCAACATATTGCGCCGCGCCGACGTGACGCGCTGGTCCTCGCCGGCCACCGGCGTCGCGGCCGCCTCGGTCTGCGCCTTCTCGATTTCGCCGTTCAGGCGCTCCACCTCGGCCGGAATCGCCGTCCGGCGCGCCGTGCGCTGACGCTCCTCATCCAGCAGCGTCTGTTCCTCGGCCCGCTTGGTCGCCAGCGCGCTCTCCGCCTCGGTCACCTTCTGCGCAAAGAATTCCGAGGTCGCGTCTTCCGGAATATCCGCCGCCGTCGGCGTCGGAATCGGCTCCTTCAGTTTGGCCCGTAACTCCTTGAGTTGTTCGGGCGCCTGCTCGCGCCCCTGGCGATACTCAGCCGTCCGCGCCTGATGCGAATCCACCAGGCGCAGTTGTTCCAGTGTTTGCTTCAACAGCGACAGCAGCTCGACCCGCACCGCCTCCGGGAGGTCTTTCGACGCCTCGACCTCGGCGATCCGCGTCTGAATCACTTCGCCGGAAAGCTCGCTCGGACCCTCCGCGCCGATGGTCGCGGCCGGGGCGGGCGCCGGCGCTTCGCCGGACGGGGCGGGTTGCGTCTGATCCGCCGCTTCGGCCGGCTGCGCGGGCTGAGACTGGGCCGGCGGATCCTGCGGCTTGGGCTTCACCGGGCGCGCGACCTGCGCGACAGCCGGCGCTACGCAGCCAAGCCAGACGACCAGCCACAGGGCCGGACGTCGGAAAAGATTGGACGACCGTCGCGCCCGGAACGTGTGGCGAGGATCGGAGATGAAGTCGCTGAGCATATACGCGTAGTATACGCGCGGCGGCGGCATGCGCCGCGATCACCACTCGCCGCCGCTCAATTCCGGATTCCGCTCGGTTTACGGACGAATGCCGGTCGAGGTCGCCAAGCCGGTAAAGCGGCGCGACCCGAGCGCCCACTCCGGAATTCCCTCCGGCCAGACCGAGATCGTCAGCTTGGTGTCGTCGAACACTTCGTCGATATCGACGTTGATCGCGAAGTACCAGCGTGGCAGCTTGCGGATGTAACTGACCGTGAACTCCCCCAGCTCGCCGCGCTGCACATCAAACCAGGTGCGCACCGCGAAAATGTGCCGCTCGTTGACGCGATAGTTGGCCCCGCCGCCGACCAGCGTCAGGTCAATATCGCCGGCATGGCGCACGCCGAAGATGTAGGCCGTGCGCGGCAGGCGCTCGACCGCCAGCGAAACATCGTGCCGGTCAAACGCGCGATCGTTCAGGTCAAAGTTGAAGTCGTACAGCAAGCTGGTCGTATCGCTCATGCGATAAATCATCTCGCCGGAGAAGTAATTCCGCGCCCGGCTCTCCTCCGGCCGCAGCGGATTCAGCCAGCCCACCGAAATGTCGCGCGTCGTATTGCCAAAGGCGCCCACCTCCAGATCGACACTCAGCAGATCCACCGTGCGGCGCTGGTCCGCCGCGCCGCGCTTCGTCTGCCATGTCTGCCGCACGCCGAAAGACCCGCCATAGAACGGGTCGAGCGTCTCGACGCCCTGATCAAAGGGTGTCAGATCGCGGGCGTCGACATTGCTGCCCACCGCAAACGCCGTAAAGCGCGGCGCGATGATGTGGCGAATCTTGGAGATATCAAACAGGTCGGATCGCGCATCTTCAAACACGCGCGAAAAACTCGTGCCGCCGCGCACGCCGGCGACACCCAGATTCCGGAACTCCGACTCGCCGCCACGGGCGTCGTTGCTCCAGTAAGACAGGCGGCCCGTCGTAAACGGCACGAGATTGAGCCCTTCGAGCTTGACGGGCAGTTCGGCTTCCTGACGCACATCGGCGCGGAACGTCAGACCGGTCTCGCTCGTGTTGTCATACCGATTCGAATCAAAGAACCGCCGATCGTCCGGGCGGTAACGCACGCCGCCGATCCGCGACTCGTGATACAGCACCAGCGGATCCGCAAACGTGTCGCCGATGCGCCGATAGACGATCTCCGGCAGGTGCTCGGTCTGCGTTGTCGAGTCGATCAGGCGCCAGTTCGCCAGGAACGTGATCGCTTCGACATCGCGGGCGCGCTTCAGGAAGACCAGCGTCTCCTGCTCCTTGCTCTCAAACCACTCCGACTTCTCATATTCCTCCAGAAACGTCGGATCGCTGATGTAGCTCAGTTCAAACGTCAACTCCCAGTCGTCCGGCAGGTATTGCCGATGCCGGGTCAGAAAGCGCCCGCGCGGGTTCGTGTCCGGCTCCTTGTCGCGGAACGGCCCGAGGTTGTCCTCGCCGTCGTCGCTGATCAGGTAACTCCGCAACAGCCCGAAGTAGTCTTCCCGGCGATAGTCGAGATCGACGCCCACGCCCGGCCCACGCTTGGAGAAGTAATCCAGCCGGAATGAGCCGTCCACGCCCGGCGGCGTGGCCACGCCCATCATCGGAAACAGATTCCAGGTCGATTGCAGTTCCGCCCCGAACGTATCGCTGCGCCCGATCCGCATCCGGCGAATCAGCGTTTCGGTCTGTTCCAGCCGGCCGCTGGAATACGGCCAGTACAGGATCGGCACATTCCCGACATTCAGCGTCGTGTTGGTCATCTCGTAGACGCCGGCCAGCGGCGCCAGCGCCTGCCCGCCCCGATCGCGCGGCGTCACATCCCGCAGCACGAGCTGTTCCGCCCCCACGTGATAGCTGGGTGTGAAGAACTCGCTGGTCGTCACGCGGGCATTGTCCGCCGTGAACTCGTTCGGCGAGAGCTGCTTGATCTGCTCGGCGCGGACATACAGCGGCACGTTGCGGTCGGGCAGCTCCGTCCGCATCACCGCGTCCAGAATCAGCGCCTGCTCACGCTCGAAGTCGTAATACAGCCGATCGGCGCGCACAAAACGCGACCCGACCGCCATCACCACATCGCCTTCGAGGTAAACGCCGCGAATGCCGGACGAAAGCTGCGGCACAAGGCCCGATCGCGACGGCTCCGCCTGCCCTTCGGGCTCCGGCGCGACAAACCGCGGTTCCGGGCGCGGCTCGCCACTGTCGTCCTCCGGCGCGGGCGACGCGTCTCGCGCGCGGCCGGCGCCGCCGGCGGCCTCCGCGTCCACCAGCCGCAGACTCGCGCCTTCGACCGGGAACACCACCGCATGATCCGCCAGAATTTCCAATGTCGCCGCGTTGGGGCCGCCGGCGTGCGAAAAATACACCCGTCCCGACCCGACAATCACCTGCTCGCCGCCGGGCGTCACGGCCGTCTCAAGGATCGGCAGGTTGTAGCGAATCACGCGCGGCGCGCCCTGCGGCGCGCGCCCGGTCGCGGGGCCCTCGCCGGGCGTGACCTCCGGCAGCGCGCGGGCATCCGCCCGCTCGCGCGCCTTTTCCCGCTCATCCCGCGCAACCGCGAACAACGGCCACTGCTCGACCGGCTCTTCGATGATCGCGTCATGCCGCTTGGTGACCCGACCATAGGTCCGCAGGTTGGTGACCAGCAGCGTCTCATCCTCGGTGATCGCCCCGCCGGGCTCTTTCACCCGCGCGTAGCCCGTCAGGAAGACGGTCAGCGTGTAGTACTTCCGCCCCTCCTCGGACAGGGCGGGATCGATCCAGACGACCGCCCGGGCGGCGGAAAGCTCGCGGCGCCCCATGGTGAGCAGAAACCCGCCGTCAAACTGCAGCAGGATCGTCTGGGCGTCACGGGCCTGCCGGGCGATGCGGGCCTCCATCACAATGTCGTTTTCGCTGATCGACTGGGGCAGGAGCGGGGCGTCGGATTCAAGCTGCCCGAACGCGCCCGGGGCCGCGCCCAGAACAAGCAAGGCGCCGGCCACTCGCCATCCGAGCGCGAATACGCCGCCGCGCCACTGAGAGACATCACCGTTGATTCGCATCGATCACCCGCGCCCTGAAGATGAGCGGCATTATCGGGACTCGCCGCACGCGGTCAAATCGCCCGGGCGGGCGGGGGATCTGGCCTCAGCAGGCCGCCTCCGTGTGGGATGCGGCTCGCTGCATCACCCCGGACGGGTGGCGCCGATGAGCGCGTCTCCGTCCGCACGATGCGAACGCCAGCCAGGCTCGGGCCGCCGAGTGGCGCGATTGGCCCCGCATCGCGTTTGGCAGAGCGCTCCCAACGGCGCGATAGTGAGTGCTGGGTCATGACGCTCGCCGGGCTGGGCCCGGGCGTTCGACGGCGCCAACGGCCGTGTGGGTAGCCGCCATTACATCTGGCGCGTGGCCGCCGCGACGCACAGGCGTTCCCGAAGGCCGGCGACTTCCGCTCCCTGAACGTAGTCCACCAGATTGAACCAAATCGGGTGGTATTCAAATCCGCCGCGCGTCATCTCATTCACCGCGTCAGCCTTCGACCAGCCCTCGACGACGATCCGGTACATCGCCACCATCGCCCCGGTCCGGTCCGCGCCGTGCGCGCAATGCACGAACACGGGTTGCTCCGCTTCGAGCGTGGCGCGCAGGAAGGCTTCAACCGACTCGTCATCCAGACGCCACGGCCGGGTTCTGATTCTGATCTCATTCTCCGGCGCCGCCTGCGCCGGGACCAGACCATCCTCCGCCCGCAGGTTGATGATCGTCTTGATCCCCATCCGCTGGAGCGCCACGTAACCCTCGTCGGCGGGTTGCGCTCCGCGATAGAGGGCGTCGTGCACGCGGTGCAGATTATCAACCCCGTCCGCCCGCATCGGCTCTGCCCAGCGCTGCATTCCGGGCGTTTCGATTCGCGCTCCGTTGCAGCCGACCAGGAGCGCTAAGAGGGCGCCAGTGAACAAGCTGTAAAAATGTCGTCGCATATCCAGATCCCTCCGTCCCGCTCTCTTTGGCGGAACTGGAGGGACTTGGCGCAAAACGCGGGCGATCTGACAAAAAACCGCCGGAGTCCGGCGCCGTTTTGCGTTTTCCGCAGGGTGGGCCGATACCCGCGGTTTCAGAGCGCGCCCGATCGCCACAAACGCCCGCAAACCACTACACTAAGACTGCCGAACGACGGGGCCGTCGGACCGACCGACCCGTCGATCCACGGTCGACCGGGCCGACGAAAACGCCAAGCCAACCGGCGGAGCACGATTGCGCGAGATTCAGCACTATTGCGGCCTGTTCGGCATCGCCGGGCCTGACGCCGCCGCCGAATTGACCTACCTCGGCCTGTACGCCCAGCAGCACCGCGGGCAGGAAGCGGCGGGCATCTGCGCCAGCGACGGCGCGACCATCCATCGCCGCGCGGGAATGGGCCTGGTCACGGACGCGATCAGCCGCGCCGATCTGGAAGCGCTGCGGTTCCCGATGGCCATCGGCCATGTGCGATATTCGACCACCGGCTCATGCAGCTCCGACAACATTCAGCCCATGCTCGTCCAGACCGCGGCCGGCCCAACGGCGATCTGCCACAACGGCAATCTGGTCAACGCCGGCGCATGGCGTGACGACTACGAGCGCCGCGGACATATCTTCACGGCGACGTCCGACACGGAAGTCATCCTGCACATGCTCGCCGACCCGACCTTTCGCGAGCAGGACGACCCGTTCGGGGCCGCGCTGCGCGAGTTGCGCGGTTCATACTGCCTGTTGGCGATGTGGCCGGATCGCATCGAAGCCGCCCGCGATCCGAGCGGGAATCGTCCGCTGTGCCTCGGCCGCATCGGCGCCAACTGGATCGTCGCCAGCGAAACCTGCGCGCTCGATATCGTGCAGGCCGAGTATGTCCGCGACGTCGCCCCCGGCGAGATCGTGACGCTGACGCCCAACGGCATTTCGTCGCGCCGCTTCGCCGAACCCGCCAAGCGCTGCGCACAATGCGTGTTTGAGCTGATCTACTTCGCCGACCCCGCCAGCGACGTGTTCGGCGAGAACGTGCATCTGGTGCGCAAGGCCTTCGGCGCCGCCCTGGCCCGCGAGGCCCCCGTGGAGGCCGACCTCGTGATTCCTGTGCCGAATTGCGCCCGCTGCGCCGCCCTCGGCTATCACGAACAATCCGGCATTCCGATCGGACGCGGATTCACGACCAACCACTATGTCGGCCGATCATTCATTCAGCCGACCCAGGCGATTCGCGACCTGACGGTCCGACTCAAGCTCAACCCGATCCGCGGCAGCGTGCGCGACAAGCGCCTGATCGTGGTGGAGGACTCCGTGGTGCGCGGAACGACGACGCGGGCGAAAATGCAATCCTTGCGCGACGCCGGCGCGAAGGAAATTCACCTGCGCGTCGCCAGCCCCCCGATTCGGCACCCATGCCACTACGGCATCGACTTTCCGCAGCGCGACGAGCTGATCGCGGCCCAGCGCAGCGTCGAAGAGATTCGCGCGTTCCTCGATGTCGATTCGCTCGCCTATCTCTCGCGCGAGGCGATGCTCGCCTGCGTGCGCGACTCGCAGGCCTATTGCGACGCGTGCTTTTCCGGCGACTACCCGATTCCGATCAACACCAACTTCCACAAGGCCCAGTTTGAACGACCGCGGGCCCCGGCGGCGAAGGCGTAGCGATGGCGGCGGGCGAGGCGCCGGGAATCGCAAACAGAATCAACGAAATCGGGCGCGAGCGGCCCGACCTGACCCTGATGGGGCCATACCTCGCGTACCTGCTGCTGCTCGCCGTGCGCGATGTCGTGCCTGTTGAATGGCAGTTCGCCGCCAACCTGTTGCGCGGCGTCGGCCCGCTGGTTCTCGTCTGGATCTGGCGAAAACACCTGCCGCCGCTCGGGCGTCCGCATCTGGCGCTGGCGATCGGCGCGGGGTTGCTGGCGGCCGCGGGTTGGGCCGCGGGCCACCATTTCTTTGTCGACACGCTTGGATTGCCGCGCCGCCTGCCGCTGCTCCCCGGCGCGCCCGGCGACCCGGCCGAGCTCAGCCCGTTCATGGGCGTCGGCCCGATCGTCGCCTGGATCAATATCGTGACAAAGATCGCGGTCGCGGTGATCACCGTCGCGATCGTGGAGGAACTCTTCTGGCGCGGGTTCCTGCTGCGGGCCCTGATCGACTGGGCGGAGTTTGAGAAAGTCCCCTTGGGCGCGTTTACGTGGTTCAGCTTCATCGGGACCAGCCTGATTTCCACCGTGCAGCACCCCGACACCTGGGCCGTCAGCATCCCGTGCTGGCTGTTTTTTAACGCGCTGATGATCTGGAAGAAAAGCCTGCTGCTGATGATGATTACGCACGGCCTGACCAACCTGTTCCTGTATATCTATGTGCTATACGCGAAGGACTGGGCCCTGTGGTAAGGACCTGGGCGATCCTGACTGTCGCACTGGCCCTCGCCGTCCCGGGCCACGCCCAAAGCGCGCGCAAGCCAAGGACCGCCCCCGACACCGAGCTGTGGCGCAGCATCCGCGCCAGGCAGACCGCCCTGGCCGACGCCCCCGATCCGCGCGCCGCCCGGCTCCAGTTGCTTGAGGCGATTCGCGACTATCGCGCCTACTACCCCGGCGGCCGCAGCGCGACCGCGGCGATGCGGCTAGAGTTTGACCTTCTGTTCGAAATCGGCGCGATGGATGGGGACTTCGCCGCGCTCGCCGCCGCCTGCAAAAAGCCGCAATCCGACGCCGAGAGCGCCAGCGAAGTCGCATATTGGAAAATGGTCATCGATCGCGTCGCGCTCGACCGCGAACAAACGCGGGCCCTGCCCGGCCCGTTGGAGTCGCTGCCGGCGCTGCCGGTCGAGGCAAGCGCGGCCTTCGTGGAAAAGTACCCGTCAAGCCGCCACACGCCGCGATTGGTTGAGGCCCTGTTCAACGCGGACGCCACGGACGGCGTCCCGCCGCGCGCGGCGCTGGTGGCGCTGCTGCGGGCCCAATTTCCGAACCACCTGACCACCCGAGCGCTGGCGGCGCGCCTGGAGCGCGAAGCCCGCCTCGGCCAGCCGATGGCCTTGCGGGCGACGGCGATCAGCGGCGAGACCATCGACGCCCAAAACTGGCGCGGCAGGCCGACGCTTGTCGTTTTCTTCAGCGTGGCGAACGCGGAATCAATGCGACGGCTGCGCGACGCCGCAGCGCTCGCCGCCGCCCGCGACATGCGACTCGTCGGCGTCCATGTCGGCCTGCGGCGGGCCGATGCGCAGGCGGCCCTGGAGCGCGACAAGATCACCTGCCCCGTGATCTGCGACGAAGCCGGGCTGTTTGGCGACCTGCCACGCGATTGGGGGGTGACCGCCGGCGGGCTGGTGCTGGTGGTCGATCGCGCGACCCGGCTGCGCGGCATTGAGCGCGAGAACTGGCGCGAAATCGCGGAATCTGTCGCGAATTGATCGGCCCCGCCGACCGGGTTACTGTACCCGGTCTGACTTGTACGCAGCCGCGCGGGCCAGCGACCCTGCGGGGGAGAACCTACGTGAATCGATCATTCCTCATCGGCACAGTGCTGTCCGTCGTCATCGTCGGAGGCGCCCTGATGGCGCCACGCTTCCTGCCGGGGCGCGGCGCCAGCGACGCCGACCGTCAGGCGGCCCGCGCCAGCCGCGACCTGCTTGACTACCAGGCGATGCTGCCGGTGACGAACGCGCGCATCGCCGCTTCCGAATTGAAGGACGCCGACGCGGCCCGGATCGTGCAGGCCGCGCCGGAGCGGTTCGACTCGGCCCGCGAGCGGCTGCAGGCGATCGCCAGCGATGTGCAGGCCTCTGACCGCGCTTTGCAGCAGCGGTTTCCCTCCGTCGAGAAGTCGCAGGTGCCGACCGGCGTGGGCGCCAGCGACGTCGCCAAAAGCATCTCCGATTTCGATGATTGGGCCGAGGAGAATCAGCGCCTGCTGAACGAAGCGCTCAAGGCCGGCAGTTCCACGATCGGATCGGCCTACGTCGCCGGCATCGCGCAGATGGCGGAATCCTCGCGCTGGCAGGACCAGGCCCGGCTCCGCAGCGCGGAAATGATCCCGAACCAGGCCGCTCTGATCGAAAACGCGTCGATCTGGCGCGAGTTGAACGCCCGCGCGGAAGCGGCGCGGGCCGAATCAGCGCGCATCGAGGACTTGCGAAGCCAGATCGCGCAAACCGAAGCGGACCTGGCGGAGGCCCGCTCGAACCGCGACGAACTCAAATCGCGCGTCGAAGCGATGCGCGCCGAGTTGGCCGGCGTCGAGACGGAGCTCTCCGAGCTGCAGAACGCGCTCATCGAACTCGATGACAAGAGCTTTGAGCTGCGCAACGAAGCGTCTTACACCGCATACGCCGATCGCCGGCGTGAACTGGCCAATCGCCAGCGCGATCTGCAGATTCAGTATGAACTACTCACGCTCGGCGGCGCCGCGGATGCGGAATTCGACGGCCCCGACCTGCTGACCGCAGAACTCACCGGCGAGCCGACCGACGGACTGCGCGTGCTGGAAAGCGAGCTCGAACTCGCCGAAGCGCGCGTCGCCGCCCTGGAGAACGGCCAGAAGCGCATGCAGGACGCGATCGCCTCGGCCGAGCAGTATGCCGAGGCCGAGTCGCGCGACGCGGAGTCGCTCACCAAGCTCGCCAATGAGCGCAAGGCGGAGATCGATCGCATCGTCGAGCAGTTGACGCAGTCGTCGCAGGCGGTCATGGACCTGGAGAACAAGGCCATTGACGCCGCCCGCGCCGCGGTCCGCGGCTTTGAGGGCGCCGCCGCCGCCGCCGCCAAGTTCACGTCAGACGCCGCCAATGTTCGCCGCGAGTACGACAGCCAGGGCAAGAACCCGCGCCTGTCGATGATCTCGCGTGACACCAGTCTGCAGGAGATCCCGAAAACGGCCAGCGCCTACGCGAAGATGCGCGTCGGACGTTTGCTGGTCGAGCGCGCGACGCGCCTGACCGCGTTGCAGAATACGTTCGCCCAACTCCTGAAGGCGATTCCGGGCGCGACCAGCAACGTGCCCGAAGCCACGACCGAAGCGATTGAAACCGCGCGCTCCGAAGCCCTGACCGCGCTGAACGACGCCCTGCAGGGACTGGCCGGCGACACCTGGACCGCCAAGTCCGGCCGGGCGCTCGCGCACCTGCTGCTCGCGCGGATCGACGCTGCGGACGAAAACCGCAGCCAGGCGATGACACTGCTCAACGAGGCGCTGCCGAATCCGCTGTTCCCCAACGCCGCCAGCCTGATCGCGCTCCGCGCGCGACTCGGCCAGCCGCAACCCGGCGAAGCCCCGGCGGATCCGGATGAGGACTTCTTCGCGCCCTAGCAGAAGAACGGACGCGCCGCGCACACCACTACGGCGCCGGCCATTGGATCGGCAGATCGGTGAATGATTCGCCCTTGATCTCCAGCTGCGCCAGTGTGCCGCTGAACTTCACCGCCCCCCTCAACGCGTCGCTCGTCACCCGGAACTCACTGCTGTCGCCCGGCTTTTCGCCCGTCAGCGCGTTCTCGAACGGCAGCATGACCAACTCCGGCAGCTCACCCGTTTCGCCGCCGGCCCGCTCGATCCGCGCCCCGGTCAGCTTGATCGAATCCTGCGCCAGGCGCACCGCGTTCTCCGCGTGCGCGTCGAGCGCGTACAGCGTCAGCAGGCCCGTTTTCGCGTCCAGTGTGAACTCGATGTTGGCAAAGTGATCGCCGAGCGCAAACAGCGCGCCATTGTGCGGCGCGCGATGGATATGTCCCCCACCGTTCGGATCACCCTCGTTCTTGTACCCGAGACCGATCATCAACTGCTCGTCGGAGCCCTCGACGATAAAGTCGAGGTTCTCATCCGCGCTCGAATCCGCCGCGCCTTTCGGCTTGGAGTCGCAACCCAGCGCAAACAACGTGGCGCAGCCGAACACAGCCAACGTGCGGGTTAGTCGCGTCATGATCCGCATCTCCATCGATTGTCCGGAAAGCATCGCCTGATCGTGTCGCTGTTGATTCTAGCCGGCCCCGGGTAGGGCGGTCATCATCTATGCCCCGCTGTCGGGCAGACTTCATGCTCGCGATCCTGGCCCGCAAGCGCAACATCGCCGGCCCGGAACCGCTGGTCGCCCTCGACCGGCCGCGCCGGCACGCCGCCCACTGTTTCACCCGGAATTACATCGCGGATCACCACCGCGTTGGGCTCAATACAGGCCGATTGACCGATCCGCCGACCGGGAATCACGCACGCCCCGATCCCGACTGTCGCCAGCGCGTCGACCCGCACACCACCCGCGAGCTTCGCCGCCGGGTGAATGAAAACGCCGCGACCGAGGTGATTGTCGTGCTCGACGATCGCGCCGGCGGATATCACACAGTCGCGCTGAATGCGGGCATGCACACACACCGTCGCCCGCGCGCCGATAATCACGTGCGGCCCGACGATCGCGCTGGGCGCGACGCTCGCCAGGGGGTGAATCGCCGAGATCAGCCCCACGCCCCGACACAGCAGTTCGTCGGCGATCCGAACGCGCTCAGGGCTATGGCCGATCGCGACCAGTCCGAGACTGACGCCGCGCTCCATCAGGCCCTCGACATCCGCCAGCCCGCCGATGACGGGCACGCCATCCAGTTTCGAACCATGCCGCCGAGGGTCGGAATCGAAAATCGCGACCGGACGATAGCGCTGATCCTGCCACAGAATGTCCAGCGCCAGCGAACAAAGCCCGCCCGCGCCGTAGATGAACACATCAGCCGCAGATCGCTTTCCCATATTGCCGATTATCGGTTAGGTTGGATCCGGATCTATGTGAGGGACCCCTGCCATGACGCGTTTCGCGCTCACGCTCGTTTTCAGTCTTGTCGCTCTGTTGACCGCGCAAGATTCGCCCAGCGCCAAGCCCGCCGATCCGGCGCCACCCGCCGAGGCAAAGAAGGACGAACCGGCCAAGACCGAGCCCAAATCGGATGGCGCCGAGTCGCCGGAACCGGCCCCGCGCTCGACCGAGCCGCGCCTGCCGAACGAGGCCCAGGAACGGGTCCTGCAGGGCCTGCTGCGCGATCAATCGCGCCGACCGATTCCGCGCCGCGTCCCCGAGACCGGCCAGCCGGCCGAAACGCCCGCCGCCGATGACCGGGCGCTGCTGCTGGAAGGCCAGATGCTTGTCATGCGCCAGGGTCGGCTGGAAACGCTGAGCGACCGGGCGGAGTTCCACTTCTACAACGCCGATGAGTCCGGCCTGACGATGATCGAGCTCTTGCCCAATCAAACCCGCGAGTTCATGGAGCGCCTGTATGAGTCCGGGATCACGGAATTCGTGATTACCGGCGAGATTCAGCGCTACCGCGGCAAGAACTACCTCCTGGTCCGCAAGGCCGATCCGCACCGCGGAAACGGTAACCTAGCGCCCTAAGCTGTAAAATTAGGTCGATTCCGCAGCCGGAGAAATGGAAAATTCGGCGAACTTTTGCGCCGGTGACAGGTTTTCCACTTCTCATCCACACCCCTATATGTGGTCTAAGCGGCGCAGTCGATCCACCGCCCGTGGGGCCAGCAGCCCACATGTGGCCGCCGCGAACCTCCCCATCTCTCCGGTTTCTTGTTAATTTGAGTAGATTTATTGACAGCCTGTGTTATGATTAGGGCGTTGCAGCCGATAACACAATTGGCAGTCTCGCGAAATCGAGAAGGCCGGCTCTTTGAGAACTTGGGATCCCGGTCGGCGAAGCCGCTCAAGGATGGGCTGCATCGACCATCGCGTCGACGACGCACGGAAGCCAATCGTCGGCGCATATCTGTCCGTTCCCGCAGTCTCGGGCGGATTCCATCAGCCTGTGTTCTCAGGCCATCGCATTACGGTCAAAACATCGATCAAGATGGCCCCCTCGCTCGAAACCCAACCCCTGTTTGAGAACACGAGCCGGAATCCGTCCAGTTTTGTTTAACTGATCGCCGCCCGAACCCCAGGCTTATTCAGCGAGTCGCAACCACACATAGTCCAGCAGCGGGCCGTTGGGCCCCTCCAACTGGCCCAGCTCCAGCATCGGTCCGTCCACCGCCAGCAGCACCGCGTCGCCCGCCTTCAGCCCCGATCCCGGAATCGAAATCTCAACCCGCCTAGCCCCCTTGGCATCCACCGCGCGCGCCTGCCAGCCGCTCGGCTGCGCTGTCCACTCGACATCCTTCTCGCCCGGCGCGAAGGCCCCGACGGCGGGATGGGATTCGTCGGCCCCCACCGTCGCGAAACCAACCCGAATCGGTCCGCGCGCGCGACCCAGTTCCATCACAAGCGTAAGGCCCGTCGGGCGCCACGCGCCAAAAACGCGACCCCGTGACTCCAGCGCATTTGCCGCGGTCGCTATGTCGGTCGCGTCGGCCTGGCGACGCAGCGGCGTCTCGCGCACCAGCCGCACCGTCGCGGGCAGCCGCACGCTATCGATCGCGACCTCCAGGCGCAGGTCCGTGCCGTCTTTCAGCGCGCTCACGCGCTTCAAAGGGGCCTCCACCTCGGTGGTCACGCCGGCCCCGGCTTGCAGCACCCGCGCGCCAAGCTCGCAGCGAATCGGGGCGGCTGGATCGGTCTCCGCCCGCAGATAGGCGCGCTGCGCGTCATACGGGCAGGTGATGCGGGCCGTGAACGACGCCGTCTGATCAACCGCCACAACGCCCGGCGCCGCGACCCACGTCGGCACAAACGCCACCTGCGGCCGCGACTGATTCGTCTCCGGGAAAAACTCCACGACCATCACGCCCGGCGGCGGCTCGATCAGCGAAGCGTCTCCCCATTCGAAAACGATCGTCGGATACGCGTCCCAGCGTCGACAGACCGCGAACCCGCTGACACCATGCAGCAGGCGAGCCATCACGCCAGGAACCACCGTCGGGGAATCAAAGACAATGCCCACTTGTCGATCGAGGCTGATGAACAGCGCGGACGCCATCGGATCGGCCAGCGCCGGCCGCGCGGGATCAATCGTCGCGGCGCCCGGCATCGGGCCGCTCAGTTCGGCGCCGATCATCCACTGCGCGGCGTTCGCAAACGCCGCCGCGCGACGCCTGGGAGAAAAATCGCGGCGCAACAGGCCGACGCCCGGCGCGTCGGGCGTGTCGCGCAACCGCCCCCAGACCAGCGTCCGGACGCCGCCACGCGCCGCGGCGACATACGCGCGCAACACATCCGACGCGTCCACCACATCGCCCAACGCCTGCGCCGGCGTCGCATCGACGACACAGAAAACGCTCGCCTTCTTTTCGAACTTGCCGGATGACAGCGCAGCCGCGCACGCCCCCGGCGAGCCGCTCACCGCAGCGCCCAGCGCGCCGTCCGCATCAGCCGTCAATTCTCCCAGCGGAGCCGCGGGCGAAATGATCACCAGATCATCCAGCAGCGGCGCGACCCGCGCCCGGACCCGCGCCATCGCCTGCGCAAGGGCCGCCCCATCGCCGGGCTCCCGCGCGAGTTGATAGTGACGCACCCGCCGACCGAACCGGCCGACCAGGCTCGTGAGCAGCTTCGCCTGATGCTCACCCGGCTCCGCCGCGCCGAGCCATTCGGGCGGATCCGTCAGAACGATCAGCGGCTCGATCCGCCGATCCTGCATCCACTTGATCAGCGTATCCAGCTGCTCCAGCGCCAATGTGTCCGGTCTCGGCTGAATCACGCGCCACGGCGTCTCGAGCGCGATCACCTGCGCCCCCAACGCCGCCGCAACCTCAATCTCAAACAGCCGGTCCGACGGCGTCTGATCAAACAGCGCCACACGCACGCCGAACAGTTGATCGCGCCCGCGCACGATGTCGGGGCGCGGCGGCAGCGCGACCAGACCAAACTCCCAGTCGACCGGCGGCGACGCCCCACTCGTCAGGCGGGCCGCGACCCGACAGAAGCCGGCATACTCCAATCGTTTTGAAAACGGAAAGGTCTGACGCGAACGATAGTCTGCGCCCTTCGGCGGCAACGTCACCGTTCTGCGCTCTTCCGCCAGCTTCTCGCCGGTGGGCCCGTACAGTGTCAGTTCCAACGCGCCGTTGACGGCGTCCGCGCGCGACCGGTTCTCCAGCGAGAAGATCATGCGCGCCTCAGCGCCAGCCTCCACCACGGCCGACATGCGATCAACAAAAAAGCTCCCGCGCACAATCTCGCCGGCAGGCACGTCGTGCTCGATTTCCAGATCATCGAGATAAAGCGTGTGACGCCCGGCGCCCTTGAACCGCACCGCGACGCCCACAATCTCCAACGGCCAGCGCATCGGCTCGATATCCGGCGGCGCGTCCGGATCCTGGCCGCGCGGCTTGCCGAGCGCGTCACGATCCAGCTTCGACCGCAGATCCGCCCAGCGCCGCACGCCGCCAACCTCGGCAAACTCCGTCGCGAACGATCGGCCCAGCGCATCTTCCACGACAAACGCCACGGCGGCGGAGCCCTGATTCAGCCAGGCGCGGGCCATGAGTCGGTCCGCCTGCGCAAATCGGGCCGGGTCGCGAAAGCGGAATCGCACGATGGCGGAGGGATCGGGCCTGGTGGAGGCGGCCGTGATCGAGAGCGAACGTTGCCCGCGCGCGGGGATCGCCGCCGGCTCGATCGTCCAGTCGCTGGCGACGCTCGCCGTCAATTCTTCGGCGCTCGCGAGGTAGTCGTCCGCCTCAAAGTCCGCCAGCACGCTGACAATCGGCGCGGCGTGCGCGGCGCTCGCAAGCATGAGCGCAATCAGATAGTTGGTCGCTTTAGTCACCCGGCGAAGCCTCCCGCGCGGTAGTCGGTCTGGTTCGGCTCAGGACTGGCCGCCGCTCGGCGACGGGACCTCGGTCGCCATCCTCATCAGCGGCCCGGTCGCGGTCAATGCCCGCCAGCGAGCGGCCCATGTGTGCGAAGTGAGCGCGCGACGGCGCGCCGCCGCGCCTTTGCGGCGCGCAGCGTCGAGATCCCGCCCGATGGCAAGCAACGCCTGCTGTAATGCCGGCCCCCCCGAAAACAAAGTCGTCTCAGACGGCGCAACAACCTCCGCCACACTGCGCGCCGGCGTGTTGCCGCCGCCGGGGTCGTGAATCACCAGCGGCGCGCCGCGCGCGACAGATTCCACCATGTCGCGCGAAAACGCGTCACGCCACCCCGCTACGATGACCGCCCGCGGTCCAGACGCGCCGCGCCGCCAGATCGGCTCGACCCGGCGCACGTCCGGCATGCGCTCCCAGCCCGCGCCACTCGCCGTCACCGGCACGCGCGCCGCGGCGCACGCCTCTATGATTCTTCGCGTGACAACCGCGGGAATCAAGGCGTATTCCATGAGAACGATCATTCTCGCGCGAACCGCCTCATCGCCCATTCGCGCGTCCGCAACCGATTCCGCAGCCCGCAACAAGCCATTCGCGTCATAAATCAGCGGCTGATTCCACTTCTTTTCCGCGATGGCCCGCGCGGCTTCCCAAATGGCAATATGCGTCGGCTGTGTGATTCCGAGTGAAGCCGCGCCATCCTCCGGCAATGCCCCGATCAGAAACACCTCATCGGAAAACTCGCCAAACTCCGGCGTTTGCGCATCCACCGCCCAATAGAAGGGCGCCACCTGCGTCGATTCCGGCATGACGCGTCGCAGCGTGTCGCAAATCCGCGCGGACGCGCCCAGCCAGATCGTCTGGTCTTCGGACGTGCTATGCCACGCGCCTCGGTCGGCTTCAATCGGCGGCTCAATCATCCAGCGCAGGTTGATCCGCCCGGCGCCCGTGTGGAGCAACGCGGGATCATGACCGACGCCCAGCGCGACTTCCGGCGCGACGCCACCGAGCTTCTCCAACGCCGCGAGCGGATGCCCGTCGCGCGGGTCGCGCGCGGTCAATGCCATCGCGCGCCAATCACACGCCAGCGCCCCGCGCACAATCGCGTCCGCCAGATCAGGCGCGGCGCCGCCCGCGAGCGCCACGATCGCCGCGCTGCGCGGCGTCGCGCGTAACGCCGCTCGCACTTCGCGCATGCGGGCCTCGCGCGCGCTCCCGATCTCGTCAATCAGCGCCGCGACAATCTGCTGACAGGCGCGCACGCGCTCCGGCGAGACCCGCGCGTCCTTGATCAATCCCGTCGGCGGGTTCAATCCAACTTCACGGCGCAGGCGCTCGCTCAGACCGACCGCCTCATGACCGGGAGCCGAGAGCGCCAAACGGCGCGAATCCAGCGCGCCGGACCAGTCCCGCAGGCGCAACACCGCGGCGAGCGTCTCGAGCCGCTCGACAAACGCAAACACCGCCAAGGTCGCCGGCAGGCGGCGCAGCAACTCCGCCACTTCGGCGCCGCTACCGATTTCGCAGACCAGCACATTCGCGTCCGACGCGCGGAAATTGCGCAACAGCGCCGTCGCGCGTGTGCGCGGCGCGGCGGAATCATCCAGCCAGCGCGCGCCGGAGCCCGGCGTTTCGATCCGCCAGGTGGGCGCGTCATCCAGGGCCGCCACGGGCCGCCAATCCGGCGGCAGCGGCGTCTTGGACAGCGCAGCCGCCAGCCCAGGGTCAATCGCGTGAATCGCCGCCAGATTGCGGCGCCAGACGGCTGGATCGGGTTCCAGCGGTCGCGGGGTATCGAGGTCAGCCAGGAAGTTTGTGCTCATCGCGCCTCCATCGTCGAAAGGCGGGCGACAAGCGGAATCAGCGCGAAGTGATCGACATCCACGCCATCATCGCCACCCACACCGCCAGCAGCCCGGCCCACAGGATCACGGGCCCCCAGCCGCGCCGTGGACGCGTGCCAAACGGCGCTCCGTCATCCGCGGCCGTCGGCGCGTTCGCCGCTGTCTTATCTTTCGGCGCAGAAGCGTCGGGCGTCTGAATCATTGGGGCGGACCTTGTGTGTTTGACCGGGCGGCGGCCTCGGCTTCCGCTTCGCGGGCATCGGCCAGACGCCGAATCTCCGGCATCATGTACTCCGCAGCCAGGGACTTGAGCGTACTGGCGATGGGAATCGCCAACAACATTCCGAGCAAGCCGGCGACCTGACCGCCAATCAGCAGTGCGACGATCGTTGTCACCGGGTGCAGGCCGGACGCCTTGGATTCGATCGTCGGCGTCAGCACAAAGGTCTCCAGCGCCTGTACGCCGGCGAAGATGATGAAAGTGAGCACAACGGGCATAAACCACGGCCCCTGGCTCTCGCTGGCGCCGAGATAGGCGCCGAAGACCGCCAGCGGGAGCGAGAGCACGGTCATGAACGGGATCAAGGCTAACAGGCCGGACAAGGCGCCGATCAGCAGCCCATACTTCACGCCGACCAGTTGCCAGCCGATTCCGGTCACGACCCCGATGATCGTGCAAACGATCAACCGGCCACGGAAGAAGTCAGAGATGGCGCGGTCGGCGGTGGTGACGATTCGCACGATCGTCGGTCGATAGTCGACCGGAATATGGTCATGGACGACCTGCGTGATCTGGTTGAAGTTCAGCAGAAAGAAAAACGTGTACATCGGAATCAGCACAATGACCGTCACGATGTAGAGCGCGTTCGACATCAGACCGGAGATGTAAGCGATAATCGAACTGGCGATCGACAGACCGTGATCCGCCACGAGCTTACGCAGATCGGTTCCGTCCCGGGAGTTCCACGGACCGGCGGGCGCGGAAGCGCCCGAGTCGTCTCCGGCCGGACGATCCTCCGATGGCTCGGACTTCGAGTCCTCAGCCGGAGTCGCTTCGCCTGTGTTGGCCGGCGCGTCAGGCGCTCCGCCCGGCGGGCTGATCAGGCTCGGAAAACTCTCCGCCAGCCATTGGTGGGTCGCCACCGCGTACTGGGGCAGTCGCGCTGACAAGTCCAACGTCTGCAACACGCCGGCAAACAGAATGCTGGCGCCGATGATGACCAGCGCGCCGATGCCGACGCTGATCGACGTCACGCGGCGAACTTGCTGCGCCCGCTCCAGCCAGGTCACAATCGGGTTAAGGATATAGGCGATCGCCAGCGCCGCGGCGATCGGCGTCAGCACCGAACGCAGGTAAAGCGTCACCCACACCAGCGCGACTGCCGCCGCGATCAGCGAAAGAAACCGAGCCCAGCGCTCGCCGCGCTCGGTCAACTTCGGCAGGTACTTCTCCATCACGGGGCGGCGCGCCCTTCGGGCAGATCGATCTGGATGGAGGCCGCACACAACGCCTCCTCCAGCCAAACGTCCCCGTCGAAGTCCTCGATCCGGTCGCTTTCGCGCTTGCTCATCATTCCTTCGTTGACGAGCAGGAACACCATTTCGCCAAAATCGCGCGGACGGCGAATATTCCAACGCGACAAAACGGCCGGGGCCAGCCGACCCCAGCGCGCTACCGCCATTTCGCAAAGCTCGCGCGTCAACTGCTGGCCGGTCACGTGCGGCGGCTCATCGTAGGGCGGCTCGCCATGAATCGACCGCGTGACATTCGTCAGTCCCGCGGAAAGAAACTCAAACGCGCGCGGCGCATACCGACCGTCACGTCGAATGATCTCCCGAATCTGGTCGGCGACTTCGCTCATGCCGGATCGCCGCCTCCGCCGCCCGCAGGCCCGCCTGCCCCGCCGTCCGGACCGCCGCGACGTCCGCGCCCGCGCCGCCGCTTGCGGCGCGGCTTGCCGTCAGACCCGCCTTCACGCTTCTCGCCGGATGGACCGGCGCCCTCGGTCGGCTGATCAGCTGATGCCGAGCCGCTGTCGCGCGGAGGCGCGCTGTCTCCCTCCGCCCGGCGACCGCGTCCACGCCCGCGCTTGCGTTTACGCCCGGCCCCATCTTCAGCGCCACGATCGGCCGCCGGTGGGGCGTCAGCGTCGGCCTTGCGAGCGCTATCCTGCGGCGCCCCACCTGCTTGCGGGGCCTCCGAAGGCGTTGTTGTCGGCTCGACGGCGTCCGACCCGGCGCCGTCCTGACGGCCGGGTGGCCGCTCATCCCGGCGGCGGCGGTCACGGCGACCATCGCCACCGCGATTCTCCGGGCGACCCTCTCCGCGGGCCGGGGCTTCGCCCGCCGGCACGGATGGATCCGTCGGCGAGCGGTCGCGGCGTGGATGGGGCTCGATCTCCTCGATGGGGATGGTGAACACGCGGTCGTCTTCGGTGCGCACCATGACGAGCTGGGTCAGGATCTGGCGATCAATGACACGCGCGTTGCCGAAGGATGTTCCGACTGTCGCGCCAACCCGCGGCAATTTGGCCGCGAGCGACTCGTAGCCCTCATGCTCGTAGCGCAGGCAGCAGCGCAAACGCCCGCAGCGGCCGGACACCTTGCTCGGGTCGAGCGTCGATTTCTGCGTCTTGGCCATCTTCATATTGACCGGCCGCAACTTCTTCAGGAAGTTCTTGCAGCAGCATTCCCGCCCGCAGATCTCGTAATCCGCCACCAGGCGCGCTTCATCGCGCGCGCCGACCTGGCGCATTTCAATACGGGTGTGGAAATAGTGCGCGAGTTCCTTGACGAGATCACGAAAGTCCACGCGCGTTTCGGAGCGGAAGTAAAACACGATCCGCTCACCGCCGAGCAGGTGTTCGGCCGTGATGACCTTCAGGTCCAGTTGCATCTGCGCCGCCAGCAGCGCGCAGCGATTGACATCTTCCTTCGTGTGGCCGTTCAGATGCTCGTGGTCGTTCAGATCGTCCGGTGTGGCCTCCCGCAGAATCTTGCCCGCGCGCAGGCGGTAAAACTCCGGGCCGCTTTCGTCGATGTACGATTTGATCTGATCGCGGCTGATCGACTTGGAACAGCCGCCGCACGATACGCTGACCTGCTGGCCGATCTCCACGCCGCGATCGGTTTCGATCACGACCTTCGCGCCGCAGCTGAATACCGTGCCCGGCTTATAGGCGAATTCGCCAATCCAGTTCATCGCGCCGTAGCGCACCGCTGTCGTCGGATATACTTTTTCGAGTCCTGCCCCGCAGCTTTTACCGCAGCCTGTGCTGGGCGGGATCGACTCTTTCTGCGCCTGTGGCAAAGCAACCATCGATACCCCTTTTCACCCAAACCGGGGTGAACGGGTATCTTGCCGTCATTCGGGCGCCCGGACAAGCTCATCCAGCGAGCGTTTCCCCCGGATTTCGCGAATCCCCATGTGCAGCAGCGCGCCGCGCAGGTCGGGAGCCGCCAAAAACACGTAGCTCACCTGCGTCACTTCACCGGGGCCGACCTGGCGGAACTCACGCTCCTCACGCGGGCGCCCGGGCGCGGCGCAGAACGCCGAGAAATTCACCGGGGCATCCGAAAGATTGTGCAGCGTCTGGTAGACAATCAGGTCATCCTGTTCCGTGAAGTCAACCCGCGTTTCCACACGCACATCGCGCAGGGAGATCCGCAGAGGCGTCAGGAACAGCATTTCCGCCGATTCCGGCTCGTGAATTCTGAGGGCGACTTCCAATCCCAGCTCCTGTGCGATCTGCCGTGGCGGCAGCGTGAAGCGCAACACGCGCTCAAATGTTTCGCGTGGCCCCAATGAAAAACTGACTTCGCTCGGGTCCACCTGCCAATTTATCGGCGGCGTCAGTGTCATCTCGCCCGACAGCGTGGTGTCAAACGGGTTCTGAAAGCGCAGCACCGGCCGCGGTTCGGGCTCATGCAACTGCACCGTCTGCGGGGACACCTCGAATGTGGATTGGAGCAGCGCCGTCGCCGGGCGCACGCCGTACAGGATGCGCGGCTCCGGTGTAAATTCCAAGAACGCGCGACCCGCCCGCATTTCGACCGCGCTGGATGCGCCCCAGGCGTCAATCTGGCGCACGTCCGGCCCCAAGTACAGGCCGACCGGATCGCGCACCGCGTTCTGGCGCCAGGTCCAAAACACAATCACCGCGTCCAGCGGACCCTCGAAGAGGATCGCGACGGTATCCGGCAGGGGCGACATCACGCCAACCGCGCGGCGACCCGACAGCGCCCACGCGAATGTCCGCAACGGCACATAGTCGGCCGTCGGTTCCCAGGCCGGGGCGCCGCTCTCATCCGACCACATCAGCGGCGCATCAACGTACACGCGCTCCGCGCCGAGCGCGCGCGTCAGCGTCAGGCGACGCAGTTGGTCCATCAGCGCCGGCGCTTCGAAACTGCCCGGTGGATATGGCGCCTCCAGGCGCAGCCAGGGCTGCGGCGTTCGCTCCCGCAAGTCCGCGAAGTGCCATGGCAGATTGGCGCCGGCGATCGCCCGCGGCACGAGCACGGCGGGCGTTGTATCCGGCAACGGCGCGGCGTACGTCGGACCCAGCAGCCGCGGCGCGGTCACAAATCGGGCCAGCAGATTTCGCACTTCAGCGATCGCGGCACGATCCCAGACCGGCCCGCGCAGCATCTCGGTTTCATCACCAAGCTGCCACGTGGAGATCAGACTCCCGAAGTGGGCGAACACCGGTCGGAACAGATCGGGCCAGCGCGGGTTTTCGGCCAGCGCCTCGCGCAGTGTGCGCGGCGTCTCTTCCGAGGCGGCCAGCATCGTGATCGAAGACTCGATCCGCCGGGCCGCAAGTGTGCGAATCAGCTCTGACAATCGACGGAAACTGTCGACCTGGGCCCCTTCGCGGGAGGCCCCGCCCATCGGCACGCCGAACTTCACGGCGCCGACGCCCAAACCGCTGATCTGGTCGGCGATCGCCTGTGTCCCGCCGTCGCGCCAAGGTCCGAAGTCAATTCCGATGTCACCCACCGCGGCCGGCGTAAACGGCAACTGCGGAACCACCGCGAACGCGACTGAGCGCTCCAGCAGCGCTTGCCCGCCGCTCAGCACCCTGAGCCGCGCGACATAGCCGCCCGCAGGAAGCGCCGGCAGTGGCGCCTCGATCGGCTTGAGGCCGTTCTCCGCCATCGCGACCAGTTGGTACTGCTGTTTCGCCGAGGTCCCGACGGCGTCGGTCGTCAACATTGACGGGGCCACCAGACCCTGGCGATGACACTCCGCGCCAAACCGATCTTCGATGATGAGCTCCGCCTGCAACGGGGACGACGTGGCGTTTCGGACTTCGACCAGCAGCGAGGCCGGCGCGCCGACTTCCACCAGTCGAGCCGGATTTGAGAAACCCAGCCGCGCATGCGGCAGGCGATAGACCTGGAGATCATCGAGCCACACATCGGCGGCCGCGTCGCGGACGACAATCGGGTCGGGATGGCGCGGGTCCGGCGGATCCCAGTATTGCGACTGCATGACACGAATCTGAACCCGCAGCCCGAACGCGTCCGGGTGGTCATTCGGCAGGGAAACATGCACCGGCTGCCAGGGTTCGTCCGCGGCGCCGGTCGAAGCGATCAGGTTGCTGACGCGATCGGTGCCGGGAATCCACTCGCCAAAACGGTTGACGAAGTACGCGACAAGGAAGGCGCGGGCATTACCGATGTCGCGGGCCCGAATGTGTCCGGTGATCAGATAATCGGACTCGGGGACGACTGTCAGATCAACATGGGAGTATTCATAAACAACATTCAGCCGCCAGAGGTTCACCCGAAACGAAGGCGGGGCGTTGTGACCGACCTGAAAATCCAGTTTTCCGATGTCAAACGCCGGCAGCCCCGGCCCGCGAATCGCGTTCCAGTGCATTGGCGTTTCGGTGTAGTTTCCGAGCTTGGCCTCGTCAAAGTCGAACAGACGTTCGAGCTTGTACAGATCCGCCCCGCCGATCGAGATCAGCGGCGCGACCGGCGAAGATGGGGGCGCGGAATCCGCCTGCCCGCGCGCCAGCGAGCTGAGCGCCAGCGCCACGCCGAGCGACCAGACCATCCGCATGCATATCCAATCGGGCGGTCCGGCCCACCGGCTTGCGGTTGACCGGTACAATGCCCCCATGAGCGCCGAATCAAACGCGTCATTCCCGGAGGGCCGGATTCGCATCGCGATCCTGACCACCGGCGGAACGATCGAAAAGACCTACGACGAGCGCAGCGGCGACCTGCGAAATGTGCGCTCCGTGCTGGAGTTGATCCTGCACGAATTGCGCCTGCCGACCGTCGAGATCCGCCAGTTCAGCGTCATGTCCAAGGATTCGCGCGACATGGGCGACGCCGATCGCGAGGCGATTCTGTCGGCCGTAAAGGCGGCCCTCTACGACAACGACGCGGTGATGATCGTCCACGGCACGGACACGCTGGCGCTGACCGGCGAGCATCTGCATTCGCGCCTGCCCGACCTGAAACGCCCGATCGTGCTGGTCGGGGCGATGCGGCCGTTTGAGTTTCGCGACACTGACGCCTTCCAGAATGTCACCGAAGCAATGATCGCGTGTCGGCTGGCGGCGCCGGGCGTCTATGCGGTCATGCACAGCCAGGTGCTGCGGTTTCCCGGCGTATTGAAGGATGTGGAGCGCGGCACTTTCTGCAAACCGAACCCGGCGCCAGGACGCTGAGGCCAATCGATGGCGGTGCGAATCGCGATGTGGTCGGGCCCGCGCAACATCTCGACCGCGATGATGCGCGCCTGGGGGGCGCGCGACGATACGGCGGTCGTCGACGAGCCGCTGTACGCCCATTATCTGCTGGCGACCAGCATTGATCACCCCGGCCGCGCCGAGGTGCTCGCGGCACACGAGACCGACTGGCGACGGGTCATCGCCCAGTTGGTGGGACCGATCCCCGACGATCGCGCGATTCTGTTTCAAAAGCACATGGCCCATCACCTGCTCGACGAAATCGAGCGGGGATGGCTGACGCGAATGCGAAACGCCTTCCTGATTCGCGACCCGCGCGAGATGTTGATCTCGTTGAGCAGGAATCTGCCGAACCCGTCACTCGCGGATACGGGGCTGCCGCAGCAAGTGGCGCTCTTCGAACACCTCACGCGGGAATCCGCCGATCCGCCGGTGCTCGACGCGCGCGATGTGCTGGAGAATCCGCGTGGGATGTTGCGCGCGCTGTGCGACGCGCTCGATGTGCCGTTTCAGGAGGCGATGTTGTCATGGGCGCCCGGCCGCCGCGCGACGGACGGCGCGTGGGCGCCACACTGGTACACGAATGTCGAGGGCTCCACCGGCTTCGCGCCGTATCGAGCGCCAACAGCGCCGCTGCCCGCTCACCTGGCGCCGCTGCTGGCTGAATGCATGCCACACTATGAGCGCCTGCACGCGCGCCGCTTGCGCGGTCAAGCCGCGAAAAACGCATAGCGAATGAGCCGCCGGCGCGTTATAGTCGCTACGCCTATCTTCTGGCACTCAAAGGCGTTGTCTTGCGGATTTTGATGATCGGCGACATTGTCGGACGACCCGGTAAGCGGGCCTGCGCGCAGGCGATTCCGACGCTCGTGCGCGACCACGACATTCAGTTCGTCGTCGCCAACGCGGAAAACGTCGCCGCCGGCAGCGGCATGACCCCCACGATGTTCACCAAGCTTCGCCGTCAGGGCATCGACGTCTGCACGATGGGCGACCACATCTATCGTCGCCGCGAAATCGTCGAATCCCTCGCGACCTCTGACCGCATCGTCAAACCCGCCAACCTGCCGCCCGAGGCCGCCGGCCGCGAGTGGACCGTCGCGGCGGCGCGCAGCGGCGAGCTGGTCGCCGTGATTTCGCTCATCGGGCGCACCTACATGAATGTCCGCGCCGATTGCCCGTTTCACGCCGTGGATCGCGTGCTCAGCGAGATCCCACGCGACGTGCGGCTGATCCTGGTGGATATTCACGCCGAAGCGACCAGCGAGAAAGTCGCGATGGGCTGGTGGCTGGATGGCCGCGTGACGGCGGTTGTCGGCACGCACACGCACATTCCGACCGCCGACGCGCGGGTGCTGCCGCGCGGCACGGCGTACATCACCGATCTCGGCATGACCGGCCCCTACGACTCGGTGCTCGGCCGCGACAAGGATCGCGTCATCCAGTCGCTCGTCACCGGTATGCCGCATCCCTATGACATGGCGCATCACGATGTGCGCCTTTGTGGCGTGATCATCGAAGCGGACGCGGACGGCCGGGCCACGAAGATTGAGCGCGTCGAGACGCCGTGCGACATGTCCGGCGACGACAACGACGACTGATAATCCCGCCGCGCCACCCGGGCGCGATGCCATTTCAACTATCGGAGCCACTGTAATTTGCACGCCCTCGGCGTGTTTCGCACACTTCCCTCGTACCAAACCGCGTGGTCTCGTCTCGCAGCGAGTACGGGGACAAATGGGAAAGAACGAGCACATTCCGACAGATACACCGCGCTTGCCGCAGGGCTTCCCCTGCGTCGGGTTGAAGGCCACAGACGCGCAGCGCGCCCGGCATACCACCGATCCGGTGCTGCTGGTCGGCAGTCGCCGCGACTGTGACATTCCGATCCTGCATGGCGATGTGTCGCAGGTCCACGCGGCCGTGATCAACACCGGTCGCGAGATCATCCTCTGCGATCTGCGCAGCCGCACCGGCACGTCGGTCAACGGCAAGCGCGTCACCAGCGCCCGGCTCAAGCCCGGCGACAAAGTCGCGTTCGGGCCCGTGCAGGTGTCTGTCGAGTACGGCGATTACATGCCGTCGAGCGGCGACCCGCACGGCATCGACGGCGCGCTGAACATGGTTGGCCCCGGCGGGCAATTCGAAGTGACGCGCATTCCGGCCGTGATCGGCCGTCGCAGCACATGTGACGTCTTTGTCGATACGCCCGACGTTTCACTCGCCCATGCGCTGGTGTTTCTGATCGACGGCAAGCCGGTCGTGTTTGATCTCGGCAGCCGCTCCGGAACGTATCTGAACGGCAAGTCGGTGACGCTGGCCTGGCTCCGCAACGACGACGACCTGACGATCGGCGGCGAAAAACTGCGCATCGAATGGGACGGCGCCGAACCGCCGCGCGAGGAAGACGCGCCGGTTGAGGTCGCCGAAGCGGACGTTGCGCCCGCCCAGACGGTCGCCGCCCCGCCGCCGGCGCCCGTCGCCTCGCCCGCGCCGGCCGCGCCCGCCCCGACTCCGATTGCCGCCAGCTTGCCCGCGGCGGACGACCTGATCGCCGGCCTCGCCTCGGCGGACCTGGTGGGGCTGGAGGCGACGATCGCGGAACTGCGCAAGCACGCGATGCAGTCGCGCACGGCGCTGCAGGAGCGTGAGCAGAAACTCAACGATCGCGAAGCGGCGCTACAGCGCGAGACGCAGCAGTTGGACCGCCAGCGCGAGACGCTGGAAGCGCGGCATCGCGAAATCAAGGAACATGACGAACAGTTTGAGGCCCGCAAGAAGGAGATCGCGACCGGCTTGCAGTCGCTGGAAGCGCAGCGCGCCGAGTTCGCCAAGCTCAAGCAGTCTATCGAGGCGGAACGCGCCGCGATTCAGCGCGACCGCGTCGCCATCGACGCCGCCCGCGCTGAGCAGGAAAAGGCGCTGCGCAAGCGCGAAGAACAGGTCGCCGTCCGCGAGAAGCGCGTCGACGAGCGCGGCGCCGCCTTTGAAGAGCGCGAACAGTCGCTGAACGACCGCGAGGGCCTGCTGAAGACGCGCGACGGCGACCTGAAGACGTGGGAAGAAACGCTGGTCAAGCGCGAGTCCGCCGTCGAGCACATCGCCGAGCGCGAGAAGGCGGTCGTCGCGCGCGAAGCCGAGTCGCAGGCGCGCGAGACGGCGCTGTCCGAGCGTGACGCGACGATCCAGACCCGCGAAGCGGCGCTGGCGCAATCAGAAGCCGAGGCCGGCCAGCGCGACGCCGCGCTATCCGCCCGGGAAGCCCATGTCGCCGAACGCGAAGCGAGTGTGCAGGCGCTGCGGGCGGAATCGGAGCAGCGCGCCGCGGCGCTCGACGAGCGCGAACGCGCCATCGAGGAAATGGAATCGGAATTCGCCGGGCGCCGCGCCGCCGACGAAGCCGCCGCCCGCAAACTCGGCGAGCTGCGCAGCGCGCTGGCCGAGGCCACCGCGGCCTTCGTGCAGGTCGAATCCGACAGCAGCGCGCCGGTTCCGGTCGAGGTGACGGCGACCGCCCCGCCGGCGACGCCGACGGCCGCGCCCGAAGCCGCCAAGCCGAAACCCGCGAAGCATTCGGGTTCCGGCGGCGCGCCGCAGGCGGGAACGCCCGGGAGCGCGCCGAAGAAGCAGCCCGCCAATGGCAAGGCGAAGCCGGCCGCCAGGAACGGCAAGGCGAACGGCGCCAAGGTCAAAGCCAAAGCGGCGCCCGGCACGCTGCCCGCCCCGATGGTGGATCAGCCCATTTTCGGCGGACTGCATTCAACGCCGGTCGAGCTGTGGCCGACCGAGTTGAAGGATCGCCTGCGCGTGCTGCGCCGCATGGAGACGAGCAAGTCTGAAGATGACCTGCAGGCTCAGGTGCTCGCCGAGCACGAGCGCCGCCAGGCCGAGCAGGAAGTCGAAGACAACGCCAAGAAAAAGCGCCGCTGGTGGGCGTAGCGGGGGCCAACATCCGCGCTGCCCGCTTTGCGCTCTTTGCGCCCTTTGCGGCTTATCACATCCAGGAAAAAGCGAAGAGCCGCAAAGAACGCGAAGAACGCAAAGGACACAAAGAACAGCCGCGGCAATGAGACGCGCCCAGCCGCCCAGCCGTGCCTGTTTGCAACACCATCGATCAAACGTGCGTTAGATCGACAGCGTCAACATCCGCGCTGCCCGCTTTGCGCTCTTTGCGCCCTTTGCGGTTTATCACATCCAGGAAAAAGCGAAGAGCCGCAAAGAACGAAGGACACAAAGAACACGAAGAGCAACCGCGCTAATGAAACGCGCCCTCCCGGCCGCGCCATACTGTGCAGACGCTCCATGCCCCGGTCAGACGATGCGCCGCCCGCCGTCGACCGGGATGATCGCGCCGGTGATGTAGTCGCCCTCGCGCAACAGGTAGGCGACAAGGCTGGCGATATCCTCCGGCGAGCCCGCGCGGCCAAGCGGAATGCGGCGAATAAACCGCGCGCGGGTCTCCTCGTCATAGCTCTCCGGAAACTCCGCCACGCCGGGCGCAACCCCGACGACGTTCACCTGCGGCGCGAGTGCCCGCGCAAGCGCCCGCGTCAGCGTTTCCAGGCCGCCCTTCGACACGACGTACGCCAGGTGATCCGGCCACGCGCGACTCGTGGCCGCGTCGCACAGATTCACGATCCGCCCGCCACGCCGCTTTAGCTCCGCCGCCGCCGCGTGGGCCAGCGCCATCGGCGCGGTGAGATTGACACGCAGATCGCGCTCCCATGCGGCGCGATCGAACTCCGTAATCGCCATCCGCTCAAACGTCGACGCGTTGTTAACCAGCACATCCATCCGCCCGAATCGCGCAATCACCGCCGGAACCAGCGCATCGGTCGCATCGGCGTCGTTCAGGTCGGCGGAAAACAGCTCGCATTCGCGCCCCAGCCCCCGAATCTCCGCCTGCAGCGCCTCCGCCGCGGCGCGCGATGTGTGATAATGCGCCGCGATGTGACAGCCTTCGCGCGCCAGACGCAACGCGATTGCGCGGCCGACGCGTTTCGCCGCTCCGGTGATCAGCACGACGCGATCATGCAGATTCATCTGATTCCCCCGCCGCGCCTGTGGCGCTCACGTCCTCAGACTTCACCGGGTCCACAGCGCCTGCGCCCGGCGGCGACTCGTCATATCGTATCCATCGCAGGCACAACCCCTGCGGCGGCGCTGCGCCCGCCGCGTCGGCGCGACTGCATGACGCCAACGCTTCGCTGACGCGCTCCGGCGTCCACCGCCCGCGGCCGACCTCCACAAGCGTGCCGACCATGTTCCGAACCTGCTGGTACAGGAATCCGTCGCCTTCGACGTCGATTACGATTTCCGGATCTTCCCGCCGCACGTCGACGCGCGAAACCGTGCGAACCGTCGACAATCGCGGGCTGCCGGGGCTGGCCAGCGCCGCGAAGTCGCGCGTGCCGACCATCCGCGCGGCGGCGTCGCGCATCGCGTCCAGGTCCTGTGGAACCCACACGTGCCACGTGTATCGCTGCCGCAAGTCGATCACCGGCCGCTGCTCGCCAGGGAAAATGCGATAGCGATACTGCTTCCGCCGCGCGTCGCGAATCGCGTTGAACCCCGTGTGGACCTCGGCGATTGATACGATCGCGACATCCGCCGGCAGACGATGATTGATCGCGCGGCGGATGTTCTCGGTCGGGATCGGCCCGTCGACGCGCATATGCGCCACCTGCCCGACGGCGTGCACGCCGGAATCGGTGCGGCTGGCGCCGGTCACCGTCAACGGCTGCCCGATCACGCGCCGCGCGACGCCGGTCAATTCCTCCTGCACGGTCCGCATCCCCGGCTGCGTCTGCCAGCCGTAGAACTCGGAGCCGTCGTACGCGATGGTGAGCTTGAGCGTGCGAGTCGATTCGGTCATGTCGGTCATGTCGGCGCGCCGGTTCGATCAATCATGTCGCCGGTTATCTTACTGCGGCGGGGTCGCGGCCCTCACGCGGCAACGGGGGCAGGGGGCGGAGACGGGCGTCGATCGGGGCATGTGAATCCGCGGTTCCTTCGCCCCGTCGGGGCGAGAACGCATGTCGCCGCGTTCCACGGGTTGCGCCTCGGGCGGCTCGCGCCGCCCTCTGCTTCACCCGTGGCTACGATCCTGCGCCCCTTCGGGGCGGGCCGGCCCGGAGGGCCCACGCCGTTTGCCAGGGGCTTTAGCCCCTGGAACGCTTTTGCCTTCATCCCGCCCGGCAGGGCGGACGAGCGTTGATTTTCGTCGGCCCGCTGGGCCGTGTCTTGGTCGGTCTTATCCGGGGGCTGAAGCCCCCGGCAAGCCGTCGTGCGCCCGCTGGGCGGTGGGGTCAACCAAAGACTCCAGCCCCGGCGCGCATCCTCGTCACGGCGCGGGCAGCGCCCGACCGCACTCCGGACAACGCGGTGAGGTCAGGCCGAAGAGGCTGTAGCCGCACTGAATGCAGCACCCGTTCAGGCGGCGGCGACGGCGCTTCCACAACGCCACTACCAGCGGCGCCGCCAATGGGGTAAGAACCATCGCAATGAGCCAGTCGGCGATGGCGATGGTCACGCTGCCGGCGCGATAACCGGACGCGGACCCGCCTCTCTCGGCTGCGGCGGCCAGCGACACTTGGAAGAACCGCTCGGAATCAACGGGTAAGAGCATGTAGTCGACTGTCCCGGGCTGCCCTTCAATGCCGGCCCGGTTGGCATGCGCGAGCGCCGCGCGTTCGCGGCGAAGCGTGGCGGGGTCGGCCATGGGTCCGAGTATGACACAAGCGTCGGTCAGTTGAAGGCGCAGATGATACGCCCACGTGTCGGGGATCAGCGATTCATGCGGAACGCACGCGCCGGCCCAAGCGATGAGCGCCGGCGCAACCAGCACATAGCGCCAGACCATCCGATTACTCCGACCGGGGATACGACGATTCGCGCGGCCCCCATAGGGCGCTAAGTTTCAGAAGCTGGCGATCGTCGTGGACCCCCTATGTCGCCCCGGGGCCAACAGGCAGCGGACGCATCGGTAGGATGGGCCGTGCCCACCACAGCTTGCGCGATGGGTGGTGGGCAGGGCCCACCCTACAGCCGCGCTAGGCGCTCAGAAACCGCAGCGGATTCTCCAGCATGCTGATCACGTCGCTCGTGAACCGCGCCGCGTCGGCGCCGTCCAGGATGCGGTGATCGAACGACAGCGACACCGGCAGAATCAGCCGCGGCACGATCTGATTGTCGCGCACCACCGGCGTCATCTTCGCCTTGCCGAGGCCCAGAATGCCGGCTTCGGGGTAGTTCACCATCGGCGTCACGAACAAGCCGCCCAGCGAGCCGACATTTGTGATCGTAAACGTCCCGCCGCGCAGGTCATTCACGTCAAACTTCGACGCGCGGGCCCGCTCGGCCATGTCGTTCAATTCCGCCGACACCTGCGGCAGCGACTTCTTGTCGACATCGCGCACCACCGGCACCACCAGGCCGCGCGGCGTGTCCACCGCCACGCCGAGGTGGATGTAATCCTTGAAGATCATCTCATCGGTGCGCGTGTCATAACTCGCGTTCAGTTGCGGATAGGACTTCAGCGCCGCGGCGACGGCCTTCATCACGATCGCCGTCATCGTCATCTTCGGCGCGCCTTCGCGGGCGTTCGCGTTCAGGTCTTTGCGGTTGCGCTCCAGGTCGGTGATGTCCGCCATGTCGCCGTGCGACACGCGCGGCACGCTCAGCCACGCCCGCGTCATCTGGCGGGCGATCGTCTTGCGAATCTGCGAGACGCGCTCGCGCCGGATCGGGCCGTACTGGCTGAAGTCCGGCAGGTCGCCGTCAGGCATGACCATCGGGGCGCCGCCGCCACTCGCCGGGCGCGCCGCGGCGCCGCCACCACCGGTCGAGAAGCGCTCCACATCTTCTTTCATCACACGGCCATTCGGGCCGGAGCCGCCGATGGCGTTGATATCCACGCCAAGTTCGCGCGCGAGCTTGCGCACCACCGGGGCCGCGGGCACCGGGCCCTCGCGGCGTTCGGCCGGCGCGGGAGGCGCGGCGACAGCCGCCCCGCCGCCGGATGAAGCCGAGCCCGCCGCCGCGGTCTGCCGGGCGGCCGGCGCGGCTTCCTGCGTCTTGGCGGGTTCCTGCTTTTTGGCGGCTTCCTGCTTTTTCGCCGGCTCCTTGGCGGACTTGTCTTCCTTGGCGGCCCCGCCGCCGGCGCCATCGTCGATCACGATCAGCACATCGCCGACGTTCACGACCTGGCCGGCCTTGCAGTTGATCTTCTTGATCACGCCGCTCTTCGGCGAAGGGATCTCGACCGCGGCCTTGTCGGTCTCGACCTCGAGCATCGGCTCGTATTCCTTGATCGTGTCGCCCTCTTTGACGAGAACGTTGACGACCTGACCCTCATGCACGCCTTCGCCGAGATCCGGAAGCTTGAACTCAAACACGCTGATGCCCTGCCTTGTCCGTTTGTCTGGTCGCCCGCCCATTCCGGCGAACCGACTGGTTTCATTCGACGCGGCGGTCCGCCGCGTGTCAAATCAGGCGCCGCCTTAGAACCGCACGGTCTCCACCGCCGCCTTCACGACCTTGCCCACGTCCGGCATCCAGGTCTTCTCGTTCGCGAAGAACGGGATGATCGTATCGTAGCCCGTGACGCGCCGAATGGGCGCCTCAAGGTACATCAGGCTGTCCTCGACGATCCGCGCCACAATCTCGCCGCCCACGCCGCAGTGCCGCGGAGCCTCGTGAACGATTACGGCCCGCCCCGTCTTACGCACCGACTCGTTGATCAGATCGCTGTCCAGCGGCGAAACGCTCAGCAGATCGATCACCTCGGCGTCAATGTTGTAGTCGTCTTCCAACTCCTCCGCGGCCTCGAGCACCGGGCGCACCATCGCCGCGTAGGTAATCAGCGTGACATCCTTGCCGGCGCGGGCGACCACGCCCTTGCCGATCGGCAGCGTCTCCGGCTTCTCCGGCACCTCCTCGCGAAACGCGCGATAGGACGCCTTCGGCTCCAGAAAAACCACCGGATCGGGGTCGAGAATCGCGGAGCGCAGCAGGGCCCGCGCATTCCGCGGCCCGCTCGGCAGCACCACCTTCAGCCCGCCCAGATGCGCGTAGGTCGCTTCCGGCGCCTCGCTGTGGTGCTCGATCGCGCGAATGCCGCCGCCGTACGGCATCCGCAGCACCATCGGCACGGTGTAACGGCTGCGGGTACGGTTGCGGAAGCGGCGCATGTGGCCTTCGGTGTGGTGAAACGCCTGATAGCTGAAGCCGTCGAACTGCATCTCGCAGATCGGGCGAAAGCCCCGAATCGCGAGGCCGACCGCCGTGCCGACAATCGCGGCTTCGGCCAGCGGGGTGTCGATGCAGCGGTCCGGGCCGAAGTCCTTCAGCAGCCGGGCGGTGACGCGGAAAACGCCCTCGTCCTGCCCGACATCTTCGCCCATGACCAGGACATTCTTGTCCTCGGCCATCGCTTCGTGCAGCGCCAGGTTCAGCGCTTCGACCATCGTCATTTGCGGCATGGGTCGCGGCTCCTATTTGATCTAGACGCGCTCAGACGCGGTCGGGGATTCTTCGCTCGGCGTCTCATCCGGACGACCGTTTTCCATGTAGTCGCGCTGCTCCGCCTGCTGACGCAGCAATTCCGGCGTCGGCTCTTCGTACATGTGGTGGAACATCGCGTACGGGTCGTGCTCATACGCCTCGTAAATCCGCACGCCCTCGTCGAGCTCTTCGCGAATCTGCGTTTCGATTTCCTTCTCAACTTTGTCGGTCAGGACTTTGCGGTGATCCGTCAGGTACTTGCGGAAGCGGATCAGCGGATCCTTCGGCTCCCACGCCTTGACCTCTTCTTCGCTGCGATATTTCTTCGGGTCATCGGCGGTGGTGTGCATCGCCATGCGATAGGTGATCGCCTCGATCAGCGTCGGACCGCCGCCTTTGCGGGCTTTTTCGACGGCTTCGCGGGCCGCGACGATCACGCCCAGAATGTCGTTGCCGTCGATCTGAATGCCGTCGATGCCGTATGCGACCGCTTTCTGCGCGATCGTCTCGCTGGCGGTCTGCTTTTCCCGCGGCAGCGAAATCGCCCAGCCGTTGTTCTGCACGACCATGATCATCGGGGCTTTGTAGACCGCCGCGAAGTTCAGCGCTTCGTGAAAATCGCCCTGCGACGTGCCGCCGTCGCCGCAGAACGCGGCGCAGACCGTGTCATCGCCGCGCAGCTTTCCGGCCCAGGCCAGGCCCATCGCGTACTGGCACTGCGAGGCGATCGGCACCGCCAGCGGCGTGTCATTCACACCCTCTTCGATGTGCGAGCCTTCCTCGTGTCCGCCCCACCACAGCATGTAACGCCCGATTTTCCAGCCGCGCCACAGGCAGCCGGCCAGCTCGCGATAGGACGGCACGAACCAGTCGTCCTTCCGCAGCGTGTAGGCGACGCCGAGCGGAGTGGCTTCCTGGCCCTTGCAGGGGCCGTAGGTACCGATGCGGCCCTGGCGCTGCATGTGGAGGCAGCGCTCGTCGAGCAGGCGCGTCTGCCACATGGTTTTGTAGAGCTTCAGGAGGTCATTATCAGGTAGTTTCGGATCCAGCTTGGCGTCGACTTTGCCGTTGGCGTCCAACACCGACAGCTTTTCGAGCTTGCAGGGGATCTCCAGCTTGGCGCGTGGCACAGCGGTCGCCTCCAGATTTGATCAGAATCGCCCATGGGGAGCCGCGCGACTGGCGGTCGCGACAATCTCGCCGAGCGGGGCATTGTAGCGGACCGGCGGAGGGTCGTCAGCCGGCGGCGAAGCGTGCGGGCGCGTCAAAAAAAGCGGCCGGGGCGGCAAGGGGCGCCACAGGGGACAGCGGGCCGGCTTGGGTGGGCGGAGCATCCGGCTTTGGGTGGGGCAGGCATCCTGCCTGCCAGCGTCGCAATCCGGGCTAGAGCCGGGCGAAGCGCCGTGCCGCTCGATCCATCCCGCCACCTCGGCGTCAATTGCTTGCGCCAACGGGCATTGCGCGCACGTAGCGCTCATGCGTCAGCGACGCATATTGACGCTCCGCGGCGAAACGGGCCGTTCATCGGAGCCAAAACAACACGGGCAAGGCAGTTGAGTAGCGTGCGGCTCAACGCACCAACTATGAGCGATGCGGCAAGCCGCATCCTACAAGGCTTCGCCTTCATTGATCATTGTGGTACTCCGGCGCGTTCTGTTGTTCGGCCTGGTCAATCCGCGTCATCCCTTTCTCCATTCTCAATGGATATGACTGCGATCCGGTTTGGTTCCCGATCATCGTCGCGAGTTCGCGCGAGTGGGTCGTCACCAGCACCTGCCCGGCCAGACCGGCCAACCCGATCAGTTCAGCGAGCGGCTCCAGCAGGTCCGGATGAAGGCTGGTCTCCGGCTCGTTCAGGACGAGTAATGCGGGCGGGCGCGGGCTCAGGAGGACCGCGACCAGGCACAGATATCTGAGCATTCCATCCGAAGCCGCCTGCAGCCCGAAACGCCGATTGAGCAATGGGGGCTCATAGCTGATCCAAACCCGAGCGTCGTCGGCCCGTTCAAACCGCCAGCCCGGCAGCACGCGCTCCAGCGCCGCCGCGAGCGTATCACGGTTGCCCAGCGCGTCGATCGTCATCAGCGCGGAAACGAGATCGTGCCCGTCTTCGGCGAGCACCGGCGTCCGTGTTCCGAGTTGTCGCTCGCGAATCGGCGCGTTGGCGTCGGTTCGAAACTCGTGGCAAAACCGCCAATCGAGCATCGTTCGCGCAAGCATGTCAAGTTCCGGATACAGGTCCGGCTCGCGAATCTGGGCCAACACGGATTCCGCATCATCGAGCATCGCGGGATGCGACTCCATCTCGCCGACGTGGCCGCGCAGACGCGCGTGATGGGACTCGCGTTCACAGACCATCGTCGCGGGGCGCGCGACGGCTCCTGCCCAGACGCGCTCGCGTTTGACCTGCGGGTCGTATGGGAACATCTCGCGCAGGTTCTCGAAGGTGAGGCCGCGCTCCCCCGGAATTCCCGCGGATCCGAATTCAAGGTGGTATGCGTGTGTCCCGAACTCCGCCGTTAGCGAAACGCGCGGGCGCTCGGTCACTTTCCACTTGCCGGCCCAGAGAACCTCGGTCAGCCCTCCCTCAAGGGCGATGCGGCGAGCCAGTTCGCCGCCAGCCGCGGCTTGAAGCAAGCGCAGCGCGGAGTAGATGTTTGTTTTGCCGCATCCATTTGGTCCGGTGAAGGCGGTAACCCCTGGCGCGAGTTTGATCGAGAAGTGTCGAACCGAGCGGTACCCGTCGATGGTGATTGAGCTAAGCATGATCCTGACCCTTCCCGATGCGCTCAAGCAAGCGCAGTCGCGTAGGCTGGGCGGCCAAGCCCAGCTTTCCCCGCGCGTCCCACTCGCATCGGACCCCGCGCTCCCCGTGCGCGCCGCTCGCCACCTCTACCAAGAGCGCCCTTGCGGCGTCGGGCTGGTCACCCGAAGAGCTGGGCTTGGCAGCCCAGCCTACGTCACTTGCTTCCTAATCAAATGGATGATCCAGGTCTGCCGCGATAATCCACGCTTCCTGACCTCCAGGCGAGTCGAGCATTATCAGATAGCCATATGCGTATCTGCCATTCTCGTTAAACGTCTTATTAAGGCCCTGATTCATCACCAAGGCCCCCGAGGGAGCGACGTCCCTAAGTTCTTTCGGTAACTCTTCAGGGGCGACACGGCGCCAGCCCTCAAGCGATCGCATCTGATCGGCCCCGTCTAACGTCAAAGTAACCTCAGCAAGCAGGAGCAACTTTGTGTCGCTCGGAGCCGGCACCCAAGACCACTTACTGGTGGCCGTGATTGTGTAGTTGCACGACACCATCGGGTACTTGCCCAGGTTCGGTAGTAGACCCCGGAACTCCGATAAGCTGCTTCGTTGTGCGGACTGCTGACTGGACCCGCATCCGCCACACCAGACAACAACTGCAAGCGCGAGTGGCCTCACAGCCATCGAGGCGCAGGATCGACATCTGTCAAATGGCATTATCTCGGCCTCCATGGTGTTCGACCGCGCCGACGCCCACCATCTCTCGAATCCCCATCTGTCTGAGTTGAGTAGGGTGCGGCTCGCCGCTCGCCTCGCCGCACCAACTATGAGCGATGCGGCAAGCCGCATCCTACAAAGCTCAATCTTCGTGAGATACACGCTCAGGGCTCGCGCCCGCCTGCCCAGCCACCAATTGCTCCGATTGAGCAAGCAACTGCAACCGGAACTAATATGTCGTCAAGTTCCATTCCCTGATCCCATTGCACCGCGACAGCGATAGCCGATACCCCGCCAGCCGCAAGGGCGCCAAGACCAATCGGAAAGAATCTCGCAGATCCTGCGACCATCCCGGCGAAGAACGTCGTTAGTAGGCCGGTCACCGCGCGGACCGCCGGCTCCGCCCCGATCCCATGCATCAGCAGGTTTGGCACGACAGCGATTACAACTCCAGCGAAGAATCGGGCGACAGCGACCTTCAACCCTCGAGAGACTTGTCGTTGCATTCTCGTCACCAAGCAGAAGGTGGGGGTGGCATCTATGAGCGAGTTGAGCCGCACCAATTATGAGCGATGCGGCAAGCGGCAAGCCGCATCCTACAAGGCTCTAGTCCTCTTGCCCATCGTTAATGTAGATGGCCAGTTCAAAGTCTGCACCCCAGCTTGCAATAAGCTGCACCATCTCGGCGTCGAGCTCAAGCGGAAAGTCTGGGGCGTAGCCGTAGTGGTCTATTCGCAAAACGACTGACACGGAAAATCGGGTTCCAATTCCCTGGAGCTTTTGAAGCACCGCCGCCGGAAGGCCCTTGAACCATATAATCTGGTCCTGAAGCGTCTTTCCCTCCGCGACAAACGAAACAGAATTTTGCGGATACGGACGACCAATGGGATTAAGATGTCCCTTTCGGTAGCAGGATTCGGCCGCCAGTCCCAAATCTGAAGCAAAATCGAGAGGGTCGGTGTCAAACCCCGCCACAGCCAAGTAGACCTTTGTTGTCGTTTCCATGCTACTCCCTTTAGGGATTACTTCTCATTCCCTACATGCTTTCCAAGCGAGTTGAGTAGCGTGCGGCTCGCCGCACCAACTATGAGCGATGCGGCAAGCCGCATCACTTCAAAGCTCCTCGGGATCCGCCCTTAAGAGCCATCTGAACAGCCCCCGCCGCGCCCATACACGCGGGCAACGTGGTCAAAACGTGCCGTCATACGGGCAAATACGACAGCCATGCGTGCAGGACACCGACGAGTAGCCATATCGTAATCCAATCACATAGGTGGCGACATGAACAAACCCGCAATTGCCTAACGAAGACGAGCACCGAATAAATGCCGACCAAACAACCAATTGCGATCGCGTACTTCGTCAACGCACCGTTGAACGATCCGACATCAAACGCGGGAAAGATGCAACGAAACATACCGATTGGCCCCAAGAGGACTATCATCCCTAACAGTAGCAATTCAAGCGGACGTAGCGAGACCGGCGCGAGGCTAACCACCGCGAATCCTATGCCCAGCACACAAGCTGATAGCAGAACTGGTACTATCAGGGCAGTCGCCGGCGTGAGTTGTTTAGCTTGTCCTGACACCATCCCGCATTCCGGACACCTGTTCGGCGATGCTCTCAAGTCATACCCACAGTTCTTACACCCCGAGGGGGGCTGCCTTCGAACGAAGCAGAGGGCGAGCAGGACCGCAAACACTCCAGTGACGGCCCAGCCAGGCAGTGCAATCTTCCCTGCGCTTAGGCTCACTCGACACCATTGAAACTCGTGGGACGCGGCTAGAAACGTCCCTTCCGGAAGCATCGTCGCGCCCCAACCGACGTTGGGCGCTCGTTGCGCCTCAATGATACCGCCGCTTTGCGTAATATAGACTTGGCCAGTACGCACGACGAAGGTATATCGACAAGAGCCGATCCAGACCCCCAGAGAGGTCGCAACTGCAAACAGAACCCCGATCCTGATCACTCGCATGTGCACTCAATGGATTTCTTCGGGCTCTCGACACCTACCATAGTTGAGTTGAGTAGGGTGCGGCGCGCCGCACCAACGATGAGCGATGCGGCAAGCCGCATCCTACAAGGCTCCCATGCGTCCGGTCAGTAAATCGCGAATCGCGACATTCTCCCTCAGTTGCGTACGGTGGGTTACAGCGAAGCGCAACCCACCGTCGGCGCGCCACCACGCAAAACCATGGTGGGTTGCGCTCCGCTCAACCCACCCTACCGACTCCGCGGGAATCTCCCACATGCTACATGAACACCCTGCTCCGCGTTTGCCGGCTTGGCAGCGTTGTCCAAACGAACCCAATCATACCCGACGGCTTTGCGCGCAAAAAAAACGCCCGCGGAGTATCCGTGGGCGTTTCGTTTCAGTTTTGTCCGGCGCCATTACCGACGACGCAGCGCGAACAAGCCGCCCAGCGCCAGCAGCGACAGGCTCGCCGGCTCCGGCACGAACGACAGATCATCAACAAAAACGCTCTGGCTCACTTCGCCGCCGAAGCTCTGGATCGCGTACACCACGCGGGCCGTATCGGCGCCCACCGGCACGGTCGAGTTCAACATGAACATCTCGTAGTCGCTGCCCGGCGTCGGCGCGAAGTTCGGCGTCCGCGAAATCTCGACATTGTTGACCGAATCCCGCCACTCGATGCGCAGCTCGACGCCACTGCCGAGGCCCACCGACTTGTGCCAGCCGGTGTAGACCACGTCCTGCCCGGCGGTCAGATTGTCTACGTCCTGAAACACGCCGGCGAACAGATTGGCGCCATCGATCTCAAGATCGAGCGACTGACTTCCGGTCCGCGGCATCGACATGGACAAACTGGCGCTCGAACCGCCGCCGGCGGAGAACGCCTCCCAGAAACCGACGAACGGCGGGCCGTCAGTGGTTATCGGGTCTTCAAAACTCGGATTCGTCAGCAGATTCAGCGGCCCCGCCGAGCAGATGCTGGCGACGGCGACGGCTCCAAACAGCGCGCGGAACATGGACATTGGATTGCCCCTCCTCAATTTGTGCTCTTACCTTGTTGTTATTGGATCGCACATGACCTGGGCGGGCGCCGCGCGGCGGCACGCGCCCATGGAACAATAGGCGCCCAATCGCGCGAATCTCCACGATTTCTTCAAGAAACCGTGACGGTTGAATCCGCCCGGGCATAAGCTTGAGATATGGCGACAGGCGCCGCGTCGCGAGGCCGATTTTGACCGATAACGCATATCTGAGAATTCGCGCGCTCCGCGCGGCGACGATCGCGATCCTGGGCGTCGCAGCGCCGCCCGGGCTTGCCCAGACTTTCACCGATGTCACGCTCGCGGCGGGCATCGCGCATGTGCACACCACGAACGAGAAAGTGGCTGATCTGCCTGGCACGTTTTTCCTGGCGGGCGGCGTCGCGGCCGCGGACTTTGACGGGGACGGCTGGACCGACCTGATCTTCCCGCGGCTGAACGATGTCGACATTTACTATCGCAACCGCGGCGACGGAACCTTTGAGGCCCGGACAGCCGCCGCCGGGTTTACCGACGTGACGCTGACCAACGGCGTTGTCGCCGGGGACATCGACAATGACGGCGACGCCGATGTGTACATGACGACCACCGCTGGCACGCGCAATTACCTTTACTTGAACGACGGCGCCGGCGTGTTTACGGAGGTGGCGATCGAACGCGGCGCGGCGCTGGTCTCGGATTCGCCCCATCATCGCCAGGGCGCGACCTTCGGCGACTATGACAACGACGGCTATCTGGATCTGATGACGGCGGATTGGGGCGTTGCGAGTGGGCTGAGCCAGTCGCGGCTGTTGCGCAATCGCGGCGCCGCGCAGCCCGGCGCATTCGAGGACGTCACGGCGGCCGCCGGCGTGGATGTCTATCGCACTGATAACGCGTATCGCTTTCAGCCGCGCTTTATCGATCTGGATCGGGACGGCCACCTCGATCTTGCCATCGCGGCGGACTTTTACTCCAGCCAGTTGTTCTGGAACAACGGCGACGGGACCTTTACTGACGGCACGCTGCCCGCGGGTGTCGGGACCGACTACAACGGCATGGGCTCGACCTTTGGCGACTACGACGGCGACGGCGACCTCGACTGGTTCATCACCAACATCACCGCCGACCCGACGCTGCCGCCGACGGGGTTCGGCGGCTGGAATCGGCTGTATCGCAACGATGGGAATCGCCAGTTCACGGATGTGACACAAGCCGCGGGCGTGCGCGATTCGCGCTGGTCCTGGGGCACGACATTCTTCGACTATGACAATGACGGCGATGTCGACCTGATCGCGACCAACGGCTACAACGGCGCCGGCTGGCGCGATGATCGCACGTTTCTGTGGAACAACAACGCTGGCGTTTATACCGATGTGTCCGACGCGGCGGGAATCACGGACCGGCGACAGGGTCGCGGCCTGGCGCATCTCGACTATGACCGCGACGGCGATCTCGACATCGTGATCGTCAACAACCGGGCGGCGCCGATTCTGTATCGGAACGACGGCGGGAACGCGAACCACTGGCTGCGGATTTCACTGGAAGGGACGCTGTCCAATCGCGACGCGATCGGGGCGTTCATTACGGTGTATCCCGACCTCACGAACGCCGGCGCGCGAAGCGTGTGGGAAGTCGACGGCGGCAGCAGTTTCCTGAGCTGTAACGAGCGGGTCGCGCACTTCGGCCTCGGGCCGACGGCCGGAGAAGTTGATCTGGTCGTGGTCGCGTGGCCGAGCGGATTGGTGGAGCGCTACTGCGGACTGGCGGCGAATCAGTCTGTCCATCTCGTCGAAGGAGCCGGCGCCGCGTGCGGCTGCGCCGGGCCGGCGATCGATCAGCTTCGTTTGTTCGCGATGTGCATTTCGGGCGCGGAGCGCGCGGCGGACTGCGTCGGCGGCCGCGCCGGCGACTGCGATGATGACGGCGATGTCGACTTGCGCGACTTCGCGACGCTGCAGCGGCTGGTCGCGGGGGAGTAGTGGCGCCGCATGTGGGCGATTGCCACCTGCGACGGGACTGGCGGCCCGGCCGAACGGCAACTTAAGACGCGTTCAGCCCATGATCACATGGCGCTCAGCGCAGTCAGAGAGAATCCTTTACGTCAATCGACGTGAACGCAAGCGACGACGCCATTCGACGTGACAGGAGAACTTCCCATGGCGATGCTAACCCGCGACGAAGTTAAAGCGCTCATCGGCGCCCCTGAGCGGCCGGCGATTTCCATCTACATGCCCACTCACCGCGGTGGGCCCGAAACGCGGCAGGATCCGATTCGACTCAAGAACGCGATCGCCGAAGTGGAGCGGCGGCTGAAGTCGATGGATGTGCCGTCGCGCAAAGCCAAGGACCTGCTGGAGCCGATCGAGGCGCTGCTGGAGGAGAACGATCGGAACGAGGAATTCTGGCGGCGACAGAGCGACGGCCTGGCGATTCTCCGCTCGGAACACGTGTTTCGCATCTACCGCGCGCCGCGCGTGTTTGAGGAGCTGGTCGTCATTGGCGACGAGTTTCACCTGCGACCGTTGATGAACCTCGTCAGCTCCGGCATCGACTTCTATGTCATCGCCATCAGCGAACAGCAGGTCCGCCTGTTGCACGGTGGCCCGGAGAATGTCAGCGAAATTGAACTCGAGGGCGCGCCCAACGCCGTCAGTGAGTTGTTTCTGGTCGAAGACACGGCCGAGCAACTTCAGTTTCACACGCTCAGCGGCGCGCGCCCCGGCGGAGGAATCCCCATCTACCACGGTCAGGGTGGGACCGAACTGGGCGAAACGGAAGTCGAGCACATCAGGATTTTCCTGCGGCAGATCGACGCGGAGGTCTGCGCCGCGCTCCGCAATTCCGACGCGCCGCTCGTCTTCGCCGGCGATGTCAAGATGTTCTCGCTCTACGAGCAGATCAACAACTATCCACGACTGATCAGCGCCCACGCCCCTGGCGCGATCGACCATCTTTCCAATGAAGAGATCCACGCGAAAGTGTGGCCGCTGGTGTCCGCCGAACTGGTGAAGAGTCGCGACGAGAAAACCCGATTTGTAAAGTCCGCCGTCGGCACGGGAAATGGCACGACGAAGATCGAGGAGGTGGTCCTGAACGCCGCGGACGGGCGAGTCGACACGCTACTGCTGGATGAGGAAAAGTCCCGCTGGGGCTTGTTCAACTACGAAGAGCGAACCGTGCAGCCCGCCCGCGAGCGGAAGCCGGGCATGGTTGATCTGCTGGACCTCGCGGCCCGGCGCACCCTGCAGAATGGTGGACAGGTTGTGTTTGTGACCGAGAAAGAAACACCTGACCGGGCGCCGCTTGCGTGCGCGTACCGCTACTAATCGCGCGCTGCGACCGCCGCAAGCGCGCCGATACCCACGCCCCGAAGGGACGCCGGAAGTTAGCCACGGGTGAAGCGAGGTCGGCGCCAGCCGACCGACGCGTAACCCGCTTGATTGTGACTCGCCCCGAAGGCGCGAAGGAAGCGGACAGAGTCGCCGCCCACGCCCGCGCCGCGCCCCACTGCCCCTTCGGGGCGAGCCGCATAGAACGTGATCCGTCAGACAGAACGTGGCCAAACAAACGCGAACGCCAGGCCCTGCCGAAAAAAAAAACGGGGCCCGCCGCAGTGGCGAGCCCCGGAGTTCATCTTCGTGAGCGCCGCTTCCACCAGCGCGGAGTGGCGCGGCGCTTCGACGCCATAGCCCGCGGGCTTCTTATGTCCCGAACCACGCCAGCAGCAGCGCCAGGTCGGCCAGGTCGGTGAACCCGTCGCCGTTGACATCTCCGCCGGGGCCGCCGCCAAAGTTCGCCAGCAGACCGGCCAGATCGCTGAGCGTGACGTGGCCGTCGCCGTCGAGATCACCCGGGTTGTCGAGCGCGAGGGACATCATGTCCATCTCGACCGGGGCCGATTTGCCGTGCAGCACCCACTGGTCATACGCCGTCTGACCGCGCGTGTCGGTCGTGTTCGTGTCGCGCAGGAACTCGATGTATTCCTTGGTCGTCGTCTGGTGATACAGCCGGGCCTCGACGCGCGTCGCGCCGACCGGAATCGTGATCGTCGTGTCGTCCCAGTACTGCCCATCGGCATAGATGTACGCCACCGGCTCCGCCTGTACCGCCTCGAAGTTCGCGTTCGTGAAGCCGCGCGGTGGAATCCGATTGTCGAACATCACGACATTGTTCAACACGAAGTGGAACGACTCGCCCACCGGCAGACCGGTCAGCATGGCGACATCCGCGTCAAGGCCGTGCTTGGCCTGGTAGATCTTCGTGTCCTGCGTCAACACCGCGGAGTTCGGGTCATATGCGCCGTACTCGCGCACGATGTTGTTCGCGTCGTCGAGGAAGCGGACATTCAGCCACATCCGTCGGCCTTCGTGATATCCGGTCGGCAGCTTGTGGCCGGTCTGATTGATGATGCGGATGTCGATGTCGGCGAACGCCTGGTTGAGTTCCATATCCGAGGCGCGCTGCAGCATGTCGATATTCCGCGCGATGGCGGCTTCGATGCCCGCCGCGAACAGTCCGGTCTCTGTGCTGGGATAAAGCGAATCCACCGCGCGCAGCACCCACGAGTTCGCGCCGTTGAAGTTGTGCAGCGGCAGATCATTCCGCACCGCGCCGCCCAGCTCGGGCACGCAGGCGGTCCCGGTCGTGTCCGGCATGTGGCAATCCTGGCATGAGCTGACAGCGGTCTTGTTGCCGCCGAAGCGCCCGCCCATCTCGATCGGCGCCTGCGCGAAGCTGCTCATCGCCCACTCGCTGTAGGTGCGCTCGATCGGGAATTCGTCAAACTTGTTGTGTGTCGGGTGCGGCTGGTTGAGGTCGTTCAGCACATACGCGTTCGTGTTCGGATCGCGCGTGTAGGCCGGGTTGCTGACGTCGTGGCAGTTCGCGCACATCAGCGATTCCTGATGGAACGGCGACTGACGCCACTCGTGGAAGAAGAACGACGGCCCGAGATCAAACGGACCGCGGCGACGATCGTTGGGGTCGACGACGTACTGACCGGTATGCGGATTTTGATTGACGACGGAAAAGGCGAGAATCGCCTGATCCTCGACGGGGTTGTGGTTCGGGTCGTAAACCGGATCCACCAGACGGTGGCAGAAGTTGCAGTTCACACCTTCAAAGTCTTTCGCGATCAGCGCGGAGCCGTCGGTCGGCGTGCTGCGCCCCTCCAGCCAGCCGCCCGGCGCGTGGCAGCGAATGCACATCTCGCCGGAATTGGCCGCGTCCTGGTTGGCGATCGACACGCACGCCCAGAAGATCGGATCGCGCGCGGCCTGCGCCATCATGCTGTGCTGCCAGCGCGTGAACGGCTCCTGATTGGGGTCGTACATGCCGTGGCAGAACGAGCAGTTCACGGTTTCCTGAATGCCGACGTTCAGCGTGCCCGGCTGCGTGCCCGGCTGCAGAAAATCGTCGGGCGTGGTGTTAATCAACGCCGCCGCGATCGCGCCGACAACGGTAAACAACACCCCCGGCGCCAGTGCGTACAACTTCCCCGGCAGTTTCATTCGGCTCGCTCCTCGATCCATACTGGCGGGTAATCCTCGCAACAAAGATCGGCCCGCAGTTCATCTGCGCCCGCGCCGGCCGGAACGCCGGAGATCAGACGCGCGCAGAATCGCCTTCCTACGCCCAAGTATAGCCACGGGAACGGCCGTGAACTACCGCAATTAACAGCGGCGCAAAGTTGTTGAAATGGTTATCGGGCGTTTACTCGGGTTTGAGAGCGGGCGCCGTCAGGGCGTCATAATGCCGCAGCGCATCCGCCCGCAGCTCGCTCAGCCACGGGCGCAGATCGAATGACCGATTCGGCGCCTGAATGATCGGAACCTCCAGCCCGAACAATCGCGCGATCATGATCGCCCGCCCATCATCCCCATACAGCCCGTAAATCATCAGCGATTCGTCGCGAATCTCGATCCGGCAGCCAAAGCGGGTGTATTCCAGCCGCTCCGGCAAACCGCGGGCGATCAGCGGCGGGAGCTTGGTTTCCAGAACGCGCTCCACCAGATCGACCAGGAGTTTCCCTTCGATCGTGTTCGGGCTGTCCTGCTCGGCGATGCGGGCGGTCGCCGTCAGAGACGCGATGCGATTGTCCTCGATCCGCACCTCGTCGATGCGGACATCCAGCAGGCCCGTCACGCCCTCCAGACCGATCAGGCGCAGCAGGGCGGCGACATCAAACCCGTCGACGCGCCCCGACGCGAGCAGCCGCTGCACGCCGGCGCGGTCGATGTGCGCGCCGCCGATGCTGAGCGAGACCGCGCCGGTGAGATCGCCCATGCCCCAGGTCGCGAGCGCGTCGCCGATCGCGACGTCTTCGATCGCGCCGCGAAAGCGCAGGCGCTCGAGCGCGCGGTCATGCGTGGCGAGTTCAAGCACCTCGATTTCCGGACAGCGCCCGGTCCAGGCCCGCGGCGCAAAACCCGTCAACTCCGGCAGCCGCAAATCGCGACATGCGCCGCCGGCGATCAGGCGCAGTCCGTCAGCTGTCTCCGCGTACGTCAGGCGCCCGGTGAATTCGCCGTGGGCGACCGCCACGCCGGTCAGCGCTTCCAGGCGCATCGCGGCAAGCGGGGTCAGCGGGACGGACAACTCCGCCTGATCGAGCCGCACCCCGCCATCGTCGCGCGAAAACGCGGCCCGCAGCAACACCGGCTCCGCGCTCGAATGCCCATTGATCGTGTGACAGGTGGCGTGCGCCGCGCCGCGGTCATCCGCGGAGAATTCCACTTCGCCGGCGGCGTCATCCAGCTCCATCGCGACCGACTCGTACAGGATGCGCAAGTCGAGGTGCTGAAAACGCACATGGTCCGGTCCATCGCCGGTCAGGCCCGGACGCAGACCCGCCTCGAGCACGTCGCGATAGTCCGTCCGCAGCCAGGTGCGGCTGGAAATCTCGCAGACGCCGCCGTCCAGTTCGAGGTCCCAGGCGTCGGGAACGGCGCGGTTCACGCCTTCGATCACGACGGCCCGGTCAAAGCGCATGGCCAGCCCGCGGCGCTCCGGCAGGTAGATCAGGATGTCGCCGAACCCGCGCGACCGCGTCGTCAGCGGCTCCACCCGACCGATTTCAGCGGGGAGTCGAATCGACTCTGTCAGCCGCGCCGCGCAGCGCTCCCGGTAAGAATCGCTGCGCAAGAACAGCGCATATGCGACGCTGCCGCCGATACTCCCGACGACGGTCAGGCAGGCCAAACCGGCAAGGCACAGGTCACGTTTACGCACGGCGGGCGATTTTATGCGGGCGCGGCCTCCCCGTCAGGCGACGACGCGCGACTCGCCTGATATTTCACTGCGCCTCGTATTGCAGGGGCGAATTCGATCTGCCGATTTTATGGGCAGCGTTGTCGCGCCCGTGCGCGATATGACGCGGGATCTGAATCCCCCGGAGGTTGCTGATGAGACGGGTCCTATTGCCGGTGCTGTTGGGCGTTGCGCTGGTCGGTTGTGATAAGCGCGATTCCGACATGGCCGCGAAGAAGGTAATCGAGCAGGAACCGGTGAACCGCGAGAACTACGGTCGCTCGTTCCGCCAGATGTCGGACGCCGCGCTGCGGGCGGACATGACGCTGACCGACATTCACTTCGAGCCGCATCGCTCGATGCTGAGCGAGCTCGGTCGCGAACGCGTCGATCGCCTCGCGCATCTGATGAAGTCGTACGGCGGCACGATCCGCTACAGCAGCTACGAGACCGACAAGGCGCTCAACGAAGACCGAATGACGACGGTGGTCAACTACCTCGCGCTCGCCGGCATCGACACCAGTCGCGAGCCGGTCCGCGAAGACCTCGCCGGCGGTCGCGGCCTGGGCGCCCCGGAAGTCATCCTCGTGAAGACCAACGAGGGCACGTACAAGTCGAAGAAATCGTCTGCCGCCGGTGGCGTGTCTACGTCATCGGATAGCAAGTAACCAGGGAGGGGACACATGCGATTCGCAACCATGACACGATGGACACTGACGCTGGCGTTGATCGCGACGGCCGGCTGCCAGACCTCGACCGAAAACCGCGGCCGGCTGGGCAACCTGCCGACCTACGGCGACAAGGAAGTCGCCACCAGTGAAGCCCCGGCGCCGAAACTGACGGCCACGACGTTTTTTGCGGCCGGGAATCTGGACGAGCAGCGCGGCAACTATGCGCAAGCCGTGATGAACTACGAGCGGGCGCTGGAGGCCTCGCCGACGTTCCTGTCGGCGCGGGTGCGGATGGGCATCACGCTCAACAAGCTCGGCCAGCACGCCGACGCGACCCGCCAGTTTGAGATCGCGATTCAGCAGAAGCCGACCGAGGCCTACTTATATAACAACCTCGGTTTCAGCCTGATGCTGGAAGAGCGTTATGCGGACGCGGTCAAAGCGCTGGAGCGGGCGGTCAACCTGAAGCCGGAATTCGCCCGGGCGCATATGAATCTGGGCATCGCGTACGGCAAGCTCGAAAACTTCTCCAAGGCCCGTGACGAGTTCGCGCTGTCCTGCTCGGAAGTCGACGCCTGCTTCAATGTCGCGATTCTGCAGAAAGAAGCCCGCCGCTACGCCGACGCCGCTTCATCGCTGGAGCGCGCCCTGGAGTTGAACCCGCGCTTCGAGCCGGCCCGCCAGCAGCTGCAGGAAGTCGCCGAACTCGTCAAGCAGGACCGCGAGATGAACCGGCCCGCGCCGGCCCCGGCGGTCGCCCAAGGCGCGCCGCAGGACTGGAACCTGAACAAGGCTCCGGCCCGTTCGCCGGCGATGGCCGAGGCCGACTCCGGCGTGCGCAGCGACACCCCGGTCTACTCATCGCCGTCGAGCAACCGCTCAACGACCATGAACGGCGGATCATCGAGCTTCGGCGAGATGCAGCCGATGCAGCCGATGTCCGGCGGCGCCGGTCAGAACCAGAGCTGGAACAACGGCTCGTCAAACACCAACGCGCCGAACAACGCGACTCCGGCCCCGACGCCCAAGCCCGCGAACAGCGGTGTGCAGTCCGGCTACAAGAAAGCCGCGCCGGCCCGCGAACCAGCCAAGCTCGATTACATGGGCGACATGCAGTTCATCGGCTCCGGCCACGAGGACGGCGGTTCGCTGACCAGCACGCCAAACCCGAGCGCCGCGCCAAAGCCAGAGTCGTCATGGTCGCAGCCGGCCCCGGCCCCAAGCCAGTGGGAAGACACGGACGATAGCGACATGTCGAGCGAAGATCGGGACACGGAAGAAACCACCACCCCGATCGAGCCCGGCGTTTCGCGCAGCATCGGCCAGAACGACATCCCGTTCGGCGTCCTGGCGCCCAACGGATCGGACGACATGTACGAAACGATCGCCGAGCTGTGGTCGCAGGGCCTCGGCCTTGAAGAGATCGCCTGTCACCTGGAGGAAATCGGCGTGACGCCGACCTCCGAGTCGTCTAAAAAGACCGAAGCCGACAGCAAAATGCAGCCGGAGCCGGTCAAGCCGTAAGCAAACAACGGCCCCGGCCGTTTGAAGCCACAACCTGAGAGCCGCCGCGACGCAATCCGTCGTGGCGGCTTTTTCCTTGGGGCGCATCTCGTTTTCGAGGCCTGACCTCTCGATTCCGGAGTCAAACGCCGGAAAGCCGCCGTGATCAGCCGGTAGGCAGGTCGCTTCCTTGCGGTCCCCCGCGATCGCCCGCATAATGATGGGCTCGGAACTTTCTGAGACCCTCAACCGAACGGAGTCACCATGATGGGGCCGAAGCTCCAGGGTTTGCTCGCCTTGCAGGACCTCGAGCTGCAAATCATGGACATTCGGGCCCAGACCGGCCGCAAAGAGCGGCAGGCCGCCGGGCAGCTAGCCAAGCTCAAGACCGCTGAAGCCGCCGCCGAGGCCAAGCGTGAGGAAATCCGCCGCACGCAGATGGAGTTCGATCGCCTCGATCTGGATATCAAGACGCGCACGACCCGCGTCGATCGCCTCCGCGAACAACTCAACGCCGTCAAGACCAACAAGGAATACGCGGTCATTCTGTCGGAGATGAACAACGATCGCGCCGACCTGAACAAAATCGAAACCGCCGCCCTGGAGCGGATGGGCGCGATGGACACAATGAAAGAAGAACTCGCCGCGCTCGAGCTGGTCTGCGATGGCGAGCGATCACGACTGAAGGAACTCGAGACGATTTTCGAGGAAACCCGCGCAACGTATTCCGACCGACTGACGCGTCTCGAGAAGCAGCGCGACGAGCTGATGGTCGATCAGGACGAAAAGACGCGCGCCATGTTCGCCCGCTTGTCGGAGCGCTATGACGGCGAAGTGATGGCTCGCGTCGTCCGCACGCACCCCCGCCGCGATGATTTCCTGTGCGAAGGCTGCAACATGACTATCGTCACCGATCGCGCCAGCGCCCTGATGTCGCGCGACGAAGTGCTCACCTGCCGCAATTGCGGCCGCATTTTGTACATCGAAACCAGCTCATAGTTCCGCGGAGTGGCCCCGATGCCGCTGATCATCCACATTGACGGCGGCGCGCGCGGCAACCCCGGTCCGGCCGGCGCCGGCGTCGTGATTGCTGACGAAAACGGCGCGACCCTGCACGAAAGCGCCCACTTCCTCGGCACGCAAACCAATAACGCCGCCGAATACCTGGCGCTGATCCACGCCCTGCGCCGCGCCGCCGACATGCCGGCCCAACAGGTGCGGATTCACTCCGACAGCGAATTGCTCGTCAAACAGATCACCGGCGAGTATCGCGTCAAAAGCCCTTCGCTGGAGCGCTTGTATGAGCAGGCCCAGATGCTGCTGCTGCGCTTCGCGAACTGGAGTATCCGCCATGTGCGCCGCGAGCAGAACAAACGCGCCGATGAACTCGCGAACATCGCGATGGATCGCGGCGCATCGGCCGTAATCTGCGACACCAGCCGCCCGACCAATTCCGCGGACGCGGATCAGGACGCCGAACCCGCGCCGGACGCGTGCGACGGCGCCCCGGGTAGCGCTGACCCGTCACGCCGCATTCATGTGAAGTGTAAACGCGCCGCCAAAGCGGGCGGATGCCCCAACGGCGGCGCCGGCCCGACCGATTACGATGTCGCCGCCAGCCTGCCGGCAGGCGTATGTATCTACGCGGCCCACGGCCTGGCTCCGACGCTCGTCGCGCTGCGCGGCACGGCGGAGGATGAATTCGAAGGCGCGCCGGCGATGACGGTGCTGTGTACACGCGAAGCGTGCGGCGCCGTGTTTGAAGTCGGCCCGAAGCGCGGCAGCAACGGCCGCGCGAAATAGCGGTCCTACGAAACGCCCGCTTTCAGAATATCCAGCAGCCGCAACACGCCCACCGGCCGCCGCTCGTCGTCGATCACCACCAGACTTGTGATCTGGCTGTCTTCCATGATCCGCAAACAGTCGATCGCCAGGCGCTGCGCCGTCACGCTGGAGGTCGGCACCGGCGGGGCGCCGGGGTCGCGCCGACTATGTGAAATCGCCTCGCGCGCGCTCAGCACCCGCGGATTGTCCACACGATCAAACAGCCGCCGCAGGTCGCCGTCGGTAAACACGCCGACCAGGTGCCGCTCCCCGTCGATCACCAGCGCCAGCCCCAGCCGCTTGCCGGTCATCTCAACCAGCAACTCGCCAAATGTCGCGTCCGCCGCCGCCAGCGGCAGTTCCGCGCCGGTGTGCATCAGGTCGCCGGCCCGCAGCAACAGCCGCCGACCCAGCGCACCCTCCGGGTGATATTGGGCAAAGTCCTCGGCCTGAAAACCGCGCGCGTGCAGCAGCGCCATCGCCAGCGCGTCTCCGGCCGCCAGCATCTGGATGCAACTGGTCGTCGGCGCCAGATTCAGCGGGCCCGCTTCGGGCGCTTCCGGCAGCAACAGCGCGTTGGTTGATAACTCCGCGAGACGTGAATTCGCGCCCTGCGTCATGCCGATCACCGGCCCGCCAAGCCGACGGAAGTGCGCGACAAACCGCACGATCTCCTCCGTCGAGCCGCTGCGCGACAGCGCCAGCAGACAATGCCGCGGCGTCACAATTCCCAGGTCGCCGTGCAACGCCTCGACCGGGTGCATGAACACCGCCGGCGTGCCGGTGCTGGTCAACGACGCCGCAATTTTCTGCGCGATATTGCCGCTTTTCCCGATGCCGCTGACAACGATCTGATCCGCGCTCAGCAGCGTTTCCAGACAAGCCGCGAACGCGCCGCCCAACGCCTGCGAGAGCGCCCGCAGCGCGTCCGCCTCTTCGGCGATCACATTCGCGCCGACGCGCACGGCGTCATCCAGATTCACTCGTTTCCCTGCGATTTCGATCACCTTTGCGCGGCTTTCCGCGGTTCTAATCATTCACTGATCCCGTCGGCGCCACCGGCGGCTCCGCGCCCGCGCCGGCCGCCTCGATCCGCGCCTGCAGCGGCCCGCGCAGCGCCTTTTCCTCATCCAAACTGAATTCGTCGATCACATCCAGCGCTTTTCGCCACAGCGCGACCGCGTCCTCACGTCGCCCGATGCGCCACATCGCATCGCCGCAGTGGTCCAGAATCACCGCGTCACGCTCGCCCGAGAACGTCGCGGCGCGGCGCAACAGTCGCGCCGCCCGCTCAAACTCGCCCTTCTTGTACGCCACCCAGCCCAGCGTGTCGACATACGCCGCGGTGATCGGCGTGGCGGCGATCGCCTGCCGCGCCATCCGCTCGGCGTCGGCCAGACGCCGCCCGCGATCCGCCCAGTGGTAAGCGAGGTTGTTGCGCATCTCGGTCAGATAGTCGCCGTCAAACGCGATCCGCACAAACCGCTCGGCGGCGACTTCGTACGCGTCGTAGCGCTCGGCGTCCTGCAGTACGCCCTGCTCGGCGTAGAGCAGTTCCACCAGCGAATCCGCCGACTTTCGCCGGTACTCGGAAATCGCGCTGAGCGCCTCATCCGCCCGCCCGGCCTTCGCCAACGCCCGCAGCCAGCGGATCGTGGCGATACTCACGGGCGGCGGGTCGCGCTGCGCGCCGGCTCGATCCACCAGGGCCCGCCATTCAATCACGGCCAAATCAAACTTCCCGGCGAGCTCGTGCAGGTTGGCGCGGAGGAAGCTGGATGCAATGTCATCCTCAAACCCCGTCGGCGGCGGCTCCGCGCGCAGAATCGCCAGCGCCTCGTCGTGGCGACCGGTCTGCGCCAGGCGTTCCGCGAGCACGCGACCGGCCGGGCGATTGCCGCGCGCCGCCGCGTCGCGCAGCAACTCCTCCTCCTCGTCCAGGCGTCCTTCGCGTCGCGCGCGAAACACGCGCTCCCCAATTCGGGATGGATCTTCCAATGGCACACCCGCCGCCAGTTGATCGCGCAGGCGGTCCGCGCGCTCCCACTGGCCGGCCGCCTCCAGCAACAGCGCGTCCTTCTCCGCCAGCGAATCACCCGGCCGCAGCGCGGTAAGCGCCGCGCTCGCCTGATCAAACGTCTCCATGTCGAGCGTCGCCAGCGCCACTAGTTTGAGTTCCGCCCAGTAGTCCACCTGCTGCGGGAAGCGTCTTGTCAGTTTCTTGCACAACTCCAGCGCGCGATCAAACTCCGCCGCCGCCCGCGCCACGACGGCGAGTTCCGCGATGTCCTCGGTCTTGTCCGGATCAGGGCCCGAGAGCTGGTCCAGCATCGCGAGCGATTCAAGCGGGTCGCTGGCCATCAGCTCCATCGCCAGGCTGCGCGCCGTCCGCCGATCGTCCGGGTTCTCGGCATACAACCCGCGCAGCGCCCGGATGGCCTCCTGTCGTATCGACGCCCGCGGAGCCACCTGCCCGGCCAACCCGCCCAGCGCCAACGACAGTCGCAACCGACGATCCACAAAGTCAGGCGCCGGCCGCGTACCCAGCAACGTCCGCGCCAGGTCCACCTTGCGGGCCGCGATGCACGTTTCGACCAGTTCCTGAAACGCGTCCAGGTTGGTCGGGTCCAGCCGCGCCGCGTGGTCGAACTGCGCCTGCGTCGCCACGTCATAACGCTCGGTGACCGTGCGCTGCGCGAGACGAAGGCCCAGCGCGTATGCCAGCCGCGGGTTGTCCGGCGCAAGCTCCGTCGCGCGGCGATAGGCCTCCAAGCCCCCGTCACCCTCTTCCAACGCGTCCAGCGCCACCCCGTGCGCCGCCCATGCGTCGGCGCAACGCCCGTCCATAGCCACCGCCCGCTTCGCCAGGTCCGCCGCCTGCCGCCACTCGAATTTCTCCGCGGCGATCCGCGATCGAATCGTCAGCATCAACGCGCCGATCGGCCCTGTTTCTTCCGATTGATCGAGAACGGCGCCCACTACATCCGCCGCGCCCATCTCGGCCGCGATCATTCCGATCGCCAACCGCTCGATCGGCCCGGGGGCTTCAGCCGCGCTGAGCGCGGCGCCGCGCTGCGCCGGCCAAACCGCCCAGTCGCAGCGCGCCAACGCCATCGCCCGTGGCGCATCCGGTTCGCGCCCCTCAGCCGCCGCGATCGCGCTTCGCAGCGCGTCCGCGACGCCGCGCACGGCGGCGTCGATTCGATCCTCACGCGCCTCACACGCCGCAAGCGCCAACGCGGCGTCAATGTCCGCCGGCCGCGCGGCGCACAGCGCCCGCCAGACCTTCGCCGCCTCCGCGAAGCGGCGCGCGTCCTGCAGCGCTAGTCCGAAACGGGCCGCCTGAAAATACGCTTCGTCGGGCGACACATCGGCGCACAACGCCGTGCGCACGTCATTGATTGCGCCCGCCGCTTCCGCGATCCGCAGCAGGCGCGCCATGTCCACCAGCGGCTTGGCGCCATCCAGCGCCGCCGCGAGCGCTTCCGGCGCCCGATCGGCCGCGAGCAGCGCGTCACAGCGCAACGCGCGCAGCGCCAGATACCGGGCCGGTCGCGGATCGCTCCAGCCTCCGGCGTCGCGCGATTCAATATGGCTCTGCGCAAAGAGGTCGATCCGCGCCAGCGCTTCCTCATGCGCGCCGACTTTGCCGAGCAACCTGGCCTCATCCGGCAAGGTCCCCAACGGCGATCGATCCAGCAGATACGCGACGGCGGGCTCACTGCGATGCTCGGTGTGCGTGTCCCAGATGGCCCGATTGAAGCGGCGATACGCGTCCGCCGCGGCCGTCAGGTAACCCTCGGCTTCCAGACTGATCCCCAGGTCGCGCCATGCCCGCGTCACCGTCGGATTGCTCACTTCGCTCATCAGTCGACTGGTCGCCGCGTGCAGAAACGGAATCGCCTCGGCATGGCGCCCCTCGCGGGCGAGCGCGACGCCCAGCGTGTAGTACGCGTCGGCCTGACCGCCGGACTTATCCAGCGCCGCCTGCGCGAACGGCACGGCCTCCGGCATGTCGAGCGCCAGGTAAATCTGCGCCCGCAGCAGCGCGGTTCCGTACCCAACGTCATCACACGCGAGGGCCGCGGTCTCGGCGGCGAGCAGCGCGCTCGCCATCGTGCCGTTGTCAAAATGCTGCCGCGCCTGATCCAGCGGCCCGGCGGCCTGCGGACAATCCGCCCGGGCCGCCCCGCCATTGACGAGCGGCGCGCGGGCCTCTGGAATCTCGCTCAGCGGCGTCGCCGCGCGATCCGCCAATCCCGTGATCGGAGCCATGAACAGCAGCACGGCGATCGCCGCGCGACGCGGGTGAGGGGCGCATGGAACGTTCATGCGCGTATTTTAGCGACGTTTCCGGCCCCCATGGGACGACGCGCCCAGCCACCGTCGTCACCCCCGCGCAGGCGGGGGCCCACGCAGGCGGGGGCCCACGGAGACAAACGGCGCCACCTTCGTCATTCCCGCGCAGGCGGGAATCCACGGAGTGTGGAAACGTCAAGGAAATCAGCGGTGTGCGTCGTCGTGGACCCCCGCCTGCGCGGGGGTGACGATCTAGCAAGGGCGCCAGCTCCCGTCATTCTCGCGCAGGCGGGGGCCCACGGAGACCAACGGCGCCACCTTCGTCATTCCCGCGCAGGCGGGAATCCACGGAGTGTGAAAACGTCAAGGAAATCAGCGGTATGCGTCGTCGTGGACCCCCGCCTGCGGGGGTGACGCGCGCTGTGGGCGCGCGATTGGGGCCCACGCTTGTTTGGCGCGCCTGCTGGGCCCGCTTGACTCATCGCTAGCGCGGCTTGTCGTTCCCGCGGGCGCCGGGGCGGATTTCGCCGCGGACGCCTTCGGGCGCGCTCGGCAGGTTTGATCGCAGATCAAACACCAGCTTCGTCGCGATCGCCGGGCGCTCCCACGCGCCGGATTTCGCGTCATAGGAGACGATTTCGGCGGGCTTCGCTTCGCTGCCGACGACGACAATCTGCGCGTTTTCGCGATCGTATGTCATCTGGTCAGCCGTCATCTCGCGCACTGTCGCGCCCTGCGTGTCGCGCAACATGATCGTGCCGACCGCATTCAGCCATTCGACCGACAACGGCGGGGCGGCGGCGGTCTGCGACAGGCTGCGGACGGCGCCGCCTTCGCTGAAGCCGAGGAACGCCTCGAGACGGTCGCAATCCAGGCTGGTGTTGCGCGAAGCCAGCCGATCGCGCAGTTCGGGGCGGTCGCGCAACTCCGGCAGGCGGCCTTCGAGGTCGATCATTTCGGAACCCGCGCGATGCTGAAACGTGACCTGATCTTCAAACAGCACCGTGTCCAGTCGGCGGCTGTTCTCCTCCGGCCCCATTGTGTATGTCATCCGCCCCTGGCAGGCGATCGCCGTCTGGCTCGGGCCCTTGGAGATCAGGGCGGACTCGCTGGTCGGCTCCGGTTCGGCCGGGCGGTCGGGCAGGCGATAGTTGGTCATCAGCAGGCGCGTCGCGCCGATCGTCGTCAGCCGGCGCCCGGTCATCTCGATGACCATGCGCGGCGCGTCGATGCTCTGAAACGCGACGGGATCTACGCGGCCGGGCTCATATGTCGAACTCGTCATGGCGGCGGTGTACGCTTCGAGCCGCGTCGGCTCTTTGCGCACCGCGGCGGCGCCGCCGCTCAGGTTTTCGGAGATCAATTCGCGCGCGCGAACCGGGTCTCCCCCGGCGGCGATCGCGGCGCGGGCCGCGAGCCACAGCGTGCCGGCGCCGTAGCGCCGGGGCGGCGCTTCCAGGTCCTCCAAGAAGATGACGAGCTCCTCGGCATCGAGACGCTCGTCGCCGCTGACGGCTTTGACGTCATCGCGCATGCGAATTTCATTGCGCCGCGAATCCAGCACGAGCCCGCCTTGTGAACTGATGTTCACCGTCTGCGGGCCCCCCGTGCCCGTGCCCCGCAGGCCGCGCTGGGCGCGCAATCGAATCCTGGCGGGACCGTCGACGCGCATCCACGATTCGGCCGGGCGCGGATCAAGGTCGATGCGCTCGCCGCGCACGCGGTACTCTCCCGCGCGCACCAGCGCCCATCGGCTCGGCGTGCCGTGAATCGTCGTCTCGCCGACCGTGTCGGGGCCACTGAAGCGGGCTTCGACGCGCTGGCCGCGGGCGGCCACGCGATCTTCGCGACTGACGATCACTTCGACGGCGCCGCGGGCGTCGATCCGTTCCGGGTAGTTCTCGCCATCCAACTTTTCGCTGAACCACGCTTCGAGCCAGGCCGAGCGCATCGTCTGATCCAGCGTGTCGAAACGCACCGCGCCCTCCGCCACGACATGGCTGATGGCCATGCCCGACGGCCCTCCGCCGCCCGGCGTTTCGGGCAGCAGCGGCGGCGTTACCGGCGGCTGGGCCGCGGCGTCCTCGCCCAGCGCCCACAGCGGCGGGCCGACGGTCGGCTGGCGGAATTCCACGCGCATCTGATTGCTGGCCAGGGCGCGCTCCCCGATGTCGACGCGCGTCGCGCCGACAAACGTCGCGGAGCGCACCGCCGCCGACCCGAACAAGTCCGGCCCGGCTTGCGGGTCGCTTTCCTGCAGTCGCAATTCGGCCCATAGCGCGCACGAGACGGAAGCGCGCGGGCTATTGCCGCGCGAAGCGGCGTCGAGGCGCACGTTGCCAATCATTTTGATGAGCCCGGCTTCGCGATCAAGGAACACGCTGGAGGCGGAAGCAGTCGCGCCGCCGCCGAGGCGCATCTCAACCTCGCCATTCGCGCTGGGGCGAATCCATAGTTGCTGAGTTTCATCGTGGTAAACGAGTTCGCCGCAGACGATCTCGCGGTCCTCCGCCGTCAACGTGACGCGCTCGCCGCGGGCGGTGAAACGCCGCCGCGGCTCGAGTCGACGCCGCGGGCTTTCGGTCGGCGTGAGCGTCAGCGGCCCGGACCACTCGACGATCAGGTGATCCATGGGACCGCCCGTCGGCATACCCGCGTTCGCGGGCGCCGGCGCAATCTCGCCGGATTCTGCGGGCTCCGCCGTCGCGAAGGCGGATCGCGCGCCGCCGCCGCTGTCGAGTTGCAGCACGATCTCGTCGGCCGCCAGTCGGCCGCGCTCGATATCGCCGCGCATGTGGCGCACGACCACCTTGTCGCGCAGCACGGCTTCATAGCCTTTAAATCGGCGCCGCTCGGGCGCGGCCGGCTCTTCCGCCGCCGCTTCAGCGTCGCTCGGGGCGCCTTCCGGGGCGGGCGCATCGGCTTCGGACTCGCCAACGCCGCCGGTCGGCAGCAATCCGCTGCCGGTCAGGAGTGACAGGCGTTCACCCTGTTCGATCGTCAGCTTTTCGACGACGCTGCGGGCCTCGCTCCAGGTCAGAGCCAGCCCGGCGCCGCTTAGCTCGAACTCGCGCGATGTGACATGTAAGGGGCCGTCGGTCGAGACTTCGCCGCGCACCAGATCGAAGCGCAACTGATCGACCTCGATCGTGATCAGATCATCCGGGCGTTGCTCGGGGTCGGTGCGATCGGGATCGGTGTTGCGATCAATGACGATCTTGCCGCCGCCGCTGAGCTCGCCAGACTGCGGCGTCATTCGCGCGCCGCCCTCGACGGTCAATCGCCCTTCGGCGCCGGAGACGACGGCGGTCATGCCGCTGGGCATCAGCATCGACAAGGCGGGCTGCTGCACGATGATTTCGTCTTCGCGTCCGGGCGTCGGCCGCCAATCCACCCATGAAAACACTTTGGAGGCGCGGCCCGTCACCTCGTCGTACAGCGTGACGTTGATCGGTCCGCCGGGGGCGATCGGGACATTCTCGCCGACGCGCAGCGGCTCGGCCCCCTGCCGCCCTTCGGGTAATTCCGCCAGGCGCACGTCGGCGTCGATGGCATTCGGATCGATCGCGAAGTACTGCTGGTAGCCGAAGAACAGGCCGCCGAGCACCGCGATCGTCAGAATCAGGACCAGGGTGTTTCGAATCATGCGTTTGAAGCCGTTTTCTCGGCGGGCGGCGGCAGATAGGGCGCCAGTGCCGCGTCGAGTTGCTTGGCGGCGCGCAAGAGGTGTTCGACCGCGTCGCGCACCGCCCCGTCGCCACCCGCGCGGCGCGTGACGTAACGGGCTGTTTCCCGCACCTCATCCACGCCGTTGGCGACCGCCATCGGGTATCCGCAGCGGCGCATCGCGGGCAGATCGGGCAGGTCATCGCCCAGCATGGCCGTCTCTTCGGCCGAGATCCCCAGCTTGGTCATCAGGCGTTCCAGGTCGGCGCGCTTGTCGCCGCTGCCCTGAATGACGTGCTCGATGCCGAGGTCGCGGGCGCGCGTCTGCACGCCGGTCGACTGTTTGCCGGTCAGAATCGCGATCTTGCCGCCGGTCTGCTGAAAAAGTTTGACGCCGAGTCCGTCCTGAATATTGAACGCGCGGAGCGGCTCCTGACTTTCGCCATAATAAAGCCGTCCATCGGTCATTACGCCGTCCACGTCAAGCACAAGCAGTCTGATTTTCATTCCATCGCCTGGTATGGTCCGCCGGTGGCGCGTTACGCGTCGCGGGGTGAAGCGCCGCCGGGCGCATCATTGCCATTATCATAGCGAAAACGCAGCCGTCGCGCCGCTCTGGCGGCCCCGGCACGGGAGCCCGATTGTTCATGGGAAAGCGATTTTCACCGTCAAAATTCGACCTTGGCGGCACACGGGTCACGCTGCTCGACGCGGGGGGCCTGCTGCTCGACGGCGGCGCGATGTTCGGGATTATCCCGAAGCCGTTATGGACGAAGTCCACCTCCGCGGATGATCAGAACCGCATTCCACTGGCCTGCAACAGCCTGCTGATCGAAACGGCCGACGGCCGACGCACGCTGGTGGAGACCGGCCACGGCCCGAAGTACGCCGAAAAGGAGCAGCGGATTTTCGGGATCGACCCGGATTGGTGGATTGTGCCGGCGCTGCGCGACGCCGGTGTGGAGCCGGACTCGATTACGGACGTCGTGCTGACGCACCTGCACTTTGACCACGCCGGCGGCCTGACGTGGCTGGATGGCGAGCGGGTGGCGCCGAGTTTTCCGAACGCGCGACTGCATGTGCAGCGCCTGGAGCTCGACGACGCGCGGGCCGGGTTCGGCATCATGACGGCAACATATCGGCCGGCCAATCTCGACCCGGCGCTGGCTTGGCGGCCGATCGAGGGCGAATGTGAGATTCTGCCGGGGATTCACGCGTTGCTGTCGCCGGGGCACACCCGCGGCCACCACTCGATACGGATCGTCGGTCGGGATCGGAGCGCGATCTACTGCGGGGATGTCATGCCGACCGCCGCGCATCTCGGGGCGCCATACAACATGGCCTATGACCTGTTCCCGATTGACAATCGCGACTCGAAACGACGCGTGCTCGCCGCGGCGGCGGAATCAGACGCGATTCTGGTGATCGGGCATGAGCCGACCACGCCGCTGGTGACGGTGCGGGCCGAGAAGGACTGGTTCCGGCTGGAGCCGCTGGCGTAGCGGGTGGTTCGGACGTCTCGCCCGGACGAGAAGCGGCCTGCGCGGGCGAGCCGCCGCGCGCCACCGGCTGAAGTTTCTCCCTTTTCCGCCCCGCGATTATGATGCGCGGGAGATTTTCACCCCGGCCAAGGATTTGCCCCGATGAAGAAAATTCGACTGTTTACGCCCGGTCCGTGCCAGACACCCGAGGAAGCGTTGATCGAAATGGCGCGGCCATTTGAGCATCACCGCACCGACTGGTTCAAAGATCTGCTCAAGGACTGCACCAAGATGCTCCAGAAGGTGATGAAGACGGAGAGCGAAGTGCTCATCATCACCGGGTCCGGCACCGCCGCCGCCGAAGGCGCGATTGTCGGCTGCTGTCCGGCGGGGTCGAAGTTGCTGACGATTGAGGGCGGCAAGTTTGGCCAGCGGTGGGGCGAGATCGCCGAGCAGTTCGGCATTCCGGTCACGCGGCACGCCGTCCCGTGGGGCACGGCGATTCAGCCGCAGGAAGTAAAGAAGCTGCTCGACGCCGACCCCGAGATCACCGCGGTCATGGTCGTGCATAGCGAAACCTCGACCGCGACGGCGTGCGACCTCGAGGGCATCGGCAAGGTGACGGGCGCGGCCGGCAAGCTGCTGCTGGTGGACGGCATTACTTCGGCTGCGGCGTTGCCGCTGTATCCGGACAAGTGGAACGTGGATGTCGTCATCACCGGTTCGCAGAAGGCGCTGATGTTGCCGCCGGGCCTGGGATTCGTGTCCGTCAGCGATCGCGCCTGGAAAGTGATTGAGGGCAACAGCAAGCAACCGGCGTACTACCTGAACCTGGTGAAGGCCCGCAAGGCCGCCGCCAAGAACGACACGCCGTACACGCCGGCGCACCTGCTGGTGCGCGGCCTGAAGGTAACGCTGGATCTGCTGCTCGACGAGGGTATCGAGAACGTGTGGAAGCGCGTCGCGACGATGGCGGCGATGACGCGCGCCGCCGGCGAAGCGATCGGCATGAAGGTGTTCTCCAAGAGCCCGTCCGACTCGGTCACCGCGTTCGAAGCGCCGAGCGGAATCGACGTCGGCGAGATCAGCAAGTTCATCAAGAAGCGCTACGGCATCCACAGCGCCGGCGGCCAGGACGAGCTCAAGGGCCGCATCATCCGGCTCAGCCACATGGGCTGGCTGGATGAGCTCGACATGTTCACGCCGATCAGCGGAATCGAACAGGCGCTGCACGCGCTCGGGCACAAGTTCGAACTGGGCGCGGGTGTCCGCGCGGCGCAGGTCGTGCTTGCGGAGCGAACGTCGAAGTAAGCGCTGCCTGCGGCGAATACGCGGCGCTTCGCCGCGCGGTTTCCCGCCTGCGCGGGAATGACGCGCGCCGGGGGACGGCGCGCAGCCTCGCGCGGAACTGCTAGCGGAGTGCGCGCGGAATATGCTCGCGGGCAGCGTCACCGCACGCCTTTCGGGGCCTCCGCGCGGGCGGGGGCCGCTGACGACATCCCCGTGTTAACCCGAACGATCGCTGCTTACGGAATCAGCAGGTCCATTCCGACACGCAGATCGTTCGCGCTGGTCAATCGATCGCGGTTGGCCGCGAAGATCGCCTTCCAGCGGCTCTGGTCGTTGTAGTACATGCGCGCAAGCTTGAAGAGCGTATCGCCGCGCTGCACGGTGTGCGTCGTGCCGCCGCCGGATGTCGCGCTCATCGCCGGCGCGGCATACGACGAATCCGAGTAGCTCGCCGAAGCATATGTCGGCGCCGGCTCGGCGAATGTCGTCGTTGGCGCCGCCGTATAAGCGCCGTTGACCGGGTACGGGTTTTCCGGCGACCAATGCGCCGGCTGATCCAGATCGGCCAGGCTCTGCCCCGGCGCGGTGGTCGCGCCATATTGCGGCGCCGGTCGATAGGGCTCTTCGGTGACGGGGGTCATCTCGACGGCGTTGTTACAGCCAGCGGACAGAACGGCGAGAGTGCTCGCCCCGAGCAGCAGCAATCCATTACGCTTCACGGGTCTACTCCATCGAATTGTCGGCCGCATCCGTGCAGCCATCCCCTATAGCAAAACACAAACGCCGCGGCTTGTAAATGCCGCGGCGAAAATCGTGGTGGGTCAGGCTGCGTATTCGGCGGGGCCGCGACCCGATCATCAGGCGGTCCGCGCGGGGGGACTGCGTCTAGTCACGCAAGATGAAGGTCACCTTCATATTGACGCGAAACTGCGTGATCTTGCCGTCGGCGATGTCGACCTTCATATCCTGCATCCAGGCCCCCGCGACGCCCTCGAGGGTCTTCGCCGCCCGTTCAATGCCCGATCGGATGGCGTCTTCGAAGCTCTTGGTCGATGTGGCCGAGATCTCTGTGATGCGCGCTACGCTTGACATGGCTGTCTCCATTTCGCTGGTCGTCAAAAGAAACAGCCCGCCGGATGGTGGATCCAATCCGGACGGGCCGAAATCCGCTGTGCAGATACCTGATCGGGGGGCGATCGGCCCGGGGCCTAGGGGACCTTGTAGCCGGTCTCGACGCGGGTCATCCCCTGCGCCGCCCCGCTTCCGCGGACGATACTGCCCTTCGGATACCACTGATTGATCTCGCGCGACTGCCGGTCCGTCTGGGCCGAGACGTGTCCATCGAAGAACATCGCGTTGATCTTGCCCTTGTTCGACTGGCAATCGGTCGGCAGGCTGCCGCTGACGCAGCCATGCCGATAGCTGAGGATCAGATTACGTCCCTGCGCGTCCGGGTTATTGGCGCCGGCGTTGACCGGCTGGTTGTCCCAGTTTGCGCTGCCGCTGCGAACGCCGTAAGCGGTCGCCCCGCACCACCAGGCGCCGGAGGTCGCGAAGGAGCCGAACCACGTCGGCCGCCAGTCGATGTCAAAGTCCAGCACATCGTTCGACGGCAGGAACCGCGTGCCGTCTGCGGCGGCGATTTTCTCGGCCGGGGTGCCCACATCTTCCAGCCGCGACAAGTACTTCTGCGTGTCGACGCTGAAGCTGGACGGGTTGATGAAAACCTCGGCGTTGTCGCCGAAGTAGTTGCTCGGATTGCCCGTAATCGCCTGCGGGCCCCAGCGCATGAACGCGTCGGGCATCAGGTAGCTGACGGAACTGAAGCTCTTATCGCGAAAGTCAGAAAAGTCGGGCGGATTACCGAACGTAATCGCGTTGTTGGTCGCGGCGTCGGGGCACTGATAGAAGTTGATCAGGGTTTCAAAGCGCTCCGCGCGATTACCCCCCAATTGCGTATCGTACTTCAGGATCGGGCTCATCCAGTCCCAGATCTGCACCGGCAGGTCATGTCGCGTGCGCAGCACATTGGCGACGCCGCGCCCGCCACCGCCGATCGCGATCCGCATGTTGGCGCCGGTGGTGTTGACCCCCGGGAACCAGTTGTTGTTCTCGGACATGTAGGCCTGCAAGCCCAGTCCGATGCCGCGCAATTGCGCGCCGCATTTCACCGCCTTGGCCGAAGCGCGGGCACAGGTCAGGCTCGGTAACAGGATCGAGATCAGCAGCGAGATGATCGCCACCACCACGAGCAACTCAATCAGCGTGAATCCGTCACGTTTGCTGGAGCGCCGCATTATTCGTCTCCCAAGTCGCCGCTGAAGGTGACCTTCATAGTTTCAGGATCCACGCACACGTTTTCCAGATCGGTGGTCGTCAGGCCGATGCGATACCGCTCGTCCACATACCACTCCTCACCGACCTTTTCGATCGGCATCAGCGTATAGGTTTCGGTCTTTGGGTTCTTGGCGGGGAAACTGGAGAAGTCATCGCGCTCCAACTCAAACATTTCGCCCGTCGCGACGTCCACGAACGAGAGCGGCGCATCGGAGAGTTTTGGCTTTGCGCCTCCGTCGCTATAGGCGTAGTAGCCGACAGCCGCCAGAAGCAGAACAACGATGATGCCAATTTTCACGCCGTTTGATCCTTCGCCCATTGAGCAGGTTCGCCGTCTGCCGCCTGGTAACTCGCCTTGGAGGCCCGCGCCTCGTCACGACTTTGGGACGTGTGCTGGTCGGGCCGATAATCGCGCCACCCCAGTCCACGGAAGATTGTCTCGATCTGCCCCCTGCGCGTCAACGGTTTACCGAAATATCTAGCGCTTTCCTAACGTGGCGTTAGCCCCCCAACATCCAGGCCGCAACGGTCTCCGCCGCGTCCGGGCGCGACAGCGCGCCGCACGCGTTCCGCATCGATGCCCGCGCCGCGGGGTCTTTCAGCGCCCGCAACGCCGCCAGCAGATTCGGTCCGTTTTCGGCCACGGCGCGGGTGTCCGCGACAATGCGCGCCGCCCCGCGCTCGGCCAGCGCCTCCGCGTTTCGCATCTGATGCTGATCCTTGTGGTACGGGTACGGCATCAGGATCGAGGGTCGCCGAACGGCCGTCAGTTCGGCCAACGTCGAGGCGCCGGCCCGCGAGACGACCACGTCCGCCGCCAGCATCGCGGCCGGCATTTCGTGCGAAAACGCGATCGCGCGGCCACCCCCGCCCATCGCGTTCCAAGCCGCCGCGATGCGGTCATGATCCGCCGACCCCGTCAGGTGCAGGACCTGCCAGTCAGCGGCCTCGGCCCGGAACCGCTCCCAGGCCCAGAGGATCGCGTCATTGACGGTGCGGGCGCCCTGCGACGCCCCCGTCACCAGCAGCGTCTGCTTTTCGGGGTCCAGATCAAATTGGCGGCGGGCTTCCCGGATCGCGACGGGGTCTTCGGCCCGGTCGGCGGCCGTCGCGAATTCCGATCGAATCGGGCAGCCCAGCGCCGCGCATTTGGCGGAGTTGCCGAAATGGGCCCGGGACGCGTCCCATTGCAGGATCACGCGGTCCGCGTAGCCGACCAATCTTCGATTCGCGCGGCCCGGGACGGCGTCCGGGTTCAGAATCGCGGTCCGCACCCCGGCCCGCGACGCCGCCACTACCGGCGGGCCGGCCGCATACCCGCCCAGACCCAGCACGGCCAACGGCTGATGCGCCCGCATCACCTGCGCCGCGTTTCGCAGGCTGGCGCGCCACGCGAGATAGAAGCCCGGCACGTCGCGCAGCTTCGCCGGCCACGGTCGCACCGATTGCGTGATTTGTGAGAACCCGGTCGGCTCGATCAGATCGCGATCGATCGGCCGCGTCGTGGTGAGAAAGATGATCTGCGCGTCGGGGGCGCGCCGCTTCAACGCGGCGGCCGTCGCCAGACCGGGAAACAAGTGCCCGCCTGTCCCGCCGCCGGCGAAGATGTAGACGGGCGCCGCCACGCTTACGCGGAGACGCGGCCGCCGCCGGACACCTGCGCCCCGCCGACGTACGTCGCCCCGCGCCAATTGGTTGAGCCGCCGAACAGGCGCCCGATGGCGTTACAGGTGATCGCCAGGCACGCGGCCGCGCCAAGGGGATACGTCACGGCCCATGCCGCGCCGTTGCCGGTCAGCCCGTAAAAGCGCCACAGCACCGACTGCTGCGCGAGAATCGCGATACCGGCCGCGCCCGCCAGCCATTTCCCGTCGGCGCCGATCCACGGCGCGACCAGCAGCGCGATCCACGGCGACAGGCTGAAGACCAGCAACATCGCGACGCTGCCGAGCAGATGCCGCAACGTGCCGAAGCAGCCGTAAAAGATACGTGACCAGCCGCGCCAGATCTGGCGCCAGCCGCTGTACATGTGCACGCGGAACATGTCGCCGGCGCGGATCACAAGCAGGCGTTTGCCGTTCGCCTTGGCGAGGCGGGCGAAGTGCATGTCTTCATTGAGGGTCGCGCGGACGGAGTCGTGGCCGCCGAGCGCATCGTATGTTTCGCGCGGCATCAGCATAAATGCGCCATTCGCGTATGCGTGCGGCGCTTTCGGGTTGTTCACTTTGCGCGGCGGATACCAGTACACCATCACGCCGCCCGCGACCGGCTGCACAACGCGCTCCCAGAAAGAACGGGCTTCAAGCGTGGGCAGCGCGGAGAGCATCTCGGCTTTCTTTTCCTGCGCCACCCGCAGGGCGGCCCGCAGCAGTTTTGTGGAGTCGTAGGCGCAATCGGCGTCGGTAAAGCACAGCCATGCGCCCTTGGCCCGCAGCATGCCTTCGCGCATCGCGTTGTTCTTGCCGAACCAGCCCGCGGGAAGCGACTGGACATGCACGGGTTCGAGTCGCGCGTCGCGAGCGGCGATTTCGTCGAGAATCGCGCCGGTACGGTCGTCGCTGCGATCATTGATCGCGATCACCTGCAGATCCGGATAGTCCTGGGCGAGCAACCCCTCGACACAGCGGCCGATGTTCGCCTCTTCATCCTTCGCGGCGACGAGCACCGTCAGCGCGGGTAAGGGCTGATCGCCCTTCTCGGCCCAGTCATCGGTCAGTGTCAGCTCGTCCGCGGCCTGATTGATCTCGCCATGCCGGCGAAGCCAGCCGAGCGTCAGCAGCAGCGAGAACCAGAACCAGATCGCGACGCCGACATGATCGGGCCCGAACGCGAGATTGAGCGGTATCAGCATGTCGGCAGCGTAACGCCGGGCGGCGGGAAGGGGAATTGCGGATCAATCCGTTCGCGAAGCGCGCTCAGGGGTTGGCGATCTCCAGCATGACCAGCATGATGATCAGCCCGATGATCACCTGGGTGCTGACGGTCAGCGCGATCGCGTTGAACACCGAGAGCCTCAGGTATCGCCGGAGCCCGCTGGCGAGCGCGATGAACCATAGCCATGGCGCCGTCAACCAGCCGGTCCACAGGGCGATGTTGATGACATACAACGCCTGGCCCGGCCAGCGCCACGGCAACAGGTTGAATTCCCCCCAGAAGTCGGTTCCGTTCCAGATGAGCCACTCGGCGCTGCGTGTGTACCGCGGCCCCGGCGTGGTCCACGGGTGCGGCGGCAGCGTGGCGCACATCGCCCAGGAGACGATCGCGGAAATCAGAATGATCGCGCTGAGCAGGCCGAAGGCGCAGGTGGCGTACCCCACGACGCGGCTCAACTGATCGCGGCGGACCCGAAACGCGGCGAGTGTCGGCCCGAACGCGCACAGGCCCACAAACGTCAGGGGCGGGCCGGCGAGCGCCACCAAAACCGGAATGTACATCGTCCAAGGCAGTTGCCACGGGACCGCGCCCAAGCCCACCCACTGAATGGCCGTCAGCGCAAACAGCAGACATCCGGCGTTGATCGCAAACAGCAGGCCCAGCCGCCCCACCCGCGGCCGCGACTCAATCCGCAAATTGCTCCACAGCGTCCACGGCGCCAGTCCGCGCAGCCACAGGTTCGGCAAGCGCGCCAGCGGGCGCGGGGCGTACTCAAACTGATCGGTGGACGAGGGCAGCGCCTCGCGCAATAGCGCGTCCCACTCGAGCGCCAGATCGCAGGTCGGACACGCGGCCCCATCCGTCTCGTTCAGATCGGCGTCGCAGCGCGGACATGTGACCCGCAGCACGCGCTGCCAGCGGAAGCGCAGCCCGCACTCCGGGCAACGCGGATAGCGCAGGCTGCGCAGGTTATATGCGCACGCCGGACATGGCAGGTCGCGCTCAAAACGCCACTCCGCGTCGAGCCCGGCGGGCAGCGTGGTGGGTTCGTTATCCGCAGCCGGATAGGTGCTCATGTCGCGAATTCCTCAGGTCGCTTGTTCGCCAGGCGTTCGCTGTGGTGGGCGGCGCGTGTTTACTCCGGTTCGGCAGACGCGTCCGTCGGCGCCGTCCGCAGGAAACGATCCACGACACCCTCCGCCAATTCCCGCCATGGCGTTTCCGGGTTGCGCCCCAGGTACGCCGCGATGATGGTTCGGGCGGTCGCGCCGTCGCCGAGTTGGGCCAGCAGCGCCGCCCGCGCGATCTCGCTCTCGGCCGGGAGTTGATCGCGGCCGGCCATCAGGCGCAGCGCCGCTTCCGCCCGCAGCGGCTCGCGTCCCTCCGGGATCATGCGGCCGCGCGCGGCGTTCTCCAGCCAGTCGAGCGCTTCGGCCGGCTTGTTTTCCCGCAGGCGAATGATCATTCGTCCCAGGCACCCGAAGGGGTTGTTCTCGTCCGACTTCAGGAGTTCGGAGATCGCGGCGTCCGCGTCGGGCGCGCCGCCGCAGGCGAGGCTCCAGACGAAGAATGAAGCGAACTCGCGCGCCTGCGGAACCGCCGCCAGCGCGATGCGCCATGACTGGGCGGCCGCGTCCCAGCGATCGAGCTGAGCGCAAAGTTCGTGAAACCCGCGCAGGGCTTCGTAGTTGGTCGGATCGCGCTCCAGAATGGTGGCGTACACGCCGGCCGCTTCCTCAAGCTGCGCGCTGCGCAGGTGATAAAGCGCTAGATTGAGCAGGGCCGCCGTGTTGTCCGGGTCCAGTTGCAGCAGACCGCGCAGCAGTTTTGCGCCATCAGCCCCCTGCCCGGCCAGGATTTCACATCGAGCCGCGCCGATCGTCGCGCCCGCGCCGGCGGCGCCGGTGTCGAGGGCTTTCATGAAGCGATCGCGGGCGGCGAGGATCAGTCGCGCGTCGCCCATCGTCTCGCCGCCTTCGAGCAGCAGGTCCGCGTACTCCGTCAGCATGTTGGCCACGAATTCGGCGGGCAGTCGCTCGCGCTGGGCGTCGATCAGTTTCTCCAGCGCCGCATACGCATCGAGCGCCTCGGCGGGGCGTCCGACGGAAACCAGCGCGTGCGCCAGCGAGAGCTGCGCGGGGATGGACGCTTCATCAATCTTCGCCGCCTGCTGAGCGGCTTCCAGCGCCTGGGGCGCGTCGCCGACGCCGAGCCAGTCATGCGAAATCTGCGCGAAGAACGTGGCATGATCTTCGCGAAAATACTCGGGGTTGCGCTGCGCCAGATCGTGCGCGCGGCGCAACTCGGCCAGGAACTGTTCCAGCAGCGTGTTGAACTCTTCGGACTCCGGCGGAACATGCTGGGCCTGCCACGAAATCGCGTCCGCCATCCGCCGCGCGGCGCGCGGGTCTTCCGGCGCCAGCGCGACGAGCTCGGTCGCGGCGATTACCGGATCGCGCGCCCCCGCGACGCGCTGATAGCCGCGCAGCCCCATGACGACCGCGAACACCAGCACGACAAACGCGACGCCGCGTATGTCGCCGGCGCGGCGCGCCGTCGGGCGCAGCTGCGCCAGCCGCACCACCAGGGCCCCAAGCCCGATGATCAGTCCGATCACCGCCGGATACGCATATGCCGGAGGGGCCGCGCCGGTTCGGCCGGCGGCGAGCGCGGTCAGGCTGACCCAACTGGCCCAGAACCAGAGCAAACCCAGCGCGCCGGCGCTCTGCGGCGCCAGCAGCCAGACCGCCAGCGTGGCGAGCGCCAGCACCGCGCCGCCCCACACCAGCGGCGCCGCCCACGAGACGTCAATCGCGTTCAGTTCGCCCGCGCCGAGCCAGGTCGGTGTCACCGTGTCGCGCAGATACACCGCCGCGGCGTGGAGGCCGCGCGCGAGGGGGTCGCCGAATTCGGCCGCGCGCACGCCTTCGAGCGCGAGCGGCGGTGTCGTCTGGGTCGCGATCCACGCCGCCCCAACGCCGAAGAAGGCGCAGGCGTACACAGCGGGTCGGCTGAAAGCACGGACGCCGCGATGCGAAAACTCCAGCCAGACCATCACGACCGGCGCCACCAGCATCGGCCCGCTGAGCAACGCGAGCACGAGCGCCGGCATCGCGAGCGCATACCAGAGCGGCCGACCGCGCAGCGCGCAGAGCTGCGCGCCAACGGCGATGATCGAAAACAACGCGCCGAGCAGCACGCCGCGCGGGGCGCCCGCCGCCCAGGCCGGCGCGATCAGCGGGTGCCAGGCCCACAGCGCCGCCAACGCCCAGGCGAGTAAACCGGCCCCGGCCGACGTGCCCGCCCCGCCGCTCAACAACAACCAGGCCAACCACCACAACGCACACGCCGCCAACGCGTGCAGCGCCGCGTCGAGCGCGCGATTCAGCTTCGGCTGGTCGGCCGCCGGCGCAAGCCGCCAGAGCGTCGCATAGCTCCAAGTCGCGAGCGGCTCATACGTCGGGCGAGACAGGTCGGTAAACGCCGCGAGCGTCGAAACTTCGGGCAGTTCTTCGGGGCCGCCCGCGATCCGCGGATCGCCGACGATCACACTGTGCTCGCGGCCGGGCAGGAACGGCGCGGCCCAATTCGGAGAGGCCAGAAACGCCACGGACGCCAGCAGCACGACGCCCCCCAAGACGGCGAGCCCCATCCGCGCGAAGCCGCTGTGGCGGTCATCGGGAGCGGTCGGGTCGGGCGCGCCCGGAGAGGATTCGGCAGTCTGTTCAGAGGACATATTTCATTTATCCCGGCGACGGCGTGGTTCGGCAAGCCGCAGCCGGTGGCGCCCGCCCCGCCCGAAGCCCCCACCGCCGGTGCGCTAAGTTCCGCACACGAAGTGGAATAGGCTTGTCCGGCGGCGGCGCGAACGATAATATCAATCAGACTCGAACGCCGATTCGGCGTACAGAGAGGAAAGTGCGTCGATGAGCGCGATCGCCCATCCCGGAGCCGGTCTATCCACTAGCGTCCTGCTGCTGAACAAGCTGTATCAGGCGTTGCGGGTGGTCTCTGCGCAGCGCGCTTTGACCCTGATCTATACCGAGCACGCCGAGGTCGTCTCTGTCGACGGCGGCCTGTGGTCTACCTACAACTTCAGCGACTGGACCGAGGTCAGCCAGGCGATGGCCCGCTTCGAGCCGGAGCGGCACGACTGGGTGCGCACCGTGCACTTCCAGATCGCGGTGCCCAAGATCATCCGTCTGTTGTCGTTCGATCGGCTTCCGCAGCAGCAGGTGAAGCTGAATCGCCGCAACATCTTCGCGCGCGACGAAGTGCGCTGCCAGTATTGCGGCCGGCGGGCGCCGACCAGCGAACTGAGCATTGACCACGTCGTGCCGCGTTCACAGGGCGGTCTGACGACCTGGACCAACGTCGTCTGCGCCTGCGTGGCGTGCAACGTGCGCAAGGGCGGCCGTACGCCGGAGCAGGCGCGGATGCGGCTGATCACCAAGCCGGTGCGTCCGCGTCGTTCGCCGGTGCTCACGATCAAGCTGAGCGAGGCGAAGTACGCCAGCTGGCGGCAATTCCTCGATCACGCCTACTGGAACGTCGAACTCAAGTAACAGCGCGGCTGCCGCGGGGGGTTTGACCCTGCCGCGGCGCGGCTCTATTTTCGCGAAACAGAATCGCGCCGCGCGGCGCGCGGTTCGGCGTTTTGTTGTTTCCAATGGCGGGGCGAGGAGACGGGCATGTCCGTCGAGTTGTGGTCGGATCGCGTATTGCTGGCGGAGCTGGAGAACGATCCGGGCTTCAGCGATGACACCGCCGCGCTGATCGAGCAATGCGAGGCGAACCCGCACCTGAATGCGCTGCTGAACTTCTCGGCGGTGACCTTTCTGAATTCGTCGAATATCTCGGCGCTGCTGAAGCTGCGCAAGATCGTCAAAGCCAGCAACGAGCGCCGGCTGCTGCTGTGCGGCCTGAGCCGCCAGGTATGGGGCGTGTTTCTCGTCACGGGCCTCGATCATATGTTCGAGGTGGTCGAGGATGTGCCCAGCGGCCTGGCGATGATGCAGATGGGCTGAGCGCGTCCCGGGCGCAAAAAAAAGACGGCCCCGGCGTGGTTTCGCCGAGGCCGCCGTTGCGCTTACCGATGACCTTGCCGCCCGTTACTGCGACACCGCGCCCTTCAAGCGACCCTCACGATACTTCTGCAGTTCCTCTTCCGTCAGCTTGTGGTCGGCCAGGCTGATCGTGACCTTCTCGACCTCACCGGTGAATCTGAACGGCACCGCGTAGTCTTCGGCGACGGGCGTTCCGGTGTCCACGCCGATGTCCAGCGTTTCATCCAGCGACATGCGGAACGCGACCGTTCTCGGCACTTGCTTGCTGCCGACGGTCTTGCCGTCCACGGTCAGCGTCAGCGTGCCGCCCTTCCCCACGCCGCCCCCGTCATAGTTGAAGTCGACCGTCACGACGTGCCGACCCGGCCCGAGCGGGTCCGGCGCCTGCACCGTGTGGCGATCAACTCCGCAGACGTTGTAATGGAAGACCGGCCGGCCCTTGAGCATATACAGACCGACCCCGCAGAACCTTCCGCCCTGGGTCATGATCATGCCCTCGGTCCCGTCGTCGGGCACATTCACAACGGCGCTGATGCCGAAGGACTTGTTCTTGAGGTCGGGCGCAGAGCCCTCGGGGATGCGCGTCATGTCGTCGTAATAGACGAACTCGTTCCGGCCGCGTGTCAGGCTCGGCCGGTTCTGGACATCGAGGCGCTCAACTTTCGAGTTATCGAGCGGCAGCACATCGTGCTTGACGGCCTCGATATAGAAAAGCCGCTGCAGCTCACGCAGTTTTTCCGGATGCGCTGCCGCGACATTCTTCGCCTGCGAGAAGTCCTCCTCCACGTTGTACAGCTCCCACTGGTATCCGTCGATGGGATCGATCGCCTCGGCGACCGCGACCCACGGCGGGGTGGTGGGCGTGGTGGTCGCGACCCAGCCATCGTTATAGATCGCGCGGTTCGCGAACATCTCGAAGTATTGCGTCGCGCGTGTGGACGGCGCCTTCGCGTTGTCAAAAGAGTAGACCATGCTGACGCCCTCGACGGGCGCCTGCTCCACGCCATACACCGACATCGGTTCCGGGACGTCGGCCGCTTCCAGGATCGTGGGCAAGATGTCGATCACATGGTGGAACTGCGAACGGATCTCTCCGCGCGCCTTGATGCGTTTCGGCCACGAAATCGCGAGGCCGTTTCGCGTGCCGCCGAAGTGCGACGCCACCTGCTTGGTCCACTGGAACGGCGTGTCCATCGCATGCGCCCAGCCGATCGGATAGTGGTTGAAGGTCATCGGGCCGCCCAGCTCGTCGATCTTCGCCAGGACCTGTTCGAATGGCTCGGGAATGGCGTTGAAGAAGGTCATCTCATTCATGAGCCCCTGCGCGCTGCCTTCGGCCGAGGCGCCGTTGTCCCCCATGATGTAGATGATCAGCGTGTTATCCAGCTCGCCCATCTCCTCGATGGCGCCGATCACGCGCCCCACCTGATGGTCGCAATGCGACAGCGACGCCGCGTAGACCTCCATCATGCGGGCGTAGAGCCTTTTCTCATCCGCATTGAGCGAATCCCAGTCGGCGATCCCCTTGGACCGCGCGGTGAGTTCGGTATTCGACGGAACGACGCCGATCTGCTTCTGCCTCGCCAGCGTCAGCTCCCGTTGCTTGTCCCAGCCGTGGTCAAACTGGCCTTTGAATTTCGCGATCCAGTCGCGCGGGGCGTGGTGGGGCGCGTGGGCCGTGCCCGGCGCGTAATAGGCGAAAAAGGGCTTGTCCGGGGCCACCGCGTGCTGCATGCGCAGCCATTTGACGCAGCGGTCCGCCATGTCACGATCGAAGTTGTAATCCGGATCATCGTGGGGAGGCTCGATCGGTCGCGTGTTCTCAACGATGGCGGGCGCCCACTGATTCGTGTCTCCGCCGATGAAGCCAAAGAAATACTCGAAACCGAGGCCGGTCGGCCAAAGGTCGAACGGGCCGGCCTGGCTGCTGTGCCAGTCCGGCACATTGTGGTTCTTCCCGAACCACGCCGTGTTGTATCCATTGAGCTTGAGAATGTCGCCCAAGCCGCGTTTCGACTTTGGAATCAGCGTGTTGTACCCGGGATAGCCGATGCCGGCCTCCATAATGCACGCCGTCCCGACGCTATGGTGGTTACGCCCCGTCAGCAGCGCGGCGCGCGTCGGCGAACAGAGCGCCGTCGTGTGAAAGCGGTTGTATCGCAACCCCCCGTTGGCGATTCGATCGAACGTCGGCGTAGGAATCGGTCCGCCGAATGTCGAGGTCGCGCCAAAACCCACATCATCCGTCAAGATGATCAACACGTTCGGCGCCCCCTTCGGCGCCGTCACCTCCGGCGGAAAGTCCCTTTCCGAGTCCGATGGTCGCAAACCGATCTTGCCGTGGAAGGGAGCGTCGCGCAGTGGCAGGACATTCCGATCCGGCGCCGCGCCGCCGTCCGCCACAGCCGGCGCGGACATCCAAAGCGTCAACGCGAACAATGCCGCGCCAACCGCCGAGCTTGAGCCGAACGATCGCATCGATAATCCTCGCTTTCTGAAGTATGGGCGCGCTCCCGTTTCGCCCAACGCCGTTTGGGTGCGCCGCGCGGCAGGATACCCTCGGGAGGGCACGCGGCCAAGCGAAATCTCATTTACACCATTAAAAGCAAAAGGGTGGGCTCGTCGCCCACCCTTCGTGCTCTTCTCAAGGGCAGAGCGCCAAGCGCTATGCGCCCATTTCAAAGTAGCAGCGGGCGATCTTGCTGACCGCCACGTGGAAGGCCGCCGTGCGGAAATCGGGCAGGTGGTCATTCGCCCAATACGCGTCGCGGATTTCGCCGTACGCGCGGCGCATCGTGTCATCCAGGCCCGAGCGCACCAGATCCAACTCCTGCGCTCCGCGCTTCAGGCGCGCCTCAAAGTCGATCGGCGCCTTCCGCCCGACCATCTCTTCGACCAGCTCGATGATCGCGTGCCCCGACAACTCCTGCACGCGCCGCTCCATGCGGCCCAGACGGATGTGCGACAAGTTCTTGATCCACTCAAAATACGAAACCGTCACGCCGCCGGCGTTCGCGTACATGTCCGGAATCACCACCTTGCCGCGCGAACGCAGGATCTGGTCGGCGTGATACGTCACCGGTCCGTTGGCGGCCTCGATGATCAGCTTGGCCTTGATGTCCTCGGCGTTCTCCAGCGTGATCTGCGCTTCCATCGCCGCCGGAATCAGAATGTCGCAGTCGGCGGTCAGCAGCTTCAGGCCGTCGGCTTCGAACCGCGCGCCGGGGAAACCCTTGACGCCGCCGGTGTTGGCCAGGTGCTGGCGCACGGCTTCGACATTCAGGCCATTCGCGTCAAACAACGCGCCGTCGCGCTCGATGATCGCGATGATCTTCGCGCCGTCCTCTTCCTGCAGGAACTTCGCCGCGTGATAGCCGACATTGCCCAGTCCCTGCACGATGATCCGCTGCTGGCCAAGCGAACCCGTGATGCCGGCGAGCTTCATGTCTTCCGGGTGACGGAAAAACGCGTGCAGCGCGTACTGCACGCCGCGGCCCGTCGCCTCGACGCGGCCGGCGATGCCGCTCTGGGTCATCGGTTTGCCGGTGACGCAGCCGAGCGCGTTGATGTCGCTCGGGTTCAGTTGGCGATAGGTGTCGGCGATCCACGCCATTTCGCGCGGGCCGGTGCCCATGTCCGGCGCCGGCACGTTCTGGCTGGGGCTGATGTAGCCCTTGGCGATCAGCTCGCGCGCGAAGCGCCGCGTGATGATTTCCATCTCTTCCGCGTTGTAGCCGCGCGGGTCGATCCGCAGGCCGCCCTTTGATCCGCCGAACGGCACATCGACCAGCGCGCACTTGTACGACATCAGCGCCGCGAGCGCTTCGACTTCCTGCTGATCGACGTTCGGGGCATAGCGGATGCCGCCCTTGACCGGCAGGCGATGCTCGCTGTGCACGGCCCGCCAGCCGGTGAAGACGCGGTACTCGCCGCGAATGAAGACCGGGAAGCGCGTCTGAAACACGGTGTGACAGTTACGCATCTTCTCGCGCAAACCGGGCGGCATGTCGACCGTCTGGGCGGCGTGATCAAACATGCGGTTGACGCTGTCGAGGAAGCTCAGTTCGGTGGCGCCACCGGGCGCGGTCGGTGCGACGGGCGGGGTGGCGTGAAACGTGTTGACGGCGGTCATGTATTGCGGGCTCCCGTGAAACGCCGGGCGAAGGCCGCATTCGGCGCGGCGCGAGGTTCGCGCGGACATACGTCGCATCGACCGGGTTCCGGGCGAACTTGGAGTATCGCGGCGGCGGGCGGGTTGCGTTATCGGCCGCCGTCGGTCAGCCGGACAGGAATGGATGATTACTCGGACTGGCGCGTTGAAAACACCCATAGGTTTACGGCGCCCGCGATGTTCGGGTCGGGATTGTCGATCAGGATCGTGAAATCGCCGGTGGCGTTCGGGTCGATTTCGATGAAGGTGATATCGGCGGGGATGTTGCTGTTCAGGAACGTTTCAGAGAGGAACTTGTAATCGTTCCCGTTGCCATGCAAGATGTGAACGACCCCATTGATCGTGTCCGAAGATGAAATCGTCGTTTGGATCGCCATCCCCCCAAGATCTAAACGTGTATTGGGCATAAGCACAATTGCTCAGAGCAATCAGAGAGAGGGCGAAGATCACGACGTTCTTGCGCACGCTAACCTTCCTTTCTGACCTTAACCGTCGCTGCAGATATTGCAGCGACAAACAGTACAACCCGAGCCGCACCGGGCTCGGGGATCACCCCAAACTCGACGAAATCCCAGGTGCTGAGGGAGCGGCTACCTTGGATACCGTCTCCCCAAGACACCCGCGATGTCCCTCCGGCCGGACGAAACTGACCTGTCATCAGAGACTCGCCGTCCACGGACAGGACATACGTCTGCATGTCAGTTGAAACAAACTCAAAGAGATGGAACACTCCTGACGAAAGCGGCACACGTCCAGTGGACTCCAAGGCGCTTCGAAATCCGTCCTCTGCCAGCTGAAAGCCGGCCGCGGCGCCCTGCTCGCTGACAATACCGATTACGGGGTCATATCGCGCGGCCCCAAGGACATCGTCCACGCGAACGCGCCATCGCATGACGAATTCCTCACCGTCTTCAGGATCGGGATACCCCAGTGTGCTGTAGGAATCGACGATCGTGTTGTCGCGAAGCGAGTCCAGCGCCATGTATCCCTGATCGAGCGTCCGAAACGCCCCGCCCTGGTTCGGTACGCCGTTGGCGTCGTTGAAAAAACGCGTCCAACCCTCCTCCTCCGGATAGTTGTCCCCCGTCCAAGAGACCCAGTACGGTTCCGCCGCCGCCGGTGCGGCCGCAAACGTGGCGACGACAAACGCAATTCCGATTCGAACGCGCATCATTCCTCCCTCTTCAGTCAAGTCTAGCTCATGTTAGATCGCAGAAAGGCGCGGAATCCACTTTTTATGAGAACTTCACGCCCGCTTCATCCGGCGCTTCGCGAACCACAGCGAGCGCCGTCCTGTTGCCATGGCCGTCTCAGCCGTGAGACCAACCACGGGGCGCCACGGAAACCACTGCCGAGACTGCAGTGGCACACGGGGCGGTGCGAGCGGACTGTTGCTCGTAAAGGAAAGCGGTTGTTTGACGATCGAGCGTTCGGTGTGCCACGGCTCTTGAGCCGTGGTCAGGATGGGAAGAGTGACGTCGCACATTGATCATGCTTACGGCTGCGCCGAAAGCATGGCGCCCCGGCGTGGCTCGGGCTCGGGGCGCCCGCAATCTCCGTGAACGATGTCGGTGATGGCGCCGCAAGCGGCGCCCTACGCCCCGATCTCCGCCGCCGCTTTCAAACAGTTCGCGTATGTCGCGTCCAGGTCCTGCGGGATCACGCGCGCCCCGCCGACGGCGGTCATGAAATTCGTATCCCCACCCCAGCGCGGCACGATATGCCAATGCAGATGATCGGGCAGGCCCGCGCCCGCGCAGCGGCCGAGGTTCATGCCGACGTTGTACCCCTGCGGATTCAGCGCCCGATCGAGCATCCGCATGCCGTCGCGCAGGCGCGTCGTCAGTTCGTGCAGCGTTTCCGCGTCGAGCGCGTCGAGGCGCGCCAGGTGCGCCGTCGGCGCGATCAGCAGATGGCCGGTGGTGTATGGAAAACGGTTCAGCAGCGTGAGGGTGCGCTCGCTGCGCCAGATGATATGTTGCGCGGCGTCCTGGTCCGCATGCGCGTGATAGTGACACAAGAAACACGCGGGCGCATCGCCGGGCGCGCTCAGACCTTCGATGTAGTCCATTCGCCACGGCGCCCAGACATTTTCACTGCGCTCCGGCATTGGTTGACCCGCTGATGAGGCGCCTCTGGCCTGATGGCGCCGCTGCGCGCGACAGCGCTATTCGTTGGCAGGCAAGATGCCCGCCCCACCCGGAAGCACTCTTTGGCAGGCAAGATGCCTGCCACACCCGAACGCGCCCTTTGGGGGGCAAGATGCCTGCCCACATGAAGCCCGCTATTGCCGCGCGACGTCGCCGAGCTTCGGCAATACGCGAATGCGCCGCTCGGCCTCGTATCGCTCACCCTCGCGCGTCGTCACTTTGACCGCCAGCGTGTGCTCGCCCGGCGCGCCCAGCGTCTTGTGGCCGTTCAGGCCCACGCCGATCGCCTGGCCGTTCAGGTACCACTCAAACCGCGCGTTGCGGCGCCAGTCGATCGGACATTCGGCGAAATATCCCAGATACAACGGCTCAATCCCGATCGCCGACGACACGCGAATCGTCAACGCCGGCGGACTCGCCGGCGGCGCTTCCACCGTCACCTGCCGCAACACCGGCTTGGCGGCGGCTGTCGTTTCGATCGGGGCCGGCTGCGCGGCGCGCGAAGCGCCGGGCGAAGTCGTCGGGCGCACGGCTGACTGCTCCCCGCCGGCGCGGGCTCGCGGGCTCGGCTGCGGGGTGGGCTCGCGCGCGGTGGCGTATGCGGAACCGCCGCCGGCGCCGCCCCATGCGCCGGTCAGGATCGCGAGGCCTTCGGTATTACCATCAATCGCCTGCCGCCGCGCGATCACCGCCGGCGAAGATTGCGGCTGCATGCCGCAGACCTGCGCGAAAAACGCGGCCGCGATGTCGGGGGTGCGCTCATGCCCGAGGCCGCGCAGGTAGACCCACGCGACGTGGCGGAAGCCGTTGGTCTCATACCAGTCGACGGCTTCGCGCGATTCCGACTTGCACGACGCAAAGTCCTTTTCCGTGTTCACGATCAGGATCGGCCGATCCCGGCCCTGTGCGGCCTTGGTCGGGTCCTGCACTTCTTTCGAAAAGTTCGACTGGCGCACGGCGACGCAGGAAAATCGTTCGGGGTACTGGTTCGCCATGTAGTGCGCCAGGTAGCCGCCGGAGGACCAGCTGGTCGACAGCACGTTGCGCGGATCAGCGCGGGTCGTGGCGTAGACGTGATCGAGAATCGCGATGGTGGCGGTTTCGTCGCTTGTGAAGGCGTCGGTGCGCTGGCTGAGCGGGAATTGGCGCAGCATGTCGGGCGAGCGCAATTCCGGCGCGACCACGACGAAGCCGTAACGATCCGCCTCCTGCTGCCACTCGCGGGCCTGCGGGCGGGCGTTATCGAACGGCTTCATGCCGTGAAACGTGACGACCGTCGGCCAGGAGCGCCGCGCGCGGCCGGCCTCATTGGCGACATACGGCGCCGGCAGATAGAGGTAATACCCCCGGCGCGTCGTCGGCTCGACCTCGTACGACAGTTTGCCCGCGCCCCGCGGCTGCGGGACGGCGCAACCCGCGCCCGCCAGCAGCGTCAACGACAACAGCGCAAACCCGCTTCTTCGATGATTCGACATACGCAAAACAGAATCCTCTGGTGGCCCCGCGCGGCCAACTCACGGCTTGAATCTCGGCCGACTTCTCCCGAACAGTCTTCGCTACGCTGAGCGACCCCGCTATGAGATTCCATCGGCTTGATCGCGTCGGAATGTTTTTTCGGGCCGTTTCGCTCGCTGGAGCGACCCCTGGGCCCGGCGGCGCCGCCTGTGGGAGAGTCTCACTACCCATAAATCATAGCCGAACACGCCGGTTTTCCAAGTGAAAGGCGGTTTTCCGGCGCCGGCCGCTGCCGGGTGAAGGCTGGCGCTCGCCTTGCCCGGCCCCACGCGGCGTGATACATTTTGCGGCTCGCTGGTCGGCAAAGGCCGGCGCGGCGGTGGGGTAGCTCAGTTGGTAGAGCAACGGATTGAAAATCCGTGTGTCGGCGGTTCAAGTCCGCCCCTCACCACTTCCGGCGTCCCAAACGCCGATGAAAACCAGACGGGGCCGTAGCTCAGTTGGGAGAGCGCTTGCATGGCATGCAAGAGGTCGTGAGTTCGAATCTCATCGGCTCCATTTTTTCCGCCCGCTGACAGTGATGTCGGCGGGCTTTTTCTTTGACCGGCGCCCCGCGCAGACCCTCGGCGTAGCGTCATCGAGTGCAGACGTCACCCCCGCGCAGGCGGGGGTCCACGACGACTAAGTGCCTAAAGAACTCGGCGCCTTTTCACTCCGTGGATTCCCGCCTGCGCGGGAATGACGCGCGGGGTGTAATTTCGCGCGCGGGGCGCGCAACACGCGGCGGCGCAACACGCGGGGGGCGCGGGCTGCATCCGTCACCCCCGCGCAGGCGGGGGTCCACGACGACTAAGACCGTTGATTTCCTTGACGTCTCCTCACTCCGTGGATTCCCGCCTGCGCGGGAATGACGCGCGGGGGGGCGCGCAACACGCGGGGGGCGCGGGCTGCATCCGTCACCCCCGCGCAGGCGGGGGTC
>CAZGTH010000001.1:0-308038 GCA_964528455.1 uncultured Planctomycetales bacterium | reverse complement strand
GTCTCCTCACTCCGTGGATTCCCGCCTGCGCGGGAATGACGCGCGGGGGGGCGCGGGCTACGTCCGTCACCCCCGCGCAGGCGGGGGTCCACGACGACCCATACCGCTGATTTCCTTGACGTTTCTTTCACTCCGTGGATTCCCGCCTGCGCGAGAATGACGGGAACCGCGCCCGCGCGCCGCAATGACGCGCGGCGTCGTTGCCCGTACGGTCGAAAAAAAAGCGGCGCCGGATCAGGTGACCCGGCGCCGCGGATGGCTGGTCTACGGTCGCGGCGGCAAGCCGCGCCCGATTGAACGGCTTACGAAACGGCTAGTTGTCGTTGTACTGCGCCCAGCCGCCGCCCCACGGGCGATTCGGCCAGGTCGTCCACGTCTCGCCATCCACAAAGCGCGTGTCGCGCAGACCGTAGTCGGCGTGACCGTCGCGATAGCCGGCGGCGTGGTTGTTCAACTGGCGGTGCCAGCCGACGAACTGACGGGCATCCGGGTTCGATGAGCCGCGCGGCTCCGCGCCCTGCATCGCGTAATTGAACAGACCCTCGTAGAAAATGATGAACCGGCTTTCCCAGCCACCGGCGTTGTTGCCGGCCAGCATGCGATCACCCAGGCCCTTCACGTTGCTGTTGTTCCCAAGAATCGAGCCGAAGCTGCCGTTGTACGGCGCGGCGTCGCCCGGCGGGGCGAGCATGTAGTAGCGCGGCCAGTACCAGTTGATCGGGTAGCTGGTGCCCCACCACTTCCACATCGGCTCCGGCGTTTCGGTTTCGACCTGAATCGGATTGCCGCCGCCGGTGGCGCTGTTCCCCTGCAGGGGAACCCAAGGCGTGGTGTCGGACGGGCACTGGAAGAAGCCCGGCAGGTCCATCGGGATCTGACGACGGGCGATGCGCCAGTCGTCGCGATTGCCGTTATCCCAGCTCACGCTCGGGGCGAAGTACTTGTTCATCGGGCGATACCGGGGTGGCACGAGATAAACGTCGGCCGTCTGGCCCGGGCCAGTGCCGATCGGGCTATCCAGCGCGGCCGGGGCCCAACCGGGCCACTGATTGGGCCGCGTGTCCGGCATACCGCCGCCGTAGATGCACTCGCTGCTGAAGCCGAATGGGTATCGCTGCGAGCCCACTTCGTAGCCGAACGGCAACGACCACGGCATATCGGCCGAGGTGTCTTCGAGCAGATACGCGTTGGCCGCGGTGCCCATGCTCTTGAAGTTGCTCAGGCAGACCGCGATGCGGGCCTGTTCCTTTGCGCGGGAGAGCGACGGCAACAGAATCGAGATCAGCAGGGCGATGATCGCCACCACGACCAGCAGTTCAATTAACGTGAACGCCCGCGAACGTTTTGTGCTATTCATCAAATTTTGCCTCCCCTCGGGGGAGCCGCCCCCGAGCCCGTCAATGCGGAATGAACAAATTACGCCTAATAAGTAGTCTAGGGAACGCGCGAGCGTCCGGCAACCGCCCAGGTTTGCGCGGGGCCGCGAATGCCTGCTAACCGCTTTGGGCGCAGGGTGTTACAAAAAAAACGCGCCGGCGGGACTAGCCCGGTCGGCGCGCCAAAATCCGCGTTTCGTGAGCCCTCTAGTTGAAGACGTTGAGGAAGAAACGACCAACGGCCAACGCGACAAAACCCACGATGAGTCCGGCGACCAAACCTGTGAGATCGAACATCTGTGACTCCTTGACGCGGCGATGCCGATCTCGGACCGCCGCCAGTTAGGCCGGCTTTAGCCGAAGAAGCCGAAGATGAAACGGCCCAAGAAAACCAGAACCAGCAGCGCGATGATGCCCGTGACAATACCAGTGACGTCCAACATGTTTTCTAACTCCTGAAACTAAAAGGGGCCACCCGGAACGAGGCCGAAGATCTGATCCAGCGACGCCGTCAGGTACGCCGCCTCGGCTGCATAGCGCAGAATCTCGGTGCAACCACCGAACTGGAACAGGACCGGGACGGCCAACGCTGACAACAGTGCAGCCTTCATCTTCTTCATCTCATATCTCCAACCAACAGGGAACACCCGTACCTCGTCAACCGCGCCAATGCGGAGACTTTCTAACGGAAACAAGTTTCGAGCGACGTGTGACCGCGAAATCCCTGACCGCTCGAAACCCGAAGCGGACAATTCTGCGCGCCACGGCGTCGGCGTCAAGGGGCCGCAGAAAAATTTCCGGGCGAAGCCGGGTTTTCAGGGCTCTCCGGCCCGCGCCAGCAACGATTTTGCGTACGCCGGATCGCCGCCGAAGTCCTCCGGAAGCGGTTGCGGCTCAATCGTGACCAACCGGTCACGAAACGCCTTTCGGAGCAGTTGGTCCAGTTGGCGGTCGGTGGCGCCGCGGTGATTGGTCGCCAGCAGGATGGATCCCCGGGGCGCCAGCAGCCCCGCGGCCAGCTCAACCAGGCGCGGCAAATCGTCGCGCAGCGAGAAGGCGCGACGCGACGATTTTGCGCGGCCAAAAGTAGGCGGGTCGAGGATAATGATATCGAACCGATCGCCGCGCCGCGCCGCGCGACCCATGTAGACCAGCACATCTTCCGGAATGAAGGCGTGGCCGTCAGTCGTCAACTGATTGTGATCGAAATTGCGGCGTCCCCATTCGAGATACTTGCGCGACACATCAATGCTGACGACGCGCGCCGCGCCGCCCGCCGCCGCCGCCACGGAAAAGCCGCAGGTGTAGGCGAAGGTGTTGAGCACGGTCGCGCCGGCGGCCAGGCCGCGCACCATGGCGCGCGAGGCGCGATGCTCCAGAAACAGGCCGGTTGAATAGCCGTCGTACGGGTGAATCTCGAGCCGGAGACCGTTCTCGCGAATGAGAATCGCAGGCGGCGCGGGAGCGCCGAGCCAGGGTTGCGCGTCGTTGTGTTCGGCCTCGAGGCGGGCGAGGGCGGCGCTGCGATCGCGCGGGAAGCGCTTGCGATATACACTCGTGGCGCCGACGCGGGCGGCGATCTCCGCGACGATCTCGCGGGCCGAATTCTCCGAAGCGGTCCAGCGCCCTTCGAATAACTGCGCGATCAGGGTGGCGCCAAAGCGCTCGACGACCAGACCGTCAAAACCATCCGCGCGATCGTGGATCAGCCGCACGGCGTCCTGTGTCGCCAGCAGCCCGCTGCGCGCCGCCAGCGCCCGATCGAGTTTCTGTCGCCAGTCGTGATGGATCGTCATCGCCCGGCGTGGATCGTAACCGCCCGGCCGCGGTGTGGCGCGACGACGCGAAACCGCGCGTCAGGGCAGGTAGCCGAGCAGGGGATCGATGTTTCGCGCGGGGTCGTTCGCGCAGTCGACCATGATCGCGTAATAGAGATTCCAGCGGATCAGCACCCAGCCATACACACCCGCCAGGAGCCAGGCGCTGAATTCGGCGAGGCGTTCGCGTCGCAGCGCCAGCAGGATGGTGGACCCGAACGCCACGAGGCCGAGCTTGTAGGCGGCCAGCGCCTGCGGCGAGCGCATCACGTGCCTGGCGACGGGGTTCAACTCCACGAAGTCGTAGCGCTGGGCCTCGATCATCGTGAAATTCAGATCAAAGAAATTGAAAACCCACATGGCGGCGACCGCCAGCAGCACACGCCGGTCGCGCAGCGGCCACGCGAGCGAGAATGCGGGGCGAGGGAGCGCCAGGGACAAGTTGGAAGCTACCGACATCAGGATCACCGGCTCAGATGAAGTTTTGGTTCAGATTGCATCGGCAGTGTCTGACGATTCCTAAACCCCTTGACCACGCGCGGCGCGGCGCCACCCGGCGCGGCGTGTCCTTACTGACTGCGAGCACGCGAGTTGCGCGCATGTTGGAATTGCCGTGGGCCACGCGGAATCAGGTCCCGATCACGGTGTACGGAAGTCCGACGCCGCGCGCGGGGTGACCGTCAGCCGCGATGGGCGCCATTCCGGGAAGCGGCGCCCCGACGGCGCCGGCCGCCCGCGAATCGGCGCCGATCGTTCCGCGGAACAGGTCTTCCATTTCGCGAGCCGCGGGGCGGGCCGAGTCCCCGAGCGCCCACACCAGTCGGCGCTTCGCGGCCGCTTCGGCGTACGCGAGCCGCTGCCACAGGGCCGTACGCGCGACGGCGAAGCCGAATTTGAAGATCGCGGCGGCGGCGATGTGCGCGACCCGGGACCGCGGCAGCACGCGGTTCAGCACAACAAAAATGCGCTGATCCGGCCGGGGTCGAGCGCGCCGGGCAAGGTGGATCTGTCGCGTAATTTCGTACGAGGCGTTGATGTCCATCATCGACGGTGACATCGGGATCAGCAGGGTGTCCGCGACCGCGGCGATCGCGGCGGATTCGGCCGATATCGACGCGGCGGCGTCGATCACGACCGCGTCAAACATCGTCGCCAGCGCCGGCACGCGATCCAGGATGTCAGCGGCCGCGTGATAGTTCCTGATGATCATCCGCGGCCGCGCGCCCGACAGCCACCGCGTTGCGCCGGCCTGGCGGTCGGCGTCAACAAACGCCACGCGCAGGCCCTGCGCTTCGAGCCAGGCGGCGGCGTGTGTCGCCACCGTGGTTCTGCCAACGCCGCCTTTTCCGTTCAGCACGCCGATGATCACGCGGGGACTCCTGTGCGCCGCCTGGGTTCATCGACGGGAAGGCCCCGGCACTTCTGTTACGGGACTTCAAGCGTTCGCGCCGTTTCTGCCGATGGAATCGCGGAACGCCGAAGGGGCGCGATGCTCGCGGCCCGGCGAAGTCGACAGGATGTCGCCTCGTTCAGGGGCGTATCAGACAATTTTTTGGAGAGCACACGCATGAAGCGCACCATGACCGCGCTGGCCGTAGGGACCGCCTGCGCCGCGACCGCGTCAGCATTTGGCCAGACCACCACGAACGTTGATCTGTTCAGCAACCTGGGCGTGCTCGGGCCGATCCTGTTTGTCGCGTGGTTCATCTTCTTTGCGACGAACGGCGGCTTCAAGCTGATTTTCCGCGGGTAGGTTCGCCCTCATCAGGGAACGCTACGTCGGTAAAAGAAACGGGCGCCCCCGCGCGGGGCGCCCGTTTTTTTTGTTTGCGCGTTTTCGGCGGCCATCTACTGCGTGGATTCCCGCCTGCGCGGGAATGACGCGCGTTGGCGCATGCGCGGGAACGACGCGCGAAAGCGCCATGCGACCCGTTTCGTCACCCCCGCGCAGGCGGGGGTCCACGACGACCAATGGGGTCAGGATGTAGCGCCTTTTCGCTCCCTGACTACGCGTCTCTTCACACTGAGCGCCGCTTCACTCCGTGACTTAGCGCCTCCGCACTCCGTGGATTCCCGCCTGCGCGGGAATGACGCGCGTTGGCGCATGCGCGGGAATGACGCGCGGAGGGCATCGACCCGTTTCGTCACCCCCGCGCAGGCGGGGGTCCACGACGACCAATGGGGTCAGGATGTAGCGCCTTTTCGCTCCCTGACTACGCGTCTCTTCACACTGAGCGCCGCTTCACTCCGTGACTTAGCGCCTCCGCACTCCGTGGATTCCCGCCTGCGCGGGAATGACGGAAGGGGCGTCTGCGCCGCGCCTGGAAAAGCAGGCGGCGCCTCACCCCGGAAGACTTGCGCGCCTTACGGACAGACCGCGCCGAAGACGCCGAGGAAGCCGCTCAGGTCGCTCAGGTCAATGCAGTTGTCGGCGTCAAAGTCCGCCGCGACGACATAGTTCGCATCCGGCACGCAGGCGCCGAACGCGCCCAGGAAGCCGGACAAATCCGACAGCGTGATCATGTTGTCATCATCGAGATCGCCCAGGCACAGCGACGGAACGACTTCGCCGATGAGCATCACGACGCGATCCGGGTCTTCCGGGGCGTTCGAATGAATCGTCACGGTTTCGCTGATCGCGCCGACCGTGTCGGTCATGACCTCGATCGTGTGCATGTTCGGGGCATCATCGGCGGCGAGCACGAACATCACGTTCGGATCCAGCGATCCTTCGGAGTGAGACAGGGAATACACCAGGTCCTCAAGCCCGTTGGCGGTCCAGCGGGCCAGGTCGCCGCCATGCGCGACTTCGAGCGCCTGCTGCGCGAGCGAACCCTGCTCAACCACGCCGAAGTCGATGACTTCGACCGAAGCGACCTTTGCCGGCAGCCGCATGTCGAAGAACACCGGCAGGTGACCGCCGCTACCGGCCATCGCCTGCAGCGCGAGCGCGATCGCGGGGCCGACCATCTCGTTGTTCGTGGTGCGAATCGCGGCGTTGTAACTTCCGCCGTCGTTACCCCATGAGCGATAAGAATGATTTGCGTCGTTCCAGGTCGACGTGCTGTAGGCGACGTTCGGATTGCCGATGTAATCAAACCCGCTGCCGTCAATCAGATCGGCCGACAGCAGAATCTGATCGTGGCGATCATCCATGCCGCCCGCGCCGGTGGGGTCCTGGGTGTGAACAAATCGAAAGGCGCTGTTGTTGTTCCAGCTTCCGGGCGTCTTGATCGGGTCGAAAAAGCGGCCGTCGTTGTTGGCCTGCGAACCAATCATCTCCTGATACGCCGATTGGCTCGAACTCTGAATGTTGAAGTCGCCGGCGATCAGAAACATCCAGTTGGCGGGCAGGGCCTGCGCGTCATCTCTGACGCGCTGGGCTTCCAGCAGTCGGCGCGCCTGATCGTCGCCAGCCGAACCGGCTTTCATGTGCACGCTGTAACAGGCGATCGTGGCCTGGCCACCGGTCAGCACCGGGCAATTCGGATCGTTCGGGTTGTTGGAGTCGAAACAGTCGGGCACAAAGTAGCCGATCGGCTGAATGTCATACCGCGAGATGTTGCGCGGATGATTCGGCGAGACGCCGCCGGTCGCGACAACCGTGTGACCCTTGAACAAAACGCGCGAGCTGCGATAGAAAAACGCGTTGTCGGTGTCCGGTCCGTTGACGAACGGCCCCGCGACCCAGTCACCCGGGCCGCCCGGCGCACTGTTCAAAATCGAGACGAAGCTGTTCACTGCCGACTGACTCAGGAACTCCTGCCCGATGATCACGTCCGGCGACATCGAGCGTCCTTCAAAGACGCCGTAGATCGCCGTGTGCAGGTTCGTCGCGTTTCCGCCGGAGTAATTGCTGATGTTCCAACTCGCGATGCGCAGCTGCGCCATCGCTGATGAGCAGACCGCGCAAACCAGCGCAGCCGCCATCCCCCCACGCCATAAATTCATTCCGTTTCCTCTTGACCCGCGCGCGGCGGGCGCATCTTTCCCTTGGCTCAGCCTCCTCGCGGACGCCAAGTCCGTCAGTCTATCAAATATGCCCGCGCAAACGAAACCGGCAAGAATGGCTGAGGCGCTTCTATGGGCATGCCATCCCAAACACGGCCAGCAGGCCGCTCAAATCCGCCAGATCGACGCAACCACTGCCGTCCAGATCCGCCGCGGCCAGGAAACCCGGAGCGCCATCGCACAGACCAAACGTCGCCAGCAGACCGGCGACGTCCTCCAGCGCGACCATTCCGTCGCCGCTGATGTCTCCCGGGCAGGGTACTACGCAGACCGCGTCGGTAATCCGGACGTCATCAACACCGGCCTCGACGAGCGAACCCACGTCGAAATCGGAGGCCTGGAAGCGCAAGCGCACCTGACTGGTCGGGGTCACAAAATCGCTGACCTTGAAGCTGACGCGAATCCAGCCGCCGACCGTGCCGGCGCCGGCGGGGCCGACGGTTTCCAGCGGAACCCAGTTGGCGCCGTCGTCGTTGCTGATCGCGACCTCGAAAATGTCGGCGTTGGCCTCGCCGCCGCGCGAGTTGTCGTACCAGCGGGCGTAGCTCAGCTGCGGTTCGGTCGCGCCGCTCAGGTCATAGGCCGGCGACGTCAATGTCGTCCGCCCGCCGTCGATGTCGTGATCACCGGCCGCGCCGCTGGCCTGTTCGGTCACGAAGCATGCGCCGCCCACGGTTGGCGTCGCGTCTTCGCCGGGCTGCGCGACCGTGCCGATCGGAACGACGCGTTCCCACTGGCCGGTGGTCGCCGTATCGCCGGGCGCGCCGACGATCCAGCCGCTGTCGGCGTCGAACACCTCATCGACGATGACATCGAGCGTGTCATAGACCATGGCCACATTTGTTTTTGTCGGCGCGGTGAAGGGGTGCGCCACCACTTCGGCGCTTGTCGTCTCGGCCGAGATGTGAAACGCGGCCTGTGCGCCACAGGTCAGCGCCGGGAAATTCGCCTGATACAGATCGCCGCCGAGCGCTGTCAGCGCCACACTGACCAGCCCGCCGCCATCATCGACATGTAACATCGGCGAAGTCGGGTTGAGCGTCGCGCCGTTCTCAATGACGCGAACGGTGAAGCTGCCGCCGCTGGGGGGCAGGGCGGTCGGGATGCCGTTCGGAAAATCAAAAGAAAGGCCTGGCCGGTCATAGCCGAGCACGAACAACCCGCGCGCCAGATCGCTGACAATCAGCGTGCCGCTTGGCAGATACGGGTAGACGCTCCACGCGCCCTGAAACTGCCGACCGTCGCCGCTCGGGTCCGTGTCAAAGAACGCGATCTCCGTCGGATCCAGCGCGTACGAGGCGTCAAACACACGCAGCCCGCTGCGATAATTCGCCTGAAACAGCAGCTTGCCGACGGTGTACATGTTGTGGCCGACTGTCGGCAGCCCGTTGTCAAACACGCCCGCGACGAACGGGTTCTGCAGGTCTTCCACGTTGATGATGATCGTCGTCGTCGGAATCGCCACGTCGCCTTCGTCGAGCTCGTCGCCGAGGAAGAAAAACCGCCGATCGTCTGACAGCCAGCCCTGATGGGAGTAACTGCCGTTCGGATAGCTGATGCGGCTGATCACCTGGATATTGCCCGGATCGGTCACATCCAGAATATCAAGGCCGGTCTGTACGCCGCCGCCGTTGAACCCGGAACAGCAGAACGCGATCTCGCGGCCGGCGAAGGCCCCCTGCGTCCAGCTTTCGATCTGCGCGTCATGCACATAGCGGTCGGTCCAGGCGCCGAGGAAGCTCGGGCTGGCCGGGTTCGAAAGGCCATAGATCCGCAAACCGTTGTTCTGACCGCCGCACTGATAGAGGCGTCCGCTGGTGGTGTTGATCGCCACGTTGTGCGTTCGAGACGTATCAAACGCGTTGAACGAGCCAACGTTCGTCACAACGCCGGAATCAATCTGGCGCAGGTCAAACACCTGGATGCCACTGCCGCCCTCGCTGACGCAATACGCGTATTCGCCGAACGTCTTCGGGTCGCGCCACACGCTCGTCGGTCCTGCCAGAAACGCGACCTGGTTCGGTGATGCGGGGTTGGTGATCTCATAGAACGCCGTGCCGTTGGAAACGGTGATGATGGCGTACTCCCGCCCGCTGGGCGAAACGTATCCCCAGCAATCGGCGCCGGACGTCGCGGCGATGTCGATTTCCGGCAACGTCACCCACGCGAGCAACGTGATGCCGCTGGCGGGATAGTTGGGCGGATTGCCGCGCAGGCTGGCCTGATAGCCTGCCCCTTCGTGGCGCGGCAGCAAGTCGCGCGCCTTCGGATCATCCGGGTGAGCCAACGAAAAAACAGCGCCTGCCAGCGCCATCAACGGCGCCGCAAGCAGAATTCGGGTCGTCATTGCGCTTCGGCCTCCCAGCGAAGAGCGGTGTCGGCCAGCTCAATGCCGACGCTGGACGCCGGCGAACCTCGCAAAAGGAATTGGACTTGAACTCGCCTTGCTCACACTATAACCGCCAGCGGCTGGACGACTAGCGTCAATTTTGGCCGCGCGACGACTTCCCGGGCCCGAAAGTTGAGCATTCTGATGGGTTATGTCCGATATCTAACGACCGCGATACTCAGCGCCGCGTTTGTCGCGAACGCCGGTGGCCAACCGGCCATGCGCGGGTTCGACCGGAGCGCCGCCGACAGGCAGCGCGAAGTGGAGGCGGCGCTGATCGCCGCCGCCGAAACACGCGCGGTCGGCGAAATCTCCCGCGTGCTCGCGTCGCGACCGCACGTCGCCGGCAGTCCCGCACAGGCCGAAACGCGCGACTATGTGCTGAAACGCGCCCGCGAATGGGGCCTGCGGAACGAGGTCGCCGAATTCGAGGTGTATCTGCCCTATCCGACCGGCGTAACGCTGGAACTGGTCGCGCCGGAGCACAAGGCGTTCGCGCTGGTCGAGCCCGCGATCGCGGAGATCCTTGAGACGACGAACGCCGTGCCGTTCCCCGGGCAGCATGGCTTCGGCGGCGCCGGCGACGTGACCGCCGATCTGGTTTTCGCGAACTATGGCACGCCGGAAGATTTCGCGGCGTTGCGCGCGGCGGGCGTCGATCCGCGCGGCAAGATCGTGATCACGCGCTATGGCAAGTGCTATCGCGGCCTGAAGGTGTTCAACGCCGAAGCCGCCGGCGCCGTGGCGTGCCTGATTTACTCCGATCCGGCGGATGATGGCTATGCGCGCGGCGAGGTGTATCCGCACGGCCCGCTGCGCCCGCCGGTCGGTGTGCAACACGGCAGCGTAAAGCACGGCCCGCCGGGTGATCCCACGACGCCGGGGATCGCATCGCTGCCGGGATCGCGGCGGATCGAGCCGGCCCGATCGCGCGACATTCCGCGGATTCCGAGCGCGGCGATCAGCGCCCAGGTCGCGGGAGAGCTGATGCGGGCAATGAGCGGGCCGACCGGCCCCGAGGGTTGGAAGGGGGGCTTGCCGATCGATTACCGCCTCGGCCCCGGCGCGGCGCGCGCCCATCTGCGCGTCACGCATGACGATCTGCGTCGATCAATCTGGAACACGCTCAGCCGCATCGAGGGCAGTGATGCGCCGGATGAGTGCGTGATCATCGGCGCGCATCGCGACGCGTGGTGCAACGGGGCGGCGGACAATGTCTCGGGAACCGCCTGCGTGCTGGAGGCGGCGCGGATCTCGGCCGCTGTCGCGCAGCAACTGGGCGCCCCGCGCCGCACGATCATCTTCGCCACATGGGACGCGGAGGAATGGGGGATCATCGGCTCGGCCGAGTGGGTCGAGCAGCATCGCGACCTGCTGCGCGACCAGGTCGTGCTGTATCTCAACCTCGACATGATCGTGACCGGACCTGACTTCGGCGCAAACGCCTCGCCCTCTATCAAGACCGCGCTCATCGACGCGGCCCGGGTTGTGCCGCATCCGAACCTGGATCGCAAGGTCATCGCGGATGTATGGGCGGAAGGCGAGCCGATTGTCGGGACCAGCGGCGGCGGGTCGGATCACACCGGCTTCTTCATGCACTGCGGCCTGCCGGTCGCGGGCTTCGGATTTCATGGGCCGAGTGGAATCTACCACTCGCTGTACGATAACTCACATTGGATGGAGCGTTACGGCGATCCGGGCTACAAGCGGCATCGCGCCGTGGCGCAGCTCGCGGCGGTGCTGGCGCATCGTTTCGCAAACGCCGAGATTCTTCCCTACGACTACGCCCGCTATGCGCGCGAGCTTCGCATCGCATTCGACCTGATGCGGGCGGATCGCACGGCGCGCGACCGGATCGGCGCCGACGCCGCCCAGGCGCTGGACACGGCCGTGCGCGGCTTCACCGACGCGGCGACCCGGCTGGAGGAGCGCATCGGCCGGCTTGAGACCCAATCCCTGGACAAGGGCGTCGCGCATCAGATCAACAAATTGCTGCAGGGCGTTGAGCCGACGCTGACCTGGCAAGGACCGATCGGCGGCCTGACGGACGCGACCTTCGACCCGGCGACGGACACCTATCGCTGGGAGCGAAACCTGGTGTACGGCGTCGCGCCGGAAAGCGGATACGCGCGGCGGGCGTTGCCGGGGATCTATGCGGCGCTGGATCGCGGAGCGGATGATGCGCTGGCGGCTGAACTGGCGGCGCTGACCAATCAGACGAATCAGGCGACCGATCGACTGCGGGAGGCGGTGCGCCTGCTCGACGCGCCGATCTTGGCGCCAGTGAGTGGGAGTGGAGAGTAGGTAAGGGAGAGAGAACTTTTTCTCATCGTCTTCTCCGTATGGGGTGTCAAGAATCGGGTATCGACGAGACGAGAACCACCTAAAGCGTTTCTCAGAAGACACTTACAAACCGCGTGCGCCTGTTGGAAACCTGTGTGTAACTGCTCGCGCCCCCTGTCGCGGCGATCGGCGGGAAGCGCTGAGAAACCGGTCACGGGCGGCAACCGCTACGGCGCGGTGTGATCAGCGCCACGCGGCCGTCGATTCCGCCAGCCGGCTCACCACAGCGCCCGCCGTATAATCCGGCACTTTGCTGACAGGGGCCCGCACTTGCGATCAGAGACACTTTTTCAGGGGCGGCGGTTTCGCGTGGAGGGGCTCACGCCAGCGGACGGCCCGGCCGACCGGCAGATTCAGGTCATTCGCCACCCCGGCTCGGCGGTGATCCTGCCGCTGATCAGCGATGATGAACTGGTCGTGATCCATAACTTCCGGCCGGCCCTGGACCGGGAGATCATCGAGATCCCGGCCGGCACGCTGGAGCCGGGGGAGGATCCGCTGGCGTGCGCCATGCGCGAGCTGGCGGAGGAGACCGGCTATCGGGCCGGATCGATGGAGCCGCTGGTGGAGTGCTGGCCGACGCCGGGGATTTGCGATGAGAAGATGCGCATCTTTGTAGCGCGTGATCTGACGGCGGGGGCGACGAACTTCGACGCCGGCGAGCGGATTCGCGTCGCGACGATGGGTTACGATGCGGCGCTGCGGGCGATCGCGACGGGCGCGATTCAGGACGCGAAGACGATAGTGGCGCTTTTGTTGTATGACGGGCGCAGGGGTCGGGCGTGAATTTCTTCAACATGTCATTCCGGATCGGAACCCTGTTCGGGATCAATATCCGGGTTCATATCCTGCTGATCCTGTTTGTCGCGTTTCGGCTGTTCAGCAGCAGCGATCCGAAAGAAACACTCGTTTTCGTTTCGATGCTGTTCGTCATCATTCTGATTCACGAACTGGGGCATTGTTTCGGCGCCCGGTCCGTCGGCGGCGATGCGCGCGAGATCATGATGTGGCCGTTGGGCGGGCTCGCGTTTGCGCATGCGCCGATGACGCCGTGGGCCCAGTTCGTCACGGTCGCATGCGGGCCGCTGGTGAATGTCGTGTTCTGCATTGTTGCCGGCGTTGTGATGGTGACCTCCGTCATGGTCAGTGGGATCAAGCCGCCCGCAAGCCCGCACCTGTGGGGCGTCATCTCATCCGTGCTTTGGATCAACCCGCTCGGTGGGCCGTCATGGGGCTTGTTTGATCCCGCCACCGGCCAGATCGTGAACTGGTACTGGTGGGTGATGATGTTCTACACCGTCAACCTGTGGCTGCTGGCCTTCAACATGCTGCCGATCTACCCGTTCGATGGCGGCCAGTTGTTCTTCACGGCGATCTGGCCATTCGTCGGCATCCATCAGGCCACCGACATCGCGTGTAAGGTCGGCCTGGGCGGCGCGGTCATCCTCGCATTCCTGGGGCTTAGCGGGCGAGGCGGCTCGTTGCTGTTTTTCATCGCGATTTTCGGCGGGATGGCGTGCTGGCAGCGGCTGCAAGCGCTGAAGTACGGCATGGTCTTCGACGAACGCATCGGCACATATGACCATGTGGCCCGCGGCAAGCCGCCGCGCCGGCGTCGATCATGGTTCGGCGGCAAGCCGACGCCGCCGAAACAAAACCCCAACCCCGGCGCGTGGACGGAGAAGCGCAGCGAACACGAGCGGCTGGAGCAGGAAGTCGACGAGATTCTGAAGAAGGTCAGCGAGCGCGGCCTGCACAGCCTGACGTACGCCGAGCGATCCAAACTCGAGCGCGCCAGCCGCGAGCGGCGCGGAGACTTCGAGGAGCGGGCCCCATGACGCCGGACACGGGCGAAGTCGTGCGGCCGGCGATCGGGCGGAATGTCTACATCGCGTCGACCAGCGTGGTATGCGGCGAGGTGCGGATCGGCGATGACTGCGTGATTATGCACCATGTGCTGATCCGGGGCGACGTGTCGGCGATCACGATCGGGCGCGGCTGCAACATTCAGGACGGCACGGTCGTGCATACAAAAACCGGCGTGCCGCTGGACATCGCGGACGAGGTGGCGGTCGGGCATCGGGCGGTGGTGCACTGTCGGCGGGTGGGGGCTCGCAGCCTGATCGGGATTGGCGCGATTGTGCTGGACGACGCGGAAATCGGAGAAGAATGCGTGATCGGCGCCGGCGCCCTGGTGCCGCCGGGCAAGATCATTCCGCCGCGGTCGCTGGTGATGGGCGTGCCGGGGCGCGTGGTGCGCGCGGTGACTGATGAAGACTTGAAGTATGTGGATTTCGTGCTGAACAACTATCGCCGCCTGGCGGTAGAGCACGCGGCCGGCAAGTGGGCCAGCGCGTAGGGTGGGCCATGCCCACCACGGGGTTGCGCGACGCCGCCGTTTTCGAGATGCGCAGCTAACTGCGCATTCGGTCCGCCGATACGATTCAAAGGCGATGTCTGAATACCGACGATGGCGCGAGCCGGGCGCGACCTACTTCTTTACGGTCGTTACCGCGAACCGTCGACCGATCTTCGAGAATCAGGTTGCGCGCACATTGTTGCGACGGGCAATCGCGATCACTAACAAGAGATGGCCGTTTGAACTTTGGGCGGCGGTGCTGCTGCCGGATCACTTGCATTGCCTTTGGACACTGCCAGCGGGCGACGCGGATTTTTCGAAGCGATGGTCAGCCATCAGGCGCATGTTCAGCCAGCAGTGGCTGGCGTCGGGTGAAACGGTGGACCGCTCGGACAGCGCGCGGAGACATCGCGAACTTGGCGTGTGGCAGCGGCGCTTCTGGGAACATCTGGTTCGTGACGAGGGTGAGAAGTTCGCGATCCGGGACTACATCCACCTGAACCCGGTAAAGCACGGGTATGTGAATGATCCGACGGAATGGCCTTGGTCGAGCGTGCACCGACATCTGCGGCAGGGATGGTTGTCGGCAGACTGGACGTCGTGGACGCCCATCAATGTTGACGCCCGCGCCGAACCGTAGCGTAGGGCAAGCGCCGTCGCGCGACCCCCGTGGTGGGCATGGCACACCCTACCAGGCTTGACGCCGGGTGATGTCATTTGATATCATTCCGCCATGGTTGAATCCTGGATTAGCACCGCCGCCGCCGCCGAGTACCTCGGGATGGGCAAGACCAGGCTCTACGCGTTGACGCGTGAGGGGCGCATCCCTGCCAAGAGGGTCGGCAAGAAGTGGATGTACGACCGCGAGGAGCTCGGCGCCTGGATGCAGTCGAGCCGCCGGTTCGAGGACTTCTTTATCGATACCCCCGCGAACATTGAGGCCAACGCAGCCCTGCGGGAGCCGCAGCGCGACGCTTACGCGAGGGCCGCCGAGTTCTTCCAGGGCGGTGGCGAGAAGGCCCTCATGCAACTCCCGGTCGGCTGCGGGAAGACAGACCTCGCGGCGATCTTGCCGTTCGGGATCGCGCAGGGGCGCGTGCTCGTCATCGCGCCAAACCTGACGATTAAGCAGGAGCTCTACGACGCGTTCGACATCACCAACCGCCAGAAGTGTCGCTGGCGCAAGCGTGGTGTGCTGGAGGACGCCCACATGAAAAGCGGGCCCTACGTCTGCACGCTCGATACCGGCAACCTGTCCGTCTGCGAGAAGTCGCACATCGTCGTCACCAACATCCAGCAGTTCGGCACCAACGCCGACAAGTGGCTGAACAAATTCCCCGAGGACTTCTTCGATCTCATTATCGTCGACGAGGCACACCACGGGGCCGCAGCGAGCTGGAAGCGAGTCTTCGAGCGGTTCCCGAAGGCGAAGGTCGCGAACCTGACGGCAACGCCGTTCCGTAGCGACCGCCAGGGACTAGAGGGCGAGCTGATCTTCCGCTACCCGTTCAAAAGCGCGAGCATCAAGGGCTACATCAAGAAGCTCAAGGCGAGCTACGTCGCGCCGAGCGAGTTGACCTTCACCCTGAAGGGGGAGGAGCGCACCTACACGCGCGAGCAGGTCCTCGCGATGAAGGAGGAGGAGTGGTTCAGCCGCGGCGTTGCTCTTTCAGAGCCGTGCAACGTCTCGATCGTTGACAACAGCCTCGAGAAGCTCGAGCTCGTTCGCCAGACCGGGACCAAGCACCAGCTCATCGCGGTTGCCTGCTCGATCCCGCATGCGCGGCAAATCCGCTCGCTCTACCAAGAGCGCGGCTACGAGACCGCCATTGTCCACAGCAACCTGGAGAAGCAGGACGATGAACAAGAGAACGAACACGTTATTCGCGACCTGAAGAGCGGCGTTCTCGACTGCATCGTGCAGGTTCAGATGCTCGGCGAAGGTTTCGACCACCCGAAGCTGAGCGTCGCGGCGATCTTCAGACCCTTCCGTTCACTCGCGCCCTACATCCAGTTCGTCGGACGCATCCTGCGCGTGGTTGTGCAGAACGATCCGACGCACCCCGACAACTACGGGTACATCGTCACGCACGTCGGGATGAACCTCGACGAGCTGCTCAAGAAGTTCAGGCAGTTCGAGAACGACGACCAGAAGTTCTGGGAGGAGGTCACCGGCGGCAAGGACCCCGACACGCCGAAGGAGGTCCTCGACGGTAGCGCCCGGATGAAGCTACGCGAGGACATGGTCGTCCAGCACGAGATCGTCGAGCAGCTCTTCGAAGAAGACTTCTCGACGGCGGAGGAGGCCGACATCCAGCGCGACCTCGAGAAGAAGTTCGAGGCGCTCGGACTCGATCCGACCCTCGCAAAGCAGGTCGTCGCGCAGAACCGCGCGCAAGCGCACGGCTTGGTCGTGACCGCAGCCGCGGAACCGTTTAGCCCGGTTCCGGCGAGGCAGTGGCAGGAGGCCAAGCGCCGGCTCGACGAAGAGTCGAAGCGCACAGCCAAAATCCTGCTCAACCGTGTTGAACTCGGGCCGGAGGGCGTGGAGATTCCGCGCAAGCTCATGCCGGAGATCGGTGCGATCAACAACCGGATCGCCGCGATCATGATGGTCAACAGGGCTGTCTCGACGCGGGCGGGGGAGGGGAAGCCGCGACGGGGCTGGTCGTTCGAGGAGTTCACCGCAGCGATCGACCTGCTACCCGAAGTCCTCGAGAACCTGGTCCGTCAGATCAAGAAGGCTCAGCATGCCGAAGGGTAGGACACCGTCGCTCATCGGCTCCTCGCTCGGTCGGCCGCGCAAGGAAACATGCGGGCGCAAGACGCCATGCAGTCGCTGCAAGCAGCCGATCCTCAAAGGTGAGGACTGCTTCGACGTTCCGCAGCCGCAGAAGCCGCATTCGGCTACGCGGCGCTTCTGCGCGGATTGTTTCGCCGGCGTGCTCGAGCAGACCAAGTCAGACGTCAACGAGATCGAGAGCCAGTTGGCAGGGAGGTAATCATGGCGCAATTCGATCCAAACCAGATCAGGCAGAAGATGCGTCAGGCGCAACTCCAGGCAGAGCAGAAGTTCAAGCAGCAGGTTCGGCAAGCAGAACAGAAGATTCGGCGCGAAGTGGACAAGGTGAACCGTGAGAACAAAAGGGGGGTGGATCACAACAGGAAGGTGATCTCCGACTAAGGCCGCGGACCATACTTGGTGCAATTCAGCATACCGGGAGAATCGCCGTGCTCAACGGAAAAGGCGGCGCCCCCCACGACCTCGGCGACCCGGCCACCGACCAACTGACGCATCACCGAAGATCGGTCTACGATGCGCGGTAACGACCGTAAAGAAGTAGGTCGCGCCCGGCGCGCGCCATCGTCGGTATTCAGACATCGCCTTGAATCGTATCGGCGGACCGAACGCGGAGTTAGCTGCGCATCTCCAAAACGGCGGCGTCCCGCAACCCCGTGGTGGGCATGGCCCACGCCTACAGCGCGGCCCTAAACTCCTTCACCACCCGATCCACATCCGCTTCGCTCAGGCCGTTATGAAACGGCAGCGCCACCGTTCGCGCGGAGAGCGCTTCGGTGATCGGGAAATCGCCGGGGCCGTAGCCGAGGTCGCGCTGATAGAACGGCTGCAGGTGGATCGGCGTGAAGTAGTTGCTGCAGCCGACGCCGCGTTCGCGCAGTTTCTCCAGGATCGTGTCGCGGTCGGTCTGGCTGTAAGTGTCGCTCAGGCGGACGACGAACACGAACCAGCTCATATCGAGACCGGTCGGCAGTTTCTGCGTCGCGATGCGCTCCTCGCCGGCGAGACGGTCAAGATACCAGCGGGCGACCTGCGCGCGGCGGGCGACGATCTCATCCAGGCGCGACATCTGCACCACGCCCAGCGCGCAGTTGATATCGCACAGGCGATAGTTGTAGCCCAGGCGCGCATGTTGCAGCCAGCCGGCGTCCGGGTCGCGGCCCTGGTTGCGCAGCGAACGACAGCGAAACGCGACTTCGTCGTCGTTCGTCACGATCATGCCGCCTTCGCCGGTCGTGATCTGCTTGTTCGGATAGAAGCCGAAGATGCCGACTTCGCCGAGCATGCCGGCGGGTTTGCCGCTCAGTTTCGTGCCGAGCGCTTCGCAGGAGTCTTCGACGACGCGCAGGTTGCGCCTGGCGGCGATGGCATTGATCGCGGCCATGTCCGGAACCGAACCAAACACGTCCACCGGCAGGATCGCGCGGGTGTTGGCTGTGACGGCCCCCTCCACCAGTTTCGCGTCGATCTGCCAGGTGTCAGCGTCGATGTCCACGAACACCGGCTTGGCCCCGGTGAACATGATGCTGTTGCTCGACGCGATGAATGAGAAGGGCGTCGTCACGACTTCAGCGCCGTCAACGACATCCAGCGCCCGCCAGATCAGGTGCAGCCCGGACGTGCCGCTGTTGCAGGCGATGGCGTGTCGGGCGCCGAGGCGCTCCGTGAACTGGCGCTCAAACTCGGGCACCTTCGGACCCAGGCTCAGGCTCGGCGTGCGCAACACGGCGACGACGGCGTCGATTTCGGCGTCGGTGATATCGGGTCCGGATAAATTGATCGATTCCGCCACTTCCTCACTCCGTTGGATCAAGTGAAATACGCGACTATCTGATTTGTCGGGCTCGCAAAGGCGTACGTGCGCGGCGCCATGCCGGTTCGCCGCCGCGTCGGGTGGGCCCGCGCCGCCAGTCGATCGCGCGTCCATCATAGCTGCTGGCCGGTGGGCTGTATTGGCGCCTACGGCGCGTTTTCCAGCCATTGATAGATACGGGCGCCAATCTGCAGGACAAAAAGCGAGTACAGATGCGATAACCCCACAAAGGCGATAATGATCGCGGTCGTCATCCGCGCGGCCCGCGGCCAGCTCGGGCGCAGCCGGGCCGCGATCGCGAAACTGAGGCTGGTCAGCCACGCGACCAGCATCAGCCAATGGGCGGCGGTGGTCAGGTCGGCGCTGGAGGCCAGCCCGGCCTTCCACGGCGCGACCAGAAACAGCAGCGTGTCCGGCGGCTCGAACAGCGGCGGACCGATGGCGAACTCGGTCATGACGATGGCGGAGGTATAGGCGCCGACGCGCAGCCATGACGCGAACACGGCGCCGATCGGGCGTTGGCCGCGTTCGGGTTGGATGATCGTCAGCGCGATCGCCTGGGCGACGATATAGAGCCCGCCGGTGATGACCCAGGCGGCAACGAAGCCGATCTCGCTGCCGAACAGCAGAGACAACAGCGTGGTCGCGAAGCAGATCAGGGCAAAGCCGAGCGCGCCGGCGTTGGTGGACGTTTGCACAGCCTGCGCGAAGCGCCATGGCAGGAACAGCGACTGGAACCAGGTCGCGGCAAAACCGAGTGGCAGGCTCCAGCCCCGGGCGGTTTCGAAGGCGAGCCGCGGGCGCTGGGCCTCGCGCAGGGCTTCGATTGACGGGTATGCCGCGCCGCATTCCGGGCAGCGCAAGCGCTCGAGCCCGCGCAGGTCGTAGCCGCAAGCGGCGCAGCGAAGATCAACGGCCGGCGCCTCGTCTTGCGGGGTCATGGTCGAAGGATAGTCGAAGATACGCCGGACTTGGACGCCGTTAGTAGTCGTGGGCCCCCGCCTGCGCGGGGGTGACGAATGCGTGGGGCCGCGCGGGGATGACGAATGGGTGGGGCTGCGCGGGGGTGACGTAACAGTGAATGGACGCCAACTCCGTCATTCCCGCGCAGGCGGGAATCCACGGAGTCGAAAACCCGCCAAAGACTCGAGCGCTGCCGGTTAGCGTGCCCCCCCGCCCCCGCGCGGACGATGCCTAAAAGAACACCTTCGCCAGCCGCAGAATCCCCTGCTTCCACGGCACGCGGTGTGAAACGCCGCTCGCGTTTTCGAACTTGGGCAGATTGTCCAGATACCACTCGTAGTTCCGCACCAGCGCGTCCTTGTTGCTGAACTTCGGCTGATAGCCCAGCACGCGTTCAGCCTTTTCGATCGAGACAAACGAATCCGTGGCGGCCGTTTCATATACCCACTTGTACAGCGGGCTGAGGCGCAGCAGCTCCAGAAAACGCAATGTCCAGATCATCGGCGTGGCCGGAAAACCGATGATGCGCTTGCCGAAGCCGGCCCGGTCGAGCACGGCCTGATAATCTTCGCGCATCGTGGTGAATTCTTTGGCGCCGATGTTGAAAATGTCGTTGACCTTCTCGCGCGGCAGCGTGCAGCACAGGTAAATCGCCGCGCACAGATCTTCGACATCCAGCAGCTGATAGCGGTTGCGCCCCGACCCGATCATCGGAAAATTCTTGCCATCCCGGGCCCAGTCATAGAACAGCGCAAACACGCCCAGGCGCTCCGGGCCGATGAAGCTCTTCGGGCGAATGATCGGCACGCACATGTCGTACTTGCTGCGATACTCCAGGCACACCGCTTCGGCGTCGACCTTGGCGTGCCCATATGGCCCGACGCCCTGCAGCTTGTCATCCTCATACAGCGGGTGGTGATCCGGAATGCCGTAGACGGCGGTGGATGACACATGCACGACCCGCTCACACCCCGCCAGCCGCGCCGCTTCCAGCACATTCCGCGTGCCGTCCAGATCGGTCGAGCGGATGTCCTCCGGCTTATACAGCGGCAGGGCGGCGGCGCAGTGAATGATGATGTCCACGCCCTGAGCGGATTTCTTCAGCAGCTCCGCGTCGCGAATGTCCCCGCGTATCTCGCGCACGCGGTCGCGGCAGTCTTCGTAGTCGAACGGCGCGATGTCGATCGACGCGACCGTGTGGCCGCGATCGAGCAGATAACGCACCAGATTGATACCCAGAAAACCGGCCCCACCCGTGATCAGGTAGGAGCGCGGCGCTTCGGCCGGCGGCGTGTCAGGTTGTTCAGAAGACAAGGCGGTTCCTTTGAGTCGGTGTCAGATTTATCGCCGCGAACAATAGGTCAGCGGCGCCATGTTCGCCAGACCAGAGATTTAGTCGCCGGGAGCGGTTGCGGGCAAGCGCCGTCATCGCGTATTTTATGAGACGGGGGCGAACGTGTGTAGCAGGTCGGCCGCCGGTTTCTTCGGCGCGCCGCGACAGTTCCGATCGGGTGGAAGGGAATTCGTGTCGCCAACAACTCGCCTCTGTGGCTGCGCCACCGTTCTTTCGTTGGCCCTGGGCGGATGCCTCATCGCCATCAATCCCGACGCGTCGATCCCCATTTCCCTTGATGCGGCCGGTGTGGCGCGCTCGGTCGATCCGAGCGAGGGCCTGGCGGCCATTCCGCTCGGGCAGGCGGTTCTGCTGACCGGAAGCGTCGAGCCGGACGCGGTGGATCTGTTCACACTCGGCCCCGCGCAGGCGGGTGTCACCTATCGATTGGCGGCGGAGGGGGTTGAGCCCAACCTGGCGCCTCGCGTCGCCTGGCTCGATGCCACTCAGCGCGTGCGGTTTACGGCTTCGGCCGCCAACGGCCGGGCGCTGGGGTACACCAGCCGGGGCGACGAGCAGGCGCTGACGCTGGCGATCGCGCGGCCCAGCGCCGGTGGCGCGGCCGGTTACGACCTGACCTTTGTGGCGACCACCGGCGACGCGCCGATCGCGGCCGCGCGCGGGCAGCGCGTCGTGTTGAACTTCGCGGGCGGTCGCGAAATCGCGGTCGCGTCCGAGCGCTACACCTTCAATTCGTTCGACGCCGGCGGACTGGGATCGCCTTATGTGGGAACCACCGCGCGCGTGCGCGGCGCGATTGAGGCGACGCTGTTGTCGCTGTATGCGGATTATGACGTCACGTTTCAGGTCAGAACCGATGCGCGCGATCCGCTCGACGACAGCGCGGCGATTCTGCATTTCGGCGGGGCGGACGGCGGGCTGGTCGGGTTGGCCGATGACATTGATCCGGGCAACGCCGATCGATCCGACGCGGCAATCATCTTTACCGACACATTCGCGATTTATCAGGGCATGGGGATGACGCCGGAGCAGATCGGACGCATGATCGGCTCGACCGCGGCGCATGAGCTGGGACACCTGCTCGGCCTGGCCCACGCGGCGCCGGTGGATCACGTGATGAACATCACCGGCACATCCTGGGATCTGGCCGGGCCGCGCAATCTCAACCGCGGCCCGATCGACAAAGACGCCTTTCCGATCGGCGAGATCGATGCGCCGGCGTATCTGAAACAGACGCTTGGCGAGCGCCCGCTGTCGCTTTCGATCGCCCAACGCGCGGCGATCGACGCCCTGCAGGCGGCGACGCGCTCACTCGATGCGCGACTGGTCGCCGGCGAGGTGGATTCTTCGCTGGCGCCGAGCGGGTTGCGCTGCGGCGTATGCGGGCCGCGGAACTGAGGCGCCGCATTCGCGCCAGATGCGTCGCGCCGGGCGCGTGCCCATCCAATGGAGCGCCGCCGCCGGCTGCGCCCCGCAGCGTCCGCTACATGCGTTCAATCACGGGAATACCCAGCAGCGACAGACCGAGCCGCAGGGCGCGGGCGGTCAGATCGCACAGGCGCAAGCGACTGGCGCGCGTCGCCGCGTCCGGCGCCTTCAGCACCGAACACGCTTCATAAAACCGCATGAAATCCGACGCGAGATCGTGCAGGTACGTGCACAGCGTATGCGGCAACAGGTCGTCCGCGACGACATCCAGCGTCTCGGTCAGGCGCGCCAGGCGCAGGGCCAGCGCGCGTTCCGCCGGCGCATCCAGCCGCAGCGCGACATCCGCCCCGTACGGATCCGCGTCCGGAAACTCAGCCGCGGCGCGGCGATAGATGGATCGGATGCGGGCGTACGCGTAGAGCATGTACGGAGCCGTATTGCCCTGAAACGCGAGCATCTTGTCCCAACTGAAGACGTAATCGCTGTTGCGATCGCGACACAGATCCGCGTACTTCACCGACGCGATGCCGATACGCCGCGCGACCTCCACCATCTCCGCCTCGTCGAACACCGGCGCGGCGTCGGGCTCGCCGGCCGCGTCCGCGTCGCGGCGGCGCTGGCGGAGCATCTCAAGCGCTCGGCTCTCCGCTTCGTCGAGCAGCGCGCTGAGGGTGATCACGCCGCCTTCGCGCGTTTTCAGCGGCCGACGATTCTCTCCCAGCACGCTGCCGAAAGTCACATGCTCCAGCCGCGTCTCCGGCTTCGCCCATCCCATCGCGCGGCCCACGTCGAAGAACATTCGAAAGTGCAACTGCTGTCGGGCGTCCGTGACATAGATCAGCCGATCGCCATGCAGCGCGGAAACGCGATAGCGCAATGCGGCCAGGTCGGTCGTCGCGTACAGAAACGCGCCATCCGATTTCTGCACGATCAGCGGCAGCGCTTCACCATCCGGGTTGGCATACCTCGGGCGCCCATCGGGCTCGTGAATAAACACACACGCCGCGCCCTGATCCTCGCGAAACGTGACCACGGCGCCATCCGGCGCCACGCGCCCGTCGCCGGACAGCGCAGCGCGCAACTCGCGCACCGTGTCTGTCAGAAGATCATGAAAGAAGCTCTCGCCGCGCACGTCTTCGGGCCGCAACAGCACGCCGAGGCGGTCGTACAGCTCCTGGCAGTAACCGATCGACGCCGCGCGGGCCGCGTTCCACAGCGCGCGTTCAAACTCGTTGCTCGCTCCGCCGGATTGCAGCATGTGCGTGACGAGCCGCGGAATGTCTGCCAGGTCGATATCGCCATCCGGCCCCGGCACGCGCACATCCGTCTTCGCCGCCACGGAGGTGAGCGTCTGAATGAACTGGTAACACAACTCCAGTTGCTCCAGCGCCACCGGTTCGACGGTCGTGTCGGGCGCGTTCAGGTCGCTGCGCCAGTCCGCCGCGATCGGCGCGAGCAGCGCCGCGCGATCCGCGACACTCGCGTCGCGCGCCGCCTGCAACGCCGCAAGCCGCGCGCGAATGTCGTCGTCGCTTTCGCCGCGCCGCCGCCGCGTTTCGCGATACCACAAACCGAGAATCACCATGCCCATCGCCGTGCCCCAGTCGCCGACATGGTTCTGGCGAATCACGCTGTGGCCGGCGAATTCCAGCACCCGGGCGAACACGTCACCGATAATCGTGCTGCGCAGGTGGCCGACGTGCATTTGCTTGGCGACGTTGGGCGATGAGTAGTCGAGCACGACACGCAGCCGCTCAGCCTCCTCGACCGGCGAAATGCCGAAGCGGTCCGTCTGGTCGGGCCGCGGATCGTCCGACCCGATATCCGGGGTGGCCGCGATCCGCTCCAGCGTCCCCGCTAGCCGCGCATCCTTCAGGTGAATATTGACAAAACCCGGTCCGGCGATTTCGAGGCGCTCGGCGAGATCGTCCACCTCGACGGCGTCGACGATCTGCTGCGCGACGTCGCGTGGTTTCTTCTTTAACCGACCGGCCAGCGCCATCGCCGCGTTGCATTGGTAATCGCCAAATTTCGCGTCGGCGGACGGGCGCACTTGCGGGTCGGCGGGGGCCTCGGCGCCCGCCACGGCCCGCAGGGCGGCGGCGAATCGGCCTCGGAGCGCCTGAATCAAGCTGCGTGTGGACATACGGGCTGCCGGCAACCTCAGATTGGGGAACACACTTCACGCGGGGTCGCGCTGCGCTTGATGGCGGTCCCGCCGGGGCGACACCGCCCGGTCGCCAAACCGTAGTGCTGTGATCGGCGGCGGGCAAGCGCCGCGGCGGGCGCGTGCGCCGGCCCGGGCTGCTCGCGCGATTCGGATTTCGCTAAATCCTTGTAAACACGGCTCTCTGCGCGTTGACTCGGCCCGCGTCAGGGGCTTACGCTTCTATCAGGACGTCAGGGGAGTTTGAGCGGATGACGAACCTCACGAGGCCAATGGAGAGCGCGGAGAGCCCGACCGGGCGGTTCTTTACCGTCGAGACGGCGAACCGCGCCTTGTCGCTGGTGCGGCCGATTACGGCCGACATCGTGAAGCAATACGATGAACTGATGCGCGGCCGCACGCGCTACCAGACGCTGTCGCTCGAAAATGCCCAGGATGATGAGCTGGAGCGCCTCAACGACGAGATCGAGGCCACCACCGACCGCCTGAACGCCCTGATCGAAGAACTCAACGATGTCGGCGTGCAGTTGAAGGACCCGCGCACCGGGCTGATCGACTTCCCCGCGCTGCACGACGGCCGGATCGTGCTGCTATGCTGGAAACTCGACGAGGACACGCTCGGCTACTGGCATGAACTGGAAACCGGCTTCGGCGGGCGCCAGCCGCTCACTGCGGCCTTTGGGTCGACCGACTAGAAAAACGCGACCGTCGGCCTTCCGACCCGCGCTCTTTGCGGCCACTTACCCTACGGCGTGCCCTTCTTGTCGCAAGCGCCGTTTTCCACGTCCGTGATCTTCTGCACCCGCCGCTGATGCCGGCCACCCTCAAACGGCGTATCCAGCCAGACCTTGGTCATCTCGCGCAACTGGGCCTCGCTGATCAGGTCCGCCGGCAGGCACAGCACGTTTGCGTCATTGTGGCGCCGCGACAACTGGGCCGTCAGTTCATCGTGGCAAAGCGCCGCCCGAATGCCGGGTATCTTGTTCGCGGTGATGCACATGCCGATCCCCGTCCCGCACATCAGAATCCCACGATCGGCGGCGCCGCTCGCCACATCCTTCGCAACCGCGGCGGCGGCGTCCGGATAATCGCACGATTCTTTGGAATTCGTTCCGTGGTCCGAGACCGTTGCGCCGAATTCGGCCAGCAGCGACGTGAGTCGCTTCTTGAGTTCGTAGCCCCGGTGGTCGCTACCAAGCGCGATCTTCATCCAGAATCTCCTTGAGCCGCGCGTCGACCGCGGATTCGATTTGCTTCGCGCACTCCGCGTATTCCTCTGGCCCGCCGCCGACCGGGTCGCTGATCGGCCCGCCCGGTCGCAACAACTCGATCCGACCCGCCGAACCAGGGGCGATCGCGCCGGCGGCGACGATATGTTCGCGGGTCATCCCAAAGATACGCTCAGCGGAGCCGATGCGTTCAAGTGTCAGTGGCCGCGAAATATGTGAACTTCCATCGAGCCCGCGCGCCTGCAACGCCTGCAGCGACCCGCTGGAGATCGGCGCGCCCGCTCCGGCCGCGATCCCTGCGGACGATACCCGAAAGCCAACCGCTTCGAGACGATCCGGGCTGACATTCAGCGCCGCCGCCAGTTTCGCGCGAAACATCACTTCCGCCATCGGCGAGCGGCAGGTATTCCCGGTGCAAACAAACAGGATTTCACTCACGGCCATCCGCTTCAGGCGCCGCTCGTCGATCGCCCCTTTTCGCAGAATCTCCCAGCCCTCGCCGCGAACGCGAACCACCGTGGACGCCAGGCGCAGGTCGGTGGGGCCGCCATCGACGGCGATCGCCGCATACTCCCCCATTTCAGCGATTGCGGACTGCACGTCGGTGGGGGGCGGGTGACTGGTGCGATTCGCGCTGCTCGCCACGATCGGCACGTCCGCCGCGCGGAGCAGCTCGCGGGCCGCGTAGTGGTCCGGGCAGCGCAGCCCGATCGTCCCGTCCGAGTAAAGCTCGTTGATCGCCTCCGGGAAGCGAGCCGCGATCGGAGCCCGGCTGGGGTCAGGCGCCTCGGCGACCAGCGTGAGCGGGCCGGGCCACGCCCGCCGCGCCAGCCGGTGAAGCAGGCGGGGCGCGTCCACGACGTATTGGGCGGCGTCGGCCGGGTCGGCAATGTGTACCGTGAACGGGCGCGCCTCGCTGATCTGCTTGAATTCGCGCAGCGTCCGCATCGCGACCGGGCTGGCCGCGTTGGCCGCGACGCCGTAGACCGTTTCCGTGGGGAAGATCACGAGCCGGCCCGCGCGGAGCGCCTCGGCGGCTTCGCGCGCGGAATCGGCGTAACCATTTATCTTGGCGGAGCTTATGACTCGTACACCCATGGCCGCCCTTTCGTCGGAATCCGTCATTCTCGATAGGTGGCGCGGCAATGTCAATTCGCGATAAATCCCCGGCGGCTGAGGGTTCGCAAGCGGCCCCCGCCCGCCGCGCGGCCGACCGAAAAGGCAAGTTGCGGGGAGGGCCCACCGCCATTACATTACGCGGCTCGAATCTTGTGACGAAATGGAGCAGTTTCACATGACGATTACCCCCGGTTCGCGGATCACCGTGGAAGTGACGAGCCGCCCGACAAACGCCTCGGCCGCGAAGACCCTGGAGCGCCTGTTTCGGCGCGACCCGCAGGTGGAAAGCGCAATTCGCAAGCGCAAGGCCAAGCGCCCGAGCCACGAAGACTGGATTCGCGGCAACAACTGGTGGAACCACCGCATGCGGTCGCGATCCGGCATTCAGTTGGAGCCGGGCGCGAAGTACTCGCTGCGGGCGGACGTGGACGTCATTCGCGACCTGCGCAGCGTGGAGCGCTTCATCACGGTCAGCTAGATCGTCGTTCTCGAAAACGAATTTTGGCGGGTCGGCGGCGCAGGCTGCCGACCCGCTTTTTTTTGCTCACTCTCGGGCGGGGACGATCGGGATTTCCACGCGAAACGTCGAGCCACGGTCCGGCACGGACGCGGCGCTGATGGCGCCGCCCATCATTTCCGCCAGTCGCTTGCAGATGGTCAGCCCCAGGCCGGTGCCGCCAAAACGGCGCGAGGTGGAACTGTCCGCCTGTGTGAAGGGCGAAAACAGCCGGCTGAGCGCCTCCGGTGTGATGCCGAGGCCAGTATCGCGCACCTCGAACGCCAGCCGCCCACGCTGCGCGTCAAACGAGATATCGAGGTCTACGCGCCCGGCCGGCGTGAACTTGATCGCGTTCCCGATCAGGTTGGTCAATATCTGGCGCAGCCGCACCGGATCGGACTGGATGGTGGTTGGCGCGTCGGGCGCGATGCGTGTTTCCAGGATCAGTCCCCGGTCCATCGCGCGCGGGCGAAGCAGATCCACCACATCCCGCGCGACCTGCGCGGGTTCGGTTGAAATCTGCTCCAGTTCCAGTTTCCCGGCCTCGATCTTCGACAGGTCGAGAATGTCGTTCAACACGGCGAGCAGGTGCTCGCCATTCCGGCGAATCGTATCGACCGCGTCGTGGCGCTCCGCGTCCGTCACATGATCTTCGCTGAGGAAGTCCGCGAAGCCGAGAATCGCGGTCATCGGCGTGCGAATCTCGTGACTCATGTTGGCCAGGAACGCGCTTTTCGCCGCGTTGGCGTCCTCGGCCCGCGTACGCGCATCCTGCAGCGCCTGCAGCGCGACTTTGCGCTCGGTGATATCGCGCGCAAACGCGCACCCCAACACGCGTCCATCGTGCCGAACGAGCGTGGCGAGGATCTCGGTGGGTATGCCCCGCCCATCCTTGTGGCGGTGAACCGACTCCAGCACCAGCACCTCCTGATCCAGCAGAAGGCCCCAGCGCTCGCGCCATTTCTCGGGGGTCGTTTCCGGGGCGATGTCCGTCACCCGCAGCCGGGTCAGCTCTTCCGGAGAATAGCCAAGTCGTTCGCTCGCGGTCTGATTGACGAACACGAACTTTCCATCAGCGTCAAACCAGAAAATCGCGTCCGGCGCATTGTCCACCGTGAATTGCGTGAGACGTAAACGCTGCTCAATGTTCACGCGCTCGGTAATCACCTCCGTCAACATGATCAGGCCGGCGATCTCGCCGCGATCATCGCGCCACGGATGCAGCTCCCAGCGCAGCCATTCCGTGCGACCATCCGTGCGCGCGAAAGAGTCGCGCTCGCATCGCAGCGTCTCGCCCGCCAGACAACGCTGATGCAGCGCTTTCCAGCGATCGGGAATCTCCGGGAAAATCTCGTAGTGCGATCGGCCGACCAACTGTTGTCCGCCCAGTCGATAGTCCCGCATCCAGCGTTCACTCGCGCCGAGATAACGCATGTCGCGGTCGAACATCGCGACCGCGGCGGGGACGTTCTCCAGAAACCGGATTAGTTGGCGCTGGGATGTCTTCAGATTCTGATTCGCGCCTTCTTTCACCAGCGTTTCGCTGACAATCGCGGCGAATCTCTGGATTCGCTCCAGATCGCGCGGCGCAATGTCGCGCGGCGCGCGATCCATGATCGCAAGCGCGCCAATCCGCCGCCCATCCGTCCCGCGCAGCGGCGCCGCCGCAATAAAACGCGCGCCACTGCGGATGGCGCCGGGGTTAGCGGAGAAACGAGCGTCCGCCGCCGCGTCGGCGACGACTAACGGGGCGTCGCCAGGAAGGGCGTCAGCGCTCGGCGCGAACAGGGCGTCGCAGTCGCCGGGCGCGATGCCGCGCGCCGCCAGCGTTCGCACGCGATGCGCGTCGATCAGACTGATCGTGACGATCGGCGCAGCCAGCACGTCCGCGATCAGTTCCAGCAGCCTGTCGTACTGGGCCGGCCCGGGCGTATCGGCGCCGCCCAGCGCGCGGAGGTCGCCCTGGCGCTCGATCTCACCGCGGGGCGGGACTGGCGATGTGCGGACCGTCGACATACGCGGACCCTTCGGCGCGGAACCGCCGCGCCGCTTAATTGTTTTCGGTCCTTATCCGCGACGACTTGTCTTGGGACGCCGGCGCGCGGCGCTCAGGCGGGCGTGGCGGAGGCATCCATGGCGGCGGGCGGGTCGGATCGCTCGATGCGGCGCAGAAACCAGACGCGCATCGCGCCGAAAGTGCGCTCGTCAGTCGCCGCCAGTCCGGTCAATTCGTCGGCCTGAAACGGCGCATCGGCCTCGTGGCGAAAAACGGCCAGCCCCTCGTCGCTCAACCGCGGCGCGACCCGTTCCAGCAAGCCCATCACGCGCGGCCAATCGTGCGCGTCGCGATAGGGCGGGTCCAGGAACACCGCCCCGAACCCTCCATCGACTTTCGGCAGTCGCATCGTCCAGGCGTTCGCGACCGCGATCTGTGTTTTCGCGTCGCGCAGGCGACCGATATTTTCACGCAGCGTCGCCAGCGCCACGCGATCGCGCTCGACAAAAACGCACGACGCCGCGCCGCGCGACAGGCACTCGATCCCGAACGACCCGCTGCCGGCGAACAGGTCCATCACCGGCGTTTCCGGCATCGGCCCCGGGGCCCCGAAGCGAGCCGTCAGGATGTTGAAGATACTTTCCTTAATCCGATCGGTGATCGGACGCGTGTTGCGGCCCGGCGGCGCGTCCAGCCGCATCCCTCGAAAAGCGCCCGCGACGACCCGCATTCTCTCACTCCCGGCCAGTTTCGCGCATCGCGCCGTTACTCTAATCAGCCCGGCGCAAGCGCGAACCGATAAGCAAGGCAGAATGATACACGACCTGCGCAACATCATTGACGGGTGGGCTTACGAGCCAGGCAAGATCTCGGTGCGGAAGATCATCGGCCGCGACGGCCGGGAAAAGATCCAGACCCGCGTTGATCTCGGCCTGCTCCAGTTCGAAACCGACGGCCGCCCCGACGGCCAGCGCCCGTTCGGCCTGCCGTCGCTGCTCGAATACCACGAACAGATGCTCGCCCGGCACATCGACCGCTGCGGCAGCGACGCCGGCTTCTACCTGACCGGCGATGAGTGCCGCGAGTTGCGACACGAAGCCCACCTGTTCTATCAGCGCTACCTGTCGCAGTTCGTGCTCGAAGATTTCAGCGATGTCGAACGCGACACGACCCGCTCATTGCGTCTGATCGACTTTCTGGAAAGTTACGCCGAAGGCGATGACGACCGCGAGTCGCTCTCCTCGCAGCGCGGCTATGTCACGATGATGAACGCCCGCGCGCGGGTCTATATCGCCCTGAACAAGAACGACTATGACCGCGCCCTGCACATTGTCGAAGAGGGCATGCGCACCATCGAGGCGATGGTCGAAGATGACGAAGCCCTGATCGAGATGGATTGCGCTTCCGAACTGGAAGTGCTCGCGAACCTGCGCCAGGAAATCCTCGGCCGAATGCCCGTCGACGCCGCCGCCCGGCTGGAGTGGGAACTGCAGGCCGCGTTGGATTGCGAGGACTACGAACTCGCCGCCCAACTGCGCGACAAAATCGCCCGCTCCCGCGGCGGCCAGAAAGCCAACGCCCGCCGCAAAGCCTGACGCCCGGCAGGATGTCGAACGCGCCGGGCCGCTACGCCACCACTTCAATCGCCCGCGGCGGATCGCCGAAGGTCAGTCCCTCCGCCGCCGCCGCTTTCGTGCGCAGATAGCCCAGTCCGATCCAGCCGTCGCGCAGCGGGTGTTTCACGAGCGACGTGACGCGCCCGGCGTCCGTGTCTCCCATCCGCAGCGCGGCCGGCAGCGACACGCCGTCGCCGTCCGCCGCGCGCAGGCGCGCCAGCCGGCGCGCCAGCGAGCCGTACGCCCGCATGCGCTCGATGATCTCCTGACCCAGGTAGCAGCCCTTGTGATAGCTGATGCCGCGCTCGATCTGCCCGGTCTCCGCCGGCAATGTCGAACTGTCGATATCGCGCCCCAGCCACGGCACGCCGGCTTCGATCCGCGCCACATCGAGCGCGTCGCCGCCGACCGGGCGGGCCCCCAGCTCAAACATGCGATCCCACCACGCCCCCGCCGCGTCGCGCGGGACAATCAGCTCAAACGCCGGGCCGCCGGTAAAGTTCGATTTCACAAATCGCGCCGCGCCGTCGATGACGACATGCGCCAGGTCCGGCATCGCCGCAAAGTGCGATTGCCCGAGCGCGGCGGCGATCCGCGCCGCGTCGGCGCCGCCGCAACCAATCCGCGCGAAGCCGTCACGCGCGTCGACCAGCTCCGCCGCTTCCATGATCAGAAAGCGATTCAGATGCGCGAGCGCCGCGTCCATGAACGCCCGATCCAGATCGAGCAGAATTTCGTCCGCGGTCATCAGGATATTCAGATCAAACTGGATCCGCCCTTTCGCGTCGCACGCAAAGGCGTACACCCCGGCGCCGGAATCCAACGTGCGCACCGCGTTCGTCACCATGTTGTGCAACCATGTCGCGCGGTCCGCCCCCGTCACGCGCGCCAGCCCGCGATCGCCGCGGTCAAACAATCCCGCCGCCGCCTGTAACAGCCGGTACTCATCCGCGACGCCGCCGGCGAAGCGCCGCGCCGTCGGCGGATCGCGCGTGGCGTCTATCTCGGTCGGCTGATAGTGGGTGGCGGCGGAAAACGGCGACGCGGTCACGGTCTCTCCCGGCATGAACTGGCGGTGTGATATCCTACGCGCTCCGCCATTCGGCGCCGCCACGCGATCGGCGGAATCGATACCGCGGAATTCGGAGGCGCCACTTTGCGCGACGCTTGGATTGTATCACTCGGCACGGAACTGACACTCGGGCAGACCGTCGACACCAACGCCTCGTGGCTGGCGCGCCAACTGGCCGCGGTCGGCCTGCGATGCGCCGAAATGCGCACCGTCAGCGACGATCTGGCGCCAATCGTCAACACGCTCCGCGCCGCCGCCGCGCAGGCGCGGGTCGTGCTCGTCAGCGGCGGCCTTGGCCCGACCGACGATGACCTGACGCGCGACGGGCTGGCGCAGGCCGCCGGCGTCGAGACCGAACTTTGCCCCCGCAGCCTCGAAACGATCCGGGCGTTCTTCGCCACGCGCGGCCGCGAAATGCCCGACCGCAACCGCGTGCAGGCCATGATTCCGGTCGGCGCCCGGGCGATCGACAACACCTGCGGAACCGCGCCAGGCGTGCGCATGAAGCTCGGAAACGCGGAAATCTTCGCATTGCCCGGCGTGCCATTCGAGATGAAAGAAATGTTCCGGCGCGACGTCGCGCCGGTGATTCGCGCTATCGGCGGCGGCGCGGCGCTGCTGTCGCGCACGATCCGAACCTACGGCCTGCCGGAATCGACTGTCGGCGAGAAGCTGCGCGATCTGATGACACGCGGGCGCAACCCGGAAGTCGGCACAACCGCCAACCTCGGCGAGATCGGCGTGCGGATCAACGCCGCCGCCCCCTCCGCGCCCGCCGCGGAACAGTTGCTCGATCAGACCGAAGCGCAGATTCGAACCCGGCTCGGCTCGGCGGTCTACGGCCGCGACGCCGACACGCTCGCGAGCGCCGTCGGCGCGCTGCTCCGCGCCCGCTCCGCGACGCTCGCGCTCGCCGAATCATGCACCGGCGGACTGATCGGCGCGCTGCTGACCGACACCGCCGGCAGCAGCGACTATTTCCTCGGCGGCGTCATCAGTTACGCGAACGCCGCCAAGCAGGCGCTGCTCGGCGTTCGGGCCGAAACGCTGGAAACGCACGGCGCCGTCAGCGAGCCGACCGCGATCGAAATGGCCGCCGGCGCCCGCGACAGGCTCGGCGCCGATTTCGCGATCAGTGTCACCGGCATCGCCGGCCCGGGCGGCGGCTCGCCCGAAAAGCCGGTCGGGTTGGTGTATGTCGGTCTGGCCGCCGCGGACGGCGTGACCGCAAAGCCCTATCAAATCGGCGCAGCCTCCCCGCGCGATGTGATCCGTAACTGGGCGGCGCGGGCGGCGTTGAATGAACTGCGCCGACGTCTTCTTTAGAGGCGCGTAGTAAGGCCCGGAGGGCCGACGTTGCCGGGGGCTTTCAGCCCCCGGAGGCGCCTTGACCAGCACCGGTCGCCCGGAGGGCGAACGCGGCGCGGGTTCTGACGCATCGTCGGCCCACCGGGCCTTTTTTTACACAGCGCGCCGGGGGCTGGAAGCCCCCGGCAAACTTCGTGCGCCCTCCGGGCGCGTATCAGCAAACAATCTACGCGTTGCCGCGATGGCCGCTTTGCGACCTACGCGCAGCGGCGGCGGAGCAGCATCGTCGCGCCGAAGAGCGCCAGGCCGAGCGTGCCCGGCTCGGGGATCGCGTTGCCCGGACCCGAAACCGTGATGTCGCCCGAGAGCCCTTCCACACCGGCCTGACCGCCGAACGTCGTGCCGACGAGGTAATAGGTCGTGCCGGCCGTCAACGCCACGTTTTCGATCCGCGACGCCGCGGTTCCGCCGAAGTCGTCGTCGAGCGCGATCGCGGTTGAATCGTCGCCGGCGAACGGCGAATCAAACAGGTACAGATAGCCGTCGAACGCGCCACCGGCCGGATTCAGCCAGTCGCCCTGAATGTCGTACAGGCCGGTCGTGTCGACTTCGAGCGTCATCACGCCCCACGGGTGATCGGCCGAGCCGGCGCCGCCACGCGCATAAAATCCGTCATCGAGCGGCAGATTACCGAGCATCGACACGATGTCCGGCGCAGCGAGGTCCAGCGTCACATCAAACGCGCCCACATTGGCCGATGAGTCGCCCGGGAATGTGCCGCCGAACGCGTCGACCGAGAGGTAGTACGTGCCGGGGCTGATCTCCAGCGATGCGCCGTCAGCGCCGAAGTCAAGAAAATCCGCCGCCAGGACGCTGTCAGCGGCGTTCTGCGTGCCGTCGAACGTGGTCCCGAGCGAGTCCATCAGGAAAAAGTCGGCGTCACCGGCGATCGCGTTGTTGAGCAGCGTATACGTCAACGTCTGCGTCGTCGTGAACTGGTACACGAGGTCTTCGATCCAGGTCACCGCGGGATTGGTGAACGGCGGATAGTTACCGCCTTCATTACCGGCCCCGGTCGTGTCGCCTGTGATCGAGTGTGAACCGGCGCCGAGAATGCCGAGGTCGACATCGACCACAAAATCAGCAAAAGCCGGAGCGGCCAGCAGCGCAGACGCGACCGCCGCGATCATCTTTTTCTTCACTTTGAATCCCCCCTCACCCCAAGAAACGGAAATGAGAATCAACACAGACGTTGATTCAACCCGGAAAGCAGTCTAGCCCGGCAAGCGTTTGAAACTCAACGAAAAACCCGGGTTTTGGCGCTCTGCGCAGTGTCCCATAAAGGGCGCCTGCACAATCTCGCGTACGCCGGGCGCCGATGGTGGGTTTCGCCACGCTCCAACCCACCCCACACAACTGCGCTCAACCCTACTACACAACTGCGCTGAACCTTACCTGCACAACTGCGTTTGAACTCACGTTAGACAACGAGCTCGCCCCCCTCGCCCGGAGGGCGCACGACGTTTGCCGGGGGCTTCAGCCCCCGGGAGAAAGGAAAAAGAAGAACGGCCCGGAGGGCCGACGATGCGCCAAAAAACGCGCGCCGCGTTCACCCCCCGAAGGAGGGTTTCGCTGTGCTCCGACCCAAGCCACGCTACACAACTTCAACGCGCTCGCGACACGGGTCGGTGTTTCATCGCTCAAATCACACTTTTCGGCAACGGTCCCAGGCTCGCCGGCAGGCCGTACTCGCGCGCCATTTCGGCGCCGTCTTTCACGCGGCCGGTCTCATAATCCGGCGCCATCGGGCGTAGGCGCGACGCGCAGGTTCTTCAACATCTGACACAATCGCATAACTGCTCAATGTGCCCCCGCAGCCGCTCGGCCGCGCCTCCTTCAACCTCATCTATCTGGAGCTGGCCACAGTTCCAGCGCATGTAATCTCCAACCAGACTAACAAGCGCCATGGTAAGGCCGAGCCCCGAATAGTCTCGATAGGACTCCCAGCCGACGCCCATCATAGATCCCACCGCAGCGACATGATGGCTCTGGGCGCCGGAGTCGCGGAACATGATCACGCGATCGAGCGCCATCCCGCGCGAGAACACCCAACGCACCCGATACTCCAGTGTGCTTTCGGCGACAAGCCCGACGCGCGCACACTCATTGGTGGGGACCGGGACAACGATGACCTCCTGTTTAGATAAGTCGAACTCGCCCGCAAACTTGCCATCCGTAACCAGGACGCGCCTGAGGGACGAATCGACCAGTTGATTACGACGGAGTTTCGTATGAGCCAAGTTCGCTCCGTCAAGCGTTGACTGCGCAATCTTTAGATGTTCCGTTGCAACCCGACTCAATCGGGCGTCGGTTAGGTCACACCGACTTATCTCGTAGGACGTCAGGTCGCAACCTGCCGCGTCAAAACCTCTCAGATCGACACTCTTAAACTTACAGGCCTTGCCATCACTGCTGCGCCGATGGGCCCAACGACAATACGACATGTCACACTCTTGAAACCGACAAGAGTCCACAATCGGACCAAAGGATGATCGAGGTATGTCGCATCGCTCGAATCGGCATGCGTACGCGCGAAGGAACGACGCGCCTACCCCCCGCGCTTGAATGCAATCGCACGAGTCCAGCGTCGCGAACTGCGTGCCTTCGCATTTGACATCAATGAGCTGTGATCGCGAAAGGTGTACAGAACGGAGGCTCAGATGAGACAAATCGCTTCCCACGAGGCGAACATCCTCAAGGTGCACGGTAGGCCCATGTTGCTTGCTCAGCTCCGTCAGCGCCAACTGCTTATCCGGCGGAGCCTCACTGCTGCTGAGGATGTCGATTATTGCTGACCTCAGAGACATACTTGCCACCTGCCGAGGACCTGGCGCTAATCGACCCGACGCGTTTGTGACACGGACCGATGTTTCATCGCGCAGATCACACGTCCGCACGGTTCATAACCTGGTCCCGTCGTGCTTAAGGTGCGCCGCGAGACTGTCGTCACCCGTTTCATCACACCGTTGCTGGGCGAACGCAACCGCTCGAACGAGACTCCGAATCATAGACGCACACAGCGACCGCGCGCCCCATCCCGAAGCGGGAATAGCTGCGGGCGGCATCGGGTGGAACAGGCCCTGCGCGAAAACGAACAAGTCGCGTGTCTGGGTTGGGCGAAGCGCAACCCACCGCTGTTTCGCGTGTCCACGCGCACCGATGGTGGGTTTCGCTGCGCTCCAACCCACCCTGCCCAACGGCGCTCGAACTCACCTTACACAACGAGCCCGCCCCCCACGCCCGGAGGGCGCACGACGTTTGCCGGGGGCTTCAGCCCCCGGGAGGAAGGAAAAAGAAGAACGGCTAGGAGGGCCGACGATGCGCCAAAACCCCGCGCCGCGTTCACCTTCCGGGCGACGGTGCTGGTGAGGTCTTTGCGGGGGCTGAACGCCCCCGGCAATCAACGTCGGCCCTCCGGGCCACCGATCCGCCTGATCGGCCGCCGCGCCCGCCGCTCGCCCCATTTGCGAAGCCGGCCCCGCCCCGTCAAACTGCCAAGTTATGGCAACCGTCTCCCCCCTGATCGCAAACCCGCTCGCTGACCTCCCGCGGCTGTTGAACTTCAACCGCCTGCCCGGCGTCCTCAAGGCGGACTACACCGACTTCGTCGTCGAGGAAATCCCCCTCTACACCCCCGCCGGCGATGGCACGCACATCTACTTCCTGCTCGAGAAAACCGGGCTCAGCACGATGAACGCCCTCGGCGACATCGCCCGCGCCCTGAACGTCAAACGCCGCGACATCGGCTACGCCGGGCTGAAAGACGCCCGCGCCGTCACGCGGCAGTGGATGTCGGTCGAGCACGTCGACCCGCGCAAGGTCAGCAGCCTCGATGTGCCCCGCATGCGGGTGCTGAAGGTCGATCGTCACCGTAACAAGCTCAAGCTCGGGCACTTACGCGCCAATCGCTTTACGATCCGCGTCCGCCAGACCCACCCCGATCGCCTCGCCGACCTGCAGGACGCCCTGCGCCAGCTCGTCAGCCAGGGCGTGCCGAACTACTTCGGCCAGCAGCGCTTCGGCGGGCGCGGCGATACCTGGGCCGTCGGGCGCGCCATCGCCGCCGGCGACATGCAGACCGCGCTCGATCTGATCCTCGGCCGCCCCGGCCCGTACGACCACGGCGAGATTCTCCGCGGCCGCCAGCTTTATGAGGCCGGCCGCTATCAGGACGCGCTGAAGCGCTGGCCGGGCATGTTTCGCAACGAACGCCGCGCGCTCAAGGCCCTGGCCCAGTCGCGCGGCACCGCCAAGCGCGGCTTCTACGCGATCGACCTGCAACTCCGCCGGTTCTACATCTCCGCGTATCAGTCGCATCTGTTCAATCAGGTCGTCGCGCGGCGTCTGCCGCTCAGCCTTGGGAAACTGATGGCCGGCGACCTCGCGATTCGACACGCCAATCAGGCCGTTTTTGTCGTCGAGAACGCCGAAGTCGAACAGCCGCGGGCCGACAGTTTCGAGATCAGCCCGTCCGGCCCGTTGTTCGGCTATCGCATGACCGCGCCCGGCGGCGTCCCGGCTGAGATGGAAGCCGCCGTTTTGGCGGCTGAAGAGTTGCGGGCCAACGCGTTTGAGCTGGGACACTCGCGCGTGCAGGGTTCGCGGCGGCCGATGCGCTTCCCGTTGGAGGAAGCGGACGCCCGACTTGGCGCGGACCAGCGCGGGGCCTATCTTGAATTCGCCTTCGTCTTGCCGCGTGGCTGCTATGCCACTTCGTTGCTGCGCGAGTTGTTTCGCGACGAAGTCGGCGCATCAGGGGCCGCCGGTCGCCACGCGCACGAAGACTCGGATTGACACGATAAACTTACAGCCGCGCCGCTTGGGGCGCTTGGGCGTTTTTTGCATATGAACGAACGACTTCCGTCCTGGGACGGCCTGCTGGGCTATGTCCGTGGCGAATACGCGCCGCTGTGGCGCAGTTGGTTCGAACAGCTTCCGGCGGCGGATTTCGATCGCGGCGAGTTGCGCATCGAAGCCAACGATCCGGCGCAGGCCCGCTACCTGCGGGAGCGCTGCCTGGATGCTTTCCGCGCCGCCGCCATGGCCCAGACCGGGCGCCTGGTCGCGGTGCGTGTGCTGTGCCGCAGCGAGCCGCTGCGCTCGGCCGGGACCGGGGCCGGATTGACGCAACTCCCGCTCAGTCCGGACTATACGTTTGATCAGTTCGTCGTCGGTCCGTCGAACCGCATGGCGGTCGCCGCCTGTCGGGCCGTGATCTCGCAGCCCGGTACGCTTTATAACCCCCTGTTCGTGCACGGCGACTCCGGCCTCGGCAAGTCGCATCTGCTGCAGGCGACCTGCGCCGCGATCGAAGCGGCGGCGGGCGGGCGGCGGGTGACATATGTATCATGTGAGACATTTGTAAATGATTTTGTAAGAGCAATTGAGTCAGGCGGTCTGCGCGGCTTCCGCGAAGACGCTCGCGAGTCCGCCGCGCTCGTGATCGACGACATGCAGTTCCTCGCCGATCGCGAGTCCAGCCAGGAAGAGTTCTTCCACACCTTCAACGCCCTGTTTCAGGCCCGGCGGCAGATCATTCTGTCCGCCGACGCCGCGCCGAACGATATCCCTTCACTGGAAGACCGCCTGGTCTCGCGTTTTAACTGGGGATTGGTGACGCGCGTCGATCCGCCGGATCGCGAGACGCGGGTCGCGATCCTTCAGAAGAAAGCCCGCCTGCGCGGCTGGGACATTCCCGACACGCTGCTCGACTTTATCGCCGAGCACGTCGCATCCAATATCCGCGTGCTGGAAGGCGCGCTGAACAAGCTCATGTCCGAGATCCAGATCGGCGGCAAGCCGATGACGATCGAGACCGCGAAACTCGCGATCGACGGCTTCAAGGAATTGCTGCCAAAGCCGGTCACCGCCAATGACATCATGGAAGTGGTGTGCCAGTATTTCGGCGTAAAGCTGCCGGATCTGGTCGGGCGTCGTCGCACCCGGGCGATCAGCTATCCGCGGCAGGTCGGCATGTACCTGTGCCGCGAGCTGACGCCGCTGAGCCTCGAAGAAGTAGGCGGCCACTTCGGCGGCCGCGATCACACGACGGTGCTGCACGCGGAGAAGGTGATTCAAGGCGAGGTGCAGGCGGAGAAGACGACGGCGCAGTTGGTCGAAGAACTTCGCCGTCGGCTGGTCGAGAAGCGCGCCCGCGATTGACGTGTTTCACGTGAAACGCGCGGCGACCGCGTTCCACGTGAAACGTTCAGTCGATCCGCGGATCGACGCCCAACCGCTCCGCGATGCCGTCAAACTCTTCCAGTGAGTTGTAGAAGATCTGAATCTTGCCGCTGTTTTTCTTGCGGCCGCCGCTGATCCGCACCTTGACGCCGAGCGCTTTCCGAAACGCCTCCTCGACGCCTCGCAGCGCGGCGCTCGGCGCGCTCGGACTACCGGCCTCCGGCTCACGTTGCGCCCCCGCCAGTTCCTCCACCTGTCGCGCCGAAAGCCGCTGGCGAACCGCCATCCGCGCCAACGCCAGGCGCCGATGCGGCTCGGGCACGCCGGCGATGGCGCGGGCGTGGCCCATCTGCAATTCGCCCGCCGCCACCAGATCGCGAATCTCTGGCTCCAGTTTCAGCAACCGCAGATAGTTCGCGACATTCGCCCGGCTCTCGCCGAGTTTGCCGGCCAGCGCCTCGACCGTGCCGCCGAAGCTGTCGAGATAGCGCTGATACGCGTTGGCGCGCTCCATCGGCCCGAGATCCTCGCGCTGAAGATTCTCAATCAGCGCCAGTTCAAGCGACTCGGCGTCAGAGATGTCCCGAACCAGGCAGGGGACATCCGCGAGCCCGGCCTGGCGGGCAGCCCGCCAGCGGCGCTCGCCGGCAACCAGCTCAAAGCCGCCCGCCGGCTTGGCCCGCACGATCAGCGGTTGGATGACGCCGGAATGCTGGATCGACGCGGCGAGCTCGGCCAGCGCTCCCTCGGAAAAGTTCTCGCGCGGCTGGCGCGGATTGGGCGTGATCTGGTCGATCGGGATCCGCGCGAGTCCATCGGCGGTCGCCGGCGGCGGCGCGGCGGGGGTGGGCGCAGATTCCGGGGCGCGGCGGGTGGAGATGATCGTGCTCAGGCCGCGTCCCAGGCGTGAGGTCGGGGTTTTCGCCATTTCGGTCCTCGCTGGCTGGCTATCGGGTTTTCGGCATGGTAGCGAGCGTGGGCGCGGCGGCAAGCGCGGAGCGGTCAGGTTGGCGGCTGTTGCGCGGATCGCGGGCGGTTGCGCGAGTTCGGCGATTTCTGGCGGCTGCCGCCCGGCGGGTCACGGCGGCCGCGTGCCGCGGCGCGTTGGAAACCTACATTAACACAAATCAGACGCCATCTGCGGATAGGTCCGCGGCTCGACCTGTTCCGCGGTCAGGCCGAGCGAAGCGGCGATCGCGGGAATGCGGTCCGGGTCGGCCTCGATCTCCACGAACAGCCCGAGCGCGTCCGCGTCGTCCAGCTCGACCTGGGCCCCGGCGAGCGAAAAGCTCTCTCGGGTTTTTTGATAGGAAATAGTAGGGAACATATCGAGGCCGCGGATGATGGCCGTGATCGCGGCGGCGTCCGAGACGCCCACCTCGATTTCCTCGCGGGCCTTCACGCCGCCCACGTCGGCGCGCGGCCCCTTGTACGTCAGGATCGCGGTGAACTCGTCGGTGTCCAGGTTGCGCTCTTCGCGCACGCGCAAGCCGCAATCCCGCCGCAACAGCGCGCGATCCGGCGTGTCGAACAGCGTGTTGCGCTCGCGGACGCGGCGCAGCGGCTTCGCGCCCGCCGCCGCGAGGCGCGCCCGCATTTCCCCCAGGTCGGTCACGCGATATTTCTGCTCGGCTTCAATCGGCATGGTCGCCTCGTTGACAGGTTCGCCGTCCGTGCCCATGCTACCCGCGTTCTGGAAACCCATCGACTGGAAGCGGGGCGCGGATGTGGCATAACACGCGATTGCTGGCGATTCCCCTCGCGTTCAGCGCCGCGGCGCTCAGCGCGGCGCAACCTTCGTCGCCCACCGAGAACTTTCTGCGGCAGCAGCGGCTGATCGATAATCAGCTGGCGGATCAGCGGACGCGGGGCGCCCCGACCGAAGCGCTGATCGACTGGCAGTGGGGCGGATGGCTTGAGTACTACGTCTTTCACTTCGACGACGGGGTTCAGAAGTCGCGCCTGTATCAGCGTCCCGGCCTGGCGGTCTGGTCGCGCCTGCAGATCGATGATGACGCCCATCAATTCTTCGTCCGCATGCGATTGAACTACGAGCGGTTCAAGAATGGCGACGAGTATGATCGCCGCGTCGATTGGGAAGGGCCCACGTTCGATCGCGCCTGGTACGAAATCGACGTCGGTAAGGCATTCGATCTCGACATTGATCCGGTCGAGGCGCGATTCCGGGTGGGCCGACAGTCGGTGTTGTTCGGCACGGGCTACGCGCTGGACCTGCCGCTCGACGCGGTCACGATGGACCTCCGCGCAGGCGACTGGCGCGTCAATGGCCTGCTGGGCCGCACCATCCCGAGTCTGCCGAACATTGATCGCTCCGCGCCGGTGCAGGATCACAGCTATCGTCAGATGTACGGCGTGCAGGTGACGTACGAAGGCATTCAGCGCCATCGACCGTTCGCATACGCCTTGTGGAACAACGACAAGACAGATGAGCGGCCGCAAACGCCGTTCCAGGACTACTCCTACGATACGCGTTACTTTGGCGTCGGGTCGCAGGGGGAGATCGCCCGGAATCTGTCGTACTGGGCCGAGGCCGTGTATGAGGGCGGCCGCAGCTTCGGCGATCGGCAATACGCGCAGCAAAGCACGGTCGACGCCTACGGCTGGGATTTTGGCCTCGAATATCGCTTCGATGGTCCGGCCCAGGCGCGGATCAACGGCGAATATATGTTCGCCAGCGGCGATGGCGATCGGCTGTTCTCCCCCACGAACGCCGCCGGCGGCAATCGCTTCGGCAAGGACAGCAGCTTCAACGCGTTCGGCTTTCGCGATACGGGTATCTCGGCTTCGCCGGCGCTGAGCAATGTGCATATCTGGCGGCTGGGCGGCGCGGCCCGGCCGGCGCCTGAAGTGGAGTTGCTGCGCGATCTTGAACTCGGCGCGAATTGCTTTCTCTACTACAAGCACCATCACCGGGCGGCGATCAGCGACACGACCGCCGACATGTACAACGGCTATGTCGGCTGGGAGTTCGACACGTTCTTGAACTGGCGCATCGCGTCTGACTTGTCGTGGACGGTGCGCTACGGCGCGTTTTTCCCGGGCAAGGCGTTCAGCGATCGCGAAACACGGCACTTTGTGCTCACGGGTGTGACATGGAGTTTCTGAGTCGGGCGGCGAACGCACGAGCGACGCGCGCATGCTGGCGAGCCGCGGCAGTCACGACGCTGATCAGCATTGTCGGCTGCGCATCGCCCCAGCGGCGCGATGGAACGCCGGTCCCCAAGGCGGACAATGCCGAGCTGATGTCCCACATCGCCGATGCGCCATTTGTCACGGCTGAGGCCGGCTATCGCGCGGCCTATATCGTCTGGCGCGCCGAGGCGTTCGATGGCGAGTACGCGGCCCTGGCGCAGCAGTTGGAGCGCGGCGGCCTGATCGGCGACTGGAATCTGGCCGCGAACGAGTATCTGCGGCGCTACCAGGTCGGGCACATGTTGTGCAAAGCGGCGGGCATCCAGACCGGCGTGAACTGGAACCTCACCAGCTTCGGCCGCTACGGCTATCGCGAACTGGTGTTTCATGAAATCGCGGAGCCGCGCGGCGATTACGGATTGATTTCCGGCGGCGAGTTCGCGGGAATCCTGCGGCGGCTGGACGACTGGATGTCTCGCCGCGACGGCACACGCGTGGAGCTGGGCGAACCACCGCAGTAGGCACGGGGCGGCGTGGCGGGGAAAGCCGGAATGCGCCGCCGGAAAGCGCCGCCCGCCCGCCGCCGCGCGGGTGACTCGTGAATCGCGGATGAATGCGGATTCGCGCGGATCGCCGCGCGCTTTACGCGTTGTCGGGTTCCCGCGTTTGTGCTGTGCTCATCTGTGGTCGATTCTGGTCCGGGAACGCGCGGACTCAACATGAAATCACCTTTCCAAACTCCCTGCGTTCCGGCAAGCGCGACGCGTCGCCTCTGCGCAGGCGCGCTTTGCGTCGTCGCGCTCGCGGCAGTCGCGGATGCGCAGCCCGCGGGGGCGTGGGCCATCGAGCCGCGGATCGCGACGCTGGATTGCGGCGCGACGGTCGTGATGATCGAGGATCATCGTCGGCCGATGTGCAGCGCCCAGTTGTGGTTCCGCCATGCGCGCGACGCCGAACCCCCCGATGCGTATGGCCTGGTGGATCGGATGTGGCTGATCGTGCGCGACCGGCTGGCCGCGGTCCGCCCGGTCCGCTCCGTGATCGTGACGCCCGACGCGGTCGGTCTGATGTGGCGCGATGTCCGGCCGACCGAGGATGATCTCGTTACGGCGCTGGTTGCGGGGCTGGGCGTCGGCGCGTGGGATGTGGAGCAATGGGAGCCATCGCCGGTTGAGGTGGACCACCCGACGGGCGGGCGCGAGTGGGTTGCCGAGGACGAGCTGCCGCCGGCGATGGTCGCACCGGCGTTTGAGCGCGCCGTCAACGGGGCCGCGCCGAAGCGCGGCGCGTTTGGCGCGACGACGATGCGCGATTTCGCGCGAACGTGGTGGCCGGCGGGCGCCGCGACGATCGTGCTGTATGGCGACTTTGAGGCTGACGCGGCGCTGGCGAAGCTGCGCGAACGGGCGCGCGATGTGAAATGGGGCGAGCCGCCGGCGCTGGCGCCGAATGCGGACATCGCATTCAAGCAACCGTGGAATGGCGATGCGCCGATCGCCGTGTTTGCCGCAGCGCCGCTCGGGCGATTCGACAACGCCGCCACGGATGTGGTTTTCGCGGCGCTGGCCCATCGCGTGGTGGCGGCGGCTGATGCCCGCGTGCGCTGGCGGCGCATGTCGTGGCGAACGAGCGGGGCGGTCGTGGTTTCGATCGAAGCGCAAGCCGGGCCGGACGCCAGAACGCCAGATGACGCGAAGCCGGCGGTCGTGAAGCCAGGGGGCGCAAAGCCCGACGGGGCTCAGCCGGTCGGTGTAGACGCTGCGGCGGGGCCGCGCTTCGACGCGGGCCTGATCGAAGAGGCGCTGCGGGCACTTGCGGCCGAGCCGCTGGATCCGATTGAGCTCGTGCGGGCGCGGGCGATCGCGCGGATGCGCGCGGCGCGCGACTGGCGCGGCTTCTCGGATCGGGCCGAGGCGCTGGGGCGACTGGAGGCGATCGCGGGCAATGTCGGCCTGGCGGCTTACGCGCTGACGCGCTACGAGTTCGTCTCGGTGGGTGAGGTGCGCGCGCAGGCGACAGCGCTCCTTGAGGGCCCGCGGGCGACGCTCGACGCGACATTTCTCACGTCTGCGTTGACGAAGCCCGCAGCGGCGCGCTCGGATCAGGCGACGGCGACGTTGGTCGCCTCGGACAAACGCGAGCGATTGGAAGTAACGGCGATGTCGAGCGACAAGCTGACGCTACGACTCTGCTCCGTCCCCGACATGGGTGAGACGGTGGTGTTCCTCCGCAGCCCCGCGCCGCTCACGCCGGCTTCCGCCGCGATGCGCGACTATTGCGAACTCGCGGGTATCGACATCATCGACGAGCGCGGCGGCCGACTGCTGACGGGACCGCCAATGCGGGCGGAGGCGATGGTGGAATTGCTGATGCGCGCGGCGAAGCCGCCGATCGCACTGAACATCGTCGGATCGTTTGAGCCGGACATCGCGTCGTTCGCGTTTGGGTTGCTTTCGGGCGAGAAAAGCGATGAAACGGCGGCTGCTGGCGGCGTTCCGGAACCACGTGCGGAGGTCGAGAGCGTCCCGCCGTTTCTTGAGAGTCTCCGCGATCTTGCGCAGGCGATCGGCGCCGGCGCTTCGCCTGCCGGACATGCCGATGATAAGTAGAGCGCGTCCGTCGGCCGGACCGCGTTGATCGGCCACCAATATCGCCGGCGCTCGGAGCAAGGCGTCCGCAACGATGACCGTATGGCACAAGTTACGAAGACGCGCCGGCATCACGCTGTTGGTGATCGGCGTCATATTCATTGTATTGTGGATCGATTCGGCAAACCGGTATCTCATACTGAGATTCGGGTCAATCGACGTGAGTTGGTACGCGGGAAGTGTCAGGTGCTATTACAAACCGAACGAGGACATCGCCTTTTTGATGGTGCGAACAGAGTACTGGGGTCGCCCTTCGTGGACTTGGTGTCAGTTCACCGTTACTCCATACCTGCTAAGAACGCCGGGTTGGCTGTCGCCGATTGTGTTGTGCGGATTCGGCGCCCTGCTGCTTCCTCGTCGTCGCCGAAACGTGACGCGGTGCCTTAGCTGTGGTTATTCGCTGATTGGAAACGTAAGCGGTCGTTGCCCCGAGTGCGGAGAAGCGATTCGCCGAGACCGCGAGCGCCGAACATGGCTGGATTGGAGGAGGCGGGCCGTTTCCCTCGGGTGGAATTGGGGAACGAGATCGATCGGCGTGACCTTGCTGGGGGTCGGCGTGGCGTTGATGGCATTCTGGCTTGTGTCAGTTCATTGGCACACGACTTTGTACACGACCTTGTTCAATGCGTACTGGCGATCGGGATACTGTGAGGTAGGAGCGCTCACCGAACCCTTGGTATCCCTTCAGTTTGAGGTGATAACGAGCCGGCCAGGGCGCTATTACGTGGAAGAGCCGTGGAGCTGGCTGACGGTTGACCGGACGGCACAGGGGGCTAGAGCGCCGGGCTGGGTTCCGGCGATTGGGTGTCTGGCGGTCGGAAGCCTGTTCCTTCTGATCGGTGGGCGGCGGACACGTTCGGTTGGCGCCTCTGCCCCAACCTGAAGCGAAGCGGGTAGCCGCTTATAATCGCCGCTTCACGCAGCAAAACTGAACGAACAACCCCGCAAGCCGGGCAAACGCAGACAGGAAGGAACGCCGCCGCATGATTGACATCAAACGCATTCGCGAGGAGACCGACGTCGTCCGTCAGGCCGTCGCCGACAAGAACATGCGCGTGGACATCGACCGCATTCTCGCGGTCGACAGCAAGCGGCGTGAACTCGAGACGGAGTTCAACAATCTCCGCCACGAGCAGAAGCAGGCCGGCGAGAAAATCGCGAAGGCCGGCAAGGACGAGAAGGCTGCGCTCAGCGCCGCGATGGGCGCGGTGAAATCCCGGATTCAGGCGATCGAGGAGGAGCGCAACAAGGTTGATGAGGAGCTGCACGAACTGATGCTGGCTGTGCCGCAGATCCCGAGCCCCGAATCGCCGCGCGGGCCGGACGCCAGTGGCAATGTCGAAGTCCGCCAGCACGGCGCCACGCGCAACAAATCAGACTTCGGCTTCGCGTTTCGCGACCATGTCGAGATCGGCGAATCGCTGAAGCTGTTTGATCTGGAGCGCGGCGTGAAGATCGCCGGCAGTCGAAATTATGTGCTCACCGGCGCCGGCGCGATGCTGCACGAGGCCGTGCTGCGTTTGGCGTGGGACATCATGATGGAAGCGGGTTTCACGCCGATGACCGTGCCGGTGCTGGTCACGGAAAAGCTGATGTACGGCACCGGGTTTTTCCCGCTGCATCGCGATGAGGTGTATCTGTGCGAGCGCGACAACCAGGCGCTGGTCGGCACGGCGGAAGTCCCGGTCACCGGTTTTCACGGCGATGAAATGCTGACGCTCGACGAGTTGCCGAAGACGTACGTCGCGCGCAGCACGTGCTTTCGCCGTGAAGCCGGGGCGGCGGGCCGCGACACGCGCGGGTTATATCGCATTCACTTCTTCGACAAGCTGGAGCAGGTGGTGGTGTGCAAGGCCGACGCGGCGGAATCCGCCAGTTGGCACGAAAAGATCATTGCCAACTCGGAAAAAACGCTGCAGGCGCTCGAGTTGCCGTATCGCGTGGTCGAGGTGTGCACCGGCGACATGGGGCAGGGCAAGTACCGCATGTACGACATCGAAACCTGGATGCCCAGCCGCGAGGCGTACAGCGAAACGCACTCCGCCAGCGCGTTCCACGACTTCCAGGCCCGCCGGCTGAACCTGCGCTATCGCGATGAAAACGGCAAGCCACAATTCTGCCACACGCTGAACAACACGGTGATCGCGTCGCCGCGGATTATGATTCCGCTGTTGGAGTTGAATCAGTTGGAAGACGGGGGGGTAAGAGTGCCGGAGGCGCTGCGGAAGTACATGCGCGGGATGGAGCGGATCGGGTGAGGTTGCTTTGGTGATTGCCGCTGATCCCGGGTGGGGCAGGCATCTTGCCTGCCATGATAAGCACGCGGACTGGCGATTTTGCGCGAGTTGCGGAGGGAAGTAGCGTGCGGTTTGCCGTTTACCGCGCGGCGATTCTTCGCGTACTCACGTATCCTTAGCGCGTCCGGGTCGTGTGCGAAAGAGAAGGTGGGTTACGCGAAGCGCAGCCCACCGAATCCGCTCGCTTTCGCGCGGGGGTGGGTTTCGCTTCGCGGTAACCCACCCTACCTGGCGCGGTTCACCGGCTTTCTTGTTACATGCTCACGTCCGCGACGCGTAGCGCCTACAGATTCCCGCGCCGCTCCTGTTCCGCTTCCAGCGCCACGAACAGCGCCTTGAAATTTCCCAGACCGAAGCCGCGGCTGCCGTGGCGTTCGATCACTTCGAAGAACACAGTCGGGCGGTCCTGCATCGGCTGCGTGAAGATCTGCAGCAGGTAGCCGTCATCGTCGCGGTCGACCAGGATGCCGAGCTTTTTGATTTCCTCGAAGTCTTCGTCGATGTCGCCGACGCGGCCCTTGAGGTCCTCATAGTACGTATCGGGCACGCGCAGGAAATCGACATCGCGAGCCCGCAGTTCGGCGACGGTCTTGCAGATGTCGGCGGTGCTCATCGCGATGTGCTGCACGCCGGGGCCGTTGTAGGCCTCGAGGTATTCGTCGATCTGACTCTTGCGTTTGCCCTCGGCCGGCTCGTTGATCGGCAGTTTGATCTTGCCGCTGCCGTTCTCCATCACCTTGCTCATCAGGGCGCTGTACTCGGTCGAGATGTCGTCTTCGGTGAAGTGCGTGAGTTGCGTGAAGCCCATGACGCGCTCGAACCAGCGGGCCCAGTAATCCATCTCGCCGAGATAGACGTTCGTCACGATATGGTCGATCGCGGCCAGGCCGACGCCCTGCACGTTGTCGACTTTCATCCCCTGATAGCCGGGCGCGAACACGCCGCGATAGTTGGTGCGCTCGACCAGCTTGAAGACCGTATCGCCGGCGTAGCGGATCAGACCGGTCTTGATGACGCCGTTCGCGTCTTCGAACGCCTGGCATTTCTGAATGATCTGGGCGTCGCGCGAGCGGGCGGCTTCGATCGCGGCTTCGCAGTCGCGGACCTCGAGCGCGATCGCCTTCACGCCGTCGCCGTGCAGGGCGCAGTGGCGGGCGATTTCGCTGTCCGGCGAATACGCGGTGGTCAACACGAGGCGGACATTGCCCTGCTGCATGACATAACTGGCGCGGTCGCGGACGCCGGTCTCGAGGCCCATGCGGGCGACGGGCTTGAAGCCGAGCACCTTGTGATAGAAGTGGGCGGCCTGGCGGGCGTTGCCGACATAAAACTCGACGTGATCCCAGCCCTTGATCGGGAGGAAATCCTGGTTCGACATGGGTTTGATGCCCTGTTCTTCCTCGGTGTGCGCGGCGCCGACCGCTTCGCCGGACGCCACAATCCGCAGCGGCCCGGAGGAGGCGGGTCACGCCGCTGCATGTATTATTGCGGTTTCGGATGCGGGAAACAACGTGCTGGTGAACGGGGGAGCAACATGCTATGGGTGGCAGGCTGGAAGCCTACCCCACCCGTGTGTCGGCAGGAAGCCTGCGGCGGGCGGCTATGCGCCGAGTTGCAGTTCGTCGCGGGCGAGATACCAGAACACGAACATGCACAGCGCGACGAGCAGGACCGCTGAATTCAGGAAAAAGCCCATCCAACTGAGCTTCGGCGTGCTGTTGCGGCGTTGGCCGGCGCTGTTGTAGCCCGCCATCGCCCCCATGAACGCCACCGCCAGTGAGATAAAGGCGGCGCCGACGATCAGGAATTTCCGGCTGGAGCCGGCGCCATACTCGACGCGCATGCTCTCGAAGTTGAAGCGCTGCATCACGAAGAAAACCAGCGCCAGTGCGGCGACCCCGGCCACAAGGCCGAAAATCACGCTCAGCTTCGCCTGACCTTCGTAGGAACTCAGACCCTTCGTCACCGAACACCCCCGTCAGCGTCAGCAGTTGCGCATCGACCGCCGGAGGCGGTATGCTTCGCCCTTGAATGTGTCAGCCCGGCGACGCGCTTTCGAATTGCGGATTTCGCCAATGAATCTATCACGACCCCCTGACAGCGTCCAATCGAACCCATTGGGTTTGGTCGTGCTCATTTCCGGCTCGGGGTCGACACTCGCCAATCTCATCGACTGTATCGCCGACGGGCGATTAGTCGGTGTACGAATCGAGGCGGTGATCAGTTCGCGGGCGGGCGTGGCGGGGATCGCGGTCGCCGAGCGGGCCGGAATCACCGTAACCATCTGTCCACCAAAGGATTACGGAGATTCGGCAGCCTGGTCCGCCGCCCTGACCGCGGCGATCGACGCCGTCGCGCCCGATCTGGTGGTCATGGCGGGCTTTCTGGCCCGCTGGGACCTGCCGCCGCGTTACCAGCGGCGAACGCTCAACATTCACCCGGCCCTGCTGCCGGACTTTGGCGGGCCGGGGATGTACGGGCGGCATGTGCACGAGGCGGTCCTGGCGTCCGGCGCGACGGTCAGCGGGTGCACCGTGCACTTGGTCGATGAAATCTACGATCATGGGCCGATCGTGGCCCAGGCGCGCGTGCCGGTGCTGCCCGACGACACGCCGGCGTCGCTGGCGGCGCGGGTGCAGGCGGCGGAGCGGGCGCTATATCCGCGCGTATTGCGACAAATTGTCAGCGAAGGGACAGGGTGGCTCGAACGCGCACACGAAACCCTGAAATAGGTCGCCGCGTCGCCAAGCAGGTGCTGGCGGGATTGATCGGCGCCGGCGTCACGATCATCGTGGCGCTATTGCTGACATCCGGCTGGCTGGAAGCGCTGGAGCGCTCGGCGATTGATCGGCGGTTCGCGACGGCCAACTCGATCAGCGCCAGTCCGGATATCACGCTCGTCGAAATCAGCGACGCGGACCTGGGTTTGGTCGGCCGCTGGCCGTGGACCCGCGACACGCAGGCAGCCATCTATGAAGAGCTGAGCACGCTCGGCGCGCGGGCGATCATCGCGGATATCGAGTACCTCGAGCCGGAATCGATCGGTGTTCGCCGGCGCGTGCGGACGCGGTCGGTGGCGCCAACCGACGCGAGCGACCCCAACCTGATCGCGCCCACCCTGACCGGGCCCGATACGGCCCTGGCCGAAGCCATCCAGACATCCGGGCGCGTCTACCTGGCGTTCCACTTCCCCGAAGTCGGGGCGGAGGAGACGCCGGCGTTTGAGGCGATTGTGCAGGCGATCGAAGGCGGGGACGACGCGCGGGCCAACGCGCTGGCGGGCGCGATGCAGCAGGCGCAGCGCGGCGACAGCCAGGACATGCGGCTGATCGGCGCGCGGGCCCGGCTCGTGGCGCGCTGGACGCGCGAGCCGACGCTATCGGCCGATGAGGCGGCGGCGGCGCTCGGAATTGACGTGGGGTTCACGCGGGCCGTGCGACAGCGCTGCTGGCGGGCGGCGTTGCGGCGCCGCGTGGCGCAGGCGCTACGCGACATCGGCGCGGACAAGACTGACGCCGCGGCCGCGCCGCTGGAGCGCGCGCAGGCGCTGGCGACGGCGTTGTACGAAGAGATTGTCGGCGCGCGGCCGGTGAACGAAACGGAACTCGGCGAGCAGTTGAACCAACTCGCGTTGCAGGCGGTGTCGACAGCCGCCACCGCCCGGAAAGCGGCGATCGCGGGCGACGGGCTGGCCCCAGTCAGTCTGCCGGCGAGTCAGATGGCGCCGACGCACGCGCCGCTTGCCGAAGCGTCGGCCGGCTGCGGCTTTGTGAACTTCACGCCGGATCCGGACGGCGTGGTGCGGCGATTATGGTTGTGCGGGTGGATGGACGGCGCGACGTACGCGCAGCTGGCGGCGCGGGTCGCGATCGAAGCCCGGGGCCTGGACTTCCCCGGCGCGCAGGTCACGGGGCAGCGGCTTACGGTTCCCGCGCAGGATGGTCGCGCTGTCACGATTCCACTGGACGGCGCGGGTCGCGTGATCATTCCGTGGGTCGATACGCCGGCGTGGACCGAGGCGTTTCCGCGCGTGCTCAGCGGCGCGCTGTGGACAATTCACGACTGTATCGACAAACAGCAGCGCAATCTGACGACATTACGGCGCTGGCTGCGCGAGCCCATGTCGGACGCGTACTTTGATGATGGCGCAGACTACCCGGCGATATTGACCGAGTGGCAGACGGCCCGCGCGGCGCGGCGCGCGGCGTTGCTGGCGGGCGATGTCGCGGCCGCGGTCGCGGCCCGGGCGCGGACCGAAGCGTTGAACGCCGAGCTGGCGCGGGTCGAGGTGGAGCGCATCACGCGGCTGCGGACGGCGCTCGAGACCGCGCTGGCGCAGCCGGATCAGGTGAACGAGACGGAACTCGTTCAGTTAATGGGCCTCGCGCCGATTGTCGAGGAGGCCGAGCCGTTTCTCGCCGCCAATCGCGCGTTACAGACGACGATCGACACGTATCGCAACCGCCTGCGCCCGATGGTGTCCGGCAAGCTGTGCCTGTTGGGCTACACGGCGGTTTCGCTGGCCGACGCCACGCCGACGCCGACCAGCGCCCGCGCCCCGGGTGTGCTGGCGCACGCGAATCTGTTGAGCGGGTTGCTGACCGGGCAACTCGTGTCGACCGCCGGGGCGACATCGCGCCTGGCGCTGACGCTCGCGTGCGGCGCGCTGGCGACACTGATCAGCGCGGCGTCGCGGCGCACGTTTCTCGCGGCGATTGTCGTCGCGCTGATCGCGACGACGTACGCGTTGGCGACGGCGCTCGTGTTTTATACGTCGCGCCATATGCTGCCGGTAGCCGGCCCATTGGTGGCGATCGCCGGTTCTTCGCTGGCGGTCTACGCCTATCGCTATGTGTTTATCGAGCGCGAACGGCACAAGGTCGCGACGGCGCTCAGCCAGTACACGTCGCGCGAAATCGCGCGGCAGATCGCCGAGAATCCGGAACTCGCGCGCCGCGCCGAGGAGCGTGAAGTGACGGCGCTGTTCAGCGACCTGCGCGGCTTCACGAGTATCGCCGAGCGGATCGGCGCGGAAGAAACGCAGCGCGTGCTCAACGTGTGTCTCGGCCGCTTTACCGACGCGATCATCTCGCGCGATGGCATGGTCAACAAGTTCATCGGCGATGGCGTGTTCGCGTTTTGGAACCCCGCGATTTTCCCGCGGCCGCGCCATGCCAACTTGTCCTGTCACGCCGCGCTGGACATGATTGAAGCGCTCGAGACGTTGCGCGTCGAGCGCGCCGCCGCCAGCGACCTGGTGTTCGACGACCTGGCGATGCGCGTCGGCGTCGCGACCGGCGTCGCGATTGTCGGACCATGCGGATCGGATCAGAAGTACGACTACACCTGCATCGGCGATTCGGTCAACGTCGCGGCCCGGCTGGAATCGGCCAATAAGTTCTTCGGCACGCGCGTACTGATCACGGGGGTCACCCGCGAGCAGGCCGGCGACGAGTTCGTTTGTCGCGCGCTCGGCGCGGTGCGGGTAAAAGGAAAACGCAGCGCCACGCCTGTCTTTGAACTGCTTGGACGCGCCGGTCAGGTCGATCCGGCGCTCATCGCGTACGGTGAGAAGTTCGCGGCCGCGGTGGCGCGGTTTCAGGCCCGGGAATGGGCGGCCGCGCTCGACGCCTTTGGCGCGTGTCAGGCCGAGCGCCCCGACGATACCGCGGTCGAACAGTACCTTGAGGCGACGGCGTTCTATCTGACACAGCCCCCGGGGGACGACTGGCTCGGGGCGATCGAACTCACCGAGAAATGACGCGGCGAAGCCCATTTCGGCGCGAAAAACGCATGCGAAATTGACACTCTCCGGAGCGCGGGCTAGTGTCGCCTGCGGCCTTGTTTTTACGGGCGGTTTCACACGCCGACTGGCCGGGAGGGCGTTTTCCGATGCGAATCAACTCACTTCGACTCATGACGTTTCTGGCTGGCGTGTGCGCGGTCGGGCTGGCGCCGGCGCAGGAGGCCGACAATCGCCCGACGGATCCGATCGAGCCGGCCGGGTTTTGGGTGCGGGTCACCGGCGACGATGTCAATCTTCGCTATCGACCGGACTTGAACGCGATGATCGTGGCCAAGCTCGACAAGGGCGCCGTGCTGCGGGCGATCAGTGAGGAATTCGGCTGGTATCGCGTTGTGCCGCCGGCCGGCGTGTTCTCACTGGCGCATGCCGACTTCATCGAGGTATCGGATGACGGCAAGTCCGGCACGGTGCGCGTAAATGAAAACTCCTCTTTGCGTGTGCGGGTCGGGAGTGATGTTGTCGAACTGGCGCCGGAGCGGTGCGAAGTGCAGGCGCGGCTGCTGCGCGGCGACAAGGTCGAGATCATCGGGCGCGACGATGTGTGGCTGCGCATTCGACCGCCGGCCCGCGTTTATTACGCCCTGTCAGCGGAGTACGCGGAACGCATCTCGGACGAAGCGGCTGCGGAGGCGCTGCGCAGCGCGCCGAATGGAACGACAAGCGGCGAGCGGCACACCGCGCCGCGCGGCGGTGATTCGGCGCTGATGCGCCGCGCCGGCGACGCCGCATCCGAAACAGAGCCTCATCCCGCCAAGACCGAACCCGAATCAACGCCATCGACGCCCGACAGCCCAGCGCCGGCCGTTGATCCCGCGACCGCGGACGGCGCCAAAGTAACCGCTCCGATTGATATCAGCGGCCCGTGGGGGCGGAAACTGGTCGCGGTGGAAGCCCGCATTCGCGATTTGTCGCTGGAGTCGTTCAATGCGGCCCCGTGGAAAGCCGTGCTGAATGATCTGACGCCAATCGCGGTGCAGCGCGAAGATCAGCCGATCGCGAGTCTCGCGTCGCAATGGTACAAGACCGTGGTGGAGCGCCTGCGCTCGTCGCCCGGCGGGTTGGATGGCGTGACGCTCGTTTCGGACGCCACGCTCGCGACGCCGGCGCCGGTCAGTCAGCCGACGCCCTCGCCCAGCGCCGCTGGCGGTTCTTCGACCACCAATGCGGCTCCGCCGGCGACGGCCGGACCGGTCGTGAGCACAACCTTCACCGCCACGGGCGAGATTCGCCTGAGCCTGGCCGCGCCGATCGGGGAGTTTGGCGTGCGCTACATTCTGATCGACCCGGCCACACGCGCCACCACCGGCTTCGTCGAGTTCAAGCCTGAAGCCCGGGTGGACCCCAAGGCGATCGAGGGCCAGTTCGTCGGCGTCATCGGCGAGCGGCGTTTTCAGCCCGGCCTCGGCCGCGAGCTGATTACGGCCACGAAGTATGCCCTGCTGCCGCGTCCCCAGACAGTCCGACCGGCGTATAATGCCCAGTCGCCACAGCGGCGATGAGTTCAATCATTTGACGAGGAGCGTGCCGATGCCCGCATCGTGGAAGCTGCGTTTTTACAAGTTCTTGATCCCGGCCGGTTCATTGATGGCGTTTGGCGACTGCGGGCTGTCGGATCAGCAGTTGTCGAGCATTGTGCAGTCAGCGCTGTCGACCGGGCTGAATTCGGTCGTATCGGTCGCGATCAGCGCCGCCGCCGGCATGTAGTTTGAAGTCGCCGCATGCGACTCGGCACGCCATCCGGCGCATTCGCGTCGGGCGGGGATACGCGCTGGATGGCGTGCCGACGCCGCGCTCCCGGATGCGCATTGCGCATCAGCAAAGACCGGTCCCGCACGCGGGCCGGGTTGCGGCGCTTCGCCCGTTTCGCCCTGGCCGACCGTCCGAGAATATCGGATAACACGCCTGCGCCATTCCCGTTCCGCCTTACATCCCAGTAAGGCGCGTTTCACTTGAATTTCGAACGTCATGCGTAGTCTCCCTTGAAGGGCGTTGCGCCCTTTGAACCTGCGTCGCGCGGGCCTCGCGATCCATGGAACGGTTCGCGCCGTGGGAAAGCAATGAAGGGAGTTCAACCATGTTGTGTGACACCGACAAATTCGACGGCTGCAAACTACGTGCGAGCGACGGTGAAATCGGCAAGGTCAAGGATGTGCTGTTTGACGACGCCAGTTGGCGCGTGCGTTATCTGGTCGTCGATACCGGCAACTGGCTGACCAGCCGCAAGGTGCTGATCTCGCCGCAATCGCTGGGCGCGCCGGACTGGAAGAACGAGGAAATCCCGGTCAACCTGAGCAAGGCGCAGGTGGAAGGAAGCCCGCCGCTCGGCGCCGACGAGCCCGTCTCGCGCCAGCACGAAATGGACGTGGCCGCCTATTTTGGCTGGCCGGTGTATTGGCGGCCGCCGGGCATCCCGGTCGGCGTGCCGGGCGCGGTGGTCGATGCGCACCCGGCGGGGGCGACCTCGAGCCTGTCCGAAGCGCGCGGGAAGCGCCCCGGCGACCCACACCTGCGCAGCGCCGATGCGGTCAGCGGCTATCACATTCAGGCGACCGACGGCGAGATCGGCCACATCGAGGGCCTGATCGTGGATGATCGCGACTGGCAGATCCACGATGTGATCGTGGATACGCGCAATTGGCTGCCGGGCCGCCGGACGCTCGTTTCGCCGGACCGATTCAAACGGTTTGACTGGAAGAGGCCAAGGCCGAGGTGGCGATGTCGCGCGAAGCGATCAAGGCCTGCCCTGCGTATCAAGGATGATCTGATGACAAATGCGACGAATGACAACCATGTGTACAAGATTCTGCGCCTGACGGGCACATCGGGCGAGAGTGTCGAGGCCGCCGTGCGCAACGCGATCGGTAAAGCGGCGGAAACGGTGCGGCGGCTGCGGTGGTTCAAGGTGGTTGAGACCCGCGGCGACATTGCCGAGGGGCGCGTGATTCACTGGCAGGTCACGCTGGATGCGGGCTTCCGCCTCGACGGCGCGGAGTGACGCATCGAGTCGGCGACCCGGAATGGTGGCGGGCCGCGACGTTTCCGCCGCGGCCCGCGCCTTGCTGTTGAAACGCGACCGCAGGCGGCCGCGCCGTTTGTCGATGTCGCGCGGCTACTCCGGCTTTTCGCGCACGCACTCCAGGCTGACCATCACGTCCACATCGTCGCCGAGCTTGTCCAGCATGTTCTTCATGCCGAAGTCGCTGCGCTTGACGGTGAACTTCGTCTCGTAGCCCGTACGATAGCCGCCCCACGGGTCGCTGCCGGCGCCGGTGCGCTTCAGCGTGGCCGTCAGCGGACGCGTCTGGCCATGCATCGTGATCTCGCCCTTGGCTTCGAAGGTGTCATCGCCCGTCTTCTTGATCTCGTTGCTGCGAAATGTGATCGCGCCATGCTCGGCCACATTGAAGAACTCTTCGCCCTTCATATGCTTGTCGCGGTTCTGGGAGTTCGTGTCGAGGCTGTCGACATTGATCGTGACCTCGATGCGACCGGCGCCGCTGTCGTCCATTTCCAACTGGCCGCTGACGTCGTTAAAGCGGCCGTAGAAGTTCGCCACGTTCATGTGCATGACGCGGAAAATCACCGACGAGTGACCGCCGTCGATCTGATAGCGCTCGGCGGCGACCATCGAACGCGCGTTCGAAGCGTTCGGCCAGACCAACAGGCTGACGCCGGCGATTGTCGCGGCGACGGTGAGTTGCAGACGCATTCTGACTCCTTCTTGTGGCTGTTTGCGTGATATTGCGGCCACTGCGGGCCGTGGATTCCCAGTCTAACCCCATCGACGATCGCCCGGATCGCCTCGAATCTTACGCGGCGACCCGATTTGAGCAGAAACCGCGAACCCCGGCGCAAAATTTCAGCGCGGCAGTTTGTCGACCCGCGCCGCCAGCACGAAGTCGCTCTCGGTCAGGCCGTTGTTCTGGTGCGTCCACAGCGTGATTCGCGCCTTGCCCCACGCCAGATAGATGTCCGGGTGATGCCCCTCGGCCTCCGCGACCGCCCCGACCGCGTTCGTAAACGCCAGCGCCTTGGCGAAGTCGGGAAACTCGAACGTCCGTTCCAGGTGGTGATTGTCGTGCACATGCCAGTCATCATCTAACTGCGCCCGTAGCGGCGCGATCTGATCCGCCGTCAACGGCGGCGTATCCCCCCGGCACGGCACACAGTGTTTGGACGCGAGATTTCCCATGGCTTGACCTCCTGCTCGTCGAGTCTCTGTCCGGATTGTATCCCGGACTGGCAAACCCGGCGGGGTCGGCGGACAGGCCTGCGCGCTGGGTGGCGTGGCGATCTTTGGGGGGATGCGGCCAAGACGGACGGGCCCGCCCGCGCAAACGGCCAGCGTCTGATATTGTCAACAAATCCGAACGGTGGACCAAACCGCTCCCATCGGCAGTCCCGCCGCGCCGACGCGGTTTCTCGGCTGATGGTCTCATAAGAAATCCCCGGGAATTTCGGATCGCCGCCTAGGATGGGTGTAGGCCCCGACCCCGCGGGGGGCTGTTGCGACGCAGGGGACCTGAATGACCCGAATTGGATTGATCGCAGGACTCATCGGCCTGACCGCGGCGACGGCGGTGGCGGATCCGTACTGGGTTTCGTGGAGTGGGGACAGCTTTCCCGAAGAGGATGGCTGGTCGCGAACCTTCACTGACGCCAACGGTATTGCTGGCCAGGGAGGGGCCACGCGCAAATTAGCGGATGGCGTCATGGTTCTCGATAGCAGGCGCGATTGGGACATCGTGGACTTCTACCAAATGTCGCGCGAAATAGACCCAGAACTCGGCGAGGAGTTTGTACTCCGGTGGGGACTAGAGGTGGACGAAGTTAGCGATAACTTCCCCTTCGATGCTGGAATCAGTGTCTTTAGCGATCAGTCTACCGTTGTCGCGTTTCGTTTCGGGGAGGACGGATTCCAGAGTTTACGCGAATCGGACGAGACGATTCCGCTAGACCTGTCCGTTCCCCATGAGTTCGTGTTGCGATCAGCGGACATGGCCACCTATAGCCTGTTCGTTGACGGCGTTCACTCGCGATCAGGCGTCTTTTTCCCGACCGTGTCTGAGTCCCGCATCGGCTGGGGCGACGTAATCCAGGGCGCCGCGTCATTGAGCTCATGGGACTACGTTGAGTTTGGGGTAGTCCCGGAGCCGGCGAGTTGGCTCTTAGTGTTTACCCTCTGCGTGTTTGGCTTTCAAAGGAGACTAAGATGAACAGACTTTTGTATACGACCACGATAATGTTACTCTTGGGCAGCGCCAGTTCATTGGCAAGTTTCATTACATCTGAAGGGGATGGCACTGCGGGTATTGACTTCATCATTAACCAAGACGACGACACCATCGATATCCTGCGCGGAGCTGGAAACGACTACCAGTTCTACGCCGAGACCTCACAAGGCAGCGGCATCCCCGATGACATCACCTTGATCAAGATCGACTCCGGCGCGACCGGCGACTTCACAATTCTGATCGACCACCCCGACCCGACCATCGCCGGCGCGGATGATCTGATCGCGGCGGAGTTGGAGCATCCGAACGGACCGACCGACACCTGTACCGTCTGACCTCCCTGCCGTCGAAACTGCCGCCGGATCGTATCCCGGACCCGCCAGCCCGGCGTGGCCGGAACGTGGAACGCCGGCGTCCGCGTCGCCCGAGGATTCCGGAGGGCCGGCGATCGGCTCGCGCTGATCGCGACCGGGACAAGTGAGTATCGCTACCAACGGTTGCCGGTCGCGTGAATTCGGATCCACGAGCTCTATTCTTTGATGACCGGGCGAAAGACCGGGATCGTCAGCGCTGGAAACCCCATACGGGTCGTGGCGCTCTGAACAAACTCGCGCCAATATGGCCAGAGGTTGTATAGCCCGTTGAGTTCCCCAAAGGCCTTGAGATGCTCCTGTTGGATTCCCTTTAGCGACGGGACTCGATAGATCGCTATGAACACCGCCTCGATTCGAAGCATCTCTTCGTCATCGTCGTTTCGATGGCCGATGATCGCGAATCTGGGTCCTACAAAAATCCGCCCAGACTCCTCATTCAAGTCAGTGGCTACATCCACCTGCAACGACACCTCCTCCGGTGGAGTTTCGCACGCTGGGTGTCGGAACGTGCGCGACTCGGCCAGTATGACACTCTCGATCTCGACGATTGCCGAGAGCGGAGCGGTCAGGTCGGCGAGGCTGGCTTGCTGCTCAGTGTCGTGTGCGCTACCCATCGTTACCCGCTCTCTTAGCTAGCTATTTTCAGATTACCCATTGGAAGGTGCTCCATCATCAGCTTGTTGCTCGACCAGCAGTCCTTCACGGGCCTCTTCCATTCAAGGGAAGCTTGGGAGAAGTGCACCGGAGCAGATATCCCAAGGGCCATCCGGTTGCTAGAAAAGTGCACCGCTCGGCCGAGCGCGTAAAAGACGTCGGAGATTGTGCGCACCGTCATATTTCTCCGACCGTCCAAGAGTTGCGTTACATATCCCTTGGTGCGCCCCAAGCGTTCGGCGAGGTCCGCCCGGCTCACATTTTCTTCTTCCATCACGTCACAAAGCAGTTCCGTGATTTCAAGGATGGCACGCTCTTGCTGCAGAAGCCGCAAGTCGTCGGACTTAGCGCTCGCCCCTTCAATCTCACTCATTGGCTCTGTTCGCCCCTTTCGCGCTCAATATGTTCAGTTCGAATCCGCTTGGCTCGCTTGATCTCTTTTGGTGGGCATCGATCCTTCTTCTTGATGAACCCATGCGTGAGAAGCCAACGAGCGCCAACCTGAAAACATCCGAACCGAATCTGGCCCCGTTTGAACTCCCAGATATCTTCCTCAAGTTTCCTAAACTGTCGCGTGTTCGAAACACGACCCGCTTCTGCTAGCCTTTCGAACAACACCAGCAGCCGTCGCTTTTCGTTGGGCTCCAAGCCGTCGAAGAACTCCTTGGCGAGCATGTCACCGTTTGCATCACGGGCATACTCAACCGTCCGGGCTGCCCCCTTTACAATGATCGGGTTATCGTCTTTGGAGCCCATGCGAGTTTAGTTATACCTAAACTCACGGTCAATTCAACCCATCCCGCTCGCGGTCGGAGCTCGGGCATCACACGCCCAAGGGCTCGCGTAGGGCTGAAAATCCGACCACAACCCAATGTGCTTTTCGATACCACATGCGAAGAGGCTAAACCTGCGAAAATTTCACCAAGGACGGCCCCCTACCGCCCCTTCGCGAAAAACTCCTTGATGCTGTCGTAAATATCATCCTTCGTATTCACGCGCGTCGTCACCATCGTCTCTTCCTTGTCCAGGTGCTCGCGCAATACGTTGATGAAATTCCCGCTGCCGTATGCGCTGGCCACCTGGCAGTAGCCGAACTGGTTCGCCGTCGGCAGCAGATCCTCTTTGAGAATCCGGCAGCACTCGCGCGAGTCTGATTCCGATGAGTTATCACCGTCGGAAAAGTGAAACAGATACGTGTTCCACTCGTTCGGGTCGTAATGCGTCGCCAGCAGATCGCGGCAGCATTTGAATGCGCTCGAAATCTTCGTGCCGCCGTCTTCGCGAATGCGGAAGAATGTCTCGCGGTCGACTTCCTGCGCGTGAACATCATGTACGATGTAGCGGCTTTCGATGCCCTCATAGTTGCGGCGCAGCCAGGTGTCGATCCAGAACGCTTCCAGCCGCACAAGTTCCTTCTGCTCATGCCCCATCGAGCCGGACACGTCCATCATGTACACGATCACCGCCGTCGATTGCGGCTTCTTCACCGGCTTCCAACTGCGATACACCTTGTCGCCGCGCTCGAAGATGATGATCGGATTATCCGGGTCATACGTCCCGGTCATGATCGAACGCCGCATCGCCCGGCGGAACGTGCGTTTGAAGTGCCGCAGCGACTCCGGCCCGCTCTGGCGCACGCTGCTGTAGCGGTCTTTGATGCTCGTGATGTTGCGGGCGCCCTTCGGCTCGATCCGCGGCAGTTGCAGCTCTTCGCCGAGAATGTCCGCCAGTTCTTCCAGCGAGACATCCACCTCCATCAGGTGTTTGCCCGATTCTGTGCCGCCCGGGCCCGCGCCGTCGCCGTCATCCCCGACCTGATCGCCCGGCTTGCCCTCGCCCTGCCCGACGCCGCTGTCGTTGTTGTCGCCGTAGCGAAAATGCGGCGTCTCGATCCCGCGCACGGGAATGCTGATCAGGCGCTTGCCCTCTTTGCCGAGCAGCTCGCCGCGGGTCAGGAATTTCCGTAAGTCCTCACGGATACGCCCTTTGACGATCTGCCGAAACCGCTGATGGTCTTTTTCGATCTTCAGTACCATGGCGATTGATCCTAGTCGCGTCGTGGCCTGCGTGGCGCGTAAACTGCCCGCCCTCCAAGTGTTTATCGGCCAATCAGCGCCGATTATCGCGTAACAAACCGCCTTCCGCGAATCCGGCGGGACCCGCAAACCCGCCCTGGCCGGGCCCGATCGCCGTTTCCGCGCCGTGAAGGCCGCTAATCCGGCGGCGCGCCGCGCCCGCTGGACCAGGCGCCGATAATGCCCTTTGAGTGAGCGTCCCGAGTAGGAAAGAATCCTTGACTCGCAGTGATTCAAACGAATACGCTGGCAATCAGGGGAGGATCGCGACTTGCGAGGGTCGCGGTCAGCGGTGGGGATCTAACGCTTCGGCGAGCCGGGGTCCGAGGAGGCCGAGCCCGATGCTGCGCAAGCGGCGGAAGCCAACGGATTGCGCCCGATTTGCGGCGCTGGCGCTTGTCGTCTGCGCCGTTTCGTCATTGCGCGCGTCGATTGACGACGCGGAGTCCGCGCTGTCGAGCCAGGATTTCGCGCTGACCAGCGCTGCGGTCACGCTGACCCTTCCCGCCGAGGCGCCCGACTCTTTTACGGTCACGTTTTCCGCCTTTGATCAAACCTACAAAATCGATCTCGAGCGCGTCTCGGTCCGCGGCCCGGGATTCCAGGTGCTGACCTCGCGCGACGCCGGCAGTTTCGAGGCGGAGAAGGCGCCGCCGGTGCGCACGTATCGCGGCGTTGTTCACGGGCGCCCTGACGCGCGTGTCGCCGCCAGCCTGACCGATGACGGGTTGTTTGCGCGCCTGATCCAGCCCGGCCGTCCGGACCTCTGGATCGAGCCGGTCGCCGGCGCGACGCATCTGGTGTATCGCGAACTCGCGCCCGCCAACCACACGTGCGGTGTATCCGGGGCGGCGCCCGGCGTCGGCACGCCTTTTGCGCCGCGCACGGATGGCCCGTGGATCGCCGAGTTGGCGTGTGACCTCGACCGCCAATACTACGAGCGCTGGGGGTCCATATCGGCGTGCGTCAATCGAGTTGAGTCCATCGTCAACGTGATGAACCTGCAGTATGAGCGCGATGTCGATATCGCCCATCGCGTTTGTGTGATCGTCATCCGTCTGACCGAGCCCGATCCCTATGCGGCGTCCACCTCCGCGAATCTGCTGGCGGAGCTGCAGGCGGAGTGGGAGGAATCGGAACTCGCGCAGCTGGCGCCCGACCTCGTCAAGCTCTTTACCGCCCGCGGCATGAGCGATGAATTCGCCGGCGGCGCGATGGCCGTCGGCGCGGTCTGCACCGATCAGGCGTATTGCTATTCCCGCTCCGACTGCTGCGGATCGTTCGGCTGCGCCGTTGACCTGGCGGCGCATCAGATCGGCCACTTGTGGGGCGCGGCGCACTGCGACTGCGCCGATCCCGCGACGACGATGAACGCCACACTGACCTGCGCCAATCACTTCGGCGGCCAGAGTATCGCGGAGATCGTGGCGTACCGGCAAAGCGCGGAATGCCTGTCGATCGAATCCACTGAGCCGGAAAACGATTCGTGCTTTGACGCGATCATGCTCACGATCGGCTCCGTGGCCGCATTTGATACGACCGGCGCCACGACCGACGGCCCCGACGAGCCCGGCTTGTGCAGCAGCTCGGGCGATACGCACGTGCGCAACGATGTCTGGTTTGAATTCGTCGCGGACTGCGACGGCGCGGCGACAGTCGACCTGTGCGGCTCGCTGTTCGATACCAAGCTCGCGATTTATGACGTCTGCCCGACCGGCCCGGGCGAAGTCCTCGGCTGCAACGACGATTTCGACTGCGACGGCGATGGCGGCGTGTCTGATGACGGCTTCGTCTCGCGCACGACCTGGCCGGTGTTCGCCGGCGGACACTACCTGGTGCGCGTCGGCGGGTTCAACGGGGCGACGGGCGCGGGCTTGATCGAGGTGACGTGCAGTTCGCAAAGCTGCCCGGGCGAGACGGTCGCGACCGCGATACCGATCTTCAACTTGCCGGTGGTCATCAACGGATCCACATCCGCCTGCGGCAATAACTATGACGAGGATTGCGGCATCGGCGCGTCCGATGCGGGTGATGTGGTCTACAAGCTGCGCCCCACCAAGGACATGCGCATCGACCTTTCGCTGTGCGATTCGCAATACGACACGAAGGTGTTCGTTTATGAGAACGCGGTGACGCCGGGCGCGCCGCACGCGTGCAGCGACGACTCGCTGGTGTGCGGCGCAGCGCCGCCGGAGCAATACCGTTCTTTCCTGAACAATGTCGAACTCGAAGCCTGGCGCACATACTTCATCGTCGTCGACGGCTGGAACGGCGCTGAAGGCGCCTTCGAACTCGCGATCATCGACGATACGCCGGTCACGCTGGCGAACGACGATTGCGAGGACGCGACGCCGATCTTCGCGGGGCAGACCTCATTCTCCACGATCGGCGCGACCACCGACGGACCAGATGAGCCGAACGCGTGCTTCTTCGCCAACTACAGCCACATCGACGCGGACATCTGGTTCGCCTACACGCCGACGGTGGACGGCATGGTCACTGTCGATGTCTGCGCCCGCAACTACGACGCGAAGCTGGCGATCTACGAGGGCTGCCCGACCGCGTCCGGCCAGACGATCTCGTGCGTGGATGACGCCTGCGGCTCCAATGGCCTCGGGCCGAAGACATCCTTTCACGGCAGCGCCAGCGAGACGTACCTGATTCGTCTCGGCGGCTATCTCGGTCTGAAGGGCAGCGGCATCATCGAGATCATGCTGGAACCGGATGTCGCCTGCCCGGGTGATCTCAACGGCGACCGCGTCATCGACCTGTCTGACCTCGCCGGTCTGCTGTCGGCCTTCGGGACCATGAGCCCGGAGCCGGAGTACGACCCCAGCGCTGATATCGACAACAACGGCGCTGTCGACCTCGCCGACCTGGCGGGGCTCCTGTCCGGCTTCGGCACAAGTTGCCCGTAAACCCGTCACGCAACCGCGCAATAGAAAGAGCACAGCCAATCACGGCTGTGCTCCACGTTGATCGGCGTTCATCCGCGGTTCCGCGCGCCCTTAGCGCGTCAATCCCGCGTCCTCATGCGCGATCCCGAGAATCAGCGAGATCCCCACGCCAATCACACCCAACACGGTCTCCTCCGACACCTCCAACCCCAACTGCATCGCGTACGCCGCCACGAGTGTCGCCAACGCGACCTGCGCCTTTCGGCTGCGCAGCGGCCATAGCCATTGCTTCATCCTGTCCTCCTATTCCGCAGTGCCCGGCGCTGGAGTCGTGGATTCAACCGCCTGTTCCACCACGGCCGCCGCCAGCCCCTGTTCGACGCGCGCCACGCGGGCCGCGATCTGTTTGGCGAGCAGGTCGATTGGCGCCTGGTCGCCGAACAGCTTCGCGTCGACGCCGATCAGCCGCAGCGCCTCGGCCCGCTGATACTGCTGGCTCCAGAATTCGATCAGATCGCGCTCGTTCCAGGCGTCATTCAGCGCCGCCCGCTGCACGTGGCTCAACGTGACGCCCTCGGATTCCAGATGTCGCGTCAGGTCGCGAAACAGCAGGACCTTCAGCGCGTCATGTTGCTTGTCCTGCACGGCCCGTTGCGTGTCATCCGCGCGACGCTGCGCGTCAATCGCGACCCGCGTGGACTCCGCCGTGCAGCCACCCAGCGCCGCGATCGCAATCACCAGCGCTCTGCGTCGCCAACGCGCCGCGCCCGCGGCGGGGCGCTCTTGAACAAGAACCATTCTTCGCCTCCTTACTTCAGCGCCAGCGCGCGAATCGCCACCAGCGCCCCGTCCACCCACTTCTCCGCCGCCATCGCTTCCGCCATCCGCTGTGCCGCCGATCGCAGCTCATCGCGCGACAGCCAGCCGCCCGGCGGCGCCTCGCGCGAGAGCGCGGCGGTCGCGTAGTCGCGCGGCGTCGGGGCTTGCGCTTCATTCACGCGCTCGGCCTCGATCAGCAGCGCGTCGATCACATGCCGCGCCGCCCGCACAAACGCCTGCGCCGTCCGCAGGTCGATCTTTCCCAGCAAGTCTTCCAGGTTCACGTTGTTCCTTTCTGTCAGGTTTCGTCGCTGATCCGTTCGAGCTGTCGCGCGATGCGTTCGCGATACTCCAGGTCCAGCCGCCATTGCGAGCGCAGTTCTTCGCGCAGCGCTGTCATGGACTCCGTATTGGCCTGAATCACGCTGATTACGCGCGTCGTCGTTTCGGTCATCTGCGCCGCATGTGACGTCGCGGAGCGCTCCGTCCCCTGCGCTTCCGCGCGCTCGCGGCGCTCGTGCCACCACATGACAAACAACAGTCCCGACACGCCGAGCGATAGCGCTTGTTGGATCAGCTCTTCCATGCTCAGTCCACGTACTCGTATTCGATCCAGACGCCGTGCGCGTCGGCGATGTCGGTCGTCAGTCCGAGCGACAGGCCGCGCCCCGCCGCCGGAAACTCACTCGCAAACACAATGTCCACCGGCGATCCGCCGCCGCGCCCCTGCCAGTCCGGCGTGATCGGCGCTTCGCTGCCGCCGCCGGGGTCCTGGCGCAGCGCCAGCTTTCCGTTGGTGGCGGTCGTGAAGATCACGCGTCGCAGTCGGATGATCTTTCCGGCGACCGCGGGCGCGACGGCTTCCGCGCTGGCGCTCGCATATGTCCTGAAGAAAACAGCCATCCGTTGTCGCTCCTTTAGAGTCCGTTCAGCTCGTTCGCCGAGAACGCGCGCGGCTGCGCCGTGAATCGCGGCCCGTCGTGCTGCGCCGTCGGCCCGGCCGGCGCGGCGGCCGCGGGCAGTGTCACGCGCGCCGCCGCCACGTCGCGCAGCCAGGCCAGCGCCGTTTCGCTCAGCATCTGAACGCGCGCCGGGATGTCATTGACGAACGGCGACGTCCGCCACGCGATCCACTCCGCGATGTCCAGCGTGCGGGCTTTCATCGTCAGCGCCAGCTCCGGATGGGCGGTCAGATCGATCGGCGCGGCGTAGCGCTGCGCGACGTAGCTGTCGACCAGCGCTTCGGCTTCCGCCACGATGTCACCTGCGACGCCGTTGTCCGCCGCTTGCCCGGCCTGTCGATCTGTCAGTCGCGCATACAGCGTGAGCCCGAGCCGGTCCTTCAGATCGTCGATGTCCCGTATGCCATGGCGATGCTCCCTCTCGCGCAACGCCGCTAGTTGAACGTCACGAGGCAGGCGTCCTGCCAGAAGCCGTAGCCGGCCGCGTGGACGGCCTTCACGCCGTACTGGTGCTGGTTTTCGTTGACTTCCAATTCGCTGCCTTCGGCCAGCGCCTGGACTTGCACGGGCAGTTCTTCCTGGAAGATGAACGGGCGCGACTCGCCATCCACCCGGAACACCGCAAAGCGATCCGTCCACGTCAGCCGCGGATTCGCGACCCAGGTCAGGCGGTACGGCCCTTCGCCGGCCAGCGGGTTGCTGGACGAGTCGATCTGTTGGCTGGAAAGCGAGGTGAGCGTAGCGGACAGGAACGGCAGCGGGACCATCACCATGAACTCGCGGGCGCTTTCGTTCATCGGCTCGCCCTGGTCATCGAGGAATCGCAGAATCTGCGACATTCCGGCGATGATCGCCTCGTGCATTTCGTCTGCGGTGGGCGCGGTGGCTGTGCTGGCGTCGAACGTGATGCTGTTGCTCTGCGCGCCGGAGTCGCCTTCGCTGTGGCCGGATGAAAAGTACGCCTGTCCGTCATACGCCGGCGCGGTGGCGCCGTTCAGCAGCAGTTCGGTCAGCAGGCGATTGGGGTGCGTCGCGACCCGCCGCGCCATTTCGTTCACGCGAATCAGAATCTGGCCCGACTTGTCGCGCCGGCGTTCGTCCGCATCCACGCGAATCGTCGATTCCCACACCTTGTTGACGATCGTCAGGCCCTGGCTGCGCAGCGGCTTGATCTGTCGCCCGCCGACCCATTCGCGCACCTGCGGGACCATGCCCAGCCAGCGGTATGTCTCCGATTCCTGCGTGCTGGCGAAGCGCATCGCCAGTCGCGTCCACCACGCCGCGTCCGCGAACTCTTCGAGTCGGCGGAAAAAGCGGCCGATGATCGCCTGCGACGACAATCCCGTGTTGACAACAACGCCCATGCGTCACTCCTTTGCTCGGTTTCCTTAGATCGAGAACGTCGGCTGAATCCGCACGCGGGCCAGGTTCGCGCCCTCGACGGCGACCACGCGCCCGACGCGGCTGTTGCTCGTGGATGTCAGTGTCAGCGTGTCGTCCGCGCTGGCGTACACGAGCGCGCCGACATTCGCCTGCGTCACGCCGGTCAGCGTGTGCACAATGTCGATCGCCTGATGCGCGCGGACATTGATCGCGCCGCTCGCGCCACCGCTGTTATCCGCCTTCGCGTATGCCACGCCGACGAATGTGTCGCCGGCGGTCAGCGGCTGCGCGTATCCGGTGGTGTCGTCGAGGCCGATGAAGGCGCCCTTGTAGATGATCTGGCCGGCCTCGACCGGCAGATCGACCAGCGCCTGTGACGCGAACAGTTTCAGTTCCCGATTCTCACTCAACGCCATTGCTCATCTCCTTTCATGGCTCGTGGGCTTACGTCGATCCGGCGCGGACGCCGCGCACGCGACCGGCGGTCAGGGCGCGTTCGAACGCGCGCAGGTCTTCCAGCTCCATCGCGGAATCGCCGGCGCTCCCCACGTCCGGCCGTGGCGCTTCGACATCGCGCCCGGGTTCCACAATCCGTCCCGGCGGCAGCACGACCGGCGTGCGCGCCAATCGCGCCACGGCCTCGGCGGGATCGCGCAGATAGTCGTAGCGCCAGTCGAGGCTGGTGGACGCAACGATCCGCCCCTGCCGCAGGCCGCGCTCCACGAACGTGTCCGCTTCTTGCACCATCAGTCGGCGACGCAATGCGGCGATTTCGTCCGCGGCGTCCGGCACGTTCTCGGGAGCGCGGGAAGCGGCGATTGGCGCGGCGGCCGCGTGCGGCTCGCCTTCGAGCGCGTCGCCGCTGGTCAGCGGCTTCACGCCGCGCATGGCGGGGTCGTTGGTCAGCGCGACCGGGCCGAGACTGATGATGCGCGTGTAGTCTTCGTCGGCCCAGTAGATGACCGGCGAGAAGTACTGGTACTCGCAGGCGCCGAGCAGCGCCGCGCTGCGGTCGGTCCATTCCACTTCCGTCGCCCACAATCCGTCAGCGCGAATGGCGAGCTGTCCGATCCAGCCGGCGGCGGGCCGCAGTCCATCGGGGCGTGGGTTGAACTGGTCAAAACTTTGATGCTCGTAATCAATCGCGAGACGGCGATCGATGCCGGCGAACCAGGTCGTCAGCGTTTCGGCGTGGTCCCGTGTGAATTCGAAGTCGCCGCCGGCGAGCGGACGATCGAGTTCAACGCGGCCGAACGGGATCAGCAGGAACTCGTCGACGGGACGTCCGCATGATCGGGCCAGTGTGCGCGGCGCGGCGCGCATCGCGACGCTGGTCCGGGCCGTATCCAGAATCGCGGTCACAGATGCGGCGTCGGCGCTGTCGAGCGCGGCCTGGATCAATTCGCGGGCCGGCTCGATGTCATCGTTCTGGCAGGCGGCGATGGCGGCGCGGAGCTTGGCCGTGACGCGTTCGCGGGCCATGCGCTGAAACACGCCGGGCGCGGCGCGGGGCGCTGCGGCGCGCGGCTGCGTTTCATCCGATTGCGTTTCCGACATGGATTCAAGCGCCGTTTCGGTGGTCATGTGGCTACTCCTTGCTTGATGGTGGGTTGGGGTCGCGCTGGGGCTTGCGGGTGGCGGCGGTTCGCGCGGGTTGGCGCATCACTTCGATGTTGCCTTTTAGGTTGCGCCGGCCGGTGGCGCGAAATCCCAGGCGGCGATAGAACGGACGCGGGTCGCCGGTGGACATATCGAGCTTGGCGCGGACTTCCTTCGCGCCGCTGGCCTCGACAATCGCGCGACCGACGCCGAGCGCGCGATATGCCGGATGCACGAGCGCATTCACGAGCCGCGCGCCGGCGGTCAGGATCGCCACGCCGACCAGCACATCGTCGATTTCGGCGATCAGCACGCGATGCGACCGGTCCCGGATCATGTCAGCCAACTGGCCGCGGCGCAGGAAGTAGTCCTTGCGCAGCAGCGTGTCGAAGAAGAACCCGAGCGGGGCGACATCGGTTTCGCGCGCATCACGGATGGTCAAGTGCGGGTCGGTTTCCGGCACGAAGCGTGGGTTCATGCGTCTGCTCCCGTCAGCGTGGGCTCGTCGCCGCGCGGCTCGGGGATGCCGAGCGCGTCGTGCGCCCAGCGCGTCGGCACGCGCATGCCGAGTTCGCGCACGGCGACGCCGAGCGTTTCGGCGAATGAGCGGGTGTCGATCGATTGCGCGAGCGAGCGCGAAAAGCGCGGAACCGGAGCGTCGGGGCCGAAACGGGCGCGGGCCAGCGGCGTAAGCAGGTCGCGGCGAATCGTGTCGGCCTCGTCCTGGATGTCGTCGACCAGCAGGTCTTCGCGCACGCGGTCGTGAATCTCGGCGGCGGCCCGCGAACCGCTGGCGCGGACATCCGTCGTCAGATGCTGCCCGAGCCACAGGATCGTGATCTCGGTGTTGCAGTAATCCTGCAGCGGGAGATATGGCTTATCGCCGGCGCGGGCCGCCTCCAACAGCGACAGGTCGACATTCTTCGACAGCGCGGCGACGGCGTCGGTGCCGAGCGCTTCGAGCATCTTCAGCAGCGCCCGCTGTTCGCTCTCCGGCGTGCCGGGCTCAAACCGCGCGACGCGCACCGGCATGCCGGCGATCTGCGAATAGATCAGCCAATCCTTGAAGCTGAGATTCTGCGCGACATACATCGGCGCGCTGGCCCGCAGCAGGCCGCGATCAAACAAGCGGCCGGCGGCGGCGTTCGGGCAATGTGTGATCCACTTGTTCGGCAGCGTGTCGAGCGCAACGCCGCGGTTCGGGTCGGACGCCATTAGCAGGCGGATGCGCCACGGCTGATCGGGATCGGCGATCAGGCGCGTATGCGGCGCCGGCACGAGATCAACGAGGCGACCGTCCTCCCAGATCAGTTCGATGACGGAGACGCCAAAGGCGATGGCGCGGGCCATGTGGTTGAGCGTGTCGCGGAAGGCGGGCAGCGCGGCGAGGCTTTCGCGGCAGAAAGCGGCGACCTCATCGGCGCGGGCGGAGGCGCCGGCGCTGTCGGGACCGGGCGCGATCTCCCATTCGAGGCCGGTGAGCGCGAGTCGACGGGTGGCTTCGACGGCGCCAAGGCGCGGCCACTTGCGCAGCATGTCGTCGAACAGTTCGAACTGCTCGCGCGGATAGCCGTGATCGGCGGCCTGGAGAATCGCGAGCAACCGCGACGGCGTGAGGCCGACGGTCGGCCAGGTGCGATCGTGGTCGTCGCGCCAGGGGCGGGTGATGGCGCCGGCCGGCGGCGTCGGCGTGGCCGTGGGCAGCAGCGAGCCGAGGCCGCGGAGGATGGAAGCGACGCGTTGGCGGGTAGCGGCAAGCACGGTTCGGCGTTCCTCCATGGCCCCGTTTGTTTGGGCGACCGGGGAAGTGTTGCGCGGGAATCCGGGGAAATCTAGAAAGTCTTGAAAGGGGGTTGGTGGCTGGCGGGGATGGGTGGAGGTGTGGCGCGGATTGGCGCGGGCGAAGTTCGTCGGCCCTCCGGGCCGGTTTCATTCTTGTCGGGTGACCGGGGGCTGAAGCCCCCGGCAAGTTTGTGCGCCCTCCGGGCGGAACCGGGTCGCCCAATCACTTCCTGAAGCCTCCGGTGAGGGGGTGTCGGACCGGATTGAGGACGGTGTTCGGATGCTTGTGTTCCGAACGGGAGTTTTTGTGCGCCCTGCGGGCGGCACGGCGCGAATCGTCGTGAATTCGAGCGGGGGTGTCGTGATGACGTGGGTATGATGATGTCAGGCGCGCCGCCGCTTGGGTTGTGGCTGAGGTTCCGATGGCGGCCCGGAGGGCCGATGTGCTTTGCCGGGGGCTTTAGCCCCCGGATGGTCGCTGACTTCATCCCTCGCCCGGAGGGCGACCGCGGCGGGCCGGGATCGGCGGATCGTCGGCCCTCCGGGCCGGTTTCATTCTTGTCGGGTGACCGGGGGCTGAAGCCCCCGGCAAGTTTCGTGCGCCCTCCGGGTGGTACCGGCCGGACGCGCGCGCGGCTACTGCGGCCCGGAGGGCCGATGCGCTTTGCCGGGGGCTTTAGCCCCCGGAAGCCGCGCTGACTTCATCCGTCGCCCGGAGGGCGAACGCGGCGGCCGGGATCGTCGGCTCGTCGGCCCTCCGGGCCGTTTTTTTTGTGGCTGGTGACCGGGGGCTGAAGCCCCCGGCAAGTTTCGTGCGCCCTCCGGGCGGCGCGGCGGACACGCCCCTCACCACTGGTCCCCGGCTAGCGCCGTCAGCCCTCCGGGCGGTACCGGTTCAGTACGCCGGCGCGTCGGGGCCCGGCGGCTGTTGGCGGCTGTCCCAGACCGGGTCGGCGACGTTCGCCCAGCGGTTCTGCGCGCGCGACAGCACGAACAGCGCGTCGGACAGGCGGTTCAGATACGCCACGACGAACGGGCCGATCGGCTCGGCGGCGCGCAGCGCGATCGCTTCGCGCTCCGCCCGGCGGCAGACGGTGCGCGCGATGTGCAACTGGGCTCCGGCCGGTGTGCCGCCGGGGAGGATGAAGTTTTCCAGGGGCGGCAGATCTTCGCTAAGCGCGTCCATCAGGCGCTCCAGCGCGTCGATATGGGCCTGGGTGATGGTCGGCGTGGGGCGCTTCTCTTTGGCGGCCTCGGGCACGCATAGATCGGCGCCGAGGTGGAACAACTCATTCTGGATGCGTTGCAGAGTCGGGCGCAGGCGGGGGTCGATGTCGGCGCAGAGCGCCAATCCGATATGCGCGTTGAGCTCATCGACCGTCCCATAAGCGCAGATGCGCGGCGCGGTTTTCGGCACGCGCTGCCCATCGCCGAGTCCGGTATCGCCGGCGTCGCCGGTGCGGGTGTAGACCTTGGTGATCCGCGGCATTGAAAACGCCTCCGTCGCCGATAAAACGCGCGGTTTGCGCGGCACAGGCTGACAGGATAGCGGACTTTGCGGGAGTGGCGGGATTGGGGCGATTCGAACGCGCCGCGCGGGCAAACATTTTGCACGCTATGGGGAGGAAGGGCGAGGCGGATGAATCCGTCTCAGCGGCGCCACCGTGGCGCGGCGAGTTGTGGCACGACACAGGGGGCGTCACGTGGATCGCTGGCAGAACAGTTTCCTCGATAAGCTGAATCAGGCGCAGTCGAAGTGGGTCACCAGCTTTGAGGACGCGCTGAACCGCTCGGTCACGCCGGCGTTCAAGCGGGTCTCGACGTTTGTGAGCGACAACGGCTTTCGCGTTACCACGCCGCTGAAGGAAGATGGGCGGCGGTCGTACAAATTTGAACTGGCGGAGAACGCGTACCTGCTGCTGATCTTCCGCTTTGGCGGCATCGGCGAGTTGGAGGTGCGCACCGAGTCGTTCGTCCCGGGTCGCGAGCCGAGCCTGAACCGCTCGCCGGTGCGCCTGGTCGACGTCGACGAGGAATGGGCGACCAAGCAGTTCCAGCAGTCGCTGGACATGTTCGTCGATCTGTTGGCCGGCGCGAAAGCCGCGGCCGAAGCGGCGAGCGCGGAAGAGCTGCTGGCCGTCTAACAACGCAACGCCAGTCGGCGCCAACGCTACGCCAGCGGGTTCACCACGAGCCCGCTGGCGAGCTTTGGATAGAAGTACGTGCTTTTTTGCGGCATCAGATCGTTGGCGCCGCACACATCCTGCAGTTCCTTCATCGTTGACGCCTGCATGATGAACGCCGTGGTCTTGTGCGACGTGGCGTAATCGACGGCGCCGGACGTCGATTTGATGTACTCGATTTTCGGCGCGGCTCCGCCGCAGACCTTCGGCGTCACGACGCGATCGAGCACGTACGCGTGCAGGATCGCCAGCGCGAGGCGGCGCCAGGCTTCGCTATGGCCGGATTCCAGCTTGTCGAGCAGATCGGCCTTGCCCGGCGCGAGCGCGTGCCAGCCCTTGTCCGGGTCAAACACGGCGATCGCCTGCGGACCGCGTTTGGCGAGCGTCTGCTCGATGTTGTCGGCATTTGCGCCGCTCAACGGGTCGAGCTTCAGGTTCGGGTCGTTGGCGAGGGTTTCGAGCGGCACGCGCTTGTCGGTCAGTACGCGATGCGTCGGGAGAATCAGCGCGCCGGGGTCTTCCATGGCGCAAAACACGCTGAGCACATGGTCGGCCGAGCCGAGGTTGCCCTGTTCGCGCTTCCAGTCGCGGTACAGCAGCGCGGTCCCGTAGCGATGGTGACCGTCCGCGATGAAGATCGGCTTTTCGGCGAGCGCGGCGCAGGTCGCGTCGATTGTCGCCTTGTCGGTGACAACCCACAGGCGGCTCTGCACGCCATCCAACACGCCTTCGGCGGTCGGCTTGGGCGTGAGGGCTTTTTCGAGCCGCAGCGCGACGGCGTTGTTCGCGTCGGGGTAGAGGCCGAAGATCGGGCTGAGCTGGGCGTCGGTGGCTTTCATCAGCGCGAGACGGTCTTCTTTCGGGCCGCCGAAAGTTTGCTCATGCGGAAAGACGGATCCGGCTCCGAAGTCTTCGAGTTTGAGTCGGGCGAAGAACATCTTGCGGGCGTAGTCGCGTCCGGCGTGGGTGTAGTGCTGGTGATAGACGTAGATCGCGGGCTCGGCGTCCTGCTTCATGACGCCGGCGTCGAGCCAGCCGCGCAGGGTGGCGGCGGCTTTGTCGTAGACGGCCGCGGGTCCGGCGTTTTTTGGCGGAATGTGCGGCAGGTCGACGACGACGAAGTTATTGGCGTCGCGGGCGACGAGCGCGTCGCGGTCGGCCTGGTCAAGGACGTCATAGGGCGGCGCGAGCAGGTCGCTCAGGGCGGCGGACGCGTATCGGATCGCGCGAAACGGGCGGATTTCAGCCACGGGATGCTCCTGGGTCACGGGTCATCGATTTGTCGCGGCGGCGCCGGCGTCAATGGTCGCTTGGACGCGGCCGATGGCGACTGGAAACCATGGTAATGGGGAGCGAGTGCGCGACCAACCTCGCGGCTAGGGCGGCGGCGTTCGGTGGGCGCGGCGCCAGTCCTCGGCGGCCAGGCGAAACCAGCGGGCGGGCCGGTCGTCGATGACGTAGTCGCCGGCCGGGGAAAGGCCGCATTTTTGAATGGCGCCGCAGGACGCCTCGTTCGCGATCAGGGCGACGGCGTTCACGCAGGGCAGTTCGCGCTGTTCGAACGCGAAGGCGACCAGGGCCCGGCCGATCTCGGTGGCGTAGCCCTGCCCCCAGTAATCGGCCTCGAAGCGCCAGCCGAACTCGACGAGTTCGCGCGGCGGGCGGCCGGCGATGAGCGGGGCCATCGCGGCCAGATTTTTCGGGGAGAGTTCCTTGAGCGCGGCGAGGCCGATGGCGGCGCCGTCGGCGCGGCGTTCGACCATGAACCAGCCGGACTGGTCCGACGCTTCGTGGGTGACGCGATGGAGGAACTCGTTTGACTGGGCGATGGAAAGCGGCGGCCCGATGTGGCGCATGACGCGCTGGTCGGCGTTGAGCCGCTCCAGCCGGGCGCGATCGTCCGCGCCCACGCGGCGGAGGCGCAGGCGCGACGTGGTCAGCCCGTCCAGGGTCAGGCCGGACGCGTCGCGGCTCACTGCTTGGAGTCGCCGCGGGCGAAGATGCTCGCGACGTAGTTCAGCACATCTGTGGCGCTGGTTTCGTTGTATCCGAAGAACTTGATCAGGCGCTGTTTGACGACGTCAATCTTGGCCTGGGTTTCGTCGTCAACGACGCCGGAGACGACGTTCTTCAGCTTGATCGTATCGCGCGAGTCTTCGAACAGCTTGAGTTCGAGCGCCTTGTGCAGGCGGGCGTTCGTGTGGTACTCGAACTTCTTGCCGTCGAGCGCGAGCGCGCCGATGTAGTTCATGATCTCCTGCCGGAAATCATCCTTGCGGTTATCGGGAATGTCGATTTTTTCTTCGATCGACCGCATCAGGCGCTCATCCGGCTCATCATCCTTGCCGGTGTAACGGTTGCGGACGCGCTCGTGCTGGGTGTAGGCGCGGACATTCTCGATGTAGTTGGTGCACAGGCGCTGGATCGCGTCTTCGTCGGCGGAGATCGCGCGCTGCACTTCGGTCTTCAGCACGTCCTCGTATTCTTCGCGAACGATGCCGAGCAGTTCCTTGTAGCGCTTTTTGTCCTCATCGTCGGTCAGCAGCGAGTGATGCGACAACCCGGATTCGAGCTCGTTCATCACCATGAACGGGTTCACGCACTTGTCGGCCTGGGCCTGCTCGCCGACCAGCGAGTTGGAAATCTTGTCCTGCACGTAACGCGGGCTGATGCCGCCCATGCCTTCGCGCGGGGCTTCCTCGCGCAGTTCCTTGATCGAGTCTTCGGTGAAGCCGGGGATGCTGCGGCCGTCGTAGAGTTTCAGCTTCTGCATCAGCGACAGGCCGGCCTTCTTCGGCTCGTCGAGGCGCGTCAGCACGGCCCACATCGCGGCCATTTCGATCGTATGCGGCGCGAGGTGGATGCCGCGGACCTTTTCCTTGTTGAAATCCTTGTTGTAAATCTTGATTTCGTCCGTCAGCCGGATGTTGTACGGCACGTCGATCTTGATCGTGCGATCGCGAAACGCTTCCATCAGCTCGTTGCTCTGGAGCTTGCGATACTCCGGCTCGTTCGTGTGGCCGAGGATCACTTCATCAATGTGCGTCTGCGCGAATTTCTTGGGCTTGATCGTGTGTTCCTGCGACGCGCCCAGCAGGTCGTAGAGAAACGCCACATCGAGCTTCAGAACTTCGATGAACTCGCAGATACCGCGATTCGCGATGTTCAGCTCGCCATCGAAATTGAACGCGCGCGGATCGGAGTCCGAGCCGTAGAGCGCGATCTTGCGATAGTTGATGTCGCCGGTGAGTTCGGTCGAGTCCTGGTTCTTTTCGTCCTTCGGCTGGAACGTGCCGATGCCGACGCGATCCTTTTCGGACAGGATGATGCGGCGCACGACGACATGCTCCAGCACCTTGCGCCAGGCCCCGTCATACTTCAGCAGTAGATCGTCAAACATGCGGCGACAGAACGGATCCAGGTCGCCGTCGACGCGCAACTGCTGATCTTCCGGCAGGTCGGCGTTGATCTGCGAGATGATCTCTTTGCGCGCCTCGCGCGGGATCAGCTTCATCGGCTCTTCGTGCATCGGGCACGGATAGACCTCAGGCCCTTCCTCGCCGTCGACTTTCCACGAGAACGTGTAGATCGCGCCGTCGTCGGTATGCGAGTAGTGCTCCAGGCCTTTTTTCAGCAGGCGCGCGATCGTGCTCTTGCTGGAGCCGACCGGTCCGTGCAGCAGCAGGATGCGGCGATCAGTGCCGTATCCCTGCGAAGCCGACTTGAAGAACTCGACCAGGCGCATCAGGGCGGAATCGAGTCCGAAGACCGCGTCCGCGCCGTTATCAAACGGGTCGTCAAAGAACTTGTAGTGCACGAACTCCTGTTTGAACTGCGTATAGCGGGTGGTGCCATAGCGCAGGATCATGTCGTACACGCGCTGGAACGAATTGCGGGCCAGGCGCGGGTTGGCGATGACCATATCGAGATAGTCAAAGAACCCGCCTTCCCAGTGCTGCTCGCGGAAGCGTTTCGTGTCCAGATGCTTGTCGATGATCGAGAAGATCGTGTCGCGGGTGCCCATACTGCGTTCTCCACGCCCCTTGACTCGCGCAACTCCTACGGGCGATTGCACTTCCAAGCGCCCGGGGTCGGTCCGACAGGATGCTAGGTCGCCCGATAACCGCAGTCAACGCGAATCCGCGCCGGGGTCTCGGAACGTCTCTCTTATCGACGAATTGCCGATGCGCCTTTTCAGATTTGCGCGAAGTCCGCCAAGCGCCGGCGATCGAAGGCTACGGCTGCGGCCGGGCGGCGGCGCCGACGCGGTTGGAGCCGCATTGCGGGCAGGTGACGTTGTCGGTGGTTTGGGCGACAAACTCAAAGCCGCAGCCGAGGCACTTCCAGAGCGGGTCCATCCCCATCTGGCCGCACTTCTGGCAGACTTCCGGAAAGCGCTGGGAATGCGCGACCTGATTGCGGGTTTCATTGCCACAGACGCGGCATCGCATTTCCACCGCGTAGCCGAAACGCGGGTTGCCGACATCCGGGACCGTGATCCAGCGGTAGAGAAAGACGCCCACGATGACCATCGCGACCCCGAACGCCCCGAGCAGCAGCCGGCGGTTTCGCTGACGGCGCGCGTAGGCGCCGATCCCGACTTCTTCGGTCGCGCCGTAGGGCGAATATCCGCGTTCCAGGGGTTGGACCATCGCCGGATTGTAACACGCGCCGACGGCGCCTGAGGAGGCTTCCGGCGGGTTGGCGCAGCCCCTGCCCGAACGGTCAATTATCGGCTAAAATACGGGATTAGTGACAACTACGGAGCGAACGCCGGTCCATGAGTGAAACACCGAATCTGATCCCGACTCCGATCGCCGAGGAGATGCAGGAGTCGTACCTGACCTATGCCATGAGCGTCATCATGGCCCGGGCCCTGCCGGATGTGCGCGACGGGCTCAAGCCCTCGCAGCGGCGAATCCTGGTCGCGATGAATGACCTGAACCTCGGTCCGAACGCCAAGCATCGTAAATGCGCCAAGATCGCCGGTGACACGAGCGGTAACTACCACCCGCACGGCGAGGGCGTGATCTATCCGACGCTTGTCCGCATGGGGCAGGAATGGGCTTTGCGCCATCCGCTGATCCACCCGCAGGGCAATTTCGGTTCGATCGACGGCGACCCGCCCGCGGCGATGCGGTACACCGAGGCGCGGCTGGCGCATCCGGCGGCCGAGATGCTCACCGACCTCGAGCGTGAGACGGTCGACTTTGAAGAGAATTACGACGGCACGCGCGAGGAGCCGGTGGTCCTGCCGGCCCGTTTCCCGAACCTGCTGGTCAATGGGTCGGAAGGCATTGCCGTCGGTATGGCCACGCGGCTGTTGCCGCACAATCTGGCCGAAATCTGTGACGCGGTGTGCGCCTGCATTGACGACCCGGAGATTACGGTCGACGGGCTGATGAAGATCGTGCCGGGGCCGGACTTCCCGACCGGCGGCGAGATTCGCGGCCGGGCCGGCGTGCACGAAGCGATGCACAATGGTCGCGGCTCGCTGACGGTGCGCGGCAAGGCGCACATCGAGGAATTGAAGAACGGCGCATCGCAGATCGTTATCGACGAGATTCCGCACGGCATTCTGCTGCCGACGATCAAGGACAAGATTCGCGACGCGGTCGAGGCGGGGACGATCAAGGGGATCTCCGACCTGCGTGACGAATCCGGTCGGCAGGCGATGGTGCGCCTGGTCATCACGCTGAAGCGCGACGCCAGCCCGGAAGTGATTCTCAACCAGCTGTGGAAGTACACGCCGCTGCAGTCGAACCTCCACGCGATCAATATCGTGCTGGTGAATCGCGTCCCGCGACAGCTCAATCTGCGGCAGCTGCTGCAGGCGTTCATCGACCATCGCGTCGAAGTCATCCGCCGCCGCACGCAGTTCCTGTTGCGCAAAGCGCGGCAGCGGGCGCATGTGTTGGAGGGTCTGATTCTCGCAGTGGCCGATATCGACGAGATCATCCGGGTGATCCGCGAGTCGCCGGATGTGGACACGGCTCGCACGCGCCTGATGGAGAAGCCGTTGCGCCTGAGCGAGCAGGCGACGGTGCGCACGTTGTTGCCGGAAGTGTTCGTGAAGCGGGCGACGGGTTCGGATCAGTTTCTGACGCGCACACAGGCGGACGCGATTCTGGCGATGCAGTTGCGGCGCCTGACGGGCCTTGAGATCGAGCAGTTGGCGCGCGAATACTCCGGGCTGGTCGAGGAAATCACGGACTACGAGCTGATTCTCAGCGACGAGCGGCGCGTGCTCGACATCATTTCGGAAGACATGCGCGAGCTGAAGGACAAGTACGGCGAGCCGCGCCGCACGACGTTCGGCGAGGCGGTCGGCGACTTCGATATGGAAGCGTTGATCGAGCAGGAGCGCGTGATCGTCGCCATGTCGCACCAGGGCTATATCAAGCGACTGCCCGAGGAGACCTTCCGCAGCCAGGGACGCGGCGGGCGCGGCATCAAGGGCACGGACGCGAAGGAAGATGATTTCATTGAGCACCTGATCATGGCGAACACGCATGACTACATGCTGTTCTTCACGAATACGGGGCGGGTGTACTGGCTTCGCGTATATGACATACCGAATCTGTCGCGCACGAGTCGCGGCCGCGCGGTCGCCAATCTGATCACGTTGCAGGAAAGCGAGCGGCTGGTGGCCGTGCTGCGTGTATCGGAGTTTGAGGAAAACTTCATCTTCTTCGCGACGCAGAAGGGCACGGTGAAGAAAACGCCGCTGAGCGCTTACTCGCGGCCGCGCGCGAGCGGCATTCAGGCGATCAGCCTGGATGAGGATGACTCGCTGATTCGCGTGGCGCTGACCAACGGCGAACACGACATCGTCCTGGGCACGCGCAACGGCATGGCGTGTCGGTTCCACGAGAGCGGCGTCCGCGCGATGGGCCGCACGGCCCGCGGCGTGCGCGGCATCGACCTGCGCGAGGGCGATCACCTGGTCGACATGGCGGTGGTGGAGCCCGGCATGAGCGTGCTGACGGTCTGCGAGCGCGGCATGGGCAAGCGGACGGAGATCGACGAGTACCGCCTGACCAAGCGCGGCGGCAAGGGCGTGATCAATGTCCGCGTCACGGAAAAGAACGGGCCGGTGGTCGCCGTGCGGGCGGTCACGGGCGAAGATGAGTTGATGCTGATCACGTCGCGCGGCGTGCTGCTGCGGACGGCGTTGAGCCAACTGCGCGAGATCGGCCGGGCGACGCAGGGTGTGCGACTGATTCGCATGGAAGACGAGGACGATCGCGTCGTCGCCGTGGCGAAAATCGTCATTGAGGAAGATGGCGAAGCGGATGCGCCGGCGAGCTGACGTGCCTGAGGAGACGACGGCGGATGTGGCGCCGAAAAAGCGGCGCCGCGCGGCGCGCTGGATTGTGCTGGTCGGTGGCTTGCTTGGCCTGGCGGTTCCGTTCGGGCTCGAACTCGGACGGCGGTTGACGCTGCTGTCAGCGCTGCGAGCCGAGTCGCCCGCCGAGCGCAAGCAGGCGGCGTGGCGCGCCGCGGAAACGCCCTTTCGCGCCGCGATGACGGTGGTCCGTTCGCGGCTGACCGAGGGCGAACCGGACGCGGGCGTCCGGGAGGCGCTGGTATACGCATTGGGGCGGGGCGGCGACGCGACGGATGCGCAGCGGCTGAGGGACATCGCCGCGAACGACGCGCATGGTTATGTGCGACAAAGCGCGTGGCTGGCGCTGGCGCGACTGGATGGCGATGCGGCCCGCGCGTTTGCCCGAGAGGTTGATCCGCGCGACGCGTGGGATCAGCTGGGGCGCGACCAGGCGCTGTTGATGCTGGGCGATACAAACGCGATCGGCCCGCTGCTGGATATCGCGGCGGACGGCGGCGGCGACCAGCGGGTGGTGGCGACGCGGGCGCTGGCGAAGTGGCTCTATCCGCTGCTGGATGCGGCCGGATACTGGCCGCTGGACCTCGCGGCGCCCGAGGGCGGCGCTCTTTCGGCGGCCGAGGTCGCGCAGTTGCGCGCCCGCGTGGATGAGGCCGACATCGCGGCGATCAGCGCGGATAACGCGGCGCACCTTGAGAACGGCCTGCGGGTGCGGCGCCTGGTTTCTCGACTGGATAATGCCCGCGACCGAGTGCGGGGCATGTTGTTCCGATAGCACGAACGGGCGTCCGACGCCCGCTGGAGACCGATGTGATTTCAGAATCGATGACAACGCGGCTGAATGCGCAGATCGCCAATGAGTTCGGCGCTGCGCACAAGTATCTGGCGATTGCCTGCTTCTTTGATGATCTGGCGCTGCCGGCGCTCACGTCATTTTTTGAGAAGCAAAGCGCTGAAGAGCGCGAGCATGCCGAGAAGTTCATTCGCTACCTGCGCGACGTGAATGCGCGCGTGACGCTCGATGCGATCGCGAAGCCTGAGGCGAATTGGAAAACGCCGCTCGAGGCGATTCAGGCGGCGCTGGACAGTGAAGTGACGGTCACGCAGCAGATCAATGGGCTGGTCGATCTGGCGATCAAGGACAATGACCACGCCTCGCGCGAGTTCCTGAACTGGTTCATTTCCGAGCAGGTCGAGGAAGTCTCGACGATGACCACACTGCGCGACGCCGCCAAGCTGGCGGGGCAGGACTATCTGAAGCTGAACTCCTACGTGCGCCATTGGAATTCCGGGGACGAGTAAGCGCGCAGCGGGCGCGGCCGGGTCCGGCGCGCGTCGTTCGCGCCTGGCCGGGCTGGAAATCCGCGCTGGTGGCCGCTGTCGCCGCCGTGCTGGCGACGATGGGCGCGCTGGGGCAAGCGAGCCCTCGGTCTGACGCGCTGAACGGGGACATCACCCCCCCGCTTTCGAGTGAAGAGCGGGCCGCGGCGCTGCGGCTCTCACCCCTGCCCGCGCTGCCCGCCAATCCCACCAATCGCTATGCCGACGATCCGGCCGCCGCCGCCTTTGGGCGGACGTTGTTTTTTGAGCAGCGGCTCTCGGGCGATCAGACGCGATCGTGCGCGTCATGCCATGAGCCGGCGCGGGCGTTTGCGGATGGGCGACCGCTGCCGGACGCGCCGCAGGCGCATGATCGCAATACGCCGACGCTGCTGAACGTGGCGCATCACCGCTGGTTCTTCTCCGATGGCAGCGCGGACACGCTGTGGGCGCAGGCGTTGCGGCCGATGGAGAGCGGGCGCGAGTTGGCGTCGAATCGAGCGCGGATCTCGCGGCTGATTCTGACGGACGCGGAGTTGCGCGCGGCATACGCACGGGTGTTCGGCCCGCCGCCGCGGATCACCGCGCTCGATGCGCTGCCCGCTGGCGGCGTGTTCGACGCGCGGCCGGCCGCACTGGCGGGAGAGACGGCGGCGCCGGAGAACGCGGAGTTGTATCGCGCGTGGGATGCGATTTCGTCCGACGATCAGTCGGGCGTTTCGCGCGTGTTCGCGAATGTCGGGAAGGCGCTGGAGGCGTATCAGCGGCGCTTAATGACCAGCCCGGCGCCGTTCGACGAATTCATCGCGGGCCTGCGCGAGAACGATATCGGGCGCATGCGGGCGATCTCGCCGAGTGCGGTGCGCGGGTTGAAGCTGTTTCTGGGTCGCGCGAACTGCACACTATGCCACAGCGGCCCGCTGTTTTCCGATCGCGAGTTTCACAACATCGGCGTGCCGGACCGCGACACGCGGCAGGTGAACGACCCGGGTCGCTTCGCGGGCATCGAGCTGGTACAGCGCGATCCATTCAACGGGCTCGGGGCCTTCAGCGACGCCCCGGACAGCGCCTTCAACGACAAGCTGCGCTTTCTCGCGCAGCCGCCGCACGCCGCCGGCGCGTTCAAGACGCCCAGCCTGCGCAACGTCGCGTTGACGGCGCCGTACATGCGGCAGGGACAATTCAAGTCGCTGGAAGAGGTGGTGGAGTTTTATTCGACGCTGGAAGGCGCCGCCGCCGCTGGGCACGGGCATCGTGAGACGATCCTGCAGCCGCTGAATCTGACGGCGGAGGAAAAGGCGGATCTGGTGGCGTTTTTGAAGACGCTGACGGGCAAGCCGCCGGCGGCGGAGTGGCTGTCGGCGGAACCAAGGGAGTAGGGCGCCCGTGGGCATAGCAGATGGACAGTGAAGCGGAATCGACAGTTGTTCGCCGTTGTGATGGCTGCGGATATTTGCTGACCGGACTTCCGACAGTGGGGCGCTGTCACGAGCCCGATCGCCGCGCGCTACGCGATTGTTCGAAGAACTTCTCACGCCGACGCTGCACCGCTTCCGGCGCGTACAGGCGTCGGGCCAGCGCTACCAAGCCCCATTGCAACTCATCCGGCGTCATGCCACGCGGTTCGAAGTTCACGTCAAACAGCGTGCATTTGTTCCACGCCCGCGGCTCCAGCAGGCGGCCTTCCTGCTCCAGCCGCTTGTATAGCGCGGTCCCGGGAAATGGCGTCAGCACAGTGATCTGCGCGTCGTAGGGCGCGACTTCTTCGACAAAATCGTAGACGGCGTCGAACGTGCGCGGCGTGTGGCCGTCGAGGCCGAGGATAAAACACGCGTTGACCGTCACGCCGTGCGATTGGATGCGCGCGATCGCCCCGGCGTAGTCCGGCTGCACTTTCAACTTCCAGTTTCGCCGCAGTTCCAGGCCGTCGAGTCCGTCGGGCGTGGGCGACTCGAGGCCGATCAGCACCTGGCGGCAGCCGGAGATGCGCATCAGGTCGAGCAACTCCGGGTCATCGGCGATGGAGATGTCCGTCTCGGTAAACCAACTGATTTCTTCCGGCGCGATCGCGCGCATCAGGTCCTTCGCGTGCGAGCGCGAGATGAAGCTGTTGTCGTCGGCGAACTCGATGAACGGCCGCGCCCACTGCTTCTTGATCTGGCGAATCTCATCAATCACCATCGAAACCGGCTTCACGCGATACTTCGGCGTCAGCAGCACCGAACTGGCGCAGAAGTCGCACAAATGCGGGCAACCGCGGCTGGTCTGCACCGTCAGGCGGTTGTAGCGGTCCATGTTCAACAGATCGAAACGCGGCATCGGCGCATCGGCCAGATCAAACCAGTCGCCGTCGATCTGGTCATAGCGCGGCTTGAGCGCGCCGCGTTGAAAGTCGCGCAAAATGTCGGGCCAGAGTTTTTCGCCTTCGCCGACGGCGATGGTCGTCGCGTGCTGCGCGGCTTCGTCCGGCTCGGCCTTGACGTGCAACCCGCCCATGACGACCGGCACGCCGCGCGCGCGATAGCTGTCGGCGAGTTCATAGGCGTCGAGCACCTGCGCGGAATACGTCGCGATGACGACGAGATCAAAATCGCCCGGCGGCGCGCCCTCGGCGCGCAAATCCGCGATTTCGTGATACGCGATGTCGATATCGTCCGGCGTCATGCCGGCCAGCGTCAGCAGCGACAGACTCGGCAGCGATGCGACAATCTTCGCGCGTTCGACCACGCCGGGCATTTCGAGGCCGGCGGCGACGAGGTCGGGGTTGGCGGCGCGGATCCCGCTCATCGCGATCATGCCGATTTTCATGTCCACAAGCCTCGTGTGATGGTGATCCCGGCGGTAATCAGGGCCGCGACGGGAATCGGAAACGACAGCCGCCAGTTCGTGCGCCAGGCCGTCAGTCCGCAGCAAAGCGGCATACCGACCGCGCCGATCATCATGCCCCACGACGCGACCTGGATCTCCCACGGCTTGAGCGCCAGACGCGGCTCCGTCAGGGCATACAGCACGTTCAGGGCCCCGAGCGCGACCAGCGCGATGTGCCCCAGGCGAATCATGCGGCGTCGCAAACTGTCGTATCCACCGAGAAAACCGGGTTTGTGGAAGCCAAGGCCGAGCAGGGCGCCGCTGGCGAAGCCGAGCGTGATCAGCAGCCAGCCGAACGCGAAGTGATTCATGCGGTTCGCCTTTAGTCGCGCGAGGTTACGCGGGTTGTGAGGATGGTAGCGCCGGTCGGGCCGGGTAGCCAATCGTCGGATGGGTTGAACGCTCCGGGGCGGCGTTGCTTGGCGCGCAGGCGGGAATCCACGGAGTGATAAGGCGCCTAGTCCTGACGCCATTAGTCGTCGTGGGCCCCCGCCTGCGCGGGGGTGACAAATAGAGAGTGGGCGCCACTTCCGTCATTCCCGCGCAGGCGGGAATCCACGGAGTGAGAAGGTGTCGCGCAATCAGCGCCGTTGGTCGTCGTGGACCCCCGCCTGCGCGGGGGTGACGAATGTAGAATGGGCGCTCTTCCGTCATTCCCGCGCAGGCGGGAAACCACGGATTGAGAAGGCGCTAGGCCTTGACGCCGTTAGTCGTCGTGGACCCCCGCCTGCGCGGGGGTGACGAAACGGGTCGCATGCGCCAACGCGCGTCATTCCCGCGCAGGCGGGAATCCACGGAGTGAGGAGGCGTCGAGCACGGAGTGCAACCGCGTCAAGTTCCTGACGCCATTAGTCGTCGTGGACCCCCGCCTGCGCGGGGGTGACGCGCATTGGGCGATCTGCTCGTTTCCCGGGCCGACCGAGGCAGCTTGGACGCGCTTACGACTTCGCCTGGCCGTTGGTTTCGCCGCGGAAGGCGCGGACGTCCGCGTCGGGGAAGCGAATCTCCAGCGCGCGGCGGCGCGCGGCGCGATAGTGCTTGTTCATCTCGCCCCAGTCGAAATACTCGGCGTGCGTCTCGACGCGGTTGCGGACGGCGATGCGCTCGCGGAGCGACATGCGGGTCAGCGCGTGCAGCCAGCCAGTCACCTGATAGACGCTCGTTTCAAAGCCGACATCCTGGCGGCGGGCGACGAGCATGCCATCGGAATTGTGCTCCGGGAAATGCTCCATGACATAGGCGCCGAAGCCGCTCAGGTCGCTGGTGATCGCCGGCACGCCGCGGATGACGCACTCCATCGGCGTGTAGCCCCACGGCTCGTAGTAGCTGGGGAAGACGCCGATGTTGCAGCCGCGGACGAACTCGTCGTATTCGAGTCCGAGCACCGGGCTCGAGGTGGTGATGAAGTCGGGATGGAAGACGACCTTGACGGGGTCTTCGGGCGCGTTGTTCAGGTTGCGGTGGCGCAGGTGGCGCAGCACCGGATCGTTTTCCGGGTTGACCAGATCATGCGTGACGTGAATCGGCTGTGGATCCTGGCGCCAGGCGCTCATCATGCGCTTCAGGCGCACGCGGGCGTATTCGTCCAGCAGATCATCCGTCGTCGGCAGGCGCCCCTCGGCGACCGAGCGGAACAGGCCGCGGCCCATGTCCTCTTTGATCTGTTCGCAGGTCGCGTGCAGCTCGTGGAACATCGCCTGGCGATTCAGCGTTTCGTTGTTCAACTGGCGATACTGGCCCTTGGTGATGATGAAGGCCACGACCGTGACGCCATTCGGCTGGGCCTTCAGGCGGCGGTTCAGTTCGTAGAGCGCCTCGATGAAAACGTCGAAGCCCTTGTTGCGATACTCATAGCGGCCGGCCGTGAACACATACAGCGTGCGGCCGAGGTCAAAGCGATAGCTCGGGAAGAAGTGACCCATGACAAACTCGTGGATCTTCTCTTTCGCGAGCTGGTGCAGGTTCTGAAACTCGTGCGGCGCGGTAAAGCGCTCGACATTCAGGCCGTTCGGCAGCACGACATCGGCCTTGCGCCCCAGAAAGCGCTCGGCCTCAAGCGAGGTGATCTCGGAGACGGTCGTAAACACGTCGCAGGTCTGCGCCGCGGCCCGCTCAATCTCAAAGCGCGGCATGATGCCGTGTTCGCGCGCCACAGCGACCGGATCGATCTGGTCGAGGCGGTCATACAGGTCGTCGTTCGCCGCGCTCACGCTGCGGCCGATCAGCGTCGCGTGGGTCGTGAACACCGTCGCGGCTTCGGTCTTGCGGTGGTGAAGGATCGGCAGCGCCGCCGCCCCCTGCCATTCGTGACAATGCGCCAGCACCGGGCAGTCGGGGGCGGCCGCCGCCAGCGCGGCCACAAAGTCGGCGACGACATAGCCCATCATGACGACATCATCCACCTCGCGCTCTTCGCCGGGCAGGCTGATGCCGCAGTCTTTCCAGAAAAAGTACTTCATTTCCGCCAGATGGCGACGGACGGAGTTGATGTCGATCAGCAGCGTGTAAGGCCGCCCGGTAATCAGCCAGCGGCCGAAGTGCAGGGCCGCCCCGCCGGCGCGCATCCGCTCGATTGCGCCCGCGAAGGGCTCCGGCGCTTCACAGGGCTCGAACTCGATGCGGGCGGATTGTTCGTGATAGGGCCCGATCAGGCAGTAATGCTGGTTCCACAGCTGCACGGTCGACGGGGCCTTGCTGCGCAGCACGGTGTAGATACCGCCCGATTGCGAGCAGACCTCCCAGGCGACCTCGCACAGCAGCGGCGCGCCGCGGCGCCCGCTCGGCGGCAGCCGATCGAGCCGCGTGACGCCCGCGAGACCTTGTTTGATCGTCGAACCCGACATCGAAAAACGAGCCCTTCCCGCCCTCGAAGAATTGTCCCCAACACCAGTTGCTATCGGCGTGATGTGAGCGATGACCTTCGCCGACAGTCGCGCCCACCTGTATCCTATCGCGCCAATAGCCGTTGGCGAGCGGCGATCCGGCGGAATCAGCCGATGATAGTGAATAGCGCGCCGATTTCGGGCGCCGTCGCCGTACGCGCCGCGTTGTCGGTCTGACGATTGCGGGTAAGGTACGCCGCTACGTTCGATTTCGGAGGGCGAGATGCGAATATGGCCGGGCGATCCCCACCCGCTGGGCGCCACCTGGGATGGCGAAGGCGTGAACTTCGCCCTGTTCAGCGAGAACGCTGAGGCGATCGACCTGTGCCTGTTTGACCAGGGCTTCGGGGCGCTGGAGGTCAAGCGGATTCGCATGGCCGAGCGGACGCACGGCGTCTGGCACGTCTACCTGCCGGATGTGCGGCCGGGCCAGATGTACGGCTATCGCGTCCACGGCCCCTACCGCCCGGCCGAGGGCTTGCGGTTCAACCCGAACAAACTGCTGATCGACCCCTATGCGAAGGCGATTGCCGGGACGGTCGAGTGGCATGATTCGTTGTACGGATACACGCTCGGCGATCCCGAATGGGACATGTCATTCGATCCGCGCGACAGCGCGGCGTTTGTTCCGAAGAGCATCGTGGTGGAATCAGCGTTCACGTGGGGAGATGATCGCCCGCCGCGGACGCCGTGGCACCGCACGGTGATTTACGAAACGCATGTGAAGGGGATGACCCAGCTTCATCCGGATGTGCCGAAGGAGATTCGCGGCACCTATCTGGCGCTGGCGTCGGACGCGATCATCGATCATCTGCTGGCGCTCGGGGTGACGGCGGTGGAGTTGATGCCGGTCCATCACTTCATCAGCGACCGGCATCTCGTGCAGAAGGGCCTGACGAATTACTGGGGGTACAACTCGATCGGGTTCTTCGCGCCGGATGTGCGCTACGCCCGCGGCTCGAACGGCGAGCAGGTGTCCGAGTTCAAATCGATGGTCAAAGCGCTGCACCGGGCCGGCATCGAGGTGATTCTGGACGTGGTGTACAACCACACCGGCGAGGGCAGCCACCTCGGCCCGACGCTCAACCTGCGCGGTATCGACAATCGCGCGTATTACCGCCTGCAGCCGAGCGACCCGCGCTACTACACGGACTACACGGGCTGCGGCAACAGCCTGAACATGCTGCATTCGCGGACGATCCAGCTGATCATGGACAGCCTGCGCTACTGGGTGCAGGAGATGCATGTCGACGGTTTCCGGTTTGACCTGGCGCCGGTGCTGGCCCGCGAGCTGAACGAGGTGAATCGACTGGGCCGGTTCTTCGCGACGATTCAGCAGGACCCGTACATCTCGGGCGTAAAACTCATCGCGGAGCCGTGGGATCTGGGCGAAGGCGGTTATCAGCTCGGTAATTTCCCGCAGGGATGGTCGGAGTGGAACGGCCGCTATCGCGACGCGGTGCGCAGCTTCTGGCGCGGCGATGAGGGCGCGGTGTCCGAACTGGCGTATCGCCTGAGCGGCAGCAACGACCTGTACGAGCAGCGCCGTCGGCATACCTACGGCAGCATCAACTTCATCACAGCCCACGACGGGTTTTCGCTGCATGACCTGGTGTCGTATGAACGAAAGCACAATCAGGCCAACGGCGAGGACAATCGCGACGGACACGGCCACAACCTCAGCCGCAACTGGGGTGTGGAGGGGCCGACGGACGACCCCGCGATCGTCGCGCTGCGCGAGCAGATCAAACGCAACCTGTTGACGACGCTGGCGTTCTCGCAGGGCGTGCCGATGCTGTGCGGCGGCGACGAACTGGGGCGCACGCAGTCCGGCAATAACAACGCCTACTGCCAGGATAATGAAGTCAGCTGGTTTAACTGGGATTTGAACGAGCAGCAGAAGGCGCTGCTCGCGTTTACGCGGCGGATCCTCGAGATTCGCCGGAATAACCCGGTACTCCGCCGCCGGCACTTTTTCCGCGGCCTGCCGATCGAGGGCAGCGAAGAGAAGGACCTGACGTGGTATCGCCCGGACGGGCACGAGATGACCCGCGACGACTGGACCGCGCCGGGAACGCAGTGTCTGGGTATGATGATTTACCATAAAGCCACGGACGAGGTCGACGAGCGCGGGCGCCTGATCGCGGCGTCGACCATGTTGATCCTGATCAACGGCAGTCCGAAGAATGTCGAGTACAAGCTGCCTGAAATGCAGGAAGACGGCATCTGGAAGCTGGTCGTGGATACGAATCAGTCCAAGTTGTCCGCGGTGACAGGCGGGTCGGTGACGTTGCCGGCGCAGACGATATTCCTGCTTGAGTACGAGGAGCAATGAGCACGACGCCGCGATCACGATCATCTGAGTCCAAACGCCCCGCCAAGGGCGCGGAGCTGGAGGCGGAAATCAACCGGCTGCTGGCCGGCGAGCACGCCAACCCGCATGCGCTGCTGGGGGCGCACCCGATCCGACCGGATCGCCGCACCGGCGCGGTGGTGCGCGTCTATCAGCCCTGGGCGACGGGGATTCAGCTGCTGCGCGACGGGCGCAAGCCGCTGGCGATGAAGCGGCGCGGCGATACGGGGCTGTTCGAATCGCGCCTGCCGCAGGCGACATTCCCGATCGCGTATCGATTGCAGTTCGAGTTTCACGGGGGCGCGACGTTGGAGCGCGAAGACCCCTATCGCTTTCTCCCCACGCTGGGTGATATGGACCTGCACCTTTTCAATGAAGGCCGCCACTGGCGCATCTGGGAGAAACTCGGCGCCCATCAGCGCGTCGTCGATGGCGTCGCCGGCGTGTCGTTCGCCGTCTGGGCGCCGAACGCGCGGCGCGTCAGTGTCGTGGGCGATTTCTGCGGCTGGGACGGCCGGCTGTTTCCGATGCGGCAGGTCGGTCATTCGGGCGTGTTCGAGCTGTTCGTGCCCGGCCTGGCCTCCGGCGATCTGTACAAATACGAGATCAAGGCGGCCGACGGCCGTTTGCTGCTGAAGGCCGATCCCTACGCGCAGTACGCCGAGATTCCGCCGGCCAGCGCCTCGCGCGTGTTCACTTCGAGCCATACGTGGGGGGACGACGCGTGGATGGAAACCCGCGCCAAGCGCGACTGGCGCCGCGAGCCGATTTCCGTTTACGAGCTGCACCATGCCTCGTGGGCGAGAATCCCCGAGCAGAATGACCGGCCGCTGAATTATCGCGAGCTGGCGCCGCGCCTGGTCGAGCATGTCAAACGCTTCGGCTTCACGCACATCGAGCCGATGCCGGTCATGGAGCATCCGTTCGGCGGGTCGTGGGGCTATCAGGTGACCGGCTATTTCGCGCCGACCTCACGCTATGGCAACCCGGATGACTTCCGACATTTCGTCGACGTCTGCCACCAGAACGGGATCGGCGTTTATCTCGACTGGGTGCCCGGGCACTTTCCGACCGACGACTGGGCGCTGGCCGAGTTCGACGGCACGGCGTTGTACGAACATTCCGACCCGCGGCTGGGCTATCACCCGGATTGGAACACGCTGATTTTCAACTACGGGCGCCATGAAGTGCGCAACTTCCTGATCGCCAACGCGCTTTATTGGCTCCGCGAGTTTCATATCGACGGCCTGCGGGTCGACGCCGTGGCCTCGATGCTGTACCTCGACTACAGCCGCAAAGCGGGCGAATGGCTGCCGAACAAGTACGGCGGTCGCGAGAATCTGGAAGCGATCGACTTCCTGCGCACGCTGACGGATGTGGTCAAAGCCGAAGCGCCGGGTTGTGCGCTGATCGCGGAAGAGTCGACCGCCTGGGGCGGCGTCACCAACGAGACGGAGCACGGCGGCCTCGGTTTCATGTTCAAGTGGAACATGGGCTGGATGCACGACACACTCGAGTACTTCAAGCATGAGCCGGTGCATCGCCGCTATCACCATGATGAAGTGACGTTCGCGATGGTGTATGAGCATTCCGAGCGATTCCTGATGCCGCTTTCGCATGACGAGGTGGTGCACGGCAAGGGCTCGCTGCTGTCGCGGATGCCCGGCGACCGCTGGCAGCAGTTCGCGAATCTGCGGCTGTTGCTGACATATCAGTACCTGCGCCCCGGCAAGAAGCTGTTGTTCATGGGGACGGAACTCGCGCCGGATGACGAGTGGGACCACGACCACAGCCTGCCGTGGCATCTGGCGGATGACCCGCCTCGGGCCGCGTTCGGACGCTTCCTGGCCCAGCTCGGGCAGGTCTATCGCCGCTTCCCGGCCCTGTGGCGGAGCGACTACGACCCCGCCGCCTGCGCGTGGATCGATTGCAACGACCGCGAGAACTCGGTGCTGTCATTCTGGCGGCGGGACGGCGATCAGTGGATCGTCGTGCTGCTCAACATGACGCCCGTGCCGCGCCAGCCCTATCGCGTCGGCGTGCCGGTCCGCGGGACTTGGCGGCAGATCTTCAACTCCGACGCCGGCGATTTCGGTGGCAGCGGCCACCAGACGCGGATCGAGGCCCATACGGACGAGACGCCCTACCACGGCCAATCGCAGTCAATCGAGCTGAGCCTGCCGCCTTTGGGCGGCCTGGCGCTGGTTTCGGCGGGGTAAGGGCCCGCCGATTGCGGGCGGAATCGCCTTGTCTGTTTCAACGCCTTCGTTACAATATAGGTCAGTCTAGCCCTATCTGCTTGTTGCGCCGGGAGTTCCGTCGGCAAGCCGGCTTTACAGCATCAGAGAGACCCCCTTTTGGAAGCCTCAGCCTCCGCGGAAAAACCGCGCCGCACCCGCAGACGAAGAAAGCCCGCCGACAAGCCGGCGGACGCGAAGCCCGTTGTCACTGCCGAAATCGATCCGAATTCCGGCTTCATTCCGCTCGGGTTGTCGGATGACCTGCTCCGCACGCTGGCAAGCATCAAGTTCGACAAGCCATCTGATATTCAACGCGAATTGATTCCGCACGCCCTGAAAGGGTTGGATTGTCTCGGCCAGGCCAAGACCGGCACCGGCAAGACCGCGGCCTTCGCGATTCCGCTGATCGAACGCGTCGAGCCCGGCGGCGGCATGCAGGCGCTGGTGCTGGTCCCGACGCGCGAGCTGGCGCTGCAGGTCGGCGAGCACGTCAAGATGCTCAGCGCCGCGCACCCGTTGCGCACATTGCTGGCCTATGGCGGCACGCGCGTCAGCACGCAGCTCACCGCGCTCAACGCCAATCCGCCGGAGATTCTGGTCGGCACGCCGGGCCGCGTGATGGACCTGATGAGCCGCGGGGCGCTGAAGTTTGACGATCTGCGCCTGGCCGTGCTGGACGAAGTCGACCGCATGCTCGATATCGGCTTCCGCGACGACATCCGCAAAATTCTCAAGGCGATCCGCCGCGAGCACCAGACGATTTTCGTTTCCGCCACGATCAACGACGAGATCCGCAAACTGGCCAAGACGTTCATGCGCGAGCCGGTCGAGATCAACGTCTCGGCCGACCGCCTGACGGTCGACGACATCGAGCAGGACTACGTCAGCGTCGATCCGCGCGACAAATACCGCACATTGCTCGGCTTTCTCCGCATCGAGAACCCGAAGCTGGCGATTGTCTTTACGCGCACGAAGCACTCCGCCCGCCGCGTGGCGGAGAAGCTCCAGAAGGACGGCGTGAAGTGTCTGGAAATTCACGGCGACCTGATGCAGCGCAAGCGCGAGCAGGTGCTGCAGGCCTTCCGCAGCGGGCGGATTCAGGCGCTGATCGCGACCGATCTCGCTTCGCGCGGGCTGGATGTGATGGAAGTTTCGCACATCGTCAACTACGACATTCCGGAAGAGGCGTCGGTGTATGTCCACCGCGTCGGCCGCACCGCGCGGATGGGCGCCCAGGGCTACGCGGTGACGTTTGTCGCGCGGGAAGACGGCAAGTATCTGACCGAGATCGAGATGCTGATCAATCGTCAGTTGAAGCGCCTCGACGCGGAATGGGTCGTGACGCGCGCTCCGGAAGCGGATCCTGAGAAAGCCGCGAAGCCGTTGCCGCCGCGCCGCGCTGAAGAGGTTGTGAATCGCGACGCCGCGATCGAATCGCAGGGCATTCAGGCCCGCAAGCGGACGCTGGGCAGTCGCTTCCGCTCCGCGCGTCGTCGTCGCTAAACGCTACATCCCCATTCCCGCCAACAGGCCGACGATAAACGCGGCCGCCGCGAGTAGTCGCCCGAAGCGCTGCTCGCGGTAAACATCGGCCGCCATGTTTCCACCATTTTGCCTGTCGCCGCCGCGCAGCCCGGCGTATTTTGCGCGCAGCGCGTCCCGATCGGCGGCGGCGTTGACCCAGCATTGGCGCAGCACATTGGCGGCGTTGCGCAAAGCGTCGCGATCGGCGGTCAGGCGTTCGATCACCTGCCGGGTCGGGTCGGGTATCCCGCCGCGCCGATGGCGCGGGTTCGATGGGCTGGGTCGATGCGGCGCCGGGCGATTGCGGGTCGGCGGCGGGGCGATCACTGGCACGGGCGACTCCTGAACGTTGGAGGCGCATCGGCCGATTCGCGGCGCGACTTGTTTATTGGCCCCGGCGTCATTCCCGCGCAGGCGGGAATCCACGAAGTTGAACGACTTCAGAGATTGGACTGACACCAACCCGTTTGCCGCGCCCGTCACTCGACCACGCGCCTGATCCGAGGCGGTCGTCGGCCGTCGCCTCGGCAGGCAAGATGCCTGCCCCACCCGGACATTCCGCTAGCTACTGCGCCCCGTCCCCCGACAACGCCGGCGGGCCTTTCAGGTTTTTTCGCGCCGGTGGCAGGTTGGGCGTCGGGCGCTGCGAGAATTTGCGCGCTTCGCGGGTGTGCTTGCTCTCCAGTGAGACCGGCTGGCCGGCGATAAACGCGTGTGTCACGCGGCTGCTCGCCTGGCAGATGTGGTCGGTGGTCACGATCACATCCGCCTGCTTGCCGACTTCGAGCGAGCCAAGCGCGTCCGCCACGCCCAGAATCTCCGCCGCCGAGAGCGTCATGGCCCGCACCGCCGCGGCCGGGTCCATCCCATGCGCGATCGCGAAACCCGCGTCGAGCGGCATCAGTTTCACCAGATCGGCGTCCTCGTACGCCAGACAGAACCGCACGCCCGACGCCGCGAGCACGGACATCGCGCGATAGTTGCTGTCCCACGCGCCGTTTGACCACGGCACCGCGAACACGCCCTGATAGATCACCGGCACGTCACGCTCCGCCAGCAGGTCGGCCAGCTTCCACGCGTCGCGCCCGCCGAGAATGATCGGCTTGAGTTCGAGTTCCGCGGCGAACTGCAGCGCCTCCAGAATCGCCTTGTAGCCGTCCGCGCGAATCAGCACGGGTTTTTCGCCGCGCACATATGGCGCCAGCGCCGCGTAGCGCAGGTCCGGCTCGATCGTGTCCGATTCGGCGTCGACCGCGTCGGCGTACAGGCGCGCGTCGCGGAACAGACGCTCCAGCGCGACGAGTTGCTCCAGCGGCGCATCCTCGTCCTTGTCGTCCTCGTCCTCCTCCTCTTCCCACTCCTGGAACGGCGGCTTCGCCTTTTCGGTCAGCGGCTTCGGCGGTTTGGACGGCAGGTTCACAATCAGGCCGAGGTCGCTCGCGCGTAACATTTCCGGCATCGTCCAACCGTCGAGGCCGACCATGCCGGCCCGGCCCGGCACCGCCGGCTGACCCGCGGCGATGACCGCCGACAGCACGCCTTCGGCCCGCGCGACGCCGATCATGGCGCTGTGCGGGTTGAAACCGGAGACGCTCATCAGGTCCGGCTGAAACTCGCCGCTCTCAAACGCGTCCTTGGTCACTTCGACCTGGCCGATTTCGTACAGGCCGAGTTGTGTGGCGGCGTTGATCAACCCCGGCCAGACGTGCATGCCGCGGGCGTCGATGATCTGCATGGCCGAGTGCAGGGCGACATCCGCCTCGCCGCCGATGGCCGTGATTTTTCCGTCGCTCATCACGAGCACGCCGTTCTCGATCGGCGGCCCGCTGACAGTGTGCAGCGTGGCGCCGCGCAGCGCGATCGCGCTGGGGACCTCGAACGGCTGTACGCCGGGCTTGGTGAGTTCATTCAGCATGTCGCGCTGCGCCGCGGCCTGATCCTCCGGCAGCCACAATCCCGCGTCGTCGGACTCGTAGGGGGCGAAGCGCTTCACGGCGCGGGCGGCGCGGGGTTTTTCGGCATCGAACGATTCATGCTGAAAATAGACTTCGCCCTCGATCAGCGTCAGTTCGCAGCGCGAAAACGTATCCAGCGGGTGCCCGTTGAACACGGCGATGTCGGCGTCTTTGCCGACCTCGAGGCTGCCGACGCGCTCTTCCAGGTGAAACAGCCGCGCCGCGTTGATCGTCACCAGCCGCAGGGCCTCGTTCGGCGTCAGACCGCCGTACTTCATGCACTTGGCGGCCTCGAGATTCATGTGGCGAATCAGGTCGGCTGAATCGGATTTGATCGCCGAGTTTACGCCGGCCTTCAGCAGCATTCCCGCGTTGTGCGGCACGGCGTCGTAGGCCTCGATCTTGTACGCCCACCAGTCGGCGAACGTCGCCGTCCCGCAGCCGTGGCGCACGATCTCCGGCATGATGCGATAGGCCTCGAGGCAGTGGTGCAGCGTCGCCACGCGCACGCCGAAATCCTCCGCGACGGCCAGCAGGCGCAGAATCTCATCCGCGCGATACGAGTGACAGTTGATCCAGATGTCGCCGGACAGGATGCCGGCCAGCGCTTCGAGGCGCAGATCGCGCCGCACCGGCGCTGCGCCGGGCGCCTTCCCGCCTTCGAGCTGACGGGCATATACGCGACCCGCCATCAACGAGCGGCGCAACGTCGCTTCGACGCCCAGACGCGTGGCCGGAAAGCGCGGCGGCGCATCGCAGTTGCAGGTCCACGGGCGCGGGTTCGGCTTGCCGGGATTGATGACGTTCTCACCCAGCGCGAATTTGACCGTCTTCACCGCGCCATCAAAGAGCATCTCCGCCGCCGGTCGGCCATACTTCATTTTGATGATCGCGTTCTGCCCGCCGATCGGGTTGGCCGAGCCGTGCATGGTGTGCGCGGTGGTCACGCCGCCGGTCAGCGCGTGGAAGACGCTCACGTCGTCATGCACGAGCACGTCGCCGCAGCGCACTTCCGGCGTGACGCTCATCGACCACTCATTGACCGCCGCGATCGCGATGTGCGCATGCGGGTCGATCATGCCGGGCATCACCACCCGCCCGCGCAGGTCGATCACCTTCACCTCCGGCAAGGCCGCGATGTTCTCGGCGATCTGTTTGATCTTCCCGTCGCGGATCAGGATGTCGGCGTTGGGCAGGTCGGCGCCGATGATCGGAATGACATACGCGTTCTTCAGCAGCACATGGCCCTTGGTGGAGATGCGCGGCTTGCGGTCCTCATCGGTCTCGATGGCCCACATCGGCTCGTGGCCGCGCACGGCGCGCAGCGCATCCGGCGCGGGCTCGGTCGCGTCGTCGTCCGTCTTCGGGTCATCGCCTTCGGCGGCCTTGGCGTCGTCATCCTCATCGTCGCCTTCATCATCATCCGCGTCGTTCGGGTCTTTGTCGTCTTTGTCGACGTCAAACTCGAACTCGCGCCCGTCGATCACGACGCGCGCCACCCGCGCCTTTTCTTCACCCAGCGCGCGGGTCAGCAGCGTCACGTCGCCGCGCATGCCCGGCGCCAGCTTGCCGAAGCCGCGCTCCACGCCCAGCAACTCCGCCGGCGCCGTCGTGACGCCGCGCAGCACGAGCGCCGGGTCCAGACCGGCCTCGACGAGCTCATGCGCCGACTTCAGCGCGACCGCCGGATCGTCCGCCCCGAACGTCGTAAACGCCCAGCGCACGCCCGCTTCCTCGAGTTTGCCCGCGTTCTCGATTCGCTCTCGCCGCTTGCGCTCGGCTTCCTGATATGCGCCGATCGGCAGGAACGGGCGATCTTCCCACTCCTCGCCGTAAAGCGATTCGTCGTCCGCCGCCTTGGCGTAGCTGTCGGCCTCGAACTCGTATTCCTTGACCTTCTCGCCGAAGCGCAGCGAGATCAGCACCGGCGTGTCGGTCGCCTTCAGCCGCTCGGCCACTTCCCACGCCGCGCTGCCGCCGACAATCATGACCTTCAGCTTGAATTCCTCGGCCAGGTTCAGCACGCGATGGATTTCGTCCTCGGTGTTGGCTTCAAACGCGATGCGCTGCGCGCCCTTCAGCGCCGGCAGCAGCGCCGCCAGATCGGCGTCATGCCGCAACATCGGCGTCGCTTCCGGAAACTTTTGCACATATGCGCTCAGATCGGCCTGCCATTGGGCGTCCAGCAGCGCCTGCCGGGCCTGCGCGATCACACCCAACACTGTCCCGGGGTATGTGCCCCGGTCGCGAATCGCGCGATCCGGCGGCGTCGCGAGACGACCGGTTTGCGTCACATTCACCGCCAGCAGCGCGTCGCGCGTCGGACCGTCATGCAGATGCGTCAGGGTCGCGGTTCCGGCCAGAATGTTGGTCGGCGGCGCGATCAGCGCCGTCGTGAAGCCGGCCGCCCGCGACTTTTCGAACGTCTCTTCGTCGATGACGAGCCACTCTTCCGCCCGGCGGCCCGGCGTTACGCCCTTTCGGTTCGCCTCCCACATCCGCGCCACCGGACCGTCCGGCACTTCGTCAAAGCGGCTTTCGATTCGCAGCTCGTCTTGTTCAGACGCCCCCTGCTCGGTCACGCCCGCCCGCGAATAGGCGTCGATGAAACCCGCGTACGCCCAGGCGCCCTTGCCGTCGATCACGCGCGTGCCCGGCGGCAGCGTCAGCGTCTGCCCGACGGCCACGATGCGCCCGTCGCGAATCAGGATGGTCGCGTTTTCGATCTGCTGGCCGGGCTCGGTGACGGCGGTGACGTTCTGGATCGCGACCGGCGTCCGCAGCGGCGGAAACGCCTGTGCGACAATTGACAACGCCAGACACGCGCCGATCAGCCGAAAGCTGATATTTAGCATGCGTAAAGTCCCATAGCTGGAAGATGGCGCCACGACCGGCGGCGCCTTGGAACGGCGGTCCGGTTCGGGCCGAACCCCGCGCCGCTTGGCCCAAACCCCCAGTATCCGCTAACCTCGCGATTCGGGCAATCGCGTCGGCTTTGCGGGCCGCGTGCGTTGTCCGCGCACGGGAGGTGTGGATGAAGGGCAGTTTGCGGGCGCTCATGTCCGAGTTGATCGATTACGCCGGGCTGTATCCGCCGGCCAGCCTCGACCTTGAAACCGCGGTTCGCCAGTTTCGCGAATACGCGGACGGCCCCGACGCCTGGATGCTGGGTCGGTTCATCGGCCCGGTCGCCCGGTTTGAGGCGCTGGCGCCGCTGCTGCCGCAGGATGGCGCGGCCATGCGCTTGTCGGCGATCTGCGGACAGTCGGACACGCCGGCGGAGTGGAGCGCCCAGGTCTGTGCCGCCATGCGGACCGCCGCGCAGTTTGCCGCCGATCACCCCGTTCGGATTGAGGCGTTCGAAACGCGGATGCCGCTGGGGCCGCGCTTCGCGATCCGTGAGGCGTTCCGGGCCGTGCTGGCGGAACTCGCGGCCGGACCGCTGGCCGGCGCGCCCGTCTTCATCGAGACCGCGCGCGACGAGCATTGGCGCGACGCGTTTTCGCTCGTCATCGGGGAAATCGCCGACGCCGCCGATCCGGCGCTGGGCTTCAAGTTGCGTTGCGGCGGGGTGACGCCCGACGCGTTTCCGACCAGCGAACAAGTCGCGTTCGCGATCAGCGCGTGCGCGACGGCGGCGGTTCCGATCAAATTCACCGCCGGTCTGCATCACCCGATCCGGCACTTTAGCGACGGCGTCGGCTGCGACATGCACGGCTTTATCAATGTCTTCACGGCGGCCCTGCTGGCGACGGCGCGGGGCGCGGATCGCGACGCGCTGACGAACATCCTCGAAACCCGCGACGCGGGCGCGTTCATGTTTACCGACGACGGGCTGCGATTCGCCGACATGACGGCGACGACCGCCGAAATCGAATCGCTTCGGAAACGCGTGACGTCATTCGGATCGTGCAGCTTTGATGAGCCGCGTGACGATCTGTCCGCGTTGGGCTGGCGCTAAAACCTCCGCAGGAAGAGCGACGATGCATCCGAACAACCCCGCGCTGAAGACGTTTGTCCCCGGCGCCGACGATTCCGGCTTTCCGATCCAGAACCTGCCGTACGGCGTGTTTCGCACAGCGGCTGATGACAAGCCGCGTGTCGGCGTGCGGATCGGCGATCAGGTCCTGGATATGAAAGCGCTCGAGCACAGCGGCATGTTCGAAGACTTGTTCGGCGATACGCACGTTTTCTGCAAGTGGGGGCTGAACAAGTTCATGTCGCTCGGGCATGAAGCGTGGACCAGCGCCCGGCAGCGCATCAGCGAATTGCTGCGGCATGACAACAGCACGCTGCGCGACAACGCGGAGCTGTGCGAACAGGCGCTGACGCCGATCGATGCCGTGGAAATGCTGCTGCCGGCCGAGATCGGTGACTACACCGACTTCTATTCATCGAAGCAGCACGCGTACAACGTCGGCTGCATGTTTCGCGATCCGAAAAACGCGCTGATGCCGAACTGGGTGTGGATTCCGGTCGGCTATCACGGCCGCGCGAGCAGCATTGTGCCCAGCGGCGCCCCGATCCGCCGCCCGAGCGGCCAGACCAAGGCGGATGACGCCGCCGCGCCGACCTTCGGGCCGTGCCGGCTGTTGGACTTCGAACTGGAGATGGGCTTTTTCACCGGGCCCGGCAATCCGCTGGGCGCGCCGCTGCCGATCGAAGAGACGGAGCGCCACATCTTCGGCGTCGCGCTGGTCAACGACTGGTCGGCGCGTGACATTCAAAAGTGGGAGTATGTGCCGCTCGGTCCGTTTCTGGCGAAGAACTTCGCGACGACCGTTTCGCCATGGGTGACGCCGCTCGCCGCGCTGGAGCCGTTCCGCGCGACCGGGCCCGCCCAGGATCCGCAGCCGCTGGATTACCTCCGCATTCCGGAGTCGAAACGCGACGGCGCCCCCCCCGCCGGCTGGACCTACGACATCCGGCTCGAAGTCGCGCTGCAAACCGCCAAACAAACCGAACCGTTCGTCATCAGCCGCAGCAACTTCAAGCACCTGTACTGGACGATGGCGCAGCAACTCGCGCATCACACGGTGAACGGCTGCAACATGCGCCCCGGCGACCTGCTGGCCAGCGGCACGATCAGCGGCCCGACGCCGGATTCCTACGGCTCGATGCTGGAACTCGCCTGGCGCGGCGAGCGCCCGATCAAACTCCCCAGCGGCGAAGAGCGCAAGTTCATCCAGGATGGGGACACCGTGATTCTGCGGGCGTATTGCGAGGGGCCGGCGTATCGGATTTCGCTGGGAGAATGCGCGGGAACGGTCACGCCGGCATCGGGCGCGTGACACGGCCATTTCGCACCCCCACTATCTCCGGACCGTGCTCACGGATTACGATGTTCAACCGTAAGAACTCACGGGGAAAATGCAATGCGCCACGGCCGATTCGTACTACCGTTCTTCTTTGGATTGGCGTGCGTCGCCCACGCCCAGACCATCGACCCGTTTTACGCTGACGATTACACCGTCGCCGATCTCGGCTCCGTTCCGGGCGTGCCGACGCCGTATGGTGGGCTGACCTTCCACGTCAATGATCAGAACCTGCTGCTCATTGGCGGCTCGGCGAATAATTCCAACGCGGACATCTTCGCGATCCGCGTCGCGCGCGACGCCGCCGGCGCCGTCAGCGGGTTTGTCTGCGGCTCCTCCATCTTCTATGCCGATGCGCAGGGCCTGACCGGCGGCATCGACGGCGGCCTGACCTTCGGGCCGGACGGCGTGCTGTTTTTCACCAGCTATCGCGACAACGTCGTCGGGCAGATTCGGCCCGGCAGCGCCGCCCCGGATCGGCTGATCGAGCTCACGCCGCTGGGCGTGTTTTCGTCGGTCGGGGCGATGATGATCGTCCCGCCGGGGTTCGCCGGCGCCGGCCGGCTGAAGCTGGCCAGCTACAACGCCTGGCGCTGGTACGACGCCGAACTCGTGCTCGACCCGAACGGCGCCTACGACATCGTCGTCTCCCCCGGCGGCGGCATCACCGGCACGACCGGCCCCGAGGGAATCGTTTATGTCGCCGCCGGAAATCCGGGGTTTGCCGCCGATAGCGTGCTGGTGTCGGAATATGGCGCCAATCGCGTCTCCAGCTTCGAGATTGACAGCAACGGCGACCCGATCGCCGCGACGCGGCGGACCTTCGTAAGCGACCTGACGGGCGCCGAGGGCGCGGCGATCGACCCGGTCACCGGCGACTTTTTCTTCTCCACATATGGCGGATCGAACCGGGTGATTCGCGTCAGCGGGTTCAACCCGTTCCCGGTCTGCGGCGGCGACATCACCGGGGATTCGCTGGTTTCGCTGGACGATCTGGCGGTGCTGCTGTCGAACTTCGGTCGCGAAGGGGCCGGCGATCTGAACGGCAGTTGCCTGGTGGATCTGGCGGATTTGGCGATCCTGCTGGCGAATTTCGGAATGAGTTGCCCGTAGCGCCGGGCGGCCGTGCAGCGGCATTCGTCGCCCGGCGTGGTCAAGGCATCCCCCTAAAGAAAACAGGCGCCTCCCCAGATGAGGAGGCGCCTGCGAGTAGCGAACGCTGATGGCGCCGCAAGCGGCGGCGGTGTGAGACTAGCGCTGACGAGCCGTCGCGCCGATCCACTTCCCGCTGTAGCTCAGGATCGGGCTGATCCACGAGCGACCGACATAGTCGGACGGGAAGTTGTCGTAGCGCCACGTGGTCGAACGCCAGTGCAGCTTCCAGAACTCGTTCTGGCCGTCGCGGAAGTCACGCGGGCTGAACATGCTGCCTTCACGATGGCAGTCAATGACGGCGGCGTGACCATCGGCAAAGGCGGCGACGAACTGGCCCGAGTTTCCGTGCCATCCGGAAACTTCGCGCGGCTGCTGGCCGAGCGTCGGTCCGCCGGACGGGGTAAGGCTGGCGTGGCCGATCTCCACCGTGTTCGACAGCGCCTGAATGAATCGCGACTCCCAGAAGAGCAGGGCGCGCTGCGGCTCCGGGAACCACTCCAGCGGACGACGATAGGCGCCGAAGCGGCGGTATGTCTGACCGTCAATGTTGTCCCAGTAGTGGTCTTTGTAGAAGTAGAAGTCGCCCATATAGCTGTTGCCAGCGGCCTCGTACACGGACTTGGCGAACCAGTCACCGGTCGACGCGGGTGACGCGGCGGCGCGAACATCCGTATCCAGGCCAAAGTCGCCCGGATCCCGCCACAGCGCGTACTCGTTCTCGTTCTTGACGGCCTCGTCCTTCTTGAAATGGAACTTGTTCATGAAGCGGCCATAGGCGCCACGGTGACGACCATTCCAAGGACGGTCAGGCTGTGCCGGACGGAAGACGAGCAGGCCTGAATTGACCTTGCCATCCTTGCCGCCCCAGTCCCAGTCGCCAGCGCCCATCGACCAGGCGCGATTGTCGAGCGCCCCTTGCGTCGGAGCGCGGTCGAGCCATTCTTCGGTCTTGAGGTGAGGGGCGTGCAGAATGCGCTGCTCATGCTCCTCCGCGTAGAGGTGCGCGTAGTTCGCATGCTCCTTCAGATTCGCGAGCGAGACGACGCGCTTCGCCTGCTGCCGCGCGCCATTAAGCGACGGGAGCAGAATCGAGATCAGCAACGCGATAATCGCCACCACCACCAACAATTCGATGAGCGTAAAACCGCTCCGCCAGCGCCGTGTCCTCATGATATGACTTCCTTTCGATTGCGCTCGCCACGTTTATTTGACTTTTCGGAAAGCGACGCGAGGCGAGAAGGCCGCGCGCATAGACCTGATTGGCCGCTTCCCTAAACGTGTTCAGATACCATCAGACATGTTCGCGAACTGGGGCGAACTTCTTTTCATACTAACGGCTGAATGCCGGAAGTCCAATCAAAAATTTCACCCGTCCGCGCGGTTTCCTACACATTATCGGGACCTTGAGCCCCGATCAGGGCCCTTTCTGCCCGCCTTGCGGCTGCGACAAGAAAAAGGGCGCCTCCCGGGGGAGGCGCCCTGATTGGCCTTCAGCTTGATTCCGTGGCCCGCGGCCTAGGGGTCGATCTTCTTGCCGCCGTAGGTCATGATCGGACCGAACCACTCGCGACCGACCACATCGGAGGGGTAGTTGTCATAGCGCCACTCGCTGGAGCGCCAGTGGAACTGCCATTCGCGATTACGCCCGTCGTTGAAAGAGCGCGGATCGAAGATGCTCCCCTGGACATGCAGTTCGATCACGCCGGCGTGTCCATCCGCGAACGCCGCCACGAACTGACCGGTGCCGCCATGCCAGCCGGCGACTTCCTTCGGAGACGTCCCGAAGTTCGGTCCGAGGGCCGGGTTGATGTTGGCATTGCGCATCTCCGACGCGTTGGCCAGCGCCTGCACAAAACGCGACTCCCAGAACAACAGGGAGCGGCCGATTTCCGGAAACGCCTCAACCGGGCGCAGGTACGCGCCGAAGCGACGGTACTCGCGCGGGTCGAAGGCGTGATTCTTGTAGTAGAAGTAATCGCCGCAGTAGCTGTTGCCGGTGACTTCGAAAACCGACTTGTTCATCAGGTCGCCCGGCACCGGCGGTGTCGCGGCGGAGCGCACGTCCGGGTCCATGCCCGCGTCGCCCGGATCACGCCACAGGTCGTACTCTTCGATCCGCTTGACATCGGTTTCCCAGTTGCCGAAGTGGATCTTGTTCATGAACCGGCCCCAGGCGCCGCGATGGCGGTCGCTGTCCATCCACGGACGCGTCGTGCCCGGCTTGAAATTCAGATCGCCGGAGCGAATGCCGTTGGCGCCGCCCCAGTCCCAGTCGCCCGCGCCCATCGACCACTGCGTGACCGTGGCGCCACTGGGCGCGCGCTCACCGTCACTGTACCACTCGCCGGTCTTGACGTGCGAGACGTGCAGGATGTTCTTGCCGTTTTCTTCGGCGTTGAGATACGCGTAGTTCGCGTGCTCCTTCAGCTTCGCGAGCGACACCGTGCGCTTCGCCTGCCGACGCGCGCCGTTGAGTGATGGGAGCAGGATCGAGATCAGCAATGCGATAATCGCAACTACCACCAACAATTCAATTAATGTGAAGCCGCGCCGCCGACCGCGTGTGGCCATGATGTGATTCCTTTTCGCTCGCACTTCGTTGTTCTGTGACCGCTGAGGCGACGGGCCGGCGAACGCCGGGCGGAAGGCCGCCTCCATCAAAGCGTGCTCGATTTCGTTCTGACATGTTCGCAACTGAGACGAACTAACCAACGATCGTAACGATCAAATGTCACGAAGCCAAGCCGAACATTGCGTTGCTCGGGCCGATTTCTTCGGGCGCCATTGCATTTTGATACACCAATGCTAGACTTATTCACAATGTTAGTGAATGGGAGCCCCGACGTGGCCGAAGGCGCCTCAAAATCAGCCAGGCAGGCGGCGATTCGACGCCTGCTGGAGGCCCGTCCGGTCGGGAATCAGCGCGAAATCGTCGATAGTCTGATAGGAAGCGGCATCGAGGCCACGCAAGCCAGTATCAGCCGCGACATCCGCGAAATGGGTTTCGTGAAGTTGGATGGGCGGTATGTCTCGCCGGATTCGCTCCGGCCGGTCCGGGGAGCGGCGGGCGCCAATGGGCTGTCGCGTGAATTAGTCACCTCCAGTGAGCCGATCGGGGCGAATCTGGTCCTGATCCGGACCACGGTCGGGGCCGCCGGCGTGGTGGCGGCGGAGGTGGACCGGCTCGGTTTGGCGGAGATTGCGGGCACGGTGGCGGGTGATGACACGATTCTGATCATCGTCCGCAGCCGGGCGGCCCAGGGCCGGGTGATGGCGCGGTTGGGGATTTAAATCGTCACCCCCGCGCAGGCGGGGGTCCACGACGACGAATGGCGCGAGGAACTTGACGCGTTTGCACTCCGTGGATTCCCGCCTGCGCGGGAATGACGAAAGTGGGTGGTGCGCGGGAATGACGAAATGGGGCGCCAACTTAGGTCGTCACCCCCGCGCAGGCGGGGGTCCACGACGACTAATGGCGTGAGGAACTTGACGCGTTTGCACTCCGTGGATTCCCGCCTGCGCGGGAATGACGAAAGTGGGTGGTGCGCGGGAATGACGAAATGGGGCGCCAACTTAGGTCGTCACCCCCGCGCAGGCGGGGGTCCACGACGACTAATGGCGTGAGGAACTTGACGCGTTTGCACTCCGTGGATTCCCGCCTGCGCGGGAATGACGAAATGGGGGGCGCGCAGCGCGGGAATGACGAAATGGGGCGCCAACTAGGTCGTCACCCCCGCGCAGGCGGGGGTCCACGACGACTAATGGCGCGAGGGACTTGACGCGTTAGCACTCCGTGGATTCCCGCCTGCGCGGGAATGACGGACGTGGGCGGTGCATTCCCGCGCTGTTGCGCGGGGATGACGGCGAAGGGGTTTCGAACAATGGCGGAACGACGCGTAGCGCTGGCGTTTTCGGGCGGGTTGGATACCTCATACTGCGTCGCGTGGCTGCGCGAGGCGGGGTACGCCGTGTATACCGTGGCCGTGCAGACCGGCGGGTTTGACGCCGCCGAGCTGGCGCGGATCGAGGCGCGGGCCCGCGCGCTCGGCGCCGTGAAGCATCAGGTCATCGACGCCCGCGCCGAGCTGTTCGACACGTCGTTGCGCTATCTGATCTTCGGCAATTGCCTGCGCGGCGGGGCATATCCGCTGTGCGTCTCCGCCGAGCGGATGGCGCAGGCGCGGCATTGCGCGGCGTACGCGCTCGAGATCGGCGCGGTCGCGCTGTGCCACGGTTCGACCGGCGCGGGCAATGACCAGGCGCGGTTCGACATCGCTTTCCGCTGCGTGGCGCCGCAACTGGAGATCATCACGCCGATCCGGGCCCAGGGGCTTTCGCGCGAGCAGACCACGGACTATCTGCGCCAGCGCGGCTTCGAAGTGCACGCCAAGACGACGAAATACTCCGTCAATCGCGGCTTGTGGGGCGTCACGATCGGCGGCGGCGATACGCACCGCAGCGAAACGCCGATCCCGGAAGAGGCGTTTGTCATCACCCGCGGGCCCGACGCGTGGCCGGCGACGGCGACCGAGGTCGAGATCGCCTTTGAGCGCGGCGTGCCGGTGGCGCTGGATGGCGAGCGCCTGGCGGCGGTGGCGCTGATTGAGCGGCTTGAGGCGCAAGCCGGCCCGCACGGCGTCGGGCGTGGGACGCACGTCGGCGACACGATTCTGGGCATCAAGGGGCGGATCGCGTTTGAGGCGCCGGCGGCGGTCACACTGATCGCGGCCCATCGCGAACTCGAAAAGCTCGTGCTGTCGCGTCAGCAGGGGTTCTGGAAACAAACGCTGGGCGAGTTGTATGGCGCCATGACGCACGAGGCGCGTTACTTCGATCCGCTGGCCCGCGATCTTGAGGCGTTTCTCGCGTCGTCGCAGGCGCGGGTAACGGGCGCTGCGCGGGTTCGGCTGCACGCCGGCCAGGCGACAGTGGTCGCGACGCGCAGCCCGTATTCGATGATGAACCCGGAAGTCGCGACGTATGGCGAAACGGCGCGAACGTGGGACGGGGCCGAAGCGGCGGCGTTCGTGAAACTGTATGGTCTGCAGGATACGCTCGCGACGCGGGCGGCGGCGATCGGCGACGCGGCGATCGGAAAGGAAGAGCGCTGATGCGGGTATGGATCGACAAGATCGCTTCGGCGACACGCAATGTGACGGTGCGGCGCGACGCGTGGCTGGCGGATCGGGTCATCGCGCGCGAGGGCATGGTGATCGCCGGCCGGATTCACGGCGAAAAGACGACCTACAACGTGCTGGAAGATGTGCACGGCCGCCAGGCCCCCCTGCACGAGGGCGACGTCATCGCGGGCGTACTCGGGCCGCGGCAGGCGCTGCAGGGCTACGCCGGATTCGTGCCGGCCGCGATCGCGGTCGGCGATTCGCTGCAACTGCTGAACATGGGCGGCGTGATCGGCAAATGCGTGTCGCAGAATCCGGACCTCGGCAAGCCGTTTGACGTGGAAGTGCTGGGCTCGGTGCTGGTGTTTCCCGAGTTCGGCAATCGCAGCGGCGTGCCGGCGGACATCACCATGAACGCCATCCAGTGCGGGGCGGACGGCGCAGTCGGCGCACAGCCGCCGGTGGTGTTTGTCGCGGGCACGTGCATGAACAGCGGCAAGACCTACGCGGCGTGTCACCTGGTGCGGCAGCTGTCCAAGCGCGGCGAAGTCGTCGGCGGGTGCAAGCTGACGGGCGTCTCGCTGCGGCGCGACGCGCTGCAGATGATGGACTACGGCGCGAAGTGGGCGTTGACATTTAATGACGCCGGCATCGTGACGACGACGCGCGACAACGCCCCGGAAGTGGCGCAGACGATCCTCACGCGGCTGGGCGAGCTCGGCGCGAGCGTGATCGTCGCGGAACTCGGCGACGGCATCATGGGCGAATACGGCGTGGCGGAGATATTGCGTTCGCAAAAAGAGCATGGGCGCCCGACAGCGCTGGTGATGTGCGCGAACGATCCGGTGGGCGCGTGGGGCGCGCGGCGGATCATGGATGACGAGTTCGGCATTCCGATTGATGTCGTGGCCGGGCCGGCGACGGACAACGCGGTCGGCGTGCGGTTTATCGAGAACGCGCTGGGGTTGCGGGCGATCAACGCCCGCACGCACGGAGCGGAACTCGGGGCGTTCATCGCGGAGCGCGCCGTCGAGGCGCGGAAAGGCTCGGCATGAGCGAGCGGCCGATTCGCGCGGCGATTCTCGGTGCGACCGGTTACGGCGCCGGGGAGTTGCTGCGCCTGCTGGTCGGGCATCCGCTGGTTGACGTTGTCGGCGTGTCGTCGACGTCGATGGCCGGCGCGCCGATCGCGGCTGCGCATCCGCATCTGGCGGGGTTTTTCGAGGGGTCGGCGTTTGCGCCGGGCGTGGATTCCCGCCTGCGCGGGAATGACGCGCTTTCAGCACGCGACGCACATCCAGCGAGCGACGCGCTTTCTGCGAGCGACGCGCGCGCGGGTCGGGCGGCGTTTGCGCGTGATGCGCGGCCGCTGCGGATTGAAGCGGCGATCGACTGGGCGCGGCTGCGCGACGCGGAACATGCGATCCTGTTCTCGGCGCTGCCGCATGACGCCAGTCCGGCGGCGATCAGCGCCGCGTTGCAGGCGGCGCAGGCCGCGGGTGTCGCGGTTCGCGTGATTGACCTGTCCGGCGCACTGCGCCTGCGGGACGCCGCGTCGCACCAGCGGCATTATCCGGAAACGCCGCTGGCCGCGGATTTGCGGACGGCATTTACCTATGGCATGCCCGAACTGGATCGCGCGGCCGTGAGGGCGGCGCGGCACATCAGCAATCCGGGCTGCCTGGCGACGGCGGCGACGCTGGCGATCGCGCCGCTGGTCGCGGACGGATTCGCCGGGAATGTCGCGATCGACGCGCGGACCGGCTCATCGGGTTCCGGCAAAGGGCTCAAAGAGACCACGCATCACCCCACACGGCACGCGGACTTTCGCGCGTACAAGCCGCTGGCGCATCAGCATGAGCCGGAGATTCTGCAGGCGCTGGGAGACGCCCGCGGCGCGCGCGTGGCGCTGAGTTTCGTGGCGCACAGCCTGCCGGTGTCGCGCGGGATCTTCGTCACCGCGCATCTGACGTTTGATCGCGAGCAGAGCGCGGCGGCATTGCGGGAGAGCTATGCGCGGTTCTACGCCGACAGCCCTTTTGTGCGCGTGCGCGCGGATTCGCCGACGTTGCAGGATGTCGTCGGCTCCAACTTCTGCGACGTGGCGGTGTTCGCCCGCGGGCGGCAGGTGGTCGCGCTGGCGGCGATCGACAATCTCGTCAAAGGCATGGCCGGCGCGGCGATTCAGAACATGAACCTGATCTGCGGATATGACGAGCGACTCGGGTTGTGGGCGCCGGCGCTGCGGCCGGTCTAAAGGGGAATCGCGTGCGGCACTGGCTGAACTTACGGGAGCAATCGCCGGTCGGCCTGCGGGCCATGGCGGAGCGGGCGCTGATGATCAAGCGCGGCGAAGCGACGCCGAGCGCGATCCGCGGCCGCACGCTGGTCATGCTCTTTTTTAACAACTCGCTGCGGACACGCGCGTCGTTCGAAGCCGCGATGAATCGCTTCGGCGGCAGCGCGATCGTGCTGAATGTCGGCGCGGATACGTGGGCCCTGGAAACGCGCGACGGCGTGCGGATGGACGGCGAGGCTCCTGAGCATGCCCGCGAAGCGGCCGCCGTGCTCGGACGTTATGGCGATGCGCTGGCGGTGCGATCTTTCGCCACGTTGCGTGACGCCGATGCGGACTATGCCGACGCGATCGTGCGGGCGTTCGCGGCGCACGCCGGCGTGCCGGTCATCAGCATGGAATCCGCCAGCGAGCATCCGTGTCAGGGACTGGCGGATTGGGTCACGATGATCGAGCAACTGCGCGAGACCCGCGGCCGGCGCTTTACGCTGACATGGGCGCCGCATGTCAAGCCGCTGCCGATGGCCGTGCCGCATTCGGCGCTGCTGGCGGCGGCGGCGGCGGGCATGGCGATTACGATCGCGCGGCCGCGCGGGTATACACTGCGGCCTGAGGTGATGGCGATCGCCCGCCAGTGGAGCGCCGCGGCCGGCGCGACGATCGAAGAGACCGAGGACTACGCCGCTGCCCGGCGCGACGCGGACGTGCTGTATGTGAAGAGCTGGGGGCCGACGGCGCCGGACGCGAAAGCGGTGGACGCCGAGAGTCTGCGTGACTGGCTGGTGACCAAAGCGCAACTCGGCGCGGAAACGCGACTGATGCACTGTCTGCCGGTGCGAAGAAATGTGGTCATCGCGGATGATGCGCTGGATGATCCGCGCAGCGTGGTGATTGATCAGGCCGAAAACCGCCTGTGGGCGCAGGCGGCGATACTGGATGACCTCTTCAGCGCTGAAAGGGACGCCTGATGCCCCAACGCCTCGAAATGCTGCGCACCGCGATTCCGTACATTCGCGTGTTCAAGAAGCGCGTGTTTGTCATCAAGCTCAGCGGGGCGCTGTGCCGTGAGGGGGAGACGCTGCGCAATCTGGTGGATCAGATCGCGCTGCTCGATCAACTTGGCATCCGCGTCGTCGTCGTGCATGGCGGCGGCGAGCAGGCCGATGCGCTGTCCAAGCGACTGGATGTGTCGATCCAGCGTGTGGACGGACGCCGCATCACCGACAGCGGCGCGCTGGAGGCCGTCAAATACGCGTTCGGCGCGATCAACACTGACCTGGTCGCCGCGTTTCGGGCCGGGCATGTGTGGGCGGTCGGGCTCAGCGGCGCCGATGGCGGACTGCTGCAGGCCGAGCGCCGTCCGCCGCAACGCCTGGGCCACGGGCCCGACGCGAAAACGGTGGACTTCGGCCATGTCGGCGATGTGACCGAAGTCGATGTGGACGTGCTGACCACACTGCTCAACGGCGGCTATGTGCCGGTGGTGGCGCCGCTGGCGTGCGATGCGCAGGGCCGCTTGTTGAATATCAACGCCGACACGATCGCGGCCCGCATCGCGATTGCGATCAAGGCGGCGAAGTACTTTGTATTGACCGGCGTCGACGGAATTTTACGGGATGTCAGCGATGCGCGCACGCTGGAGTCGTATCTCGACCTGACAGATCTGGCGCGACTGACGGAATCAGGCGTCATCAGCGGTGGCATGCTGCCGAAAATCGCCGCCTGCCGCACCGCGCTGCTCGGCGATGTCGAGCGCGTTCATATCATCAACGGCACACGCCGCGACACGTTGCTCGCCGAAGTGTTTACCAACGAAGGCAGCGGCACGTTGATCGTTCGGCAGCGCGAGGCGGGGTCGGAGTCGGCATGATCCCGCCGATCGCCCGGCGATTGCTCGACTATGTCGCGATTAAGAGCCTGTCGCGCGATGAGGGCCGGCTGGCGGATCGTGTGGCGGCGGACCTTTCCGCGGCGGGGCTGCGCGTCGCGCGGGAGGGGCAAAATGTCTGGACGGAAATCGGCGACGCCGACCGACCGCGACTGCTGTTCAATTCTCATCTCGACACCGTGCCGCCCAGCGCGGGTTGGGACCACGATCCGTGGGCGCCGCGTCTGGAGGACGGGCGCGTTACCGGGCTCGGCGCCAATGACGCCAAGGGCTGCGGCGTCGCGCTGATCGAGGCGGCGTTGCGCCTGAAGAAACACATGGAAGGCGGCGCGCCGCTGGGAGGGCGCGTAATCTTGGCGCTGACGGCCGAGGAGGAAATCACCGGCGGCGCCGGTTTGGAGTCCGTCCTGCCGCGACTGGGCCCGATCGACGCCGCCATCATCGGCGAGCCGACCGGACTGGCGCCGATGACCGCGCAGCGCGGCTTGCTGATTCTGCGCTGCGTGGCTCGCGGGCGCAGCGGACACCCCGCCAATACGCCGGCGGATACGCCAACCAACGCGATCGTGAACGCGGCGGCCGACATCGCGCGATTGCGCGCGTTCGACTGGGGAGCGCCGCATCCGCTGCTCGGTCGGGCGCACGCGCATCCCACGCTGATCGCGGGTGGCGTGGCGCGCAATGTCATTCCCGACACCTGCGAGTTTTATGTTGATATCCGCACGACGCCGCCGGAGGCGCATGCGACGCTGACCGCGCGACTGCGGGCGGCGCTGGCGTGTGAAGTTCACGTGCACAGCGATCGACTGGTGGCGATGGATACGTCCGTCGAGGCCGAGATTGTGCGGGCGACGCTCGACGCCCGGCCTCAGGCGCGCCCCGCCGGCAGCCCGGCGATGAGCGACATGGTGTTTCTGGCCGGCACGCCGAGCGTGAAAATCGGGCCGGGCGAGTCGCCGCGCTCGCACACGCCCAACGAGTTCGTGCTCGTCAGCGAGTTGGAGGACGGGGCGAACACATATGAGCAGACCGCGCTGGCGTACTTCCGCCGCATGCGCGAGGCCGAAGGAGATCACGGCCGATGACGCGTTTATGGGACAAGGGCGCGGGCGTGGATGAGGTCATTCATCGCTTCACCGTCGGCGATGATCCGCTCCTCGACCGCGAGTTGCTGTACTGGGATTGCGTCGGCTCGGCGGCGCACGCGCGCGGGTTGGCAAAGGTCGGCCTGTTGGAGCAGGCGCAGTGCGCGGATCTGGTGGCGGCGTTGCGCGAGTTGGCGGAATTGGCGCAGCGCGGCGAGTTGCATATCCCCACCGAACTCGAAGACGGTCACACGCTGATCGAGGCGGAGTTGGAAAAACGCCTCGGCGAGACCGGGCGGCGGATTCACGCGGGTCGCTCGCGGAATGACCAGGTCGCGACGGCGATGCGGCTGTGGATGCGGGCCGGCGCGTTCGAGTTGCTTGACGGGCTGTCGACCTTGATGGGGGCGTTGCGGGCGCGGATCGCGGCCGACGGCGCGACGCCGATGCCGGGATTTACGCACGCGCAGCCGGCGATGCCGTCGAGCGTGGGGCAATGGCTGCACGCGCACTTTGAGGCGGCGCTGGAGCAGGCGCATGCGGCCTTGGATCTTCTGACGAGACTGGATTGCTGCCCGCTCGGCAGCGGCGCCGGGTTCGGCGTCGGTCTCGGCCTTGATCGCGGCTACGTCGCGGAGCTGCTCGGCTTTGCCGGTCCGCAGCGCAGCCCGATCGATGTGCAGAACGCGCGCGGGCGGATGGAACGGTACTTTGTGCGCGTCGCGGCGGACATCGGGGGGCTGTTGGAAAAACTCGCGTGCGATTGCCTGTTGTTGTTCTCGCCGCCGTTGCGGCTGATTGGCCTGCCGGACGCGTTCACGACGGGTTCGTCGATCATGCCGCAGAAGCGGAATCCGGATGTGCTGGAGCTGATGCGGGCCCGCGGCGCGGCGATGCGGGCGCTGGAAGGCGAGCTCGCGTGGGTCGCGGGCAAACTGCCATCGAGTTATCACCGTGATCTACAATTGACGAAGGCCCCGACGTTGCGATCGCTGCGCGAGGCGCTGGCGCTGCTCGATGTCGGCGCGCGTGTCGTCCACGCGATGACGCTGGATCAGGAACGCCTGCGGGCGGCGATGGTTCCGGAGTTGTACGCGACCGAGGCGGCGTTCGAACTTGTCCGCGGCGGCATGCCGTTTCGCGACGCGTATCGCGAAATAGCTCAGCGGCTCAAGGCCGGCGCATTGCAGCCGTCCGCGTCGGCAGAGGCGGGGCTGGCGGATCCGTTGGCGCTGACGGCGGCGTTTGAGGATTGCGAGGCGCTGTCGCTGCGCGTGAATGAACAACGCGATCGCGTCCGACAGGCGGAGCACGCGACGCTGACGACGCGACCGTAGGATGGGCCTTGCCCACCACCCGCCGCCGGTCAACCCGGTGCGCGCAGGCAATCGTTAGAAGCGCGTCGCGCTTGAAAACCCGAACTCGTTCAGCTTCAGCACCGGCAGCATCATCTTGCGCCCGCGATTCAGCGCGTGTGTGGGTTCGGTGAATCCCGCCACGCGGTTCAGCGCCGCCAGCGGGCTCTCGTGCCAGCGGAAATTCTTCGCCGCGCCGGTGATCGCGCCGTTCTCGATGATCAGCACGCCGTCGCGCGTCATACCGGTCAAGGTCAGGTCCTGCGGATTGACCATGCGGATATACCAGAACGTCGTGATCAGCAGCCCGAAATCGGTGCTCGCGATCAGCGCTTCGAGCGATGCGCCCGCGGGCGCCGCGCCGATGCCCGTGGTCGCGGCGTCGTCGAAGGACATCACCAGCGCATCCGGCCGGATCGCCGGCGTTTCGCCCGCCTGCTTTGCGGTCCAGCGGTCGTGCATCACGCGGCGAAGCACACCGCGATCGATCCACTTGTGATAATCCGTCGGCAAGCCATCGCCGCCAAAACCCGCGCCGAGCAGCGCCGGATGGTCCGGCCGGTTCTGCAGCGAAATCCGACTGTCGACAATCTGCTGCCCCACGCGACCGCTGTAGGCGGAAGCCCCGCGCTCGACGGCACGGGCGTCGAGCGTCCAGAACAGGGGCGCGACAAAACCCGCCATCGCCGACGGCTCCAGGATCGCGGTCATCGGGCGCGCGGGAATCTCACGCGGGTTTGCGCTCAGTTGCGCTTTGCGAATCGCAAAACGCGTCAGTTGTTCGATATCCAGCGCGTCGCTTGAGCGGTCCTCGTTCGCGGCGCTGCCGCTGGAGTCGGCGCCGGTCGCCGTGACGCTGAACCGAATCCGTGTCCGCAGCTCATGCGCGAACAACCCGCTCGACGCCGCCACGCCCGCCGCCTGCGTATACGCCTCGACCGTTCCGGCGGCTTCGAGCCGGGCGTCGGCGCACAACGCGATCGCCACTCCGGCCCGCTCGGCCAGTTCCGCCGGCCCGAGCGCCGCCGTTTCCGGGCGAAACGTCGGCAGAATCGGATAACGCGGCGGCTCCAGCGGCGAGAGATACTCCGGGTCGGCCGGCACGACTTCGGCGATCGCCTCGGCCCGCGCGACGGCGTCCCGCACCCCCGCCGGCGAGAGATCGGTCGTGTCCGCCGCGCCATGTCGATCCCCGAACGCCGCTTCGACGCTTAGCGTCCGCTCGCGCGGGTAGACGTTCTGCGTAATCTGGCTGTTTGCGAAGCGAGTGGTCCCGCCGGTCTGGTCGCTGAGTGAGATGAGCAGGTGGTCGGCGCGCGCGGCGTTGAGCGCGATATCGGCGATGACGCGAAAGGCGTCCTTGTCGGTGAGGTCCGGCGATGGGACGAGCACTGTCACGGGCGGCTCCCAGTTTCGAATGCCGCATACTAGCGGCGGGCCGTGGATAATTTGTAAACCAAATGGTTTGACATTCTGGTCGAGTTGTGGAATACTAAACCACATGGTTTTAGATCAGTCACAAACGCTGGACCGCGTCTTTCAGGCCCTGGCCCATCCGGCGCGGCGGGAAATCCTGCACCGCCTTTCGGATGACCGCGAGCAGAATCTCAGCGAGCTGACCGCGCCGCTGCGGATGACGTTCCCGGCCGCCTCCAAACATGTCCGCGTGCTGGAACGGGCGAACCTTGTTCGCCGGCGCGTCGTGGGCCGGTCACACCTTTGTCGATTGGAGCCCAAGCCGTTGAAGCAGGTGGCGGACTGGATCGAGGGCTATCGCCAGGCGTGGGAGCGCGCGTTCGGCGCGTTGGACGACCTGTTGGCGGAACTGCGCGTGGCGGAGGCGGAGCAGGACGCCGCTGATCGCCACCCGGATTAGTGGATCGCGCCAGCGGGCGCGTTCCAGTTACTTGAACCTTAGATGTTGGAGAAGGAAGATGAGAAACGCGCTGCAAGTCGCGACACCCACCGATCGCGAGATCCTGATTACCCGCGTCTTCGACGCGCCGCGCCAGATGGTGTGGGACGCGATGACCAAGCCGGACCTGGTCAAGCGCTGGCTGAGCGGACCGCCGGGTTGGGAGATGACGGCCTGCGAAGGGGAAGCGCGGGTGGGGGAGAGCTTCCGCTGGGCATGGCGCGGCCCGGACGGCATGGAAATGGCGATGCGCGGCGCTTATCGCGCGGTAGAGCCGCCGGCCCGGATCGTGCGGACGGAGCGCTTTGAGATCGGCTGCGCGCCGCAAGCGGGCGAGCAGATCGGGACGCTGGTGCTGACGGAGCGGGATGGACGCACGACGCTGACGCTGACGTTGGAATATCCTTCAAAGGAAGCGCGCGACGGCGCGATCGCCTCAGGGATGGAGCACGGCATGGCGGCCGGTTATGAGCGTCTGGACGCGCTGTTGGCGGACAAGGCGCCGGCCTGATTCGCGGCGCCCAACACAGCGACATGGCAAAGCAAGTCAAAAAAACCGGCTCAAAATCCGCCACCGCGGCGTTGCCGCCGATCGATACGGTCGCAAAGTCAGCGGTGGCGGAGTTGCGCAAGCTGGCCGATCGCAAAACGCGCGACGAGATGCAGCCACGATACGGCATCCCCTCGCACAACGCGTTTGGGGTGCGAATGGCGACGATGCAGGCGCTGGCCAAGCGGCTGCGCAGCGCCGACCCGCGGCGTAATCACGCCCTCGCGGCCGCACTATGGAAGACCGGCTGGTATGAAGCCCGCACCGTCGCCGCGCTGGTGGATGAGCCGGCGCTGGTGACGGCGGCCCAGATGGACGCGTGGCGGCGCGATTTCGACAGTTGGGCGATTTGCGACACGGTGTGTTTCAAGCTGTTCGATCAGACGCCACACGCGATCCGCAAGATGGGGCCGTGGCGCCGGAGCCGGGATGAGTTCGCCCGCCGGGCGGGCTTCGCGCTGATCGCGTGCGTGGCGTTGCACAACAAGTCGGCCCCGGACAGCGCGCTGCTGAAAACGCTGCCGTTGATCGAAAGCGGCGCGCGGGACGACCGTAATTTCGTGAAAAAGGGGGTGAGCTGGGCCCTGCGGTCCCTCGCGCGGCGTCCCGGCGTGCGTGAGGCGGCCCGCGAAACGGCGCAGCGGCTGGCGGCGTCGCCGGACGCGGCCTCGCGCTGGGTCGGTCGCGACGCGCTCCGCGGTTTCTGATGCCCAAACGCGGGTGAACCCGCTTTGAATTGCCGATCGGGCCCGGGCAGGGTACGATTGGCCGATTCAGGGGAGAGTGTTTTTCCCACCGGCGAACCCGAAAATTGATTTGTGAGGATCCCGCCTTGGGCGATTCGAGAAGGCAGTTGTTTACATCTGAATCCGTCAGCATGGGCCACCCTGACAAGGTGGCGGACCAGATCTCCGACGCGGTGCTTGACGCCATGCTCGCGCAGGACCCCTATTCGCGCGTCGCGTGTGAGACCATGGTCTCCACCGGGATGGCGGTTGTCGCCGGCGAGGTGACCACCAAGGCGTACGTCGAGATTTCCGACCTCGTGCGCGAGACGATCAAGGGCATCGGCTATGTGTCGGGCGACATGGCGTTTGACTACGAGTCATGCGCCGTGCTGACGTCGATCAAGAAGCAATCCCCCGACATCGCCATGGGCGTCGATCGCGAAGGCGCCGGCGACCAGGGCATGATGTTCGGCTTCGCCTGTCGCGAAACGCCGGAACTGATGCCGCTGCCGATCCAGATCGCGCACCAGCTGGTCGCGCGACACGCGGATGTGCGCGAAGCCAGCACGATTCCCGGCCTGCGCCCGGATGCGAAGTCGCAGGTAACCGCCGAGTATGAAGGTCGCGAGGTCAAGGCGATCAATACGGTCGTCGTCTCCACGCAGCACGACGCGACGTGGAACGAGCGCCAGGGCGACCTGCGCGATGAAGTCATCAAGAACATCATCAAGCCGGTGCTCGGCGACTGGTGGCATAAGGACGTCATCGTCCACGTCAACCCGACCGGCCGCTTCGAGATCGGCGGCCCGCACGGCGACGTCGGGCTGACCGGGCGTAAGATCATCGTCGATACCTACGGCGGTCGTGGACGCCACGGCGGCGGCGCGTTTTCCGGCAAGGACCCGACCAAGGTGGACCGCTCGGCCGCGTACATGGCCCGCTACATCGCGAAGAATGTCGTCGCGGCGGACCTCGCGGATGAATGCGAAGTGCAGTTGTCCTACGCGATCGGCGTGGCCGACCCGACCAGCGTGCATATCAACACGTTCGGGACGGCGAAGGTCGACGAATGTCGGATCAGCGACCTGGTGCGCGAGTTCTTCCAGCTCACGCCGCGCGGGATTATCGAATCATTGAACCTGCGCCGGCCGATCTATCGCGAGACGGCGCGGCACGGCCACTTCGGGCGAAATCACCCGAACTTCACGTGGGAAAAGACGGACAAGGCCGCGGCGCTGAAGAAGGCGGCGGGCTAACGGCCCGGCGCCTTTCGACGAAGCCCGGCATCAATTTTGTTGTTCGGTTAACGGGCTGTGCCGGCAAACTGCGGGCGCGGCCCGTTTTCGTTTGATTCCCGCTGTCGCGCGCGGCGGTTTACGCTATCGTGCGGGCGACACCCAAGGAGTAAGAGCCATGTCGATCTCGATCCGCTGCTTCGTGATGATTGGCGCTTTTCTGGCGTTCGCGTCGACATCCCGGGCCGGGAACTGGCCCCAGTTCCGCGGGCCGGACGCTTCCGGCGTTGCGGCCGGGAAGGCGCCGCCGGCGACGTGGAACATCGCGACCGGCGAGAATGTATTGTGGAAGACGAAGATTCCCGGCCTGTCGCACGCTTCGCCCATCATCTGGGGTGATCGCGTCTATCTGATCACCGCCGTCGATCCGACCGACGATGAGCCGCAACTCGCGGTGGGTTTGTACGGCGCGATCGAGCCGGTGCAGGGTGAGGGGCCGCAGCGCTGGGAACTCGTGTGCGTCGATCGCGCCAGCGGAAAACTACTGTGGCGCAAGCCGGCGCTGACCGCGCAGCCGCGCGTCAAGCGGCACACCAAGGCCACACACGCGAATTCCACGCCCGCGACCAATGGCGAGCGCATCGTCACGTTCTTCGGCTCGGAAGGTCTGTGGTGCTTCGATATGGACGGCGAGGTGAAATGGAAGAAAGACCTCGGCCCGCTCGACTCGGGTTACTACGTCGTGCCGGAGGCCCAATGGGGCTTCGCCAGCTCGCCGATCATTGTCGATGACAAAGTCATCATCCAGTGCGATGTGCAGAAGGATTCGTTCATCGCCGCGCTGAGGCTGTCGGACGGCAGCGAGATCTGGCGCAAGTCGCGCGACGAAGTTCCGACCTGGGGCACGCCCGCGCTTTACACCAGCCCCGACGGCAAGCGGCGCCTCGCCGTAAACGGATACAAGCACATCGGCGGCTATGACCTTGAGACCGGCGAGGAAGTCTGGCGGATGCGCGGCGGCGGGGACATTCCGACGCCGACGCCGATCGTCGCCCACGATCTGATCTTCATCACCAACGGCCACGGCGACATGAACCCGACCTATGCGATTCGCACATCAGCCACCGGCGACATCACGCCGCCGAACAATGAGACGCTGAAGACCGAGCACATCGCGTGGTGGCAGCCGTACAAGGGCAACTACATGCAGACGCCATTGGTGGTTGGTGATCTGCTGTTCATGTGTCGCGACAGCGGCATCATCAGCGTGCTGCGCGCCAAGACCGGTGAGCAGTTGTGGGGCGCGCGGATCGGCGGCGGCATCACGGGTTTCACCGCGTCGAGCGTCGCGGCCGGCGGACATGTGTACTTCATGAGCGAGTACGGCGACGGGCACGTGTTTCGCGCCGGCGAAAAGCAGGAGCAACTCGGCCAGTCCGAGATTGGCGAAAACTGCATGGCGACGCCCGCGATCGCTGACGGCGTGCTGTACATCCGGGGCGAGCGCCACCTGTTCGCGATCGGCGAGAAAGCCAAGGCGCGCTAGACTTCAAACCGGATCAGCGGCGAGTAGTACGCGCGGCCATTACGCGCGACGGCCAGGCGATAATCGTGCGCGCCGGTGTACTTGATCGAAACGGTGATTACACCGGCGCTGGGTGAGATCACGAAGTAGCGCTTGCGTACCGTGACCGTCTCCAGGATGGCGCCGCCGGGCCAGGTGACTTCACTGGGCGTGATCACGGTCTCGCCCTTTCCGACGTCGTCCGCCACCCACACGTGCAGCAGACTGTACTGATGCGAGTCGTCGTAGATCGTCACGTCAATCGTGTCGCTGACTTCGTCGCTGACGACGAAGCGAATCGTCGACGCCTGATCGGGAAACAGCGTGTCCGCCAGGGCGCGAATGAACGCCGCATGATCGAGAATCTCCCCGGTGTCACGCGACAGCGGCGTATGCAGCTGCGCGAGCGCCGTCGCGATCTGCACCGAGGCGACGGCGACGTTGTTGGATGAGAACGGCCCGCGCCCCAGGTCGGGGCCGAAGAACTCCGTGTGACGGCGATTGGTCGGCATGGGCTCGGTCTCCAGGAAAAATAGGCGGTTACGCTTCGGGGACCTTCCGCGCCCGCTCGGGCGCGTCGGCCTCCGCCTCCATTTGAATGAGTAACACTTTCTCGGGCGTCCGGCGGTTCCGGCCGGCGCGGCGCCGCGCACAAGCGTCCGCGATCTCGATTTGGCGGTATTGGAGCGCGCGAATCGCATGGCTTCCCGACGCGGGAATCGCTAGCGTGAATCGAATCAGACGTTGCGATCGCCGGGCGGGGGTCATCCGTCGGCAGAAATCCCATCTCGCGGCGTGAATCACGTCGCTGCCCGTCGCTTGGATCGCGGCGTCGTTTGTCGCGACCCAGCGATGTGCCCGCTTGCTGCTCATGGAATCAAAGCGTCCGGTCGTCCTCCGGCGGTGATTAGAGGGCGAGACGCGTAAAGGAGTCGTGCGATGCGTGCCTGTATGGCCGTTCGGCGGGGTCGGTCTGCGCACAGGTCAGTCCTGGGCGTCGCGCTGCTGCTCAGCGCGGTCCTGCTGGTTGGCGGATGTCCGCCGAGCGAAATGATGGACCCGAACGAAGCGGGCCAGGGGGCGCCCGGCGCGCCGGGCGCGCGGGGGCCGGCCGGCGCCGACGGGGCCGATGGCCTGAACGGCGAGCCAGGTCCGGCCGGGCCGACCGGAGAGACGGGACCGCCGGGGCCGACCGGGCCGCAAGGGCCGGCGGGGCTCGACGGCGCGGATGGCGCGGACGGGCAACTTCGCATCTATGGCGACGGTTCGCGCGGCGATGTGGAAGTGACGGCGGACATGGCGCTGACCGATCTTGCGATCGACGGGAATCTCTATTTTGAAAACCTGACGATCGTCGCGGGCGCGACGTTGCGCGTGCCCAGCGGCGCGGTGATTCGATGCGCCGGTCGGTTTGTGAACGAAGGCACGATTCGCGTAGGGGACGGCGCCCCCGGTGGCTTTGATCGCTCCCTCGGCCGCTTGGCTTCACTGGTCGAGCCCGGCGTGGGGATCAGCAAGCGCGGGCCGGGGCTTGGCGAAAGCGGAAGCAGCGGCGGCGTTCGAGTCGGTGGCGCCGGCGGCGTCGGATTGACACGCGACGAGGCGCAATTCCTGTTCCACGCTCGGGAAGGCGGCGGCGGGGCCGCGCACACGCTCGGCAGCACTGGCGCGGGCGCCAGCGGTGGCGGCGCGCTCACGGTGCTGGCATTCGAAGGCGTCACCAACGCGGGCAACATTTTCGCCGATGGCGGGGTCGCCACATCCAGCGGTTCGGGTGGTGGCGGTGGTGGCGTGGTCATTCTGGCCAGTCCAGGCCAGATCTCGCATACCGGCTTGATATCGGCGGCAGGTGGCGCCGGTGGCGGGCCGCTCGCCTCGATCTGGGCGGCGGGTGGCGGTGGCGGCGGCGGGATCGTTCATCTGATCAGCCCAGTCCTCGAAGTCACGGGTGTCGTGAACGTGGCGGGCGGCGCGGGTGGCGCGGCGGGGATCATCACCGCGGCGACGCGAATCGGTGGTGGCGGCGCCGGCGCCTCGGGCGGAGATGGCGGCGACGGCGGCACGATCACCAACGCGCCGTTCAACACCGCCTCGGCCGGTGAAACGGGCGGGGCGGGGTACGTATTCCAGTCGCTGATCGACCCGGCGCCACTGTTCTGAGGGAACCGGCTGGGCGGAGTGAGGTGTAGAGATTATCCGGGGGCTTGGGCCGTGGCGCGCGTAACGCTCCGTCCCACCCTGTCTTGATCCTGACGGACGTCGGGGAGGATTCATTCCATGGGTGCATGTGTTTTCGCGCGGCGAGTCTGTGCGGCGGTCCTGTTTGGTATGGCCGTGGGGCTGGTCGGCGGATGTCCGGCCCCGACCGACATGAACGGCGACCCCAACGCGGGCCAAGTGACGCCGGGGCCGGGCGGACCGCGGGGTCTTGCCGGGGAGCGCGGTTTGACGGGCGAGCAGGGTCCAATCGGGCCCGAGGGTCCGCAGGGGCCGGCCGGGGCGGATGGCGCTAACGGCATGGACGGCGCTGACGGCGCCGATGGTCAACTCCGCATCTACGGCGACGGCACGGCGGGTGATGTCGAGGTGACCGCGAACGCCGCGCTGGGCGAATTGAACGCTGATCTCAACTTTCAGTTTCATGATCTGACGATTGCGGCGGGTGTGACGCTTGATGTGCCCAGCGGGACTGTGATTCGCTGTACGGGCAAGCTCGTCAACGAAGGCGTCATTCGCGTGGGTCGGGGCGGTTCGGGCGGCGTGGGGAGTGGGAACACGGGGACGGGGCCGGAGGCGTCTGCGGATCCGGGTGTCAGCCGGCGCGCCGCGACGTCCGGTACGCTTGGGGACAACGCCTTCATCCGAAGCGGCGGAAGTGGCGGCCTTGGGCTGTCGTTGGGGGAGGCGCGCGTGCTGTTTGATCCGCTGCCCGGCGGTGGCGGCGGCGGACCTGCGCAACTTGACTTTGGTGGCGACGGCGGCGGTGGGCTACTGGTGCTCGCGTTGGAAGGGGTCGAGAACAGCGGAATGATCCTGGCCGACGGGCAGACGCCTCCGTTTTCCGGCGGTGGCGGTGGCGGTGGCGGCGCCATTGTTTTGGCGAGTCCGACCAGCGTGACGCACACCGGGACGATCTCAGCGATGGGCGGCGCCGGCGTAGGTCCGGGGTTCAATCGCGGCGCGGGTGGTGGTGGTGGAGGAGGAATTGTGCATCTGATCAGCCCGGAAATCGCCGCGACCGGCGTCGTCGCCGTCCAAGGCGGTCTCGGGGGCGCGGCGGGAGTCATCACGGTTACGCCGCGAACGGGTGGCGGTGGCGGCGGGGCATGCGGGGGCGACGGCGGCAACGGGGGTGAGATCACCAACGCGCCGTCCAACACCGCCAGCGCCGGTAGCCCGGGTGGACCCGGTTACTTCATTCAGTCGAAGACGAACCCCACCGCCCTGTTCTAAGGCAGTGGGCGGATTGGCCAACCCGACGGGGGGCCGGGTATCGTGGCCGGGCACAAAGTCCTCACCACGAGATTCGGTCCCCGGTCGCCTTCGGTCCCTAAAATCTCCGGGCGGGAAGAAACGCGCTCATCGGATTCGCCGAAAAGAACGAAGTGACGAGGGGCGTCCGCGGCGCGGCGCGTTTTGCGCGAGTAGCGCGCGGTGTCAAAATGCTCGAAATGGCGCCCGGCGGCGTTCTTGACACTCTGCGCGGCATGGGGCGAGAATGCGGCGTTGCGATTATCAGGCGCCGGCCGGGGCGGGTCGGACGGTTTTTGGAAAGAAAGGGTCATCGATGGGCGAGCGGCCTTCGTCGCACCTTCGAGTTCGCGAGCAGGACGACATCGCCGTTGTCGAGTTCGCGGATCGGAAAATACTGGAAGAGTTGTCGATCCAGGAAATCGGCGAGGAGCTGGACCATCTGGTCGAGGCCGGCAGCGCCAAGCTGCTGCTCAACTTCCGCAATGTCGATCACCTGTCATCCGCGGCCTTGGGCATGCTGATCACGCTGAACAAGAAGGTGAAGGAAAAGCACGGCGTGCTGAAGCTATCTGACATCAACCGGCAAATCTTCGAGGTGTTCAAGATTACGCGTCTGGATCGCGTGTTTGACATTCATGAGAGCGCGGACCATGCGCTCGCGTCCTTCTGATTCCGCGGACGTCGGCGTGCGCCACCAACCGCCAGCCGGGTTTGATGTTGATGAAGACCTGACGCGGATGGTCGTGGCGAATACGCTGCGCGCCGCGAAAGAGCCGGAAGAGAAAATCCTGGCGGAGCTGCGCCGGCATGGCTACAGCGACGAAGCGATTTTCGGCGTAAAGCTGGCGCTGGAAGAGGCGCTGACCAACGCCGTCAAGCACGGCAACCGCGGCGACGCGAGCAAGCACATCACGGTCGGCTACGCGATTGACGCCGAGCGGGCGCTGATCATGATCGCGGATGAGGGGCCCGGCTTTGCCCCGGATTGTGTGCCCGATCCGACGCTGGATGAGAATCTGGAGCGCCCCTGCGGACGCGGCCTGATGCTGATCCGGGCGTATATGACGCGGGTGGAATACTCGAAAACAGGAAACTGCGTATGGATGCTTCGCGAGAATCGCTAGGCGCTACCAACTACGCCGTCTCCACGCGCGCTGATGGGAAGACCCACATCGTCTCGGTGACCGGCTCCATTCAATGGGAGCACGCCGACGAGTTTCAGGACTACCTGCCGACGCTGATCAACGCCGAAATGCCCAATGTCGTGCTGGATTTCGCCGCACTGAATTTCATCAACTCGTCGGGATTGTCCGCGATGCTGGCGGCGCATCGGCAGGCGCGCGAACACGACGGCGAAGTGCGCCTGGTGACCAAGCAGGGTGACATTCTGCGGCTGTTGCAGCTCACGCGCGTCGACGCGCTGATCCCGGTGCACGAGACGGTCGAGGACGCGCTGGCTGCCTTGGGCTGAATCTCGGCGATCGCGGCCGCCCACCGATGATCGTCCTCATCCATGTGGAGCCTCGCCATGGTTCGCTTATTCACATTGGCTTGTTCCCTATCCCTCGTCGTTGGTTGCGCGACCCCGTTGGATATCGCCGCGAAGATGCACATGGCGAAGGCCCACAAGTTCAAGGCTGCAAGCATGTGGGAGCCCACCACCGAGCGCCCTGGCTTCGGGTGGATTCGACAAGCGCGGGACCACCCCACGCGCTTCAGAGAGGACATGGACGCCATTGGAAGTTATCCGATGGGGATTTATCTGCTGGGGTGGTTTGGCGATATCTGGGATCTTCACACGGTTGCGCCTCTTCTTGCGAGCGACGACAATGACATGCGGCGCGTGGCGCTCGCCGCGTTCTCGCGGCTGTCGGGCGTGTTTTTTGTCGATGCAGCCACAGCGCAATCGTGGTGGGAGGAGAATCGAGACTCGATTCCATCGGCGAAGCCCGGCGAGCGCAAACGCTGAGCTGCGAAACAACGCCCGATCCATCGATCCATTCGGTCACACACCTCCTGACGCGTAAAATACGATGGTGTCGGAATAACCCTCGAGGCTGAAGATGACCATTCGCGAATTCCAGCAATTAATCGACCGCATGTACTCCGACAAGGATCGCGCCCGCGGCGCGGCCAAGACGTACCTCTGGTTCATCGAGGAAGTCGGCGAACTCGCCAGCGCAATCGCCAATAATGACCACGAAAACAAGGTCGAGGAATTCGCGGACGTGCTGGCGTGGCTGGTGACGCTCGCGAATGTTGAGGGCGTGGATTTGCAGGACGCGCTGCGAAAATTCACCGAAGGCTGCCCCGGTTGCGGCAAATTGCAGTGCCAGTGCCAGGAAAAAATGACATAATTGGGTGGGACGCGGAATTGGGGGCCGCGCCTGCGGGCGGGGCGGGCGAGGTGTTTGGACACCTTGTCACTGCGTGGATTCCCGCCTGCGCGGGAATGACGAAATGGGTGGTGGATTCCCGCCTGCGCGGGAATGACGAAATGGAGTGCGCTGCGCGGGAATGATGGAGGTGACGCCATTTCTTAAATCGTCACCCCCGCGCAGGCGGGGGTCCACGACGACTAATGGCGTGAGGACTTGACGCGTTTGCACTGCGTGGATTCCCGCCTGCGCGGGAATGACGGCGCTGTTTTCGGCGTGACCCGGACTGAAACGCGGATGGAACCCCGGCCTCGGACGAGTAACCCGGATGGAGACGCGGATGCGACGGATTCAAGAACGCGGCGGCGGCAACGCGGTTGGATACTTCAATCTCGTCGCGGCGATCGTGGCGATAATCATCGTCGCGCCGGCCGGCGCTCAGACGCCGATGCAGAAGCACGAATCCAAGTACTACGAGATCTACACCGATCTTGAGGGCGACGCGCTGAAGGACGCGGATGCGCGCATCACGGCCATGGCCGAGACCTACTACAAACGCACCCGCGGCTTCAGCGGCGCCATCAACCGCAGGATGCCGTTCTACCTGTTTCGCCACGAGCGCGACTACTACAAGATGGGCGGCATGCCCGGCAGCGCGGGGATGTACAACGGCCAGGCGCTGATGGCGATCGCGGGCCGCGAAATCACGGACGCGACCTGGCACACGATCCAGCATGAGGGCTTTCACCAGTTTGTCGACCGCGTAATCGGCGGGCAGATTCCGGTCTGGGTCAACGAAGGCTTGGCGGAGTACTTTGGCGAAGCGCTGTTCACCGGGGACCGCTATGTGACCGGGGTGATTCCGCCGGAGCGCCTCGCGCGCCTGCGGGCGTGGATCGCGAACGGCAACGTGGTTTCGGTCAGCGACATGATGCGCATGCCGCATCACCGCTGGAATGAGCAGCTTTCGATCGTGAATTATGACCAGGCGTGGTCGATGGTGCACTTCCTGGCGCACGCCGACAATGGCAAGTATCAGAAGGCGTTCGAGGCGTTTCTGCGGGCCGTGAGCAAAGGGCAGGACTGGCAGTCCGCCTGGAAGCGCAATTTTGGCGCAGACACGCAGGCGTTTGAGCGCAAATGGCGCGAATACTGGAGCGCCCAGGACTCGCAGGCCAGCGCGGATGTCTACGCCGAGGCGGCGTGCGAAATTCTGACGGGGTATTACGCGCGGGCATTCGCGCAGCGTCAGCATTTCACGACCTTCGAAGCGTTTCTGGCGGAGGCCAAGGCCGGCACGTTGAAGGCGCACGCCAAGGATTGGCTGCCCGGGACGCTGCTGGCGGACGGCCTGGGATACATGGACAAATTCGCCGCCACGTGGTCGCTCGGGGGTGGGCGGTCGAAGAATCAGATGGTGTGCGATCTGGGCGACGGCACGCGCGTCATCGGCACGTTTCGGCTGGGTTCCGGCCGGGTGGAATCGGTTTCGGTCCGCACCATCGGGGCTGGCCGATAACCGCGGGCGGAAGCGCGGGCGCGGCCTTGCGATACGCCCGGCACAAGAGTGCCGATGAAACAGGTGAAGCCGGGCCGCTGGGCGGCTATGATGGGTAGCGGGGTCGCCCCCCTGATACCTCAGTGGCTTTCCCGCCTCGCGCGGTGAGCAGCCAAAGATGGCCAAGAGGAGCCGACGCGATGCGCAAGCTCGCTTATCTGACACTCGCTCTGATTGCCGCGCCGGCCGGCGCCGGCCTTTATCAGGACATTTTCCGCGGACTGGATATTCTGTCGACGCCGACGGGTTCGCCGGTCTTCAGCAGCGCGACCGGTTTTCGGCAGAATGGCGCGCGGATCGGCCGCGTGCGGGTCGTGCCGCAGGAGTTGGGTCGGGGATACGACCTGGAGTTTGATCGCAGCTTTGGCCCCGACGCCTCGGGTCGGCCGGAAGTGTTCGATCTCGGCGCGCTCGAATTGCAGCTCAACGGCGGAATCAACGCGACCGCGGGCTATACGAATCGCGGCTTTCTGATCGGCACGCTGACCTCTTCCATCAACCAGATGCAGTTTGATTTCCGCGGCACGACCGGCGGCCAGGATTTTTCGCTGAACGGCCTGCTGAACGCGTCGTCCCGCACCGAAATCAACCAGTTTGGTTTCTACGAAGTGAGCATTGACGTCAGCAATCAGAACTCGCGGCTCGATCTCGAAGGGCTGATCATCGACGACGGGGAGCCGCTTGAGGGAGTCGATACGGATTTCGACATCGGCCCGATCACGGTGAAGGGCAACGTTTTCTTCGACGCGGTGGTCGGTCTGCTGGCCAGCTTCGGCGTGGACACGACCGAGATCGAGGGCATCTTCCCGAAGTCGCCGATCGACCAGATCGCGGATGAATTCAACAGCGCGTTCGCCCGCGTCGCGGAAGAAGCGGTGGCGGGCGTGGTGGCCGGCGAAATCGCGGCCGACATCGCCGCCGCGGAAGCGCGCGGCGGGGTGATCGAGAACGGCGGTAATGACGGGATCGTCGCCGCGCCGGAGCCGGCGTCGTGGATGCTGATGGCGATCGGCGGATTCGCGCTGGCCCGTCGGCGTCGGTAGGCGGTCCAGTCCGCGGGTCAGAGCACGGGCGAGAGCAGCCGCGCCGCCCCTTCCAGCAACTCCAGAATCGGCCCCCGGCTTGTGGCGGTTTCCAGCGTCACGCGTTCTGAGCGCGCGATGTAGCCGTCAATCGTCTGCGCCAGCGAGCGCGTGACCTCCGCGTCGTACACGACCGCCGTCAATTCATAGTTCAGCTTGAAGCTGCGCACGTCCATATTCGCCGAGCCGAGCAGGAACCAGCGGTCATCCACGGTGACGAGCTTGGAGTGCAGCATGCCTTCGCCGAACTCATGGATGTCCACGCCGGCGCTAACGAGCTCCGCATAGAAGCTGCGCCCCGCCCACAGCACGACCGGCGCGTCGCTGCGCGTCGGCAGCACCAACTGCACGCTCACGCCGCGATACGCCGCCAGCGTCATGGCGGCCCGCACCGCCGGCGGCGGAACGAAGTAGGGCGTCGCCAGTCTGACGGATTCGCGGGCGTTGTTCAGCGCGGCGAACGAGATCTGCGACAGCGCTTCGGGCGCCTCGTCCGGTCCGGTCGCCATCACCTGCACGACCGAATCGCCGGCGACTTCCGGGGTTGGAAAGTAGTGATCGCGCGCCAGTCCGCGGCCGGTGGTGAACAGCCAGTCTTCGGCGAAGACCTGCTGCACGCGGCCGGCGGCGGGGCCGACCATCCGCATATGCGTGTCGTACCACGGGCTGAGCTTCTTTTTCCGCCCGCGATACTCGTCGCCGATGTTCTGGCTGCCGAGGTACGCCTCGCGCCCGTCAATCACGACCAGTTTGCGGTGGTTGCGCAGGTGCAGGTTCCAGCGCATCGGCCAGGTCAGCAGCGGCAGGAACCACCCGACTTCACCGCCGACGGCGAGCAGCGGCCGCCAGAAGTCGCGTGGCAGCGCGATGCAGCCGACGGAATCGAGCAGCACGCGCACTTCGACTTTTTCGCGCGCCTTTTCGACAAGCAGGTCGCGGAAAGCGCGGCCGGTGTCGTCGTCATTCCAAATGTAATACTGAGCATGGATGTGGTGGCGCGCGGAGCGCATCGACGCTTCGAGCGCGGCGAATGTGGCCTCGGCCTCCACGAAAACGTCGACCTTGTTGCCGCCGGTGGCCGTCGCGGTGGCGACGTTGCGGGCGATCAGGGCGACGCGTTTCAGGTCGTCGGGCAGGTCGGGTTGCGCGCCGGCTCCGGTCGCCTGCGCGGCGCGGCGTTCGTAGCGCGCGAGGGCGCCGGCGCTGCGCCAGCGGCGCTTGCGGGCGCGATAGCGGATGCGGCGCGAGCCGAAAATCATGTACATGATCCAGCCGATGAACGGTGCGCTGGTCACAAACAGCAGCCAGCCCAGCATGGCGGAAGGCTCATCACGCCGGCGCAGGATCGTGAAGATCAGGACGAAGACGATCAGGTAATTCGCGGCCAGCGCATAGGTCAACATGAGCGCAGCGCCCGGGCGATGGTTTGCGGCGGCGCCGAACGGGGCGCGGCGCTAACCGCGCTGATCAACGCTGATGTAATCACGCAACGGCGGTCCGACATAGCGACTGCGCGGGCGGATGATGCGGTTGTTGGTGTATTGCTCGATGTAATGCGCCGCCCAGCCGCTGACCCGCGAAGCGACGAACAACGGCGTGTAGATGTCGATCGGCAGTCCCATCAGGTGATACGTCAGGCCGCACGGGTAATCGACATTCATGTGAATCTGCTTGCGCTCAAAAACCGTGTTCTTGATCGCGAAATAGATGTCGAGCTTGGTCTGCTCGTTGCGCTCGCGGGCCAGGTCGGCCATCAGCGGCTCAAGGATGCGGGCGCGGTGGTCGCCATTCTTATACACGCGGTGACCAAAGCCCATGATCTTGGCTTTGTTCTTGATGCCTTCCTCGGTCCAGGCCTTGGCCTCTTCGCCCGACTTGAAGCGGTTGATCAGCTTCATCGACTCTTCGTTGGCGCCGCCGTGCAGCGGGCCCTTCAGCGTGCAGATACCGGTCACCATGGCGGAGTAGAGATCGCTCAGCGTGCTGGCGCAGACGCGGGCGGCGAACGCCGAGGCGTTGAACTCATGTTCGGCATACAGCACCAGCGTGAGGTTCAGCAGCTTTTCCTCCAACTCCGATGGCGCCTTGCCGAACGCCATGTAGAGGAATTGTCCGGCGTGCGACATGCCGGGCTTGGGATCGATGGGCTCTTTGCCATCCAACAGCCGCATGCGGGCGGCGATGATGCTGGGGACGACCGCGAGCGAGTGGATCGCGCGGGTCACGAGCGCCGGGCGCTCATCGCCGGTCGCGGCGTCGAAGTGCCCGGCCATCGAAACCGCGGTCCGCAACACGTCCATGCCGCCGACCGATTTCGGAATCATGCGGATGGTTTCGATGATCTCCGGCTGCAGATTGCGGTACTGGTCGAGCTGCTTGCGGAACTGGGTGAGTTCGGGCGCTTTGGGCAGCTCCCCTTCGAGCAGCAGGTAGGCCACTTCTTCAAATGACGCGTGCTCGGCGAGGCCCTCAATGCGATAGCCGCGATAGGCCAGGCTGTCCTGCTCCACCGTCGAAACCTCGGTTTCGCCGGCGATGATGCCTTCCAGCCCGGGACGATATAGCTCTTCGCTCATGCGGGAGATTCCTTCGCCGGCGGACGCGGCAAGGTGTGGCTAGCGCGCGTCGTAGTCCAGCAGGTCGTACAGTTCCTGGCGCGTCTGCATGCGGTCCAGCAGGCCCTGTTGCGTGCCGTGATCGCGCAGTTCCGCCAGCGCCGCCTCGATCGCCTTCATCGCGACGCGTTGGAGTGTAACCGGGAATATGACCATCTTGTAGCCCAGCCCGGCGAATTCCTCGACCGACAGATAGGGCGTTTTCCCGAACTCGGTCATGTTCGCCAGCAGCGGGGCCGGCACGTCTTTCGCGAACCGGGCGAACTCTTGCTGATTGGCCAGGGCCTCGGGAAAAATCGCGTCCGCGCCCGCCTTCAGGTAGGCGTGCGCCCGCGCGACGGCGTCGTCATAGCCGGTTACGCCGCGGGCGTCCGTGCGGGCGATGATCAGGAAATCCGGATCGCGCCGGGCGGCCGCCGCGTGTGCGAGGTACTCGCAGAACTCGCCCTGTGCGACCAGCCGCTTTCCGTCCAGATGACCGCAGCGCTTGGGGAATTCCTGATCCTCCAAGTGCAGTCCGCTCAGACCGGCGCGTTCGTACTCCTGGATGACCCGCGCGGCGTTGCCGGGGCCCGAGCCGTAGCCGGTGTCCGCGTCGGCGATGATCGGAATGGTCGTCACCGCGGCGCAGCGGGCGGCGTGGGCGGCGGCCTCGCTGAGCGTGGTGACGCCGGTATCCGGCAGGCCGATGACGCTGTTGGCCATGACGGCGCCGGAGAGGTACATCGCCTCGAAGCCGGCCCGTTCGATGGCGCGGGCCGAGAGCGCGTTGATCGCCCCCGGCATCGCGACGGTGTGATCGGCGATCAGCGCCCGCAGCCTGGCGTTCCGTGACATCGTTGGGCCGCTCTTCAAGGTCAGCCTACCCGCGCTGATCAATCGGCTTGTACGCGCGCCGCGTCGGCCCGGTGTAGATCTGGCGCGGGCGATGGATGCGCGGGCTGTCGGCCATGTGCACCTCGCGCCAGTGCGAGATCCAACCCGGAATGCGGCCGATGGCGAACATCACCGTGAACATGTTGGTCGGAATGCCGATCGCCCGCATGATGATGCCGCTGTAGAAGTCGACATTCGGATACAGCTTGCGCTCGACAAAGTACTCGTCATTGAGCGCGGCGGCCTCGAGCTCGCGGGCGATATCCAGCAGCGCGTCGTTGACGCCGAGTTTGCTGAGGACCTTGTCGCAGGCTTCCTTGATCAGCTTGGCCCGCGGGTCAAAGTTCTTGTACACGCGGTGGCCGAAGCCCATCAGGCGCACGCCGGAATCCTTGTCCTTCGCCTTCGCGATGAAGTCCGCCGGCTTGCCGCCACCGTCGTGAATTTCCTGCAGCATCTTCAGCACCGCCTGATTGGCCCCGCCGTGCAGCGGGCCCCACAGGGCGCACACGCCGGCGGCGAGCGCGGCGTAGAGATTCGCCTGGCTCGAGCCGACCATGCGGACGGTGGAGGTCGAGCAGTTCTGCTCGTGATCGCCGTGCAGCAGCAGGATCATGTCGAGGGCGCGCACAATGTCCGGGTCCGGCGCGTAGGGCCGGTTGGGCCGACTGAACATCATGTGCAGAAAATTGGCGGTATAGCTCAGTTCCGGCCGCGGGTACATGATCGGCTGGCCGATGGACTGCTTGTAGGCCGCCGCCGCGATCGTGCGGACTTTGCTCATGATGCGCGCCGCGGACTCTTCGAAGTGCTCGAACTGGTCCGGGTTCATCAGCACCGGCTGATAGCAACTGGCGGCGTTGATCATCGCCGACAGGATCGCCATCGGATGCGCCGTGGACGGGAAGCCTTCGAAGTGATTGCGCAGGCCTTCGTGGATCGCCTCGTGTTCGGTGAGCAACCCGCTGAAACGCGTGAGTTCCGGCTTGGTCGGCAGCTCGCCGAAGATCAGCAGATAGGCCGTCTCGATGAAGGTCGAGTTGTTCGCGAGATCCTCGATCGGGTATCCGCGATAACGCAGGATGCCCTTTTCGCCGTCAATGAATGTGATCGCGCTTTCGCAAGCGCCGGTATTGCCGTAGCTGTCGTCCAGCGTGATCCAGCCGGTCTGGGCGCGCAGCCTCTGAATGTCGATGCCGATTTCGTTCTCGGTCCCGACGACAACGGGCAGATCGATCGACTTGCCCTTGTACGAGAGTGATGCCGTGTCCGTCATGAGTCAGTTCCGCCTTTGGAGCGCGACAATTGCGCCGCGCGCTCCCGCCCTGCCGCCCGATTCGCCGCCCCGGCGAAGTCAGGTGGCCTAAATGTTGGTTTCAAACTCAAGCAGCGGCGTAATGTCGTCCATTTTCTCGAGCGTCATGCACTGTTCGACAATCCGCCCCGCAGTGGTCGCGCTAACGACGCCGTCCGCCAGCTTGTTGAACTTGGTCACCACTTCGTCATCGGTCATCGGGTTGCCGGCGTGGCCACGTGGGTAGGTCACCATTTTCTCGACGACCTTACCGCCCTTCAGTTCGATGATCAGCTTGTTCGGGATGCCCTCGGGGTAGCCCGCGTTGCAGACATCGGTCTCGACAATCCGGGTCTTGTCGAGCAGGCCCAGCACCTTCGCGTCCTTGATCTTCTCATCGGTAAAAGAGGCCCGGGTCACGTCGCCGTCAATCAGGGCGCACGCCACGCAGAAGCCCATGCTGTGGTCGGCGGTCTCGCGGCTGGTCGGACGCCACTTTTCGGGCTCGCTGCCGATGATGCTGACCGCGGCCTCGAAGCTCTCGATCAGAATCTTGTCGATCATGTCCACCCCGCCCGAAATCTGCTCCCGAAGCTGCAGGGCCGCGTCGATCGCCGACTGCGAGTGATATTCGGCCGGCCAATACTTGATATAGGTGCGATTGATCATCCAATCGTCCGTAGCGGTCGACCAGTTGAGGTGAAACGGCCCGGTGACCATCTTGAACAGGCCCTTCGGCCCCTCGAAGATTTCGTTGGGGCCAGCCATGCCTTCCTTCGCCAGGCTGGCCGCGAAGACGCCGTTGCGGGCCGCGTTGGAGAACGCGCAGGCTTTCCAGTCGGAAATCTGGCCGGTGCGGGTCTGGCGGGTGGCGAAGTTGCAAACGCCCGCAAGTCCAAGTGTATGAACCATTTGCGCTTCGGTTTGTTTCTGCAGCTTCGCCGCCGCCAAGGAACTGGACAGCGCGCCGTAGTAGACGTGATCCCATCCGTGGGCCCGCAGCGAAGCGGCGTCGCAGAGGCGGCATTGCACCTCATACGCCAGCACGATCGCGGCGAGAATGTCTTTTCCGCCGGCGCCGGTCATCTGGCCGACGGCCCAGCACGCCGGGATGTTGTCGCTGGGGTGCGCGGGCTCAAGGCTGAGGTAGGTGTCGTTGAAGTCCAGATAGCGGACGAGGGCGCCATTGGTGAATGTCGCCAAGTCCGGCGTGGTGCGTTTCTTGCTGCCGAGGATCGTCGCGCCGCCGGCCAGCGGGACGCGTTCGGCGATCGCGCGGGTGACGCGCGCGGGGCGGCTTTTCCAAGCCCCGAGAGCGGTTCCGATCGAGTCGAGCACGCGCCGCTTGGCCTCGTGCGTGGCCGCCTGGCCGAGTTTGTCAAACGTGACCGCCTGCGCGTGTCGCGCCAGTTGGTGCGCAACGGTTTCCATATCGTCCTCCGCCCTGTTAACTCCGCCCAAAGTGTGGTATCCGCCGGGCTCGGGATTGTGGCAGAAACGGCGGCGGCTGGCAACTCATGCGCCCCCTCCGCGTTGCGACGCCGCGCGGGCGTGGTTAGTCTGCGGGCCCGTTTCGCAATAGGGTCCTACAGACCGTGAAGCGGCGCGATCGTCGCGGCAAGTCGAATCAGAAGGAGCGAAACCATGGAACTCACCAGACGCGAAATGCTCGGGTCGGCGGCGATTGTCGGGGGTTGGATGGCGCTGGGGGCGGATCAGGCGCTGGGCGCCATCACGCAGCCGTCGAGCGGCGGCGATCCCTACAGCCTGCCGCCGTTGCCATATGACTATGCCGACCTTGAGCCGCACATCGACGCGCAGACGATGAAGCTGCATCACGATATCCACCACGCGGGGTATGTGCGTAAGGCGAATGACGCTTTGGCGGAACTCGCCCAAGTCCGCGCGGCCGGCGGCGACGCGATCGCGCGGGTCCGGACGCTGACCGATGCGCTGGCGTTCAATCTCTCCGGGCACCTGCTGCATAACGTGTTCTGGAACAACATGGCGAAGAACGGCGGCGGCGCGCCCGATCCGGACGGCCGCCTCGCCTCGATGATCAAACGCGACTTTGGCTCGCTGGCGGCGCTCAAGGGACATTTCAGCGCGGCGGCCGGCCAGGTGCAGGGCAGTGGCTGGGGCATTCTGGCGTATGAGCCGAATTCACAGCGCCTGCTCGTGTTGCAGGCCGAAAAGCATCAGAACTTCGGCGTGTGGGGCGTGGCGCCGCTGCTGGTCATCGACGTGTGGGAGCACGCGTACTACCTGAAGTATCAGAACAAGCGCTCGGATTACATCACGGCCTTCTGGAATGTCGTGAACTGGCCGGACGTGAACGAGCGGCTGGAGTTGGCCGCCGGCGCCGCGGGTCAGGCGTGACGGCTGATTTCGCGACCGCGTGACGACTGAGCCCGCTCAATCTGATCTGCTGGCGCCGCGCACGCCGGCGGCGCTGCGCGTCGTGGTGGTCATTCTGGCCGTCACGCCGATCATCATTCTGTCGCAGATGCTTGCGCATTGGCGACTGGATGTCGTGGACGACCAGCTTTTCGGGTTCTTCGGCTGGCGCATCGCGCATGGCGCGACGGTGTATCTCGATGTCTGGGATAACAAGCCGCCCGGCATTTACTGGATCAACGCGCTCGGTTTCCTGCTGAGCGGCGGCGATGACTATGCCGGCGCGATCGCGTTGTGTGTGGTCGCGCTGGTCGGCACGCTGGCGGCATTTTACTGCGCGGCGAGCACGATTTACTTCCCCGGCGCAGCCGCGATCGGGACGATTCTCGCCAGTTTTTTCTTTACGCACGGCTATTACCAGGGCGGCGCCAATCGCACTGAGACGTTTCTGATGTTGTTCGAAATGTCCGCGGTGGCGCTGTACATGCGCAGCCATACTCGCGATCGATCCTGGCGCTGGCTGCTGGTCGGCGGACTGTGCGGCGCGGCGTTTTTCTGCAAACAGGTCGGCCTGGCGGCGTGGGGCGCGATGGGTTTGCACACGATCCTGCTGGTCGTGATGCGCGATCTGAACTGGCATTGCGGTCTGCGTCGCTGCCTGCTGCTGTTGGCGGGCCTGCTGATGATGATCGCGGCGGTGTGCGGCGCGCTGTGGACGCAGGGGGCGCTCGCCGCCGCATGGTTCGCGATGTTTGACGTGAACCGCGCGTATATGGAGGTTGGCCGCTCCAACCCGACGGGCAGTTATCTGAATCTGTTCATGCTGCGCGAGCACTATCTGCTCGTGATGAAGCTCCCGTTCCTGATGGCGATCGCGGCGCTGATTCACGCGGCGCTGTGGCGGATGCGACCGGCGTTTCGCCCGCGGCAGATCGCCGACGCGATTACGCAGCGCGCGGAGCGATGTCCGCGCGCCATGCCGCTTTTCCTGATCTGGTTCGGTGCGGCGTTCTACGGCGCCGTGCTCAGTCCACATTACTTCAGGCACTACCTGCTGCCGACGCTTCCGCCGCTGCTGCTGGCGGCGACCTATCTGATCAATGTCATCAAAGGGGAGATGCGCCTGATCGACCGTCTGCAACAGCGGGCGTGGGTGGCGGCGGCGTTCGTGGCGATCGGCTATTTCGCCTGGGACGCGGGCACGCGGCAGTGGGAAGAAGTGTCGAAGGTATGGCTGGATCGCGACCCGCGGCGCGGCCCCGACGGCGAGTGGGTCTACAAGCTGACCGATTGGGAGAAGACCGGCGACATCATCGCCGCGCACACCGAGCCGGGTGAAGCGGTGCAATGCTGGGACTATCTGCCGGGCGCCTACCTGCGGGCGAAGCGGCCGAACACGTCGCGCTACGCGACGGTGGAGAAGGTCCGGCATTTGCAGGGCACCGAGATGGAGCGCCTCATTTCCGATCAGATCCGCGACGCGCTGCTGGCCAATCCACCGCGGATCCTGTGCATCCGAACGAGCGACTACGAGTGGTTTACCCGCCCGCCGGACCCTGAGCGGCCATTGATCGAGATTGAGAAGTGGCTGGGCGCTTGGGCGGTTGAGCACTACGAGGTCTTGGAAGTGCTGTCGCCGGCGGATGATGTGACGGTGCTGCGGCGGAAACAAGATGAATGATCCGAGTCCCGCCGAAGCTACGACATCCAGAGCACAAACTCGTACAGGTAGTACGCCCCGACCGCCAGCAGCCCCATGCCGAGCGTGATGTTCAGGAACGCCAGCAGCGTCGTCTTCGGCAGGTCTTCCACACGCTTTGAGCGCGTCGCGCGATAGACAGCGGCGATGCACACCGCCAGCGGAATGAACATCAGCAACCGCATGCGCAGCGGCAACTCAATCGGATGCCAGAACAGCGCCGCCAGCATGCCCAGCGCCGCGTTCATGCCGAACCTCGCTTCGGCTCGACGTCGGCGTCTTCGCGACGCATGCCCGCCTCGTGGTAAAACACCGGCAGGCCGTTCGCCTGCACGCGCATCATGGCGTCAAAGATCGCCAGCAGATTCAGCAATCCCGCAACGGCCAGGTAAATCTGCGCCACATCCGAGCCGGGGTAATAGCTTGAAAGCTGGTGAAGCTGCTCGCGGCGCGGATCGGTCGCGGGGATGGTCGGCGAGGTGACCAGCTCGGCCGCTTCGCGCGCCGGCATCGGGCCTCGTTCGTTCAGGAGAAACGCCGGGAGCGTGTAGCCGCCGACGCCCATCTCCGCCAGGAACAGCCAGCCGTTGTAGTACGGATTGACACTGAGCTTGATGCCGCCCAGCGCCAGGCCGGTGAAGTACGGGAAGGTGATGGCGACGAAGAACACCGCCGCGAAGCCGCGCTTGCCGAGCCAGAAGTGCCCGGCGCCGGGAATGATCCACGCCAGCAGGCCGGCGATGGCGGTTTTGGCGACGTTTTCGGGGTTGGATCGCATCTAGCCGGGGCGATTACACGGGCCGGTGGGATCGCCGCAGGCGCAGCCGGGACCACGGGCGGGTTGGGGCGCCGCGGCGCGGGCGGCGAAGACGCTGAGTACGCGCTCCACCTTGGCGCCGTCGCACTCGGGGCAGCGCGTTTCGCGCTCGTCCCGCGCATTGCGGATCAGGGCGTCAAACGTCCGTTGGCAGGCGGCGCAGCGATATTCGTAGATCGGCACGGTCGGTTCATCTCCTGTGGCCGGGAACCGGGAACAGCCGCGCGAGTATAAAAGGGCTGTGGAAAGGCGGCAAACGGCGGCGATCCGATCGGGCGTGGGCCTATAAAGACGGTCGCCATGTTTGGGTCGGGGGGCTCGGTTCGATAGACTGGCGGGTTGGGCGTCGCGGGCCGATGACCAACTGATATGCGCCGGTCGTGTCCAACGCACGGTCGACGTCTCGGCGAACGCGGCCTTTTTTTAGTAATCAGGGGACTTTTCGCATGAAGCTGTTTTCGATTCGCCATCTCGCGATGGTCGCCGCTGCGCTGACGTTCTCGGCGGCCGCGGCCCAGGTGAAGCCGGCCGCGCCGGCGGGCGGCAAGCAGGGCAAGGTCCGCAAGAGTGCGGGCGGGGCCAAGCCGATTCCGATCAAGCAGAAGGGCGGCAAGAAGGCCGCCAAGGCGAAGCAGACTGAGCCGGCCGAGGTTGACGAGAAGGCCGAAGCGGTGCTGCGCGAGTGGTCGGAAAAGCTCGCGGCCCGCAAGGACTTTCAGGTCCGCGTGAACAGCGAATTCAATATGTCGATCGGTGGCATTCAGCGCAAGCAGCCGCGCACGTTCGACATCAGCGTCTTGCGTCCGGCGCACATGCGGATTCAGTGGGTGGAGCAGGACTTCGCGAACGACTGGATCCTGCGCGATCAGCAATTGCTGAACTACCGCGGCGCGATCAAGAAATACAAGGTGGATAAGGTCAGCGGCGCCAAGGACGAGTTGCCGAAGGCGCTCAGCCAGGTGTTCGGCAATCTCAAGGCCGACAAGTTCATGACGGCCTTGCTGGCGGATGACCCGATGCAGGCCGCCCGCTGGACGGCGACGAAGATCGAATATGTCGGCAAGGATGAGATCGAGGGCAAGACCACGCACCGCCTGCTGTTCATCAGTGACGAGGTGGACTGGACGGTGTGGTTCGACTCGGCCGACGGCGCGCTGCCGATCCGCGTTGTGCCCGACGCGACCAAGGAGTTGAAGGCGCAGGGCCTGTCGGGTGTGAATTACGACGTGCGTCTCGACCTGGTGGACTGGAAGGTCGACGAGGGTCTGGCGTTGTCGGCGTTTGAGTTCCAGCCGCCGGCGGGGTCGGAAAAGGTCGATTCGTTCAACCCGAACGCCAAGGGCGCCGCCAAGAAGCCGGGCCCCAGCGGCTCCGCTGAAGAACTGGTGGGCAAGCCCGCCCCGGGTTTCTCGCTCGATCTGCTCGGCGGTGGAAAAGCCGACCTGGCGGCGCACAGGGGCAAAGATGTGGTTGTGCTCGATTTCTGGGCGACGTGGTGCGGGCCGTGTCGGCGGGCGTTGCCGCTGGTGTCCGAGGCCTGCGACAAGTATCCGAACGTGGTGTTGTACACAGTGAACCTGCGCGAAGACGCCGAGAAGATCGGGCGGTTCATGGAGGCGCAGGGTCTGCAGATGAAAGTCGCGATGGACAAAGGCGAAGTCGGTCAGGCCTACGGCGCGAATCGCATCCCGCTGAGCGTCGTGATTGACAAGGACGGCGTCGTGCAGGCGATTCATCGCGGTTTTTCGCCCGACCTTGGCACACAGCTCGACGCCGAGCTGAAGCAGTTGCTCGAGGGCAAGAAGCTGGTCGAACCGCAGTAATCGATCGCGAAGAGACGTGAAACTGAAATCGGCCCGCCGCCGGCGTTGCTTGACGCTGGCGCGGGCCGCTTTGACAATCGGCGCTAATGAGCGAGCCGCACATATCCAAGCCGCTGGACGGCGCCCGCGCGGAACAGGTGTGGGCGGCGCTGGCGGAACAGGTCACGCCGCTGCCGGCGGTCGCGGTTGCGGCGGCGGATGCGCTCGGCGCGGTGCTCGCCGCGCCCGTCTGCGCCGGTCACGACTTTCCCCCCTTTGATCGGGCTGTGATGGATGGCTTTGCGGTTCGGCGCGACACGTTTCAGAACGGGGCCGCGACGCTGCGCAATGTCGGACTAATCCGGGCCGACGCGGCGGGCGGCGAGCAGATCGTTCTGCGGCCTGGCGAGCCGACCTGCGCTCGAATCAATACCGGCGCCCCGATTCCGCAGGGCGCCGACGCGGTCGTCATGGTCGAACGGGCCGAAGAGACCGCGGCGGGCGTGCATCTGAAGGATGATCCCGCGCCCGGCCAGCACATCGAGCGCCGCGGCGCCCTGCGAAAGGCCGGCGATGTCGTGCTGGAGCGCGGCGAGCGCGTCACCGCCGGCGGATTGGCGACCATCGCGGCGGCCGGCCAGGCGGAGGTGTCGATCTACCGTCGGGCGCGAGTGTGTGTGCTGACGACGGGCGATGAACTCGTGACGCCGGGCGCGGCCCTGACGCACGGTCAAATCTATGACAGCAATGGCGTGATGCTCGCGGAGTTTTGTCGCGCGGCGGGGGCGGATGTCGTTTCCACCGGTCGCTGCGGAGATCAGGAGACGGCGCTGCGCGAGACGCTGACACAGGCGATGAAGGCGGATGTCGTGATCGTCGCCGGCGGGATGTCAAAGGGATCACATGATCTTGTGCCAGGGGCCCTGGAGGCGCTCGGCGTCCGCTGGCTGGTCCGCAGTCTGCATCTCAAGCCGGGCAAGCCGACGCGGATCGGGCGCGGCCCGGGCGGCGGCTGGGTGTTTGGCTTGCCGGGGAACCCCGTGAGCTGCGCGGTGTGTTTTCTGTTGTTTACGCGACTTTTACTCGATGGGCTGCACGGGTTGGCCCCGCGCGCGCCGCGCTGGTTGAAGTGCGCATCGCAGCGCGCGCTTGACGCGAATGGCGCGCGGCCGATGTTCCAACCGGCGCGCTGGTCGATCGGTGAACACGGCGCGGCGCAGATCGCGCCGATCGACTGGCGTGGCTCGGGTGATCCGTTCGGCATGTCGACCGCCAACGCGCTGCTGTATCGTGACGCCCACGCGCCGGCGGTGTGGGAGGGCGAGTTGGCGGAGGCAATGATCCTAGGGGCGCCGCTTTGATTCGCGCCAAGGGAGATGTCGGCGTGGCGCGGCCGCCGTTGTGGTCGCGCGGGCGCGAACTGGCGTGGGCGTTTGGCGGCGGCGCGCTGTCGGTGCTGCTGACTTCGCTGATTTTCCAGCCGATCACGTGGTGGCCGCTGGCGTTTTTCTGCCTGGCGCCGTGGGCGTTCGCGGTGTGTCGCATCGAGCGCGCGTGGATCGCGCACTGGGCGAGTTATGTCGCGGGTGTCGTGTTCTTTCTGATCAATCTGCGCTGGCTCGAGCCGGTGACGGGGCTTGGCTACGTCGCGTTGTGTTTCTATCTCGGCGTGTACTGGTCGTTGGCGGGCTGGGCGCTGCGGACGGCGTGGCGGCTGCGCATCGCGCCCGTGTGGACGCTGCCGTTCGTCTGGGTGGCGACGGAGTTTCTGCGCGGCACGGTCATGAGCGGATTTCCGTGGCTGTTTCTCTCGCATGCGCTGGCCGGCCAGCTCGCGTTTATTCAGATCAGCGATATCACCGGCGCATACGGCGTGACGTTCCTGCTGGCGATGTGCAATGGAGCGCTGGCGACATGGCCGCTGACGCGCTCGCGACAGGCGACGACCCGGCCTGCGCGGCGGCAGATCACGTTCGGCGCGGTGCTGCTGATCGCGCTGATGGTCGCGAACGTGTGGTACGGCCTGCAGCGGATGCGGGCCGCGAATCTGCAGCCGGGGCCGATGATCGCGGTCGTGCAGGAGGACTTTCCGCTTTCCAGCGTGCCGTCGGACAACAAGCCGCAGGAGTTGATCTTCGCGCGCTATCTGCAGGTCGCTGCGGAAGCGGCCCAGGGTCGGCCCGACCTGCTGGTGTTGCCCGAAACGCCGTGGAGCATGGCGCAGAACGTCGATTTCATCGAGAGTACGCATCGCGTGGAGCCGCTGCTCGATCTGCTGCGGCGTTATGGGCGGTTGTATCACACGGCGACGGGCGCGTTCGCGCGCGGCGACTACAAGACGGTCAACGCGCAACTCGCGGCGTTGGAGCGCTCGATGCGCGACGAGGAGCGGCGCCAGTTGCCGGAAGGCAAGCTGCCACGTCTGCCGGGCGTGGATGACGCGCCGGCCGTCACGCTGCTGGTTGGGGCGATGGCGTTTGAAGCGCCGGAGCACGCGACGTATCCGCCGCACAAGCGGTTCAATTCGGCCTTGGTCTACAACGCCGACGGCACACAGCGGCGCGAGCGATATGACAAGATGCACCTGGTCCCGTTCGGCGAGGTCGTGCCGTTTCGCCAGGCGAAGTGGTGGGGCTTTGACTTGCACTGGCTGTATCGTTGGCTGAATAATCTCAGTCCGTTCAGTTATGGCGGCAAGTACGAGTATTCGCTGTACGCGGGGAGCGCGCCGTCGTCGTTCTCGATTGACTACGATGGCAGGAAAGCGCGGTTTGCGACGCCGATCTGCTATGAAGATGTGATACCCTACCTTTGTCGCGCGCAGGTCTGGGAAGGATCGCGGCGGCGAGTGGATTTTCTGGTCAACATCAGTAATGACGGTTGGTTTCTGCACAGCGCGGAGCTGCCGCAGCATCTGGCGATTTGCGTCTTTCGAGCGGTGGAGAATCGAGTGAGTGTCGCCCGTTCCGTTAACACCGGCATCAGCGGTTTCATCAATCCCAACGGCGAAGTCTACGGGCTGGTAACCAAGGACGGCCGCGCGCATGGCCCGGGCATCGTCGGTTTCAGCCAGGCGCGCGTGTCGCTCGATGATCGCACCAGTCTCTATGGCGCCTGGGGCGACTGGTTCGCGTTTGTGTGCCTGATTGTTTCTTGCGTGTTGTGGGGCGGCGCGATTATCTCCCGCTGGATCGCCGCGCTGCTGCGCCGCGCGCGGCGGCTGATCTGGAAGGGTGGACGCGGCGCGGGCGCGGCCGGATCCACGCTCGCGCTGGTCGCGCTGCTGCTGCCGGGCTGTCAGGCCCCGGGCGGCGGTGGGGGGACATCCGGCAATTCGGCCAAGGTGGACCAGGGAGACCTGCGCGGTCGCGCGTTGCGCCTGCTGCTGACGGCGGCGGAAGAGGAGCAGGACGTTGTCGCGGCGAACGCGATCGAAGCGCTGGTCGAAGTCGCGCCGGCGGAGGGCGCTCCCGCGATTCGCGCCGCGACCGATTCGCCTTCGCAACTGAAGCGATTCGCGGCGTTCATCGCCCTGGGTGAGATGCGCGACCGGGCCGCGATCGAGGCGATTCGCACCGCCGCCCGCCGCGAACGCGGACGCGTGCGCCTGGCTGCGATCTTCGCGGCGTATCGCTGCGGCGACCAGACCCAGATCAGCGACCTGCTGGCGGTGCTGACCAGCGATCCTGACGAGAATAACCGCGCCGACGCCGCGTTTCTGCTCGGCCGGCTCGATGAACGCAAGGCGCTTGAGCGGATGCGGCTGATGGCCGGGCGCGAGAAGTCGCGGAAAGTGCTGACGCAACTGCACATCGCGATGGCGCAGCTCGGCGACACGGAAGCCTTGGATCGGTTGATTCAATTGACGCAGGGTGAGGTCGTCAGCCGCACGCTGGCGCTGCAGGGGCTGATCGAGCTGCGCGACCCGCGCGCCCGTGACGCGTTTGAGGTCACGCTGCGCAGCGCGCCGGCGGGGATGGACCCCCTGCGGCTGATCGCGGCGCGCGGCTTGGGCGAGCTGGGGTCAAATGAAGGCTATCAGCTCGCGCTGGAGAATCTGAGTTTTCGATCCAAACAAAGCGGCGCGCTGGAAGCGGAGACGGAGAATATGCAGATGCGGTCGCTGGCGGCGATGGCCCTGGGGGCGATCCGTGACCCGAAAGCGCTGCCCGCATTGCGCACGCTGGTGGAAAATGAAACGGACGAGCGCACGCAGGTAGCGGGGTGTTATGCGATTCTGCGGATTCTGAATCGGTAGCGGACTACGGCGCGCCGTCCGGCTCGGTCGCTTCCGCCTCGGCGTCTTCCATATCGCTGGCGCTTTCCGCCTGCAACGCCGCCACCTTGTCATCCAGAAACGAAATCGCGTCGCGCCCTCGGACAACAAACGGCGCGACAATCGTCACCAGTGTCGCGAGTGTGATCCATGCGAGCGCCGCGCGGCCGATCACGCGCCGGATCGGCTCCGGCGCGCTCGCCAGCGGACGCGCAAGCCACTCCAGTCCCGCGTCGAGGGCGCGATACACCCGCTTGAAAGGCGAAACGCGCGGGGCCGATAATCGCCCGCCGCCGCCCGCCCCGGTCCCAGGCCCATCGCCCCCCGCGACCGCGTCATCCGCCGCGATGGCGAGCGGGGGTTTCTTTCCGACCTGAAACCGCAGTTTGCGACCGCCGCTTTGCGCCGCCGGCTCATCCTCGGCTTCGGCGGCGGCGATCTCAGCGAGCGCGTCGGACACGTCGTCTGCGGCGGTCGGCGTTTTCGCGGTCGGCGCGTCGGTCTCGGCGTCAAGGCTGGGCGCGTCGCCGATTTCAGCGAGCGCCGCCGCCAATTCGTCATCCGGGACGAGCGCTGATCCGGCGAAGCTCTCCGGCGTGGCCGGGGCTTCGGCCGCAGGCGGCGGTGTGCTCGTATCCGGGGTGGCGTCTTTCATTTCGGGACCTTGGCGTTGGTGATCGCTTTGGCGTCGCGGAGGCAAGCGGACCCGCGCAGGGCATATCGACCCGCTGGCGAGGGCCGTGTCATTATCCGCCGCGCGTCACTGCTGCAGCGTCGCGGGCCGCACATTATCAGCCTCGGCGGCGCGTTAGTTTCTTTTCGATAACGCGGAATCGGGTGGGCGCGCGGCGCATGCGATTGGAACCCTTTAGGGCCAACAACCCAGGGGGAACCTGTGTCGCAGACTTTACGCCTACGCCTTGCGCCGGCCGCGATGTGCGCCCTGCTCGTCTCCGCCTGGTCCGCCCCGGACGCGCCGCGCCCGCAACCGGACGTGGCGCATGACCTGCGCGGCTGCGCCTGCTTCGCCCCCGGCACGCCGGACGATTACATCGCGCAAGTCGAAGCGGCGCTCCATCACGATCACGATCACGCCGCGTTCTCGGCCGCCGCGCGCTGGACGAACGCCGCCAGCGGCTCGGCCAGCGGCAACGGCGCGCCGATCACGATCACGTACTCATTCGTGCCCGACGGCGTCGTGAGCGTGCCGAACGGCGCGTTCGGATCGGGCGTCACGTCAGTCAATAACACGCTGCACGCGACGCTGGATGGACAGTTCGGCTCCACCGCGGCCTGGAAGAACGTGTTTCGCGATGTCTTCGACGCCTGGTCGGACAAGACCGGCATCAACTTTGTCGAAGAGGCCAATGACGACGGCGCCGCCTGGGCGCAGAGCAACGGCGCGCTTGGCGTGCGCGGCGACGTGCGGATCATTGCCGCCGCGCAGGATGGCGCATTTGGCGTGCTCGCGTTCAACTACTTCCCCAACAACGGCGACATGGCGCTGGACAGCGCCGAGAACTGGGCCAGCGCGGCGAACAGCTTTCGCTTCATGCGCAATGTGCTGGCGCACGAGTTGGGACACGGCATCGGGCTGAATCACGTCAATCCGCGCAACCAGACGAAGCTGATGGAAGCCATCCTCGCGACGACCTTTGACGGGCCGCAGGATGATGATGTGCGCGGCGCGCAGTTCTTCTATGGCGACGCGCACGAGTACAACAACAATGTCGCCAACGCCGCCGATCTGGGCGCTTTCGCGAACGGGGCGCAGGCGAATGATCTGTGCCTGCACACGGCGGCCGACATCGACTTCTATCGCCTTTCGGCCGCAGCGGGCACGTCGGTCGCCGTCACGGCCGTGCCGGTCGGAGCGGCGTATTCGGTCAGCGGGGATCCGGGCACGCCGATCGCGATCGACACGCGATTGATTCACCCGCTGACCGTGACGATTCTCGACGAAACCGGCGCGGTCACGCTGCGCCAGGTGGCCGCGGCGTCCGCCGGCCAGGCGATTGCGACGGTTCCGGTGAATGTGCCGGTCGGCGACACGGGTTTTCTCGTGAAGGTCCACACGACCGGGTTGGACAATGCGCCGCAGCGATACCGGCTGACATTCGCGCAGTCGAGCGCGACCATTCGCGAGTTAGCGCTGACGGCGCCGACGGCGGGCGCGGTCGTGCTGAGTGCGATTCCGGCGGATGTCGTCGGCGTGGACGAACCCAACGCGCCCACGACGCTGTTCTATGAAGACGGCGAAGCCGTAATGATCACCGCGCCGGAGACCGTTGGGGACCTGATCTTTGATCGCTGGAAATTGGACGGCGTTGACCAGCCCGAAGGTCAGCGCGTGCTCGCCGTGACGATGAACGCCGATCACGCGGCGACGCCGGTCTTCTCCGGCGCGCTGCGCGCGGACGCCGGCGCCGATCAGAAGTTCGTGCTCGGTGAATCCGTCACGCTTTCCGCGACCGCCATGGGCGGCACGGCGCCCTATTCGTTCCGCTGGAAGCCGAGCGCGACGATCGCGGACGCCGGCAGCGCCACGACCGACGCGACGCCGAACGCGACGATCACGTACACCGTGACCGTCACCGACTATGCCGGCGACATGGCCACCGACGCCATTACTGTCACGGCGCTTCCGGCGCTGAAGGCCGACGCCGGCGGAACGGTGTACACGCTGCCCGGCGCGACGTTTCTGCTGCCGGGCAAGGCGACGGGCGGCACGCCGCCATATCAATTTGAGTGGTCGCCGGATGTGGGCATCAGCACGACGGCCAGCGCGTTGGTCAGCGGGTCGTTGAATCAGGGACGGGCGTATGCGCTGCGCGTGACCGATGCCAAGGGACGCGTCGATACCGATACGGTCGATGTCGTGATTGCGGAGAAGCTGGAGATTGACGCGGGCAAAGATCAGTCGGTATCGAGTGGCAAAGACGTCACGCTGGCGGTCGACATTCAGGGCGGCGCGCCGCCTTTCGATGTGGAGTGGACGCGCGACGGTCAGGTCGTCGGGGCGGCGGCCACGATCACGATCGATCCGGAATCCGGCGGCGATTTTGTTGTGAGTGTCCGCGACGGCGTCGGGCAGAAAGCGACGGACAGCGTCCGCGTCAGTGTGCCGGCGCGGCTCACGATCAGCGCCAGCGCAACGCCCGACACGTTGCGGCTTGGCGAGACGACGACGCTCAGCGCTACCGCCGTCGGCGGTGTGGCGCCCTATTCCTTCGAGTGGAGCCCGGCCGAGGAAGTGACGAATGCGATGTCGGCGCAGACCGCCGCCAAGCCGATCGAATCAACGAGCTACACGGTGACGGTGACCGACAGCGCGGGCGCGACCGCCAGCAAGTCGGTGTCCGTGTTCATGGATGACGCGCCCGTCGCTGCGCCGGTGGGCTTCTGCGGGGCCGGATTCGCGAGCATGACGCCGGCGTTGATGCTCGCGATGGTTTCGTGGCGGTGTTTGCCGGGACGACGCCGAGAGTGTGTCAAACGCCGCGCGCCGCGAGCACGTCGTTGATTGTCTCCACCAGCGCATCGGCCGTGAACGGCTTATGCACGAATCCGGCCGGCTTCGTCGTTTCGAATCGTGACGAGAGCAGTTCTTCGCTGTAGCCGCTGACGACGACGATCTGGGCCGCGGGCGAATCGGCGAGAATCTCGCGCATCACTTCCCCGCCGCTTTTGTCGGGCATGGTCATATCGAGCAGCACGACGTCGACCGTATCGCGCTGGCGCCGGAACAACTCCACGCCGCGTGTGCCGTTTTCCGCAGTAATCACGTTGAGGCCGCGTGAGCGCAGAATGTCGCGAATGACCTCGCGCACTTCGTCCTCGTCATCGATGACCAGTACTGTCGGTTGGCGCGAAACCGCGCCGTTCGTCTCGCGCGGGGCCTCAGCGACTGCGGCCGGACGCTCCAGCGGCAGCAGGATCACGAAGCGCGTCCCGCGCTGCGGCGCGCTGTCGACGCGCACCGCGCCGCCCAGCGATTTGATGATGCCATACATCGCCGCCAGCCCCAGCCCGCGACCGGCGCCCTTCTTTGAATAGAACGGCTCAAAGATGCGCTTCGCCACTTCCGGCGGCATGCCGCAACCCGTGTCGCGCACGCTCAGCTCGGCATACGCGCCAGGCTGCAGGGCGGTGTCGGCGAATTCGTGCGAAATCTCGGTCGCGGAAAGTTCGCGCTGGTCCAGGCGCACAACGACCCGCCCCGGCGTTTCGCCAATCGCTTCAATCGCGTTCGAAATCAGGTTCGACAGCACCTGCTCAATCTGACCGGCGTCGGCGTCGATCGTCAGACCGGCCGGGCCGCGCTCGACCATCAGCTCGATGGACTCCGGCGTGCCGGCGCGCATGAAATCGGTGACCTCGGCGATCAGTTCATCGAGCGCGACCCGTTCCGGGCGCGTCATCGCGCGGCCGGAATACGCCAGCACCTGCTGAATCATGCCGGAGGCGCGCTCGCAGGCCTTGACGATCCGCCGCAGGCGCTCGCGCACCGCCGCCGGGTCGGCGACTTCGGCTTCGCCCATCGTTGCGTTGCCCATCACGCCCGCCAGCGTGTTGTTGAGGTCATGCGCAATGCCGCCGGCGAGCAGGCCCATGCTCTCCAGCCGCTCCGCCTGCTGGCGGCGCTCCACCATTTCCGCGCGTTCGCGCTCGATGCGGCGCCGCTCGGACACGTCTTCAATGACCAGCACGGCGCCGCTGACCGCCCCTTCCACGGTGACGGGCGTCAATGTGTACTCAACCTCGATCGCCGCATCCTTGCGGGACACGCTGCACATGCCGCGCGCGATCGACTTCCCGCGGCGCAGGACGCCGCACAGGGCGCAATCCGCCGCGCCACAGTCGGGTTCGGTCACGTCCTTGCCGTGCAGCAGACCATGGGCGGTGCGGCGCATGACTTCGCCCGGCGTCGCGCCCAGCAGGCGCTGGCCCGCGGCGTTGAGGAAAACGAATCGTCCTTTGCCGTCGATCTCCGCGATGCCTTCCGCTGTCGAGTCGAGAATCAGTTGGCGCTGACGCATCAGCCGCGCGATTTCCTCCTGGGCCCGGATGCGCTCGCTAATCTCTCGCGCGAAGCCGACGAGAATTTTCTGGTCGTCGTCGTGCAGGACGTTCAGCGAGACCTCGAGGCGCAGCAGCCGACCGTCCTTATGTCGATGCGCGACCGGGAAGTGGTGCATGCCGGTTGTGGTATGGGCGGGGATCGTCTCGCGGGCTTCGGTCGCTTCCAGGTCCGTAATGCGCATCTGGCGCAGTTCCGCGCTGCTGTAGCCGGTCATTCGACAGAACGCGTCGTTGACCTCAATGAAACGGCAATCCGCGTCCACGATGAAGAAGCCATCCATGGAGCTCGCGAGAATCGCTTCGTTGCGCCGCGCCAAGCGCTCGGCGCTGTCGCGCCGGCCGTCGACGGTGTTTTCCGAAACCACGACGAGCGCCCGCGGATCGCTGCCCGTGTTCAGCGGAACGACATCCACGAACAGGAGCGGCTGCTTCGCGCGTGTGACGCTCATGCGCCGCCGATCGCCCGCGCTGTACGCTTCGCCCAGCAGCGCATGGAACTCCGTGCGCGCCGTGCGCGGCAGACGCGCAAGGATGCCCGCGATGCCGGCCCCGTCCGAACCGACCCCGTCGCCATTCTGATCGACTAACGCCCACTCCACGGTCGATCTCCAATAAAACGCCCGCGCTTCCAACCCTACGCTTTTTCCGTCTCGCCCCTGCTTGCCGCCTCGGCCCGGGCGTCCGCCTGTTGCGCCGCTTCGGATTCGCCCAGGCGCCGCAGCGCCTCCGCCTTCTGCCGCCACGCCTCAGCCAGCATGGCGCGATTCGCGTGCCGCTCCGCCAGCTCGACCCGTTGCTGCGCGCAGCGCGCCGCCTCGCGATCATTCTCCAGCTTCAGATTCAATTCCGCCATGTACTCGTAGACACGCGCCAGGCCGTTCCAGAAGGTGGTGCCTTCCAGCAGGTTCAGCGCGACGGCCAACTCGTGCTTCGCGTCGGCCAGCCGGTCCTTCATCAGGGCGCAGTGCCCGAGATTCATGAACGCGACGCCGGTGTTGACGACATCCTCGCCTTCCTGCGCCAAGGCCAGCGCCTTGCGAAAGTAGGTCCGCGCCTCGTCGTAACGCCCCTGATCGCGCAGCACGTGGCCCACACCGTTATACGGCCCGATCAGCGCCACGACGGCGCCGTGCGCCTTATGCGTCTCAATCGCCGCCAGAAACGCCTGCTTGGCGTCATCCCGCTTGCCGACCTGCAGCAGCGCGAAGCCGAGGTTGTTGCGAATCAGCGCCAGTTCCGACGCGAGACCCTCTGATTCCGCGATCCGCGCCGCTTCGAGCAGCGCCTCGCTGGCCGCCCCGTGTTCACCCCGGAAGTAATGCATCGATCCGAGATTCGCGAGCGATTCCACTTTCAGACGCGTATCGTTCGCGGACTCGGCCAGTTTCCGCTGACGCTCGTTATGGCGGATCGCCTCGTCGTAACGGCCCATTCGCGTGCAGCAGACGCCGAGAAAACCGATCGCCTCGCCGAACTGCGGATCTTCCGATACTGATTTTTCGCCAAGCGTCAGGGCCGATTCATAGTCGCCGCGCAGGAACGCCCGCTTCGCTTCAAAGAAACGCTGCGTCGCCGCCACCGAAACGTGGCGTGGCTGCGCCGTGAGGGACACTTCGGCCTCATCCAGTCGCAGCGCCTCGGCGACCTGATCACAGATCATCGCCTCCAGGCGCGCCAGATCCGATAGCGAACCGCGCACGCCGCGGAGCGCCCGGCGCCCGCCGCTCTGCGCGGTTTCGATCGCCGCTTCGACCTGAATCGAGTCTTCGTGGCGCGTGAATTGTCCGGTCACGACGTGCGCCGCGCCGACCAGCCGCCCCGCCACGCGCAGCCGCTCCGGGTAGCTCGGCCGAATGCCGCTGAGTCGCTCCATCGTGGCGGAGAACTGCGAACGATCCACCATGTGCGCCGCGCGCGTGGTCGCGAGTGTCCGGCCGACATGATCGGCCAGCGCGTGCCCCAGCCAGTCGTCACCTTTTTCGCCGAGATTGTCGAACGGCATCAACACCAGGCCGCGCGCCTCGACGCGATCCGGCGTGATCGCCGGCGTCCGCATCGGTTGCTCGCCCAGCCGGCTCAGGTCCGTAATCAGGTCGGCCGCGCGCGTGTAGCGCTTGTCCGCGTCGGCGAGCAGGCGTTCGACGCAGGTGGTGAGCCATGTCGGCGTTTCCGGCGCGACGCGCTCGCGCCACTTCGCCAGCGGCGCCGCCAGCATCGCCTGGTAGGGACCGGCGGCGCTGATGGAAACGCCGCTGAGCAGCTCCGCCAGCACAACGCCCAGCGCATAAAGGTCCGTCGCCGCGGTCGGCGCGGCGCCGCGCGCGATTTCCGGAGCCGTGTAGCCAACCGTTCCGGCCGGGGTGGTCGCTTCGGCGGTCAGGGCGGCGACGCCAAGGTCCGCGACGCGGGCCCGGCCATCCACACCCAGCAGCACATTGCCCGGTTTGATATCGCGGTGGATCAACCCTGCTTCGTGAATCGCCCGCAGGCCGGTCGCGATCTCAATGCCCAGCCGCCCGACCTGCCGCCAGCCGACGCGGACATCGGCGTCGAGCATCGCGGCGAGCGACTGCCCGGCGATGTGTTCGGTGACGAAATACCAGCGACCGTCGTCGCAGTCACAGTCGAGCGTTCGAACGACGGCGGGGTTGGCGACGCGAAACCCGGCCGACGCCTCGGCCCGCAGCCGTACCGATTCGGCCTCATTGGCGACGGGGGCGTGCAGGGCCTTCACGACACAGGGGTGATTGAGGAACTCGTGCCGCGCCAGCATCGTGACGCCGTGGGCGCCCCGGCCCAGCACGGACTCGATGCGATAGCGGTCGCGCACCAAGGCGCCGACCGGGAATGGATCATTGGAAGCGGGCGGCTGGCCGGGATCGGCGAAGGGCACGACCCAGCCGCAGACGTCGCAGGCCGCGAACCGCGAGGAGACCGGGCGGCGATGGGCCTGCGGTCCGCAAAGGGGGCAGGTCGGCGGGTGGACCGCACTGACCGGCATTTTTGCGGTTTCCGCCATCCGCTCCCCTCATGCGCAAAAAACGCTTGACAACCCTTATGTTATCGGTACCGTTAACCCCTATCGAGCGAGGTTGTGGGGCAACCTCACCAGTAGGACAGCACGGTCGGCAGCAACGCGCCCAGCGTCTCGGGCGCTCTTGTTCGCGCGCCCGCAAGTCTATTCGGACGTTGGCCTTATGTCCACGTCGGCGTGTTTGCCCCACGTAACGGAGGACTACGCTATGACGCTTGTCAACCTGTGGGAGCCGATCACCCGGCTCGCGAACCTGTTGTTGGCCTTTATCGACCAGATCACCTGAGGAGGCGGACCATGATCGACGTCATCACCGAAGTGGACCGCATCAAAGGCGGTCGCAAGTAGCCCGCATCGCTGCCCGGCCCTACTCGGGTGGCGATAGTCGCGGCGTCAGGTCGTAGCGCTCGGGCGCTAAACCCGTCCGGGCGCGCACGGTCTGAACGCCGCTTTTCGTATGCCCGCTTGACGCGGAGGGGTCGTGAGCACCGATTCGCCGTCTCGTCCACGCGTGTCGCTGGCTCGCCTGACCGGCCTGCTGCTGTTTGTCGGCCTGGCCGCCCGACTCACCCGGTATCTGCTGGATTTCCCGATCTGGGGCGATGAGGCCTTCGTCGCCGTCAATTTCCTGCTGAACGACTTCTCCGACATGTGGCGGCCGCTGATCTATCATCAGATCGCGCCATTGGGCTACATGTGGGCCACGCTCGCCGTGACCAAGGTCGCCGGCGTTTCGGAGTACGCGCTGCGGTCGGTGGCGCTCTTCTCCGGCATTGTGGCGCTGTTTCTATTCTGGCGCTTCACGCTCGCCACCGTTCCCCGCCGGGCGGCGCTGCTCGCGCTCGGATTCCTGGCCGCGGCGTATTACGTCATTCGCCACGGGGCCGAGGTCAAGCCGTATGCGACCGATCTGCTGGTGTCGCTGGCGCTGCTGATGCTCGCCTGGCGCGTCCGCACGCGCCCGAGCAGCGTCGTCGCCTGGCTGGCGCTGATTGTGTTCGCGGCGGCGGCGGTGTGGCTGTCGTATCCGGCGATTTTCGTGATCGGCTCCGTTGGCCTGCTCCTGACGCTGACGCTCGCCCAGCGGCGAAGCCCTGAGATCGCCGCCGGCTGGCTGGCGTTCGCGCTGGTTGTCGGCGCCAGCGCCGTCGCGATGGTCATCTGGTATGCGGAGCCGCACGCGAGCGCGGTGCCGGAAATCAAAGACATTCCGATGTGGCGTTGGGTGTTTCCGCTGCGGCAGGGCTGGATGTTGCCGGCGTGGCTGGTGGTGGTGCACGCCGGTTTGATGATGGCGTATCCGATCGGCGCCGAGCTCGGCGGCAGTTCGCTGACATTGCTGCTGGTCATCATCGGCAGTGTCACCTTGTGGAAGTCCGGGCGGCGTGACCTGCTGTTGCTGCTGCTCGGGCCGCTGCTGTTCAACTTCATCGCCGCGGCGCTGGAGAAATATCCGTATGGCGGCACGGCGCGCACGATGTTGTACATGGCGCCGTCGTTCTGCCTGCTGGCGGGTTTGGGGTTGTATGTCGCGATCAGGCGCTGGCCGTGGTCGAAATTCTGGCGTGGCGTCGGGCTGTCGCCGCGACAATGGCGTAATGAGCGGAATGTCGAGATTCGGGGGGCCGTGCTGATCTTGGCGCTGATCGGCGTCGGCAGCATCGTGAACGACCTGCGCTCGCCGTACAAGACATCAACGGACAAGAACATTCGCGACGCGGTGCGCGGGTTCGCGACGGAGTGGCGGCCGGGCGATACGGTGATTGTGTACATGTCGCTCGATTCGGATCGCACGCCCGCGACGCTGCGGCCGGACTATGCGATGGCGGCGGGCGCGCCGCCGGCGGCGGAGTTCCGCGGCGATGGCGGTTCGACCCTGCTGTTTCAGGTAGCGCGCGCCATCTCGGGGCCGCCGCTGTTTGCGCCGCTGCCGGCCGAGGCGCCGCGCGCGGGTGGGCGGGTATGGGCGATCGCGCTGCGCGGTCCGGAGTATGAGACGTTCTTTGACCGCGACGCGGAACGGGCGTATTTCGCGGCGCTGGCGGAGCGCTTCGGCCCGCCGGCGCAGCGCGAGACGATCATTCTGAGCACGAAGCGCGAGGAAGCGGCCAATGGCGAAAAGGTGTCGGTGGTGACACGCGAACTTGTGATCGAGCGGTTTGATTAGATTCATTGATCCGGTGCGGGTGACTCGTGCAAGCAGGCGCGATCTTCATTTTCTTTGTGCGTGATCAGTCAGCGGCGTCGGCGTTTTATCGCGCGGCGCTTGGCATGGCGCCGCGATTGAATGTGCCGGGGATGACCGAGTTTGATCTGCCCGGCGGCGCGGCGCTGGGGCTGATGCCGGAAGCGGGGATTCATCGGCTGTTCAAGGCCATCGATCCGGCGGCGGCGAACGGCGCGCCGCGCGCGGAGTTGTACCTGCGCGTGGATCATCCGATCGCCTTCTTTAATCGCGCAATCGCAGCGGGGGCGCGCGAACTCAGTCCGTTGACGCCGCGCGACTGGGGCGAGGATGTCGCCTATTGCCAGGACCTGGACGGCCATGTGCTGGCGTTCGCGCGTCGCGTTTGAAAGTACTGTGGCGGGGAGCTTTGTAGGATGCGGCTGGCCGCATCGCTCATCGTTGGTGCGGCGAGCGGCGAGCCGCACCCTACTCAACTTTGTCTCTTTCCTGGCGTTTCTTCACTCCGTGGATTCCCGCCTGCGCGGGAATGACGGATACTGCGCCACCTCTGTCGTCACCCCCGCGCAGGCGGGGGTCCACGACGACTAATGGCGCGAGGACTTGACGGCGTTTGCGCTGCGTGGATTCCCGCCTGCGCGGGAATGACGAGCTTCGCTGAGCTCATAGCTTTGTAGGATGCGGCTTGCCGCATCGCTCATCGTTGGTGCGGCGAGCCGCGAGCCGCGCCCTACTCAACTTTGTCTCTTTCCTGGCGTTTCTTCACTCCGTGGATTCCCGCCTGCGCGGGAATGACGGATACTGCGCCACCTCTGTCGTCACCCCCGCGCAGGCGGGGGTCCACGACGACTAATGGCGCGAGAACTTGACGGCGTTTGCGCTGCGTGGATTCCCGCCTGCGCAGGAATGACGGATACTGCGCCACCTCTGTCGTCACCCCCGCGCAGGTGGGGGTCCACGGCGACTAATGGCGCGAGGACTTGACGCGTTTGCACTGCGTGGATTCCCGCCTGCGCGGGAATGACGAGCGCTTCGCTGAGGCGCGCCCCCTGCACCATGAACAGGCGTGGATTCCCGCCTGCGCGGGAATGACGAGGGTTGGCGCCGGGTTGTGCGGGTTCGGCCGTTTTCCGCTCATTATTGTAGACTGCCCGCATGCGGCGGATCGTCGTCTTCATGACCCTGTGTATCGGCGCGGCGGTGTTTGTCGTCGCGCTGCTGGCGCCGTTGCTCGCGGCGTTCTATTCCGCCGCGTTCGAGACGCCGGACCTGGCCGACCTCGGGCTCGGGCGCCGACGGATCGGCCTGCTGATTTCCAGTGTCAGCGTCGCCGCCGGCGGGGCGTTTCTTGCTTTGCTGATCGGCAGCGGACTGGCGGCGGGGCTTTGTGGCGGGCGCTGGCTGCGCCGGTTCAGCGTCATCATCGCCGGGGTCACGCTGCTGACGCCGCCGGCGCTGCTCGCGTACGCGTGGAGTCTGCCGCTGCTGCCGAACGGGTTGTTTGTGGCCAACACGCATGGCCCGCTGACCGAGTGGCTGACGACGCGGGGCCGCGCGATTGCGCTCACCGGCGTCTGGCTGGCGCCGATTGCGGCGGGGATTCTGGCGCTCGGCTGGCGCGGGTCGGGTCGACAAGTTCTTGCGCTCGCCCTGCAGGACGCGCCGCCGATGCGGGCGCTGCTGCGGACGGCGCCACGCGTGATGGCGCCTTGGTGGATCGGCGCCTGGCTGGTGTGTGTCGGCGTCGCCGTTTCCCAGTACGCGATTTGCCATATCTGCCTGACGCAGACATGGAGCACTGAACTGCTCGCGGTCGCGCAGAGCGCGGGGCCGACGGCGGCGCTGAGCTGGCCGCTGATCGCTCTGGCGCTGCTCGCGCTCGGCGCCGCGTGGCCGCTGCGTGGCCGCTGGCGGTTGGCCGTGGATCGCATTCGCGACGCGGAGACCGTGGCGGGCGCCGCGCACTGGGGGCGCGGATGGGCCCGCGCCGCCGCGATCTTCGCCTGCCTGCTGTGCGCTTCCAGCGGCGTGATTCTCGTCATGTGGCTGCGCGACGTTTCGGCGATTCGGGCCTCGTTTGTCGCGTACGCCGGCGCGTGGCCGAACGCGCTGGCGATGGGGGCGACATCCGCGGCATTCTGTTGCGCGCTGGCGATTCTGGCGGAGTACGCGCGCGGCTCGGCGTTGCGCGTCGCGCGCGGGCTGGCGATGTGTGTCACGTTCACGGCGCTGCTGGGGGCGGTCGCGCCGGCGGCGGTGATCGCGGACGCGTATCTCGTCCTCCGGAACATGCTGGTCGCGGTCGAAAGCGGCGGGTTCTTCAAGCCGTCAAGGGTGTTTGATTGGTGGATCATCCTCAGCATCGCGACGACGACGCGATTCGCGATTGTGCCGCTGCTGGCGGCGCGGATCGCGTCGCGGCTCACACCCAGCGCGGTCGAGGCGATGAGCGCGCTGGACGGCGGCCCGCGCGTTGCGCGTTTCGCGCGGGTGCATCTGCCGCTGGCGGCGCCGGCGCTCGCCGCCTCGGCGCTGGCGGTTCTGGCGCTGTCGGTCGGAGAAGTCGCCGTGACGAGCGTGCTTGCCCCGCCGGGCGCGCCGATCGTGGGTCAGACGCTGCTGGCGCAGATTCACTTCGGCCGCAACGATGACGTGGTGGCGTTCTGCCTGGTGCTGCTGACGTTCTGCGTCGCGTGCGCGGCGGCGGCCGTGGCGGTCGGCCGCTTGCGAAACGTGGGCCGCTGAAATAAAAGCCGGGTGTCGGCGGGCTGTTCGGGCGCGGCGGATGGTGATGGCGCCGCGCGAGACCTGGCGCCGTTTTGACTTCGTGGATTCCCGCCTGCGCGGGAATGACGAGGGGTTGTGGTTGGTGATGGCGCCGCGCGAAAACCAGCGCCGTTTTGACTTCGTGGATTCCCGCCTGCGCGGGAATGACGAGGGGTTTCGCGGCCGCGAGGGTTGGTTATGAAAGTCGCCATGAAAATCGACGTGCATACGCACATTCTGCCCGAGACGTGGCCCGACCTCGAAGCGAAATTCGGCTACGGCGGCTTTGTCCGGCTCGATCATCACGCGCCATGCCGGGCGAAGATGATGATCGGCGACAAGTTGTTCCGCGAGATCGGCAGCGACTGCTGGGATCCGGCGCAGCGGCTGGCGGATTGCGACAAACACGGCGTGACCGTGCAGGCGTTGTCAACGGTGCCGGTGATGTTCTGTTATTGGGCGAAGCCGGCGGATACGCACGAGCTTTCGCGGATTCTGAACGATCACATCGCCGGCGTGGTCGCCTCGAATCCGCAGCGGTTCGTCGGCCTGGGCACATTGCCGATGCAGGACCCGCAACTGGCGTGTCGCGAGCTGGATCGCTGCGTCAACGAGCTCGGGCTGGCGGGCGTTGAGATCGGCTCGCATGTGGAGCAGTGGAATCTGCATGAGCCGGCGTTGTTCTGTGTTTTCGAGCGGGCGGCGCAGCTCGGGGCGGCGGTGTTTGTGCATCCGTGGGCGATGATGGGCCGCGATGACATGCGCCGCTACTGGCTGCCGTGGCTGGTCGGCATGCCGGCGGAAACGAGTCGCGCGATCTGCTCGATGATTTTCGGCGGCGTGTTTGAGCGCCTGCCCGATCTGCGCGTGCTGTTTGCCCACGGCGGCGGCTCGTTCCCGTTCACGATCGGCCGCATCGAGCACGGCTTCCATTGCCGGCCGGATCTGACGCAGATTGATAACAGCGTGAATCCGCGGCGGTATCTGGCGCACGATGGCGCTCCGGCGCGGTTCTGGGTGGATTCGCTGACGCACGACGCGGAAGCGTTGAAGTACATCATGCGCGAGTTTGATCCGCGGCGGGTGTGTCTGGGGAGCGATTATCCATTTCCGCTGGGCGAGCAGGAGCCGGGGAAACTGATCGAGGGGATGGCGGATTTGTCGGCGGAAGCGCGGGAGTGGATGCTGTGGCGGGCGGCGGGGGAGTTTTTGGGGTTGGACGGTCAGGGATGAATGCCGCGTGTGAGACTTCGATGGCGAGTTGGCCGCGGATGATTGGGGTCTTTCTGCCCCGCCGGACGAACATGCGCATCTTGACCATGCCGATGATTGCGTTCGCCGCGTTACTGAGCGGCTGCGCCGCGCCGTCGCGGGGTGTGGCGCTCAGCAGCGATCAGGCTGCGGTGAGCCGGGATCTTTCGCGGGCCGAGCAGACTGCGCGGCCGATCCTGACGCTTGACCCGGACGCGAACTGGACCGCCGCATACAACGCGTTGCTCGCGCTGGGGCCGACAGCGGTGGAGCAGCTTGCGGCGGCGCCGGCGATGCGGGCGCCGAGCGCGCCGGACAGTCTGGAAACGCTGCTGCATACGTCGCTGATCGCGCTCTTGCTGCGTCCCGGCGCCGCGCCGCGGTTGTCAGCCTACTGCTTTGAGACCGGCGACAATCTGCTGTGCTTTGATCTGAAAGTCGCGCGGCGTCGGTTGGGGCCGGTCGCGCAACCGCTGCCGCAGGCGCCGCGGGCGTGGACGGATCTGTATCCGGGCGCGTTCGATCATGAGCGCGCCGCGGTCGTGGATCCGGAGTTGGATCGACTCGCGATACTAAAATGTGTGGAGGATTTTCAGGCGCGCGGCGCGCCGCCGCCGCTGGCGTCGCCGCTGACGCCGCGCGACGCGGACCTGTTTGATCAACTGTCACTGCGCTACGCCGATCGTTGGACGTTTCAGCCGCGGGGTGGCGCGGTGCTGTGCGCCGCGCCTGCGGATGGCGGCGACGCGTGGCTGATCGCCGTCCGGACGCATGATTACAACGCGACGCGGGCCGCATGCGTCTGGCTGGGCCGTTCGCCGGAAGCTGAGACACGGCGGCGGTTGATTGAGCTGGTGGGTTCGACGAATCCGGTTGTTTCCGCGAACGCGCGTTTTGCGCTGCGTTATTGCGATGATCCTGCGGTTCGCGCGGCCGTGGAGCGGTTTGAATCAAATCCGTAAGCCGGCGATCTCCCGGCGTGCGCGCGAAATGATCCGCAACGCTCGGTGGTGGGCATGGCCCACCCGACGCGACACCTAGAAAGACAGACCGCCGCGGAGCGGGCGTTTCTTCTTGCTCTCGGGACGTGAAGCGGGCGCGGCCCCCCCTTCTGTCGCATGCCCATGCGCATGTGCGTGCGCGTGGGCCGACTTTTCGCTCGCCTGTTTGAGCGACAGCTTGATGCGGCGCTGTTCCATGTCGACCGCGAGCACGCGACACTCGACCACCTGCCCAACCTCGACCGCGTCGCCGACGGCGCGAATGTGTTTGTCGCTCAGCTCGGAAATGTGCGCGAGGCCTTCGACGCCTTCTTCAAGCTCAATAAAGGCGCCGAATTCCGCGATGCGCGCCACGCGACCGCTGACGACCGTGTCCGGCGTGTAGCGATCGGCGGCGTTGGCCCACGGGTCCTCGCCGAGCGCCTTGAGGCTCAGCGTCAGCTTGCGATTGTCCGGCTCGACCTTGATCAGCGAGCAGCGCACCGCGTCGCCTTCCTTCAGCAGGTCTTTCGGATGACGAACGCGCTGCGTCCAACTCATTTCGCTGATCGGGATCAGGCCTTCGACGCCGGGCTGCAGTTCCACAAACGCGCCGAAGTTCATCAATTTCGTCACGCGGCCATCGACGGTTTCACCCTCGCGGAAATTCGCGGAAACGACATTCCACGGGTCCGGCTCCAGTTGCTTCATGCCCAGCGAGATGCGATCGCGGGCGGTGTCGATCTTGAGCACCTTGACCTGCAACTCGTCGCCGACTTTGACGACTTCCTTGGGATGGCCGATGCGACCGTAGCTCATATCGGACACGTGCAGCAGGCCGTCGACGCCGCCGATATCGACGAACGCGCCGAAGTCCGCCAGTCGCCGCACGATGCCCGGACGAATCTGCCCTTCGGCGAGTTCGCCCTTGATCGCTTCGCGGGCGGCTTCGCGCTCTTTCTCCAGCACGCGTCGCCGGCTGAGCACGAGCCGTTTGCCTTTGCGGTCGACCTCGGTGACCTGCGCTTCCATCTTGTGGCCGACGAACTGGGCGAAATCATCCAGGCGCTCGATCGCGACCTGGCTCTTGGGCATGAACGCCCGCACGCCGCGCACATCGAGTTCGAGACCGCCGAGGTTGACGCCCGTGACGCGGGCTTCGATCACATCGCCGACGCGCAGTTCGCTGATGTTGGCGCCGACGCGCGTCTCTTTCAGCGAGAGGCGCAGCAGGCCGGTCTCGGTATCCACATCATGAAGCACGAAGGTGCGCGTCTGGCCGAGCTCGGGCGGCGCGTCCGCGTCGAACTCTTCGAGCGGCAGCACCGCTTCCGCCTTGGCCCCCACATCGACGAACACATCCGCGCCGCGCACGCCGATAATCCGCCCGTGAATACGGCCGGACTCATCCGCCTCCGTACTCGTTGGCGGGGCGGCGCTGTCGACCAGTCGGTCGACGTCCGCGTCGGATATGGCTCCGACTTCCTGATCGAGGGCCAACTTCAACTCTTCATTGTTGATCGACTGTGGATCGATATTCATCGCCCGAACCCTGTTGCGACTGTTACTGCGAAGTGTGCCAAACGCCGGTCCGCATGGTATCCGCCCGATTGCGGAAATGAAAGAACAATGTCCAGCGCCGCCGTGGGGCGTCCGGCGGCGCGTCGCGGTCGATCGGCGTCTCGCCTCGCAATCACCGCTCACACGGAGATTACGGGGCCTGCCGCAACCGTTATGGGCAAACGGCGCCGAAGCGAGCCAGCAGACCCGCCAGGTCCGCCAGATCTATGCAGCCGTCGGCGTCAAGATCGGCCAGCGGGTTGTATTCGACGGATCCGGCGCACTTGCCGAACACGCCGAGCATGCCGGAAAGATCACTCAGGCCGACCATCCCGTCGCCGTCCAGATCACCCAGACATTCGCAGATGTCCGGAATCAGGTTGCCGTTCACATCCGGCTCGCCGTCGAAAATGATCTGGCAGCGATCAAGCCGACCGTCCTGATCGCAATCCGGTCCCGCTCCCGGGCTGTCGCAGACGTCGCCGATCGCCCAATTCTCGACACAGGTCAACACATCGTCGCAACCGATGAAGTCGATCGCTTCGATGTCATCCAACGGGTTAAGTCCGAGCGTCGCCGCCGACGCGAACAGCGCGAATCCGACGCCGGGAACCGTGATATACACGTTGCCGGGCGCGCCGCTCGGTGAATTGCCATCCAGTGTGAACAGCACCCGATCGGTCATCGGATCGAACATCGGTCCCGGGCCGCGCGTGGACTGTCCGCCCGACAGGATCACCATGCCGTCGATATCGTCGAGGGCCGTCAGCCCGAGCACGCCGGGCTGGGCGAACAGTGTCTCGCCGCCGGGCCCACGCGGGTCGCTGTCAAAGTAGATATCGGCGCCGCTGTTGGTCCCCGGCAGGAAGTTCAGGCTCGGGCTGTCGCGCGTCACCGTGAAGAAAATGCCGGGAACGCTGAATGGCGGACACTCCGCGTGGAAGCAGGTGGTCGCGTCGCCGAGGTAAAGGCCGCCGAGGCCATTCGGGTCTTCGCATGTCAGGCGGTCAACGCTGTCGACGCAGGAATCATCGGGCAGACAGCACGCGCCGGTCGGGCACGGGCATTGCACATTGACGTTGACGATTCCGCCCGAAGTCGGCGTCGGCGAAGCGACATAGATCAGATAGTCGTGCCCCGGGGTGAGTCCCGGCACGCACGCGACGGCGCGCTGATCCGGACATCCCGACACGGCGCACGCCAGCTCTTCCATCGAGGCCGGATCGTAGACGGCCAGAATCGTCGCCGCCTCGCTGCCGCACGTGGAAATCTGGGCTTTGGTGTCTTGCGCGATGAACTGAAACCAGACGGAGTTGAAATGCGGGCCGGCGCACGACGGTTGCGGGTCGGTCGGCTCCAGCGTGGCGCCGCGCGTATCCACCGCTGCGCCATCGCCACAGCCGACAAACAGCGGCGCGCCGAGATTGTCGTTCGGCGGCGGCGGACAATTGTTGCAATCGCCGCGGGGCGCGATCAGCGGCGGTGGCGGAGGCGGCGCGATCGAACCCGATATGCCCGCGAACGAACTGAGCCCGTCAATCGAGCCCACAAAAGAGAAGTTCGGCGGTGTCGGCGGCGAAAGATAAAAGTCCACGCCGCCCGCGTCGCCCTGACTGATGACGAGCGTGTTGTTGGCGGACAGCGAGCGCGCCGTGGGAATCGCCCCGCCGGCGACCGTGAACAGCGTCAGCGACATGAAAGCGTCGCCGGCCGCGTGACCGCGTGTCGCCTGATCCTGCATATTAAAGGGAAAGCCCATCGAACTGAGTGTCGCGTCCGGGGCGACGGCGCCCGTGGCGTTGCGATTGACCGCGAACACAAGCGCGAACGGGGCGTTCGGATCCATCATCAGCGGCAGCGACAAGCCGTCCAACTGGTCCGGCGGCGAGAAGATCAGGAACAGTCCAAGATTGTCGACGACGATTGTCGGTCCCGGCACGCGCAGCACATCCGCCGGATCGATCGGCCCGACAGTGGTGGGCGAGTTGGCGTCGATCGTGAAAAGCGGCGGCGTGAGCGGATTGCGGGCCGTCACCGGTTGCGCCCACGCCGTCGCGCCGACGGTCAGCGCGGCGACGATCGCCGCGCCGCGAGCGCAGGGCCGCCAAACCTGTTTCGCCATGATCATCCCCAGTCAGCCGAGAACCTGAGCGCATGGATGCGCCTATGCGTCACATCGTAGACGATCCGCATGATGGAACGGATGTTGTTTTTCGATGAAATTCGCTGGTCGGCGCTGCCGCCCGGGCGCCAGGGCCCGGATTATTGGGCGTCTGGCGATTCTGCGAGCGCGGCGAGCGTCCAGGCGACGGCCCGCGCCCGGAAGCAGTAGTCCTCCATGTCGCGCGTTTCCGCCGCAGACTCCAGCAGGGTTCGCGCATCGCCCGTCCGCCCGTCCGCGAGGGCCGCCATGCCCGCGTGAAACAGCGCAACGCACCGCAGGCGCTGGCGGACGAACGGTATCGGACCTTCGGGTGTCGACTCCGCGGCGCGCAGCAGACCCGCTTCGTCGAGCTCACCTGCGAGAAACGCGTATAGCGCGGCGCGCCACGCGCGGGTCCAGTTCATCGGCAGGTCTTCGTCATCGGCGATCGGAGGCGCGCTAAGGGCCGGATCAGCGAGCCTTCCGATTGCGCACAACAGCGCGCGGGCCTGCCAGTTCGCGCCGGAATCGATCGCGCCGCGCACCGTGGCGCGGGCCGCGTCGCGATCGCCACCGGCCATGGCGATCAACGCGGCGTAGAAAGCGGCGTCCGGCTCGCCCGCGCTGCTGAATCGCCGGCGTCGCGCATGTTCAGCGGCTTCGAAGTCGCCGAAGCGCAAATGCAATCGCATCTCATAGGCCCAGCGCTCGGACTGATCGACCTCGTCGGTCCAGCGCGCCTGATCGAACAGGCGCCAGGCCTGAATCGCGCGGCGGAAAGACTCTTCTTCATCCAGATACAAACCACGGCTCTCCCAATAGCCCGCTTCCGCCGCGAAGCCGTAGCGGGCTTCAATCGCATGATCGGCCGTGTTGTCCGGGACGCAGGTCTGCGCCGCGCGGGCGGACTTTTCGCTTTCGTGATATGCGGCGATCGCGAGAGCGCGATCCTCCTCGGAAACGGCGTCGGACCGGCTGAGCAACGATGACGCGTAGAGTTGGTGGCTCAGCGAAAGCAGATAGCGCGGATACGCCTTTTCCGGCTGCAGGCGGGCGGCGGTGGTCAGGCTGCCGGCGGCGGCGCGGTAATAGCTGACATCGCGGCGCATGTACATCAGGTAGTTGTTCGCGCGGCCCTGATGCAGCATCGCCTGCATGAAATCCTGGCGCTTGCTGATGGCGCGATCGAATGAATCGTTCGCGCCGTCGGGGTCGATCCGGACCTGGGCCAAGCCCCGCAGAAAGTATCCGGCGGCGGACGCCGTATCCGGCTCGGCGTCGGCGGCTGCGATCAGCTGGCGGGCGGTGATGGCGCTGTCGGACGACAATCTTCGCGTATGCGCCCAGGCGGCGAGGTAGCGGTAATCGTCGTTGTCGGGCGCGGCGCGCATCATCGGTTCGAGCCGGCGCAGCGCGTCCTCCGGGTCGTCATAGGTGACGGCGAACGCCTCGACAAACTGGCGCCGGTCGGCGTGGCTCGCGATTCGATCGACCCAGCTGAGGCGCCCGAGCGCGGCGCGCCCGTCGTGATAATCCGTCATGAGCGCGTCAAACACGGCTTCAACGCGCTGATTGGCGTTGGCGCGTGTCGCGAGCGCCAGCAACGGGCCGAGGATTACCACCAGCAGCGCCGCGCCAATGGCGCTCGACAGGGCCGGGTTGCGTTTCACCCAGCGCGTCGCGCGTTCGATCGCGCTGATGCGCCGGCTTTCGATCGGCAGATCATCGGCGTAGCGGCGCAGGTCGCGGGCCATCGCGCCGGCCGACGGAAACCGCCGCGCCGGTTCCTTGTCGAGCGCGCGCAGGCAGATCGTCTCCAGGTCCGCCGGAATCCGCGCATCAATCTGCCGTGGTGGCCGCGGCTCGCGATGCAACACGGCATGAATCAACTGTTCGTAACGATCCGCGTCAAACGGGCGCTCGAAGGCGAGCATCTCGTATAGCGTGGCGCCGAGCGCATAGATGTCGGTGCGCCCGTCGATCTCGCCGCGCTCATGGTTGATCTGCTCCGGCGCCATGTAGGCCGGCGTGCCGACGATCTCCGCGCTGAGCGTCACGCCCGCGACGTCCGACATTCGCGCCAGCCCGAAGTCGGTGATGTGCAGTTGGTCATCCGCGCCCAGCAGCAGGTTCTGCGGCTTGATGTCGCGATGCACCACGCCCTGATCGTGCGCGTGCTGCAGCGCTTCCGCGACGCCGGCGACCAGCCGCGCCACGCGGCGATAGTCGCGCGTGCGGCGATCCGAGCGCACAATCCCGCTGAGCAGCAGTGTCCCCGCCTGCGACTTGCGGAAGTCGGTTCCCGGCGCGACTTCGCGCGCGTCCAGTTCCGGCGGCGTCTTGACCTCCGTGAGGATCCGGGTTGTCTGCGCGTCCGGGGCGGCGGTGTGCGCCCGGTCGCGCCAGGCGGTTGATTCCTCGCGCAGCACGGCGTCGAGCGCCGCGCCGTCGATCAGCTCCATCGCGTAGAAGAAGCGGCCGTCGTCGGCGCCCTGCGCGTAAATCGGGACAATGTTCGTGTGATGCAGGCGAGCCGCGGCCTGCGCTTCGGAGAGGAACCGCTGGATGCTTCGGTCGGACTGGGTCAGGGCCGGGTTCAGCACTTTCAACGCGACTTCGCGACCGAGCGACGCCTGCCGCGCTCGATACACCACGCCCATGCCGCCACGCCCGAGCTCGCCGATGATCTCAAATTCGCCGATTTTCGCGCCGACGGCGAGTTGCGGTCGGGCTTCAGCGCTTTCGGGCGTCCACGGCGAAGCCTGCAGCGAGCGGGCGACATCGAGGTCGCCCAGCAACGCCTTGGCCTCTTTCAGACGCTTTTGACAAGTCGGGCAGCTGTCGAGGTGCGAGGCGATCGCGGCGGTCGCGCCGGGCTCGCACACATCTTCGACGTATTCGAACAGCCGGGCGTCAACTTCTTCACAAGTCATGGCCGGATAGGTCGCCCAAGGCGCCAAGCTTATCGCGCAGCACGGTCATGGCCCGCGCGAGCCGCGCTTTGGTCCCCGCCAGTGACAGGCCGATCGCCTCGGCGATCTCCTCGCGCGGCAGATCCTGAAAGTATCGCATCAGCACGACGTCGCGCAGGTCATCTTCCATTTCGTCGAGGGCCTGGAGGATGTGGGCGGCGCGATCGCGCTTCAACGCCCGGCCGGCCGGCGTCGTCAGCGGGTCGACGGCGTTCGCGTAGGAATGTTGCGCCGCGCGCACGCCGCGCGCGTCCTGCACGCTGTCATGCCGTTTGCGGCGGGCGTCGATGCACTTGCGCCGCGCGACCTGATACAGCCAGCCCCGAATACTGCGCTGCGGCAGCGATTCGGCGTCCAGCCGGCAGCAGGTCGCCATGACATCCTGCACAATATCGTCGCCCGCGTCGGCGTCGTTCAGCATGCGGCGGCAGAACAGCCGCAGTTCGTCGCCATATCGCTTTTCGATCGCCGCCACCGCGACCCGATCCTGGGCGCGCAGGCGTTCAATGAGGAGTTGCTCATCCTGACTGAGCTGCGAAGATGTGAAATCGGGATTGGCGTTCATCCGAGCGCAACCTGCCTTCCCTCAAGGGCTTGGCCCGTTGTGGCAAGAGAAGTAGGCTGGGCGCCGCCCAGCTTCTCTCGGAAGCGTCGCCACTGGCTTTGCTCTCATTTGGACAGCGTATCGCCCGCCGCCGCGCGCGACAACACCATATTGCCCGTCGCGGCAGGCAAGCCAACGGCGAAGCCGTTTGTGAGTGAAGCTGGGCGGCGCCCAGCCTACGATTGCAAAGGAAGCCCGCCGACGTTGCGCAATCCCGCTTCGCGTTCTAGGCGGCCTGCGCTCGGCGCGGCCCGCCTGTACCGACGACGCCCTACCCGCTCTTCGGAACCTTGATCCCGAGAAACTTCATGACTTCCTGCAAGTCCGCCCACGCCTTCCCCTTTTCGCCGGGGCTGCGAAGCAGATAGGCCGGATGGAACGTCGGCATCAGGCGGCAGGCAGGCAGGCCGTGCGCCGCCAGCTCGGGTGGCGGGAAGTCATGGAACTGCCCGCGGAGTTTACCGATCGGCGTGCTGGTCGCCAGCAGGGTCTGGGCCGCCGGCCGCCCGAGCGCGACGATCACTTTCGGGCGCAGAATCGCGAGTTGCCGAAACAGATACGGCGAGCACGTTTGTGACTCTTCGGGCGTCGGTGTGCGATTGCCCGGCGGACGGCACTTGACGATGTTCGCGATGTAGACTTCTTCGCGCGAGAGCGTCATCGCCTGAATCATGCGCGTCAGAAGTTGCCCGGCGCGGCCGACGAACGGCTCGCCGCGCTGATCTTCCTCGGCGCCCGGCCCCTCGCCGACAAACACGATCTGCGGGCGCGGGCTGCCGACGCCGAACACCGTCTGCATGCGCCCCTGCGTCGCCAGCGGGCAGCGGGTGCAACCGCGGACGTGATTTTCATCCAGCACCCGCAGCGCGGCGCTCGCGTCGTCACCACCCAGATCGCGATCACACATCTGCGGCAGGTCGTCGGCGGTCGCGGCCGGGATCACGCCGGGCCGAATCGCGGTCGGCCGGGCGGGCGGCTCGATCGCGCGCGCCGCAGGCTTCGCGTCGGCGGAGGGCGCTTTGACGGCCCCGGGGGCCGTGCGCGGGGCCGATGCCGCGATCGGGACCGGCCCGGTAACGCCGACATGGCGGACGCCGAGGCGAATTTCGTTGCGTAACCACTCCCGGAGTATCAAAGCGATCTCCCGCGTCTCTGCTTGAATGCCGGGGCGCACGATACGCGCGGGTGGGCATAGCGACAAGGAGACGCCATGTTGGTGAGCAAAACACATGCGCCGGACTCGGGACGGCGGTCAGAAACGCCGATCTTGCGACCGGGGGCGCAGGTCACTAGAGTCGGCTCGCCTGCGGCGTCGGCCGCGCGAATCAGGGGCAAGGGAGGCGCGGGTTTGGGCTTTCAGAAACCGCCGTTGAAACCGTTTTCGTTGACGATCTTCTTCCCGTGTTACAACGAGGAGGCGAACGTCGAGAAGGTCACGCGCCAGGCCGTCGAAGTCGGCCGCAAGGTGGCGGACGATCTCGAAGTCCTGATTATCAATGACGGCTCCAAGGACCGGACCGAGGAGATCGCCGACCGGCTGGCGGCGGAAATCCCGGAAGTGCGGGCGTTTCACAACAAGCCGAACCGCGGCTACGGCGGCGCATTGCAGCGCGGTTTCCGCGAGGCGACGAAGAACTGGATTTTCTACACGGACGGCGACGGGCAGTTCGACATGAACGAATTGCCGAAGATTCTGCCGCTGCTGGAAGATCATGACATCGTCTCGTGCTATCGCGCCAAGCGGCAGGACCCGATGATGCGGAAGATGAACGCCTTCGCGTGGAGCACGCTGGTCAACATGCTGTTCCACATCAAGGTGCGCGACATCGACGGCGCCTTCAAGATTTATCCGAAGCCGTTCATCGACGCGATCGAGTTGCACAGCACGGGCGCGCTGATTGATACGGAGATGCTGGCGAAAGCCCGGGCGCACAAGCTCACGATCGGACAGATGCCGATCACGCACTACCCGCGCACCGCGGGTCAGCAAACCGGAGCGAATCTGAAGGTCATCATGAAGGCGTTCCGCGAGCTGTTCAAACTGCACGGCCAGATTCGCAACGAGGGCAAGCGCGCGAAGTAGCGGGCAGCGGGCGCAACACTCACGGCCGGAACGCGGCCGCCCCCGGCTCGCGCCGGCTTCTTGCGACCGCGGCGATTGGCGTGGCCTGTCCATCATCCCCCTGATCGCAAATTAGCGCAAATCGCGCTGTGCGGGCGGCTTGTGGGCGTTATACTGCCTGCCGAGCGGCACGGACGCCGCGGCGGCGCGCGGGTTGGCGCGCCCGGGATCCCGCCAACGCAAGGAGGCGCACATGTCCACGGATTCTTCTTTCTGGCAACGCATTGGGGGCGTGTTCCGCCCGGCCAATGGCAAACACGACGAAGGCAATGGGGCGAACGGCGGTCACGACGCCCCGACGGCCACGATCACGCGGCGGCAGCCGACGGTCCACGAACTGCGCGACGGATATGACCGCGTCGTGAACCTGATGGACGCGATGCGGTCGCACTTCGACAAGCAGGACGCGCGGGCGAACCAGCTCGTGACGTCGGTCGATCGCATCGCCGGCACGCTGGAACAGCTGGCCAACGCCCAGGACAAACAGAACGAGTCGATCAGCGCGATCGCGTCGCAGGTGGAATCCGCGCAGCGGTTCAACGCGTCGGTTTCTTCCGCGCTGCTGGAGCTGCCGACCAGCCTGCAGGCGCAGGCGGACACTGTCCGCGCCATGGGCCGCCAGTTCGAAGCGTCGCAGCAGTCGCTGCGCGGTTTGAATGAAGCGGTCGAGTCGCTGCGCCTCGCGAACGTCGCCCAGGTGGAATCGCTCCGCAAGCTCAGCGCCGGCTCCACCGAACAGCAGCAGTCGCTGCACACGATGCTGAAGTCGCAGGATCGGCGCTTCACGGTCGGCGCGATCGTCGCCGGTGTGATCGGCGTCGGCCTGATCGGCGGCGTGATCGTGGCGCTGTTCGCCGTGCTGAAGGGCTGACGGCTTGGCCAAATCGGCCGGTAAGTCTGCGACGGCGCCGCGCGAGCGCGCGGCGCACTGGAAGCCGGTCTGCGCGATCGTGATCGGCCTGGCGCTGACGATCGGCGCCAGCCGGCTGGCGCGGCACATCGCGGCGCAAGGGCTGAGCGGCGTCGCGCCGACCCATCTGGCGGCCGATGTGGAGCCATAGCGCGGGGATTTTTTGCCGCCGGGCGATTCACACCCACGTAGGATGCGGCTTGCCGGTTGCCGCATCGGATCGCTGTAGGATGCGGCTCGCCGCATCGAGCCCGGGCGCCAGTCCGTGGCCAGCGGCATCGCATCTTCGAAACGCGCGGCCCCCCGGCGACGGCGTTCGCCCGATCGGCGAGCGACGCCTCAGCGCCCGGCGATCGCGTGCCACGCGAACCAGAAGCACCAAATCCGCGGACGGCTCAGATCAAGCGGGTCAACCGCCGCCGCGTCTTCTACGCGCCATTCGCCGTCGGACCCCAGGGTCGCCACGACCGGCGTTTTCAGTTTGCGCTCACCCGGCGGTGGCAGCGGCTCGACCGGGAAGCGCAGGCGGTCATCGCCGAAGTAGGTCGAGTACGCGTCGCGCTTGTAGACCCGCGATCGGCCGGGATCGGGCGCGACGACGGTGGTGTTCGGATGCGCCGCCAGCCACGCGCCCCAGGTGGTCAGCGCGCTGGGCAGCACATCCAGCGCCTTGCGCTCCGCCGCGGCCGGGCCGATGACTGCGGCCGCGCGGATCGGCGACCAGAGGCTTTCCGAGCCTGGCGCGCCGCGGTCGTAAATCAGCGGTGAACTGTTGAACAGCAACCCTGAAATGCCGAACCGCGCGTGCGCCTCAGCAGGCGCCGCGCCCGCCGCCGGTCGCGGCGTCGAGACGGTCGGGCGTCGAAATACAACCGCCGCGTCGGACAGCGGCGCGTAGGTCACGCAGATCGCCTCGCCGCCGACCGTATCGTTCGCGATCTCGTGCCAGGTCATCAGCCACAGCGGATACGCCCGCGCTTCGCCGTTGATCTCCACACCGATGACGCGATTGCTTTGCAGCAGCTTGCGGCGACTGATGAGCTCTTCCCCATCAACCTCGGCGCCGATCAAGGTCGGCGGGTCTTCGAGCGTCGGCAAGCCGTCGCGGCGCACCCACCGGCCGGCGGGAATCACGCGATCCAGCGGAATCAGCGCCGGCGTGAGTTCGAACTGATAGGTCGTAATGTCGCGGCCGTCGCCGATCGCGTGGTCGGCGCTCGGCGTCCACACCGCCAATACCCGCCAGGCGGCGATGCCGACCACCAACAGTCCCGCCAGCAGCAATACCCAGCCGCCGCTGCCGAAGTCGAACAGGCGTCGGCGACGCGGGGCGTCTTCGGGTTTCGCGGGAGGTGTGGTGGGGTCAGAATCGACGGTCACGGCGCGGCTTTCAGAACCACTGCGCGACCAGCGGCGTCAGTTGATGATCGACCACCATCAGGCCGAGCAATGCCGGCAGGTACATCACACTGGCGAGAAACACGCGGCGGGCGGCGGCGTTGGAGCGATCGCGCCACATGCGCCAGCCGAGCGACGAGAACCACACGCCGAGAATCGTGGCGCCGACCGCATACAACGGGCCATTCAGCCCGACCGCGACAGTCGCCAGCGAAACCGGCGCCAACGCGAGGCTGTAGGCGATGATCATGATCGTCGTCAGCCGGCCGGCGGGGTCGCAATGCGGCAACATGCGGAAGCCGCCGAGGCGGTAGTCGTCGCGATACATCCAGGCGAGGGCGAAAAAGTGCGGCATCTGCCACAGGAAGAGAATCGCCGCCAGAATCCACGCCGGGGCGGTGAGGTCCCCGGTCGCGGCGACCCAGCCGATCATCGGCGGGATCGCGCCGCAGACGGCGCCGACCAGCGTGTTCAGCGGCGTCAGGACTTTCATGGGCGTGTACATAAAGATGTACAGCGCGACCGTCGCAGCGGCGAGCATGGCGGCCAATCCGCCGATCGTGAGCCACAGCACGACGGGGCCGACAATCGCGCAGCAAAGCGCGAACGACCAGGCGGCGGCGGGTGTGATCTGGCCCGACGGCAGCGGACGATTCCGCGTGCGCGGCATGCGCGCGTCACGCTCAGCTTCAAGGCATTGATTCAGCGCGTTGGCGCCGAAAGCGGCGAGCGCTGTGCCGATCAGCGTCCAGCCGAAGCGCATCAGATCAAAGCTGGCCAACGGCGCGAGCAGGAACCCGATCGCCGTGGTAACGAGCACGAGCGCGCTCAGACGGGCCTTGGCGAGGTCGAGGTAGACGCGCGCCGAAAACGCGGGCTTCGCGGTGGTCGAGATGGATGATGGAAGCGTGGTCACGTCCGCCGTTTCTCCAAGCCGAAGATGGTAGCGGGATTCAGGGGGCTGAACCAGTTTCCGGGGGCGGAACATCGCCCTGATAGACGGGATCGCGGTCGGCGGCCTCGCGGAGGGCCTGCAGTTGGCGGACGGTCAGTGTGCCCGTGCCGTGGACGTGGAGCATGACGCGGAAGGTGGCGGCGTGGGGCGGAACCTCGGTCGCCAGCAGGATTCCGTCCATGTTGAAACGCTCGCCGGCCTGAAAACGCGGCGCCACGAGTGAAATCTCGCCCGATTCGTCAGCAAACACGAGCGTGACGCGCGCCACGCGCACGGTCCCGGTGGTTTCGCCGGCCAGCTTTACGCGGATCGCGCCGGGCGGCAGGGCCAGGCAGGATTCGCGCGGCTTGCGGTTGTATGGGCCGGCGCCCGTGACGATCCGCACGTCGCCGGCTTCGTTCAGTTCGAACGTCGCGGCCATCTCGTTCACTTCGCCGGGTCGGACGGCGTCGGGCTTACGTCCCTTGAAACTGTACGCGCGCAGCGTAGGAATGAGCGTGGAAGATGGAACCGCCTCGGTCCAGCGCACAAACGAGGGGTCTACGCGCTGCAGCGTGAGGAACTTGTCGTCGTCCACGGACCACTCGCGCACGACTTTGAACAGCTGCTGCCGCTCGCCGAGGCCCTCCCAGGCCTGGGCGTCGGCGACGACGAATTCGATGTCAGGGCGCGTCAGCACATCGTCCGGGCTGGGGAGAAATTGCAGGCGGATATCCGCGTGTTCGCGCAGGGCCGGGTCGCGTTCGAAGCCTTGCCCCCACCATGTGAAGTAAACACGCTCGATTTCGTCGAGTCGCCGGGCGGAGTGCCGCGCGAAATCGGTTGCGGATACGCCCCAGCGTGATTCGCGCAGCTTCTCGGCTTCGCGCGCAAACGCGATCGTCACGCGTCGGCGGTGCCGGGCCAACTCGATCGACTCGGTCGCGTGCGCGACGTTCAGGTATGGCGTCCACCACAACAGTCCGAACAGCAGCGCGAACGCGACGCCGCGTTTGCGGGCGAAGTTGGTCGCCATCAGCAGCGTCAGCAGCGCGAGGGGCGCGATCGCGAAGATCGTGCGGAACCAGACCGGCGTGTCTTCGCCGGAGGGGTAGCGGCCGTATTGCGGGAGTTCCAGGCCGAGGCCGAACGCGATCATACCGCTGGCGACGACGGCGATCGCGAGCGGGTAACTCACCGCGGATGAACGCGGCGCAGCGCTGCGCGGGGTTGCGGCGGCGGGCGGCTGTTCGGCGACCTCGTCGGCCTCGAAGGCGCCTCGCGCGATGCGCTGCGCCAGGCCGATCGCCAGACCGATCGCCACGCAGGCGACGGCGGTGTGGTAGTAGATGTAGTTGTCGCTGCGCAGCGTATTCGACGCGCCGATCAGCAGCGCCAGCAGCAGCAGATGCGTGATCGCGAGCGTGAACCAGAACCGCACGGCGGGGTAGCGCCATAGCCGCGTCGCGACGAACGGCGCGAGCAGCAGCGGGAATTCGAGCGTCCAGACGACGGCGTCATAGACCGAGACGGCGACGCCGGCCCGCGAGAACGTCATGGTGTCCACCGAGTGCTTGAGCTGTTCGGTGAGGTTGGCGAAGAAAAGCCGGATCGACTCATGATCGAATGCGGCCAGGCACAGCAGCGCGACCGCGCCCAGGCCCAGCAGGCCGCCGACAATGAATGAGACGATCGAACGGCGCAGAATGAACAGGTAGGCAATGATGACGCCGATCGAGGCGATCGCGGTCGGCTTGCACAGCGCCAGCGTGGCGCAGAAAAACCCGCACAGCGTGGTGCTGTTCAGCAACCAGTTTCGGCGCCACGCGCTCAGCAGCGCCGCCCCCGCCAGCACGGTGTGCAGCGTCATGTCGATGTCAGGGTAGACCTCGTTGGAGTAGCGGATAAAGTTGTACGACGCGGCCAGGAAGATGGCGCAGATTGCCCCGGCGACGAGGCCCGCGGCGCGGTAGCAATACAGCACGGCGAACAGCAGCGTGAGCGCATTGATCGCGAGCGCGTGAAACGCCCCGAGGCGCATGATGACATCCGGCACAATCGGGCGACCGACCAGGTCGGTCAGGAACATGTCGAGCGAGACCATCAGGCGGTCGGGGTAGCTCACCAGCGACATGTCGTGGTACAGCACCGGCTTCAGGTAATTCTGCGGGTCGGCCGACGATGGCGGCGTCCAGAAGCGGTCCCCCGTCACGGCGACATAGCCGGCAATCGGCAGGATCAGCAGCGCGAGCTCGAAGATAACGACCGCGCGCGAGCGCGACGCCGACAGATTGGGCATGAATCCTCCGTGACGCGTCAGGTCCTGTGACGGGGAATGATGCGCGGGGTTAAGCGTCATTTCAAGGCGAGGCCCGGCGGAACGCGACCGCGCGCGGCCGCACTCTGTGCGCCACTAGCTCGGTAGCCCGCTGTCGGAGAAGGACGGATAGCGGCCGGTTCAAGGCTGGCCGGGGGCGGTCACGTTCCATTTGGGATATTATCCGGGGTTGCCTGAAACAGGGCGACGGACGGCGCCTGCTGTGGCGCTCGCTACGGGGGGCGTCCGGCGGGTTTTGCCCCGATGGCGGAGATGGACTCGTGTGCGGAATTTTTGGCATTGTGGCGCGACGGCCGACGGCGTTTGAGCCGGGGGCGCTCGCGCGCCTGCTCACGCGGCTGTTCAAACTCTCCGAATCGCGCGGCAAAGAGGCGGCGGGGGTCGCGGTTCTGTCGCAGGGCGCGATCGATGTCTACAAAGAGCCGATCACCGCGTCCGCGTTTATCCGGTCGAAGCCCTATCGCGAGCTGATCGAACGCACGCTCGGCGAGAAATCGGACCGCTCGACGCCGGTGGCGGTCATCGGGCACTCGCGCCTCGTCACAAACGGCGCCCAGGCGCTGCATCAGAATAATCAGCCGGTGATCGCGGACAACGCGGTCGCCGTGCATAACGGCATTATCTGCAACGTCGATGCGCTCTGGCAGGGCCATCCGGAACTGACGCGGCAATCGGAGGTCGACACCGAAGTGATGCTGCGCCTGTTTGAGCGCAAGTTCGCGGCGAGCGACAAACTCGCCGAGAGCGTGCGGCAGACGTTCGCCGAACTGGAAGGCACCGCGTCGGTCGGCATGTTGCTGCGCGATCGCGACGCGGTGCTGCTGGCGACGAACAACGGCTCGCTGTACACGCTCGGCGATGATGATCTGCTGCTGTTCGCGTCAGAGCGTTACATCCTGGAACAGGCGCTGCGCGAGCCGCCGCTGCGCGGGCGGATGTCGCCGGCGCAGATTCGGCCGTGCGGGGCGGGGGCAGGGCTGCTGGCGCCGCTGAACGGCGACGCGCTGGTCGATTTCCCGCTGAACGGCGCCACATCGCCGATTGTGCCGACGCCGACGGCCCGCAAGCCGCGGGCGATCAACGACATTCGCAACGGCGCGCACCCGCCCCGAAATCGCGCGCCGGCGATCGCGAATCAGAGCGCCGCGGGGCGCGTGGAGAAGCTGGTGGACGCGGGCTGCGCGCGCGTGCCGGAAATGCGCCGCTGCACCCGCTGCATCCTGCCCGAGGCGATGCCATTTATCGACTTCGACGCGGACGGCGTCTGCAACTATTGCCGCAATTGGCGGCCGATCACGCCGGCCGGGCCGGAGGCGCTGGCGGAAGCGGTCGCGCCGTTTCGGGGCTGCAACGGCGACGCGCCGGATTGTCTGCTGGCGCTGAGCGGCGGGCGCGACAGCACGTATTCGCTGCACTACATGAAGACGGTACTGGGCCTGAACCCGGTGGCGTATACGTACGACTGGGGGATGGTGACGGATCTGGCGCGGCGCAATCAGGCGCGGATCTGCGGGCGCCTGGGCGTCGAACACATTCTGGTTTCGGCGGACATCACGCAGAAACGGGCCAACATTCGCAAGAACGTGCAGGCGTGGCTGCGCCGGCCGGAACTCGGCACGGTGCCGCTGTTCATGGCCGGGGATAAGCAATTCTTCTATTACGCCAATCGGCTGCGCACGCAGATGAATCTCAAGCTGCTGATCTTCAGCATGAATCCGCTGGAGCGGACCGATTTCAAAACCGGCTTCTGCGGCGTGTCGGGCGGGACGAAGGAGAAATTCTACGGCCTGTCATTCGGCGGACGATTTCAGTTGGCGTCGTATTACGCGCAACAGTTCCTGCGCAATCCGGCGTACATCAACTCATCGCTGTTCGACACATTGCACGCGTTCTGGTCGTATTACTTCCTGCCGCAGGACTACCTGCAGTTTTTCCACTACATCATGTGGGATGAGGAAACGATCGAGCGCACGCTGATCGATGAGTATGACTGGGAACTGGCGCCGGATACGAAGAGCACCTGGCGGATCGGCGACGGCACGGCCTCGTTCTACAACTACATCTACTACATCGGCGCCGGTTTTACCGAGAACGACACGTTCCGCAGCAACCAGATTCGCCAGGGGCAGATTCAGCGCGAATGGGCGCTGGCCCGCTCAAAGGTCGACAATCGGCCGCGGATGGAATCGATGCTGTGGTACTGCGACACGATCGGCATCGACGCCGAAGGCGCGATCAAGCGGATCAACGCGATGCCGAAGCGGTATACGCCGCTGGCGTAGCCGTCGGGCCGGCGGCCGGTTCGGCGATCGTCAGGCGGTTCAATCCGATCATGAACCGGAGCTCGCGCGTGACGCGAAAGCCGGCCGCGTTCAGCAGTTCACGCATCCGCGCCGGCGTAATGCCGTAGACTTCGCCCTCGATCATGCCGCGTTCGGATTGATCCGCGTCCCATGGCTTGCGCAGCGTGTGCCAGACACGCGAGATCGTCGGCGGGATCATCGTTACCAATAACTGACCGTTCGGGCGCAGGACGCGATACGCCTCGCGCAGCACGTCCTGGCGATTCGGAATGTGATTCAGGGCCGCGATGATCGCGACGGTGTCGAAACTGGCGGCCTCGAACGGGAGATCGGCGGTGTTCTCGACCACCAGGTCCACGTTGTTCCAGGGATAGACATCGACGCCGACGCCCTCGCCGCTGTACGAGCCGACAAGTTCATTGGTGCCACAGCCGATATCGAGCAGTTTGCCGCGCACATGGGGCAGCACCGTTTTCAGGCGCCAGTGCAGCAGCTTGCGTCCGACGGAGTCTTTCATGTCGCTTTCGTCCCCACGGCTGGCCCGGCGTCGGTAACCGGCGTCGTAACCGGCGTATCCGCGTTCGGCGTCACTTCCGTCATTCCCGCGCAGGCGGGAATCCACGGAGTATACAGGCCGCATGGTCCGCGCCGGCGCCGCGCGGGGCCCGCCCGCACACCTCACACCCGCACCTGCAGGCATTGCCACGCCAACCAGCGTACTAGCGCCGCGCCGATCAGGAAAGCGGTCGCGGTCGCGATCGCCGCGCCATAACCCCCCAACGCGGGAATCAAGGCCGCGTTCAGGATTATGTTGGCCACCACGATCAGCAGCGACATCAGCGTATGCGTGGCGGGGCGGCCGCCTTGCAGCAGGATCTGGTTCAGCGGAATCCACGCGGCGCTGCCGACCAGCCCGGCCATCAGGATCGCGAAAATCGGCCAGCTCTCGGAAAACGCGGCGCGATCGGTCACGATCCGCAGGCCGAGCGGATACGCCGCGACCGCGACGACGCCGACCGCGAGCATCGCGAAGAATGTGAGCTTGCGCGTTCTGCGGATCAGCGCGTCCAGCGACGGCAGATCGCGCGATTTCAAGTGTCGGGCCAGCAACGGGTTCACATTCGTGCGGGCGACGATCGGCAGCTGGCCGATCCCCTCGACCAGCATCGCCGCAAAGCTGTACACGCCGACTACCGCGTCTGAGGTGAGCAACCCGAGCATCAGCACATCCACACGCGTGTTGAGCTCCAGCATGATGCCACTGCCGGCGCTGCGCAGGCCGAAGCGGAAATGTCGCCGAACCCATGCCCGCCAGCGCTGGTCCCACGGCGCGAACCAGTCGCGCGCGGTCACCGCCGTCAGTATCGCGAGCAGCACGACTTCGGCGATGGTGAAAACCAGCGGCGCCTGCGCGCCGGGCGCGCCGCGATGGATCAACACGAGCAGCGCCGCCAGCATCACGATCGTACGCAGCGCCTGCGCGACCGCGTAGAGCCGCATCTGGCGCCGGCCGTTCACGACGCCGAGCAGCGTTTTGTTCATCGCGAAACAAAACAGGCCGATCGTCGCCCACGCCATGCCGATCGCCACATCCGGGCTGCTCAGGGCCCAGGCGATCGGCGTACGGCTGAAGTAGAACGCCGCCGCGAACAGCAGCGACAGCGCCAGTGTCAGCGTCACGGCGGCGGACGTCGTGACGCGCCGGGCGGCGGGGCGATGGGCCTGCGCGACGGCGCGCAGCGCCGACAGATGCACGCCGCCGGCCGCAAACTGCGAGAAAAAGATGTAGGCGGCAAAGACCTGGTTGAATACGCCGAGTGTGGCGGCGCCGTATTGGTCGGCGATCAGCAGGTTCAGCAGAATGCCGCCAATGCCGACGATGCCGAGGCTGGCGATGTTCCAGCGCACGTCGCGCGACATGCGCGCGGCGCCGACGTCAGCGGACATCCGGACTCTCTGTGGGGGCGGCGGCGGTCGCGTTTTGCGCGCCGCGGACGCCGATCGGCCGGGCGGGCACGCCGGCGACGATCGTGAACGGGGCGACATCTCGCGTGACGACGGCGCCGGCGGCGACGATCGCGCCCTCGCGCAGCGTGACGCCGGGCAGAATCGTGACATTGCACCCGAGCCAGACGTCGCGCTCGATGTGAACCGGCTTGCAGACCAGCCCCTGCTCGCGAATCGGAACATCGCGCCGGTCGAAGCGATGGTCGGAGCTCATGATCGTCGTGCGATGGGCGATGCGCACGCCGTCATCAATCCGCACGCCGCCAAAGCCGTCGATGTAGATCCACTCGTTCAGGGTCACATTGTCGCCGATCTGCACGCGATAGGGATACCAGATCGTCACGCCCTCATACACGCGCACGCGACCGAGCCGAGCGCCGAACAGGCGGATCGTCCAGTAGCGGAAGAAGTCGCCGATCGGCGAGGGAAAGTACTTTGGCAGGCCATAGAGCGTGAGGTACAGGCCGTGCAGCAGGTAATCTCTGGTCGAAATCTGATACTGCGGGGCGGTGGGCGCATCCGGCGCGGCGGCCGGCGGCTCGTTACCGGGCGCTGGCCTGGTGGTCATCGCTCGACCGGCTCTGCGACGGCCGGCCCGCGCGCCGGGGTGTGCGACCGGGACGCCGGCAGGGTTTCAATGGTCGCCACGCTACGCCGCAATTCCACTTGTCGCTCGTTGTCGATGATGATGAACAAGTCGCGATTGTCCTCCATGTCATATTGCACGGCGGACAACAGGATCTGCAAACCCGCCAGCGCCAACAGGATGAAGCACAGGAACGAAGTCTGCGGGAATTCGCGACCAGCGATCAGGTATACGTAAAGGACGCGAATTGCGAACGGCAGCGCGCCGAACAGCCACAGGGCCATGCCCGTGATGTACGACAGGCACAGCGGATTGAAATTGCGGACCAGGTACTTATGAATCAGTCGGCGGCCGAACAAGCGCAGCAGCAGGTAGGAAACGCGCGGAATGTAGCTGCGCAGCTTGATACCGCTGATCGCGTCGCCGTAGATGGGTTTGACCTCCACCATCGCCACGCGGAAGTTGTGCACGTTCAACATGTTGAGCAAATCCGCGTTGTAGCCGTAGCGGCGCGTCATCTTCGCGATCGGAATCGCGGCGAGCGCCCGGCGTGAAATCGCGGCGTATGCGCATTGCGGGTCCATCATCTGCCAGTACCCGGTCGCGAACTTGGTCAGGAACGTCAGGCCGGCGTTTCCGAACAGGCGGTAGGCGGGCATGGTGCTGGTGACGTCGCGGTGCAACAGGCGGTTGCCTTTGCAGAAATCGGCGACGCCGCGGGCGATCGGGTCGATCACGTTGGGCAGATCATCGGGGCACATCTGGCCGTCGCCGTCCATCGTGGCCGTGATGTCCAGACCCAGTTCAAGGCTTTTCTGATAGCCGCTGACGATCGACTGGCCGAGGCCCTGATTGACTTCGTGGTTGACGATCACGACGCGCGGGTCACGCTGCTGGCACTCGCGAATGATCTCGAGCGTGCGGTCGGCGCTGCCGTCATTGATGACGATGATGCGATCGACGAACGCCGGAACGGCGCCGATCGTCCGCGCGATCAGGCGCTCCTCGTTGTGCGCCGGCATGATGACGCCGATGGTCTTGTCGCCGTAAATGGGCCATGCTCCCGCGAAATCGCGATACCGGACTGCGTTCGTAGGTTCTCAGTGTATCGCGCGCGGGATCAGCGGCAAGCGGCGACCCGCCGGTCCAAGGGCCGACGGATCGCGCAGGCGTAGCAAAAACGGACGTTGGGTCAGGCGGCTCCGCGGGCCAGCGGGCTCGGCAGGGCGCTGCGCTTGCCCTTCGGGAGCTGGTTGTTTCGCTCCCGCTGCTTTTCGTACTCCTGAAACTCCTGCATGAACTTCTCGCGCAGCGTGTCGAGTTGCTGCTGGTTCTGCGGCGGGTTGATCAGGATGGTGGGGGCGCGGGCGCCGCTCATGCCGGTCAGGGCGTCATACGCCTCGGGGTCTTCACTGAGCAGTTGGTCCATGTCGGCGTACTCGACGACGCTGTCGCCGGCCGCGCCGCGGCGCTCCACGACAAAGGGGCCGCCCGGCTCGCGGCTGATTTCCAGACGCTCGCCGTTGCGCATGCGGGTGATGTGAATCGAGGTATTGGCGTCGGGGACCGGCTGCGTCAGCGCGCCAAAGCGGTCCGGCGCCGGCGGGTTGAGCCAGATCGCATCCATTTCTTCGAGCATCTTGCGCCACTGCGGGCCCATCGCGTCGTCAAGCGCGAATCCCGGATCATCCAGCACGCCCAACGGGGTCATCCGCAAGCGGCCCATCGGATCCAGCCGCAACAAGCCGGCGTTCAATTGATCCTGCGGACCGAGGCCGTCGATCACCATCTCCGGCTCGTCATGCTTCCAGCCCAGGACCTGATCGGGTCGGGCCGTCAGCGTCAGTTTGCGCGTCCGCTTGCGCCCTTCGCGAATCAGCACCAGATCCGCTTTGTCGTTGGGCTTGGCGGACTGGAGCAGCGTATGCACATCCTCGATGGTCCTGATCTCATTTCCGTTCATCGACAGGATCACATCGAACTGCTTCAAGCCGGCCTCGTCGGCGGGGCTGCCGACGGCGACGTTCGAAAGCAGCAGGCCATCCGCGCCGATGTGCGCGGCCAGCACATCGGGGATCGGCGTCAGGCGCACGCCGATCCAGACGTCGGATTGCGGCGCGTTCAGCACGGGCACGCCGATGTTGCGCGTGTTCACGACAATCATTCGCTGGGAATGCTGGTCCTTCAGCAACTCGCGCGCGTCGGGGGCGGCCCCATCCAGATTCCCGAGCATCAGAAACCAGATTACGAACGAAACAAACATTACGGCTACTCCTGAAGATAGACACCGCGGTCCGCCGTCCGACGAGACAATCCAAAGTCCGTGGTTCGGCGCGTACCGATGATTTTCCGCTAAAAGTCGCGGCTCAGCCGCACGACCCGCGTGTTGACGCGATCCACCTGAATCACCAGGAACTCCGCGCCGTCACTGGCCGGCAACATCAGCCATTCACGCTGATCCGGCTGAACGTCCAGTCGCACATCCGTACGAATATGACGCGGCGGAAGTTCGACCAGCGCGTCGACCACATTGCGCGATCCCGACGCGAAGTCGATCGCGCCGGCGCTGATTTGTGTTTCATGACTGCGCGGCGCACGCGCTTCCGGCGCGATCCACGCCACCGCCGCGATCGCCGCGGCGACCGCCAGTGTGGCCACGCGGGCCGGCCCCGACCAGAGCGGTATCGAACGGCGCCGCGCCAGCGACTTGCCCATCGCGCGGCGCATCGCGTAGTTGAACTCGCGATCGAGTTCGATCTCGTCATCAAGCAGCCCGGCGACATCCGCGTCGCGCCGCGCCATGCGGTTCAATTCACGCCGGTCCGCGGCGCTGCCCTCGTCATCGAGGTAACGCGAGATCAGGCGTTCAAGTTGTTCCTGTGAATCAGCCATTTTCGCCGTCTATCCGTTCACGGCCGCTTCCGGGCCGTCGATTACGCCTTTGAGGGCTTCGCGCAGCAAGCGCCGCGCCCGCACCAGGCGCGTCTCCACTGTCTCCACCGACAAATCCAATAGCGCCCCGATCTGGGCGTAGCTCCAGTCTTCCAAGTGCCGCAGCACAAACGGCTCGCGATACAACGCGGGCAGTGACTCCACCGCGCGTAACAGCGTCTGTCGCAATTCCGAGCCGACCGCTCGACCGACCGGCCCGCGCGCTCGTTCGTCGCGAATCGTGTCGGCATAGTCATCCAGGCCGATCGCCCGGCGGCGGCGGGCGGCTTGCGACATGTCGATCGCCGCGTTGCGGGCCACCGTGTACAGCCAGGATCGCAGACGTCGCGGCTCGTTCAGTGAGTCCAGGCGGGTCCACACCTGTGCCCACACCTGCTGGGCGATGTCGTCCACCATGTCCGGCCGACCCGTCACGCCGTAAATGACGCTGCGGACCCAGCCCTCATTTTCGCGCACGAGCCGCTCGGCTGCGCGGCGATCCCCTTTTTGGGCTTCGCCGACCAGCTTGCACAGCGCGGCAACCTCTGTCGCGGTCATGGCCATGTCAGAGGTAGTAGACGAGGCGGTTCGCCACTTCATGGCAAATTCCTGTGATTCAATCGTCAGCGGCGTCCCGCTCCCCGCCGGCGAGCGTGGCGGAATCTGGAGCCGGACAGCCAAGCCTCTTATTATTCGCCGTCGGCGCCGCCTTCACAATAGGAAATCCAAATGCCCTTGCCGAAGCCCCTGAAAGACCTGCTGACCCTGCCGACCGCGTCCTTTGTCGAGCACATCGTGCTCGAATACCTCCGGACGGCTTGCGAGAAGCTCGATCACGTGACCCTGAAGTCCGATAAATGGGGCAACTTGCTTGCCCGATATCGCCATCACCCGCCGAAACGCCCGCCGCTGGTGTTCACGGCCCACTGCGATCATCCGGGGTTTGTGGCGACGAAAATGCGCGATCGGCACACGCTGCTGGCGGATTTTCGCGGCTGGGTGGAGCCGGAATATTTCGCGAATGAAAAAGTGCGTTTCTGGAGCGGCGGGAAGTGGGTGCGCGGACAGGTCCGCGAAATCACGCGCGAGGCGAAGCTCTACCGCATGATCGGGCGGACGGCGCGGCCCGAGGAAGTCGCGGTGCGCGTGACGGCGCCGGTGGAGCCGAACGCGCCCGGTATGTGGGACCTGCCCGACCCACGGCTGAAAGGCGATCTGGTGCACGCCCGCGGGTGCGATGATCTTGCCGGCGTCGCGAGCATGATGGCGCTGTTGCAGCGCCTGGCCAAGAAGCAGGCGGCGGCGGATGTGTATTGTCTGTTCACGCGGGCCGAGGAAGTCGGATTTGTCGGCGCGATCGGCGCGGCGCGCGATCGTACGATCCCGATCAAATCGCCGGTGATCGCGATCGAAACCAGCAAGGCGCTGCCGAACGCGCCGATCGGCGAGGGGCCGATCCTGCGTGTCGGCGACAAGTCGTCGATTTTCGACCCGCGCGTGACGGCGTTCATGGATCGCGTAGCCAAAGACCTGGCGGCGCGGCGCAAGACTTTTAAGTATCAGCGCAAACTGATGGACGGCGGGACATGCGAATCGACAGCGTATTGCGCCTACGGATATCTGGCGACGGGCGTTTGCGTCGCGCTCGGCAACTATCACAATATGGATACCAAGCGCAAGCGCATCGCGAGTGAATATATCAGCCTGAGCGACTGGAAGGGGATGGTGGACTGGTTCGAGGCGCTGGTGATGGACAAAACGGGCTTCGGCGCGGATGCGAACGACATGCGCAAGGCGATGGATCAGCGGTTTCGCAAGTATCGCGGATTGCTTTAGCCGAGATGTTGCCTGAGGCTTGCCCTGTAGTGTGGGCCGAGGGCGCCGCGCGCCGGTGGACGCGCGCGCTCGCGATCGTGGATTCCCGCCTGCGCGGGAATGACGCGCGGTGCGCATTATGGATATGGAGATGTCATCATGGCTTTCACGATACGCAAGATCGAAGTATGGGCGGGTGACATTCGCAATCGGCCGGGGATGTTGGCCCGCGTGCTGGAGGCGATGGAGGCGACGAAAGCGGAGTTGGAGTTCTGCGTGGCGCGCCGCGTGACGGAGAACACATCGCGCGTGTTCTTCGCCCCGCTCAAGACCGCCGCCCAGAAGACCGCCGCGCGGGATGTCGGCCTGTTGCCCGCGACCGGAATGAACACGATCCGCATCGAAGGTCCGAATCGGTCGGGCCTGGGCGCGACAATGGCCCGCGCGATCGCGACTGCGGGCATCAACGGTCGCGGCCTGACCGCCGCCGCGATCGGGCGGAAGTCGGTGACATACATCGCCTTCAAAACGCCGGACGAGCGCGATCTGGCGATGAAGGTGTTGAAGAAAGCGCTCAGCGCGCCGCGCAAACGGTAGGGGCTTCTTGTCTGCTCAATCAGAGGCTGGGGTGACAGGCAAGATGCCCACCCGAACAGGCCACGGCCTGCGCTCCTATCAGACGGTCCCGTGGCCGCCAGTGCGCAGAAAAAGACAGGGGCGACCTTTCGGCCGCCCCCGCGTGTTCACGCGCGTTGTCTCTTTTTTGCTCGCGGTCACTCGGCCGGGCGAGACGCCCGGACCACCCGCGCTAAAAGCGTGGGCGTACCGCGCTACGCTCGGGCTACCCCGCGCTCAGTCCGCTTAGCCGCCGCAGTCGTTGCCGAATTGCGACAGCAACCCGGCCAGGTCCTCAAGATCAACAAAGCCGTTACCGGAGCAGTCGCCCGCCGAACCGGGGGAGACCGGCTGGCCGAAGACCGCCAGCACGCCGGCCAGGTCGCTCAGGTCCACGCGGCAATCGCCGTCCACATCGCATTCGCAACCCGGGCCGCAGCCTTCTTCCGGGAACGGGTTGATCTGCAACTGCTCACTCATTGACTCGGTGAACTCGGTCTTGCGCAGGAACGCTTGCGGAATCGAGTGGCCGTCGTTGCGGAAGATCATCACCTGACTGCCGAACGGGATCGCCGTGTACTTGTAGGCCCCGTCGTGCGGCGTGGCGTTGATGCTCAGGGCCAGATCGCGGGCGACATCTTCCGGAACATCACCGACCGCCTGGTCATACGGGAACATGTGCGCCGCGCCCGGAGGGTCGAAGATCGTCGGCGCGATCATCAGCCAGCTTGTCGCGGCGTCGCCGGGAAACACCTGGCCGCCGAATACGCTGTAAGTCAGGGCGCCCGGCGGCACGCTCGGCGTCACGAAGGCCGGAATCGGCGGTCCGACATCGTCGAATTCCGGGTCGCCGAGGCCGATCGAGATCGCCGGCGCGCCGACGCCGAGCGCCGACAGATCTACGCTGCCGGCGCCGCGGAAACGCACGCCCGGCGGCTGATTGTCGGGATCGGTGGAGGCGCGGAGCGGCTCATTGGTAATCGCGACGGTGAAATTATGGAATATCTCGGCCACGCTGGGATAGGCGCCGACCCCGATCAGCATGTTGAGTTCGACATCGACGGATGATTGCCCGAGATCGCCATCAATGCGGCAGACAAACTGCTCGGGCGGGTCCATCACGCCGGAGTCGTCGACGAGCTTGATGTACTTCTCGATCGATCTGCGCGACGAGTTGCGCTTCGCGTCGCGAATCGCCTGCTTCACGCGCTCGCGCAGTTCGGCTTCCGTCTCGCCGGGGTTGGCCGTGATGCCGGAGATAAACGAGCCCCAGGCGCGAAGCGTCGAGTGCGGCGGGTCCAGCCACGCGCCGCCACGACCGGCTTTGCTGTTGGGATCGTTCGGGTCGCCGAAGTTCGGGTCATTCGGATCGCCGTTCGGATCGTTGGGATCCGGCGCGAGCGCGCCGGCATTCTTGCCGATCTGGAACACGATCCAGCGCTGACCGCCGCCGCCGATGGCGCGGCCGTTCGGATCGCGGAGCGGCACGCAGAATTTCATCTGCGCGATTTCGCCGGTGTCATTGGGGTCGGTGTTGTTGAAGCCGCGCATGCTGAACAGGATGCCGCTGCTGAGCGTTTCCGCGTTCGGGCGTGTGAGGAATACATCGCGATTCATGAAGTCGTGATAGTCGCCGGGATAGCGATCAACATCCGGCAGCTTTGAGAACTCGGAACCGCCGATGTTGTTCGGGTCGCCGGGCGTGTGCTGCAGGCCGAACACCTTGGCCCACGGCTGGCCGAACTGAATGTTGCCGTGCGTGATATCCAGGCACGGAAAATCGTTCGGGTCGACGCCTTGGCTTCTGATGACGGTGCGGACATCCGCGCTCGCGACACCGGCCAGGATCGCCAACACAGGCGTAAGGCCGATAAGCTGAGTGAGTTTGGATCGGAACATGTCTATGACCTCCGTTTTGGTCTTGCGGTCTTCTTCAGGCCGGTCTCTGCAGGGGATGACGGGCGGTTCCGCCGCGCGGCTGGTGAGCCGTCAGATTACGCGGCCGCGGGTCGCGGACCGCGACGCCGTCATTCCCGCGCAGGCGCCATCTCCGCGCACGCGCCATCCCCGTCATTCCCGCGCAGGCGGGAATCCACGGAGTGAAAAGGCGTTCAGTTCTGACGCCATTAGTCGTCGTGGACCCCCGCCTGCGCGGGGGTGACGTAGCAGTGAGTGGGCGCCGCTTTCGTCATTCCCGCGCAGGCGGGAATCCACGGAGTTAGGAAACGTCAGGTTGTCAACGGTCTGGTCGTCGTGGACCCCCGCCTTGCGCGGGGGTGACGGAAGGAGCAAGCGCGGGAACCGGGGACCTACTTGATCTCCGACAACTTCACCGCCGCCCGGTGTTTTGCCGCGAGCATCGACGCTTCCAGCACGCGCTGCGTTTCGTACGCGTCCGCGAAATCCGGCAGCGGCACGATCGGCTCTTCACCGCCCAGCACCGCCAGGATGTCCGCGATCATGTTCACGAACGTGTGCTCGTAGCCGATGATGTGCGCGTCCGGCCACCATGCGCCGGCATACGGGTGATTGCCGGCGGAGGTGCACATGATGCTGCGCCAACCGGCGATGGCCTTCTCGTCGCGCGCGTCGTAGTACGCCAGGCGGTTCATGTCCTCAAAGTTGAACCGCAACGAGCCCAGTTCGCCGTTGATCTCGATCGAGTTGTCGTTCTGGTGGCCATGCGCCAGGCGACTGGCCTCGAAAGTGGCCATCACGCCACCCTCGAGCCGCGCCAGAAACGCGATCGCGTCATCGACATCGACCTTGGTCCGCGTCGGCTTTTTCTTTTGTGTCACGCGCCCGCCGGTCTTTCGCGAAGTCGGCGGCGTGACGCGATCCGGCACGAACGTTTCGGCGATGGCGCCGAGCACTTCGACAAATTCCTTGCCGGTCAGAAAGCGCGCCATATCAATCATGTGCGCGTTCAAATCGCCGTGCGCGCCCGATCCGGCGTACTTCTTCTGAAATCGCCAGCCCATGGGCGTATCCGCGCCGCCCCAATCCTGGAGGTAGTGTGCCCGGACATGCAGGATTCGCCCGAGCCGCCCTTCCTGGATCAACTGCCGCGCGAACGCGACCGCGGGGCAGCGGCGATAGTTGAACCACACAAAGGTCTTTGATCGGCGCGATCGGGCGGCGGCGTTCTTCATCAGCCGCGCATCTTTGAGCGTGCCGGCCAGCGGCTTTTCACAGGCGACATGTTTGCCGGCGGAAATCGCCGCGAGCGCCTGCTCAGCGTGCATATGGTTCGGCGTGCTGATGTCGACCAGACCGATCGCCGGGTCTTTGACGACATCCTTCCAATTGGTGCCGTAATTCTTCCAGCCCCACCGGTCGGCGAAGGGCGCAAGCGAGATCAGGTCGAGCCCGGCGATGGTGTGCATCACCGGTTTGATGGGCACATTGAAGAAGCGCTCGACCTTCAAGTAGGCGTTGCTATGAGCGCGACCCATGAATTTCTGGCCAATCAGGGCGATGTTGATCGTGTCCGCCATCGCAAGTCCTTAGAAGGGCAGTAGTTACAGATCAGAGGGCGGGGAATGATAACGATGATTGGCCCAATTGTCGAGAGCGCGGGGCCGGGGAGCCGCGCGAGCGCCCGCGACCTCAGGGCATTTCGGGCTGCTGCGCTTCGGCGGTGGAGACCGGGCCGACGATTGACGTTGCCCCACCGTTGCGCCCGGCTCTGGCCGCGGAAGCGACTGGCGCGTTTTGTCGGATGGTGGCCATGGTGGCCTTGGCGTCGGCCGCCTGCGCCCGCGCCAGCGCGCGGAACTGAACGTGGGAAATCACGATCAGGATCACGCCGCCCAAGCCGGCCCACGGACCGGCCAGCCAGAACGCGCCCGCCCCGACCAAGGGCATCATCAGGCCGCGCACGCCGGTGAGCGCGACATGCACGCTCATGTAGGTCTCGACCTTCCCAGGCGGCGCGAAACTCAAATGCCCCAGGGTCCACGCCATCTGACCCCCACCCCGGCAGAATCCGAACAACATGCGGGCGAAGATCAGCACGACGACGGATAGCCACAGCGGCGCCGCGATCGCCGGGCGCGTCAGAATCAGGAAGCCGAGCACCGTGGCGTAGGCGGCGATCCAGACGGCGGTGTTAATGACGCGGAACCGGACCACGCCAAGCTGATCGAACTTCTCGGCCCACCACGTAATGGTCGGCAGCGAAATCGCCATCGGCAGGATCGTCATCAGACCGATCGACCACGAGTAGCCGAGCTTCAGATCATCGGTGATCACGGTGATCAGCACCGGTTCGGTAAAGAAATTCGCCGCCCCCAGCAGAAACTGGGCGGTCTGGTATTGCGCGAACCGCGGGTCACTGCGCAGGATCGAGAAGACGTTCAGCACGCCGAGGCGACCCGCCCCGCGTTCCGCGTGGGCTTGCGCCCGGATCAGTCGCATTTCGGCTTTTTCGCCCCGCACCGGGAGTCGTCGCAGCGGGAGCAGCGCCAACGCCGCGCACAACGCGATCAGCGGGTACACCACCCGGTACGCGTTCGGCCAGACATCGAACAGGCCGCCGATCGCGATCGCCCCGAACATGACGATCGCCTGGCGCAGCATATGAAAGCGCGATGTGATCTGGGCCCGCAGCGCGACCGGGTAGTTGTGCTTCCACACGCTGGTGCGCAAGGTGATCAGTCCGGACAGGAACAGGTGGGCCAGCGCCAACTGCCCGGCGAAGATGTACCCGTTCCACGGCCGCAGGTCCGGAGGATTGAGCCCGACCGAACCGACGCAGATCGTGCCGCACGCCCCGAGAAACAGCATCGCCGGCACACGGGCCCGGCCCCGGAACAGTGGTCCCCACACCAGGTTCAGCACCAGGGCGACAAATGGCGTCGCCCAGACGATCGTCGCCAGCACGTCGGAGACCTGGAAGGTCAGCTTGGCGACAATCGCCGCGACGTTGCCCTCGACGCCGGCGACAAACAGCGGCCACAGCGAAAAATGGCGACGCTCCAGCCGGAAGCTGGCCCGCGACAGCGGGGGGACATCGTCACTACGCAGGAAGGACAAGGCGTTTCGCACGGATGATGGAGTCTATCGGCTTTTGGCGCCACGGCGCGCCGCGGAACCGGTGGAGGTCGCCCCACGCCGTGCGCGGCGCGGTCACGGGCCCGCCAATCGCGTAGAATCTGAATGGGATGTTCAACTCTACGGAGGACGCGCCATGACATCTGAAACATCAGGTTCAGCCGGCTGCCCCGGCGAAAGCCCCGCCGCCGCGGCGGAGAAAATCGCGTCGGAGGGCCAGGATATCCGCGAGCGGATTCGACGGCTGATCGTCGACACCGTGCGGCAGCGCAGTGTGCGGCTGTCGGAACTGCGGTCGTTGTTCGATGACGTGATGCGCGGCGCGGTCGCGGGGGTCCGCGAGGCCACGCCCCAGCGGCAGGACAGCGCGCTGCGCCAGGTGATCGATGGCTCCGTCGAAGCGATGGAGATCACGGCAAACGCGTCTCGGCTGGCGATGGAAGAGGCGATGTCGCGCGGGAAGGCGTTCGTCGACGAGGACGTCCGCGCCGCCGGTGGTGACCTCAGGGAACTGGGCGACCGATTCGCGGAGATCGCGGTGGATTCGGCGAAGAAGGCCGGGAAACTGACGGTTTCACAGCTGGATGAGTTGCGTCAGCACGCGGTGCGGGCGGCAAAATCCGCCTGGCCGGCGGTTCAGTCGGCAGTTTCCGCCTCCATGAAGCACCCGATTAATCTCGCGACGGAATCCGCCCAGGCCGGGGCGCACTTTACGCGCATGACCGCCGGCGCGTTCTTTTCGGCGATGTCGGGAATGTTGCAGGCGGCGGCCGACCTGGCGACCCCGAAGACGGCGGAAAAAGAGGACGACGAGTAGCTGACCCCGGGTGGTCGGCGCGGGTCGGATCGTCCGGAAAAAGCGGGGGTAGCACGCCCTCAGAGCGGATACGGGTATCTTTTTCGTCAGTCGGAATTCAGCGGTTTGTAGTTGACAAGGGGCGCGGCTTCGCTGATGCTTTCCGCTTGGCGCGGTTTGTAGGTGCAAAGTAGGGAGCATCGCAGCGAGTGGAAGGCCATGTCTTCGGACCGTCGGTGGGGGGAGCTATTCGGCGGGAGTGCGGTTTTTCCGGATCATTGGGTGGCCGCGGAATGCCGAATTAAGCTGAGAGCAGGATATTGGCGCGGTTCCGATAAAACTCGGGCCTCTCTGTTGCGGTTTTTGTCAAGTGGCGATAACTAAAGAAGATATCAGACCCGCAGGGTTGATATGTCGGGTCCGTCGCGGCCCGCGCAAGTGTGTTGCGCTGGGCGGGTATTCGCTTTCTGTAAAAACTCGGTCCACTCGGGCGAGTGGTAGAGCGATCAACATGATCGAATTTTCTTGGGTGAGTCCGAAGGAGACGCAATGAACAGACTCAGACTGACAGGGGGGTTGGTCGCATTGTCAGCCCTCGCGGTCATGGGGTGCCGTAACCACATGCCCCATGGATTGACGTGGCCGGCGGGTGGCGACATCGAGCAGACGCACGCAAAGCCGCCCGAGGGTGGCTATTACACCAACTGGGACCCCTACGCCGTATCGGTGGAGGTCACCCCGGTTGAGGCCGTCAACCCGGTGCAGACCCAGCACGTGCTGGTCGCCACCGTGCGTGACAAGGATGGCAAGCCGCTGCCCAATCGCCGCGTTGAGTGGACGATCGAAGGCGTCGGCAACATCGTCGAGGTCGATGAGAGCGGTTGGCGCGCCAGCCGCGGCTACAAGGTCGACAACGACTATGCCGTTTCTCACACGAACAATTTTGACCATGTCCTGACCCGCGGCAACGAAGATCCGTCGGACGACGTGACGTTGGTGACCGGTCAGACCTGGTGCGTGATCACCTCGCCGGTTGAAGGCGACACGCACGTCACTGTGTATGCCCCGGGCATTTATGACTGGGACAAGCACAAGGTCTTCGCCGTCAAGCACTGGTACGACGTGGCGTGGGAGTTCCCGCCGGACGCGACGAACTGCGTCGGCGGCTCGCACGAGTTTGTCACGTCGGTCAGCAAGTACTCGGACGGCTCGGCCCTCGAAGGCTATGTCGTGACCTACACGCTGGAAGACGGCCCGTCGGGCACGTTTGACAGCGGTTCGACCACCGCGACGGTCCGCACGGACGGCTCGGGCATGGCCCGCGCCACGCTGCGTCAGTCGTCGGCGTCGGAAGGCACCAACACGGTCCGCATCGACATCATGCGTCAGGCCAACGAGGCCTGCTGCGAGCCGCCGGTGCACATCGCGACCGGTTACGTCTCGAAGACCTGGGTTGGTGGTTCGATCGCCATCTCCAAGAGCGCCCCGTCGATCGTCGACTGTGCCGCTCCGGCCACCCAGTTCTCGTATGACATTCGCGTGAGCAACCCGTCGAGCTGTGCGATTTCCAACGTGATGGTCAGCGATCCGCTGCCGTCGGGCGTGTCGTTTGTCTCGTCGAATCCGTCGACGAGCGGCGGCAGCAACCTGAGCTGGAACGTCGGCACGATCGAAGCGGGTGGCGAGCGCATGATCAGCGTCACCGTCAGCGCGCCGGAAGGCGTCTATGAGAACTGTGCCACGGTTACGGCCGGCGATCTGACCGATCGCGCCTGTGCCACGACCGAGGTGCCGGGTTGTGCCCAGATTGTTCTGGAGAAGACCTGCACGCCGGAAGTCACGGTTTGCGAGATGATCGAACACCGCCTGGTGGTCCGTAACGTCGGCCAGAGCCCGGCGACGAACGTCACCGTGACGGACGACCTGCCGGACGGCCTGGTCGCGGAGAACGGCAGCCGTTCGCTGCGGTTCAGCGCCGGCACGCTGGCTCCGGGTGAGGCCAAGCAGGCGAGCTTCCGGGTCAAGGCCGAGCGCACGGGTCGTTACACGAACCGCGCCACGGCTTCGGGCGACGGCGGCCTCTCGGCTTCGGCTGAGTGCTCGACGGTCGTGACGCAGCCGGTGCTGGCTGTGACGAAGACCGGTTCGGACATCCGCTACATCGGTCGCGACGCCGAGTACACGATCACGGTTCGCAACGCCGGCGACGCGCCTGCCCGCGACACTGTGCTGACTGACACGATTCCGGCCGAAACGCAGTTCCGCAGCGCCAGTGACAACGGCTCGTTCAGCAACGGCCTGGTCACGTGGTCGCTGGGCACGCTGGAGCCGGGCGCCTCGCGCACGGTGACGGTGATGGTCAATGCCCGCTCGGCCGGTACCGCCCGTAACACGGCGAAGGCCCGCGCGGTCTGTGCGGACGCGGAAGCGTCGTACGCGATGGAGATCAAGGGTATCCCGGCCATCCTGCTCGAGGTCATCGACATCGAAGACCCGATCGAGGCGGGTTCGGATACCACCTACGTCATCACCGTGACCAACCAGGGTTCGGCTGTCGGCACGAACATTCGCATCGTCGCGACGGTTCAGGCGGAAGCCACCTACAAGGACGCCGCGGGCCCGGTGGCCGCGAGCGTCAGTGGTCGCACGGTGACGTTCGCTCCGCTGCCGTCGCTGGCTCCGGGCGCGAAGGCCACCTATCGCATCACCATCACTGGAAACAGCGAGGGTGACACGCGCTTCGGTGTGAGCATGACCAGCGACCAGACGGACAGCTCCGTTGACGAAACCGAGAGCACGCGTATCTACTAGAACGCGCTGATCTCAGGTCAGTTTGAATAATTCCGGGGCCGGCGGCGCAAACGCGTCGTCGGCCTTGGTTTTTTTCTGTACCATGCCGTTCGGCGACTCAAATCAGGGAAATCTCAAGGAGGTAAGCAATGCGATACCAGGCGATGGCTCGCCCGATGGTGGTGGCGGCGCTGGCGTTAATGACTGCCACCGCGTTCGCGCAAAGCGGTGACGACACGCGTCGTTGGCGGAAGGTGTTTGGTGAAGACGCGCGCGGCGGCGTCGTGGCGCTGGAGCGGGTTGCGCCGCGCGAGGTGCGTGTCAACACCGAGTTCACCTACCTGCTTCGGGTGGAGAATCTCTCCAACACGGCGCTCGCCAACGTCGTCGTCAACGAAACCTTCGACGACGGATTCGCGCTGTCGGCGACGGCGCCGGCCGGCGCCTCGACGGGCGCGGGCGTCACTTGGCGGATGGACTCGCTGCCGGCCCGCGGCGTCGTGGAATACAGCATTCGCGGCCGCGCGGTGCGCACCGGCGACACGTCGCAGTGCGCGACCGTGACGTTTGAGACCAAGGCCTGCTCCAGCATCGGCGTGGTGGAGCCGGCGCTCGCCTTGGAGAAGTGGGCGCCCGATGTCGTCATGTTGTGCGACAACATTCCGATCAAGATCCGCGTGACGAATACCGGTACGGGGTTGGCGGACAATGTTGTCATTACGGATCGCTTGCCGAACGGCTGGACGACGACCGACGGCCGTTCGGATGTCGTCTTCAATGTCGGCGCGCTGCCGTCCGGCGCATCACGCGAAGTGACCCTGACCGCCAAGGCCGCTTCGACCGGCAGTTTCACGAATCAGGCGATGGCCACGGCGTCCGGCGATCTCTCGGCGCAGGCCTCGGCATCGACGCGCGTCGTGCAGCCGATCTTGACACTGTCGAAGGTCTGCCCGGAAGTCCGTTATGTCGGTCGCAACGCGACGTTCTCACTGACCACCGCCAACAACGGCGACGCCCCCGCCGACAACGTGATGCTGGTCGATACGCTGCCCGCCGGCGTCAGCTTCCTCAACGCCAGCGACGGTGGTTCTTTCTCGAACGGTCGCGTTTCGTGGAACCTGGGCACGCTGCCGCCGGGCGCCAGCCGCACGGTGACGATTGAGGCAAAGGCGGTCGCGATCGGCGTGCATGAAAACTCGGCGGTGGTCAACGCGCGCTGCGCGACGGCGCAAGATCAGTGCCCGTTCGAAGTCCGGGGTATCCCGGCGCTGCTGCTGGAAGTCGTTGACCTCGCGGACCCGATTGAGGTGAACGCGATCGAGACCTACGAGATCACGGTCGTCAATCAGGGTTCGGCGGTCGGCACCAACATTGTGATTCGCTGCACGCTTCCGAATGAGCAGTCCTACGAATCCGCGACCGGCCCGGTGCCGGCCACGGCCAGCGGTCAGAGCGTTGTGTTTGCGCCGCTGCCGACGCTCGCGCCGGGCGCCTCGGCGAAGTACCGGGTGGTTTCCCGTGGCCGCGGCGTTGGTGACGTGCGCTTCAAAGTGGAGATGACCGGAGACCAGTTGGATTCGCCGGTCGACGAGACCGAGAGCACGCACATTTACTAGTCGACGCGTTCTGGTCAGATTCCATCGGAGCCGGTCATCGGGCGCAAGCTCGGGGCCGGCTCCGCTTGCTATCATGGGCATCGATTGGAGCGACGAATGCGGCGAATACAGCACTTTATCGACGGGGAGTTTCGCGACCCCATCGGCGGCGACTGGCTGGACAACGTCGACCCCGCTACGGCCAATGTCTATTCGCAGATCGCCGCCGGTGACAAGCGCGATGTGGATGCCGCGGTTCATGCGGCAGCCGGCGCCTGGCCGGCGTGGTCGCGGACGTCGGCGGAGGAGCGCAGTCGCGTGTTGCTGCGCTTGGCGGATCTGATTGAGCGCGATCTGGAAGCGCTGGCGCTGGCGGAGTGTGTGGATAATGGCAAGCCGCTGTCACGCTGCCGGATGGTCGATATCCCGCGCGCCGTGGCGAACTTCCGGTTCTTCGCGACGGCGGTTCTGCACACTCGATCGGACTTGCATGTCACCGACAACGTGGCGCTCAATTACACGCTGCGCCAGCCGCGTGGCGTGGCCGGGTTGATCTCTCCCTGGAATCTCCCGTTGTACCTGTTCACGTGGAAGGTGGCGCCGGCCTTGGCGACGGGCAACACGGCCGTCGCCAAGCCGTCGGAAGTGACGCCGATGACGGCCTCCATGCTCGGGGCGCTGTGTCAGGAGGCGGGGTTGCCGGCCGGCGTGTTGAATATCGTCCAAGGTGACGGCCCGCGCGCTGGGGCGGCGATTGTCGGACATGACGCCGTCAGGACAATCTCGTTCACGGGCAGCACGCGGGCCGGCGCCGACATCGCCAGCCGCACGGCGCCGCGGTTCAAGAAGCTGTCGCTGGAGATGGGTGGCAAGAACCCGACGGTCGTGTTCGCGGACGCGGACTTTGACGCGGCGCTGGCGGGATCCGTACAGGCGGCATTCGCGAACCAAGGCCAGATTTGCCTGTGCGGCTCGCGGCTGCTGATTGAGCGGTCGATCTATGACCGGTTCGTCGCGGAGTTTGTGCGGCGGGTGGCGGCTTTGAAGGTCGGGGATCCGTTGGAGGCCGGGACCGATCAAGGGGCCGTGGTCTCCGCGGCCCACCTTGAGAAAATCCTTGGCTATCAGCGGCTGGCCCGCGAGGAGGGCGGCGAAGTGCTTTGCGGTGGCGACCGCGCCGCCCCCCCGAACGCGCGGTGTCAGGGGGGATTCTTTGTGCAGCCGACGGTGATCGCCGGGCTCGGCGCCGAATGCCGCCTGAATCAGGAAGAGGTGTTTGGCCCGGTCGTCACGGTGATGCCATTCGACGATGAAGACGCGGCGATTCGAAGCGCGAACGCCAGCGCGTATGGCCTGTCGGCGAGCGTCTGGACGCGAGACGTTGAACGCGCCCACCGGGTGGCGGCCCGGCTCGAAGCGGGCACCGTCTGGGTTAACTGCTGGCTGGTACGGGATTTGCGCGTGCCGTTCGGCGGGGTTAAGGACAGTGGGGTCGGGCGCGAAGGCGGCGATGAAGCCCTGCGGTTTTTTACCGAGCCGAAGAACGTGTGCGTTCGCACGTCATGAGATTAGAAAAAAGCGCGGGTGGACGCGACAGCAAGCCGTCCAACGCCCACCCACGGTTCTCAGGGGTCCAAGATGCGCTCGCGGATCACGCGCGGCGCGATCTGAAACGCTAAGTTCTTTCGCAGACTGTCTCTACGGGAATCGGCGATTCAGGAAATGTCCGCCTCCGCTCCCAATGGCCACCCGCCGCCGAAAGGCGATTCACGTCGGCGCGCAGCGACTCACCCAAGCAGTAATACGTGCCTGGCGGTGGCAAAGTTTAGGGCGATCGCCCATTTATTTCTGATTTTTTCGAATCGGTCGCCGCCGCCGATCCGGCGCAAGCGCCGTCGGCGCGATCGGCGCTACTTCGTCAGCAGACGCGTGGCGACTTCCAGCAGACGATCCATCGGGAATGGCTTGTTGAGATACTCGTCGACGCCGAGCGCTTCGGCGTACTGTTTGTGCCGACGGCCCTGATTGCCCGTGATCATGATGACGCGCGGGCGAGAATCCAGCTGCTTGAGTTTCTCAAGCACGAGGAAGCCGCTCTTCTGCGGCAGCATGATGTCCAGAATGATCAGGTCGGGACCGTCTCGCTCGGCCTTCTTTACACCCGTGGCGCCGTCCGAAGCGGTCTCCACGGTCGCGCCGGTATCGGCGAGCGTGGCGGTAATCGCCGTCACGATGTCCGGGTCGTCGTCCACGACGAGGATCTTCTTGCCCTTAAGGCTGTCAGCCACGCGGAGGCTCCTCTGATGAACCTGATTCGGCGGTTAGTGTAGTATCGCCTGAAGATTTGGACAACGCGGCGATGCGCGATGACGCGCGACAATGGGAGACACGCGATGGCGGCAAGGCAGGAAACGGCCCGCAACGTGATGGTCGGGGTTTTCGTGCTCTTTGGCATGGTGGCGCTGGTGGCGCTGTCCGTCATGTTCGGCGCCGGCAGCGGAATCCCCTTTCTGCGCGGCGAAACGGCTTACCAGGTGAAGATCCGCCTGCCGTCCGCCACCGGCATTGCCGCCGGAACGATGGTGACGGCCGGCGGTATCCGCATCGGGTCGGTACAGGACGTGCGTTTTGCGGACCCGGAATTGTTCAGCGCCGGCGTCATCATCACCGCCCAGTTTGAGGATCCCTACCGGTTGCGCGAGGGAGCGCGGGCGCTGGTGACCGAACCTGGGTTGGGCATGGGCCGCCCGCCGATCCAGATTTTTCCCGGTCCGGAAGGGGCGGCCCAACTGGCGTCCGGGGCGATGATTCAGGGGCAGATCAAGTCGGCCGTCGAAACGCTGATCCCCGGCGAAATGGTGCGGACCCTGGATTCGACGCTGCAGCAGGTCGGCAGCGCGGCGGAAAAGCTCAACCCGGTCCTGGACGACATGCACGACCTGCTGCGGCGGCGCACGCCGGCGGAAGTCGACGCGATCGTCGAGGCGCAGGGCAATCTGTCGAGCGCGGTGGCGCGATTGGACCAGCTGATCAAGAATCTCGATTCGCTGGTGAGCGACCCCGCCGTCCGCGAGGACATCCAGGTCGCGGTGGCGAATTTCCGCAAGATGAGCGAACAATCGGTGCGCCTGGTCGAAGACCTTCAGGCGACCTCGACCGACCTGCGGGGGATGACGCCGAAAGTCGAGCAGTTGCTCGACAAGGGCGGGCGAACGATGGACACGCTGGATGAGAGCCTCGTGACGTTGACCCGCGCGGGCGTGGACGAGCTCGGCCGGGCCGGCCGTGTGCTGGATGATCTGGCCGTCGTCAGCGGGCGGCTGCGCAATGGCGAGGGCGCAATGGGGCGCCTGTTCGCGGATGACGAGCTTTACGACGCGCTGTCGCTGACGATGCGGAGACTGGCGGAAATGATCGATGAGTTCAAACTGCTGGCCGAGGAATGGCGCAAGGGCAAGGTGCGGGTGGCGTTGTAAACTTGGCCCCCGCTTATAGTGGCGGCGCGGGGCCTGCCGGTTTAGCCTTTGCGAACCAGTGTTGTCGCGCGGAGTCGGTGTCAATTCAGGGAGGCTGGCCGTGGCCAATTCCGGCAATACCGTTCACGAGGTTCGCTTCACGGCGTACCCGAAACTGCTCTACATCTGGCCGATCATCCTGGCCGGTTTCCTGCTGTATCCGCTGGCCGGGGCGGCCGCTGACGGCTCCACGTTTGAGGCGGTGCTCGGCTGGGTTTACATCATGATCATCGCGTTCGTGATCCTCACGCTCGGCGTGGATGTGGATCGGAATTCCGCGATCTTCCTGGTCGTGCTGACGGTGGCTGTCTGGCTCGGCGCGTTCGTGCTGGAGAATTTCAAGGACGTGCCGATCCTCAGCTGGGTTCATGACTTCTTCGTCGAGCAGTTGAATGTGAAGTACGACCGCGGATTCGGCATGGCGCTCAGCGTGATCCTGCTGATTCCGTTCACGATGATGGTGATCGTCGCCCGTTTTAATGATCGCTGGCGGATCACGCACAATGAGTTTGAGCATTACTCGTTCGGCAAGATGGATGATTCGCTCGGCCGCGGGGCCAAGTCGATTCGGGCGTCATATCCGGACGTGTTTGAACTGGTGCTGGGCATGGCCGGCACGCTGGTGGTCTATAACGCGACCGGCACGCAGGAGCTGCGCCGGATCAATAATGTCCTGTTCCTGCCGTTGGTTCGCAAGAAGCTCAACAAGATCCTGGAAACGACCTCGGTCACGGCGGCGATGATCGAAGAGGACGACGACGACGCGTAGCCGGGAACCCGAGGGGCCGCGCCGGCGTCCAAAACGTGAGAATCGCGGCGAAATCCGTGGATTCGGTGGCGCCGCCGACCGGGCTGGATAGTATCAGGGTATAGCGAAACCACGTTTTTCGACGCCGATCGGCAGGAGAACCCCCAATGGCCCTTGCGCGTTTCTTACTGATTGCAGGCATTACGGCCACGATGGCGACGACGGCGCTGGCCGACAAGCCCAAGGGCGATTTTCGCTCTCATCCGACTTCGATCCGCGCGGTGCTGGTCAACGAGAATGGCACGGCCATCGCCTCCGCGGATGTCGACGATTCCATTTTCATCTGGGACCTGAACGTCGGAAAGCCCCTGCACCGGCTCAGCCTGCCGAGCAAGACCGTCGACCGCCGCTATCAGGCCCATGCCACGCCGGAGCGGGTCGAGGGCCTGGCGATGTCGCCGGATGGCAAGGTGATCGCGGCGGCGATGACGGCGGGCGCGCTGAATGGCGCCGTTTACCTGTGGGATGTCGGTACCGGGCGTTATCTGCGCACGCTCGCCGAGGGTGTGAATGTGCGCGGCGTCGCGTTTTCGCCGGACGGGGCTCGTCTGGCGCACAACATTTCCGACAAGAATCGCCGCGGGCATCGCATCGAGATTCGCTCCGTCGAAACCGGCAAGATCGAGAAGACGCTGCGCGGCGATCGGTTGGCGGCGTCGATCATGCATTTCACGCCGGACGGCAAAAAGCTGATCTGCGCCGGCGCCGGCAAGGCCTTCATCTGGGATGTGGAGCAGGAGAAACTGATCGACACGGTCGACGCCCATGACAAGGCGATCAACGATCTGGTGATCAGTGGCGACGGGAAGCATTTTGCGACCTGTTCCGACGATGACACGATTCGCCTGTGGAAGGTTGAGGACGGCACGCGCGAGCGCGAGATCAAGGCGAACCAGAAAACCGTCAACGCGCTGGCCTACAGCAAGTCCGGCCTGTTGATCGCTTCCGGCGGCGATGACACGACCATCAAGATCTGGAAGACCGACAGCGGCAAGCGCGTCAAGCAGCATTGGGCGCATCGCGGCGCGATTACCGCCCTCGTCATCAGCGGCGACGGCAAGACGCTGGTCAGCGGCGCCAAGGACAAGTCGGTGCTGGTGTGGCGTTTCGATGATCGCGAGGCCGTTGTCGAGGGCGAGCCGCAGCCGGACACGGACGCCGCCGGTGAAGCCGACGACGGCGCCGAGCCGGATGGCGAGAGCGCCGCGGATGGAGACGAGTAGCCGTGTCTGACGCGCGAAGCGCGCGGCGCCCGCGCGCCGCGGACCGGCCGTGAAGCACATCGGGCTGATCGCGGCGGTCGCGGCCGGCGGGGCGGTCGGATCGGCGCTGCGCTACCTTGTGTACGCCGCGGCGCGGCGCTTCCCGGTGGTGGTGGGCGGGGTCGAGTTGCCGCTGGGCACGTTGTTCGCAAATGTGCTGGGATCGCTGGCGTTCGGCGTGTTGATCGCGGCTTTGCCCGATCGGCCGCTGGCGCGCGGCATGTTGCTGGTCGGCCTGCTGGGCGCTTTCACGACGTTTTCGACATTCGCGTTCGATACGTTTGCGCTGTTTCGCGACGGCCGTCCGGGTCTGGCGCTGCTGAATCTGGCGGCCAATAACGCGTTGTGCATTTTGTGCGCGTGGGGCGGCTATCGGGCAGCGCTCGTGTTCGTCCCGCAAGTCTGAATCGGCGGCGCGGGTTTTCGACCCGGCGCCGGGGCATTGGTAAACTACTAGCGCGACCGGCGCATGCGGGCGGGGCGAGCCGCCTGATAACCGCGAGGCGCGTCGTTGACGAGCGGCTGATGGCCGAATCTGTCTGATCGAGGGCGAGAGCGTGCGTGATTCCACTTCCAGAAGCAGCGCGGGTGTATTCACTCCGCTGAAAACGACATTGGCCGCGGCGGTCGCGATCGCGATGGCGATCTGCGTCGGCTGCGACGGACAAAGCGGCGCGAGCGCGAAAGCCGGCGACGCTTCGCAGACCGCCAAGGGCGGCAGCGCCAAGGGCAAGCCGAACATCGTGCTGATCAGCCTGTGCTCGGTGCGGGCGGATCATATGAGTGTCTATGGCTACGCGCGCAAGACGACGCCGAGTTTCGAGGCGCTGGCCCGCGAGTCGTACGTGTTCGATCACGCGTTTACGCAATGGCCGAAAACCGCGCCCGCGTTCGCGGCGATCATGAGCGCCAAGTACGGGCACAGCAACGGCGTGATGCGCATCACGCCGGGCCAGTATCTCGCGGACGAGCATAAGACGCTGTGCGAAGTGCTGAACGACGCCGGCTATCAGACTGCGGGCTTTGTGTCGACATCCGCCGTTAACAGCGATACCAACATCAACCAGGGATTCAAGACGTTTGAAGAGGTCTGGCGGCAGCAAGGGAAGCACATCCTGCCAACGACTCGTGCGATCGACTACATCGAAAAGCACAAGAATGACGACAAGCCGTTCTTCGTCTGGGCGCATTACAACAACGCGCACTACTATTATGACGGTGGCGGTGTTCCGCCGGAGACCTTTGTCGATGATGAACATGTGGGCCCTACGGAGCGGGTCGCGTTGCGAGGCAATCGACTGGATTGTCTGGATATTCCCGCTGATCTGGATGATCCTTGCTATCGTCCAATCAAGCGCCCTGACATCGGCGGCCTGCACCGTGGCGCGATTCAGCTCGACTTGTCGAAGGGCGTTCCTGCGCCGCACCCGCGCGCGGCTGACCTGGCCTACAACGTCGCGGTGTACGACGCGGGTATCCTCGGCGGCGATCGTGCCGCCGGCGCGCTGATCGAGAAACTCCGCGACTTGAAACTGATGGACAACACGATCATCGTCGTGGTTGGGGATCATGGCGAGAGTCTTGGTGATCAGAATTTCTACATGGAACATGGCCGGTTCCCGTACGACTCCACGGCTCATGTGCCGTACATGATTCGCCCGGCCGGCGGTGTCAAGGAAACGCGCGTTGACGCGCCGGTCGCTTCATTTTCATTAGCGCCGACGCTGCTGGACATGATCGGCGTCGCTGCCCCGAAGGAGTGGGAGGCCAAGTCGATATATGCGGCGCTGACTTCCGACGAGAAACTCCCGCGTTATGTCTATACGGAGTCCGGGTACGAACGGATGTTCTCTCTGACCATCCGCGACGATCGCTGGAAGCTGATCTGGGTTCCGGCCGAGACGGATCGTCTCCTTCAGCGCAATGCCAAGTACGAGCTCTATGACTGGCGTGCCGATCCGACGGAGAGCAAGAATGTGGTTGCCGCGGAGCCCGAGGAGTTTGCGCGTCTCTCTAAGCAGTTGGGGCAATGGTCAGATGGCTGGTATCTGGCGATGCTGGGAATCAAGTCGGCGGTGAATGACGTATCGCCGGAGGCCATGGCTGATCAAATCGATATGGGATACATCGGCGGTGGAGAAGATGTTGACGTGGGTGTTCAGGACCTGGCAGAGTCGTCTCCCGATGACTTCCACCGCGTCGGCGTCGTAACCTGTCCGAATCCGGGTGATCCGAAGAAGTACCCCAACTAGCCGCTCGTTCGCGCACAGGAGCGCCGCACATTGAGCGCAGCCGACAACGGACGCGATGCCAGACTGCGCGGATTGCCCTCCGTTGACGCCATGCTGCGCGAGCCGACGATTGAACGCCTGCTCGGCGAATTCCCGCGCGCCGAACTCATCGCCGCCATTCGACTGACGCTTGAGCGGCGCCGAACGGCGCTGCGCGGCGGCCCAGGCGCGATCGATGACACCGACAATTCCGGCGCCGCACCCCCGGCTTCATCAAACGGCGACGCGCAGCCCGACATGCGCGAACTCGCGCTCGATGTCCGCGAGGCGCTGTACGCCCGCGCGCGGCCGCTGCTGCGGCGCATCATCAACGCCACCGGCATTGTCCTGCACACCAATCTCGGCCGCGCCCCGCTCGCGATCGAGGCCATCGACGCCATCGCGGAGGTCGCCGCCGGCTATTGCAATCTCGAATTCAATCTCGACGACGGGCAGCGCGGCGATCGACACGCCGGCCCCGCGGCGCTGCTGCGCGAGCTCACCGGCGCCGAGGATGCGCTCGTCGTCAACAACAACGCCGCGGCCGTGTGGCTGACGCTCAGCGCGTTGACGCGCGGGCGCGGCGTCGTGATCTCCCGCGGGCAACTGGTGGAAATTGGCGGTTCCTATCGCATGCCGGACATCATGGCCGCCGCCGATTGCCGCATGATCGAGGTCGGCACGACCAATCGCACCCGCCTGCGCGATTACGAAAGCGCGATCGACGACCAGACGACCGCCCTGCTGCGCGTGCACACCAGCAACTTCCGCGTGCGCGGCTTTGTCGAGGAAACGCCGTTGCGCGACATGGCCCGCCTGGCGCGCGAACGCGGGCTGTTGCTGATCGACGATCTCGGCAGCGGTCTGCTGAATCGCGACATGCGCTGGCCGGCCCCGATCAATCCGACCGGCGCCACGCCCAACGGGCCGGCCGGCTGGGACGAGCCGACCGTCGCCGATTCGCTGGAGGCGGGCGCCGATCTCACGCTGTTCAGCGGCGACAAACTGCTCGGCGGCCCGCAAGCCGGCGTGATCGTCGGCCGGGCGGCGCTGATCGCGCGCGTGCGGGCCCATCCGCTGACGCGGGCCGTGCGGCCGGACAAACTGCAAGTCGCCGCGCTGGAGGCGACATTGCGGCTCTATCGAGATCCGCAGCGCGTGGCGGAGCGCGTGCCGGCGCTGAAGCTGCTGGCGACGCCGACCGATGAACTGCGGCGCCGGGCGGAGCGGCTGGCGGAATCGCTGGCGCCGCTGGACGGGATTGAGATCGAGGTGATGCCCGACCGAACCGAAGCCGGCGGCGGCTCGCTGCCGACGATGGAGTTTGACACCTGGATTGTCGCCGTCGCGTTTGAGGCTGACACGGTTGAGCGGATATCGGCGGAATTGCGCCAGGCGGAAACGCCGGTGATCGGCCGGATCAAACAAGGTCGGCTGATTCTGGATTGTCGGACGATTGAAGATGAGGATGTGGAGTTGGTGGCGCAGGGGCTGGGACAGGCGCTGGGCTAGGGCGCTGGGTTAGGGCGCTGGGTTAGGGCGCTGGGTTAGGGCGCGGGGTGATCGAAGCCGGCCTTTTCCGGCCCGAAGGGCCGACGGACCATAGCCGGGGGCTTCAGCCCCCGGATCGTAGCGCCCTTACTCCTCCGCCCAGCGGGCGGACGAACGCCCGCGTAGGTCAACGCCGCGTCGGCCCTCCGGGCCGGGTCGCTAACGCGTGCCCCCCGGGGGCCAAGGCCCCCGGCAAACACCGTCCCGCCCTCCGGGCGAGAAGTTGGCCGACCATCACTCGTGTTAAGTTGATTCCGCAGCGCTCCGCGGATGCCGGTCCGCTCGAAGCCGGCCCTTTCCGGCCCGAAGGGCCGACGGACCATAGCCGGGGGCTTCAGCCCCCGGATCGTAGCGCCCTTACTCCTCCGCCCAGCGGGCGGACGAACGCCCGCGTAGGTCAACGCCGCGTCGGCCCTCCGGGCCGGGTCGCTAACGCGTGCCCCCCGGGGGCCAAGGCCCCCGGCAAACACCGTCCCGCCCTCCGGGCGAGAAGTTGGCCGACCATCACCCCGGCCGCAACCCGCCGGGCGGCGGGGCGATATCCTCGGGGCGGGGCGACGTGATCGGGGGCGGGTTGCGTCATTGTGGCACTTCCGACGTGGCTTCCTCTCGGAGTTCGCGCGGGCCAAATGTTATGTCGGTCCACATGACGTCGTCGGGATTTGCCCAGTATTGGCCGACGGAGTGGAGAATCCACGGGCAATCGAGCTGCGGGCGGGTGAACAGGCCGCCGTCCTCGAGGAACGGGTCGCGCAGGGCCTCTTCGGGCAGGTACCCGGGCGCGAGATCGGCGAGATCGGCGGGCGCGGCCCCGTGATCGGCTTCGTAGAGGCGCTGGGCGAGGGTGATGGCGGCCATGCGGTTCAGGGCGGTGTCGCGATAGATCGTGGCCATCGCCAGTTGATCGTTCGGTACAGTGAAGTGGTTTTGATGAGTGTAGTCGCGATCGGTGAGCGCAATGCAAATCTCACGCGCGGACATGGATTGACTGATCTGTTTCAACTCCAGCCAGTCGCGAACGACCTGCGCCTCACTGTTTCGCCACCATGGCCAGCCCGACAAGAAAACGACGTACTCGCCTGAGAAACCGGGCGCCGGAAGCGGGTGATACAGCGTGCGAGCAAAAAGTCGAATCGTCTGATCAAATCGCCGACGGGGCGCATCGTCGAGCAGTTGCGCGATCAGGTCATGCACAATGGGGCGCGTTCGCGGCGAAATCGGACACTGGAACGCGAATTCGCCCATCGGATGGCGAAGCGCGCTGGCCACTATCGTCTTATCAAGCGCCGAGTTTGGGTCGTGCAGTGAGCGGCGATAGCTCGTCATCGCATCGTGCATGATCTCCAGCGCCAATTCGGGCTGGTTCTGCTCCATGGCCGCAAGCGGCGCCGATGCGACCAACTCCAATCCGGCCAGGTGAGAAATGTATACGGGGGGAAGGCTGACGCCCGCGCCGCAGCGTTTCGCGGTCGCCGCCTGATGGAGCAAGTCGATCGCTTTCGCGTTCCTCTTCAGCAGCGCCGCGCACTTCTCCCGCGCCGGCGGGGCCCAACCCGATCCAGGAGGACTCGGCCTGCCATCCGGTCCACGATGGTTCGGATCCGCCGCCGCGAGCAGGGCTTGTCGCAGCAGGTAGGCCGTGCTTTGCTTGATCGGATCATCGGTCTCCCGGCAACAGGGGAACTCGCCGCGGTGGATCGGTGAATCCGCTTCGAACGCCGCGATGGCCAGACGGTAACGATACTCGCCATAACCCGCCCACGCGCACCAGCCCGCCACAAGCAGCGCGACGACGCCGGCGTAGCACAGCAGCACGCGGCGTAGTACGCCGGGCGGCGGCGCGATGTGATCGGGTTGGCGGCGGGCCATGACATGAGTGTAACGGGCCGCTCCGGTATCGCGGTCAGCGATGTCGAGCGGTTAGTGGGGTCAGCCGCGTTCCACAACGTCTGGTCGCGCGTTTTCAGTTCGTTCCCGCCGGCGAGCTGCGTGTGACGGTCGGATAAATCCGCTGATGGACCCGCGCAAGGGGCCCTTTCAACCGCGGGCGCGGTTCGGTTATGATGATTTTCACCAGTTCTTCTCGTTCCGTTCGGAACTTTGGCGAGTCGTCCGGCGGCCCCTGCCGGGCGGGAGATGCGGGCGTCGCCCCGCGGGAGAGTTACGCATGTTCAGGTTTGCGACCGTGATCGCGGTTGGCGGGCTGTGCTGCGCGGGGGTCGGTCGGGCGCAGACGCAGCGTTTTTTTCAGTACAACGAGGCGGCGACCGTTTCGTTTGCCCATGTCCCCAACAACTCGCAGAAAATCATGATGCCCGGCTGCGCCGTGGCGGATTTTAACCGCGACGGCTATCAGGATTTCTTCGTCTGCGGCAGCACGCACGTTCCCGATGCGCTGTACCTCAACAACCGCGACGGAACGTTTACCGATCACGCGGCGGCGTGGGGTGTGGCGGCGCTGCATACCGCGGTCGCCGCCGTGGCCGGCGACTACAACAACGACGGCTGGATCGACTTGTACGTGACCAGTCAGGGCGTCGGGGCGACGCCGTCCGCGGGCCACAACAAGCTGTACCGCAATAATCTCGGGCAGTCGTTCAGCGATATGGCGCCGGAGGCCGGCGTCGCGTCGAACGGGACGAGTCCTGACAGCTATGGCGCGGCGTGGGGCGACTATGACCTCGATGGCGATCTTGACCTCGCCGTCGGCGCGTGGGCCCCGACAAATCGCGGCAACCGGCTGTTTCGCAACAACGGCGACGGCACGTTTACGGATGTGACCTACGTGGTTCTCGGGCCGGATACGGGGAGCATCTGGGGGTTTACGCCGCGCTTTGTGGATCTCAATCGTGATCGCTGGCCGGATCTGCTTTTTGTCGGCGACTTTGGCACGACGCGCTATTACCAGAACCGGCGCGGCACATTTTCGTTGCGTACGGTCGAGGCCGGGCTCGGACTGGAAACCAACGGCATGGGCTCGACGATCGGCGATTTCAACAATGACGGTCGCCTTGATGTGTACGTCACGTCGATCTATCTCGCGAACCACTCGCTCTGGAGTCGTGGCAATACGCTGTACATCAATCAGGGCGCAGGGCGATTTCAGGAAATGGCCGCCGCGGCCGGCGTGGACGACGGTGGCTGGGGCTGGGGCACGGCCGCCTGCGATTTCGATCTCGACGGTCACATGGACCTGCTGGAGACAAACGGCTGGAGCAGCTTCCCGTGGGTCTACGAACAGTGCTATTTGTTCATGAATAACGGTGATCTGACGTTTTCTGAGGAAGCGATCGCCCGCGGGCTCGACTTCAACGGTCAGGGCCGCGGCATCGGGCTGATCGACTTTGAGAATGACGGCGACATGGACGTCGTCATTACCGGCTTCGGCGAGGACAAGCGCATGTTTCGCAATCAGGCCCAGGACGACGCCACCTGGCTGCGCGTGTTTCTGGACACCGGCGGACAGCCAAGGCTCGCGCCCGATGGCTACGGCGCGTACCTGACCGCGCGCGTCGGCGATCAGGTCCAGGCGCGCTATATGGATGGCGGACTCTCCTTCTGTTCGTCGAGCGAGTTGTCCGCGCACTTCGGGTTTGGCGGCGTGCCCGTCATCGACGAGTTGCGGATTGAGTGGCCGAACGGCGGATTGACCGTCATGCGCGATGTGCCGACGCGTCAGACATTGACGGTTGTCGCGCAGCCGACGGTTAACAGCGGATGTCCGGCGGACATCACGCGTGACGGGCGCGTCCTGCTGGACGATGTGCGTGATATGCTGATGTCGTTCGGGGCCTGCGCAGGCGACACGGAATTCCGCGATGACGCGGACTTCGATCGTGACGAGTGCGTGTCGCTGAGCGATCTGGCGCGGATGCTGGCGAACTTTGGCGCGGAGTGCCCGGACTAGGGTTTGTTTGAGCGGTCGTGATCTGACGAGAACGAATCGGACCGCGGCGCGCTGAGCCTGAGCGCTTCTGTGCGATTTCAACCCCAGTAGCGCTTGTGAATCAGTCGTTCGAAAGCCGCGAGCAGCGCCAGCAGGGTGGCAACGGACAACGACCACTGGATCAGCAGATACGCGAACACGCGATTGGCCACGAACGCGTTGCGTAACGCTACGGGTCGCCCCTGGGCCAGCGACGCCGCGGTGTAGCGCCACCGCGCGAGACGGATCGCAATGATCACGCTGAACACAGGACATATCGCGAGCGTGAGCACGCCGATCAGCGCGGCCCAACCGGGCCGGCTTGGTGACATCGCGAAAATGGTGATCGCGACCGGCGGTATCATCCCGGGCTGCGCCAGCAGAAGCCATCGCCCGAACGGCGGTCGCTTCGCATAAAAGTCACGGAGTTCCGGACTGAACGGCGTGGCGCATTCCGGGCAAACGCCGCGTACCGCCAACCCCGTCAAGTTGTAGCCGCATTCGCGGCAATGCGGTCGCGCTTCGATCGGGGGCTTTGAACCCGAAGCGGCAGTTTCACGCCCATCCATATGAAGTCAGCGCCTCTCAAAGAAAACGGGCGCCTCTTGCGGAGGCGCCCGTTGCAATGCTCAAGAACCGATCCGCGGCTTACGCCCCCGTCGGCGCCTTCGACGTCGTCCGCAGCGGCGGGGCCGCGATGCTGGACAACGCGTCGACCGCCAGGCCTTCGACGATCGCCGGCACATCCTGCACGGGTTCGCCGGCGTACTTCAGCTTCATTTCGCCGTAGCCGCGGAAGCCCGTGCCGGCCGGAATCAGACGGCCGAGGATTACGTTTTCCTTCAAGCCGATGAGCTGATCTTCCTGACCCGCCAGCGCCGCCTGCGTCAGCACCTTGGTCGTCTCCTGGAACGACGCGGCGGAGATGAACGACTCGCTCTGCAGACTCGCCTTGGTAATGCCAAGCAGCAGCGTCTTGGCGACGGTCGGCTTCGGCTTGCGGCCCTTGGCGGGTTCGCTGCCGGCGGCTTCCATCTCGTCGTTCTTCAGCACGAAGTCGTCCTTGCTGACGACCTGGTTGACCTTGAAGTCGGTGTCGCCGGGGTCGGTGACCTTGACGGACCGCGCCAGGCGATCGTTTTCGCGCCGGAAGCGCGGCCGGTCGACGACCTCGTTCGGCAGGAATGACGAATCGCCCTCGACGTCGATCTTCACCTTGCGCAGCATCTGGCCGAGGATGATCTCGATGTGCTTGTCGTTGATCGTCACGTTCTGCTGACGATAAACGCCCTGCACTTCCTTCAGCAGGTAGCGCTGCAGCTCCTCTTCGCCGCTGATCCGCAGGATGTCGTGCGGAATGAGCGGCCCTTCGCACAGCGGCGTGCCCGCCTCGACATAGTCGCCCGCGTGGACCAGCAGGTGCTTGTCCTGCGGAATGTGGTGCTCTTTCTCCATGCCGGAGTCGGACGTGATGAGAATCGTCATCTTGCCGCGGCGTTTGTCGGTATGCAGCTCGACGCGGCCGGAAATCTCCGCCATCGTCGCCGGCTCCTTGGGCTTGCGGGCCTCAAAGATCTCGGTGACGCGCGGCAGACCGCCGGTAATGTCCTGCGTGCCGGCGATTTCGCGCGGCTGACGCGCGAGCAGCGCGCCCGGCTTGACCTCGTCACCCTCGGCGACTTCGATACGCGCCTTGGCCGGAAGGTGGTGGAACTCCAGGATCTTGCCGTTCTTGTCTTCGATAATGATCCGCGGGTGCTTGTCACCCTTGTGCTCGATGACGATCCACTTGCTGTCGGTGCGGCCTTCCTGTTCGGCGCGGACCGTTTCACCTTCGACAACGTCGGTGAACCGCACAAAGCCCGTCGCTTCCGCGAGCGTCGGCAGGAAGTGGGGATCCCAGCGGACGATGATCGTGCGCGGGTTGATCTTCGCCCCGTTCGGCAGCAGCACGGCGGCGCCGTATGGCACCTTGTAGCGCTCGAGCTCGCGATCCTTGTCGTCAACGACGAGGATTTCGCCGTTGCGCTTGAGCACGCGGAAGAACTTGTCGCCCGTTTCCGGATCGCTCGCGTCCACCGCGTTCAGGTTGTGGTACTTCACCACACCCGCGCTGGCGTTCTGGATCTCGCTTTCCATGACCGCGCGGCTCGCGACGCCGCCGGTGTGGAACGTTCGCATGGTCAACTGCGTGCCCGGCTCGCCGATCGACTGCGCGGCGATAATGCCGACCGCCAGCCCCTCCTCGACCAGGCGGCCGGTCGAAAGGTCGGCGCCGTAGCACAGCGCGCACACGCCGCGGTCGCTCTCACAGGTGAGCGGGCTGCGGACGCGAATACTGTCGAGGCCGATGCCGCCGTTCTCCGGCTTGGCCTCGATCGCGCGCGAGATTTCCGGGGTAATCAGGTGGCCTTCGCGCACCACGATCGCGTCCGTTACCGGGTGACGAATCGTGTCGCGCGCCACGCGGCCGGTGATCAGCTGCGACAGCTTGATGTCGACTTCTTCGCCCTTGTAGATCGTGCTCTTGGTGATGCCCTCGATCGTGCCGCAATCGCGCTCGTTGATCACGCCGTTCTGGGCCACGTCGGCGAGTTTTCGCGTCAGGTAACCGGAGTCGGCGGTCTTCAGCGCGGTATCGGCCAGACCCTTGCGCGCCCCGTGCGTCGAGCTGAAGTATTCCAGCACGCTCAGGCCCTCGCGGAAGTTGGCCTTGATCGGCGCCTCGATGATCTCGCCGCTCGGCTTGGCCATCAGGGCCCGCATGCCGGCGAGCTGGCGAATCTGGTCGACCGAGCCACGCGCGCCGGAGTCGCTCATGGCGTAGATCGGGTTCAGGTACGGCTTGGCGTCGGCGTCGTTGGGCCGCGCCTCGCCGCCGTCGAACTTGCGCCAGTCGTTCTCGAGCTCCTTCATCATGTCGGCGGTGACGCGCTCGCGGGCGTGCACCCAGATGTCGATGAGCTGGTTGTGACGCTCCATCGGGGTAATCACGCCGCTGGAGAAGTTCTTCTCCACGCGGTCGACGATTTTCTGGGCGGCGTCGAGAATCGCCTGCTTGGTATCCGGCACGCGCAGGTCGCTGAGGGCGAACGAGAGCCCCGCCAGCGTGCTGTGCTTGAATCCGAGCGTCTTGATGCGGTCCAGCGTGGTGATGGTCTTCGCGCGGCCGAGACGCTCGTGGCAATCCGCGATCACGCGGGCCGAGCCCTTCTGGCTCAGCGGATAGTTGTAGAACGGCATGGCCGGATCGAGCACGTCATTGAACATGCAGCGACCGACCGTGGTGACGATGCGGCGATTCTTCGGCATCGGCTCGGCGGCTTCGCCCTGCGCGTTGATGACCTCGCTCTTCGCCAGCCGCACCTGAATCGGCGTGTGCATGTGGATGACGCCGGCGTCCAGCGCCAACAAGGCCTCGGCGATCGAGCCGAAGTACAGCTCTTTGCCCTTCTCCTGCTCGCCAATCTCGCCGGAATGGCTGCACGTCAGGTAGAAGATGCCGAGCACGATGTCCTGTGTCGCGGGCGTGTTCGGGGCGCCGCTGGCCGGGCTGAAGATGTTGTGCGTGCTCATCATCAGCACATGCGTCTCGGCCTGCGCCTCGATGCTCAGCGGCAGGTGCACGGCCATCTGGTCGCCGTCGAAGTCGGCGTTGAAGCCCTTGCAGACGAGCGGGTGGATGCGGATCGCGTTGCCCTCGACCAGCACCGGCTCGAACGCCTGGATACCCATGCGGTGCAGCGTCGGCGCGCGGTTCAGCAGCACCGGATGCTGGTAGATCACCTCTTCGAGGATGTCCCAGATCGGCTGCTCGCGCCGCTCCAGCATTTTCTTGGCGCTCTTGATCGTGTCCGCCAGGCCGCGCTCGCGCAGCTTGCGGATGATGAACGGCTGGAACAGCTCGAGCGCGATTTTCTTCGGCAGGCCGCACTGGTGCAGCTTGAGCTCGGGGCCGACGACGACGACCGAGCGGGCCGAGTAGTCGACGCGCTTGCCGAGCAGGTTCTCGCGGAAGCGGCCCTGCTTGCCCTTGATCATGTCGGTCAGGCTCTTCAGCGGGCGATTGCTGCTGCCCACCACCGGCCGGCGACAACGGTTGTTGTCGAACAGCGCGTCAACCGCCTGCTGCAACATGCGCTTTTCGTTGCGAATGATGACTTCCGGCGCGTTCAGGTCGATCAGCTTCTTGAGCCGGTTGTTGCGATTGATGATGCGGCGATACAGGTCATTCAGGTCGCTGGTGGCGAAGTTGCCGCTGTCCAGCAGCACGAGCGGACGCAGATCCGGCGGAATGACCGGAATCACCTCCAGCACCATCCACTGCGATTCGTTGCCGCTGGTGCGCAGGGCCTCGATCAGCTTCAGGCGGGTGGAGAAGTCCTTGATTTTCTGCTTGCTGCCGGTCTTCTTCAGGCCTTCGTACAGCTTGGTGGATTCGGCCTCGAGGTCCAGGCGCTGCAGCAGTTCGCGCACGGCTTCGGCGCCCATCATCGCCCGGAAACCGCTGTCGCCGTACTCTTCCTGCGCGCGGCGGTACTCTTCTTCGGTCAGGAGTTGTCGCGGCTCGAGCTTGGACTGCCCCGGATCCACGACGACGTAGTCCTGGAAGTAGATGATCTTTTCCATATCGCTGGTCTTCATGTCCAGCAACGTGCCCAGGCGGCTCGGCATGCTCTTGAAGAACCAGATGTGCACGACCGGCGCGGCCAGGTTGATGTGGCCCATGCGCTTGCGGCGGACGCGGCTGTGCGTGACCTTCACGCCGCAGCGGTCGCAGATCATGCCCTTGTGCTTCGTGCCTTTGAACTTGCCGCAGAAGCACTCCCAGTCGCGCTCCGGGCCGAAGATGCGTTCACAGAACAGGCCATCCTTCTCGGCGCGATACGTGCGGTAGTTGATCGTCTCGGGTTTCTTGACTTCGCCGAAAGACCAGGCCCGAATATCATTCGGTGAGGCCAGCCCGATCCGCACTGCGGAAAAGTCATTAATCCGGTCGTAGACGGTATCAGCCATAAAGATGACCCTCTATCAAATATCGCTCTCGAAACCGGCGAGAGCGTGGTGTTCCGCATTGCCCAGTCGCCGACGCTGCGCCCATTGGCGTCGCGCCGGCGGTCCGTGTATCTACTTCTCGCGCGGCGCGTTCGCGGCGAGCGTCATGCCCACCAGCCCGACTCCGCGTCGAAAACCCAGTTCTTCCAGAAAATCCACTTCGGTGCCGTACGCCAGCGCATCGATGCGATCGACGCCCGTGCGCTGAATCGCGGCCAGCACGCGCTCCGCCATTTCCCGCGCGACGCCGAGCGCGTCATGCTCAATCCGCCCGTCCGTGCGCGTGACCGCGCCGGGCCCCTGAAAGGCGGGGTCCAGCTTGCACTCCGTCAGGTATCCGCGCACGCCGTCGCTGACGCCGCGCGCGATGCCGATCAGCGTCTCGCCGTTCCAGGCCGTCACGAAGGCGACGCTGCGCTGCGCCATCGCCGCGATCTGCTCCGGCCCCGCCAGCATCGAATGGCCGAGCCGCTGGTAGAAAGCCACCAGCTGCTGCGGCGCGGCGTCGTTTTCGCCGTAGCGAATCGCGCTGGTCGGGTTGTCCGTCGATCGACTCGTCATCGCGCTAGATCAGCTTCCGTTTTTCGAGCTGAATGTTCAGGCCCAGACCGCGGATTTCATTGCACAGCACGTCGAACGAAACCGGCGTGCCGGCGTCGAGCGTATTCGTGCCCTTGACCATGCTCTCGTAGATCTTCGTGCGGCCTTCGACATCATCGCTCTTGACCGTGAGCAGTTCCTGCAACACGTGGGCGGCGCCGTAGGCCTCCAGGCCCCAGACTTCCATTTCACCGAAGCGCTGACCGCCGGTGCGGGCCTTGCCGCCCAACGGCTGCTGGGTGATGAGGCTGTACGGGCCGGTCGAACGCGCGTGAATCTTGTCGTCGACCAGGTGGTGCAGCTTCAGCATGTAGATGTAGCCCACCGTGACGCCCTGATCGAGCGGGTCGCCGGTGCGGCCGTCATGCAGCGTGACCTTGCCGGTCAGCGGCATGTTGGCCAGCAGTTCGCCGGTATCGCCGGCCGACTGCACGGCGGCGACATCATTGCAGCGCGCCTTCACGTGTTCGTTCGCTTGTGTGACCGCGGCCCGAATCTGCGCTTCCGACGCGCCGTCGAACACCGGCGTGATCATCTGGCAGCCGAGCACCGCGGCCGCCCAGCCGAGGTGCGTTTCGAGAATCTGGCCGACGTTCATACGGCTCGGCACGCCGAGCGGGTTCAGCACGATATCGACCGGCGTGCCATCCTCGAGAAACGGCATGTCCTCTTCGGCGACGATGCGGGCGATGACGCCCTTGTTGCCGTGGCGACCGGCCATCTTGTCACCGACGCTCAGCGTGCGCTTGGTCGCGACATAGACCTTGACCATTTCGAGCACGCCGCTGGGCAGTTCGTCGCCCCGCTTCATGTGGGCGGTCTTGCGCTCACTTTCGGCGGCGACGGCCATGATCTGCGGCCAGTACTGGTGGTAGAGTTTTTCGCACTGCTCACGGGCGCTGGCGGGCTTGACCCAGGTGACCGAGAAGGTCTCGATCTGCTCCAGCAGCACGTCCGGGTTCTCGCTCTTGCCGACCTTCTGGCGCGTATTGGGGTCGATGAAGGCCTGATCGGCGACGGTTTCCATCGCGGTGATCATGCGCTTGAAGATGTCAATCCGTTTTTCGTTGCACTGATCTTCGAAGGTCTTGATCTCGCGATCAATCTTCTTCTTCTGCTCGTCGCTGAGGTGCGCGCGGCGGCTGAAATGCGTCGCCCCGACGACCACGCCTTCCTGCCCGGCGGGCATCTCGAGCGAGTCGTTCTTCACATCCTCGCCGGCGCGGCCGAAGATCGCGTGCAGCAGCTTTTCTTCCGGGCTCAGTTCGGTCTTGCTCTTCGGCGACACCTTGCCGACCAGAATGTCACCGGCGGTGACGCGCGTGCCGACGCGCACCACGCCGCGCTCGTCCAGGTTGCGCAGGGCGCGCTCGGAGACGTTCGGGATGTCGCGCGTGAACTCCTCGCGACCCAGCTTGGTCTCGCGGATTTCGACGTCGTGCGACTCGATATGAATGCTCGTGAACGAGTCGTTCTTGACGAGCCGCTCGGAGATCACGATCGCGTCTTCAAAGTTGTAGCCGTCATACGTCAGGAACGCGACGAGCACGTTGCGGCCCAGCGCCAATTCGCCGTTCTCGGTCGAGGCGCCGTCCGCGATGATCTGGCCCTTCTTGACCCGATCGCCCAGGTTCACGATCGGCCGCTGATTCTGGCAGGTGCGCTCGTTCAAGCCGACGAATTTGCGCAGCACATACTCTTCGGTGTCGTCGAGCACGATGCGTTCGGCGTCGACATACGTCACTTTGCCGGGTTTCAGGGCGCGAACCACCATGCCGCTGTTTTCCGCGACAGCCCGCTCCATGCCCGTGCCGATGATCGGCGGATCCGTGCGAATCAGCGGCACCGCCTGGCGCTGCATGTTGGAACCCATCAGCGCGCGGTTGGCGTCGTCATGCTCCAGGAACGGAATCAGCGCGGCCGACACGCCGACCGTCTGCTTCGGCGAGATGTCGACAAAGTGGATGTCGGACTTGCTCACCTGCTGCAGATCGCCGGCGACCCGCGCCAGCAACGTGCCGTCCGCGAGCTTCTGGCTGCGGCGCTCCTCGCCGGACTTGCGCCGACGCTCAAGAAACGCGTCGGTTTCCTCGAAAGTGGGCAGCTTCGTGCGATCGACGCCGTGGTCAATTACATCCGGCGGCGCGAGCGTGGCGCGCATCTCTTCATCCGCCCGCAGGAAGGTGACTTCGCCATTGACCTTGCCGCGCTCGACCTTGCGGTACGGCGTGATCAGGAAGCCGTAATCATCAATCGAGCTGTAGATGCCCAGCGACGCGATCAGGCCGATGTTCACGCCTTCCGGCGTTTCAATCGGACACACGCGACCGTAGTGCGAAATGTGCACGTCGCGGACTTCGAAGCCGGCCCGCTTGCGGTTCAGGCCGCCCGGTCCGAGCGCGGACAGACGCCGCTCATGCGTCAACTGGCTGAGCGGATTCGTCTGGTCGACGACCTGCGACAGCTCGCTGCGGCCGAAGAAAAAGTCGATCGCGCTGGAGATGCTCTTGGTGTTGACCAGCTCAGCAACCTTGCCGATCGACTCCGGGTCTTTCATGCTCATGCGCTCCTGCACGGTGCGCTTGAGCTTCAGAAATCCCTTGCGCAGCTCGTCCGAAGCGAGCTCGTCGATCGTGCGCAGGCGGCGATTGCCCAGGTGGTCAATGTCGTCGACTGCGCCCTCGCCGGCGCGCAGCGCCAGCAGGTAGCCGACGGCGCTGACGACGTCCTCCGGACGCAGCACCATGACATCTTCCGGCACGCCCTGCTCAAACTTGCGGTTCAGGCGGAAGCGGCCGACCTTGCCGAGGCGGTAACGGTTCTCGTCGTAGAACTTTTCCTGGAACAGCTTGCGGGCCTTGTCGAGCTGCACCGGGTTGCCCGGGCGCAGGCGGGCGTAAATCCGCAGCAGCGCGTCATCGGTCGATGCGCAGCCGTCTTCGGCCAGCGTGTTCAGAATCAGCGGATCGCTCAGATTGATGATCACGTCCGCCTGTTTGATCGTGCTTTCGCGAATCTTGTTGAGGGCTTCGCCGATCTGACGCGCGGCGGCGACGAGCTCCTCGCCCGTCCCGGGGTCGATGATCGGGGCCGCGGCCCACATTTCCGGCTTCAGGTCCTTGAGCTTGACCGATTTGACCTCGTGGAACGCGCGGACAATCGACTCGGTCGTGCCGAATTTCTCGTCCATCGCCCGCAGGAACGTCGTCGCCGGGATCTTGCTGCTCTGATCGATGCGGATCGCGAGCAGGTCCTTGCGCGTGACGTTGATTTCAATCCACGAGCCGCGCTCCGGAATAATGCGGCAGGCGTGCAGCGCACGGTCGCCCTCAGCCGATTCTTTGACGAAGTCCACGCCCGGCGAGCGGTGAAGCTGCGAGACAATCACGCGCTCAGAGCCGTTGATGATGAACTCGCCGCCGCCGATCATGCGCGGGATTTCGCCGAGGTAAATGGCCTCTTCCTGCACTTCTTCCTTGTCCTTGCGATGCAGGCGGACGCGGATGCGGAAGGGCATGCCGAAGCTCAGGCCGAGTTCACGGCATTCGTCGGTGGTATAACGCGGCTCGTCGAGCGAGTAGTCGAGGTACTCGAGCCACATGTTGCCGTCGTAGCTCTCGATCGGGAACACTTCGCGCAGTAGCGCCTCAAGCCCCTGCTGTTTACGCTTGGGGATCTCGATATCGCCCTGGAGGAAACGCGCATAAGATTCGGTCTGGACACGAATCAGATCCGGGATCGCCAACGCGTCGCCGTAGCGGCTAAAATCACAAACGAATTGTGTCTTCATGCGGGTTAGGTCCTCTGGCTGGCTGGGGGCGAGACGCTTAACGGGTGCGACGGAGACAAACTCGGCGCGCAAAAACAGCGCGGACGCGCTGCCTTGGATTCTCTAGGGAATCTGGGCGCATTGAATTTGAGTTGTGCTCCAACCTGTTGACGCTCTGGCCCGGACCGCTTTGATTGCCTGTAATCGAGTGATTATAAGTCGCTTACGACAATACGCAACCCCCGAGCGACTGGAATCGGGGTAAACGTGCGGTGGGCCTGGCAGGCGCGTGGCCCGCTGGACAGCCAGACCTAAAGGCTGGAGCAGGCGCCTTGCCCGCTGAGCAGTCAGACCTAAAGGGTGGGGCAGGCGCCTTGCCCGCTGAACAGTCAGACCTAGGGGTGGGGCACGCATCTTGCCTGCCGGGCAGGGGGCGCTCACACGCCCAACCCGGCGGTGAATTGGGCGAATATTATGGGACCTTGGATCGGAATCGATTACGGAAAACGCCGCATCGGCCTCGCCGTCTCGGACGCGGCCGGCAAGCTTGCCTTTCCGCTGGAGACCATCACGGCCGGGGGCGGGCATGCCGCCAACGCCGCTCGGGTCGTGGCGGCCGCCCGGGACCATGACCCGATCGGCTACGTCATCGGCCTGCCGCTGAACATGGACGGCTCGGTCGGTCCACAGGCCGAATTGTCTCAGGCATTCGCGGCGGCATTGCGGCAGGCGACGGGCGAGCGAATCGAGTTGATCGACGAGCGCCTGACCAGCTTCCAGGCCGATGAGCTGATGGAACAGGCCGGCGTGCCGCGCGGACAGCGGGCCGCCCAGCGCGACGCCTTCGCGGCGCAGGTGATTCTGATGACATTTCTCGCGCAGCGCGCGACGCCGGATTAGCGGTTCTAGGAATAGCGGTTCTAGTCGTCGTGGACCCCCGCCTGCGCGGGGGTGACGAAAAAGAGGGGGCGCCGAAACAGCGCGGGGGCGCCGAAACAGCGCGGGGGCGCCGAAACAGCGCGGGGGCGCCGAACAAGCGCGGGGCGCCGAACAAGCGCGGGGCGCCGAAAAAGCGCGGGGCGCCGAAAAAGCGCGGGGCGCTGAAGAGTCTCCATTTGAGCGCCGCCCGTTGGCGCCCCAAAATGTCGGCGTGACCACTCATTCCCTTGAGCATCGGAAGATGAACCTGCCGGCGTCGGACCGCGGCGCGGCGTTTTCGCCCTGCGGACGCTACCGCTACGGCCTGTGGCGGCGTTGGGGCGCCGGGCAGGCGGCGCTGTTCATCGGTCTGAACCCGTCCACCGCCGACGCCGAAATCGATGACCCCACGGTGCGACGCTGCATGCGGTTTGCGCGGGATTGGGGCTATGCGGGTTTGCTGGTCGCGAACCTGTTCGGGCTGCGCTCGACGGATCCGCGCGGATTGCGCGGGCTGCGCGACCCGATCGGGCCGGACAATGACGCCTGGATCGCGCGATATCAGGAGCAGGCCGGGCTGGTGGTCGCGGCGTGGGGAGCGGGCGGCGCGCTGAACGGGCGCGATCGCGCCGTGCTGGCGATGTTGAAGACGCCGCGCTGTCTGGGCAAAACAAAAGCGGGCGCCCCACGGCACCCGCTGTATATCGCCGCATCCACCCGCCCGCGCGCGTACGCCGCCCCGCGGGCCTGAACCGAACTACGCGCCCGGCAAGACGAGCAGCTTGTCGCGCGCCGCGACAGCCGGCGCCGTGCGCGGAAATGTGTCAATCACAAGCTGGTAATACGTCCGCGCCTTGCGATAACTGAAGTCCTCAGCCAGCGTGTCGCCGATCTTCAGCCATCGCTCGGCCAGGGCCTGCTCTTCGGCCGTCAGCGCCCGAACCGAGGCGCTATCGTCGTCCGGCGTGTCGACTTTGTCGCCGTCCTTGGGCTTGTCCTTCTCGCCATCCTTGGGCTTGTCTTCTTTTTCGTCCGGCTTCTTGTCGATCGCCTGTTTGACGGCGGTGTCCAGCGAGCGACCGCGCGCCCGGGCGGCGACCACGACCCCGTCGCGCCCGATCACGAACATCGCCGGGATGCCGCTGATCTCGTGCTTGCGGGCGAGTTCCGTCTCCCACCCGCGACCGTCGCACACGTGCATCCAGTTCATTTCGTTCTTCGTGACGAACTTCCTGCACTTGGGCACGGAGTTGTCCAGCGAAATGCTGATGATCTCCAGGCCCTGATCGTGATATTCCTTGTAGAGCTTCTGCAGGTGTGGAATCTCCGCGATGCACGGGCGGCACCATGTCGCCCAGAAGTCGACAATCACGACCTTGCCGCGATAGTCCTTCAACTCGAAGGCCTTGTCTTCCTCGAGCAGCGACTTGGCTTTGAAATTCGGGAATTCGGAACCGACTTTCGGCATCGCCGCCTGCGCCAGCGACAACGGCCCGATCGCGACGCCGAAGATGGCCAGCAGAAACACTTTGCGCATGATTATCGCCCCTTTAGTCGCATGGCAGTTACTATCGCGAGTATACACAGTCAGCCGCCGATCAGAATTCCAAAAAAAAGCCCGCGCGGTGGCGCGGGCAGGTGGTTCGTTGTTGCTGCGGGGGGTGAAACAGGCGCCTAGCGGCTGCCCCACGCGAAGTGGGCAAACGCCTTGTTCGCGTCGGCCATGCGGTGGACCATTTCGCGCTGGTTCATCGCGTCGCCTTCGCCGCGAAAAGCGGCCATCAGCTCATCGGCGAGGCGGTGGGACGCCGGGCGACCACCCTTGCTGCGGACCGCGTTGATGATCCAACGCAACGCGAGCGACTGCTGGCGGCGCGACTTGACCGGCATCGGCACCTGATAGTTGGCGCCGCCGACACGCCGCGATCGGACTTCGACCGCCGGCTTGACGTTGTTGATCGCCTTTTCAAACACCTCGATCGGCGGGGTGTCCTTCACCTTTTCGGCGATGCGCTCCAGCGCTTCGTAGAACATCCCCTGGGCGACGCTCTTCTTGCCGTCCCACATGATGTAATTGATGAACTTCGCGGCCAGACGGCTGTTGAAGCGCGGGTCCGGCTGAAGCTGCTCTTTGGAGTAGGTGTACTTCTTACGAGGCATCTGATGTGTTTCCGTTTCCCGCCTGTTGGCTTGCTAAACCCTTACTTCTTCCGCTTTACGCCGTATTTACTGCGACTGCGATTGCGGGCCTTGCCTTCTTTGTCGCCGCGGACGCCCTGGCAGTCGAGCTTGCCGCGGACAATGTGATAGCGCACGCCCGGCAGGTCACGCACACGACCGCCGCGGACGAGCACGATCGAGTGTTCCTGCAGGTTGTGATCCACGCCCGGGATATAGGCCGTGACTTCGCGGCCGTTCGTCAGCCGCACGCGGGCCACCTTCCGCAGCGCGGAATTGGGCTTCTTCGGCGTCTGGGTCTTGACCTGCAGGCAAACGCCACGCCGCTGCGGGCATTCATCGAGGTCGCGGACCTTGGACTTGGCCGGCACAAACCGGCGCGGATGGCGCACAAGCTGATTGAACGTAGGCATAAACTTCCGCTTTAGTCGGCGAATCAGTTCCCAAACCGCCGGAGCCCCGGCGACGAACCGGGCAGTATACCGCGCCTCCCGGAGTCGCCAAGGGGGTCGGATCGGGAATTTTGCTGGCTGTTTTTCCGGCAGGGATGGCCGGCTGGGCCGGTTCCAGCAACCAATACCCGCGTCCGCGCCTACCACGAATAGCCGCGTAGGGCGGGTCGAGCGCAGCGTAACCCACCACGGTTTGAGCGCATGCGCCCCAATAATGGTGGGTTGCGCTGCGCTACAACCCACCCTACCGGCGCTTCGCTACCACGAATAATGCACCTTGTACGTCACCTTTTTCTCGCCATCGGCCGGCACGTTCACGCGAAACTCGATCGTCCGGGCGTCCGTCTTCGAATATTCGTCCGAGTTCTTCTGAATCTCCCAGTTCACCCAGCGGTACAAACGCTCCACCACGCGGACTTCGACCGCCTCTTCCTTGTGGTTGCGCAGCGTGATTTCGAACGACTCATCCAGCCAGTCGCGCTGCTGATCCACCTGATAGTCCGTCTGCGTCCGCTCGCCGACGATGTCGAACGCGTTGCCGGTGTATACGCGGATGCGCTCATCCTTCGGCGTGTGGTCGATCTGGTTCTCGCCGACGAATTCCAACTGGGCGTCGTCCGCGTCGTGCTGATAGAACCGCATGCGGCCCGCGGGCAGCGGGATGCCGAGTTGATTGTCCGCGCTGTTCATAAACTCGCGCATGACCCAGACTTTCGGATTGCTCTCCGAGCCGTAGCCCTGGTTGAAGCGGGTGTCGCCGCCGTGGAACTGGATTTTGGCGCCGTCATAAACGTAGATCCGGCTCGCCTTTACGCCGGCCGCGCGGATGAACTCGACCTGCTTGGTCTCGCTGTCGCGCAATGTGGTGGGGTTGGACAGTGTGTAGAGGTGATATTCATCGAAGGTTTTCTCTGTGACCGGAGCGGCCTCGGAGTACGACACTCTCGCCCGCGGCATTCCCGCGTAGAATTCCTGCGGCTCCTGAATCCGACTCACATCGCCCGCCATCAGCTTGATGCGCGCATCCTGAAACGTGCGCCCGGTCTGGTTGTCGATCGTCACCCAGCCCGTAATGTCGATCGTCGCGCCTTTTTCCGCGCCGGTGATGTTGTAATCCGCTTCCCAACTCATGCCGCCGGTGATGTACGCCAGTTCCGCGTCCAGCGGGCCGGCCGTGTCCGTCGCGAGCTTCCACGTCAGCGTCGGCTTCAGAATCGTGTCGTCGCCCAACGCCGGGAACAGCGGAATCCCCGGCAGGCCGAAGCGCAGCTTGCCGTCGATCTCGATGATCGGCGTGTTCGCCCCGCCGCCAGTGATCGCCATCTGCGTTTGATAGTAATCCTGTCCGTAGCGGCTCCATGCGTCCTGGTGCGGCACATAGCCGCTGCGCACGATGCGGCCTTTGACAATCTCCTCAACGCCGGCCCCGCGGCTGACCAGAAAGTCGATGGTCTCGCCCTCGAACAGCGCCAGCAGCCGCGATTGCGAGGCCGGGTCGTTGCGGTAGTTCTGTTCGAGGATGCGCAGGTTGCGCCGGCCGGTCGGATCGCGCAGGATGACCGAATCGGGCTCGACGTGGGCGGTCGCGTTGGCGAACGCGATGTCGTTCACGCCCGAGGCGAGGTCGAGCGAAATCACTTCGCGCACGACGCCGAAGTTCTGGTTGTACACGGTAATCGCCGGCGTCCCGGCCAGGGCCGCGATCGGCGCCATCAGCAAAAACGCGATTCGAGTCAGCATGGGGGCACTCCGTTCCGTCGAGGTTTGATCTCAGCCGCCAACATCAGGGATGTTAGTCGCACGCCGGCGGTTGCGGGTTCCCGATCCGGCAGTTCAATCGAGGCTCGATCGGAACGCAGCCGTCCACCGCCTTCGTTTTCTCTTTGTGTCCTTTGCGTCCTTTGCGGTTTTCCTCTGGTCAACGACCGAAGAAGCCGCAAAGGACGCAAAGAGCGCAAAGCGGGTCGCGGTGGGGCGGCGCCGTCAGCCAGGCGGACGTGATGGGGGGGAGGCCGGGCGTGACGCGCTTTACTGCTTATCCCCGCACAAGAGAAAGGTGGGCCCTGGCCAGCGCGCCTTCGTTCTCCCTTTGTGTCCTTTGCGCTCTTTGCGGTTTTTCCTCCGGCCAACTGACTGAAGAAGCCGCAAAGGACGCAAAGAGCGCAAAGCGAGCCGCGGCGGGTCGGCGCCGTCAGCCAGAGGGACGGGTGCTGGTCGGGCGTGACCTGCTTTACTCCCCCGCCCAAGAAAAAAGCGGGCCTCGCCTTCGTTTTCACTTGTGCCCTTTGTGTCCTTTGCGGTTTTCCTCCGCCGCAACGACTGAAGAAGCCACAAAGAGCGCAATGCGGGTCGCGGTGGGTCGGCGCCGTCAGTCAGGCGGACGCGACGCGCGGACCGGCTCTCTAGTCCCGCACAAAAGCGATCTGGTAGATCGGCCGCCCCTCGCGGATGTATTTGATCTCGTAGTTCGTCTCGATCCGCGCCTGCTCCACGCCGTACGCCGGATCGTCGAACGCGACCCGCCGCAGACCCGGGTGGCCGCCGGTGACCTGCGTGATCTGTTCAAAATACTCGGCGTGATCGGTCTGAATTGCCAGTCGCCCGCCCGGAACCAGGCACGTGACGGCCGCGTCGACAAACGGCGTCTGGATCAGCCGCCGGCGATGATGTCGCTTTTTCGGCCACGGATCGGGATGGTAGATGTGCAACACATGCAGCGAGTCGCGCGGGCATTGTTCTCGGATGAAATACGCCGCGTCGGTCCGCGTCATTCGCACATTGCAGACCGACCAGCGGCGCATGCGATCGACGGCGTAGCGATAGATTTTGCTGGCCCACTCGATGCCGAGAAAGTCGCGCTCCGGGTGCGCCCGCGCCCGCCGCAGCAGGAACCCCGCCTTGCCGGTGCCGATCTCGAGCTCAACCGGCGCGACGCGCCCGAACAGCGCCGGCCATGAGAGATCTTTCAGTCGCTCGGGATCGACCGCGACGTCACGCTCAGTAAGGGGCGTCTCTGGATTGGACATCGGTTTGAAGAACCCACCCGGCGCGGAAACGGGGAAGCGTTGATCAGATCCCAGCGGGACTACTCATCGTCCGTCCGCAGTCGCAGCCAGCGCGGCCGCATGCGGTCGATGAAGCGCGAATTGCCCAGCAAGCGCATCCCGCGCGTCTGGGTGCGGAAATCCTGCCGGGCATAGTCGCCCGTCGACGTTCGCGGTCGCCGCCGCGCCGCGAGGCGCGTCGTCATCGCATACAAAAAAGTAAACAAGCGCAGCCGCAACCGGTTCATCAGCGCTGCGCCGCCTGCCGCACGGTTGCGCGAATCATCTCCGCCGAGCGCGGCTCGCCATGCCGGCTCCAAAGCTGCGCGCGGCGCAACACCCGCGGCTGATCATCGTAGTAGTTGGACACGACGCTCGGTCCGCCTTCGACGAAGTCGCCACCCTGGTAGTCCGCGTCGAGCAGCCAGCGACCAAATTCGTCATCGTGCTCGGCCGGGTAGATCAACCCCAGGACGTACCGCGCCGGGCCGGCGGCTTCGCCGCGGTCCGCCAGATGCGCGAACGCTCGGGCTGGCGGCAGATTCTCCTCGGCCAGCGCCTCCAGATCCGCCATGTCGCGCTCGGCGTCGGCCCGCTCGGCGCGATAGAACATCATGCCGCTTTCCTGGCTGAATCGCTCGCGCGACACGCCGCGCAACGAGAACTGGCCGTCCGGCGAAGCGGCGTGCACTTTGTACACGCGTCCCTCGGCGTATTGGGGATCTTCCAGCAGGACGGCGATCTCATCGGCGGTGTAGCCGAGCGATGTCCACTCGCCGAAATCGAACAGGTACAGCCCCTGATAGCGGGGCGGGTTGTCAACCGCGGGCAGTTTCATCCGATCGCTTCTCCAAGACCTCGTCGCAGGGCGGTACGACGCCGCGACGCTGGATTGTATCGCAATCGCGGCGACCGACCTACGCTCGGGAAACGGGCGACCGGCCCATTTTTCCGCCGACCGATCAACGCATTCGTGGCAATGTGGGCGCAAAAAATGGGCGAGCCGAGTTATTTGGGCGTTGGCGGGACTCGACTCGCCCTCATCAGGGGAACGGAGGGTTTTTCGGAAATTCAGGCCCGTGACCGGCTTCGTCCTGATCTCCAGATCGGAGGCAGATCGAAGCACTTCTTCCGTGATCGTGTCACGAGCCCCATTCCGTTGCTTGCGTAGAATGTCGATCAACGCCGTTCCAGCCGTGGCGCGGGCAGAGGCCTGCATTGATCGATCGAACGTTCGCGCTCCCTATGGTCTGTTATTCACAACTCACCCAGCGTCTCGATCGCCAGCGCGTCCCAGCCCTCGAGACCCCACTCCGCCAGCTCGTTTTTCGTCAGTTCTTTCAGCAACCCCGCGCTGATCACGCGATACTGCAGATCCAGTACACGCTGCTCGATTTCGCTCGCGATCAGCCGCGCCGTCGCATGTCGCAACCCATGGTCCCTGCGCAGCGCCGAAACGACGATCGCCTTGTCCCACGGTGTGCGTAACTTCTTGAGATCGTCCACGACCGTCACCCGGCTGCGCATCAGGTCGCGTTCGCGGCGATGGGCGCCCAGCGACGCCGCCACATCACCCAGTTCCAAATCGCACAACGCCCGGCAGACACCGCTGAAAATCGCGCTGGTTGTCGGCGGGGTCTCATGCTCCCAGTTGTCGATTCGCGTCTCGGCGGCTTCGATCACGACTTCGGCGACTTCGATTTCGGCTCGCGCCGATTCCACCCCAAGCGTCAGGCATCGCCATAACTTTTCGGGGCTGAATCGCTCGTGGCTGCCGTCGCGCTTGCGCACCAGGCTGGTCACTTTTTCTCGCCCTTTCCGTCCTCGGGGGCTTCGAACAACGACTTTTGCCCCGGTATATCCGCTGCCGATTGCTCGATGACGTTCCGCGCCTCGTCGATAAACTCGCCGACGTCCTCAAAATCGCGATATACACTCGCGTAACGCACATACGCGACGTTATCAACCCGCCGAAGCGCCTCGCAAACGCGCTCGCCGATCGTCCGGCTGGATACTTCACGCTCAAAAGTCGAGAGCAGATACTCTTCTACTTCGTCAACGACCTGTTCCACCCGCTCCGACGAGAACTTCCGCTTGTACGCCGCCTGCCGCACGCCTTCCGCAATCTTGCCGCGGTCATACGGCGTCCGCGTTCCGTCACGCTTGATGACCGTCAGCCGAACGCGATCTTCGATCCGCTCGTAGGTCGTAAATCGCCGCTTGCACGCCAAACACTCGCGGCGCCGTCGGATCGAATGGCCGCTCTCGGTCGAACGCGAATCCACCACTCGATCGTCGTCGGCATTACAGGATGGGCATCGCATTCGGGCGTTCTAAGGCTTAGCGCGTCTCCGGTATTTGTGCGACGCGGACCCAATCAAACACGAAACAAGGCCCCATCCACTATGACTTGCGACATCTTGAAAGTAACCCACTAGATACAGTATGTCAACGAAAATCTGTGAGTTTCGGCAAGACAGGTAAGATCGCGCGGGCTATAAAGGCGCCATGTCGCAACCCATCGCCGAATTCGAACACGACGGAATCCGCATCCTCGGCTTTTCGCAAGCTGGGGAAGAGACGTACTTTGCGCTTCCCGAGCTCAACATCGGCTTCGATTTTGGTCGCGCCCCGCGCGAGCTGCTCGCGGTGGACCACATTTTTCTCAGCCACGGCCATATGGACCACGCCGCCGGCATGGCCTACTACTTTTCGCAGCGCATGTTTATCGATAACGCCCCCGGAAACCTCTATCTGCCGGCCGGGCTGGAAGACCCCTTTCGCCGCCTGCTGGCGCTCTGGGGGGAAATCGACGGGAACCACCCCAAGGCGAACATCGTTGTCGCCGAGCCGGGACGCGATATCCCGCTGCGGCGGGACCTGACGGTCCGGCCGTTCGCCGTGAATCACCCCTTTCGCAAGCGGGAGGGCGGAATCATTGGGGCCCTGGGTTATGCCGCGATCGAGACCCGTCAGAAGCTGCTGGACGAGTATCACGGGCTGCCGGGCCCGGAACTGGTCAATTTGAAGAAGGCCGGCAAGGCGATCACGCGACCGGTCGAGATCCCCCTGGTGGCCTGCACCGGCGATACCGCCCCTGGCGACTGGCTGGAACTCGATTGCGTGCGAAAGGCCCGCGTGCTGTTGCTGGAATGCACGTTTCTGGATGACGATCACGTCGATCGGGCCCGGGCGGGGTATCATATGCACATTCAGGACCTTCGCCGGATCGTGCCGAAGCTCGAAAATGAGCGGATATTGCTCACGCACATCTCGCGGCGGACATTGATGGGCGAAATTCGTACAATCCTGGCCCGTGAATTGGGCGAAGAAGTCACTAGCGGGCGGGTGTCCGCCTTCATGGACCATCGCCAGAAGCGAGGTCGGCGTCGCGGGTCGAACGCGGTTGGAAGCTGATTACGTAGCGCCTGGGGCGATGGGGACGCGGATGTCGAACGGTCACTCACTACCGGTTATTGGCGGCGACGCGAACCCCGCGCCGGTCCGTCGGCGTTTTCCGCCGTGGCTGAAGCGCCCGATGCCCACCAGCGAGATGCTCGACACGCGCAAGCTGATCAACGATCTCGGCTTGAACACCGTATGCGTCGAAGCCCGCTGTCCGAATCTCACCGAATGCTGGTCGCGCGGCACCGCGACCTTCATGGTCCTGGGCGATGAATGCACTCGCCGTTGCCACTTCTGCGCCGTCAGCACCAAGAAACCGCTGCCGCCGGAAGCCGATGAGCCGCAGCGGATGGCGGAAGCCGCGGCGCGCCTGGGTTTGCGGCATGTAGTGATTACGTCGGTCGCGCGCGACGATCTGCCCGACGAGGGGGCCACGCATTTCGCGCAGTGCATCGCCGCCGTGCGCGATCGCATGCCGCACGCGACGATCGAAGTGCTCGTGCCGGATTTCCATGGGCGCGAAGACCTGATTCGCATCGTGTGTGACGCCCGGCCCGAGGTGTACAACCACAACATTGAGACCGTGGAACGCCTGCAGAAGAAGGCTCGCCCGGCGGCCCGTTACGAGCGCACGCTGCGCGTGCTGCAGACCGTCAAGCGGATCGACGCCCGCGTGCGGACCAAGAGCGGCCTGATGGTCGGCCTCGGCGAGACGACGGAAGAGCTGATCGCCACGATGCGCGACCTGCGGGCCCATGACTGCGAGATGATCACGATCGGCCAATACCTGCGCCCCGGCGAGATTCATCTGCCGGTCGAGAAGTACTACACGCCCGAAGAGTTTGACGCGCTGGCGGATGTCGCGCGCGAGCTGGGATTCTCAGCGGTGGCGAGCGGCCCGTTCGTGCGGAGCAGCTACTTCGCGGAAACGCTGTTCGCGGAAACCGACATCCTGCGCGGCGGCGAGTAGGGCCGGCTGACGGACGCCGCGCTGGGCGGCGTCAGGCGCGCGGCGACAACCACAGCCCGATTGGCGAGCGGTGGACCTGTCGTTTCTCATTTCTGACGAGATAATTCCGCGGCGGGAAAATGCGGTTGAGAGGATTCGAACCTCCACCCGGTTGCCCGGACTAGGACCTGAACCTAGCGCGTCTGCCAGTTCCGCCACAACCGCTTTACTCGCGCTGGCGCGAGACCCGGCAGTATGCCAAAGGACCATCGCCGGGTCAAGGGAAGCCCGTATCGGGCAAGCGTAGCCGCAAACCGACCTGGCCATCGCCGCCGCCGCGCGGACGCTGTTGCCGGGCAGCGTCCGCGGGGGGCTTTCGCGATCGATTAAGCGCGATTGCGACTATGTCCTTCGTCTCATTTGTGCGCTTCGCGGCCTTTGCGTTCCGGGACCAGGCTCACCCCGCCGCGTTCTCCGCCATCACGTGCCGGATGAACGCCGCCGCGCCGCCCGCGTCATGGGCCGGGACTTCCATCGTCGCGACGCGCTTCAGCGCCGGGATCGCGTTGGCGACCGCCGCGCCGAGCGCGGCTTCGCGGATCAGGTCGATGTCATTGACGTCGTCGCCGACGGCCGCCACGCGACTGCGATCGATCCCCCAGCGGCGGCACAACTGCTCGACGCCGAACCACTTGTTGACGCGCCCGTCGAAAGACTCGATCACCGAGAAGCGGTACATCGGCACATGGATCAGATTGTGCGCGGCGCGCCCGTGAAACGCGGTGGCGAAGTCGGCCGCGAGCGTCTCCAACGTGGGCGTCTCATCAATAATCGTGACGCGTAGCGCGGGGTGGTCAGCGCCCGGCATGTCGTCCCGCTGCTTCATCTCGATCGGCGACTTTTCCAGCCAGCGATCAATCGCGGCGTGGCGGATGCGCCCCGTCACGACCCAGCCGTCGAAACCGGCCACGACGCGATCGGTCAGCCACAAGACGGTGTGATCGCGCTGCCGAAACCACTCCAGCGTTTCCGCGGCCAGCGGCGCGGACATGTGCGTGGCGCTCAATGTCGCGCCGCTGCGAACGTCGGTGAGCAGCGCGCCGCCGACCGTGATGGCGGCGTCGAGATCCAGGCCGATGTCGTCGATGACCGGGCGCGTTTCGGTGTAGCTGCGCCCGGTGCACAGGACGATCCGCAAGCCGCTCTCGTGCGCTTCATGCAGCGCCGCGCGCGTCTCGGGCGCGATCCGCCCGGCGGCGTCCAGCAGTGTGCGATCCAGATCGATGGCGAGGAGCTGATACTTCACGGCGCGGTCCGTGGGCGTCGACATCTGAACACTCTCACACGGAGACTACCGATGAGGGCCGTTCGGACGGGCGCGACGCCTGTGCCACCCCGAAGAAAAACAGCCCATGCGGCGCCATGCGGGACCTACCTGCCGCCGCCCTTGAACACCCGATTCTCCAGCGCCGGCGTCCAGCCGGTCCAGTCGCTGTCGGGGTTCTGGTCGCCGTCGATCGCGTTGAACACCATCGCCAGTTTGGCGTCGAGGTTGTCGAGGTAGTGCACCATGAACGCTTCGGCGGTCGCCGGCAGGCGCGGGCTGCCGAATTCGTACTTGCCATGGTGGGCGACAATGATGTGCTTGACGCTCAGCAGTGTTTGCGGGTCCATCGGCGCGCCGGCCGCTTCGAGCGCGGCCGCCCGCTGATCAACCCACGACGCGGCCTGCACGATGTGGCCGAGCATCTGGCCTTCCGTCGTGTACTCAAACCCGGTTGTCCACGACAGTTCGGCGGTCTTGCCGATGTCGTGCAGAAAAATGCCGGTCAGCACCAGGTCGCGATTGACGCGCGGATAGCGCGGCGTCACCAGCAGCGCCAGCTCCAGCAGGTTCAGCGTGTGTTCCAGCAGACCGCCGATGTACGCGTGGTGATTGTTGCGCGCCGCCGGGGCCGCCTGGTAGCGCTCCGCGAAAACGGGATCGTTGATGAACTGGCCGATGAGCGCGAGCAGGTGCTTGTCGCGAATCGTGCGCAGGATATCGAGCGTGCGCTTCCACATCTGCCCGCGATCGTTCTCGGTGGTCGGCAGGAAGCGCGACACGTCCACTTCGCCGGGTTCACAGGCGGTGGCGCCGTCGAGAATGAACTGCGGCTTGTTCTTGTAGCTTTCCACGCGGCCGCGCACGCGCAGCGGCGCCCCGACCGTCAGCGACTCGAAAAACTCCTTCGAGGCGTCCCACATGCGGGTGAGCAACTGCCCGGTCTGGTCGCCGAGGACGGCGTGGATATACAGCGAGCCGTTGTTGCTGGTGCGCAGGTCCTTCTGCAGCAGCAGAAACACCTCGCCATCAACCCGCTCGCCGGACTGGAGCTCGCGGATAAAGCGTGGGGCGGCGGCCTTGCGGTTTTCAGTTGCGCCGCCGGCTTCACTCATGGGCCACCGAATCGATCACCGGCCGGCGCGTCCGGGGGCGGAGCGCCGGCGCCGCCCATGAACATGCCCATCATCTCAAACTGCATCTGCTGCATCATCGCGGCGAAGTCTTCCGGCGTCATGGATTCGGTTTCGTTGATCTGCTGCGTATACCGCTCTAACATGCCCTGAATGTTCGGCGCCATCGCGACCACGCCCTCGACAGTCGCGGCGTCGAGCGTCATCGGCAACTCAAAGCGCCAGCGATCCTCCACGCGTCGCATCGGGATCGGCGGAATCATCGTCAGCTGCACTTCCAGCATCTCACGCGTCATGCCCTGCGCTTCCATCTGCTGGAGCGCGTCCGGCGGAAGTGCGGCGAACAACCTGGCGGCATTCAGACGAACCACGGCCTGATCGGGTCCGGTGACGTCGATGTCCAACGCGCTCAGCGCGGCCTTCAGTTGCTCCACCGGGTCGCCGCTGGCCGCGGCTTCCGCGCCGAGCTTGGCCTCGACGGCGCGGCTGAAATTCCCGAGCGCCGTAAAGACCTGTTGAATCGGGTCGAGCCGGGCCGTGAGCGCCGCGACCTGCTCCGGCACGAATACGTCAAGCACGCCCTGGGCGTTGAATTCCTGGAACGAGTTCGCCAGTTGGGTCAGGCTCTCGCGCACGGCTTCGGCTTCAGGGCCGTCCGTCGCCGCCGATTCCGGCGCCGCCTCGCTCTCCGGGGCCTGAAAATCCGAACCGAAATTCAGTTCGATCTTCTCATACGCCGCAGGCTGGTACTGATCCGGCGGCTTGATCGCGCTGACATCGCCCAAGGTCATCGGCGGGGTACCCGCGATGACTTCGTTGAACAGCGGGCCGTCGTCGCCTTGCTTGCCGCAGCCGGCCAGCAGCGCAACGCCGAGCGCGGCCCCCAGCAGGCTTTCAATCGCGTATTTCATGGTAAGCGGTTCCCGTTCGCGGGCTTGTGTCTCGCCGGTCAAGCCGTCGTGACCCGTCAGGTTACAGCCTGTGTCGGCAAAGCGTCAAACGCGCGCGGCGCCCCGCGCAGAGACGAAACCTCGTCGGGGCGCCCGGGACGCCACCCGGTCGATTCACCGGCAATATCTCGCGTGAACCGGCGTTTTTCCCACTGTCTGACCCGTCCAATGGGTCTGAACATGAAGCGAAGCGGCGGAAGGCGCCGCCGAGACGGTACGATAGTCGTCCGGCTTTTACCCGAACGGAGATTTTCGAAATGAAAAGACTGATCATTTGTGCGCTGCTGGCCGCCGGAATGGCGCTGCCGGCATTCGGCCAGGACACCGGCGGCGACGGGCAGGACGACCAGCCCAGTGCGCGTCGTGGCGATCGGCCCGGCGCTGAGCGCCGACGCGGCGCGGAGCGCCGCCAGAACGCGGACGGCGACGAAGTCCGACGCGGTCGGCGCGGCGGCGGCGAAGGCATGGAAGACGGCGATGGTCCGCGCGGCCGACGGGGGCGGCGCGGCTTTGATGGTGAGCGTGGTGGTCCGGGCGGCCCCGGCGCTTTCACAGGCGCCATGTTCGGCCGCATCGCGGACGAGCTGGACCTCGATGACGAGCAGCGCGTCGTGTTCGACGAGATCACGGCGAACGCGCGTGACGAGATGCGCGAGCGGATGGAGGTGATGCGCGAACGCGTCGATGAGATGCGGGCCGCGGTGGACAGTGGCAACAGCGAACTCGCCGACGAGATTCGCCGCGAGCTCGAGGAATCGCGCAATCCGCGCGAGATGATGGACAATACGATCGCCGCGCTGGAGCCGCATCTGCGGCCGGAGCAGGTCACCCGCCTGCACGAGATGCGCAGTGAAATGCAGCGCCGCGAACAGTCGCGCGACTTCTACCGCCGCACGGCTCGCGATCTGCCGGACGAGCTGGACATGACCGAAGGGCAGCGCGCCCAGTATGACGACATTCTCAACGCGCGCCGCGAAGCGATGCGCGGTCGCTTCGATGAGATGCGGCCGCTGTTTGACGAAATGCGCGCGGCGCGCGAGGCCGGCGACATGGCCCGCGTGGATGAATTGCGGGCGGAGTTGCGGGCGAATCGCCCCGACGAAAACGCGCTGCAGGATGATTTCTTCGCCGAGGTCGAGGGAATCCTGACCGACGAGCAGAAGGCGGCGATGGCGGATTTTCGCGCCTGGAACGCGCCGGAAGCGGAGGCCGCGGCGGACGCCGTCGCTACCGAGAAGCCGGCCGACAAGGCCGATGTGCGCGACGTGATTCGCGCCGCCCGCCGCGTTCGGCTCGCGCCGGATCAGAAGGACGAGCTGAAGGAGATCGAGCGCGAGGCGATGGGCGACTATCGCACGGCGCGGCGTGACCCGGCCAAGGCCGCGGAACTCGCCGAGCGCGTCAAGGCCCAGGTGCTGGAGTTGCTCGACGACGACCAGACGGCGGACTTTGAGGATCGCCTTGATGGCGGTCCGCGCCGCGCCAAGTCGAAGAAGCGCTAAGGCGCTTCGTCACCACTTTGAGTGTCCTCGGCGGCGTCGACCGAATCCCGGTCGGCGCCGCCGTTTTCTTTGCCCGCGCGTTTCGCCGGCGCCTGGGATTCAATCCACTTACGGAGGCGCGCCGCGAAGTCCGGCGCCTGGCGGCCGTCCGCGTCCAGCCATTCGACGAAGACGCCCTCGTCCTCGGCCTTGGCGACAAAGCGCGCGAACAGCCACGTTTGTTCCTTGCGCACGGTTGGCGGCGTTTGTGCCTCGGCACGGGCTTCGCTGTCCGGGCCGTCTACCCGCCCCAGGGCGCGCTCGGCCGCCGCGACGATTTGCTTGGCGTTCGCGGTTTCTGCGAACGAAAGCGCGCCGCGGTCGAATTGCGCGATGGACCAGGCGCGGCGCCGCGCGACCGGGATGATCACCAATGCCCGCAACTGATCCGCGCGCCGCAGCGGCGCGCGCTGCGTCCAGCCCACCGCCGCCGCGATGCGCGTCTTCAGCTTGCCCGCCTGCTCAAACTCCAGCGCCGTCGCGTGGACTTTCATCGCCGCCTCGGCCTCGGCCACCCAGTCCGCCGCGCCGCCGCTCGCGAAACGCCACGCCGCCGCAACGCGCTGGCGATAGGGCGCCAGCGGCACGGTACCGTCGCACGGACCATCGCAGCGTCCCATGTCAAAGTAGGCGCAGCGCTGGCCGCCCGGCGCGCGGCGAATCTGTTCCGGAAACCGGCAAAGGTCAAACAGGTCCCACAGGTCTTCCAGGGCGCGCTGCGCGGCCTTCGCCGTGCGAAACGGGCCCGCGAATTCGCCGGCGATCTCATAGACGCGATTGGAAACGCGGATCTCGGGGATCTCCGCGTCGAGATCCACATGCAGGAAGTGCACGGGACCGAAGCCGATCAAGTCGCGGTAGTCGCTGGTCTGCAAACGCCGGGCGGCGTCGTAGTGTCGCCAGCGGGCCTCGAAGGCCGAATCGACGATGCGCCAGTGCGCGCCGCGGGCGATCGCGTTGAGATCGGCGCGACGTTCAGCGGGATTTTGCAGGCGCGACTGCGTCAGCCGCCGCAGATTCATGCCCGTTAGCAGCAGAATCGGCGTCCCGTCCGTCGCCACGAGCAGGCACAGCGCGGGCCGGCCTGGCAGCGCCGCGATCACCGCATCGCGGTCGGCGTCATCCCACGCGACGGAATCGGGAAACGCGACGGCGAACCAAGGGGCGGTTGTCGGCGCCGGCGCAGGTCGCGATGGCGCGGGGTTCGTCATATCGCCCAATCAAAAACGGCGCTGGAACGCGATAAATCGACGATGCCAGATCAGAAAAACATGCCCGTCACGACGCCTTCAAAGACGAAGGCGCCGTCCACAAAGCCCTGAATCTCGCTGACCGTGCGGCGCGGCTTGACGCTCCGCGCCTTGCCAATCACGACGAAGCGGGCCGGCGGGGTGACCATGCCGCGGAACTTGACCTCATCCACGCCCGCAAACCCGAGGAAATCATCCTCGCGCCCGAGCACGGCGTGGCAGATGTAGCTCGAAAGCTGCGCCGCGACCTCGATCATGAGCACGCCCGGGAAGATCGGGCGGCCCGGAATGTGGGCGCGGGCCCACCATGCGCCGGGCTTCACGTCGTGATAGCCGGCAAACAAGCCCGCCTCAATGTCCTGATAAACCACGCGATCCAGCAACTGAAACTCATGTCGCTGGGGGTTCATCCGCCCGATCGCTTCCGGTCCCGCGACGCAGTTGTCGAAGTCCAGTGACGCGGGATCCAGCAGTAACGGCGGCGGCATATGTGTCCCTCAGTTCAAAAGAAGGGACTAGGCCTTCGGGGCCTCATCGTCGCGCAGTTCCAGGACCTTCTTGCGCACTTCCTGTGCGCAGTTCTTGATATCCTGCATCGCCTTGCGAACGCGAGTACCCGCGGCTTTGTTGCCGCCCTGGGCCTTTCGCATGTCCTCGTCGACATCGCTGATCAGGCGCTTCAGGTTTTCGTACTCCTCCATGCGCATTCTCCTCGAAGTGCCAAAACCGCGTGAGCGATCGCCGACGCGGACACTGGCGAATCCCTTTTTCGCCCCATGCGGGCATTGTCGGAACGCGCTTCTATCCGCGTTTTTCGGCGTTGGCAAGCCCTCAGGGCCATTTTGCCGTCCGGTCATGCCGCCGCAAGCCGCGTATAATCGCCCGCATGCCTGATGAGAACGCCCAACGCCTGCTGCGCCTGCGGGAGAAAATTGCCCAGTTTCCCAAGTCCCCGGGGGTTTACCTCATGCGGGAAACGGACGGGCGGGTGCTTTACATTGGCAAGGCCCGCGACCTGCGGGCCCGCGTTTCCAGCTATTTCCAGCCCGCCGCCGACCTTCTGAACAGTCGCGGCCCGGAAATCGCCATGATGGCGTCGCTGGTGACAGACATCGACTTTCTCGATTGCGAGACCGAGGTCGACGCGCTGCTCACCGAGAATCGCCTGATCAAAGATACGCAACCTCCTTACAATGAACGACTTAAGGACGATAAGTCGTTCCCCTACATCGAGATCACCACCGGCGACGACTTCCCCGGCGTGTTCGTGACGCGCTCGCCGCGGATCAAGGGCTCCAAGTTGTTCGGGCCGTTTGTCAGCGCCGCCGGCGTGCGCGACGCGGTGAACGCCTTGCAGCGCGTGTTCAAATTCCGGACCTGCGAGCTGGATATTCGCGCCGATGACGACAAACGCCGCCATTTTCGCCCCTGCCTGCTGCATTCGATCAATCAATGCACGGCCCCGTGTGCGGATCGCATCAGCCCGGAAGCGTATGACCGCGACGTCAAGCGGCTGATCAAGCTGCTGAAATCGAAACGCAGCGTGCTGTTGCGCGAAATGACGCGCGACATGAAGGCCGCCGCCGAAGGGCGGAATTATGAAGAGGCCGGCGTGCTGCGCGATCGGATCAAGGCGATTCAGTCGCTGGACATGAGCGGTTCGGTGGAGGAGGACGTCCAGCCGGAGGTGTTTTACATCGATCCGAGCGCGGGGCTGGAGCGGCTTGGCAAGCTGCTCGGCCTGCCGGAGCAGCCGCGGATCATCGAGGGCATCGACATCGCGACGCTGCAGGGCGAGGCGTCGGTGGGGTCGCTGGTGTGTTTCATCGACGGGCGGCCGTTCAAGAACAGTTATCGGCGCTTCAAGATCCGAAACGTCAGCGGCGTGGATGATTACGCGATGATTCGCGAGGTGATTGTGCGACGATATCGGCACGCGGCCAGCGCTGAGGAGTTGTTTCCGGATGTGATTCTGATTGACGGCGGGCTGGGTCAGCTACATTCCGCGCTGGAGGCGTTCGCGCATCTGCATGACGCGATCGAAGCGGAGTCGGGTCGCGCGGCCCGACCGCCGATGGTGATCTCGCTGGCGAAGAAACAGGAGATCATCTATGTGCAGGCCCGTTCGGCGCCGTTGAAGCTGGCGCGAAACGACGCGGCGCTGCGGCTGTTGCAGCAGGTGCGTGACGAATCGCATCGCTTTGGGCAGCATTACCACCACATCCTGCGGCGCAAGCAGACGTTTGAAGAGGATCTGCGCGCCGGCCGCCGCGCACCGCGCTCGCGGAAGAAAAAGTCCTGAGTCGAGCCCGTGCCCCCCGGACGGGGGCCGGGTCGCGAGGCTCCCAGGGCTCGGTTCCTGCCCATCTTCTCATCTCGTGCGCGGTTTTGGCGGCGCATGGGCGACCCCCCTGTCACAGTTAACCCTATCCAAACAATTTCGTAGCGAACTATTTATCGGGAGCTGACGGGGACCTAATGCGCCCGGGCTAGTGTTCGGTCGTTGCAAGTGAACCGCGGCGGGCGGCCGCGGCTCTTCAGCGCCTCGAATTCCGGGAGACAGGCATGCGAAACGAGTGGAAGACTGGTTTCGGTCGAAGTTGTGGCAGGCGGGGTTTTACTCTGATTGAGTTGCTGGTGGTGGTGGCGATCATCGCGTTGCTGATTTCGATTCTGTTGCCGAGCCTTAACAACGCGCGGAAGCAGGCGAAGGCCGTCAAATGCGGCGCCAACCAGAATCACATCGGCAAGGCGGTGCACGCGTATCTGGCCGAGAACAACGGGACATTTCCGGCGGCGTACTTTTACAACAACGGGTATCAGCGCTATAGCCTGACGGATCAGCCGAACGATGGCGGTCAATTCGGCTACACGCACTGGTCACACTTCCTTTACGGCACTGGCGAGGTCGACGACGCGGCCTTTGAGTGTCCGGAGTTCCCGAACGGGGGCGCGCCGCGCACGAATCCGGGCCCGAACCCATCGGATTGGGAATACAACCCGCGTCAATCGGACGACAACGGCGCCGGCGGCAATCAGATGCCACAGCCGGAGGACCTCCAAGCGACGCGCATGGCCTACACCGGCAACGCGGCGGTGATGCCGCGCAACAAGTTTTCGCGCGATCTTTCGGGCGGCCAGCGGATCAACAAGTTTGTCCGCGACAACGAAATCAATACGCAGCGTCAGGTCATTCTGGCGGCCGAGTTCACGAATCGCTGGACCGCGATTGCCGAGCAGAGCGGCACCGGCTTCAAGAGCAAGAGCCACCGTTCGATCAACCCGTTCTACCACGTCGGCTATGGCTCAAATGAATACGCGCCACCCGAGCCGACGCCCGGTTTTGTATATGGCGATCGCAGCGCTCCTGATTTCGGTCTGGTCCCACTGGCGACGCAGGAGAACACGGATCAGTTGATTCTCGGCAATGAGTTTCCGGAGACGAACGCGGTGGGTCGCCACCATCCGGGCGGCGATCGACTGGGAGGCACGGCGAACTTCCTGTACGTCGATGGCTCAACGCAGCGCAAGACGATCTACCAGACGATGGACCTGCGCGAGTGGGGCGACAAGTTCTACTCACTCAGCGGACGCAATGAGGTCAACCTGCAGTACCCGTAGGGCATAACGACGGGGCGGCTCGGCCAGCCGCCCCTTTTTTTTGACAACAAGGCTCTTCCTGCGGTCGCGGCCTGCTCCCCAGACCCCGCGACCACAGACTGACGACATCCACTTTGAACGAAAGGAGGTGGGTGAGGCGGAGGTTCTGCGCCCAGAGGAAACCAGGCAGCATCGAAAGAATGCAAGTTTGTCGAGTGATGGCGCGGCTGGAACGTCGCGCCTGACGGAAAACGGGACCCGCGTCCCACCCATGCTCATCCGGAGGATAAGGAAGAAAATGCAATACTCACTCAAGCGACTGCTCGTCGCTGCGGCGGCCGTGGGCTGTAGCGCCCCGGCGTTCGCGATCGATCCCAATGACTGCGACCCCAACTGCGTCAGCCCTGTCGTATTCCAGGCGGCTCCCAACGCTGGCGCGTTCAACATGAGCGGCGCCACCCTGTTCGTAAACTTCGGCGACGCCCCGGCGTCGACCAACGACTTCATCGACGTGGATGGCGACGGCGTGTTCGGCTTTGACCCCAACACGTTCACCGTCGACCAGCTCGCCGTGCCCTACAACACCGGTGGGTTCACCACCCATTGGCTGTGGACCTACCGCTCGGTCGGCTCGGTCGAGGGATTCCGCGAGTTCATCGAGTACCAAGCCTGCAATATACTGAGCGACGCGATCCCCGCCGAAGCCGGCATCAGCAACCGCCGGCGCTGGGCGGAGTTGGGGGCTCAGGTCGGCTCGTTCCCGTGCCGCGCTTTGCCGACCGGCGCTCCGGTTTGCCCGCAGAGCGTCGACATGGGGATTCTTGACGTCCCGACCTTCTGGGCCACGCAGGTGGGCGACCCGAACCAGGGCGCCTGGAACCGCAAGCCCGGCCAGCTCGGCTTCGGCCGTAACCCGAAGGGTTCGACCTCGGGCTTCATCAGTGAGCTTCCGTCGGGCGTCGGCTCGTGCGGCGGCGTGCTCAACTTCAACACCGACACCCCGGACGCGGCGACCATCTTTGACAATCCGATCGCCTGGGGTCCGATCTGCTACATCGCCAACGCCGGCGTTTGCGATCCGAACTGGTGCCTCACCGATATGCAGCACCTGTTCGTGACCGGCCGCACCAAGCAGGGTCTGAACCTGGTCGCCGCGACGCGCGATGTCGGCTCAGGCACGCGTAACGGCATCATGAACACCTCGGGCATCGACCCGGCCTGGGGCCGCGGCGACAATATTGGCCCTCGCAACAACGACGGTACCCTCGCGCAGCTCGGCCCGAATCACCAGCCGACCAACTGCGGCGGTTCGGGCATCATCGAAGATGTGGTCCGCTATCGCCGTCTGGCGGTTGGCTACACCGGCGCGGCCGGCTCAAGCCGCGCCGTCGCTGACGTCCGCTCGGGTCGCTACGAGCTGCTCAACATCAAGTTCGACGATCGCGGCGGCACGCGCTACATCCGCCCGACGCTCCGGTCGGTGATCAAGACCGCCCTGGACAACGGTGACCCGACTGTGGGTTATCAGCTCGGTGGCAACGTCACGATCGCCACGCTGGGCGACCCGCTTCAGATCGATCCGAACGCGCCGGACTTCATGGACAATCGTCCGGGCGCTGACTTCCTGCGGAACATCATCGCCAGCTCGGCCGCGTTTACCGATCCGCTCGAGCCGAACGATCCGAACTTCCTGCCGGACAACTTCAACATGCCGGGCGAGTTCCTGGCCCGCACGTTCTTCTTGACGGCCGGCCTCGACGCGCTCCCGCAGCTTGGCATGCCGTCGATGTTCAACGCGCAGGTCGCCAACGTCGACCTGCAGAACTTCATGCTCAACAACCCGAACCCGTTTGACGCGGGTGGCGACACGCCGGCCTACGGCAGCGTTCGTCCGAACGGTCAGGTTCCGCTCCGCGTTGCGAATCCGGGCGGTTACAGCGACGGCAGCACCAACGGTCGCTACTACAACTACCACACCGACGACGCGAATGACCCCGTCGACGGCAGCATCACCGGCGGCGCGGCGCTGAACTCCGCCAACAAGATCCCGGGCGACTTCAATCAGGACGGTGTGCGCGACGCGAACGACATCGACGACATGATCGCCGCTGTCGCCACGCCGGGCGCGTACGCCCGCGCCAACTCGACGTCGGCCAACCCGGTCGTGCCGGAGATCATCGGCGACCACAACGGCGACGGCGACCTCGACGCGGACGACGTGCGCTACGCGGCGGACGGTTTGGTGGTCATCGGCGGCGCGCTGCGTCGCGACGTGGGCTACACCGCCGTTGACGCGGCTTCGCCGAATTACTTCGGTGTGACCTCGCCGTACTCGACCGGCAAGACCTACAGCGCTGGTGACGCCCGCGCTGACATCGCCGGTTCGGGCATGCAAAACGCCGGCGGTCTGCCGATCGGGCACGATGGCGTGATCGACTGTGCCGACATCGACTACATCGCCGCCAACAAGGGCGACTGGACAAACCTGGACGACGCGGTGCGCATGGACCTCAGCGCCGACATGAACGGCGACCTGCTCGTGAACAATGAGGACATCCGCGTTGTGGTCGAGGACATCCTCGGCAGCCGTTTGGGCGACGTCGACCTCGACGGCGACGTTGACCTGGGCGACCTGGCGGGCGTGCTCGCGAACTTCGGTGGCGCCGGCGGTTACAGCGATGGCGACATCGACTGCAGCGGGACGATTGATCTGGCCGACCTGGCCGGTCTGCTGGCCGCGTTTGGTTTCAATAACGGTCTCGGCGGCGCGCCGGCCGGCTGCTAGTCAGCACAGACTCATCCACTCCGCGCGTTGAACAAACGCGCCGCCCAGCGGACGACGCCCCGGAAGCGTCGTCCGCACTTTTTTTTGCGCGCAGCCGCGCAGCCGCGTAGCCGCGCAGTTGCGCAGTTGCGCGGCGCCCGCCGCAAGCGGGCAGGCGATCACGCCCAGAGCGCGACGATGACCACGTCCGCGACGATGACGGCGGTCGGGGACGCTTTGAGCGACGACCATCACGCCCCGAAGGGGCGTCGGACAGTAGCCACGGGTGAAGCGAGGTCGGCGCGAGCCGACCGACGCGTAACCCGTGGTCAGTGCGTTTGATTGTGACTCGCCCTGAAGGGGCGAAGGAGCCGGACCGAGTCGCCGAACCACCGCATGCGCGGCGTCCCTCCGCCCCGTCGGGCACAAGATTCACCGCGCCGGTAATCCACGGGTTTCGCCGCCATCGGCTTGCGCCGACCTTGCTCCGCCCGTGGCGACCACCCTGCGCCCCTCCGGGGCGAGCGGACGTGAATTGTGACCCGTCAAACAGAACCTAGGCGGCGGGGGAGGGCGCGGGGGTCTCGGTTGCGGCCTGGCCCTCGACCTCGGTCAGGTACCAGCGGACGGTATTCGGAATGCCGCGCTCATAGGGCACGGTCGCCTTCCAGCCCAGTTCGCGGCGGGCCTTTTCGGCGGAGAAGAAGGAGCGGCGCCCCATCAGCCACACCGCGTAGCGCGTGATGAAGGGCGGCTTCTGCCAGCGGAACATGTGGCCGAGACATTCGAGCACAAAGCCGGCGGTATAGGCCACGCGATACGGTACGCGGCGTGTCACGCGCGGCGCGTTAAGCGCATCGGCCAGCATGTCGAAGTACTGCTGCTGCGTGATCTCGCCGTCGTTGGAGCAGTTGTACGCTTCGCCCGCCGCCTTTTCCATCCCGGCGGCGGTGATGCACGCCTCGGCGATGTTGCCCGCGTACACGACGTTCAGGCGGTTGTTGCCTTCGCCGAGAATCTTCGCCTTGCCGGCGCGGATGATGTTCGCGAGGCGGGCGATCGTGGTGCGGTCGCGCTCGCCGTAAATCCAGGCGGGACGAATGACGGTGACGCCGATGCGTCCCTGCTTGTGCGCGTCCCAAACGATTCGCTCGGCCTCGACCTTGGAGCGCGTGTAGTATGCCCAGCGGTACATTTTGTAGCCGAGGTCGAATGTCTCATCGACCGTGATGTCCTTGGTGTGGTAGCCGTATGTGCTGATTGAGCTGATGTGCACAAAGCGGCGCACCTTGGCTTTCGACGCGGCGTCGATCAGCGCCCGCGTGCCATCGATCGTGTAGCGCTGGAACTCTTCCCACGGGCCCCAGTCGCCGACGCGGGCCGCCGAGTGATATACGACATCGCAACCTTCGCACGCTTTTGCCAATGACGCGGGATCGTTCAGGTCGCCCTCGACGAACTCAACGCCCTGCGTGCGCAGCCATGCGCGGTCGCTGTTTGCGCGGACCAGCGCCCGCACCGGCTGATTGCGGCGGCGCAGTTGCTCAACAATGTGGCTGCCCAGCAGTCCGGTTGCGCCTGTAACGAGATTCATGATGACCCCTCGGTCCTTTGCTTTTGGTCGAGTCTTAAGATCGCAGAAACGCCAGCGCCTGGTCCGCCACATGTTGCGGGCTCAGGCCGACGTAGTCGAGCGCCTCGGCTTCGTCGCGCGTCGATTTCGGAATGCGCTGACAACTCAGCGTCCGCACGCGCAGTCCGCCGTGGTCCGCCGCGATCTCCGCGACCGCCGACCCCAGGCCGGCGCCGTAATTGTCCTCGATTGTGATGGCGCGTCCACCCGCCTTGGTAATCGCCTCGATCAGCCGCTCACGGCGGATCGGCAACGAGAACGCGTCGATCACCGCCGCGCGAATGTTCTGTTTGGCCAGCAGCGCCCGCGTTTCGAGCGCGACATGCACGCCGTAACCCGCGCCGATCAGCGCCAGATGTTCGCCGGGTTGCAGCGTGTTGACCACGCCCGGCGTAAACGTCGCGTCCGGTGGATACAGCAGCGGCAGGTCGGCGCGAATCGTCCGCAGATAACACATGCCGCGGAAATCCACCATCATCTTGACGCAGGCGTAGGCCGAAACCGCGTCCGCCGGGTGAAACAGCCACGCCAGGGGGCTTTCGCGATCATCGCCGCGTACGGAGGCGAGCGCGTGGAAAATGGCGACGTCGACCACACCCATCTGGCTCGGACCGTCCGCCGCCAGCGTGACGCCGGAATGCGAGCCGACCAGCTTGATGTTGGCGCGCGAGATATTCGCGAGTTCGATCTGATCCACCGCGCGGGACAGGAACTTGCCGAATGAACTGGCGAACGGGATGTGCCCGGCGGCCGACATCCCGGCCGCGACGGACACCATGTTCTGCTCCGCGATCTTGCACTCGAAGAAGCGATCCGGGTGCGCGGCCTGAAAGATGTTCGCGAAAGTCGAGTTGCTGACATCGGCGTCCAGCGCCGCGACCTGCGGCAGCAGATCGCCCGCGACTTTCAACGCCGCGCCGTATACCCGGCGGGTCGCCAGCTTGCCCTTCTCCAGCGCGCCGCCAAATCCGTTCGCCTTCATCGCGTCCGTAAACGACGGCCACGCGGCTTCGCGCGGGCAGGCGCGGTTCGGCTTGGCGGCCTTGGTCGGCATTGGCGGGGCTGTCGCGCCGCTATCGGGCTTTCCGCCGGCTTTGGCGCAGGCCTGGTCGAGGCTCGCGTTGGCGGCTTCGAGCTCGCTCTCCGGCAATGGCTTGCCGTGCCAATTGCCGCCATCGAGCAGGGCGTCGACGCCCCAACCCTTGACGGTGTTCGCGATGATCGCCAGCGGCTGCTTCGCGTTGTCCACTTCGTCCAGCGCCTTGGCGATCTGGGCGGGATCGTGGCCGTCGATCGTCTCGACCCGCCAGCCGGCCGCGACGAACTTCTGCTTGAGGCGCTCGGCGGATTGCTGATTCGACACATCGCCGGCCTGACCGTAATGGTTGCAGTTCAGAATCGCGCAGACGTTCGTCAGTTCGTAATCGGCGATGAAATCCGCCGCTTCCCAGATCTGGCCTTCGCGGGATTCGCCGTCGCCGATCAGGCAATACACGCGGCGCGGGGTGTTGTCGCGCCGCGCGGCGAGGCCGAGGCCGGCCGCGACGCTGAGGCCCATGCCGAGGCTGCCGGTGGCGGCGTCGAAAAACGGGAATCCCTCGGCGGGGTTGGGGTGGCCGTCGAGCACGCTATCCCGCGCGCGGAGCTGGTCGAGCTCGTCGCGTGTGAGCGCTCGGGCGGACTCGGGGTCTTTCCCGACGACGCCGCCGAGCATGGCGTAGGCGGCGTAGACGGCGGGAACCGCGTGGCCCTCTGAGAGGACGAGCCGGTCGGCGTTGAGGTTCCAGGGGTCGGCCGGGTCCCAGCGCATCTTGCGGAACATCAGATCCGCGACGAGGTGGGCGATCGACAGGGCGCTGGACGGATGGCCGGAGCCGGCGCTGGTCGTCATTCGGACCGCTAACTTCCCAATCTCACAGGCTTTAGCGTGAATCTCGGCGCTCGTCATCAGGTCTGATCTCTCGCGAGGGAATTCTCCGCCGGACGTAGGCGGCTAATCTAGTCCTGCCCGCGCCGCGCGGCAACCGGGACGGACGTGGGTTGGGTTCGCGCGGGTTCGGTAGCCGCGTTTGACGGCCTCAGGCGGGTATGTCATACTCCGGGGCTCGGCCGTGAACCTGACGCGGCCTTCAGGGTCAAAACGACGCGCCGATCCTTGGCGGGAGCCGGCGTTGGAACGGACGGAGATGTTGTCATGCATTACCCGCATCGTCTGAGCAAGATCAAAAAGAAGCGCAAGAGCGGCTTCCGGGCCCGGATGCGCACCTCGCGCGGCCGCAAGACGATCAATCGCCGCCGCCGCCTCGGCCGGCGCGTCACGCCCTGCTAAGTTCGGCGGCAGCGCCTTCGGCCCCGATGATGATGTGAGTGTCGTCGGGCGGGGGCGATCGATATGCACGGCGATCCGACCGTGCATCCCGCTCAGGGCTACCGCGTCTTCACATACATCGCCGTGTCGCGCAGCTCTCCGTCTTTCCCGCGCGTGTCGTTTCGCAATATCGCCTCCAACGGATAGCCCGCCCGCTCCGCCACGCGGCGGCTCGCCAGGTTTTTCGCGCTGCAGCGAATCTCCACGCGGCGCGCGCCGAGTTGCTCGAAACACAGCGCCGTGATCGCCGCGACCGCTTCGCCAATGTAGCCGCGCCCGGCGCGCGATGTCCGCACCCAGTAGCCGATCTCAAACTTCGGCACGCTCCAATCCAGGCGCGGCAAACTGCAGCAGCCGATGAACGCGTCCGGCGGCCGGGGCGCCTCGACGTCGCGCCGCCACAGGTTCCAATGAAACGCTTCGCGGGACTCGAACTGGTTGGTCGCCTTGGTGAAGTAATCGCGCGTCTGCGCCACCGTCTGCCCGTCGAGCATCCACGGCATCCACGGGGTCAGCTCGGCGACCGATTCGCAAACGCCCACGTTCACGGCCTCGGCGTCAGCCATATCCGGTCCGATCAGCGCGAGGCGCTCGGTTTCGATCCGCCAGGGAATCGGGGGTGGGTTGGAATCAGTCACTTTCTTTGTGTCCACGCGCCAGATGGAAAACAACCCGCGCCTTCGATCATAACGGGGGATGTCGCGCTGAAGGCTCGGGAAGTGGGAAAGCCGATGGAGGGATTTGAACCCTCAACCCCAGCTTTACGAAAGCTGTGCTCTACCGTTGAGCTACATCGGCGTTTCGACAGACGCGAGTTTTCATCGGCCCATCGAGCCTCGTAGCTTAGAACCGGGCCGCTTTTTCGGCAAGCGCCGAGGCGAATGGCGTTTGCGGCGCTCAGGGCCTCGTCCGAGACTCTGTTGAACCGACATTTCCCATTTGACTTCCGCCCGGCGGCGCCGCCGGGCCAATCTCGACCAGCAGACCGCCTTTCGATTGGCGCGGAAGGCGGCCTTCGAAAGCGTGCTCCCTTCGGCAATCACTCTCGCGCATGGGATCGCGCATCGCGGTTCGCCTGCGATGAGGATGACGGCCCGGGCCCGCGCGGCGAAACGACGGCTCAGGGCGCGTACTCGATCCGCAGCGAACCGACCGATCCGATTTCCGCGTCGGCGAGATCGATCTTCTCTCCGGGCTGGATCGTGACGGAGCGTCCGCGGAGGTCGGCCTCCTCGAACAGCGTGACCACCGCGTTCGGACCCGCGGAGACTTCGGTCACACGCCCGGTCCAGTCCGAGTGGTTCTTCGTCGAACCGTCGGCGTCGAGGTCGCTGAGGCGGCGCACCTCCGCCGGCCCCTTGATGCTGTCGAACGAGTTGTTGAAATCTCGCGTCGGTTTTGCCCGGATCGACGCCCAGCACTTGATGTACATGTGGTCCTTCCGGTCGATGCCGGGCTCATAGACGTAGGGCCCGATCACGACCGGCTCGGGCTCGCGCGACGCTCCCGGCTCGCCCGCCGCCCCTGTCAGCGGGGGCTGCGACCGTTCTTCGCTCGGCTGCTCGGAGCAGCCGAACACGGCCGCTCCGATCGCGAGGCAGACAAGCAGTGGGAGGGATGCGCGGCGTACGCAGATCGGCGTCATGGGCCAGCCTCCTCAATAACGGTTCGATGCTGGTCGGCCCAAGCGAAGAGTCGCTTGGCGGCGTCCAATCCGGCCCTCGCCGAGTCTTTCTGTTCGGCAAATGGGCGGCCGGTATTCAGCACGGGTACCGACAGCCGAACGGCCGCTGACTTCTCTGCCCGTACGATCTTCATCTCGGCTGGGAGTATTGAGTCGATTCGACTGCTCAGGGCTGCGACGCGATCGCCCCATCCGGGAAAATGAAGGTCCACGAAGCCCCTCCCCAGCTTGTGACAAATGTTCAGACCTGCCGGAAGGTTCGCCGGGAAGAACCACGCGAAGCCGGCGCCCGCAGGTTTAGGGCCCGGTTGGTCCATCGCGAGTTCTCGGGCGCAGCTCGTAGCCTCAAGCCAGTAAGAATTCCAGAAGTCAGTGACCGGCTGATCCGTCTCCGGATTGTATCCCAAGCGACTCTTGTTCAATGCCGCGTGCAGCAGTTGCAGCTTGTAGGCGGCACGGTTGTCACCCTCTTCGGCCGCTAGCCAGGTCTGGATGTCTTCATACGAGACGAACCCATCGACCTCTGCAGCCGCGCCGTGGGAATAGACCTCGGGGGCCACCAGAACCACGAAGGCCCTTGCACAATCGCCACGATCGACGTACATGCGCCCGCGCTCCCGGTAGCGGGCCAATTGCCGGGGCTGGAATCCCGCGCTCAACTTGTTTTCGACCAGAAGCCTCCCGATATCGCCCGATTCGCTACGGAGGGTCAGTTCGAGGTCAGATTCGCCGTTCACTTGATCGACGGACCGTGCAGCCGTCACGAGCTCCGTCAGGCCCGTCGGCCAACCGCTCACCCGCGCGAGAAACCATGTGAGGAATCGTCTGTTCGAAACGCACTCCTCGAGGAGGAACAGGTCGAGATCTTGTTCCGACACACCACCAATCAAGACTCTCATGTTCACTTGATCACCGTTTGGTCTGGCCAACTATGATTAGACGGACCCGTCTAACACCCCGGAAACGCTCCGGGTGTCGGCATCACGCGCCCCCACAGGTAGGAACGGACTTCGTTGAAGGATATCAACAGTCACAACTTCAAAGTTCCGCTGTTGTTTCGCCAGGGCGTTGAGACGGACCAGCATCACACTCCCGCTTACAAGCTGTCGGCCGGACTGCGGGCCGCCGACGCACCACGGTTCAGGACATGGGTGTCGATCGTCGTCATCTTCACCGACATCTCCCATGTGACCTCCGCCCGGCGACGCCGCCGGACCATTCTCGACCAGTATACGACGCATGACCTGTTATCCGGGGGGGTGTGTTCGAACCATGATCCGGCTGACTGCTTCAACTCTGATCACCATCTGTCCGCCTCCGGATCCGAACACGCCGGAGCTGAATGTCGATGCCGTAGCAGGTAGAGTTCGACTCACGGTCGGGACCGGCGCTCATCAGCGCTGGTCCCGCTTTCATTGATCCGACGAAATCGACGAATCACGCGCGGGACACAAAGACTCACCAGCCGGCGTACGCCTCACGCAACTCCTGCTCCGAATAGGGCGCCGGCTGCAACAAATCCAGCACGCGCGACTCCGGCAGCGGCGACACTTCAAACAACGCCGCCTCGCCGATCGTCCGGCGATACAGGTACAGCTTCTTGTCGCCGCAGGGCGGCTTCAGCCGATCGGCGTATTGTTGGGCCGACTGCCGCGTATCAAAGAATACCGTCACCGGCTGCTGATCGACACGCACCAGCAACATCATCGTCTTCGGCGACACCGCCGTACTGTGGGCCCAGCCGAGCGCCTGCACGTTCGGGGCTGCGGCGAGCAGCAGCCCCTCGCGCGAGACGCCCCAGGCCGCGCCCGCGAACTCCAGATCATTGTCGCACACGATTTCGGGCGTAAAGCCGGACTCCACCCGGCTGGCGTACGCGGCGGCCATCGATTCCGGCTGGAACGAGTTGTTGATGATCGGCCTGGTCGGCGGCGGGCTGCGCAGGAACCACACCGCGCTGCACGCGATCAGCACGACCGCGGCGGCCGCCAGCGGCAGGAATCGCAACAAGGTCGAACGACGGCGCGGGCCGCGATCCGATTGCGACAGCGCGTGGCGCAACACACGCTCGACATCCGGCGCGTCGAATTGTCGCTTCAGCGAGTCATCGATCGCCCGCTGGCGCGCGATTTCCCCGCGCGTCGCCGCGTCAGCGTCGGCCTCGAACGCGCGCCGCTCGTCCGCATCCATCTGGTTATCCAGATAGCGGTCCAGCGCGTCCTCTGAATGTCGTCCCTGCTCTCGCATGCTCACTCCATCCGCGTTATTGGCGATATTCGTCCGAGTCCGCCAATAAGCGCCGCAACGTCTGCCGACTACGAAAAACGTGGCTCATCGCCGTGCCCGCCGGCACATCCAGCGCCGCGGCGATTTCCGCGTAGCTCAGGCCCTGCACGGTGCGCAGCAGCAGGCAGGCCCGCGCGGTTTCGCCGATTTCTCCCAACGCCGCCAGCACGCTGTCGTCAAACCAGTTCGGGTCGAACGACTGGCCGGGCTCCGGCTGGGGCGGGTTGGTCTTGCCCATCGGCTCGGCGATGCCGTCCAGCGGCGCCCCATGCCGGCGGCGTTCGCGACGCGCGTGGTTCATCGCGACGAACCGCACGATCTGGCCCATCCACGCCGGGAAGCTTGTCTGCGGGTCAAAGTCATTCAGTTTCTGCAGCGCGACAATCGCCGATTCCTGCACGACGTCTTCCGCCAGATCCACGTGCCGTGTGACGCCGCACGCGATCAGCCACAAGGTCCGAAAATGCGCGCGAAACGCATCGGCGAACTCGGCCTGCCCCCAGCGCACAACTTCCCCGTCGCGCGCCGGGCGCGCGGCGATGGCCGGCGATGATCTGGGGCTCCCCACTTGTTTCGTCCACCCGAGTAGTCGCGACGATCCGACGGTCATCCTAAGAGAATGTCCGCGGGCCCGCTCCCGATTGCGGTCTCGCGGTTTCAGCATCCGGATAATTGTCGCGCCGCCGACCGCCGTCTACAGTGCGCGCCAAGCCAGCCGCCGCCCGGCGGGACCACAGGAAAGTGCAGTTTTCAGGACGCCAATGCCCGTTTTTCGAATCGAAATTGCGCCAAAACACGCCGATCCGACGCTGGCGGCGCGCCTCCGCGAGGCCGGTCTCCGCGAAGCGACGACCGCCCGGCGTTCGCGGATATATGTGCTGGAGGGTGAGCTGTCCGCGGCCGACGCGGAACACATCGCGCGCGAGACGCTGTGCGACCCGATCACCAGCGGATTTGCCGTGTTCTCCTTCGGCGACCCGCCGCCGGCCGAGACGCCGGCGATCGAAATCCACCCGCGTCCCGGCGTGATGGATCCCATCGCCGAGACGACGCTGGACGAGCTGCGCCGGGCGGGGTTTGCGGTCGATCAGGTGCGCACTGCGACGCGCGTCGAACTCGATGGCGCATTTGACGCGGCGGCGCTGGAGCGCGTCGCGTATCGTGAACTCGCGAATGACTGCATTGAGCGGGTGGTGATCGGGCGTGAGCCGGTCGCGCCCGCCCCGCGCCCGGCGCCGTACACGTTCGTGTTGCGCACGGTTCCGATGTCGACGATGGACAATCGCGCGCTGGCGCAGTTGTCGCGCGAGGGCGGGCTGTTCCTCACGATCGACGAGATGCGCGCCATCCAGACGCACTTCAAGGATCTGGGGCGCGAGCCGACCGACCTGGAACTGGAAACGCTGGCGCAGACATGGTCGGAACACTGTGTGCACAAGACGCTGCGCAGCGCGTTCGTTTACCGCGGCGCGCCGATGCCGACGCCCGACCCCCAGCCGGAAGATTCCGACGATGAAGCCGTCGGCGCCGAAGTGGAAATCGAGTACGCCAACCTGCTGAAAGATACGGTGTTTCGCGCGACCGATGAGCTGCGCCGCGCCGGGCGCGGGCCGGAGTTGCTCTCCATCTTCAGCGACAACGCCGGCGTGATCGGGCTCAACCGCGACTTCGGCGTCGCCTTCAAAGTGGAGACGCACAATCACCCTTCCGCGATTGAACCGTACGGCGGCGCCGCGACGGGCGTCGGCGGCGTGGTGCGCGACATTCTCGGCTGCGGCCTCGGCGCGCGACCGATCGCCAACACCGATGTCTTCTGCGTGGCGCCACAGGATTGGCCGCGCGACGAACTCCCCGCCGGCGTGCTGCACCCGCGTCGCACGCTCAGCGGGATCGTGCGCGGCGTCGCGGACTACGGCAATCGCCTGGGCATTCCCACGGTCAACGGCGCCGTGATCGAAGACCCGCGCTATCTGGGAAACCCGCTGGTGTATTGCGGCTGCCTCGGATTGATCCCGCGCGACCGCATCGCCAAGGCGGCAAGGCCCGGCGACATCATCGTCGTCTGCGGCGGACGCACCGGGCGTGATGGTATCCACGGGGCGACATTCTCCTCCGCCGAACTGACCGACACGCACGCCGACGAGTTTTCGCACGCGGTGCAGATCGGTAACGCGATTACGGAGAAGCGCGCGCTCGATGCGCTGCTCGCCGCCCGTGACGCCGAAGGTGGTTGTCTGTTCACGGCCGTGACGGATTGCGGGGCCGGTGGGCTGAGCAGCGCGATCGGCGAGATGGGCGCCGAAGTGGGCGCGGAGGTGACGCTCGATCAGGTTCCGTTGAAGTACATCGGCCTGCGCTACGACGAAATCTGGATATCCGAGTCGCAGGAGCGGATGGTGTTTTCGGTCGCCCCGGAAAAGCTGGACGCGTTCATGCGCGTCATGTCCGACGAGGGATGCGAAGCGGCCGCGATCGGCGTCTTCGGGCGCAACACCGAGACCGGCGCGGCGCGCCTGCTGATTCGCTATGACGATCACATCGTCGGCGATATGTCGATGGCGTTTCTGCATGACGGGCTGCCGCTGCGCTCGCGCGAAGCGACCTGGCATCCGGTCGCGGGTCCGCGCGCCCCGCGCCCGATCCACGGCGGCGCGGCGCTGTTCGAACGGCTGGGGGCGCACCTGGCGGCGCCGGCGGCCCAATCGCGCGATTGGATCATTCGCGGCTATGACCACGAAGTTCAGGGTGGCAGCGTCATCAAGCCACGCGGCGGCCCCGGCGCGGGACCGACCGACGGCGCCGTCATTCGCCCCTTGCTAGACGACAATCTGGGCGTGGCGCTGGCATGCGGACTGGCGCCGGAGCTTGCGGCTGTCGATCCGTATTGGGCGGCGGCCAACGCCATCGATGAGGCGCTTCGCAACGCCATCTGCGTCGGCGGCGACCCACGCCGCACGGCCATTCTCGACAATTTCTGCTGGGGCAGCTCGGCGGATCCGGAAGAGCTCGGTGGCCTCGTGCGCGCGTGCCAGGCGTGCTACGACTTTGCGCTGGCGTATGGGTTACCGTTCGTTTCGGGAAAAGACTCGCTCAATAACAACTTCCTGCTCAGCCCGGATGATCTGGAGACGATGATCGAGCATGTCACCGGCCGGCTCGCGAACGGGCTGGACGACGACATCGACCATGCGGCGGTGGCCGACCATGTCGCGCGGCGCATGCGCGATACCGGCCGGCTGGCGATTCCCGGCACGCTGCTGATCAGCGCCATGAGCGTGATGGAAGATGTGACGCGCGTCTCCAATCCGGCGCTAAAATCCGTCACTGGGCGCGTTTTTCTGGTTGGCGGTCTGCCACGGATTGACTTCGACGCGCGCATCGCGCTGGAGATTCACTACGCCGTCGCCGAAGCGATGCGCAATGATCTCATCGCGGCGTGTCACGATGTCAGCCACGGCGGCTGGCTGGCGGCGCTGGCGGAGATGGCGATCGCCGGGCGCAGGGGATTCGAGGTCGCAGGCGACACGCTGACGCTCGCGCCGCCCGCGTTCACGAACATGGCGGCCGGTTATCTGGTGGAAGCCCGTGACGCGGATGTGATGCGCGAGTATCTCGATGTTTGCGGCGCGCCGTGGATTGAGCTCGCGGCGGTTCGCGATGATGAACAGATCGTAATTGACAACGAAACGAGCGCGCTGGCGGAGTTTGATCGCGCCTGGCGCGGGCCGCGCGCGGATTGAACAGGAGATGACGTGCGAACACTGTTGTGGACAACGCTATTGATCGGGATTGGATCAGCCTCAATCAGCGCGACGGCCGCGCCGCAGGCGCAGCAGGACGCGCAAGTTCAGGCGCCGCCGGCGGAAGCGCCGCGCGCGGCCCCGCCCACGGCGGCGGTTCCCACCGGCTTTCTCTTCAAGTCGCTGGATGTGGATGGGACGACATACGCCTGCTGCGTATATGTGCCGCCGGAATACACGCCCACCAAAGCGTGGCCGGTGATTTTGTTCCTGCATGGCTCCGGCGAGCGTGGTAGTGACGGCCTGTTGCAGACGGACGTCGGCATCGCCCGCGCGATTCGACGCGACCGCTCGCGCGTGCCGGCGATCGTCGTGATGCCGCAGTGTCCGGCCAAAGAGCAATGGTCCGGGCCACCCGGGCTGGCGGCGCTGCGCTGTCTGGAGGCGACCACGCGCGAGTACACCTGCGATCTGTCGCGGATCTACATCACCGGCCTGTCACTCGGCGGGAACGGGGCCTGGATGCTCAGCGCCGCCGCGCCAAATGTATTCGCCGCCGCCGCGCCGATTTGCGGCTTTACCGGCGCGGAGCGGGCGGACGAAGTCGCGACCGCGGTGAAGGATCTGCCGATCTGGATTTTTCACGGCGATCAGGACACGGCGGTGCCGGTGGAGGAGTCGCGGCACATGGCGGCGCTGCTGCGCGCGAATCAAGCGCCCTCGGTCAAGTACACCGAGTATGCGGGCGGTGGGCACGGCATCTGGGACCGTGTTTACGAAGATCCGGAGTTCTGGAACTGGCTGTTCGCGCAGCGGCGCGAAAAACCGGCGCCGGGGGTCGAGGTTCAGAAGGGCGATAAAGGCGGGTAGTCAAACGAGCGCATGTCCGGGCCGCCGGGCGCGCGCTGGCTACAAAGACGCCTTCTCGCGGCGTTGGCCGACCGGGGCGACGCGCTCGATCGGCGCTGAGCGCGGCGGCGCCGCGATTGGCTCATCAAGATTCGTGGCCCGTGCCACTTCCCAATAGCGCCCGCCGACCGGCTCATACCCGGCGCGCATCACGAGCTCCGCGACCAGCCCGGACATGATCGCGATGAAACCGAGCACGAACAGAATCGTGCCGATCAGCGGCGCCTTGCCCCAGAACGCTTTCCATGGATCGGCCGAAAGGACCGCCTGCAATCCGGCGAAGCCGAAACACGCCAGCGTACCGAGCCACGCGTACTGCGTAATCTTGCCGAAGAAATGCAGCGGCTTGGTGCGATAGCGCTGCAGCATGCGCACCAGCGCGATATCCAGCGCGACGCGCATCACGCGCCCGTATCCGTATTTGCTGCGCCCGGCGGTGCGCGGATGATGCCGCACGACCATTTCGTCGATGCGGGCGCCGTGCATGGCGGTGAAGATGGGGATGAAGCGGTGCATCTCCCCAAACAGACGCGCGTCGCGCACGAGGGGGGCGCGATACGCCTTCAATGTGCAGCCATAGTCGTGCAGCTTGACGCCGGTGACGCGACCGATGATCCAGTTCGCCACGCGCGACACGCGGGTGCGGAGCCAGGCGTCCTGCCGATCGCGCCGCCAGCCGCTGACGACGTCAAAGCCCTGCTCCAGACGATCAACGAGCATTTCGATGTCGTCGGGCTCGTTTTGTCCATCCGCGTCGAGCGCGACAATCACATCGCCCCGGGCGGCGAGGAAGCCGGCCATCATCGCCGCGGTTTGACCGAAATTTCGGGTGAAGTGAATCACGCGCAGCCGCGGCTCATCCAGGGCCAGGCGGTCCAGCGCCGGTCCGGTCCCATCCCGACTGCCGTCGTTGACGACGATCAACTCAAACGAGCGACGCTGGGCGGCGAGCGACGCGACAAAACGGGGGATCGTCTGTCCCACAAGGTCGTCTTCGTTGTACGCCGGAACCACGACTGAGATGTCAGGTTTTTTCGCCACCCGCGCCTCCTTCGGGGGGGCAGTATAATCGCGACGGCGTCTCGATTGCCACGACAATTTGCCGCCGTGGGCGCCGCGCGCCGAGGCCGCGCGTGGCCTCGCCCAGTCGGCGGCGCATCGCAGATTCGAGACGCCCGCAAACGTGTAGGCGATGGCGCTAGGTTGACCGAACACAGGCCCGAAATCGAGACTTCAGATCATGCCGGAAAATCCTCTTGTCGCGATTCTGATGGGTAGCCACAGTGATTGGGAATTGATGAAGCACGCGGCGGATACGCTCGCCCGCCTCGAGGTTCCGCATGAATGCCGCGTAATATCCGCGCATCGCGCCCCGCAGGCCTTGCATGACTACATCACCAAAGCCGAAAAGGATGGCGTTGAGGTGTTCATCACCGGGGCCGGAATGGCCGCGGCCCTGCCGGGCGTTACCGCGGCGCAAACCACGCGCCCCGTGCTCGGCGTGCCGTTGCCGGGTTCGGCCGCCCAGGGGCTCGACGCGCTGCTGGCGATTGTGCAGATGCCGGCCGGCGTTCCGGTCGGCACGCTCGCGATCGGCCGATCCGGCGCGGTGAACGCGGCGCTGCTGGCCGCGGCGATCCTCGGCGGAAAGCACGCCGCGATCGGCGAGCGCTACGCGGCGTTTCGCAAACAGCAGACCACCGAGGCCGAGGCGATGCAGATTCCCGGCCAAAGTTGATGTTGATTCAGGCGCGAAGGCGAGGCGAGGCATGAGCGGCAAGCGGCATAAGGTCACGCTGATTCCCGGCGACGGCATCGGGCCGGAATGCGTGGACGCGACATCGCGGCTGCTGAAGGCGGCCGGCGCCGCCATCGAGTGGGAAGTCTGCCAGGCCGGGGCCGAGGTGTTTCGCGCCGGTGACGCGACTGGCGTGCCGCGCGAAACGATCGACTCAATCTCACGCAATCGCGTCGCGCTGAAGGGGCCGCTCGAAACGCCGATCGGTTTTGGGGAGCGCAGCGCGAATGTCACGCTGCGCGGTTTGTTCGAGTTGTATGGCAACCTGCGTCCGACGCGCGAGCTTCCGGGCGTGCAAGGCGTGTTCGCGGGTCGCCAGATCGACCTGATCGTCGTGCGCGAGAACGTCGAGGACTTGTACGCCGGCATCGAGCACATGCAGACGCCGGGCGTCGCGCAGTGTCTGAAGCTGATCACGCGAAAGGGCTGTGAGAAAATCACGCGACTGGCGTTCGAAGTCGCGCGCTCCGAGGGTCGCAAGACCGTTCACTGCGCGACCAAAGCCAACATCATGAAGCTCACCGAGGGCCTGCTGAAACGCACTTTCGAAGAAGTCGCACAGGATTACAGCGACATCCGCGCCGAGCACATCATCATCGACAATCTCGCCCATCAGCTCGTGCGCTGGCCGGAGCAGTATGACGTCATCGTCACGACCAATATGAACGGCGACATCATCAGCGACCTGACCAGCGGCCTGACAGGCGGCCTGGGCCTGGCGCCGGCGGTCAACATCGGGGCCGGCGTCGCGATTTTTGAGGCCGTGCATGGCTCGGCCCCGACCATCGCCGGTAAGAACATCGCCAATCCGACCGCGATCATGTCCGCGGCGGTGATGCTGATGCGCCATCTGGGCGAGTTCGAGGTCGCGGACAAAATGGAACAGGCGATCGTCTGCACACTGCATGAGGGCAAGGCCCTCACGGTCGACCTGATCGGCACGGAGTACGCCAGCTCGACCGATCGCTATACCGATGCCGTCATTGCGAACCTCGGGCGGGTGAGCGAGACCTGGCGCGTCCGCGAACGCCAGCCGCTGAAGATGCCGGAGACGCCGCGGCGCCCGGACATGGTCCGCGTCGAGTCCCGCCGCGAGATCGGCGTCGACGTTTTTCTGGAGTGGGCGGGGTCGGCCGATGAGCTGGGCCGCGATATCGAGCGCGTCGTCGAGGCGAGCCCGTTGCGGCTGAAGATGATTTCGAACCGCGGCATGCAGGTCTATCCGACGGCCGCCCCGGGCACCGACTATGTCGACCATTGGCGTTGCCGGTTTATGCTACGCGACCAGCAGGCGAAACTGGCGGATGCCCAGGTCGCCGAGCTCATCGCCCGCATCGGCGCAGGTCACAAGTGGATGCACATCGAGAAACTGCTGGAGCTCAACGGTCAGCCGGCGTTCAGCAAGGCGCAGGGCGAGAGTTAACGCGCGCGCCGGACGCGCTCCCTGACGCGCACGGCCCCGACGTTCCCATTCCGATAGAGAATCGACCATTGGCGGAGGCCGCCGCGCACGGGCGGGCGCCGCTGCTGATACCGGTTCTCGCGTTCCTTGCCGGAATCGTGCTGTCGGAGTTGGCGGGGGCGCCCGTTCCGCGGGTGGCGCTGCTGTGCGCGTTAGCGGTTGCCATCGCGCTGTTTGTTCTACTGCTCGTTCGACAATCCCGCCTCGCGATTCCGTTACTGATCCTGACCTGCGCGGTCGCCGGCGCTGCGCGTCACGCCGCGTATGTCGATCCGCCGGGAAACCACGTCAGCGTGCTGCTCTCCGATGAACCGATCCTGACGCGCCTGACGGCCGACGTCATCACGCGACCGGCCTTCAACCCGCCGGAGCAATACAACCCGTTTTCGTTTTTCACCGCTGAGCCGCGGATGCGCTTCCTGGCCGAGGTCCGCTCGTTCGAAGCGGACGAGCCCTTTGCGGCACAAGGGGCGATCCGCGTCACGGTATTGGGCGCCGATCCGCCGGACCTGCGCCCCGGCGACCGCGTCGGCCTTACCGGGTGGCTCACTCGCCCCCGCGCGGCGCGAAATCCGGGCGAAGTCGATTGGGCCGCGTGGAATCGGCTCCAGGGCGTGTCCGCGACGCTGTTGGTCCCGGCCACCGAGCATGTGCGCAGGCTCGATGGCGGTTCCCACTGGCGCGCCGGGCTGGATCGAGCCCGCGCGACGGCCCGCGCGCTGTTGTTTGAGCCCGCCGCGCAGGTCGAGCCGAAACCCGAGACACAGGCGCTGGAAGCGATGGTGCTGGGTCAGCGATCAGCCGTGCCGCGCGCGGTCAATGAAGCGTTCCTGCGCACGGGATCGATCCACTTCCTGACCGTCAGCGGCTTTCACGTCGGCGCGCTCGCCGCCGCGACTTGGTTCACGACCCGGCGGCTGCTGCGCCGCCGCGCGGTAACGGCGGCGGTGGTGACGCTGGTTGTGCTGGTGGCCTACGCGCTGCTCGCTGAAACGACTGCGCCGGTGATGCGGGCGACGGTTGTTGGCGGGCTCGTATGTGTCGCCGCGATCACCGGCCGCCCCCGCGCGGCGCTGAACTGGCTGGCGCTGGCGGCGGGACTGATCTGCGCGGTTCAGCCGCTGGAGCTGTTCCGACCCGGGTTTCAGTTGTCGTTCATCCTCACGCTGGCGCTGCTGGTTTTTGTGCCGGCCATCTGGCGACGCTTCACGCCGCGGGAAGATGCGCTGCCAAGCGACGCCGCGAGTTGGCCGGCGTTACTGCTGCGCTGGATTGGCCGTTTTGTGGCGGGACTGGCGCTCGTGAGCGTCGTCGCGTGGGCGATGGCGATTCCGCTCACCATGCTGCATTTCAGCCAGTTTGCGCCATTGGCGGCGATTCAATCAATGATCGTGACGCCGCTGGCGTTACTGAGCGTCCTGGCCGGGTTCGTCGCGCTGGCGCTGGGCGCTGTGCCTGCCGTGGGGTCGTTGCTGCGCGCGGCGCTCGATTGGCTCGGGCAGGCGTTGCTCACGGTGGTCGGCTGGCTCGGCGCGCCGGGTTTCGCGCTGATCGAAGTCAAGCCGCCGCCGGGTTGGCTGGTGTACGGAACATATGCGGTCTTGTTCGCGATGTTTGCGGCGTGGGCGCGTCGCCGCGGATCGCTGACCGACGAAGCGACGAGCGAGACGTCACCCCCGCGCGGGCAGTGGTGGAAATACGCGCCGCTTGGCGCATTGGCGCTGTTCTGGATCGCGTGGGTTGTTTCGCCGCGGCGGGCAGCGGTCCCCGAGTTGATTGTGCTCGACGTCGGGCACGGGAGCGCCGCGCTGTTGTGCGACGCAAGCGGAGTCGCATGGTCATTCGACGCGGGATCGCTGGGTAATCGCGACGCCGGCGACATCGTGAACCGCGCCACGCGTGCGATCGGCGCTCGCCGGCTTGACGCGATCAGTGTATCTCACGCGAACTTCGACCACTTCAGCGGCGCGCCGACAGTCCTGCGGGAGACCGGCGCCCGCCTGCAGGTGAACCCCTACTTCGAGCGGGTATCGCGCGTTGATCCGGTCATGCGGCGTCTGGCTGAAATGCTGCCGGCCGGAACGCGACGCGAAGCGCTGCGCGCCGGTGACCAGTTTGAACTCGCCGGCGTGACCATCGAGACACTCTGGCCGCCGGACGATCTCGACGAGAGCTGGGCCGCGAACGATCGCTCGCTCGTATTTCGCCTTCAGGCCGGGCCGACGCGCGTCTTGATTACCGGCGACATCGAGGAAGCGGCGATGCGCGGCCTGCTCGCGCGGCGCGACGCCGGCGAGATCGCGCTCGAATCCGAGATTCTGGTGGCGCCGCACCATGGCGCTTGGATCGACGGGGCCTCTGATGATTTCTACCGGGCCGTTAACCCCGCGCTGGTCATCGCGTCGGCGGGCAAGGAGACGCCGCGGCTGGAAGCGGGGCTGACGTACGCGTTCGGCGAGTGCCCGGCGCTGACGACGCGCGATCACGGCGCGATACGCGTGCGGCTGGGGTCGGGTGGGTGGACGGTGACGCCAACGACAACTCCGCCGGAGTAGTCCTGCCGTTTGCCCGTTTTCGCCGCGCGTCTACGATATGGCATTGCGCCGCGCGTCGTCGCGCTCGGCCGGAGTTCCGATGCCCGAAACGCCGTCCACACATCCCGCCAACCGACTTGGCCTGGACTATCGCCAGCCGCCGGCGCGGCGGGTCGCCGGGCCGATCGTCGACGCCCATTGCCACCTTACGCATTGTGCGCCATTGCCGGCGTTCTTTGAGGCGGCGGACGCGTATGGCGTGTCGCGTTTTGTCACGATGTCGCCGTTGGGCGATGTAGCGCCGCTGCGCCGCGCTTACGGCGAGCGCCTGATCTTCAATGCGGTTCCCACGTTTCGCGACCTGAAGGCGACGGAAGAGTTTCGCGCGGGTTGGATGCGCGATCTTGCCGCGTTTCGCGGGCTGGGGGCGCCGCTGTGCAAATTCTGGATGGCCCCGCGCATGCGCGCCGCGCACGGCGTCACGGTTGATGGCGAATGGGCGCGGCCGGTCGTCGATCACGCGCTCGATCTCGGCTTTGAGTTCATGATTCATGTGTCCGATCCGGCGGTCTGGTTTCAGCCCGGCGCGCGCTACGCGGAAACGGAAAAGTACGGCACGCGCGCCCAGCAATACGACCAGCTCGAATGGCTGCTGGAAAAAGCGCGGCCGCGGCGTGTGATCGCGGCGCACATGGGTGGCAGTATCGAGGACTGTGTTTTTCTGGACGGCCTGCTGCGGCGACACGATAACCTGTGGCTCGACACCAGCGCCACCAAATGGATCGTGCGCGAAACGGCGCGCAGGCCGCTGCCGGTGCGCGATCTGATTGTCGCCCACGCCGATCGGATTCTGTTCGGCAGCGATCTGGTCGTGCGCGATCAATTTACCGAGTTTGATCATTACGCCAGCCGATATTGGGCGCATCAGACGATGTGGGAAAGCGATTACCGCGGAGAGAGTCCGATCGACGACCCCGATGGGGAAGACCCGCCGCGTCTGGCCGGCGTCGCGCTCCCGGATGACACGCTGCGCAAGATTTACCACGAAAACGCCCGCGCATGGGGCTTTATCTAGGCTGGCCGCGCGGCCCTGGCGGCGGACGCGTCCCACGGACAATGCGATCAGGCGAATCGTCATTCTCCGCGAACCCGATAGAATCCGTAGCCGGGCTTCTCTCGTGAATCTCAACGCACGAACGGACCGACGCATGCGACCTGATTGTTTTGCCAAGCCGTCCATGGCTGTTACGCGGGTTTCCGCGCTCTCGATCCTGGCGGCGCTGCTCGCGCTGACGGGCTGTGACAAGCCGTCCGCCAAGCAGCCGGCGCCGCGCCCGAATATCGTGTTCATCCTGATCGACACGCTCCGCGCGGATCGGCTGGGCTGCTACGGCGCCGCTGATGCGCAGACGCCGCGCATCGACGCGATTGCGAAAGAGGGTGTCGTCTTCGAGCGCGTGATCTCGCCCGCGCCCTGGACACTGCCGGCGATGGGATCGATCTTCACCGGCGTGTATCCGAGCGTGCATAAGGCGAATGATTATTCGCAGGGCGGCGACATGCTGAGAACGGAAGTGCGCGTCGTCGGTGATGACTGGGATACCCTCGCCGAACGACTTCAGGGCGCCGGGTACGCGACCGCCGCGTTTTCGGCGAACCCGTTCATCCAACCGGCCACCGGTTTCGCACAGGGCTTTGACCACTTCGACGGCAGTTTCGCGAGCAACGCCGCGCCCGGGAAGCTGGTTACCGCCGCAGCGATGAAGTGGCTCGACAGTCGCGCCGACAAGTCAAAGCCGGTTTTCCTTTACCTGCATTACATGGATGTGCATGCGCCGTACATCCTTCCGGACGACATTCTGAACCCCTTGCTCGCGAAGCTCGGGAAAGAGAAGGACATGCGGCCGATCGAGCAGATCGAGGCCACAAATCACCCCGGTTTCTTCGGCACGTCCGCGCCATATCGCGGCGAGCCGCACAACACGCTGCGCCGCTACGCGGAATACTACGACGCGCTGTATGACGGTTGTGTGCAGCTGATGGATCGCGAGATCGGGGCGTTGCAGACATCACTTTCCGAACGCAAACTCTGGGACGACAGCTACGTGATCATCACGGCGGATCATGGCGAAGCGCTCGGCGAGCACCTGGTCTGGACACACGGCTTTACGGCGCATCAGAATCAGATTCACATCCCGTTGATCATGCGCTGGCCCGGAACGCTCGCGGAAAAGCGGGTCACAGGCGTCGCGCGCGGGTTTGATATCGGGCCGACGATTCTCAAGCAGTTGGATTTACCAATGCTGGAACGCGCGCAGGGCCGGCCATTGGTCGGCGCGTTTGAAGAGGCGGAATTCAAGAACCGTATCGCCTACAGCGAAGGCGTAAAACGCCATGAGAAGATGAATGAGATTTCGGCGCCGCTGCGCGAGTTGTTCAACATTGCCGATGATCCCGACGAGCAGACAGACCTGTCGGCGCAGTATCCGGAGCGCGTCGCCGAACTTGAACGACTGCTCTATGCCCAGATTCAACAGAATCGGGACATGGCGGAGGGCGTCGCGGTGGGCAGCGCGACGATGAACACCGCGCCGATTACCGCCGGCGGCTACAGTGGCGGAGACGATGACGAGCCCGACTTCGACATCCCCGAGTGCGCCCTGATCGACTACCCTTGGAAACTGCTTTACTCCATTACGCCGCAAACCGTCGCCAAACAGCGACAGGCCAAGAAGCAGGCCGCGACGCCGACCGCGGCGCCCTGAGGACGCCCCCGCCGCAACGCGCGTCATGCCGGGATTCGGCGATTTTGCCCTGTTCGCCGGGCCGCGTATATTGGGGCCATGCACGCACGAATCTCAATCGCTTTCGTCGGGGGCCTCGGCCTCCTGCTGTCTGGTTGCGCTGATCTCAAGGGCCCCAGCGCCTGGCGGCTCAGGGACGACGACGCCCCGCCCGACGCCCGCCGGCCCGAACTGAAGACCGACGCCGAACTCGCCGCCGACCGCGCCGCGGCGCTGGGCGAAGGCCGCCTGCGGCCGAGCGCTCACGCGCCGCTCACGCCGTCCGAGGAGCGCGACGCCGCCACGACCGCCGCCGCCGCCGCCGAGCGGCCCGCCGATGAGCGCCCGCCGCTGCTCCCGGAGCGCGGCACGATTCGCGGCGGGGTGTTAATGGTCAATGACCTGCCGCTGACGATTCCCGAAACGCTGTACATGATTCGCTCGGAGCTGCTCGCGTCGCGCGCGACGCAGACGGACCGCGGTTTCGAACAGGCCGCGCGCCAGCTCATCACGACGCAGCTTCGCTCCGATGTCGGCACACTGCTGCTGTATCAGGATGCGACGCGCGAATTGAACGACCAGCAGCGCAAGTCGATTGAGACGGCTGTGCAGCGCGAAGTGATGCAGCGCGTCGCGCGCGAGTTCGGCGGTGGCGAGGCGAAGTTCGATCGCCACCTGGCGAGCTTCGGCCTGACGCGGGCCGAACATGACGAAATGGTCAAACGCACGATGGTTGTGCGCCAGTACCTGCGCGAGCGTCTCGGCGCGCGGATGACGCTGCGCCGCGATGACCTCCTGAATTTCTACGCCTCGAATCCGGACAAATGGAGCACGCCGGCGTCGCGCGAGTTGTTGATTATTGAGGCGCCGACCGCCGCGTTTCTGCCCGAAGGCGTGACGGCGCTTTCCGCCTCGCCGGCCGCCCTGGCGCGAGCGCGGCTCGCGGCGACACGACATGTGCGAAAAGCGCACGAAGCGCTGCGCACACGCCCGTTCAAGGATGTGGCTGCGGAATATTCGCGCGGGCCACACGCCGAAACGGGCGGCTCATGGGGGCCGATCGGCCAGCCGCTCGAAGGCGAGCCGTTCAAGTCGCTCAGCGAACGGATTTTCAAGTATCGCCAGGGACAATTCAGCGAACCGATCGAAACCGACGATGTCTGGTACATCGTGGGTTGCGGCGACGTGACCGCCGCCCAGACCCGCAGCTTCGCCGAAGCGCAGAGCGATATTCGCCGCCAGTTGGAAAACGCGCGCTTCGCTGAGGCGTCCAACGAGTACATGTCAAAGCTCGTCGAGCAGGCGACGATCACATCGATGGAAGAATTCCTCGAGGCGGCGACCCGCGCCGTCACGCGCGGACAGTGGCCGCGCAGCGTCATCGCCAAGAAGTAAGTCGCGCAGTTCGCTGTAATGCGAGACACATTGCCAACGCCGCGCGGCTACTCCGCGTCCGGTTCGCGCTTCATCGCCGTCAGCAACAGCCATACGCCCAACCCGCCAAACGGCAATAACGGCAGCAGCGCGTACCAGTCGATCGTCCATGCCCCGACCCGCGTCTGGCCCAGGCCATAGTCGACCGGGAAACCCATCTTTTTCGACATCCACGGCTGCAGGTGATGCGGCATCACCGGGTCGCCTTCCCCCTCCGCGGCCGCCGGAGCCTGCGTGATTGCCGCCGGGGTTTCGTTCGGCGTCGGCTCCGCCGGGCGGGCGACCTCTTGTTCGGCCGCCGGCTTTTCGTCTTCGACGGGTGTCTCGCCCACGACCGGCGGCGGGCTCGGCGGCGGCGCCGCTTTGACCGGCTCGTCCGGAACGGCGCCGGCCACGTTCGGCTCCAGCGGGTCCTCCGCCGGCGCCGGCGTCGGGGTGGGCTGCGTGACCGGCTCCTCATTCGGATCGGCCTGGACGTCCGCTGATTGCAACGAAATGCCCATCGGCGGCGTCAACATCATTGCGGCCGTGGTGCTTTCGAGGGACTGCGGCGGTGTGCGGTCCGGTCGTGCCGGGGGCGCGAAACGCGCAGTCGGCGCGATGGCGGCGATCAGCGCCGCGACGCCAATCACCGCGACGCCCATTAACCCCTGTCCCGCGACAAGCCCCGAAGCCCCGAGCACGCCGCGATCATTGCCCTCCGGCCGCGGGCCGTGCCAGCGTTCGACCAGCCAGCGAATAATGGCGCCGGCCATGATCGGTGTGGAAAGCGACAGCGGCAGATAAAGGCCGACAGAGAACGGCAGTGATGGAATGCCCAGCAATTCCACGATCAACGCGCATGCCACGCCGATGAGGATCAGCCGCCAGGGCAGATCGGTTTCCACGACACCCTTCACCAGCAGTTGCATCAGATTCGCCTGTGGCGCAAGGAACGCAGCCGGGTGTTCCGCGTCTTTGACGAAACCGTAATTCGCGTTCACGAGCGCGATAACGCCGGCCAGCGCCGCGACCGCAGTGAGGACGCCGATCAGCTCGCCGACCTGCTGTTTCCATGGCGTCGCGCCGACCAGAAAACCGGTCTTGAGGTCCTGCGAGCAATCGCCGGCGAGGCAGATACTCATGCAAACGAGGGCGCCGACCGAGATGATCGCGAACTTCATTCGGTCCGGCGTCAGTTGAATGTCGAGCACATACACAAAGATGAGCGCTGTGCCCAGGATGGTCGCGATCGTCATGCCCGAGGCCGGGTTGGACGAACTGCCGACCACGCCGACCAATCGCGAAGACACGGTGACGAAGAAGAACCCAAAGCCGATGACGCACGCGATCAGCGGAATGCTCTTCATCGCTTTGCTGAGCAAGCCCGCGTCGGGCAGGAACCACATGGCCGCGCCGATGCCGACCAGCAGCAGGATGAGAATCGGCAGCGGAATGTCGCGGTCGGTGCGATCACTCGACGACTTGCCGCCGAACATATGAAACACGGAGGCGCCAATCGTCTTCAGGCTGCGAATCAGTGACAGAATGCCACCCAGCACCACCGCCCCGGCGCCGACGTATCGCAGATACTTGTCCCACATTTCGCCCGGGGCCATCGCGCTGAGCGGTTTGCTGGCGGGCGAGACGGTCAGACCGGCCGCGTCGCCGAAGTAGCTGAAGGTCGGGATCAGAATGAACCAGCCGAGCACGGCGCCCGCGAGCATGTACCCCGCGACGCGAATGCCGAGAATGTAGCCCACGCCGAGCAGCGCCGGCTCCGACGCCAGCGTCAGTTCCGTGCGCAGCATCGGAACCGTCTGTTTGGCGGTCTCCGGCCAGAAGCCGAGTTGCCGCAGCAATTCGTAAATCGCGCCCAGGCCGACGCCGTGGAACACGGTCTTGGCGGCGGCGCCGCCGCGCTCGCCGGAGCGGAGCACTTCGGCGCAAGCCGTGCCTTCCGGGTATGGGAGCGTGCCGTGTTCCCGCACAATCAACATGCGGCGGAGCGGGATCATGAACAGCACGCCGAGCACGCCGCCGATCGAGCCCCAGATGGTCATTTCCCAGAAGCTGGGCGCGAGTTCGGGATTCTTATCCTTGACGGCGAAGATGAACAGCGCCGGGATCGTGAACAACATGCCGGCCGCGAGGCTCTCGCCGACCGAGCCGATCGTCTGCGCCATGTTGCTTTCGAGGATCGAGTTCTTCTTGAGCATGCCGGCGATAATCGCCATCGATATCACCGCGGCGGGAATCGAGGCGCTGACCGTCATTCCGACTTTCAGCCCAATGTAGATATTGGCGGCTCCAAACAGGATGCCGATGATCACGCCGATCGTGATCGACAGCGGGGATAGTTCCGGTCGCCCGGCCTGACTGCCGGCTACGGCGGCGGGTTGGTCCATTGAATCGGCTCCTGTTTACCCGACGGGGTCGTTTCGAATGCGTGTTCGGGGCGGTCAATGTATCGGGGGGCGCGGCGCACGCAAACATTTTTCACCCATGGCGGCCGGCGCCAGCGGACGAAGGTCGTCTGATCGTCGGGCGCACGCAGGGGCGATTAGGGCAGGCGGTTTTCCGCCACCGCGATCTGTGAATGCAATATGTCCGTAAGTGTATTTATATAAGATGTTTACATTCCGATCTTCATTCTATCTGAACGGTTGTTCGTCTGTTTTTCCCCGCGTCGTCCTGCCCTCGGGGCGGCGGGGAATTGAGTCGTAAGTTGTTTTCTGAATCTGACTTGCGGGCGCAGCAGTCAGCATGTTACGGTTTGGCATGTGAAATGCATTAAGATGCTTTGCCGAGTTTGGTCTCTCGGCATCGTCGAGCCCAATGCCGCACCGAAAAGCTGAATCGTCTCTGGCGCGGGGCGATTCAGAAAAATTTTCGTCGGCGGGTAGATGCGGATCTGTTCTTGATCTGATAAAACATGGGCTCAGATCTGAGGAATGCAATTTTCAGGTCGGATGATTTGGGTGTGGCGTAGGTTCCGACAGGAGGTCGGGTCCGCGCCTGGTACCGGGTTCCAGGAGAGGTCTATGACACGAATTGGAATTCGCGGATGCGTTTCGGCGCTGGCGCTGGGCGCCCTCGCAGTCACGTCATTCGCCGGCGACATGACGTCGCCGACTCGAGGTGGCGACGAGCTCGCTCGCCTCGAATCGCTGCTGGAAGCCCAGCAGCGGAAGATTGACGCGCTGGAGCGTCAGGTGTCCTCCGGTGACGCGATGGGCATGAACGCCGCGCGTGTGGAGAACATCAAAGAGCAGATCCGCGAAGTACTGGGCGAGCGCGAGTTTCGCGAGAGCCTGATGCCGACCGTGCTGACGGCCGGCTATGACGAGGGTTTCTACATCAAGAGCAGCGATGACAACTTCATGCTGAAGGTCAACGGCTTGCTCCAGGTGCGCTGGCAGCATTACGGCACGCGCGCCGACAACCGTTACCTGCTGCCGGGTGTGCAGCGGGATGACAAGACCGGTTTTGACGTGCAGCGCGCCCGCGTTCGTTTCAGCGGTCACGCCTACAGTCCGGACTGGACCTACAACATCGAAATGCGGGCTGACGCCATCGACGCGTGGGACTGGATCGTCCACGAGGCGTGGGTCAACTATCGCGCGATGGATGAGTTCCAGATTCGCGCCGGTGTGATGCGCCTCGCCTCGACGCGCGCCCAGATGACCTACGAGGGCAACCTCCAGTTCGTCGACCGTCCGATGGTCGACGCCGTGTTCGGCCTCGGCCGTGGCATGGGCGTGCGTTTCTGGGGTCACCTGTGGGACAAGCAGGCGACGTACTACATCGACTATGTCGACGGTACCGGCGATGAGACGGTCGCCAGCCTGAACCGCACCATCACGCCGGACCGCCTGACGCTCAGCGGTGGCGAGAAGGACGGCAATCCGGCCATCCTCGCGCGTTTCGTTTGGCACGTGATGGGTGACGACCCGGAAACCGACTGGATTTCGCAGGCCGACCTCGCCCATCGCGAGTCCCCGGCGCTCGACCTCGGTATCCACTACGCCTTCAACGATGACCGTTCGGACCTGGCGACGACGCGTGTCCCGGCCCCGAGCAATCGTCGCTTCCGCCAGGGCGGCTATGTCCTGACGAACCTGAACGGCGTGCAGATGCACCAGCTCGGTGTCGACGCCGCCTTCAAGTATCGCGGCTTCTCGACGACCGCCGAATACATCGTGCGCAGCATCGATCCGCGCAACGGTCAATTCACGCCGTGGACGGTCCTCACGAATGACGGCAGCACCAGCGTGCAGCACGGCGCCTACATGCAGATGGGTTACTTCCTCCCGATTCCGGGTATGGAAGACAAGCTCGAAGCAGTCGTCCGCGTTGGCGGTATCTCCGCCATGGGCGGCGGCACGGAAGGCTCCTGGGAATACGCCGGCGGCCTGAACTACTACATTCAGGGCGACAACGTGAAGCTCCAGACGGACATCACCCGCGTCTACGAATCGCCGATCTCGAACAACTACTCGAGCCTGGCGAACGTGAACGACGACGTGCTCGTCTGGCGTGTGCAGTTGCAGGTGGCCTTCTAAGGCTGATTGGGAACAACAACAAACAGATTCAAGGACGAATCTGACTAACGGGAGAATCTTCATGAAGAAGCGTTTGATGAAGTCGGTCGCGATGCTGAGTTTGGGTGGAGCCGCGTTCCAGTTCGGCCTCGGCAATGGGTGCACCGGCTTCGGCGCCAACGAGTACATCCGCAACACGGATCTCGTCAACTTCTACACCGCGGTCGGTAACAACTCGATCGCCACGCTGACTGACGGCGCCGCGGCGCAGGTTGGCTCGGACTTCAACGCGATTTTCGCGCAGCCGACCAACTCGTTCTTCCAGTCGCTTTGGGGGAACTTCGTCGCCAGTGAATTCGCGTCGGATCCGACGGGCTCGATTCGCATCGTCGAGCAATAACGCCCGACCCAGATCGGACGACCAAGCGAAGGCCGCGCGGCATGACGCCGCGCGGCCTTTCGCATTTCTCAGTTCGCCGCCCGCGCCGGCCGGTCCCCGGCGAATGCGCTCCCGGCGCTGCGCCGCGTTACAATGCGGCCATGAGTATCGAGCGCGTATTCACACAGCAAACCCGCGATGAGGAGCAGTACCTCAACCGGCTCCGCCCGCGCCTGCTCGACGAATGTATCGGGCAGGACGTCGTCAAAGAGCAGGTGCGGATCGCCGTCGAGGCGGCCCGCATGCGCGGCGAGGCGATGGACCATGTCTTGCTCGACGGTCCGCCGGGCTTGGGAAAAACGACCTTCGCACACGTCATCGGCGCCGAAATGGGCATGACCGTGCGCGTCACGAGTGGCCCGGCCATCACGCGTCAGGGCGACCTGATGGCCATGCTCACCCAGATGGAAAGCGGTCAGATCCTGTTCGTCGACGAGATTCACCGCCTCAACAAAGTCGTGGAGGAGTTCCTCTATCCGGCGATGGAGGACTTTCGCGTCGATTTCACGCCGGATAGCGGCATCGGCGGTCGCACCGTCAACTTCTCGCTGCCACGCTTCACGCTGATCGGCGCGACGACGCGGGCCGGGATGCTGTCGTCAGCGCTCCGCGGTCGCTTCGGGCACATCTGGCACTTTCGGCACTACACCGAAACCGAACTGACGCGGATTCTCGAACGCAGCGCGGCGTTGCTGGAAGTAGAGGTGGAGCCGACCGCCCTGAGCTGTCTGGCCACGCGCTCCCGCGGGACGCCGCGCATCGCGAATCGCCTGCTGCGCCGCGCGCGGGACTATGCCGATGTCCGCAGCGACGGCAGACTCACGCCGAACGTGGTGGACGCGGCGCTCGGCGCACTCGAAATCGACCAGGCCGGGCTCGACATGCTCGATCGCCAGTATCTGCTGGCCCTGATCCAGCATTATGACGGCGGTCCGGCCGGCATCGAGGCCATCGCCGCCACGCTCGGCTATGAGCGCGACACACTCGAAGACGTCGTCGAGCCTTTTTTGCTGCAAAACGGCCTCGTGACCCGGACCCCACGCGGCCGCCTCGCCCGCCCGGCGGCGTACACCCACCTCGGGCTCAAGCCGGGGGCGGCCAAGTCGACGGCGGACACCGCCAAACTGTTCGAATAGCAGAGACCCGGATCGGCGGCCCCGGGCACGCCGTCAGTCCCACTCCACATTGAATGTTTGCCGCTGCGCTTCCGCTTTGGCGCTTCCGCGTGAGGCTGTTATTGACCGCGCGGCGGCTTCCGCCGGCGACCCCAGCCCGCGCGCGACCCGCTCGGTCAGCGCGCGGGGGTCCTCCTCGGCCCATTCGGCATACACGGCGGTGACCATCGGATGCGCATGCCCCATCTGTCGTTGCACATAGAGCAGGTTCCCGCCCGTGGCGCGGTAGGCCATGACGCCGTAGGTGTGGCGTAGCAGTTGCACGCTGGCCACCTCGCCAAATCCGGCGGCGGTGAGGGCCCGCCGAACCCGCCGGTAGAGCACGGTCGGCGTGAACCGGCGACCCCGCGCGTTGGGAATCAGCGGATCCGACGCGGTCCGACCGCGGGCGCGTTCCGCGAGCAGCGCCGAGAGCGCATATGAAATGTATATCGTCCGATCAGTTTTACGATCTTTCGGGATGCGAAGGGTACCCGCTCCGGTGTCAAGATCATCCACGCGCAGCGCACAAAGCTCCGAATTGCGCAGTCCGGCGCCGAGCAGGGTGCTGATGATGGCACGGTCGCGCGGGTCGGCGTCCGCCAACCATCTGAGTAAACGCTCAACCTCGGGCTGCGTCAGAAATGAGGCGCGGTGGATCCGCCATTGTTTCCGCATGCTGTGATTGTACGTATGTTCACAGATCTGTAAACATGCTTTTGGCGTCGCCCGTCCGTTAGCAGCCGAGACCAAACTGCGACAGCAATTCGGCCAGATCCGCCAGATCGACGATGCCGTCGTTGGTGAGGTCCGCCGCGGGGTCCCAGAACGGATCGGCCTCGGTGGCGGCGTAGGCGGCCAGGATGAGCGCCAGATCGGACAGGTCGATGACGTTGTCGCCGTTCGCGTCGCCCGGGCACTTGGCGCGCAGCACGCACAGCGCCAGGTCATACGAGGAGCGGTCCGCGTTGCTGTAGCCGTCGCGGCGATAGTCGACATAGCACAAACCGTCGCCGGATGTGGACGTCGCCCAAGCCCAGTACCACCACCGCGTATCGGGCCGGGCGATGGTGGCGGTCAGTTCCACCCAGTAGGTCTGACCGGCGATGGGCGAAAAGGCCTCGGGCAGCAGAGCGGAGTAACGGTCCTCCCAGATCAGATCGGGCGCCGGTCGGAAGATATTCAGGCGCCGGCCGGTCCGGGCCCGCTCGACGTCGGCCAAAGCCGTCTCAAGCAGCACAGTTCCCGGCAACCCCCCGTTGTCGGAATAGATGACCAGTTCGAAGTTGGGCGTCAGATCGTGCGGTTTGCTGAGATCATCGTACGAGATGCCCCACCAGCGAATGCCCACGATCGGCTCATTGCTGTCCGCCACAAAGCTCTCCGTCGTTGGAACCGACCAGAGCCGGGTTACGAGCGGGGTCGCGCGGACGCCGAAGGCTTCGGACTCGGCGGCTCCCGGCGGCTGGCAGATCGCCTCGCGGCGCTCGCGGTTGCTGACCTGTTCGAAAGTCGGGGTGACCGTTTTGTCCGCGTCCATCGTGAGATGAAGCGTCGCGCCAACAGCATCGACATCGCCGCGCCAGCCGGTGAAGCGCCACCCGCCGGCGGGCTGGGCCGTCAGGGTGACCACCTCGCCGTCCGCAAACGCGCGGCGATCCGGGGACCGGCTCACGAATCCGCCCGGAGCGGCCGGGGCGTTCAGCAACCAAGTGGGCGGATCGCAGGGTGCGATCGCGTCAGGCGCGGCGCCGGCCGTCCACGCTTCGGTCGAAAATATCGTCCAGTCTGCGCAGTCCACATCGCCGTCGCCATCAAAGTCGAACTGGGCGAGCAACTCGAACGCGGGCTCGACGTAGTCGTTGCTGTCAAGCTGCCCGGAAAACGCGCTCGCGAAAGCGGTTCGATCGACGTGATCGACGGCGCCGTCCTCATTGACATCGCCGCGGACGAACAGGCGAAAGGCCGCGAAATTCGGATCGCCGGAGATGTATGTGTACCCCGGAGGGCCGAACAGCTTGATGTGGCGATTGTCGAGATCGGTCGGGGCTTCGCAGTCGACGAAGCTGTCTATGCGACGGCCCGGGACTGAGGTCGGGAAGACCTCCAGCAGCACGCCGTTGTTATAGACCAACTGCATCGTGTGGTCGGTTTCGGCGGTGACTTCCTGCGTCATCTGCGAGACGCCACGCAGCCGCACGGGGATGGTTCCGGGCGTTCCAGCGGCGAGTTCGCACTCGATAAGCCCGAGATGTCCGACCAGGAACGGCCCGTACGGCGTTGACCCGACGGACAGTTGAAGGCGGCTCGCAGGCGAACCGAATTCCTGATAGTTCCACAACACGTCCATGCCGCCGCGATCAATCGTGCTGTCCGGGGTCGCCGGCGGGCCAACGACCGTGTCGTAGCGCAGATAGGCGGTGACCGTCACCGGGCCGGCGACGCCTTCCACACGACCAAGCGACTCGACGGCCGCCGCGGCGACGGACGCCCGCACCGTGTTCTGGATGGACCCGAAACCCTCACCGGCGTAGATGTCCGCGTACTCGTCCGCGTACGCGTGTTCGATCGTGCTGGTCAGGTGATGTGGCGCGAATTCGGAAACGACGCTGGTTTCCGGGGCGAGCGGGAAGTCAAAGTCGAAGGTCGTCGCGCCGCGGCGGATACGCTCAATCGGGCAATCACTCACATCGAACGTGGCGGGGCCAAGATCGTAGCCCGGCTCGGGGATGAATTCGAGCTGGCCGCTGTGGTAATACACCCAGCGCCCCATGCCGCCGTTGTTGTCGGGCGTGTTATCCATGAGCAGGATCGTGCCGGCCGGCAGCCCGGCCACGGACAGTCCGCCCGCGGCATAAGTAAAGCTGACCTGCGCGCTGTCGGCCCCGTTCGGAACGTTGTTGTTGATCGTGCTGGGGGGCGCGTCCGAATCGCCGGGATTGAAGAACAGGCACGGGTTTGAAACGTAGCCCAGCGTAAAGAGATCGGAGAGGTTGGCGGGGTACGTGCCCAGATCATCACCCGCGACGCGCAGCGCGTTTCCGAGTTCGGCAATCAGGCTGACCCGCGCGTCGAAGCCACGCAAGATCGCCGACGCCGTGAAGCTGTTTGATCCCCCGAGGCCGCTGACCTCCACCGTTTCCGTGATCTGCACGCCACCGGGTGCTGGCGCCGAGATGAGGCCTGTCAGGACGATGCCGATGGAGATTTCGCGGCGCATGGAGTTGCCCTTACTTTTCTTGCGAATGCCGGTTGAGAACGACGCTCCAGCGTAACGTTCGAGCGTTGGAAAGCGGTTAAGAAAATGCCGCCGCGCTGATTTTCGGCGGCGATTGGCGGAGGCTGGCCGGCCTGCCGCCGGGCCGGCGCGACCCACCGCGAAGGCGATCAGGAGGCGAAATCAGCCGCCGCCAGCCGCGCCCAGCCGCGCGGGCCGGCGCACAGGACGTTGTCCGGCCCCGCCAATGCCCCGAGATCGCGCAGCAGTTCCGGCGTGGGCGTGACCCACGAACCCCGTCGGCCGCGCACGGTCGCCTGCCAGCCGCTCGGGCCCGCGACCTGCACGAAGAGCTCGCACTCGCCGCCGCCAGACGTGCGGCACACCTCGAACAGGCGGTCGGCCGTCTGGATCGGCTCATCGGCGGACAGGCGAACCAGCATGCGGCGCGAGAGGCGCGACAGCACGTCTTCGCCGGGAATCACGTCACTGATGCGGATCGAAGGCTGTTCGCGCCGCCGATCGACCTTGCCGATGATGAACACGACCGCGTCGGGGCGCAGCAAAGCCAGCGTGTCGGCGTCGAGCTGCTCGGGAAAGACGACACCCTCGGCGGCGCCGCTGAAATCTTCGAGCACGGGAATCATCATCTTTTTCCCGGCGCTGCGGCCGGTGCGGATCGGCACGGTGCGGATGCGCGTGACCAGCGCGCCGATCGTGACAGGGTCGCCGTCGCGCATTTCCTTCAGGCCGGCCATATTCGTGACGCCGAACGTGCGGATCAGTTCCTCATATTCCGTCAGCGGATGCTTGGTGACATAGAACCCGAGCGTTTCCTTTTCGTACTTCAGCATTTCGGCGTCTGACCATTCGGCCGAGGAGATTCTTCGCGGCGGCGGCTCCACGCCACCGCTCCCGTTCCCGCCGCCGAACATTGACATCTGACCGGAACGCTTGTCCTGTTGCGCCCGCTGGCCGGTTTCGACCGCGTCTTCGACGGATTCGAAAAGCGCCCGCCGCATGGCGCCGGTCGAGTCGAATGCGCCCGCTTTGATGAGCGCTTCGAGCACGGACTTGTTGACGGCTCCCAGGTCGACGCGCTCGCAGAAGTCGAACATGTCGCGGAACTTGCCGCCTTCCTTGCGGGCCGTCAGCATAGCGCTGATCGCCTTGCCGCCAATCCCGCTGATGCCGGCCAGGCCGAAGCGGATCGCGCCGCGCTTCGCGCCGGAGGCCGGATCGGTCTCATACGACACGCTGAACTCTTCTTCGCTCTCGTTGATATCCGGGGGCAGCACGGCGACGCCGCGGGTTCCGTCTGTCTGCGTCAGGCGGCGGCATTCTTCGAGATATTCCGCCATCTTGGTGGTGTTGCCGCTTTCGTACGTCAGCACGGCCGCCATGAACTCGACCGGGTAATACGTTTTGAGGTACGCGGTCGCGAACGCGACGACGGCGTAGCCGGTCGAGTGGGCTTTGTTGAACGCGTACCCGCCGAACTTGAGAATGTCCTCGAAAATCTGCTCGGCGATTTTCCGGCTGACGCCGTTGGCGCCGGCGCCTTCGATGAACGGCCCGCGCTCGGCGTCGATCATCGAGGTCTTTTTCTTGGAGATGGCCTTCGCCAGGCGGAACGCGCGGCGCAACGGGACTCCGCCGAGTCGGGCCACGAGCCGCGACACCTGCTCCTGATAGACCATGATGCCGTAGGTTTCTTCGAGCACCTCGGTCATGATCGGGTGGGGCGTTGACCATTGCGTGCGCCCGTGCTTGCGGGCGACGTACTCGTCGATGTACTCCATCGGCCCGGGGCGGAAGAGCGCGTTGGCGGCGATCAGGTCCTCGATGCGGTTGGGCTTCATCTTCATCAGCACATCGCGCATGCCGCCGGATTCAAACTGAAACACGCCCTTGGTGTCGCCGCGCTGCAGCAGGCGATAGACGGTCTGATCCGTCAGGTCGAGATTCTCCGGATCGACGCGGACGCCGTGGCCTTTCTCGATCAGCTGGCAGGCGCGCTGAACCTGCGACAGCGTCCGCAGTCCGAGGAAGTCCATTTTCAGCAGGCCGATTTTTTCGACGGTGGGGCCTTCGAACTGGGTGGTGACGTCCTTGTCGTCCGATTGTTTGTGCAGCGGGATCAGCGTATTGAGCGGCACATCCGCAACGACGACGCCGGCCGCATGCACCGACGCGTGTCGCGCCAGGCCCTCGAGCCGGCGGGCGATGTCGATGACCTTCGCGATCTTCGGGTCCTGCTCGCACAACTGCCGCAGCTCCGGTTCTCGCTTCAAGGCCTTGTCGATCGTCATCTTCAACTCTTCGGGCACGAGCCGGGCGATTTTGTCGGCCTCGACCAGCGGCACGTCCAGCGCGCGACAGATGTCGCGAATCGCGGCGCGGGCTTTCAGGCGTCCGAAAGTGATGATCTGCGCGACGTGACCATACTTTTCGCGCACATAATTGATGACCTCGGCGCGGCGATCCTGACAAAGGTCGATGTCAATATCCGGCATCTCGTCGCGCTCGGGGTCCATGAAGCGCTCGAAGTACAGGCCGTAGTGCAGCGGATCGACGGTGCTGATGCGCAGGCAATAGCCGACAACCGTGCTGCAACCGCTGCCGCGCGCGAGCGCGGGGATGTTGTTGCGCTGCGCAAACTTCACGAAGTCCCAAACGATCAGGAAATAGCCCGAAAAGCCCTTGTCGGCGATGACCGACAGCTCATAGTCGATGCGCTCGGTCAGTTCGGGCGTGATCTCGCCGTACCGTTCTTTCGCGCCTTCGTACACCAGCTCGCGCAGGTACTCGTCGGCGGTCTTGTTGGCGGGTGTTTCGTAGCGCGGCGCGAAGCGCTTGTTGAAGTCGAACTCGACGTTGCACATATCGGCGACGCGCAGCGTGTTCGAAAGCGCCTCGGGATACTCCGGCAGCGCGGCCGCCATTTCCGCGGCCGACTTCAGATAAAACTGATCGGCGTCAAACTTGAAGCGGTTCGGGTCATCCACGCGGGCGCGGGTGGAGATGCAGCACAGGATGTCATGCGCTTCGACGTCGTCGTGCGTCAGGTAGTGCACATCGTTTGTCGCGATCAGCGGCACGCCGAGCGCGTTGGCGATGTTTGCGAGCTCGGGATTGGTCTGCGCCTGCTCCGGCAGGCCGTGATTCTGCAGTTCGATGAAGAACCGTTCGGCGCCGAAGATGTCGAGATACTCCTCGACGACCTTGCGGGCGTGCTTCGCGTCGCGCGTCAGCAGCGCCTGCGGTGTTTCCGCGCCCAGGCAGGTGCTGGTGCAGATCAGCCCCTCTGAGAATTCGCGCAGCGTCGCCTTGTCGATCCGCGGCTTGCGATAGAAACCCTCGGTATAGCCGATGCTGGAGAGCCGGATCAGATTCTGATAGCCGGTCATGTTCATCGCCAGCAGCAACAGGTGATAGGCCGAGGATTTGCCGTCCAGCGCGCGGCTCTCCTTGTCACGGCGATCCTGCGGGGCGAGGTACAGCTCGCAACCGATCAGCGGCTTGACGCCGGCCTCCAGCGCGTGCGCGTAAAACTCGATGACGCCGAACATGCTGCCATGGTCCGTGATCGCGACGGCGGGCATGTTGAATTCACGGGCCTTGGCGACGACATCGCGCGTGCGGCAGGCGCCGTCCAGCAGGGAGTATTCCGTGTGCAGGTGCAGGTGCACGAAATTGGGCGGTGTTTGTTCCGGCATGCTTCCTGCCTCCGTGTGGCGCTATGCGTACGCCCTTCGTAAGTCCGTGGACCCCCGCCTGCGCGGGGGTGACGAATCGGCGCCCCGCCGCCATCCCCGCACGACGCCGTCATTCCCGCACGACGCCGTCATTCCACACAACGCCGTCATTCCCACACGACGCCGTCATTCCCGCGCAGGCGGGAATCCACGCAGTCAAAAGGACGCTATCAGCCGCGCTGCCCAGCCAGCCGCTCGGCGAGCTCGACGATCCGCGCCGCGGTTTCGCTTTTTTCCGCCTCCGGCAGCGGACGCCACGCCTCGCCGCGCACCAGGATCTCCACCGTCGAGCGGTCGCCGCCGATCGCCGTCGGCGCGTTCAGCACCACGGCGTCGAGGTTCTTACGCTCCAGTTTATCCTCCGCGTTCGCCCGGCCGTTGTGCGTTTCAAGCGCGAAGCCGATCAATGTCTGCCGCGCGGTTCGAATCTTCGACAGGGCCGCGAGCACATCCGCCGTCGGCGCGAGGTGGAGCGTCATCTCCGCGCCCGATTTCTTCAGCTTGGCGGCGCTCTGCGTCGCCGGCGTGTAGTCGGCGACGGCCGAGGCCATCACCAGCACATCGTGTTGCGGCCATGCGGCCAGGCACGTCTCAAGCATATCCCGCGCGGAAACGACCGGCAGCGCCACGACGCCGGGCGGCGCCGCCAAGGCGACAGGCCCGTGCGCAAGCGAGACCGCGTGTCCACGCGCGGCGGCGGCGGCGGCGACTGCGAAGCCCATCTTGCCGGACGAATCGTTCGAGATGAACCGCACCGGGTCGATGTATTCGCGCGTCGGACCGGCGGTGATCAGAAATCGCAATGGCGTCATGCCGATAGACTAGCCGCCGCGCGGACTTTTGAGGATAGCCCGCGCGGCGGCGTTATGGTGTCGGCGAACCGACCTGCTTTTTTCGTGGCCGAGCGCCGCTTTGCGGGCGGCCCGGCCGTGATTCCTACCTTTACGGACAATCCCGGCCGAACAGGCTCAGCAGATCGGCCAGATCGGCCAGCGTGACACAGTTATCACCGGTGATGTCCGCCAGCGGGTCATAGCCCGGTTCGCCGGCGCATGTGCCGAACGGCCCCAGCAGCGCGGACAAGTCGGCCAGATCAACCAACCCGTTGCCGTTGATGTCCGCCGCGCACTCCGGCAGATCGATCGCGAACTCGATCGCGCCGACATCGACAAACGGCGGGTCGCCGACGCCGGCGTTCGGCGTGGCCGGGTCGTCGACGAAGCGCTGCAGTCCGAGGAAGTCGGTCTCAATGTCCAGCGGAATCGCGTCGGCGGCGCCACGGTCAATCGCGGGCGACCCCGGCGCGAGGCGGAAATCCATCCCGGCCGCGTCCAGGAACATCGGGTCGGCGTTGAAGTTGCCGACGCCACCCAAGCTGCCGGTCAGCCCCTGCAGCAGCGAGTAGTTGATATTCGGCGGATTGCCGGCGACTTGCGCGGCCTGATCCATCGAACTGTCGCGCGAGTTCGCCCACAGGATTGTGTTCGTGATCACCGGGGTACCGGTGGATGTAAACACGCCGCCGGCCGCGTCGCTGGCCATGTTGAGCACGACGTCGCAATTGGTCAGCAGGGGGCTGCTGGTGCGGTTGTAGATGGCGCCGCCGCTGCTCGACGCGTTGCCCGCGAAGATGCAGTTGACGTAATGCGGGGCGCTGAACGAGTGATACACCGCGCCGCCGTTGTTGGCGCCGACATTGTTTACAAACGAACAGCTGATGATCATCGGATCGGCGATGAAGACATACAGCGCGCCGCCGAGCGTGGCGCGATTGCCGGAGAACTCGCAGTTCTCGAACTCCGGCACGCCGGGGCCGACGTATGCGCCGGCGCCGGTGGTCGCTTCGTTGTCGTAGAAAGCGCAGTCGCGGACGGTCGGGTCGCCGCCGTTGATATACAGACCGCCGCCGCGATTGTCGGGTGTCGGCGCGTTGGCGAAGCCACCCCGGATGCGAAGGCCGTCCAGGATGGTGTTGGTATCCGTGCCGGTCGCGTCGACCACGTGGTACACGTTCTCGGCGCGATTGGTGAAGTTCGGCCCGTCGTTGCCGTTCAGGTCACCGCTGAGCACCGTGAGATTCGCGGAAGGGTCGCGCTCGTCCCGCTGGAACTCGCCGCCGTCGAATCCACCGTAAATCTGGATGCCGGATCGCAGGCGGAACGTCGACGTGCGCGCGTCAAAGACATTGGTGCGGAACGTCGGCTTGTATACGCCCGCGACGACCCAGATTTCCTCATCAACCGCGCGGTCGATCGCGTCCTGCAGGCGTTGCAGGCCGAGTTCCGGCGACGAGCCGTCGCCCCCGGGCGCGGCCGCCGCGTTCACCCACAACACCGGCGGACAGTCAAACACCTGCAGCGTCGCCGACTCGCTCGTGACCAGCCCGCAGGCGTTCGATACCTGAACGACGTAATCGCCCGCATCAGACTGGGCGAGATTGGTGAGCGTCAGGGATTCGCCGTTGGCGCCGTTGATCGGCTGGCCGTTCTTGAACCACTGATACGACAGCGGCTGGGAGCCCGCCGCCATCACCCGCAGCGTATGGCTGCGCTCAAGACAGACGAAGCGGTCTTCCGGCTGCTCGATGATCGACGCCGGCTCAAAGATCGTGACGGTCGCCGTCGAGCTGATGACCTGGCCGCAGACGTTCGACACGGTGACGGCGTAACTGCCGGCGTCGCCCGCGTCGGCGGTTCCGAGATTCAGCGTGGCGCTGTTGGCGCCGGTGACGACCACGCCGTTGCGGCGCCACTCAAACGACAGCGGGGCGGTCCCGGTGGCGATGACCGAAAGCGTCAACGGATCCCCCGGGCACACGGAACGGTTCTGCGGCTGCTGCGACAGCGCCGGCGGCGTGCGCACCGTCAATGTCGCGGCGCCGCTGGTGGTTGAGCCGCAGCGGTTGCTGACGACGACGTCATATGTGCCCGCGTCCGCAAGCGTCACGACCGGAAGCAGCAGACTGGCGTTCTGGGCGCCGACGATGTTCTGTCCATTACGGCGCCACTGGTAGCTGAACGGCGCCGCGCCACCCGCGGTGACGGAGAACATGGCCGAAGAACCGACGCAAACCGCCTGATTCTGCGGCTGGGCGCTGATCGATAAACCGCCGTTGACCGTGACCTGCGCGGTCGCGGACGTGACCGAAGAGCAGTTGTCCGTGACGATGACGTCATAAGCGGCGACATCACTCGGTCCAGCGGACGCGATTGTGAAAGTGGCGTTGACAGCGCCGTTGATCGGCGCTGCGTTCTTCCGCCATTGATACGTGACGCCGACCGGATTCGCGACGACGACCGACAAATTCACCGCCTGGCCCGGGCAGGCGTCGGTGGGCGCCGGCTGCTGCGTAATCATCGGGCCTTCGCCGACCGTCAAGGCGGCGGTATTGCTGAACAGCACGCCGCACGGGTTGGTGATCTGCACGTCATACATACCGGCGTTCGCGGCGGTGGGGTTCTGAATCGTCAGCGAAGCCGCGTTGGCGCCCGGAAGCGGCGTCCCATTCCGCCGCCACTGATACGTCAGCGGCGCGGCGCCGGTGGCCGTTACGGAGAACGTCACCGAACCGGGTTGTCCGACGCAGGCGTTCATCGGCTGCGGCTGAGCGGTGATGCGGACGCCGGCGCGGACCTGCACGCTCGCCGCATTGCTGATGACCGATCCGCAGGTGTTGGTGACGACGACCGAATAAGCGCCGCTGTCGGTTGTCGCGGTCGGATTGATCGTGAGCTGCGCCTGGGTGGCGTTGGGAATCGCGACGCCGTTCCTGCGCCACTGATAAGTGTTGGGAATCGCCGCCGTCGCCACCACGCTGAGCGCAAGCGGCTCGCCTTCGCAGATCGTCTGCGCGACCGGGTGGGTCGTGATCTGCGGCGGCTGATTGACCGTAATCGTGGCGATGGCGCTGACCGACTGGCCGCACGAGTTGCTGACGATGACGTCGTAATCGCCGGCGTCAGCGGGTGAAACGTTCGCGACCGAGTACGTCGCGGCCAGCGCTCCGAAAATCGGCACGCCGTTGCGCCGCCACTGGAAACCCGTCGCCTGATTCGAAGTGGCGACCGTCAGGCTCGCCGGTTGTCCGAGGCAGAACGCCCCCGACTGCGGCTGCTGCGAAATCTGGGGGACGGCGCCGACCTGCAGCACGGCCGGGTCGCTGATGATCTGCCCGCATTCATTCGTGATGACGACGGTGTACGACCCGGCGTCGCCCAGCTGCGCCGAGGGGATCGTCAACTGCGCGGCGCTGGCGCCCGGGATCGGCGCGCCGTCGCGGCGCCACTGATAGCTCAGCGGCTGCGCTCCGGCGGCCTGCACGGAGAAAGCGACGGTTTCGCCCACGCAGGCCGATTCCGCCATTGGCTGTTGCGAAATCGTCGGCGGCAGGCGCACCTCAAGCGTGGCGGCGGCGCTGTCGATCGCTCCGCAGCCATTCGTGACCCGCACGCTGTACGAACCGGCGTTCAGCGGTGTCGCGGCCGCGATGGTGTATGTCGACTGATTGGCGCCGGCGATCGGATTGCCGTTGAACAGCCACTGGAAGCTGAGCGGCGCGCCGCCGCTGGCGCTGACGGTGAATTGCGCGGACTGGCCGAGACAACCGATCACGCTGATCGGGGCGGCCACGATGCGCGGCAATTCGTCGACGTTGACGGTCGCGGCGGCGCTCATGACCGAACCGCACGCGTTGGTGACCAGCACGTCATACGATCCGGCGTTCGCCGACGTGGCGGCGGCGACCGAGTACTGCGGATCAGTTGCGCCGCCGATGTTCGCCCCATTCCGGCGCCACTGATAGGTAAACGGCGGCGTGCCGGCCGGGGTAACGCTGAGGTTCAGCGCGGCGCCCTCGCAGACGGTCTGGCTCTGCGGCTGGCTCGCGATCGCGGCCGGCACAATGATGTTGACCTGAATACGGCGACTGAGGGCAATGCCACAGGTGTTCGATACGACGGCGGTGTACTCGCCGCCGTCGTTCTCACTGGCCGCAGCAATCATCAACGTGGCGCCGGAGCCGACCGGCAGGCCGTCCTTCAGCCATTGCACGGTCAGCGGGGGTGTGCCGCCGGGGGTGACCGACAGGTTCACGGGCTGGCCCAGACACGCGGTCTGATTGGCCGAGGTCGCCCCGACCGATGGCCCGACTCCGACCGTCACGACGGCGATCTGACTGGTCTGGGTCCCGCACAGGTTCGACACAATGACGGTGTAGTTTCCGGCGTCGCCGCCGCCGACCGCGGGGATGGTCAACTCGGGATCGGTGCGACCGGACAGCGTGAAGCCGTTGCGGCGCCACTGATAACGCAGCTCATCTCCGGTCGCGGTCACGCGCAGCGTCAGCGGATCGCCGACGCAGGGCGTGGCGCTTTGCGGCTGGCCGGTAATCAGCGGCGCGGTCAGCACGTCGAGCGTGACGCCTTCGCTGAAATCGAACCCGCAGGCGTTGGAGACCAGCACGCTGTACTCGGCTTCGCTCGCCTGGGTGACATTCGTCAGGCGCAGTTGCGCGGCGGTTTCGTTCGGCATCACCACGCCGTTGCGGCGCCATTGATAGCTGAGCGGGCCGGTGCCGCTCGCGGCGACGCTGAAGGTGACGGTGTCGCCTTCGCACGCCTGACGCGAGGCCGGGGGCCCGGTGATCTGCGGCGCGCTGGCGATCGTGAGCGCCACCGCGTCGCTGAAGATATCGTCGCACTCGTTGGCGACGCGGACGCGGTATGTGCCGGTGTCGCCGGTCGTGATGTTGTTGATGATCAGGACGCGGTCAGTCGCATTGGGGATATCGATGCCGCCCTTTTGCCACTGATAGGTGACCGCGAACGGGCTCTCGACCAGCACGCTGAACACGATCGACTGACCGAGGCAGCCGGTCTGCGCCATCGGCTGACTGACAAATGTCGGGGTTTCGCATGGGATCTGCACTTCATAGGCGCCCATGTCGACAAGTGGCGGCGTGCCCTCGCCGGTGTCGGGTGTGGCGGTGTCGTTTACGCGGCGCACGACGTTGTCGAGGTCCTGCGACAGCAGTTCATTGGTATCGCCGTCGCCGTCGAGATCGGCCAGGTCCTGCGGCAGCGCGGCGACCGAGCCGGCATCGATCGCCGGCGAGCTGGGACGAAGGCGCAGATCGTCATCGAACGTGCCGACAACATTATCTTCGCCGTCTTCGTCGCGGTAACGCGGGTCGGTATTCCGCAGTCCGACGCCGGGAATCGCGCTGAGGCCCTGGATAATCGAATAATCGACATCGATCGTGTTGATGGCGTCGAGGTTGGCGATCTGGGCGCCCTCGCTGAAACCGCTGTTGTCGGAGTTGCCCCACAGAATGGAGTTCACGACGACCAGGTCCGTACTGCTGGAGACCGCGATCGCGCCGCCGCGGACGGTGGCCGTGTTATTGGCGAATGTCGAATTGCGGACGCGCGGGCGACCGAGCAGGGAAGAAAGGGCGCCGCCGTTGGTCGCGCTGTTGCCGCTGAAGACCGCGTTGACGATCTGGGCTTCGGAGCTGTTGGAAATATGCGCGCCGCCGCCGCTGGGGGCGCTGTTGGAATAGAAGGCGACATTCACAAGTGAGGGCGCGCCGGAGCTGACAAACGCGCCGCCGCCGAATTGCGTGGCCTCGTTGTCAACGAACAGCAGGCGGCTCATCGCGTTGGAGGCGCCGTCGTTGTAGAGGCCGCCGCCGCTGCCGGCGCGATTGCCGCTGAACCGCAGGTTCTCGATCTGGTTGCTGGAGGCGAAGTTGTACAACCCGCCGCCGCGGCCATCGCCGGTCGCTTCGTTGCCGATCAGGTCGCAATCCGAGAAGCGCGTGCGGTCAAGCACGTTGTACACCGCGCCGGCGCGGGCCGAGCGGTTCTCCTGGAACACGCAGACTTCGAAGCTGGCGCGGGCCATGTCGTTATAGACGGCCCCGCCGCGCTCCAGCGCGACGTTCTCGGCGAATACGCAAGCGGTGTATTCGGCGCCGCTATCGGAGCGGTTCGCGACCGCGCCGCCGCGATTGGCGTAGTTACGCTCAAAGCGGCAGTCATTGAAGATCGGCCGCGCCCGCTGCACGAGCGCGCCGCCGCCGTAGATGTCGTTTGGATCGGTTCCGGTGGCGCTGCCGCCGGTCACCGTGACACCGTCGAGGACCGTGGAATCATCGCCGAACACGACCGTGATGACGTGGTAGGCGTTGTCCGTCATCAGCGCCGGAACAACCTCGTTCGCGTCGTCGTTGCCCAGCAGGTCGCCGCTGAGCACCGTCGGATTGGACAGCGGGTTGCGCTGGTTCAGATCCGTCTCAAAACCGGCGAATCCGCCGTACACCTTGATACCGGGGCGCAATTCGAAAGATACGCTGCGGGCGTCGCCCGGATCGCGGCGGGTGGCGGGCACATAGGTCCCGGTCGCCACCCAGATTTCGGAGCGGATGATGCTCGACCGGGCGGCGGAAACCGCGTCGGACAGATTCGTAAAAGCGTTGGCCCAGTCGCTGCCGTCGCCCGCGCCGGTCGCGTCGGCGTCGACATGAATCCGCAAAGCGTCCGGCACGTCAAACACGCGCCGCGCGTTCACCAGCCCCCATCCGAACATCTCGTCGTATCCCGCGGCCCCGAGATCGTCGCATGTTTGCAGCATCGCCTTCTCGACATCGCCCGGCGACAGGTTCACGTTGGTCGAAAGCAGCAGGGCGGCGACGCCGGCGGCATAGCCGGTCGCAAAGGACGTGCCGCTGACGGTGTGGTAGTCAAAGGGCGAATCGCCGTTGAGGCCGGTGCGGTCCGTGGTGGGGATCGCGCCGCCGGGCGCGACGAACGCGACGCCCAGACCGAAATTGCTGTTGGCGAGCAACGCGCCGGTGCGGTCGATGGCCGCCACGGCGTTCACGGAGTCGAGCGAAGAGGGGAAGTTGATTCCGTCGCTGCCGTCATTGCCGGCGCTGGCGAAGTGCACGATCCCCGCCGCGCGCAGCTGGACATACTTGTCCGAAACCGTCGATAGCGGCGCAAACCCATTGCTGTTGTTCGAGACGCGCGCGCCCTGTGTGCGGGCGAATTCCATCGCGTTCAACAGCCATGTGGTCTGGAACATGCCCGTGTCGCAAGGCGGATTGGAAATCGTGAAACGCGCCGACATGACCCGACACGTCGGCGCGACGCCGACCACGCCAATGCCGTTGTTGATCCGGGCCGAGATGCAGCCCGCGACCCAGGTGCCGTGGTTGTCGCACTCATTGAACGGACCGCCGTTCGTGCCCTGGCCGGTAAAGTCCGCCCCGGGAGACTGGTTGATGTCCGGATGGTCCTGCTGAATCCCGTCGTCAAACACCGCGACAATCACGGAAGGATCGCCGGTCGTAATGTCCCACGCGTCCGGCCCATCCACATCGATGCCCGGCGTCCCGCCGTCCTGGCCGACATTCAGCATGCCCCACTGGTCTTCAAACAGCGGGTCGTTCGGGATGAAGTGCTTGTGAGCGGTCAGGATGAATTCCGGCTCGCAGAATCGCGTGTCGGCCCCCTGCGCGAGTTGATTGGCGACCGCCAGCGTGGCCGCGCCGTCGGCGGTGGTCAGGCTGACGCGCCAAAGGCCGGGCATTCCCGCGTAGTCGCGCTCGATGTCGCCGGCGACGCCCGTGTCTGCCAGAATGCGTTCGGCCGCGGCCGCGTCGATGCCCGGCGCAAAGCGGACCAGCAGCGCCGGCGTCGGAATCATGACGCCGCCAAGACCGTCGCTGAAGACCGGTGTCGAATAGCTGGCCTGCGCGTTGGCGGCGGTTGTCGCATCCTGGCCGTCAATCGGCACATACGTCCAACCGGGGATCGGCAGCTCGGGCGCGGGGTCGTCGGCGGCGCCGGGCGTGTAGGTCGCGATGCGCGTCGGGTCGACGGTCAGCTCCACGCGCTGCTTGAAGTAGTAATAGGCGAACGGCGACGCGTCGTTGCTCGTCGCCGTCTGATTCGATTTGGTCGCCGCGGCTTGCTCGCGCTGTGCGCTTTCGCCGATCGCGATCATTCCGCTTGCCAGGCAAGCCCAAAGGCTCAGCCCGAGCGTCCATCCCTGGCGCGTCATAAGTCCCCTCGATTGAATTCGCGCGAAGTACAAAACTGACCCCTGGCGCGTCGATAAAAAAAAGCGTCTCGACACGCCGGGCGCACAGCCGTCCGCCGGCGCCCCCGCCCACACTTGAAAAGGAGAAGTTCGCCCTACTCCACCAAAGGCCGAATTATAGGGTTTACGCGCCCGGATTCCTACCTCTAAATTCGCTCCGGCCCGGCCGATAACGCTTTCGGGACGCCTGATGAACGGTCATTTTACGGACGCGCCCGCCGGTCGCGGCGACTCGAACGCCGCGATCGCCTGTCGGTGGGCGCTGGCGTGCAGGCGCGCGGTCTCTTCCGGCGTCGCGGCGTATCCGCCCGAAAGCGTCAGGGCCAGTGGAAGCCCTTTTTCAAACACCGACGTCGCGATCAGGTGATCGCGCCGGGCCAGACCCGTCTCGGTCAGGTTGAGCCGACCGAAGCGATCGCCGACGACCACGTCGACGCCGGCCAGGCACACGACCAGATCCGGACGGGCGCGGTCGAAGGCGGAATCGAGCGCTGCGGCGAGGGTGGCGAGGTATTGCTCGTCGCCGATGTCGTCCGGAAGCGGCACATCGCGCGACGATCGTTCCTTTTGAAAGGGGTAGTTGCGGGCGCCATGCAGTGAAAGCGTGAACGCTTGCGGCACATCGCGCAGGCAGGCGGCGGTCCCGTTTCCCTGATGGGTATCCACGTCCACGATCAGCACCCGCCGGGCGGCGCCTTCGGCCAGCAACACGCGCACCGCGACCGCGATGTCGTTCAGAACGCAAAATCCCTCGCCGCGATCGGGAAACGCGTGATGCGTGCCGCCGGCGAGGTTGGCGCCGAGCCCATCGGCCAGCGCAAAGCGGGCCGCGTTCAGCGTTCCTTGCACCGCCAGGCGCGAGCGCCGAACCAGGGCGGATGACCAAGGCAAGCCGAGCCGGCGAATGGCGCGGTCCGACAGCGACCCGTGGGCCAGATCGGACAGGTATTCGGGCGTATGGACCCTTAACAGGTCGGCCCACTCGGCCTCGTCGGGCTCGACAATGTCAGCGGGGCGGATCAGTCGCTCGTCCAGCAGGGCCTGGCGCAGGGCGGGGAACTTGCCCATCGGGAAGCGGTGGCCGGGCGGCAGCGGCGTGAAGTAGTCCGGGCTGTAGCTGACGCGCATCGCGCCCTTTCGGGTTGGCCGTTTGGATCCGGCGTGGGGCGGCGTCCGCGGCGAGACGGCGAGCCACTCGGGGTCGCGGCGCTTGTTGGCTGTGGCGCCCGCTCATATAATAAGGAATTCGATGGTGAGCGTAGCTCAGTTGGCTAGAGCGCCAGGTTGTGGTCCTGGAGGTCGCGGGTTCGAGCCCCGTCGCCCACCTTTGCTTGCTTGCACTGGTTCCCTCCCTGGCTGAAGCCCCTTTTTTCGAGAACTGTAAAACTTATGCGCAACACGTCTATCCGCAACATCGCCATCATCGCGCACGTCGATCATGGCAAAACGACGCTCGTGGACCAGATGCTTCGCCAGAGCGGCCAGTTCCGTGAAGGCGAACTGAAGGGCGAACGCATTCTCGATTCAAACGATCTGGAGCGCGAGCGCGGCATCACGATCCTGGCCAAGAACATCGCGATCGAGTTCGGCGGATCGAAGATCAACCTGATCGACACGCCCGGTCACGCCGACTTCGGCGGTGAGGTGGAGCGCGTGCTGCGGATGGCCGATGGCTGCCTGCTGGTGGTCGACGCATTTGAGGGTCCCATGCCGCAGACGACGTTCGTGCTGCGTAAAGCGATGGAGATGCATCTGCGGCCGATCGTGGTCGTGAACAAGATCGATCGGCCTGACGCGCGGCCCGCGGATGTCGTCAACGAGGTGGTCGACCTGTTCATTGAACTCGGGGCCAGCGAGGAAATGCTCGAGTTTCCGGTCGTGTACACGTCGGCCGTGCAGGGTTACGCGACGCTTGACCCGAAACACCGCACGGACAACGTGCAGGCGCTGTTTGAAGCGATCATGGCGCATGTCCCGGCCCCCGATGTCGACCCCGATGCGCCGCTCCAGATGCTGATCACGACGCTCGATTACAGCGATTATGTCGGGCGGATCGGCATCGGGCGCGTGTTCGCCGGTCGCCTGCGCGGCGGCGCACAGGTGTGCGTGATCCACCGCGACGGCACGCAGGCGATGGAACGGATCAGCGAGGTGCACGTCTTTGACCGCCTCGGTCGCCGGAAAGTCGATGAGGTCATGGCCGGTGACATCTGCGCGGTGATCGGGCTGGATTCGGTCGATATCGGCAACACGATCGCTGACGCCGACGATCCGCAGCCGTTGCCGATCGTGCAGATCGACGAGCCCACGCTGCATATGACGTTTCGCGTGAACGATTCGCCGTTCGTCGGCCAGTCGGGCAAGTTTCTGACCAGCGGCCATCTTCGGGACCGGCTGGCCAAGGAGTGTCAGCGCAATGTCGCGCTGCGGGTGACGCCCGGCCTCGGCTCAGAGGAGTTTCACGTTTCGGGGCGCGGCCTGCTGCATCTGTCGGTGCTGATCGAGAACATGCGTCGCGAGGGGTACGAGCTGGCCGTCGGTAAGCCGAAGGTGATTTTCCGCGAACTCGACAATCGGAAGACGGAGCCCATCGAGCTGTGCGTGGTCGAGGCCCCGAATGAGCACGTCGGCGCGGTGATGGAGCGGATGGGCGCTCGCCGCGGGGTGTGCGCGAAGATGGAGCAGCAGTCCGAACGGACGTACATGGAGTTCACGATCCCGTCGCGCGGGCTGATCGGCCTGCGCAGCCGCCTGCTGACCGCTACGCAGGGCACGGTCGTGATTCACCACAGTTTCTATCAGTATGAGTTCCTGCGCGGCGCGATTCCGGGCCGGGCGAACGGCGTGATGATCGCGAGCGAGATGGGGCAGGTGACGGCTTACGCGCTCGACAACCTGCGCGATCGCGGCGAATTCTTCGTTAAGCCGACCGACCAGGTCTACGAAGGGCAGATCGTCGGCGAGCATTGCCGCGAGAACGATATTCCGGTCAACGTGTCGCGCGGCAAGAAGCTGACCAACGTGCGGGCCGCCAGCGCCGACAAGACGGTCGTGCTCAAGCCGCCGCGCGAAATGACGCTTGAGATCGCGCTGGAGTTCATCGAAGACGACGAGATGGTCGAGGTGACGCCCGACGGATTGCGGCTGCGCAAGCGCTGGCTGAAAGAGTCGGACCGCAAGAAGCTGTCACGGGCGGCGGGGGCGTAAGCGGCGACATCGGGCGCAGAAAAAAAGATGGAAGGTTCTAGCCGTGGCGCTTGGTAGACCTTCCATCCCAGTGCGGCTTTCGCCGCCGATGTCGTGTTGTCGCGCCTCGTTTGCACGTGGCGTTTCCATATATATAACGACACCCGAACCCGATTACACTAGGTCAGCGGGAAGTTTTTTCAAAAATTTTCCGCGGTCAGGTCAGGCGCCGGCGCGGGTTCGGCGCCCGGCGCGCGGTCCGTTTTACGACCGAATTGCGCGCGATGCGCTCCGCTTCTGATGCGATAAGATGCGCCGCGCCACCCAACGCGATCGACGGAGATGCGCTATGACAACACTCGAAAACACGCTGGCCGCCGAACTTTCGGCGCTGCGCGAAACCGGCCAATACAAGCGCGCCAACGTGGTACAGGCCCCGCAGGCGCCGCGCACCAGGATGGACGGACGCTCCGTCATCAACCTCTCGTCCAACAACTATCTGGCGCTCTCCAACCACCCGGAGGTCGTCGCCGCGGGGAAGCGCGGCCTCGAAGAATTCGGCCTGGGCACGGCCAGCGTGCGGTTCATCTGCGGCACGATGACCTGCCATCTCGAGCTGGAACGAAAAATCTGCGCGTTTCTCGGCTGCGAGGCGGCCACGACATTCATCAGTTGCTGGGACGCCAACGTCGGGCTGTTGCCCACACTGGCGCCAACCACCGAAGACGCCATCTTCTCCGATGCGCTCAATCACGCCTCGATCATTGACGCCATCCGCCTCAGCAAGGCCCGCCGCTTCATCTACCAGCACGGCGACCTTGATCAGCTGGAGCAAATGCTCACGTCCCCCGAGGCCCGCGGCGCCCGCAATCGCGTGATCGTCACCGACGGCGTGTTCAGCATGGAGGGCTATGTCGCCGATCTGCCGCGCCTCAGGAAGCTGGCGCAGACCCACGACGCCGTGCTGGTCGTGGATGAATCCCACGCGACAGGCGTGATCGGCAAGACCGGCCGCGGCACCGCCGAGCATTTCGACATTCTCGGTGAAGGCGTGATTCAGACCTCGACGCTCGGCAAGGCGCTGGGTGGCGCATGCGGCGGGTACGTCGCCGGATCCCAGGTCGTGTGCGATTACCTGATTCAGAAGTCCCGCCCGCAACTGTTCAGCAACGCGTTGCCGCCGGCGGTCTGCTACGGGTCGATGGCCGCGATTGATGTGCTGATGCGCGACGGAGCCAAGTTATTGGGGCGGCTGAACGACAATATTCGCCAATTCCGGAGCGGCGTCGCGCGACTGGGTCTGCGGGCGCTCGAGGGGGTCACGCCGATCGTGCCGATCATCGTCGGCGAGACGGCGACCGCGATCGCGATGCAGCAGGCGCTGCTGGAGCAGGGCGTCTTCGTCAGCGGGTTCGGGTTCCCGGTGGTGCCGAAGGGCGAGGCGCGGCTGCGGTGCCAGATCAGCGCCGGCCACACGGCGGACGATCTCGACGCCTGCCTGAACGCGCTGGAGAAAGTCAGCGCGGCGTTCCCGGAAAGCCGCGCGCGGTGACGGGCGTCGCGAAGCCGGTCCGCAGTGGTACAATTCAGACGTATTAAGATCGGAACGAAGCGTTCGAGGGGAATCATGCCCGACAAGATTCGAAAAATCACCGCGCTGGGCCAGGCGATCTGGCTCGACTTCATCAGTCGCGACCTGCTGGAATCCGGCGACCTGCGCGCGTTGATCGCCGAGGGGTTGGCCGGGATGACGTCCAACCCGACCATTTTCTGCAAGGCGATCGCCGGCAGTGACGATTACGACGCGCAGATTCGGGAACTCGCCCGCGCCGGGAAGTCCACCGGCGAGATCTATGAGGCCCTCGCGATCCGCGATATCTCCGATGCTGCCGATCAGCTGCGCGGCGTGTACAACGAGACCGGCGGGCGCGACGGCTACGTGAGTATCGAGGTCAACCCGCGCCTGGCGCAGGATACGGACGGCACGATCGCCGAGGGCCGGCGCCTGTTTCAGGCGATCGATCGCCCGAATGTGATGATCAAGGTCCCTGCGACCGACGCCGGCCTGCCCGCGATTCGGACGCTGATCGGCGCCGGCATTAATGTGAATGTGACATTGATCTTCGCGATTGACGTGTATGAGCGGGTAATGGCGGCGTATGTCGACGGCCTGAACGAATTGCGCGAGCGTGGCAAGGCGCTGCGGAATGTGGCGTCGGTCGCGTCGTTCTTTGTCAGCCGGGTGGACAGCCTGGTGGATAAGCTGCTGCATGAAAAAGAGGCGGCTGGGGCGAAGGGATTGGATACGCTCTTCGGCCAGGCGGCGATCGCAAATGCCCGCATCGCGTACGATCGATACAAGCACGTGTTCGAGGGCGAGCCGTTCGCGAAGCTGCGGGCGGCGGATGGACGTCCGCAGCGGCCGCTGTGGGCCAGCACCAGCACGAAGAACCCGAAATACGCTTCCACGAAGTATGTGGACACGCTGATCGGGCCGAACACCGTAAACACGGTCCCGCCCAATACGCTGGACGCGATTCGCGAGCACGCCACGCCGGCCCGCACGATCGACTTGGACGTGGCGGACGCATACGGAACGATTGAGCGTTTGCAGGCGGCCGGCATCGACATGCGGGCGGTGACGGACCAGTTGCTGCGGGAAGGGGTCAAGGCGTTCGCGGATTCGTTCACGGAGCTCGAAGAAGCGCTTGAGCAGAAACGGATGAAGTACGCCGGCTAGCGGTCGGCGCTAAGGTCGGTTACCCGGGTGGATTGCTGTGCGGGCATTTTGAAAGCGATCATGTCTTCGTCAGAACACGCCGTCTCGGAAACCATCACGCTCGAAGGCCACATTATTGATTCGCATGCGCTTTCGCGCGTGCTGGATGACATTCACGCCTTTGGCGGCCAGTTCCGCATACTCGAAGTCCACATCGGGCGCACCCGTGACGAGCGAAGCCTCGCCCGGATCGAGGTGTCCGCGGAAACGCCGGACAAGCTGCGAAAGCTGCTGCACGCGGTCGGCAAGCGCGGGGCGCTGTGGCACGAGCGCGAGGAGGTCGAGCTGGTTGCGGCCGACATGGACGGCGCCTTGCCCGAGGAGTTTTACTCCACGACAAATCAACACACGCAGGTCTATCACAACGAACGCTGGTACGACGTGCAGCGCCAGGAGATGGACTGCGCGCTGGTTTACGACGCCGGGCAGGATGTCTTTTTCTGCCAACCCATGACGCTGGTTCGCAAAGGCGACCAGATTGTCTGCGGCCAGCGCGGCGTGAAGCTGCTGCCGTTCGAGCGCCAGGCCGCGTCCGGCGTTTTCGAGTTCATGCGCTCCGAGATATCCACCGAAAAGCCCAAGACCGCGATTATTCGAAACATTGCCGAACAACTGGTCGAAGCCCGCGACGCCGGCCGCAAGATCCTGCTGGTGGGTGGTCCGGCGATCGTGCATACCGGCGCCGTGCCGCATATTGAGTGGCTCATCGAGAACGGGTTCATCCACCTGCTCTTCGCCGGCAACGCGCTCGCGGTGCATGACATCGAGTACTCCCTGCTCGGCACGAGTCTGGGCGTATATCTCGACAAAGCCACGCTCGCCGACGCCGGCCACGAAAATCACCTGCGCGCGATCAATACGATTCGCCGCGCCGGTGGCATCGCGCAGGCCGTGGAGGCCGGAATCCTGACGAGCGGAATCATGCACGCCTGTGTGCGGCACAACGTGAAATACGTGCTTTCCGGTTCCGTTCGCGATGACGGGCCGCTGCCCGATGTCGAATCGGACATGGTGATTGCGCAACAGAAAATGCGGGAGCTCGTGCCGGAGATCGGCTTCGCCCTGATGGTCGCGACCGCGCTGCTCAGCATCGCCACGGGCAACCTGCTGCCGGCCTGGATTCCGGCCGTGGCCGTGGATATCTCGCCATCCGTGCTGACGAAGCTGTCCGATCGCGGGTCATTCCAGACGATCGGCCTCGTCACGGATGTTGAGCCGTTCTTTCACGAGCTCGTCTCGGCCATTCAGGTCGCCGCCGCGGGGGCCGCAGAATGACCATGACCGCCTGGTCGCCGGACCACCCGCTGATCTGCGCGAATGCCGGCCTGGGGATCACGCTCGACTGCACGCGCATGACGCTTCCGCCGGACTTTTTGTCCGTCATGGACGCGCCGATTCGCGCTGCGCTGCGCCAGATGCGGGAACTGGAAGCCGGCGCGGTCGCCAACCCGGACGAAAACCGCATGGTCGGCCATTATTGGCTGCGCGCCGCCGCCCTGGCGCCGACCGACGAAATCACGCGCGAGATTCAGGACGCGATCGTGGCCGTGAAACGGTTCGCCGAGGATGTGCGCGCGGGGCGCGTCGCGCCGCCGCGCGCCGCGCGATTTACCGACCTGCTCGTGATCGGCATCGGCGGATCGGCGCTGGGCCCGATGTTTGTGGCCGATGCGCTTGCCCCGGCCGTGCCGGTCGCCGCCGCCCTGACGCCGCATTGGATCGACAACACCGACCCCGACGGCATCGCGCGCGTGCTGGAGCCGCTGCGGCCGCGCCTGCAAAGCACGCTGTGCGTCGTCATCAGCAAGAGCGGCGGCACGCCGGAAACCCGAAACGGCATGCTGCACGCCCAGGCCGTCTGGCGGGCGGCGGGCTTGCGGTTTGGCCAGCACGCGGTCGCGATCACCGGCGCCGGGTCGAAGCTCGACCAGCAGGCGCGGGACGAAGAGTGGCTGGCGCGCTTTCCGATGTGGGATTGGGTCGGCGGCCGCACAAGCGTGACCAGCGCGGTCGGCCTGCTGCCGGCGGCGCTGCAGGGATTGGACATCGACGCGCTGCTCGAGGGCGCCGCCGCTTGCGACGCGGTGACGCGCGCCGACGATCCACTGCGAAACCCGGCCGCGCTGCTGGCCCTGATGTGGCACGCCGCCGGGACCGGCCGCGGAGCGCGCGACATGGTCGTTTTGCCGTACAAGGACCGCCTGCTGCTGTTCAGCCGCTACCTGCAGCAGCTCATCATGGAGTCGCTCGGCAAGCGGCTTGATCTCGACGGCCGCGTGGTCGAACAGGGCCTGAGCGTTTTCGGCAACAAAGGCTCGACCGATCAGCACGCGTATGTGCAGCAGCTGCGCGACGGACTGCGGAATTTCTTCGTGACGTTTATTCGCGTGCTTGAGGATGGCGGCGCCGCGCTGCCGGTGGAGCCGGACATTACCGCCGGCGACTACCTGCACGGATTCTGGCTGGGCACGCGCGAGGCGCTGTCCGAGAACGGGCGCGACTCGATCACGTTGACGATCCCGCGGGTTGACGCGTTTCAGGTGGGGATGCTGATCGCATTGTATGAGCGGGCGGTCGGGCTCTACGCCGCTTTGATCAACATCAACGCCTATCACCAGCCCGGCGTCGAGGCCGGTAAGCGCGCTGCGGCATCGGCGCTCGAATTACAGACGGCCGCGTTGGGCGCGTTGACGACAGAGCCGCGCTCGGCGCAGGAGATCGCCGCCGCGATCGGGCGGGCGGCTGACGCCGAGTCCGTCTATTGGCTGTTGGAGCATCTGGCGGCGAACGGCCGCGCGGTGCGCGACGGCGCCACTTTCCGCAGCGTCTGACGCCGGTCTATCCCTGACGGACGCGATCCACGATAAAGAAGACGCCGATCGCCGCGGCGGTGGTGCTGACGGCGGTGATGATGTTCGCGGTGTCGGTGCAGCCACCGGTCTGCAGCAGCATCGCGCCGGTCGCAAAGCCGGCGGCGCCGAGGGTGAGTTTGCGAACGATTGAGCCGGTGACACGCTTCATGGGACGCTCTCCGAAACCTGCGGGTAATTGCCGAAATCAACCAGACGAAACTATCGCCGCGCCCGGCGCCGCCGTCAACCTGTGGGACCGCCCGCGGCGCGCGGTGATCGGCGGCGCCGCATCAGTTCCATCACGCCCAGTCCGACGGCCGCGCCAATCAGATCGTACACCCAGTCCAGCACACCCCCGCTGCGACCAAAGAACGGCTGCGTGGCCTCGTCCAGCGCGCCATACAGCGCCAGCAACAGCAGCGCCTGCCAGGCGAAGCGCGGCCCGATGTCGTTCCACATCGTCTCCGCCCATTTCCAGAGCAAAATCGCCAGGATGAAGAACCCGATCAGGTGCATGCGCTTGTCGCCGAGCATCCGCGACGGCGCTTGAAGCTTCGGTAAATGCGTGGCGGTGAAAAGAAAAACCCAATACGCCGGCAGCAGCCGCCGATACCAGTTCACCCAGACTGCGGGCATCTCCGACACGGGATCAGTTCGACTCGCGCTCGGCCGGCACGGATGGGATCACGCGCGGCGCACTGTCGACATCAACGCTCGGCAGGGGGTCGAGCGCGTCGCGCGCGTCGCCGAGCGAAGTCCGCGCGCTGGCCGACTTGGAAACGATATCAACCACCGCGTCGTCGTCCATCGCGTAGGCGCGATCCGCGCTGCCCAGCTCCTGTTCGATTTCGTCCGGCGTCGGCGTGGCGCCCATCGCGAAGATTTCGCGGGCCAGCAGCGCGTAATCCGCGGCGCCGTTGCTGTCGGCGGCGTAGTCAAAAATCGTCTGGCCAAAGCTCGGCGCCTCGGCCAGCTTGATGTTCCGTCGAACGACGGTGCTGAGAATGACCGCCCCGTTCCACGGATCGTCGGGCTCCGCATCGCCGAGGAACGCCTCCACGTCGTTGCGCACCTCCTGCGACAGTTTGGCGCCGCGATCGTACATGCAGAACACGACGCCGCTGACGCGCAAACGCGGGTTCAGATTGTCGCGGACCAGCGTGACCGTCTCCAGCAGCTTGCCCAGGCCCTGCAGCGCCAGGAAGTGCGGCTGGAGCGGAATAATCACTTCGTCCACCGCGGCCAGCGCGTTGATCGACAACAAGCCGAGCGAGGGCGGGCAGTCGATGATCATCGCGTCGAACACCTTGGCGATCGGCGCCAGCGTCTGCCGCAGGCGCAGCTCCCGCTGCGGCTGGTCGACCAGTTCGGCCTCCAGCGCGGCCAGGTCGAGACTCCCGGGAATCACGCGGAGTTTCTTGCCCACGGCCCGGATCGTTTCCGAGAGTTTCGCCCCGCGGGCCAGCACGTCATACAGCGTCGGCTTCCCGTCGTCCGGATCGACGCCGACGCTCATGCTCGCATGCGATTGCGGGTCGAGATCGACCAGCGCAACCCGCTGATCCAGCCGCGCCAGGCCGGCGGCGATACTGACGGCGGTGGTGGTCTTCCCGACGCCGCCTTTCTGGTTAATCATGGCGATGGCACGCATTTGCGGCAGTATATCGGGTTGAGAATCCGTGTGGGGCCACCCGCGCCGCGGCGCCCCGCCGAGTCCTGTCGGTCGGCCGGGCACTGGACCGGCGGACCGCAGGATGGGCGCCGTCGAATGTCCGGCGCCATTGCCCTTTCGGCCAATTGGTCCGAAATCGGCCAATTTGGCCCGATCACGCGCCGAACGCTTCCACAATTGACGCAATCCCAGTCAATGCGCCGCGCGCCCTGGTCAGCGCGGCGTCCCACAAATCAGCGCCATTGGCACGTCACGGCGCACAGCGGCCAGCAGGCAAAGGGGCAGGCGATGAGACAGGCGAGTTGTTTCCGCAGCGCGGCGCGGGGGACCGCGTTGCTGATCACGTTGACAATCACAGCCGGCGCGACGGCGCAGGCGCTGTCAACGAAAGGCGAGCGCAAAGCGATGCGCGCCGCCAAGGCCGAGGCGCCGACCGGCGACTTCGATCGACACGGCCCGGCCGAGCGGCTGAAGCTGCTCGATCTGTATACCAACGGCGCTGAAGAGCGCGCGACGATCGCACATCCCACGCTCGCGGACATCGATCTCCCGCCGTTCGCGGAGCGCGGCGATCTCGGCCCGCTGCCCGCGCCGGAAGTACTGGACGGGCCATACATCAACTTTGAGAGCCCGCCGTATCACCCGATCGCTGTGCATGAAGACTCCGGGCGCGTGATCGCGGTCAACACGCCGAACGGATCGCTGGTCGTTTTCGACACAACGGCCACCGGCCTGCGGAAAGTCAGCGAGATTCCGGTCGGCATCGACCCGGTCTCCGCGATCTTCATTCCGCGCAGCGATGGGGAACTGGCGCTGGTCGCGAACTTTGTCAGCGACACGGTTGTCAAGGTCGATCTCATCACCGGACAGGTCGTCGCGGTCATGAAAACGCCGGACGAGCCGATCCACCTGCTCGCCAAGGGCAACGGCGCAGACGCGTTTGTCGTGTGTCAGTCGGGCGATCTGGTCGCTTTCGACGCCGGCGCGATGACGCAAACCGGGCAGGTTACGCTGAGCTGCAACACGCCGCGCGGCGCGATCTTCGACCCGGTGAATAACGTGATTGTCGTGTCGGCGCTGCATTCCGGCGCGAATACGACGACCATCGGGCACTCGATCCGCTGGCGCTCACAGGCCGCCTGTGATCCGAATGATCCCAATACCTGCCCCAACACGTGCAACGGCGGCCTGTGCAACACGAGTATCGTTGTGCCGTCGTTCATTGTCGCCGCGTTCATTTCCAGCACGGCCGACGCGGTGTTCGCCTCGCCCTACATTCCGTGGCCGCCGGAGACAGCGGCGCCGCTCGCCGCGCCGCCGGTGACGTTAATCGTTCCCGACCCGGGACGCGCGCTGGACAACGTCTGGGCGGAGGTCTTCGCGACACTGTCGGACGGCGCCGGCGCGCCGGACCCCGGCCAGGTGGCGCTGCTCGAAACCGAGTGGCTGGCCGCGACGGGTACGAACCTGCTGAACGCGGAGGAAATCCTGCAAACCCTGATTACCGATCTCACCGATACGGAAGACGCCGACCTGATCGTGATTGACGTCTCGACGCCGAGCGCGATGGCGATCGCCAAGACGACCGGCAATGTCGGCGGCACGCTGCCGGGCATGGGCTTCAACCCGGTCACGCGGCAGATATTCGTTTCCAATCTGCAGCCGATGAACCACGTGCTGCGCGAGCCGACGATCAACGGGCGTTTCCTGCGCCATGAAATCGTCACGCTCGCAGACACGTTGAATCCGACGGTCGTCCAGCGCCATCAGGTCGCGGGCGGCAGCGCGAGCATGGAGCCGTTTTCGCCTGACGCCGCCACGCCGACGCGCGCGACGGCGGAGCGCGCCGCGCTCGGCGGTTTGCCGGTGACGGACCAGACAGCGGTCGGCACGGTCGGCGACGCGTCGCTGACGATTGCCAACCCGCTGGAACTGGTCGCGGGCGCGGACGGCGCGCGGGTCTACACGGTTGCGCTTGGTAATTCCGTCGTCGCCGCCCTGGATGGCGCGAGCGGCGCGCCGCTGCAGACACTGCCGGTCGGCGCGGGGCCGCGCGGCCTGGCGATCGACAACACGCGCGGGCGGCTCTATACGCTGAACCGCACCGATCACACGATTTCTGTCGTTTCGATTCCGGATACCGGGATGCAGCCGCTCGCGACGGTTTCGCTGTTCAATCCTGAGCCGCCGGTGATCCGGAATGGGCGCGACTTCCTCTACAACACCCGGCGCGGCGCGCTGGATTCGTTCTCCTGCGCGAGCTGTCATATCGACGGCCGGCTGGATCACACCGCGTGGGACCTCGGCGATCCGCACGCGACCGACCTGCTGCCGGCGCCGCCGATCTTCGCGAATCTGCCGGATTTATGTAACACCGACGTAGCCGTCAACCACCCGGTCAAGGGGCCGATGGTCACGCAGTCGTTCCAGGGACTTGATCGGCGTAAGCCGTTCCACTGGCGCGGCGACAAGCCGGAGTTCACCGATTTCAATGGCGCCTTCGCGTCGCTGCTGGGCGGTTCTGAGATTCCCGATGCGGACATGGTCGCGTTCAGCGAGTTTGTCATGACGATCGCGTATCCGCCCAACCCATTCCGGACGCGGGACAACGGGTTCCAGAACCCGGACGCGATCCCGGGCGCGACGATTTTCGCGAACAACTGTCAGGTCTGCCACTTCGTGCAGGATGACGGCGCGATGCATTGCCCGGATCAGGATGTGGACATGGGCTTCGAGCTGGGCGCGCTGCAGACCCAACTTGTGCCGCAGTTGCGAGGCATCCACAAGAAGTTTATCGCCGACAAGTACAACGGTCACGGCCTGCTTCATGACGGGCAGGAGAAGAGTCGCGACAACAACCATCCGCTGGAAACATTTGTCGAAGTCTTCTTCCCGGGGCTGATTCCGGTGCAGCATCAGCTGATCGCGTTTGTCGACGCGTTTTCGTCGAACGTGATGCCCGTCGTCGGTATGCAGGCCCTCGCGCTCGATCCGAATGATCCGGCGCTGGCCGGCGATGTGATGACGATGGTCAACCAGTTTGACCAGTCGCCAAGCCATTGTGACGTGATTGTCAAAGTCCGCGTGCAGGGCAGGATGCATGGCCTCGTGCTGGAGTCGATCGGCGCCGCGCCGATGTTCCGCGCGGATGACAATTCGCTGTTGTCGCTGACGCTGTTGTCGGCGCTGGCTTCGCCCGCGACGCCCATGCTCTTTACGGCCGTGCCGCCGGGCAGCGGGGTGCGGGCGGGGATCGATCAGGACATGGATGGCACGCCCGATGCGCTGGACAGTTGCCCGCAAAGCGCGGCGCCGGCCTGTGGCACGCCGCCGCCGAGCAGTCCCACGCTGTTACAGATTGCGCAGACGATGTTCCAGGGGCCGTAGGATGTTCGAATCCTGAAACGGGGGTCCTCCTCCTGACACCCCGCGGGGCGCGCGAACCGACAATCATCGGGTCGCGCGCCCTTTCTTCGCGCACGCCAATGGCGAAAACATCGAAACTCCGTGCCCGGCGCGCTGGCCGGTTACCGCGTCGCCGCCGCGCGGCGCCGGCACGCTTGTTTAGCGCGGCCGGCCCTCTATAATCGCGCGGCAGCTCTCCAAACGAACCGCCCGGCGATCACGCTTCGACCCCGCCGGGCGCCGAAAAAGAGGAACGCCGTGACCGACAGCGCGTCTTTTCTGGATCGCAACCACTTCCTGCTTCGTCGCCTGCATTCCCTGACCGGCGTCGCGCCGATCGGGCTGTTCCTGATCGTGCACCTGCTGACGAACTCGACCGCGTTTCTGGACCCGGCCAAGTTCAATCACGAGGTAAGCTGGATTCATGATCTGCCGTATCTGATCTTCATTGAGTGGTTCGGCATCATCCTTCCGCTGCTGTTCCACGCCGGCTACGGCGTTTTCATCGCGATGACCGGGCGATCCAACGCGCGCCAATACGGCTGGGTCGACAATTGGCGCTATACGCTGCAGCGCGTGACCGGCTGGATCGCGTTTGTGTTCGTGATCGTGCACCTGTTCCACTTCCGCCTGCGGCACTGGCTTGGCGGCGCGAACTATCAGGTCGTCTCGACGGCCGAATCGCCCTTCGCGGCGACCGTGGCGGGGTTTGAATCGCTTACGTTCCTATGGGTGTTGCTATACTCGATAGGTCTGATCGCGTCGGTGTTTCATTTCGCGAATGGGATCTGCACGTTCTGTATCACCTGGGGCATTACGGTCAACGAGCGCTCGCGCCGCGGCATGAACGTCGCCGCCGGCGGCCTGGGGGTGGTCATGCTGATCTGGGGTTTCCTGTCGCTGTACGGCCTGACGGCCGGCGCCGATCGGGAGACTCCGTCGCAGGAGCCGGCAAAATCGCTGGCGGACAAACACCCCGCGCAGGCGCGGCTCGGCGGATAAGAACAACAGCGCCGCGTTCGGTTTTCGGACGCGGCGAGAACAGCACGCCGGCCTCGCCCGGCGCAAGTGGAAGGTAGTCATGGCAAAGCAGCGCGTGGTGGTGGTCGGTGGCGGCCTGGCGGGCCTGGCGGCGGCGATGAAACTCGCCGAGGACGATATCGCCGTTGATCTGATCAGCATGGTGCCGGTCAAGCGCAGCCACAGCGTCTGCGCCCAAGGTGGCATTAATTGCGTCAACAAATTTACGCGCGCCCAGGGCGACACGGAATACAACCACTTCGACGATACCGCGTACGGCGGCGAGTTCCTGAACAACCAGCCGCCGATCAAGGAAATGGCGGATTGGGCCCCGAAAATCGTCGACCTGCTCGACCGGCTGGGCGTGCCGTTCGCCCGCTCGCCGGAGGGCAACCTCGCGGTGCGCCGCTTCGGCGGCACGCTGTTCAAGCGCACCGTCTACGCGGGCGCGTCGACCGGTCAGCAACTGCTTTACGGTCTGGACGAGCAGGTGCGCCGCTTTGAAGCCGCCGGCAAGATCAACAAGTTTGAATACTGGGAGTTCCTCGGGCCGATCATCGATGACAAAGGCGTCTGCCGCGGCGTCGTGGCGCAGGACATGTTCTCGCTGGAGATGCGCCCCTTCCCCGCCGACGCGGTGATGCTGGCGACCGGCGGGTGCGGCCTGATCTACGGCAAATCGACGATGTCGATGGTATGCACCGGCGGGGCCAACGCGCGGGCCTACAAGGCCGGAGTGATTTACGCCAACGGCGAGTTCGTGCAGGTGCACCCGACGGCGATTCCCGGGGCCGACAAGCTGCGACTGATCAGCGAAGGGGCGCGCGGCGAAGGCGGCCGCGTGTGGGTGCCGCGTAAAGAGGGCGACCACCGGCATCCGACGCAGATTCCCGAGGATGAGCGCATGTACTTCCTTGAGGAGAAGTACCCGAAGTACAAGAACCTCGTGCCGCGCGACATCGCGACGCGCGAAATCTTCGCGATCTGCAAGGAAGGGCGCAGCGTCGATCCGCACACCTACGCGGTGTATCTCGACCTGACTGAGAAGGCGACCGGCATCAAACGCGAAGTGCTCGAGAAGAAACTCGGCAACATCCTCGAGATCTACGAGAAGTTCGTCGGGACCGATCCGCTCAGCGAGCCGATGAAGATCTTCCCGGCCGTGCACTACAGCATGGGCGGGCTGTGGGTCGACTTTGAGCGCAACAACGAAACCGGCGGCCTCGTTCTCGATTCCCCGCGCAATCAGATGTCCAACGTGCCCGGTCTTTATGTCATCGGCGAGGCGGACTATCAGTACCACGGCGCCAATCGTCTGGGCGCGAATTCGCTGCTCAGTTGCATCTTCTCCGGGCTGCTGGTCGGGCGCGGCGCGCAAACGTGGCTGAAGAACCTGCCGCATGGCAGCGTCGACAAGGTTCCCTCGTCGCTGTTCGACGGCGCTGTGGCGACGCACCACGCCGCCTATCAGGCGCTCATCCAGCGCACCGGCGACGAGAACCCCTACAAACTCCATCGCGAACTCGGCGAACTGATGACGCGCAACGTCACCGTCGTCCGCGACAATCGCGACTTGAAGGAGACACTCGGCAAGCTCGACGAACTCAGCGAGCGCGAGAAGCGGGCCTCATTGTCCGACACGGGCACATGGACCAACCAGAATCTGAGCTTTACCCGCGCGCTGGGCGACATGATGCTGCTGGCCAAGGTGATCGCGAAAGGCGCGCTGCTGCGCGACGAATGCCGCGGCGCGCACTACAAGCCGGAGTTTGAAATCCCGGCGCCGACCGCCGAGGAGCCGGCCGAACTGGAAAAACAGGCCGACAAGTGGTGCGAGCAATATCATCAGCAGAACGCCAAGTGGCTGAAAACGACGCTGGCGCGCTATACGCCGGACGGCCCGGACATCAGCTATGAATCCGTGGATACCAGCGGGATCTCGCCGCGCCCGCGCACTTATGGCGTGGTCGGCGCGGAGGTGATTGAGCGCATCTGGAAAGAGAAGTACGCCAACAAGCCGATGAAGCAGTCGTCGAAGAAGCGCGCCGCCGAGGCGACGCCCGCGTAGCGCCAGGGCGAACGAACCCGCGCCCCGCAAGGCGCCAAACTGGAAAGATCGATGTCGCAGACCATTCGCGTAACGATTCAGCGTCAGGACTCGCCGCAGTCTCAGCCGTATGCCGAGACGTTCGAGGTCCCGCACAAGCCGCAAATGAACGTCATCTCGCTGCTGCAGGACATCGCGGCCGACCCGGTGACCGTTGAGGGGCGAGAAACCCGGCCCGTCGTCTGGGATTGCAACTGCCTCGAAGAGGTCTGCGGGGCCTGCAGTATGGTCATCAATGGCCGCGCCCGGCAGGCATGCACCGCGCTCATCGACAACCTGCTGAAGGAACAGCCGACGGTCGACCTCAAGCCGATGAGCAAGTTCCCGGTGATTCGCGATCTGTTCGTCGATCGTCGCCGCATGTTCGACGCGCTCAAGAAGGTCAAAGCCTGGATTCCGGTCGATACCTACGGCCACGTGGGTGAGGGGCCGACCATGTCGCCGGAAGAGCACGAAATCCGCTACCCGCTCTCGCAGTGCATGACCTGCGGCTGCTGTTTGGAAGTGTGTCCGCAGATCAACGAGAAGAGCGATTTCATCGGCCCGCAGGCGATCGGACAGGCGATCCTGTTCAATCTGCATCCGACCGGCGCCATGAGCGGCGCCGAACGCCTCGACGCGCTGATGGACAAAGGCGGCGTCGCCGACTGCGGCAACGCCCAGAACTGCGTAAAAGCCTGCCCGAAGGGCGTCCCGCTCACCTGGGCGATCGGCAAAGCCGGCCGCGACACGACCAAGCTGCTCTTCAAGCGATGGTTCGTGAAGAAATCCTGAGCGCGCCTTGAGCGTCGGGCAATACGCAACGATCCAACGCGGCCTGCTTCTGGCCGGCTTGGCGCTATTCTCACCCGCCGTCGCGCTGGCGCAGCCCGACAGCGCCGCGCCGCGTCTGATCCTGATTTCCATCGACGGCCTGCGCCCCGACGCGATCACGCCGGAGTCCGCGCCGCGCCTGACCGCCTTGGGCAACGCCGGTGTATCCGCGGCCAACGCGATCAACGACCTGCCGTCGGCGACGTTGCCGAACCACGCCACGATGCTCAGCGGACTGGTGTCAGATCGTCACGGCCTGATATTGAACAATGATTTGCCGGGCGTGTTTCCGTATCCCACGCTGATGAACCACTCCGCCCGGGCCGGGCTCCGCGTGGGGTTCTTCGTCAGCAAGTCCAAGCTGCTGCATCTGGCCGATCCCGCGGCGCTGGCGACCAGCGAATACGCGGCCGAAACGGGGTTGCTCGTCGAGCGACTGATCGAACAGCTCAGCGAGCTCGATGTGGTCATTCTCCATCTGCGGGATCCCGATTCCACCGGCCATCGTTCCGGATGGATGACGCCGGATTACGTTGCCGCGGTGGCAACCAGCGACGCCCATATCGGACGCCTGCTCGACGCCCTCGGCCCGGAAGCGCAAACGATCATCATGGTCACCGCTGATCACGGCGGCGACGGAACGAATCATTTCCTGAACATCGACGCCAATCGGCGCATCCCGTGGATCGTGGCCGGAACCAGTATCCCGGCTGGCTGCGTCATCTCAGCGCCGGTGACGACGGCCGACACGACGCCGACAGCGCTCGCGCTGCTGGGGATTGCGGTTCCCGCCGGACTCGATGGTGGCGTCGTGCCTTTTGATGAAAACGCAAGCAACAACGGACCGACGCCGGTCGCGCCGGTGGGGTTGCCGTGCGTGCTGTTGCTCGCGCCGCTGATTCTCGTGTCCGGCGTCGTCGCCACCCGGCGCCCGATCGGATAGGCTGCGCGACCGATTGATGACGCCGTGCGATCCTATTCTTGCCGTATCCGACTCCCTGTGGTCGCTGGGGCTGGGCTTTGGTTTGCTCGGTCTGCTGATCACGTTGTCCGGCTTGTTTTCCGGCAGCGAGACAGTGCTGTTCGCGATTACGCCGGCCCAGCTCAAGCGCGACACCCATAGCGCCAACCCGATGCGCCGGCTTGCCACCGAACTGATGTCCCACCCGAAGCGCACGCTGACGACGATCCTGATCGCGAACACGATGGTCAACGTGCTGTTGTTCGCGACTTCGGTCGTCGTCTTCGCGGCGCTGGCTGGGCGCTATGGCGACTGGATTAACTATGTCGCCGCCGTCTTCAGCGTGCTGCTCGTCATCGTGCTGGGCGAAGTCACGCCGAAGATCATCGGCGTCACCATGGCCCACCAGCTCGCGCCGTTCGCCGCCGCGCTGATCGGAACGACCGGCGTCGTGTTCGGCCCGATCGGGCGCGTGCTGGATCTGACTGTCGTGGAGCCGCTCAGCCGCATGCTGTTCGGACGGCGCAGCGCGCGGCGATCGGTGTCCAGTTCGGAAGACCATCGCCTGACCCGCGCGGAGTTGAAAGCCCTGCTGGAACTCAGCCGGCGCCACGGCGTGATCAACCGCGTCGAGGACACATGGCTGCGCGAGGTGATCGACCTGCGCACGTTGCGTGTCCGCGATGTGATGACGCCGCGCGTCCGCGCAGTCACTTTTGATGTCGATGCCCCGGCGGACGACCTGCGAAAGCTGATGCGGGACACGCGCCGCAAGAAAATTCCGGTCTTTGAGGGCAGCGTCGACAACATCATCGGCATGGTCTACGCGAAGGTGCTGTTCTTCGAGCCCGAAAGGCCGCTGCGCGAACTCGTGCAACCCGTCCGGTTTGTGCCCGAACTCGCCAGTTGCGAACAATTGCTGGAGCATTTCCGCGGCACACGCTCACAAGTCGCGGTCGTCGTCGACGAGTTCGGCGGCGTCGCCGGCATTGTGGCGCTGGAGGACGTGGTCGAAGCCGTCGTCGGCGATATCTACAACCCGGAGGATGATCGCGAACAGCCCGAGATTATCCGCGTCTCGGAAACGGAGTATGACATCAGCGGTCAGCTGAACGTTACCTGGTGGGCGGAGACGTTCGGCGTTACCGCGCTGGCGCAGCGCGTCCGGACCGTCGGCGGGCTCGTCGCGGCCCAGCTCGGCCGGGCGGCGGCGGTCGGCGACACGGTGCAGTTCGGAAACGTGCAATTGCGCGTCAAGAACTGTCGCGGCTGGCGCGTGGATCGCCTGACGCTGCGCCTCCTGGAGGCTGAGGCGACGAACGGAGCGCCGGCGGCATGATGATCGCGCTCCTGATCATTGGCGCGATCATCGCGCTCATCGCCTCCGCGTTCTTCTCCGGCGCGGAGACCGGCGCCTACAGCGTCAATCCGGTGCGGATGCGCGTCGAGGGCGAAAGCGGATCGCATCGCGCGGCGCGCCTTGCGCGCCTGATGGAGCGACGCGAAGACATCGTCATTTCGACACTCGTCGGCACCAATATCTCCGACTATTGCGCCACCGCCTGCGTGACGGCCCTGGTGCTCGCCTATAACTCCACCGCCACGCAGGCCGAGTTGATCACGACCGCGATCGTCACGCCGCTGGTGCTGGTGTTCGGCGGCGTGTTGCCGAAAGACTGGTTCCGGCGCGAGGCGGATCGGCTGATGCCGCTGGCGTCCGGGCCTTTGGCGGTGATGGTCGCGATCGTCCGTGGCATCGGACTGGCGGCGGCGCTGCAGGCGTTCGTGCGCTTCCTGACGCGGCGTCTCAATCCCGCCGGCGGAGACGCGGCCCCGCTGTTGCCGCGCGCCCAAACCGTCGCGCTGCTCGAGGAGGGAGCCGTACGCGGCGGATTGTCCGCGTTTCAGCGCGAAACGATGGAGCGGGTGATGAAGCTCGGCGCCGTCCGCGCTCAGACCATTATGACACCGCTGAACCGCGCCGCGATTCTCCCGGATACCACGACCCGGGCCGACTTCCTGCGCGTCGCGCGCATGTCGCATTTCTCGCGCCTGCCGATCTGGCACGGCGCGGCGAGCAATCTGATCGGCGTGATCAATGTCTACGATGTGCTCACCGACGACAGCGGCAGGGATGTGCTCGAGTTTCTCAAGCCGGCGGTTTACATCCCGCCGACGCTTTCGGCCCCGGCCGCCTTGCTGCGTTTGCAGCAATCCCACGAGGCGATGGCCATCGTGCGCGAGGAGAACGGCGCGTGCATCGGGTTGCTGACGATGAAAGACCTGGTCGAAGAAATCGTCGGCGAACTAGAAGACTGGTAAGCGGCGAGCGCCTTTGCGCCCATGGGCGCCGATCTAGCAAGGGCGCCACCTTCGTCATTCCCGCGCATGCGCGGGAATCCACGGAGACAAACGGCGCCAACCTTCGTCATTCCCGCGCAGGCCCCTCCCTGTCGTCATTCCCGCGCAGGCGGGAATCCACGGAGTGAGGAGGACGTTAAGTCACTGAATAAAAGGCGCAATGTCACCGCGCCGTTGGTCGTCGTGGACCCCCGCCTGCGCGGGGGTGACGAATAGAGAATGGGGCGCCATCGCCATCATTCCCGCGCAGGCCCCTCCCTGTCGTCATTCCCGCGCAGGCGGGAATCC